>DASVUX010000001.1:0-50535 GCA_036386835.1 Bacteroidia bacterium
TTTTAATTGCGCCTGCCCGGCCGAAGTTCAGCGAAGGCGGGAAGCCTTATTTCAAAATTACTCAAATTTGTCTTACGAAGCGAGATACCCAAATGGCGCCAGACCTGTGTTAGCTGTAGTTTTTTTGATTCGAAGGTTATAAGTTATGAAACCCGTTCGTCAAATTAGAGTCTTTCGGAACTGAAAGAATAATATAGTGTCTTGGTAAAAACCAACTTAATTGTCGCAGAAACAAATTCAATTGTTCGACAGAAGAAAAATTCTCTCTAAATATATTAAATGCTAATTCTTGGATCACCGTTCCGTCCATTTTTCTGCATATCATCATAATCTTAGGTTGTTTAATTCCTTTGTCTTGCAGATATTTTCTTATAACACTTCTTGTCTGCGCTGGCAAATAAGATTCAGATGGCTGGGCAATTAGAACTTCTTCTTTTTTCTTTATAGTTTCTTGATTCTCTATTTCAATATTGTCTGTTTTTGAATAAAATTCGCTGTTCACATGTAGATTGACAATGTCACCGTATGAAAAGACCCATTCAACTGAATTGTCCGTTGGGTTAATGGTAATACCTAAACCTTTTTCAAGAAGAAAATCCTCTTTCATATTTCTTATGCAAAAAGATTCAAAAGGTTTCTGTGGTTCTGGTGTCGATAGTGCAAAATATGGAAACCCGTCAGGTCCGATTGTTACCTGTGGGTTATTACAAGCAAAACTAGCTGTCTGCACGTTTTCAAAAAAAGTCTGTTTCCATTTGTCGTCACGCTTTTCTCTTGGCACCGAAAAGAGGTCAGCCATTATTTGCGTTTTTGAAATATCACATTCAGGTCGGTCCGATTTCTTTTGTTGAATATTTTCTGCTTGTTTTTCCTTTGTCTTAAAAAAGTGGAATAGTCCCATTGTCAGTCTTTAAAATTACAGCTAACGGTTTGCGGCCTGGCGCTCGTTTGGGTTCATTACTAAAATTACTATTTCGAAGCGAATTTCAAATTGCCTTACGAAGCGAGGTGCCCAAATGGCGCCACGACCGCTGTTAGCTGCAGGTGTTTATTCCGCCAATCAGTCTTGGTCGTTATTTATTATGGTCTTAGAGTGAATAATTTTTAGTTTTAATTCTTCGCTATAGTCTTCCTCGTATATAATTGAAGTCACAATTTCAAAAAGGAGGTCTTTGTCGATTCGATTATCTGCAACATCAACCGCAATATTCTCCATTTCACTAATAAACCGCTCAACCTTAAAAGCACAATTATTGATTTCTAAAAAATAAGCCGATAGAGCAATAGAGGCTCTTTTATTCCCGTCTCTAAAACAATGGTTTTTATTTATTGAAAAGAAGATATGGGTCAGTTTATGCTCTAACTCTGGATAGTATTCGTCATTTTTAACATGATCTAACGTGCTATCAAGTAATCGAATGTCAATTATTCCTAAAGCTCCGCCAGATTGATTTACTATTTCATCATGAACGGTCACGGCATGAGCAACGTCAAAATATGCAAAGGCCATTATCGATCTTTTAAACGTTTAAATACATCTAATAACTCAGGATTTTCCACAACTCTTTGAAGAAGATCTTTGCTTTTGTCTCCTAAAAACCTTTCATAATCAGAAGCACTTAAGGAGTTAATATATGGTTTTAGTCTCTCATGAATAATATTTCTTAATCCGTAATCTCTACTTGCCATTTTGTTTCTTGCATCTTCGATCTGCGGTATCCAAAAACGCTGTTTGGCAAATTCCTCAATTAATTCGTTGAGTTCGCTTGGTTTTAGTTTCCTAGATAGTTCCTCTGATTTTAATTTCATTGCATCAGCAATACCAACTTCGAAAGATGCGATTAGTCTGAGGACATCTGAATACATCGTGTCTCTTACATTCTCTTTTTCTTCAAGTTTTAAAATGACTTTATATTCCGCTGACTTTTCTAGAAAAATAGCTTTATATATTGAATCAGTGTAAACCGCATATTTATAATTTCCCATGTCAAGATATTTACTTAAAGCTTCAGTAAATTCTTTTCTATAGACAGGTTCTCTTGCCATCGCTATTAAAAAATCTTCCTCGCGTTGGTTAATATACTTTGTAGATCCACCGAGCTTTTGATTTAGGGTATCTATAACAATATCTAGTATTTTGCTTCTTAATGCTTTTGCTTTTTCACTTTCAGTTAAAAGCATTCCTAAGTTTAAAAATGATCGAAAGTTAAAAACTCCTAATTGTGGAGCTTTTGCGCCTTCGTTAAGCATCCAGCCAAATTCGTCCTTAAATGCTTTTAATGCTTTGCCTTTAAGGTTTACATATCCATTGTGACGCAACTCCTCTTCATTTTGAGACAAATAACGGTCAATCGTGGAATTGTCTATTGCATAAAAGTCGGCAATTTGCTGTCTAGTGAACCGATATTCACCTTCAAACAACATTCCTGTGATACCTAGGTAAACTTGTATGTTTTCTACGGCTTTTTTATTATTTAAAATATTCTGTCGATCTACGGCAGAAACTGTTAAATCTTTCATATTTACAAATATTGTTAATAAATATTGATGTTTCCCTTACAAATAAGGTAAACATTTTTAATATATTGAAAGTCAGCCAGTTGCAAGGCTTAAAAAGAGTCGGGTTTACTAACATTTTGTCTTTCCTAACACTTGCTGCTAACGGTTTGCAGCTACCCGAAGGGCGGGACTTTTTACCACAAAACTTGATTTGAAAAACTAATGTTTGATTAACCACAAAACTGTCTTTGGAACACGAAACCCCGCCTTTTGGGTAGGTGCTGTTAGCCACCGTTTATTATTTCTTCAATTAATAATTCTGAGTCTTTCGGTATGAACGGATAGCATTTCCCTATAATGGTTGTAATTTCTTGCTGCAATTGTCCTTCTCCAGTAAATTTATTAAGTGCTGTGAACACCTGTTTCAGTCGAGTTTCATAATCATGACCTTGAAATTCTAAAAACCATATAGGCATTTTTATTTTCTTGCCATTTAAATATTCAACTTCTGCAAGATTAGAAACCACTTCTTCACTCATTTTATGCACTTCATAATATTTGCTGAAAAACCAGTCAGATACTTTTTGCAGAAATTCAATAGGCTCATTTCCGATTGAATATTGATTTATAGTGTCTTCAACACCCAGCTCTTTATAAATACCATGAGCTTTTAAATTCATAAAAAGAACGGAAAGATATATTGGGTCGTACAAATAATTTTCGACATTATACCTTTTGTTTAATCCATGAACTTTTATATAATTTGTCGTTGGATTTTTAAGATCCCAATCAATAATACCAAAAACAGTTGTGTTTCCCGATTCTCTTATATCCCCTACAATCTTTATTACTTGTTCACAACTGCCTTTCCCATATGAATTAGAAATAAAATATAATCTAAAAGGGTAGTTTCTTTCTTGATTTAATTTATTAAAAATGGTTTGATAATATTTGATGTCAGTTGGACTCTCAACAAATACCTGCTTGTGATTTTTATAGTCAATTGATAAAGTCGGTATAAAATCTGTAAGAAGTTTTAATGCATCATTTTTTTCTATTTTAAGTAAGGTCGTTATGGGTTCATTCTTTAATTGATAAATAGAGTTGTCAGGACAGAGAGCAACTGTTGATGGTGAGTGCGTAACAACAATTACTTTTATTCCCAATTTTTGAACGAAAGTACCAAGCAATACATCAATAAGCAATTTTGACATCTCCGGATGCAAATGGGCGTCAGGCTCATCCAATACAATTAGTTCGGGGAATTCCAACTTTTCACTGTAGTAATTACTAGTAAACAATTTAATAATCAAACCGACAATAACCTTCTCCCCAGAAGATAAATGTTGAAATTCTATGTCCTTGCCAACCGTTGTTTTTATCAATTTAAAGGAGATACTTGCATCATTGGAAAAATCCTTCCTTTCTATACCTTTAAATTGAAACTTTAATTTATGTTGATTTAATATTTCATTTATTGACGTCCAAGGCGGTATAAATGTTTTAATAAATTCTTCATCTGAAATCGAATTGTTTTCTTCTTTATATGTGGACTTTTCGAAAAACAATCTTTGGTTTTGATCTCTTCTTTTGGCATAATTATAAAAAACAAATTCTAATTGAGAACCAAAGAGTTTCGGTTCATCTAGGAAGTAGTCTGGAACTGGGGTAAGATAGAAATCTCCATCATTCAATTCGCTAATTACTTTATTCCTATATTTTGCTACAAATATTGAAACTAGAACAGCTTTCTTTCTCGCATCAGTAAAAAAATTATGTTGAGGCAATCTATCGGCAACTTCTTTATACATCCTAGGTGATCCAAACCAATCAGGTTCAATCTCCTTTAGCGTGTTTGTAACCAATTCTTCTACTTGAGATGTTGGTATTGAAGTAATTAATTTAAAAAAAGGTTCTCTGTCTGTATGCGTCATCCAGACTTTACTATTTATTAAAGCCTCTGCGAGCAATTTTGTATTCTTCCCTAGTCCACGAAATTCATTTATATACTGATCAATTTTACTTTTCCAATTTGAATTGTTTAAAGCTGACAGATTGCTATTTTCAATTCCTTCTAATTGTATTTTGGAGATTTCAGGTTCAAACACAAAGCTCATAAGAGGCGTTAACTGCTTACTGGCTTTTAATCCAATAAGTTCTATTAGTTGACTTTTGCCGCAACCGTTTTTACCAGTAATAACTGAAAAATCGTCAAGGTTTTCGCTCTCGAATGTTTTTAAAGATTTATGCTCTCCTTGAAATTTTATAATCATATTGTCCTTTATAAATGTTGGCTAACGTTTCCAGGCCTGGCGCTCGTTTGGGTTTCTTACTATATTTTTAATTGCGAAGCCTGATTCAAAGTTAATCTAATTTGTCTTGTGTAGCGAAATGCCCAAATGGCGCCAGACCTGTGTTACCTGCAGTTATTTAGTCTGCATAAACAAAGTCAATGTCGAAGTAGTATTTTGTCGGATCGATTTTGTCTACGTAAATTGTCGTGTCTTTTTTAATGCTGAACTTAAAAAGTAAGTTCGTTTTATCTTTTCCAATTGTCGGAGAAATGAAGGTCATTTCTTTTCCTTTGTAATTTGTCGTAAAGGTCGCAATAGTTTGATATACATGTTTGTCAATGCGTCCGTACTTAAGTTTATTGTAGAAATATACATAATCCGCAGCCAACATTAATTCCGCTTCGGTTGCGTTTTTATAATAGTCGGGTTCTTCAAAATAGTCGTTTTGTTTTAGGTCGCATGAGTTAAGGTCGACCTTAATTCGGTCGCCATTTTCTTTTAGGTTCTTGATATATTTTTCTACTGTTAGTAAAAGACCATTATCTGGGGTCTTTGGATTTTTCAGAAGAAGAATGAGTCCAACAATGAAACAAAGTAGTCCGCCCACATAAATTAACCACGGGTAAGGAATTACATTTCCTTTGTAGTTTCTAAAAAAGGTCAGGATAATGAAACCGATTGCAAAAAATGTCCATGCAAGCAGTCTCTTAATTCGTCTATTCATAATTGCAGGTAACGTTCCCAGGCCTGGCGCTCGTTTGGGTTCTTACTATATTTTTAATTGCGAAGCCTGATTTCAAAGTTAACGATAATTTGTCTTGCGGAGTGAGATGCCCAAATGGCGCCAGACCTGTGTTATAAGCCGTTTAATTTATTTGGTTCTGTTCTTATATTCGTCCCATGTTTCTGTTTGCAAATGATCTATGGTGTTTTCAACGAAGTCGATTCCAGAATTTGTCAATTCGCCCACTTTATTGAATGGCCCCCATTTTTCGAACTTCATGAGTTTTGCTTTTACAAGATGAGTGTTTTCAAACCGAACTTTAAATTCATTTCCCTTTTCGTCATCTTCTATGAAATGTGACGCATTCATTAATTCGTTTTTGTCATTAACGGTATGTGTTAACATTGCTCCAATAAAATTGTCATCATTGTATCCGTCATAAAAAACAATATAGTGTTTTCCAGCGTGAAAGCTTCTGTCCGTAGCTTCAAGTATGTCTCCTCTTTTTCTCATAACAAGATACTTCTGTTTTTAAAAGTCCACTTTTTTGTGCTTAGGTCGATCGGAACCTAAATGAAATAACTGTCTTTGGAATCGCATGAAGTGTTAGTCTGCCTTTATTTTCCTATAGATTGAATTCACTTTCTGAGATATTTTTGGATATAAATGAGTTTGAAATGTCGGAAGATATAACATCTAAGGATAGTTTAAAACTTGGTGTAATAATTCCATCAGCTGTCTTTTGGCGATTAAAATTCATAATCTCTTGACCTCTTTCATACATTGGATTTCTAAGAAACATTCCAATACATTGGCGATCTTTTATTGTAGTGAACCACTCTTTACCATATGCAATTTTTAGATAATATTCACCCTCGGGAATATTTTCAATAGTATATGTTGAACGACTATTAATAAAAACATTCCTAATGCATTTTTCCGTTTTTTGATTCATTACTTTAATTACCACATCAGTTCCGCCACCAACATTAACCTCTAAGTAATTAGAAACATTTCCTTTTTTGGGTTTGACGTTATAGCAAGAAGGTAATTGGCCATTACTTATTTTATCATACTTCCATCCAGAGGCAATTAATGAATCCTTTGTCTTTCGAAACAACTGTTCATTGGTTAATTTGACTCCCGAATCATTCCCCTTGCTTAAGGAACTTAATTTATTGGCATTTGAAGAACTTTGATTTTTATAATTTTTATCAGTTTGTAAATTATACACGATAGCTACAATGATTATCATTCCTGATATTACAGCAGCTGTTCTAAATCTATCAAATAATCTCAATATTCTGTATTTCCTCTTAAAAGAACTTAGTTTTGTTTCTATTTTTTTATTCGTTTTTGAAAAAAGGGTAAGTCTGTCTATAATATTGGCTACCTGTTCAGGCTCAAGGATCTTACAGCAAATAAGTATTTCGTCTACAATCTCTTCAGTCGTTTTTATATTGGAATTAAAAACAAATAAATTTAATTCACAATGTAATAGTAAGGTGTCAAGGGAATTATATAAAATTTCTTTATTTATTTTTTCACTGCTAATTTTTTCTACGCTTTTCCTTATCTCTTGTAAATTAAATAAAATCGATAATGGCGTTATTTGATGGTCGGATCTTGATTGTGTTTCAGTTTTGTTAGTATTGCTTGCACTTTTTTTGTTTTTACACTTTATGTCGTAGGCTTTTCTAAGAATGGGATCACTTAACGTTTCATACGCTTCTTGTATGGCAAGAAATGTTGATTCGGACTCTATGTTATTAGGATTTTTGTCAGGGTGGTATTTTAATGCAAGAAGTCTATATGCCTTTTTTATTTCAGCCGAGTCCGATGTTGCTGGAATTTTTAAAATGTCATAAAAGTCTTTCATCAGTCTGTGTAAATGGCTTATAACGTTTTGGCGCTTGGCGAAGAAGCGGATTTCGAAGCACTAAACTGTCAACCCAGCACAAAGGCTGATACGAGGTAGAATGTTCAATTAACCACTGAACCCGCTTTTTTGCCAAACGCCTGTTATAAGCCGTATTAGTTCCAGTCTGTAAGTAGTAGTCTCCACTCATTATTAATTGTTTTGTCTAGGAAATAAATGAAATTGTCTCTGTCGGTTTTAAAACGATTGTCGTCAAAACTTTTGTCATTTAGAATTAATTGTTTAATCTGTTTCGCTTGGTCTGAAGTTAATTCATTAAAGATATGTTCTCCGAAAATTGGTTTCAATTTATTGTCCCAGTAACCCATTTCTCCATAAATCATTTTGTCAATGATTTCACTTTTGTCGCGTAGAATGCTGAAAAATGTGGCGTTAAATCGAAAATCGCCCAAGGTTGTCTGCGTCCATTTGTCTTGCAACCTGTCTGGCAAGCAATTGTAAAAAAATAAATAGCTAAGGCTTCCGTGAAAATATTTTTCACCGTCTTTGTCATAAGTTGCCTTTATAACATTCATTGCCAGATTAAAGTCTGAAGTGTCTGGAGTCTTTGAGTTATTAATAAAAGAAGGAAAGTTAGTTTTTGTGTTATCATAAAATTGAACTTCTGTCAACTTAATTAGGCTTTGCTTAATTGTAGGATTTGAATACTTCAAAGGCTCATATTTTGACATAAATGTGTCAACCTTAGATTTGTCAAACACCAAAAAAGTAAACTGGTCTTGATTATTGTCATAAAATTCTATTTCATTTGTCTTCATAGTCGATTGTCCACAGGAAAACATTGTAACTGCAACGAGCATTATATATAGTAGAGGTCTCATTCAATATGGCTTATAACGTTTCCAGGCCTGGCGCTCGTTTGGGTTTCTTACTATATTTTTAATTGCGAAGCTTGATTTCAAAGTTAATTATAATTTGTCTTCGGAGTAAGATGCCCAAATGGCGCCAGACCTGTGTTAGCAGTTGTTTTTTCTTTCATTATGATTAATCGGCAAAACAATTGTCTTGTCGATACGTCTATTGGAATTGCACCAAAATCCGTCATAATACAAACGGGTTAACCATCTAGCCGGAGCGTCAGTAATCATAGGAATGTCCTGTTGTCCAATGTCAAGTAAATTATATGACCACTGTTCTTGTTTACCGTTAATAATAATTGAAGCTTTTGCTTTATAATAATTCTCTTCGCCAACTGTTGTATCCTCTTCTGTCCAGCCAATTTCAAAAGGAATTTTCAAAACCTTTAAGATAATTTTTTCGTTTTGCTTATTATGGACAATGGAATATTGTTCTCCATCTTCTCCGTACCAAGAAGTTTGGAGAAATTTGATCTTTAAATCATTGTCGTTAATAAATACTCCTTTCGTCCAACTTGTAGATTTCCTTATATACTCTTGTTTTTCTATGGGTAAATATCTGCCAAACTCCAATTTCTTCAATGTCTTTTTGTCTTTGGAAATGGAACACTCTATGTAAATTTGATTTTCTGTCAAACTGATATTTGTGTCGTTCCATGTTGAAATCCTAATCCTTGACTTTTGTGATATAAAATAGTCAACAAGGAATGTTTCCCAGTTTTCACCTGATGGCATTGCATCAAAATAAACGTTGTTTAACGATATTCTAAAAGGCTTTAATTCTTCTTTAAAGTCGCCAGTTATAACAAATACGTCTTGGCTTGGTATATTTAGATTTTCTGTGTCTTTGAAATTTAAAGTCAATGGAGTTTCATTTCCATCATATTGAATGATAGTCGTAATGGATTTCTGTCCACTTTCATGAACTGTCTCGCAAATATTGTATACGATATATGTCACCATAAAATTACTGCTAACGTTCCCAGGCCTGGCGCTCGTTTGGGTTTCTTACTATATTTTTAATTGCGAAGCCTGATTTCAAAGTTAATATAATTTGTCTTGCGGAGCGAGATGCCCAAATGGCGCCAGACCTGTGTTAGCTGTTGTGCTATGCTCAGTCCACATTCCATGTATTTTCAGGGTCTCCTTCAAAAGCATCGTCAATTGTGTCGTCATCGTAGCCATTGTAGCCACCATACTTCTCATAAGATGATTCGTGATTATCATAATCATCATCGTAATCATCATCGGTCGAACTGCTGGTTAAACTATTTAAAAATAATTCCTTGTTCTTCTGTAGAGCATTGAGTAAATTAGTTTTTGCAACTTCAAAGTCTAATTTTCGGCCATCTTTTAGTTTTATTGTGGAGTGGTTTGACTCACTATAATAGTAAAACAAACTACCTCCTTCATTAAAACTATTGATAAAATAGCCCTTAGATGCTGGCAATAATATCCCACGTTTAATTGAGTTTTCTGATAGTCTACCAGAACAATGCTAATTACATTACTCAATGAAGCTTCAAATAATTCTGGAATTCCATTTTCATTCAAGGCTTCTTCCTTCGTCCTTCCTATTCTATATAATGTCTTATTGGTTTTCTTTATAGTCAGTGCTTTATTATAAAATTCCAAAGCTTTAACGTAATCCTCCATTCCGGCATAAATTCTACCCTTTAAATAATATGCAACCTCTTCATTGTCGTTAAATTGAAGAAAGTTATTTATGCAATTCAATGCGGGCCCAAATTCGTTGCTTAGCCAATAAACGTATGCCTGAAGCAAATTCAACTGTTGAATGGAACAATTAAAAGTTTCACATTCTATTAAAACTTTGTTTAGGTCTTTGAGGATCCAGTTTCCAAGCCGACAATCACAAACTATATAGTCGAAACCTGTTACGATATTTTCATAGGCCTTTTTGAAGTCAAGTTGTAATATGTTTTCATTCGCTTTACGTAGGTAATGCTTTCCTAATTTATCTAAATTTCCTGTTTTTAAGCAGTTATAGAGTTCTTTCCCCTCGCTTAATTTTGTATTGATTTGTATTGAATCATTAAATGATTTAGCAAATTCTTTTATTTCCGTGTCAATACGAATGTCAGTTGTTTGAAATTTGTGTTTTAAAAATAAACCATCAAAATTAGTGGCTCTGCTCAAAGCAACATAAGCCTGTCCGCTTGCAAATGTCCCGTTCCCAAAGTCAATAATGACTCGATCAAACGTCAATCCTTGACTCTTATGAATTGTAATCGCCCAAGCAAGTTTTAATGGATATTGTTTGAATGTCCCAAGTATTTCCTGTTCAATTCTCTTTTTCTCTTTATTGTATTGAAATTTAATATTTTCCCATGTTCTTTTTTCAACTGAATGAATTGTATCGTCTTTAAGTCTGACTTTAATTTCAAGGTCTGTAACGTCAGAAACAACTCCAATTGTTCCATTAACCCAACGTTTTTCAGCATCGTTCTTTATGAAAATAACTTGAGCGCCTTCCTTTAAAATCAACTCAGGTTCGGTCGGATATTTATTTTCTTCAAATTCTCCTGATATCTCTGCAATGTATTTGAAAGGATGTGTCTGTAGCTCCTCCAGTTTACGAGAGTTAACAGCGTCCGCCAAGTCATTTTTTGTAGTTAAAGTTATCGCAAATTCATTGTGTATTAATTGTTGCTCGGAAAACACGCGACTATTAATTTTGTCAATGTCTAATTGAGTTGTCTCCTTTACTCTGACTTTATCAAGTAGATTAATAAAGGAAGGATCGGATTGTCTGTAGACTTTTTTTAGTTCAATTGTAAAAAGTGGAGAGGATTCAAAAACTTTTGCATTGTAAAAATAAGCACTTGGATAAATTTCATTTATAATTTTTTGTTCTCCAGAATTTTTAAGTGTCACAGGCTCAAGTTGAAAAATGTCGCCAACAAAAATAACTTGCTTGCCACCAAATGGTAAATTGGGGTTTCCACCATTTTTCCTCAAAGAATGATCAATCCCATCAATTATATCAGCACGTACCATTGATATTTCATCAATGATCAAGGTGTCCATTGCATTAATTAATTTTCTTTTCTCTGAGTCTTTCCAAAATGTTTTTATTCCATCGTCCTGGGGTAACAATGGTCGCAACGGAAATTGAAAAAAAGAGTGAATTGTAACTCCTCCAACATTTACAGCTGCGATGCCAGTCGGTGCAACTACAATGTAGTTTTTTGATGTAGTATCAACAATGTACTTTAGAAATGTAGATTTCCCAGTTCCAGCTTTTCCCGTCAAAAAAAATGACTGGTTCGTATTTTGAATTAAATCAAAAGCAGTTTGGAATTCTATATTATCTAAATCAAGTTCCATTTAATTCTCAATTTTGTTCGGGTAGAATGTTGTCTAAGCATTACAGCTAACGTTTTCGGGCTTTGCGTTGGTGGGCTTTTGAAACCGAAAAACAGTCTGCCAGCACCAAAGTTTATTAATTGCTCAAATGTTTCTATTCGCACTGTCCGCCCACTAACGCAAAACCCGTGTTATAGGTTGTTGGCGCCACAAAGGTAAGATATGCTTAAGTGTCTGTCTGTTTGTAGGCTTTAATTAATTTGTCACCAATGATTGTTATTGTTTTTTCCCAAGGATGTCCGAACCAAATATTTTCAAAGTCTTTTGTCACGAAAATATAATAATCCCCGTCCGGGATAAATGATGGAACCATAATACTTGTGTTGTCATTTGGTAGCATTGTGTCTACCGTAATTTGTCGTGGATTAGCAAAGAAACATTCGTGTTGCCAGTCCAGTATGATGATTTCGTCCATGGGATTTGAAATGGCAATAAAAGAACTTATACCTTTTTTAATTAAGGAAACCCAGTTTGCCTCGTTGTAAGTGTCGCCCCACAGGTCAGCGATGTTTACTTTGATATTTGGTTTGTCTGTTTTTATTGAAGGCCAGTCAGTCGAGTAGGAGCTTGGTCTGAAGAAAAGTCCGCGTAAAATTTGTCCCAGATTTTGTCGTAGTCATTTTTTGATATTGGTGTCCAATTTGTCATGTTGTTTCTTTGTCAACCGATATTTTTTTAGTCGGAGGAATCGTCCACGCCAATTACCTATAACGGTTGGCAGCCTTGCGATGTGCTGGTTTAGAAAGCACAAAACTGTCTTAACCGATAAACTTTATTAAATGTACTAAACTTGCCGCAAATGTTTAGAAATAAATTTATACCGCTGTGAAAAACATTTGCAACTTGCACGAACCCCAGCATAGCGCGAGGGTGCTGTTATAGGGCGTTTTTCTAGTCATGTTCCACCAATGTCACCACTTTATGTTGTTTTCGAGAATAACCAATAACTGCCGCTCCTTCGTCACAGTCAAAGCAAGTAATGTCAAATAGTTGGATAGTCGAATCAGCTAAAACCTCATTTAAAAAATCTTTATCAGTAATATCTTCCTCCCATGCTTTTAGGTTCTCGAATTTCTTCTTCTTCATTGGATAAACCGCATCAAAAAAACTATCGACACTCTTCTTAAAATGTGTCTCATACTGCTTGGGTGTTATTGACTTCCAATAATTTTCCATGTATTTCTCATATGCTTCCTGTCCACCAGTTGTAGGAATGGTGTCGGGTTCATAAATCCATTTTATGAAATAATAGGTGTCAAAAGTCTGTGTGTAAATTATTTTGTTGTCTGCCGTTATTATTTGCAATGCAGATTTAGAATTCTTTACCATACCAGGTTCTATTGTCAAGAGGAATAAGTCTTTTGATTGTTGATTGGAAAAGGAATAGGAAGTAGATTTTTTAATGGTGTCAGTGATTGAAAGTTTTAAGTTTTCTGTCCTGTCGTAATTGTCTTTGTCAATTGCTGTCTGTGAAGAGTCATTAGCTGTGTCGCCTTGATTATTTTCTGTCTTGTTTGAATTACAAGATAGAATGGTTGTCAGAATTGCTAATAGAATATACGGTTTCATAATTTTCATTGTCGTCTTTTAAAATGCCCTATAACGGTTCGCGGCCTGGCGATCGTGCGGGTTTTTAACTATTCTTTCATTTGCGAAGCCGATACTCAAATATACCACTTATTTGTCTTACGAAGCAAGATGCCCGCATGGCGCCAGACCGCTGTTAGGCGTAGTTATTCTTCGCCCGAGTTGTCAATGGTGATGATCAGTCTATGTCTTTCCTGTTGAACCTTAACCTTCTGTCCTTGCTTGAAACCAAGGGTGTCAAGCCACTTACCTTCAAGTCTAATTTCAGGAATGGTCGTATTATCAAAAGTCCGTGCCCGGAATTTTGTATAAACTTTCAATATTCTGAATTTAGACTTTGTCATATTATTATACGACAAATGTAACGCTAAATTTTGATTTGTCAACTTTTAATATGACAAATTTGTCAATGAATTGGCTGACATTTGTTTCATGACACGCGATAAACTTAAAAAGAGCATTGGTCTGCGAATTATTAAATTCAGGGAGCAGAAAGGCTGGAGTCAATCCGACTTGGCAAGAGCGTGCAATAAAGATCGTCAGGCGATTGAAAAACTTGAAAATGGAAAAGTCAACCCAACGCTTTACACTTTGCTGGAAATAGCTAGCGCCTTGGAGATTTCTCTCGCTAAACTTGTTGACTTACATGGCTAATGCCCTTAAACCTGAGAAGCAAACATCAAGCCTTGTTGTCATCGAAGTCAAAATCATCCTTAGTTGTTTCGGATTCGAAGTAGGTTTGCATAGCTTTATCGCTAATATTAAAAACTCTCCTTCCGGTGTCATTTTCGGATCTAGTTACTAATTCCTTATCTGCAAGGCTTCGGCCTCTTTTACCAATTAATTGATAGGAGCAGTCGAGCTCCGCTGCAATTTGCTTAGCAAACATATTCTCTCGTTCGTCATGTAAAATTTTGAGAATACCCAAGTCTGTTTCCGGTAAAAGAGCATCTTTGGAGACAGTTTGAATCAAATCGGCATATTTTCTCGATAGGTTAACAATTTTGCAGGTTCCCTTTTTACAAACTGGGCACAACATTCCAAACTGTTTTATAGCGGACAGGGATTCGGGTTCATGTTTAGCACCGCAAGAATCACATACAATTTCCTGATTAATTTTCAAATAGCTTGTAATAATATAGCTATAATCAAATATTCGTTCTACATAGTACAATCTGTGCTCTCTTTTTTCTTGAGGTCTTCCGAAGCTGATTGACTCTTGTTGACATAGTCCGTAATTCAAAGCATAGACAGTCGCTTCTTTCCCATCGCGGTCTTTCATTTCATAGTACTTGGTAAGAAAAAAATTTAACTCTAAAGATGATAAAATTGATTCGAATTTTGAGGATACATAAAAATGACTAGTCGGTGGTCTGCCAGTTAATTCTTTCATAACCTTTGATTCACGATAAGATCGAAGTTCCTTCGCACGCTTTACCAATTGCTCATAAAGTTCCTTTAAGCTGTAAATTGATGATTTTTCTTCGAATGATTCATGCAAAAACTTATTCATCTTAAAATACGCTCCAATTTTTTCACTGAAATATCTCTTAGCGGCATCTTTTATGACCGCAACAGTTATTTTGTTGTCGTGAATAATGGCTGACTCGTAACAAAAATAAAGGACGTATCCCAAAATTCGTGGATTACCTAAACTTGAATGGAATAAGGTTATCCACAGATCTTCTTCGGATTTTGAGGTTGTAAAGTAGGTATCCAGATCCGATTTACAATAGTGTTGAAGTCTTGTTTGAAGTAATCGTTTTGTAAAATCTACAGCTTGAGTTTCCATGGTTGTAATATCACCTTTCCCATAGGCTCTGTAGATATCCAAATAAACCTCATCAATTTTTGTTCTATCAATATCACCTAAATAAAGCCTGCCAGGATAAACAGCAACCTTCAGTTTAATAAATTCATCTGACCAATTATTAAAAGGTGCCAGGATTGTATCAACCACTTCTTCCATCTCTGTTTTTGGTAGTTCAGAGAAATCATCTATGAAAATATAAATATGCTTGAGTTTTAGGGTAGACACAACTTCTTTCAATTCAGATATTAATTCCTTAATACGAAAAAGGCGGACAAAAACGTGACTAAAATTTTCACTCTTTTTTTCTTGAAGTTCCTGAAGCTTTGAAACTAAATATTCTCCAGAAACTGTTGGGCCCGACTTGAAGCCACCAGAAAGGCCAGCGGATTCCTTGTTTTCTAATTTGTCGCTTGTTTCATTTGATGCTTGCTTCACGTAACCTCCAGTAATGTTCAAATATTGATCATTATTAATTTCGGAGATAAATTCATCAAGTTTTTCAAATAATTCAGCTGATGATCCTGTAATCTGATCTTTAACAGTAGACCATACACTAGCTTTAATTCTATTTTCAATTTGCTTTTTTATTTCCTTTACTAATTCTGTCATAAAGCAACGAAAAACATGAAGTTTTTGAATTGTGGCGGAATCAAGAATTCCATGTTGATCGGACTGAGCAGTCCCTACAATTTCAGAAGTTGATGATTCGTATAAGGATTTTATATCAATGTAAGCCCAAGTAGCTTTTTTGTCATTATCAAGTTCATATTGCGCCCTTTGAAAAATTGTTGATTTCCCTGTTCCTTTTCGACCGATTAGAAATGTCGTATTTGTATTAAGAAGGGTTTTAAGAATGTGCTCTTGAGGCAGCGGATCAACATAAAGACTCTCAATGAGTTTTTTCCCCGAGTCATTTATAAGTTCAGCTCTTCTATATAGCTTTAAAGAGTTAACAGCGTCTAAAAAGGTTACTTTGTCCATAATGATTGTTTCTTATAATTACGCCTAACGGTTTCGGGCTTTGCGTTCGCGCGGGTTTCGGAGCACAAAACTGTCAACCTGCACTGAACTTGAATAGAAGCACAAAGTTCCAAGTTCGCACGTCACCCCGCCTGACGCAAAACCCGTGTTATGCACCGCTTTTTCTCTCGTCATAATTTGCTTAGTTCAGTAACAATTTTTTCTATCCCATTTAGTGCTTGCGTTAGTAATGGATAAACAGGTTCATTGTTGTCAGTGAAGTGAAATGAAACCCAAGTAATAATTTCTTGCTTTCCTTGTCCTGAAATAATTGCTGGATTGTTAGGATTGATATTTTGATTTCCAGTGATTATAGCATTACCAATTCTTATAGATGCGTTACCAGAAATTCGTATTCCTGCGTTTCCTTTAATGCTCATTCCTACATTTCCTGAAGTAATTTTGAGTTCTTTAATTTCTTTTCTTGTTTGAGGTGTTAACTTTTGGTGTTTATTCTCATTGTTTAGTTCCATAAACTTTGGCAACCAAGAATTGTCAGCACTTGCAAAGTGTTGGTAGCTTTCAATCTTTGCTCCGATGTCAGGACGATTTACAGTAAGTCCAGGTATTTTTTGCTCAATGACTTTCTTTGCATTAAAGGTTGCATTGTCAAGTCCAGTCCAAGCGTAAGGAAAATAAATTTTGTCCGCTTTCTTTGTCTTGTCACCATATTTGTCATAAAGTCCGTGAGCGGAATAATCCAATGCTGAACGAAGATTTTCCATAAAGTTCTTGATTTCAATAAGCAAAGATTTTTTAATTGTCTGCTCGTTCAAGCTTTCTTCATAGGCACTTTTTATTTTGTCAAGTGTCTGCTTACCGTGAAGAACTAATTCATTTGCATCGTCAAAGTAACTCATTGTCGTGTCGTTTTAAAGTGGTGCATAACGGTTTGCGCACTGGCGCTGTTTGGGATTTTGGAAATCTAATTTTTCGCCAAGACAAATGTTATTTTAAACTCAAATTTTAAATTAACTAAAAAAGCCCAAATAGCGCCAGTGCGCTGTTAGGCGTATGTTCATTTTCTTTCTATGTCGTCAATTAACCACTTGTCGTTGGTTTTTGTCAACCTGTATTGCAAATTGTCGCCATTTATGAAATGGAGATTTACAACAGAAGTGTTCTCTGAAATTTTACTATCCGTTATTTGTGTTTTTTCTAAATCTTTTAGATTGTCTTCAGTCTCTTGTGATAACATTACAAAGTCGTACTCAAAACCTTCTGGAGGTCCATCATTTGAAGGGTTTGCCTCAAAGTTCTTTTCACATTTTTTAAAATACTCTCTCCATTTATCAATGTACTTGGGCGAAATAAACCCTGTTGTCTTTAAATCGGTTAAATATTTTTCTGTCGCCTCATAATTAACAGAGTAGTATTTGGTTGAATCATACTTGTCGTTGCTTGCGTTATTAACTAATCCTCCTTGAATTGTCTGATGGTCTCGGTACCATTTTAAAAAGTCAATAATAGTTTTAGCCGGTTGTTCGTCAATTTGTTTTTCAATTCCTGTGTTGTTTGTTCCGTTAAAAAATTTTGTTTGTTCGGCATTGTCATTTGAGGTACAAGCGGCAAGACCTATTAAAATGTATATTGGTAAAAGCAATCTTACTTTATTCATTGAATTGTAATTTTAATTCTTATTATGCTAACACCCGCTTTCTCCGTGGATTTTGATTTTATATTTAATTATTTTGTCCTTAGTAATTAGCAAAGTCCCGCTTTTGGTATAAACTTCGTCTCCAATTTGGTTTACTTTATTGATTATTAAATTAATTGTATAGCCTTCTCCGCTATAAATGTCTATTTGTTCGTTTTCTGTCGGGGTAATTGTACTGTCTTTTTTCAATAATATTTCTTTTTCACCAATTTTTATATTTGCATGTTCCATTACATCTGTCGTAAAAATGAATTGCTTTTGGTCAAGCGAAATAGAGTCATAAGTAAAAGTACCAGAGCATCCGTTTTCTATTATAGTGTCAACATAATTTAATGTAGCCTGTTTGTCTTTACAAGCTGTCATTAAAATAAAACTAAAAATGAGAATTTGAATTGTCTTCATAAACCTGTCTGTTTTTTTTACTGAATTACGCCTAACTTATTTATAGGAGAACTTTTCCCCTGAAAAAGTGCCCCAACATGTCCACAATAGAAATGTTGAGGAACTTCTAGTTTTTATTATTGCTTCTTATTTTTATACCCAGTTTGTCCAAAGGACTTGGAATTTTACTCAATGCCTTTGTACTCACATGTGTATATATTTCAGTTGTTTTAGATGATTTATGTCCTAATAATTCCTGGATATACCGCAAATCTGTCCCGTTCTCCAATAAATGTGTTGCGTAACTGTGCCTGAGCATATGCAAGTTAACGTTTTTCCGGATTCCAGCCAAAACACATGCCTTCTTTAAAATTGCTGCCAGACTCCTCTCACTGTATTGATCTCCTCCACGTCCCTCAAATAAATAATCTACAGGTTTATACTCCTTATAATACTGTCGTAGCATTATTAGAATAGTTTCACTTAAGGGGGCTATTCTGTCCTTCTTGCCTTTGGCCTGGTTGATATGTAAAATCATCCGCTCGCTGTCTATGTTCCGTACCCGCATATTCAGAAGCTTGCTTCTTCTTAAACCTGCCGAATATATCAGGCTTAGCATACATTTATGTTTGATGTTATCCAGGGCATTAATAATCATTGCAATTTCGTTCTCGGATAAGACCCTGGGTAATAGCTTTGGTTCTTTCGGCCTGATGATCAGGTCCGGATTAACAGATTTCTTCTGAATTGAACGAAAGAATAGCTTGATCGCATTTACAAATTGATTCTGGTATGAAGCCGACAGATTATTACCCAGTACATACTCGTTATTAAACTCCAGGATATCATCATTGTTAATGTCATCAAGGCTCTTCCCTGCAAAGTATTTCAGGAATGTCCTTATTGAATCTGTGTAAGTGATTATTGTATTGATGCTGTATCTTCTCACGGAAAGCCAAAGCCTGAATGCCTCAATCCTTGCAATGGTGTCTTCACTAAGCAGGTTATTCTTCGGATCCGATTGGTATCTCCTTAACTTTTCTTTTAGCATGACAGGATCAATTTCCGCTATTGGTTCAAACAACTCTGTCAGGCGGTTTAATGCTGTAATACTGTAAGGAAACTTCCATGCCCTGGAGGCAGGACTCCATTTTATACGATCGATCTTCCGGGCGGTTTCAATAAGTTCCCTGTCATAAAGGAATTTTATGAGCACAACCATTCCATCCTTGGATCTCTCAAGGTCCAGTTCAATTTTTTTCATGGATCCCTTTACGCAGTTATTGTTTCTTTTTTCTTCACCAGGAATACATGATCATTTTCCAGCGGCAGGTATCCGTATTCATAGCAGAAAAAATAATTTTTGCCTTTCTGGCTGGTATAAACATCCGTGTAAAATGAAAAGTTAAAACCTCTTTGCTGTAATTTGCTTTTGGATGCTTTTGCCGTTTCAGACGGGATGAGTTCCTGGAGGATCTTCCGGTTCCGCCTGAGGATGCTGTTCACATTCCTTACATAAACGCTTTTGTGGCTGTTGACCTTGTTGTTGTAACTGTTCCTGCAGAGATCAGAACAGTATTTTTTATCCGCCCGGCCTTTAAGGGTGTCTCCGCATTCATGACATTTTCTGTCCATAAATGTATATGCAATTAATTGGTTCCTAGTAATAAAAGCATTGCGGAGTACCTACTTTTACTGTGGGCTAAAATATAAAATATATTCTTTTTAACCGTTTATAATCGTTTAAAAACGGATACAAATGTTTAATAACCGGGTAACAAAAAAATCCCGTCACACTTTTGCAGCGTCAAAGCAATGGAGCGCTCATTGCCAGGCATAAACTTTAATAACTAAAAAAATCTAGGAAAAAATGAACGCATTACGTAACAAAGTACAATTAATTGGAAATTTAGGAATGGCACCGGAGATCAAGACTCTTGACGGGGGCAAAAAGCTTGCGAAGATGAGCATAGCGACAAACGAGACTTACAAGAACGCTAAAGGCGAGAAGGTAACGGAAACGCAATGGCATAACCTCATTGCATGGGGCAAAACAGTGAATGTCATTGAAAAATACCTGACCAAAGGAAGTGAAGTCGCCATTGAAGGAAAGCTCATTAACCGTAACTACACCGATAAAGAAGGTGTTAAACGTTACATCACCGAGATCCAGGTAAACGAGCTTCTGCTGATCGGTTCAAACAAAGCAGCAAGCCTTTAATATATTTTATTACTTGAACTAAAAACCTCTGTGTGCACACAGAGGTTTTTTTTCTGTCATCCCAACCGTAGCGGAGGGATCTTAGCCCCATGGGAAAGGTTTTAATCATATACTTGGAGTGAATAAGATTCCTCGGCAGGCTCGGAATGACAAGAGGGCTCAGACTCTTCTGTCATTCCGACCGTAGCGGAGGGATCTTAGCTCCATGGGAAAGGTTTAATCATATACTTGGAGTGAATAAGATTCCTCGGCAGGCTCGGAATGACAAGAGGGCTCAGACTCTTCTGTCATCCCGACCGTAGCGGAGGGATCTTTGCTCTGCGCGCGGAAAAATTTTAATCAGATAGTTGAAAGAATAAGATTTCCGCAGGTTCGGAATAGCAAGACTGGCTTGGCAATTATAAGTGCTTTTGCCACCGGCCGAAGGACCTTTGAGCACGTTAATTTATGAAACACCATAATTACTTTGTGTATATCACCACGAATCCCGAAAAAACGGTTCTCTACACAGGGGTGACAAATAATCTTGAACAGCGGCTTGTTGAGCATTACCTACAAAGAGGTTCTGATTTTGCCTTTTCTGGTAAATACTTTTGTTATGGTTTGCTGTATTATGAAAGATATACCCAGGTAGAGCAAGCAATTAAAAGAGAGAAGCAAATAAAAAAATGGCGGAGGGATAAGAAAGAAAAATTAATTTGTTCGGTAAATGAGGACTTTCGGTTTTTAAATGATGAAATTATGATGTGGCCACCGGATAAGGATGTTCAATCAAGAAAAGTCCTATCATCCCGACCGTAGCGGAGGGATCTTAGCTCTGTGCGTGGGAAACGCTTTAATTATACATTTGGAGGGATAAGATTCCTCTGCAGGCTCGGAATGACAAGGTAAGCCCGGGATGCAAAGCTCTCTCATCGACACGTGACCATTAATTAAAACATACATAGTGGGGATGAATCATAAAAAAAGCCCCGCATTTGGCAGGGCTTCAATCAATCTGTTTTTATTACTTCTTCAGCAGCTCCGTTGCCGCATTATTCACATTTATAAAACCACCTGAAATACACAACTCATTCACTTTTCTTTTCTCTTTTTTCGTGCCTGGCACCTTTACCTTCTTTTTATAAGGAACAACTGTTTTCATTAGTACATCGCGCACTTCATTTGCTTTTAATTCCGGGAAGTACCCGCGGATCACCGCTGCTGCACCTGCCGCGGCAGGAGAAGCCATGCTGGTGCCTGACTGAGCAAGGTATTTGTTATCAGGCATTGTAGAATAGATGTCAACTCCCGGTGCAAAGAGATCCACTCTCTTTTTTCCGTAGTTGGAAAAGTTCCCGATAATACTCTTTCCTTTTTTATAACCGCTGGCCCCTACTTCGATCCAGTTCGGGACAATAGTCGTTGCGGAGATCTCGCGGCTTGGATACGAATCTTCCATGTCGCGGTTCTTACCATCATTTCCTGCAGCATGCAAAAGAAGCACATCTTTTGATAACGCATACTGTACTGCTTCATCTACTACTTTTTTATCAGGAGAATAATATTTGCCAAAGCTCATATTAATCACTTTCGCTCCGTTATCAACAGCATAGCGGATCGCATTTGCAACATCCTTATCACGTTCATCCCCGTTCGGAACAGCACGCACTACCATGATCTTCACGTTTCCTGCCACACCATTAATTCCTTTGCTGTTATTGCGGATCGCGCCAATGATCCCGGCAACGTGGGAACCATGACGGGCATCAGGGCCTTTCAGATTATTGTTTCCGTAGTAACGTTCGTTCGGATCATTCGGGTTATCACCAACCGTAAACTGGCGGATCGAATCGACATTCATGCGGTTGTATTTTGAAACATTGATAATCATATCCGCACCATGCGATACCTGTTCATCCAGGTCTTTTGCATCAACAAGCGCAAGGATCAGCTTCATTCTTTTTTTGATCATCTCATCCTGTGGATTGTCAGGAATGAATGATTTCACAGTGCTTTTGCTGAATACGCCACCGCCCTGTTTTTTTACTTTTCCCATGAAATCGGAAAGCACGCTCAGCTGCATGGCCTGTGCATCCTGCTCAGCCTGCGCTTTAAGGTAGGCCGGTCTTATCCTGTCCTCAAAATCTTTGTATTCTTTTATGTCAGCTTCATTCAGCTTTGCTGCATCAGCATCCTTGTATTTTTTACTTAATCTTTGGTACATCCGTGCGAGCTCTGTTGCTTCATAGTTGATGTCGCCATTTTTTCCGCCAAGGAAATTCCACCCGTGAATATCATCAACATATCCGTTCTTGTCATCATCGATGCCGTTGTCCGCGATCTCTCCTGTGTTCGTCCAGATCACATCTTTCAGGTCCTCGTGCTCTGTATCTGTTCCACCGTCAATCACAGCAACGACTACCGTCTGCGCAGTCCTGCCGTTCAGTGTCTTATATGCCTGTTCAACACCGGTCCCGTAAACTTTATCTGCTTTGGGATCAAGGTTGTGCCAGTTTTCAGGACCTTTCGGCTGTGCCGCTGCAATTGAACTAAGGGCAAGTAAGCCGGTAATAACGAGGATGTTTTTCATATCGATGAATTTGTAGTAAAATGTAATTATATAAATTTAACCTGAAGGAGCGATTACAGGAGGGGATTTTTTTTGAAAGGTCCTATTGCTGTATAAACGGAAAGAAATAAAAAACCCCGGTTGACCGGGGTTTTTAAATGATTAGCAAAGCTCTTCGAAAGCCATTTTAAGATTATCAGCTATCATCTGCGCGCTGCGGCCTTCGATGTGATGGCGCTCCACGAAATGAACAAGCTTTCCGTCCTTGAACAGGGCAATAGCAGGAGAGGATGGAGGATAAGGTGCAAAATGCTTGCGGGCTTCTGCAACAGCTTCGGTATCGAAACCTGCAAAAACGGTGGTGATGCGATCAGGGCGTTTTTCGCCTGAAACTGCCAGTTTAACACCCGGGCGCGCTGCACCTGCAGCACATCCGCAAACAGAATTCACTACAACCAATACTGTTCCTTTGCTCGTGATGGCGGCATTAACCGCTTCAGGAGTGGTCAGGTCTTCAAAGCCAACCGTAACAAGTTCCTGTTTCATTGGCATTACTATACTTTCTGGATACATTCTATGTCTTTTTTAAAATTATTTTATTTCTATTTCTCCTGCAAAAGTACGAAAAATCCCCCTGTTTTGTGAATAAAAAATCGCTTGCAGATGTGCGGATTTTTTTTAATTTAGCAATCCTTTTTTTGGTTTGGTCTTGTATATTTTAGTCATTCATCCGGAAAATGCCAGGTCCTGATATATTCTCTTTAATCAATGAAAATGAAAAAGATCTTTTCCCTTTGTTTATTATGCGCGGCTGCGCTTCTGAATGTTAAACCGGTTCATGCTCAGGCACCCACAACAGCCGCTGGCAGTGTAATTACTACCGGGCAGACAACTTCCACCATCTCGATCAGCTGGACCAGTGGAAACGGTTCAAAACGGATAGTTACCTGCACCCCGTTCGGAAATTCCGTCTCACTTCCTTCGAACAGCAGTACATATACGGCTTCATCAACGTATGGCTCAGGGACTAATCTCGGTAATTCCAATTACTGTGTATATAACAACACGGGAACAGGGTTTACCGTATTCGGACTCACATCCGGATCACGCTATACATTCAGGATATATGAATACAATACGGTTTCTTCATTTGAGTATTATCTTACTTCCTCTTATCCATTATATTCGGAATATGTATTGTCAACGGCACCTTCCTCACAGGTGAGCGCGCTGAATGTGTCAGGCATCAGCACGACTTCCGCGAGCTTAACCTGGACAGCAGGTTCGGGAACCGGCAGCCTGATCGCGGTAAGAAATACATCGACCGCCTCCAATACCCCGGTTGACGGAACGGATTATGCTTCTTCAAGCGCTTATGGTTCCGGTGACTACCTTACAGGAACAAGTCCGTATCCGTATGTTGTGTATGACGGAAGCGGGACATCCGTGAGTGTAAGCGGATTAACTGCAGGTCAAACTTATACAGCCCAGGGGTACAGCTTTAACGGAAGCAGCGGTTCAAACAACTATTATACTTCATCGTATCCTTCCAAAACATTCACTACAATGGCTTCCCAGCCTTCGAGCGCTTCTTCATCGGTATCATTCAGCAACATTACGGATGTTTCCATGACGGTAAGCTGGACGGTCCCATCAAGCGGAGGCGGCTCGTACCGCATTGTTACCTGCAAGCCAGGAACTACCAATACCGACCTTCCCGCAGATGCAAATTATTATATACCAGGCGCGGTGTATGGAACAGGTGCAACAGTAGGCTCGGCTTATGTGATTTATAACGGAACGGGAAATCATGTAAATGTAACGGGCTTGTCGAATACCACCACTTATTGCTTTTCTGTTTTCGAATACAATGTTTCTACGAATACGTATAACAATACATATAATTATCTGACCTCTTCTTATGGAACTTCCTATCAGCAGACCCTTGCCACGGAACCTACAGTGACTCCATCCGCTTTAACATTCAGCAATATCACGTCCAATTCTTTCCAGGCAACCTGGGCGAACGGAAATGGTGCAAGGCGTGTGGTAGGCGTTGCAAATGGAAGAAAGCAAACGGGGCTTGCTTTTGATGGGTCGAATGATCTTCTCAGCATACCGAATGAATCTTCTTTTGATTTCACAAGTGACATGACTGTTGAAGCATGGATCAAAGTAAATGCATTCACTACAGCTGATCAGTCGGTTATTACAAAAGGTACCGATAGCTGGAGAATTACAAGGAATGGAAGTACCAATGCATTAAAGTTCTCGATATCATCCACGGTCTTATTGTTGGGAACACAAACATACAGCGTTGCGGGAACAAGATCGGTGAATGACGGAAAGTGGCACCATGTGGCCGCCACATATGACGGCAACCAGCTTATCCTTTATATTGACGGAAATGTAGATGCCTATTACAGCGTGAATGCTGATATTGATAATTCTTCTGCACCTGTTTATATCGGGGCGAATGCCATGGCAGCCGGAAATAATTTTAACGGGCAGATGGATGAAGTCCGGATCTGGAGTTATGCATTAAATAATTCGTACATCAGGTCCAACATGAACAGGACGCTTATGGGAAATGAATTCGGGTTAAGAGGCTACTGGAAGCTGGACGATGGATACACGGCAACTTCTACGGCCCGCAATTCAACCTTGTCAACCGGGTTTGACGGCACACTGAGCGGTTTTGCATCTTCAGCGCCTGCCTCTTCATTTACAGGAACCAGCGGATGGATCCATTCCGGGGCAAAGGTGAATGTGCCCCTGGATTTCGTAACGTACCTCGAAAACCAGGCGTTTATGTCCAATCCGGGAAGCGGTTATTATTACGGTAATCTTTATTATTCCGTTTACCGCGGACCCGACAGTACGACAATAAATGTGACCAACCTGTCGCCCTCTTCCTATTACACCATAGGGGTCTTCGATTATAACGGCACGCTGAACAATAACAATTACCTGACAGATATGTATGCGATAGGCGAGGTGCTTACTGCCTCAGCAACGGCCCCGGTGATCACCTCCTTTTCCCCGGCTGCCGGTACTACAGGTACTATCGTTACAATTAACGGAACAGGATTCAACCCGGTTACATCATTAAATACGGTTTATTTCGGGGCTACAAAAGCGGTTGTGCTTTCAGCAAATGCAGGCGGTACCCAGTTAACCGTGCAGGCCCCTTTGGGTGCGACATATGAACCGCTTTCGGTTACAAATAATTCCCTCACCGCATTTTCACAGAAGCCATTTATAGTAACTTCTTCCTGCGGTGGAGTTGCTTTTTCTACTTCTACTTTTTCTCCTGCTGTTGCTTTTACGGGATTGTATAATTATCCGGCTGACCAGGTTTTCGCTGATATGGATAATGATGGGAAGTCTGATGTGGTCAGCACTTACACAGGTTATTATATGAGTGTTGCAAGAAATACTACAGCAAGCAATACTTCCGCGATCACATTCGCAGCTCCAACCTATCTGTATAATGCAACGGCACCTGCCAATTCTGATATCGTGACTGCGGATTTTGACGGTGACGGAAGGCTGGACATTGCAATGAACAACAGGTATGGTTCCACTACTACTGTGATGACATTCAGGAACACGAGCAGCGTAGCTTCCATAAGCTTCGGGACCATGACTGAATTTGCGGCAACTTCTGTAACAACCATCACAGACATTGCTGCTGCTGATTTTGACAAAGATGGCAAAACTGACCTCATTGTAAGTTATAACAACAACACACTTTCTTATTTCAGGAACACAAGCTCGATCGGGATGATAAGCTTTGCGGCTAAAACAGATATTGCCATAGGCGCATCATCAGTTATCAATACGATAGCTACCGGTGACCTTGATGGTGATGGAAAAGTGGATGTTGCGATTGCATGCGGTGCGGGAAATAATATTACTTACCTCAGGAACACAAGTACCACCGGATCAATCTCATTTGCTGCTTATATCAGCACAGCGCTGGGAGCGGCAACTGAAGGTCTTGCCATCGGTGATATAGATACAGACGGTAAAATGGACATCGTGTTCGGCTACGGAACTTCCAGCCTGGCCGAATTAAAGAACAATTCAGCTCCGGGTTCAATTTCTTTTGCAGCAACTCCAACCTATATCACTTCACTTGCCAACACGATCACTGACGTAGCCCTCGGAGATATTGACGGTGATGGTAAGGCAGATATTGCAGCCGGTTATTCTTCTGGCTCCCAGGTTTCGTTGTTTAAAAATAACAGCGCCTCGGGCACCGCATCTATTGCAGCGAAAGTGGATTTTACAATTGCATCCTCGTACACGGGCCCGGCACAGGTTACCCTGGGCGATCTGAATGGCGATTCAAAGAGCG
This sequence comes from Bacteroidia bacterium, assembly GCA_036386835.1. Classification (GTDB taxonomy): domain Bacteria; phylum Bacteroidota; class Bacteroidia; order 2-12-FULL-35-15; family 2-12-FULL-35-15; genus 2-12-FULL-35-15. The sequence continues at coordinate 27,297 of DASVUX010000001.1, forward strand.
ATCTTTTCTCTGTTACATCATCTGCTGCGTATTCCCTTTTGCAGAACAACATCGACCCGCTTGTATCCGAGCCGACATCTTCTGCTGTAATTTCAGGGTTCACCGGAGTTACAACCTCATCGATCACCTGCAACTGGGGAGCGGGGAATGGTGCAAACAAGGTAGTGTTCGCACGGCTTGCCACATCACCGGCCTTTACACCATTTGATGGTGTCAATTATATTCCCAGTGCAAACTTCGGAACAGGAACGGACCTCGGAGGCGGAAACTATTGTGTGTTTAATGGAAATGCACTGGCCGTTACCGTTACCGGGTTAGCATCCAATACAGCTTATGTTTTAAGCGTTTACGAATACAATGGCGCTGATCCCTGTGAGTTCAATTATATCGGGAATTCTTCTTCCAATTCCGCAACCCAGTCTACAAACAACACTCCCCCGGTATTGTCCGCCATTTCCAGCCCTGCTTCAATTTGCCAGAGCTCCGGCTTACAAACGGTGAACCTTGCCGGAATCGGATCAGGCAGCGGATCCGAATTGCAGACACTCAGCATTACTGCTACATCAAGCAATACAGGGTTGATCCCGAATCCCGCTGTAAGCTATACAAGTCCTGCAACAACCGGATCTGTAAGCTATACACCGGTTGCCGGTGCTTCGGGAACTGCAGTAATTACGGTAACAGTAAATGACGGGGCAACAAACAATAATACTGTTGTACGGCAATTTACAGTAACAGTGGATCACACGCCTACAACTTCAAATGCCGGTCCGAACCAGCAGATCTGCCCTGGTGTGGCAACCCTTGCGGCCAACACACCGGCTTACGGTACAGGTAACTGGATCATTAACTATACTTCAAATCCTGCCATTGCTATCACGGATCTGAATGACCCGACTTCAACGATCTATGGTTTTAATATCGGTGATTCTGTGCGTTTACGATGGGTGATCAGCAATGGTGCCTGTCCAAACAGCGGAACATTCGTTTCAATCAAAAGGAAGAGTTGTCCTACAACTGCTGATTTTACTGCCAGTTCAACGGTTGAATGCCTGAACGGGACACCTGCAGTTACATTTACTGATGCATCAATATCTTCTGGCTCTACCATTAATTCATGGAGCTGGAGCTTTGGTGCGGGCGCCTCACCGGCAACAGCAAACACGCAGGGCCCGCATACTGTACTGTACTCAACTGCGGGACCAAAGCATGTTTCATTAACTGTGACCGACCTGCTTTCAGCAAACGATAATGAAACAAAGTTCTCATTTGTAAATATCACGGATGTGCCGGACCCTGCTACAAATATTTCAGGTTCATCCACAGTTTGTCAGGGACAGAGTGCTGTGAATTATACAGTTCCCGCAATTGCGAATGCAACAGGCTATACCTGGAACCTTCCCAGCGGTGCAACGCTGATCTCCGGGGTGAACACCAACAGCATTATGGTGAATTACAGTTCTTCTGCTGTATCCGGAAATATCTCCGTGAGAGGAACCAACTCCTGCGGAAACGGTGCCTTGTCTGCGAGTTTTGCCGTTACTGTTGATCCTCTTCCCGCTGCAGCAGGTGCGATAGTTCCAAGCTCCACGTATATCTGTGATGGCGCGGCAGGAATTGTATTCAGTGTTCCTGCAATAACAAACGCAACTTCTTACAGCTGGACATTGCCGGGAGGTGCAACTATCATTGGCGCGACAAATACAAATTCGGTCACGGTGAATTTTACCCCGGGCTTAACAGGCGGGATGATCACTGTAAAGGGTGTGAACAGCTGCGGCAACGGAACGAGCTCATCACTCAATTTTATAATCAATCCATATCCGGGGGCTGCAGATGCAATCGCTGGTCCGGCATCCATCACTTCCTGTCCTTCAACTTCTGGTGTCACGTACACCATACCCCTGGTAAGCGATGCATCATCGTATAACTGGACAGTCCCTGCAGGCGCAGCTATTGTAGCCGGAGCTGGAACAAACAGCATCACCGTTGACTTTACACCATCAGCTGTTTCGGGCGATGTGACTGTTATGCCCGTTAACACATGCGGAAACGGGGTTGCGTCTTCACATTCAATAACGGTAAATACTTTGCCTGAAGCTGCAGGCAGCATTAACGGAGCAGATACGGTAACTGTTTGTCCTGTTTCCGGAGCTGTTGTATATTCTGTGCCATCCGTATTCAATGCCGATAATTATATATGGTCAGTTCCTGCAGGGGCAAGTATTATCAGTGGTGACAGCACTAATTCTATTACGGTGAATTTCAGCAATACAGCTTCTTCAGGGAATATCACCGTGTATGGTGAGAATGCCTGCGGAAACGGGATGGGTTCAGTTTTTGAAGTAGTTGTGAACTCAGTGCCGGGTCAGGATCTCTGCATGGTGTCGGTTGACAATAATTCCAATTACAATACAATTACCTGGGAAAAACCTGCCGTGATGGACATTGACAGCTTCCGCATTTATCGTGAAGTGTTAAGCTCATTCGTGAATATCGGGGCGGTGGATTATGATGACCTCAGCGCTTATGTTGATTCAATTTATCTTCCTGCCGCTGACCCGAATACAACCAACTTCCGTTACAAGATCTCTGTGATCGACACTTGCGGAAATGAAAGTATGTTAAGCAGTCATCACCGTACTATTTTCCTGCAGGCGAATCAGGGTGTTGGTGGGGTTGTGAATCTTAATTGGGTGCCATACGAAGGCGCAACGGTTGATTTTTACCGGATCCTCCGGGATACATTAGGTTCAGGTCCGTTCGTTGCCATCGATTCCGTTCCGGGAGCCAATACAGTATACACGGATCTTTCTCCGCCGGGAACCCTGAACGTTCGCTACCTTCTTGAATCAAACTGGCCGGTTAGCTGTTCGCCAACACGTGCTACAGTGAATACAACACGTTCGAATATTAAAAATGTTGGCCTGATAATCACGGATATTGAGCAAACAATCATGAATTCCGGGATCAATGTGTATCCGAACCCTGCAGATGATATGATCACCGTTGAATACCCGGCTGGTTTTAAAAAATATTCCATGGAAGTTTATGATGCTGTCGGTCAGCTGGTAATCAGTGAAGAGCTGAACGACAATAATTCAGGGACAGGCATACTATCTCACACGGTGGATGTAAGCATGCTGACGAAAGGAATATATATTGTTAATATCCGGACGGAATACGGAAGTACATTTAAACGACTGGTGATCCAGTAAAAGAAGAAAGAGCGGGAATTAGCCCGCTCTTTTTATTATGGGTTGTTGTTTCCTTATCTATTAATTATCTTTGACAATATTCATAATCTAAATCAAATGCAAAAGAACGTGTTCATAAAAGCAATTATGGTCCTGGCAGTCATATCAGGTACCGTATTCGCCCAGCCTAAATTAATAGAGAAAGTTTCACGCAAAGGAACGGAGCTGGTCATTTCCTATGAGAAATATCAGCTGCCGAATGGCTTAACTATTCTCATCCACGAAGATCATTCAGATCCGATCGTTTATGTGGATGTAACTTATCATGTGGGGTCAGCCCGTGAGCAGGAAGGCCGCTCAGGATTCGCGCATTTTTTTGAGCACATGATGTTCCAGGGTTCAGAGCATGTTGGCGATGAGCAGCATTTTAAAATGGTGACAGAGGCGGGCGGAACATTGAATGGAACTACCAATACCGACAGGACGAATTATTACGAGGTACTTCCTTCCAATCAGCTGGAAACAGCTTTATGGCTTGAAAGTGACAGGATGGGTTTCCTTTTGGATTCAGTGACGCAAAAAAAGTTTGAAGTGCAGCGGGAAACAGTTAAAAATGAACGCGGCCAGAATTACGATAACAAACCTTACGGGATCGCAGGTGAACGCATCAATGCAGCGCTTTATCCTCCAAGCCATCCTTATTCATGGCTTACCATCGGTTATATCGAGGACCTGAACCGTGTCGATGTAAATGATCTTAAGAAATTCTTCCTTCGCTGGTACGGGCCTAACAATGCAACACTTACGGTTGCAGGTGATGTAAAGGCTGCAGAAGTTTTGAAGATGGCGGAGAAATATTTTGGTTCTATTCCGCGCGGGGCTGAGGTAAAAGCACAAACAACGGCACCGGTTGTGCTTGGCAGCGACAGGTATATCTCTTATGAGGATAATATCCGGTTACCGCAGCTCTCCGTTGTATTTCCTACGGTTCCTTCTTATCACGCTGATGAGCCTGCACTTGATGTGCTGGCAGATATCCTGGGCGGCAGTAAGACATCTGTATTCTATAAGAATTTTGTAAAATCCCAGATGGCCCAGTCGGCAAGTGTTTTTCACCCGGTCCAGGAACTTGCAGGTGCTTTTAATATTGTGATCAGGACAACGCAGGATAAAACCCTTGCCCAGATGGATTCACTCGTGCGTTTCTCCCTGGCTGAATTTGAAAAGAGAGGTGTTACAGATGATGATGTCAGGAAGTTCAAGGCTGGGTTCGAGGCAGGCATGATAAATTCTCTTACGAGTGTGCAGGGAAAAGGAGCAATGCTGGCAGCATACCAGACTTATACAGGTAACCCGAACTATATTGTGAAAGAAATGCAGCGTTATGAAAAGGTAACGAAGGAAGATGTGCTTCGTGCATACAACACATATATTAAGAACAAGCATGCTGTTATATTGAGTGTATATCCTAAAGGGAAGCAGGCACTGGCTGCCAAAGCGGATAATTATGTGCCGCCTGCCCGGAACACGACTGTTACTGAAGGTCCTGAATATAAAAACCTGGTTTACAAAAAGGCAAAAGATAATTTTGACAGGAACCAAAGACCGTCCGCCTCCGGCAACCCCGTTGTGGTGCCCCCTGATTACTGGACGGAAAAATTCGAAAATGAACTGAAGGTCATCGGGGCAAGGACCACCGAGATCCCCAGTGTTACGATCCAGCTCAATATCGAAGCGGGCCATCGTTTCGAGGACAGGAAAAAATCAGGCATCTCCTCTCTCACTGCCAGCATGATGAATGAAGGCACCGTAAAATTTACCGCAGAACAGATCGCAGAGAAGCTTGACCGGCTTGGAAGTGCTGTGAGTGTTTTCAGCGGAAATGAGAACATCGTTGTTTATATCTCGTCACTTACCAAAAACCTTGATTCCACCCTCGCTATTGCTAAGGAGATTCTTCTTGCACCGCGTTTTGATGAAAAGGATTTTGACCGAATTAAAAGGCAGCGCTTCGAAGCAATTGCCAACCAGTCCACCCAGGCAACCACCATTGCCAATAATGTGTTTGCACGCTTACTTTACGGACCGGACCACAACATGGGTATTTCATCCCTCGGCACAAAAGAGTCGGTTGAAGGTATCCGTCTCGAGGATGTTAAGAATTTTTATCATGAGAATTTCACACCGCATATCTCTTCGCTCGTAATAGTCGGGGACATTGAGAAGGAATCTGCACTTTCAAAGCTTTCTTTCCTGAAGAACTGGGATGGCGGCAAAGTTGTGCATAAAGCTGAGCCGGCAGCCCCGGTGATTGATAAAACCAGGCTTTATTTTGTTAATAAGGATAAAGCCCCGCAATCAGAGATCAGGATGGGTTACATGGCTTTGCCTTATGATGCTTCAGGGGATTATTATAAAGCGACCCTTGCCAATTATGTATTGGGAGGCGCTTTCAACAGCAGGATCAACCTGAACCTGCGAGAGCAGCACGGCTTTACATATGGTGCGCGTTCTTCTTTCTCGGGCACCAAGTATCCGGGGCCATATTCTGCAAATGCAGGTGTAAGGGCAAATGCCACCGACAGTTCAGTAGTTGAATTTATTAAAGAAATAAAGAATTTTGCGGATAAAGGGATAACAAAAGAGGAGCTCCAGTTCACCAAGAGCTCGATAGGCCAGAGCGAAGCCCTGAAATATGAAACCCCTCAGCAAAAAGCGGGATTCATGGCAAGGATCCTTGATTATAACCTGGAAAAGGATTTTGTAGAGAAGCAAAATTCAATATTGAAAAATATTACTGCTGAAGAAATAAATTCAATCGCAAAGAAACGGCTGCCGTATGACAACTTTATAATACTGGTAGTAGGTGATAAATCCAAAGTATATGATGGCCTTGTTAAGCTAGGCTATGAAGTGATTGAACTGGACACGGACGGGAACCCCTTAACTTCCGCTGGAGTAACAGAACCCGGTAAGAACGGGGTGAAAGAAACACCAAAGCAGGAAGAGAAAAAGAAAACACCGGCCGCACCGGGACAACGTGCAAAAGGTAAAAAGGTAACCATAGAAAGAGAATAGAAAGAACGCTGATCGATCGATCAGCGTTTTTGCTGAAAGAAGGTTTTTATGATAGCGGCACATTCTTCGCCAAGCACACCTGATTTTATTTCAGTCCTGGGGTGGAGGACATTGCTGCTTACAATATGAAAACCGCGCCTGGTATCACTGGCCCCATAAACAATGCGTCCGGCCTGTGCCCACGATAAGGCGCCTGCACACATCACGCAGGGTTCTAATGTAATATACAAAGTACATTCATCCAGGTATTTTCCATTGAGATAATTTGCCGCAGAGGTAATTGCCTGCATCTCCGCATGCGCTGTAACATCATTAAGTCTTTCTGTAAGATTATGCGCCCTGGCGATGATAGTGTTTTTGGAAACCACAACTGCGCCCACAGGTACCTCATCGGCATCGAAAGCTTTTCTGGCTTCTTTGAGCGCTTCACGCATAAAATGTTCATCGGAAAAAACGGAAAGTTCCATCGTATAAAGATAACTAAATGCAGAAGAATTAATAAGTAATAAGAATTGAATAATATATCTTATCTACGGACCGTAAAATATGCCTTAATTTATTAACTTAGCTAAGGATAAATTATAAACCATGAAAAAAATATTACTTAGTTTAATTGCACTTTTAGGCTTTCTTAATTCCTACGGCCAGTTACCATGTCCCGTGGAAACTCCTTCTATCTGCATGGTTACCTGTGACGGTGCTTCAGTCAATAATATTGTATACTGGGATAAAACGGCCTATACAAGTGTAGATTCATTTATAATTTACAGAGAAACCGCGCCTTTTGTATATACGCGTATTGGCGCTGTTTCAAAGGATTCATTAAGCGAATTCCATGACACTGCAAGGAGCATAGGTCCGGCAAATGGCGATCCCGATCTTGCAAGCTACAAATATAAGATCGGCATCCGCGACACCTGCGGCATTTACGGACCTTTAAGCCTTTATCATAGTACAATACATATTACAGATAATGGTTCAGGAATGTTCTCCTGGTCTCAGCCTTACACGATCGAAGGCCTTCCGACCCCGGTTACTAATTATGTTTTATTGTGTGATACCGCGAATGTTGATGTATGGGGACCGGTACAGACGGTGGGTTCTGCAGCCTCAAGTGCAATTGACCCGGGTTTTGCCAATCATGCAAGTATTGCGAACTGGCGCGTAAAAACGCTCTGGAGCATTGAATGTACACCAACAAGGGCAACAGTAAATACAACCCGTTCCAACATTAAAAATGGCGTGAATACAAACGGGATAAAAGACGTGATCCCCGAAAGTATTTTTATCGTTTATCCTAACCCGGCCAGCGGGTATGTGAATGTTTCTTTTTCTCCGGGGATAAGTTCCGCTTTTATCAGGATCATTAATGTTCTTGGGCAGGAAGTATTCAGCAAAGCCCAGGTTGCGGGAACGATCACACTCGATGTTCAGGAATTTTCGAAAGGGATGTACACTGTAATAATTGAAAATGACGGGAAGAAAACGTTCAGCAAGCTGATCATAAAATAATCACACAATTGCTATTTAAAGCCCGGCTTGGTCCGGGCTTTTTTTATGCACAAACAACTAATATACACTTGCAGAAAACCTAAATTTCTCTAATTTAGCTAACACTATTAATATCGCTGCAAGGCTGATCTTATTTATAAAACAATGAAAATTAAACGATCTTTTAATCCTGGTGCGGGAGTTATCTCATTCTGTATTTTACTTTTTCTGATTACTTCTTCCAGTGCCCAGGTGAACAGGAGAAACACAAAGAAAAACAATGTGTACAGGGGCAGTTACCAGCGTATATCAGCCGGAGATGAACATGCCCTGGAACTTCGGAATGGCCAGTTATGGGCATGGGGAAGGAACACATCCGGTCAGCTGGGTGATGGAACAACCACCAGCAGGTCCAACCCGGTACAGATCGGTTCTTCAGCTGACTGGGTGAACATCCAGGGAGGTGGCGACTTCAGCATCGCTCTTAAAGCGAACGGAACATTATGGGCGTGGGGGTCCAATTCATACGGTCAGTTAGGTGACGGCTCAACAACATCTAAAACTTTTCCTTCGCAGATAGGCAGTGGAACTAACTGGATCAGCATTTCGGCAGGCGACAGGAACTCGTTCGGGATAAAATCCGATGGTACTTTATGGGCATGGGGCTGGAATGCATATGGGCAGCTTGGTGACGGAAGCACAACACAAAGGAACAGTCCCGTCCAGATCGGCACAGGTACTACATGGGTGAATGTATTTGCAGGTTATTCGCACACACTTGCTATAAAAGCGGATGGGACATTATGGGCATGGGGAAACAATACCAACGGCCAGGTTGGCGATGGGAGTCTTACGCAAAGAAATAGCCCTGTACAAGTTGGAACGGCAGCAAACTACACGAATATTTCAGCAGGATATTCCTTCAGCTCAGCGTTGCGTTCCGATGGAACACTTTGGACCTGGGGCGATAACAGTGCCGGGCAGCTGGGTGACGGAACATTAATACAAAGGACAACACCTGTTCAGATCGGCACAGCAGCGAACTGGGTGAGCATTACCTCAGGGCAATTCACCTCTCTCGCCTTAAGATCAAACGGAACCTTATGGGCATGGGGTGAGAACGGATTTGGAACGATGGGTAACGGTACCATTACTTCCAGTTCAAGTCCGGTTCAGATAGGAACCGAGAATAACTGGGTTATGATCGAAGCAGGCAACTGGTTTGCCACAGGGCTTAAATCGGACGGAACGGTCCGTACCTGGGGACGGAATAATTACGGGCAGATTGGTAACGGTACTGTTACGGCCCAGGAGAACGGCCCTGTCCAGGTGAGTGTCGCACTTAATGGCTGGCTTTCTATGGCCGCCGGTTCACGGCATACACTTGCAGTTAAGGAGAACGGAACATTATGGGCCTGGGGGGAGAATACGTTCGGCCAGTTGGGTGATGGAACACTTGCCCAGCATTTAAGCCCTGTACAGATAGGTTCATCAAATAACTGGGTTGGTGTTGCAACCGGCTATACATTCAGCTTCGGGCTAAAGTCGGACGGTACTTTATGGGCCTGGGGAGATAACATGTACGGACAACTTGGGGATGGCACCCTGGTTTCTCAGTCTGTACCCGTTCAGATAGGCACATCATCTGATTGGGCCAGCATTACCGCAGGACAAACGCAGGCCTTTGCATTAAAAGCAAACGGAACCCTGTGGGCATGGGGAAGAAATAATTTAGGGCAATTGGGTGATGGTACCGCTGTGGACAAGCCAAGTCCTGTGCAAATCGGTTCGATGAATACATGGGTAAGCATAAGTGCCGGCCATATGCATACGCTGGCGCTGCGGGTTAACGGAACGTTGTGGTCCTGGGGCTTTAACTTTTATTACCCACTCGGAACAGGTTCATCTTCCGATTCCTATTTTCCTGTTCAGGCCGGAACTGCGGCAAACTGGGTAAGTATCAATGCGAATGAAGCACATTCCCATGGGATAAGATCAGACGGGACAATGTGGGCCTGGGGTCAGAATACAAATAATCAGCTTGGTGACGGAACCGCCACGCACAGAATTTCTCCTGTTCAGATCGGGGCTGTGAATACCTGGATCAGCATTGCCGCGGGCTGGGCGCATACTTTAGGCCTCCGTGCTGACGGTTCATTCTGGGCATGGGGAAGGAATGATGTCGGGCAGCTGGGTGACGGAACATTCGTGCAGCGTGCAGCTCCAATTCAAATGGGACTTCTCAATAACTGGATTTTTATTACAGGCGGAATGGGAAATTCGCAATCACTTGCGTTTAAATCACAGCGGGACCAGTATTGCTATTCCGGTTTTAACATGCAGGGACAGCTGGGAGACTGTTCAACCACCGACCGTAATGTATTCGCATGCCAGAGCATGCAGCCTCTCATAATAAGCAATCCCGCAAATGTTTCCATCTGTCCGTTAAACAATGCAACTTTTACAGTGGCTGCAGATAACGCAAATACTTACCAGTGGCAGGAGAACGGGGTTAACATTACAAGCGGTGCATATGCAGGGTTTAATACAAATTCCCTTACGGTTATTTCGGCAGGGATTGGAATGAATGGTAAAATTTATCGTTGTATTGTGAGTGCAAGCGGAGGATGTCCGCCTCCTGATACATCCGCTGCAGCAGTGCTGACGGTAAATGCTTTGCCATCCGTAAGCGCTTCAGCTTCCCCTTCGCCATCCGTTTGCAACGGACAGAATGTTACCCTGAATGGTACAGGTGCGGCCACTTATACCTGGAGCGGGGGAGTGGTGAATGGTGCGCCATTCAGCCCTTCTTCAACCAATACCTATACGGTAACCGGAACAGACGGCAATGGCTGCCAGGGATCATCAAACATTACAATAACCGTAAACACTCCGCCTACAGTAGGAACAACTGCCACTCCAACAGGAACTGTGTGCAGCGGCAGCCCGGTTATATTATCCGGTACCGGTGCCGCAACTTATACCTGGACAGGCGGTGTAACCAACGGAGTTACTTTTTTCCCGACTTCATCTTTAACCTACACCGTTACAGGTACGGATGTGAACGGCTGCCAGTCTACAGCGACAAGAACAGTGAATGTAAATCCGCTTCCGGCAGTAACGGTTACATCACCGGATAACAATATCTGTGAAGGGAGTACTACCATGTTGATTGCCGGAGGTGCCGATTCATATCAGTGGAGCTCAAATGCCGCAAATGCAACAACTACAGCTGTGAATGTTACACCATCAGTAACCACCACATATACAGTTACAGGCATGGACATGAATGCCTGCACGAATACGGCAACAATCACGGTAGGTGTTGTTCTTGCAGCAGCGCCTCCCGTATGCCTTGTAACCGTTGATTCCGCTTTGTCTGATCATAACATCATTTACTGGGATAAAACAGCCACAGTAAATGCGGACAGCTTCCGGGTATACAGGGAAGTAACCACGGGGACTTACGCTTATGTTGCTTCCGTGCATTCTGATTCATTAAGCGAATATCATGACTACGCAGCTAACCCGAATGTTACTTCCTATAAATATAAATTGTCAGTGATAGATTCCTGCGGTAATGAATCTCCATACAGTGATTACCATAGTACTATTCACCTCCAGTATCTTGGCGGAGGTAACCTTCAGTGGACACTATATGAAATAGAAGGTGCCGTTAACCCTGTTACATTTTACCGTGTGCTGCGCGATGATGCAGGAACAGGATGCTGCTTTATGCCGATAAGTTCTACCATCCCGGGAGGCAACTTTACTTATACCGATCTTGCATTCATTACATTCCCGAATGCCAAATACCGTGTTGATGTAACATGGAATATCGGTTGTTCCCCGACACGCGCCTCCGTGAATACAACCAGGTCCAATATCAAGCAGAACGGATTGGGTACAGGTCTGGATGAGCAGGTAGTATCAGATGATATCCGGATTTATCCTAACCCTGCTTCCGAGAACGTTACTTTAGAATTTGGAAAAGGTACTGTCACAGAGATCAGTCTTATGAATGTTGTCGGGCAGGTTATCAGCACAATAAAACCCGGGGAATCTCCATCGGTTAAAATTGATCTGGGCGGCTATTCAAAAGGCGTTTACACCATTTCTTTTGAACAGTCAGGGAAGAAGATCTACAGGAAATTAGTTGTGAACTAAACAGGAGCCATTCCATGTAAAATATTAAATTTGCCTGTCTGCAGCTTAGCAGGCAGGCAAATTTTTTTAATGAAGTTCACCCGGAACATACTGTGCCTTACTGTGTTTTTTTTACTGCAGCTTCACGCTGCGGCCCAGCAATATAATTTTAAGAACTTCACACCGAAACACGGCCTTGCAAATGCCAACGTAAATAACGTATTCCAGGACAGCAAAGGTTACATGTGGTTTGGAACACAAGGCGGAGGTGTAAGCCGCTTTAACGGGAAAACATTCACAAACTTTACGAGTGCCGAAGGACTTATCGCGAATGACATCACCTTTATCACCGAAGACACGAAAGGCAACATCTGGATAGCTACTGCGGAAGGAGCATCCATGTATGACGGACTGAAATTCAAAAATTTCGGAATGAAAGAGGGTTTGTCCGCAGGCGTTGTTTATTGGATCCATGCAGATCACGAGAATAACATCTGGTTCGCTATTAAAGGCGGTGGCATTAACAGGTATGACGGATCAAAGATCATTTCATATACGGTGAAAGATGGTTTAACTTCCAATGATGTTTACTGCATTGTGGAAGACAGCCGGAATAACTTATGGTTTGGTATGTCGAACGGAATTGTTCGTTATGACGGATCGAAGTTCTTCAGCTATGAAAAGATAGATGTCGTTCATAAGAAAGGCTTCTTTTCCGCCTATATTGATTCCAAAGGAGTGATCTGGTTTGGCGGCACTACAACTTACGGTGTGGTCAGATATAAGAACAGCAGGTTCGAAGCGTTCACGCTCCCGGCTTTGGTAAAGGATGATTTCATAGGAAGCATCACCGAAGATAAAAGAGGAAACCTCTGGTTCGCAACTGATCACGGGGTTCTTAAATATGAGAACAAGAAATTCCACCTGTTTACTGAAAAGCAGGGGCTCTCAGCCAATGGCGTACTATCGGTCAATAAGGATTATGAAGGGAACATCTGGGTAGGAACGCAAGGCGGTGGTGTGAATGTATTCAACAATGAGTCCTTTGTGAATTTCACTGACAAGGATGGTTTGCCCAGTAAGTTCATAAGCGCTGTCTGTACCACAGCGGATGGGAAATATATTATAGGAACAGCCGGTTCGGGCTTGAGCATCTTCGATCCTGTGAGCAATGAATTCACAGGTATAAAAGTAAATGACGAAATAGACCAGATAAATATTTTTTCCCTTAAGGAGGACCGGAAAGGGCAGCTGTGGATAGGTGCGCAGGAAGGGGTTTTTGTCCTGTCGAAAAGCACTGGAAAGTATAGTCTTTCACGTTCATATAAAAAGCGTGATAACGTCCAGATAGTCGCAGCGCTCAGGATCATTGAGGATAAGAACGGTGAGATCTGGATCGCATCTTTTGGTTCAGGCGTGTTTCGTTTCAAAGGCGATGAAATGAAAGTATATAACCGGGCGAACGGGTTTCTTTCGGACAATATTTTTACAGTGTTCGAGGATTCCAAATCGAATATCTGGATCGGGACTAACGATGAAGGTGTGATAAAATTCAATGGTAAGGAATTTAAAAATTATAATGTAACAGAGGGTCTTGCGGGCAAGGCTGTCTGGTCGGTAGGAGAAGATAACAGGGGGAATATCTTTCTTGGCACGGGAGAGAACGGGATCAGTATTTTCGATGGGCAAAAATTCCATAATTTTTCCAAGGCAGATGGTCTTTGCTCCAACTATATTCCGGCACTTCAGTGGGATAATATTTCGCAGAGCCTGTGGCTGGGAACTGAAAAAGGCATCAATAAGATCTCTTTCGGGGATCACCTTGAAATAGATTCACTGAGATACTACGGGGAACAGGAAGGTTTTAAAGGAGTGGAAGTGAACCAGAATGCAAATGTTATCGATAACAAAGGCCAGATCTTATTTGGCTGCAGCAGCGGCCTTTCACGGTACGACCGCAGGTATGACTTCCCGAATACCACTCCGCCAAAGCTTCACCTTACAGGGATCCGGCTGGCTTACCAGGTGGTTGACTGGAAATTATATGCAGATTCTGTGGATGAGAACAAGCTTCCTGTCAACCTCGACCTCTCCTATAAGAACAATAACCTTACGTTTGATTTCCAGGCCTTCACCATCAATAATGTAAAATATACATTTATTCTTGAAGGGCAGAATGATGAATGGTCACCGCTGTCCGAAAATCCCGAAGCCGTATTTACCAATATTGATCCAGGGAAGAGGTATACTTTCAGGGTAAAGGCAGTGAACTCGAACGGGGTGTGGAGCAAAGACACTATTTCCTTTACTTTCTCGATCAGCCCTCCCTGGTGGCGGACCTGGTGGTTCTATACACTCCTGGTCATTGCTATTATTGTAAGTGTGTACAGCTTTATCAATTACCGGACGGCTCAGCTTGCAAAAGAAAAGAAAGTGCTCGAGGAGAAAGTAACGGAGCGGACGCTGGAGCTGAAAGGTGCTAATGATAAGCTTTCGGTGGCCTTCCAGGACATCAAGGACAGTATCAATTATGCAAAAAAGATCCAGGATGCGATCCTGCCTCTCGATGAAGAGGTGAAAAAGGCATTGCCCCAGTCATTCATCTTATTCAAGCCGCGTGATGTGGTCAGCGGGGATTTCTATTGGTTCAACAAGAAAGATGATATAGTGTATATTGCCGCTGTAGATTGTACGGGGCATGGCGTTCCGGGTGCATTCATGAGTATGATCGGCAGCTCGCTGCTGAACGAGATCATAAGTAAAAAAGGCCAGCATGATGCTGCAGTCATCCTGAAAAAGCTGCACCAGGGAGTGCGCAAATCCTTAAAACAGGACAGGGACAGTTATGAATCGAAAGATGGGATGGATCTTGCGCTGATTGTTATTGATACGACATCAAAAACGCTGCAGTACAGCGGTGCAAAACGACCGATGCTGTATTTCAGCGCAGGCGGAATGGAAGAGATCAAGGCGGACAAGCAATCGATCGGTGGCCTCGAGATGGAGGACCATTACACGTTCACTAACCATAATTTTGAGATAAAGCCCGGTGATACATTCTACCTGTTCACAGATGGTTACGTAGACCAGTTCGGAGGGGAAAGAGAGAAAAAATATTCTACAAAGCGCTTCAAGGAAACTCTTGCAGGTATTCAGCATTTACCCATGCATGAGCAAAAGGTCCGGCTGGATGCTGAGATTGAACAATGGAAATCAGGGATTGAGCAGATCGATGATATCCTGGTGATCGGACTGCGATTTTAGTTAAATAAGCTTACATGCTTTCCCGGTACCTCCGCGTCCGTTCATTCGGGCATTTTTCCGAAAAGGAAAAACACCCGAATGACAAGGCACCAGTCCAATAATGATGGTTGCAATTCCCGAAACAAGCGTAATTTTTAGTAATTTCGTTGCTTCATAAGAGATGTTAATATCTAATATCTAACATCTTAAGTCTAAAATCTCAAATCTAAAATATGTTACGATCACATACCTGCGGGGAATTAAGAATAGATCATGTAGGACAAACAGTAACCATCAGCGGATGGGTGCAGGGAATGAGGGATAAAGGATCATTGCTCTGGATAGATCTTCGCGACCGTTACGGGATCACGCAGGTTACAATTGAAACGGAGAATGCCTCGAAAGAAGTTGTGGAAGCCGCGCGTTCCCTTGGACGGGAGTTCGTGATCAGCGTTACGGGAAAAGTATCGGAAAGATATTCCAAATCAGATAAGATTGCGACAGGCGATATCGAGATCACACCGGAAAAGATCGCTGTGCTGAATGCTGCTATCACCCCGCCTTTCACTATTGAAGATGAAACTGACGGAGGTGATGATATCCGTATGAAGTATCGTTACCTCGATCTTCGCAGGACGCCCGTAAGGAGGAACCTTGAGCTCCGCCACAGGATGGCGATAGAGACACGGAACTATCTTGACAAATTAAATTTTCTTGAAGTGGAAACCCCTGTGCTTATTAAATCCACTCCCGAAGGTGCCCGCGATTTTGTGGTGCCTTCCCGGATGAACCAGGGTGAATTTTACGCCCTGCCGCAGTCTCCACAAACGTTCAAGCAATTGCTGATGGTGGGCGGGTTCGACCGTTATTACCAGATCGTTAAATGTTTCAGGGATGAGGACCTGCGTGCTGACCGCCAGCCTGAGTTCACCCAGATCGACTGTGAAATGGCCTTTGTGGAGCAGGAAGATATTTTGAATACGTTTGAAGGATTAGTGAAGCATTTATTCAAATCGGTGAAGAATGTTGAGATTCCTGAGCTTACACGAATGACGTATGCCGATGCAATGAAATATTACGGTAACGATAAGCCGGATATCCGCTTTGAAATGAAATTTGTACACCTCACCCCGACCCTCTCCGGTGGAGAGGGAGCAGATCTCGTTCGTGGAAAAGGTTTTCCGGTTTTCGATAAGGCAGAAGTAGTTGTCGGGATCTGCGCAAAAGGTGCAGCAGAATATACCCGTAAGCAGCTTGATGAATTAACAGAGTTTGTGAAACGCCCGCAGATAGGTGCTACAGGTTTGGTTTATGCGCGTTTTAATGCAGATGGCACGATCAAGTCATCCGTTGATAAATTCTATAACGAAGAAGAATTAAAGAAGTGGGCTGCCGCTTTTAATGCACAGCCCGGTGACCTGATGCTGATCCTTGCAGGTGATGAAAATAAAACCCGCAGGGCATTATCCGAACTTCGCCTGGAAATGGGCAATCGTTTAGGTTTACGTGATAAAAATAAATTCGCCTGCCATTGGGTGATCGATTTTCCTTTGCTGGAATTCAATGAAGAAGCAAACCGCTGGCATGCGATGCACCATCCGTTCACATCTCCGAAGCCGGAAGATATTGCGCTGCTTGAAACCGATCCGGGTAAGGTCCGGGCAAACGCTTATGATATGGTGATCAACGGAGTTGAAGTAGGAGGAGGCTCCATTCGTATCTTCAATAAAGAATTGCAGGCGAAGATGTTCGGCTTGTTGGGATTCACCAAGGAAGACGCACAGGCACAATTCGGATTCTTAATGAATGCGTTTGAATTCGGTGCACCCCCGCATGGCGGTATTGCCTTTGGCTTCGACCGTCTTTGCTCATTGTTCGGTGGTGCTGATGTGATCCGTGATTTTATCGCTTTCCCAAAAAACAATTCCGGAAGGGATGTGATGATCGACTCTCCGTCACAGATAGCGAAGGAACAGCTGGATGAGCTGGGCGTGGCGTTGAGAGGACAGTAATTAGTAAAACATATGAGCTTTACGAAATCCTTGCAAATCTGCAGGGATTTTGTATTTTTATATAATAGAAAAACATAACAATGAAAAGAACATTACTCCTTCTGTCGTTTTTACTTTTTGGTTTATTTAAACTTTCCGCACAGTGGTCTATAGTGAACGTAGGGACTACCCAGGATCTTTATTCCGTTGACTATTATTCTTCCAATGATATTTGGATCGGGTCTTTTAATCAGTTTGTAAAGACGAATAATTCTGGTTCGAATTGGACTGTTACAGCCCCATTGAAAGATGCCTCGAATATTACCATACAACCGGCTAATATATATGATATAGCTGTGACTGGCCCTTCAAGTGCTATCGCCACAGGCTTTTATCTGATGGGTAACGTAGAGTATGTGTTGTCTACAACCAACGGGGGAACTAATTGGAATTATGCACATTCAAATAATTCAGGAACTCTGCCAAGGTATATGAATTCAGTTGATGCATGGGGAACAAGAGCCGTAGCTGTTGGTAATACCGGGCGCATGGTTAAAAGTTCTACCTCCGGTGCAACGTGGTCATATGTTTTCCCTAATCCGACAACCACATTGATCAGTGATGTCAAGTTTGGAACTTTCGACACTGTCTACGCTGCAGGAACCAATAAAGTGTTACGTTCGGTGGATGGCGGTGTTACCTGGACAAGTCAGACAATATCTGGAAGTTTTATGACAGTTGGATGTGATCGCGGAGTAGTTTACATCGGTAACTCGGCTGCACAAACTATGCTTAAGTCTGTTGATTATGGGGTCACCTATACATCTGTTGCTTTGCCGTTTGCATATTCAGGTGTTCTGTGTGCGGTAAATAAGGATACTGTTCTGGCTGCCGGAAATACTGGTGTTTATGTAACTTTTAATGGTGGCGGCTCATGGGAAATGTATGATCTGCCTTCATATCAGAATGTAAAAATGTTTGATTTCCTTACCGATACAAAAGGGATAGCTGTTGGAATGGGGGGATATGTCTTGAAAACCGATAATTTGGCTGCCTGTCCATCTTTACCGATAAGCAGTTTTAATATCCAGGGTGGTATTTCAAGTATATGTTCCGGGGATTCAATTACATTGCTCAATACAACTGCCCCGGTTTCGGGTTATACTTATAATTGGAGGCTTAATGGTGTTTCATTCAGCACTCTGTACAATACCGGAATCCGGATCGTTTCTAATACAGGACCCCAGAGCGTCAGTTTAACAGTTAGTAATGCTTCCGGATCTACAACCTTTTCCAGAACGGTGAATGTTACAGGTCATGACATGGCTCCACTGATGTTTACGGCAGAAGCGGATACAATCTGCACGGGGAACCGAACAGGGTTTTTCCTTGCCGCATCTCAAACGGGTGTGACATATCAGCTAAGAAAAGGTTTTACAAATATTGGGACAGTTCAGTCAGGTAATGGTAATACTCTTCTGTTCCAATATTCTACCGCGTTAACAAGCTCTACTGTGTTTAATATTAAAGCAGTAAGAACAACTTCATGCTTCACAGATTCTTTGGTGCAATATAAAACCATATATGTTCAGCCGTCTGCCGGTCTTACCGGCTCCTGCGTGCCGTTTGTCAATTCCTGTCCCAGTGTTGGTGTTACAAATGTTACAATTGGCCAGATCAATAACACAAGTTCGACCCAGTTTCATAATTATTTTGATTATACATGCTGCCACCAATCAGATCTTGTAATGGGCGTTGCTCATCCAATATCCATTACAACCACTAATTCTTCGGGAGAATATGTGAATGTCTGGATTGATTATAATAAGAATGGTTCGTTTACAGATGCTTCAGAATTGGTGCTGTCAGGCTTTGCCAATCCAACTTTTTCTTCTAATATTAATATTCCGGCAACAGCTATGGTTTTTAATCAGAAGTTAAGGATGCGGATTGCTTCTGCATATGATGATGATGCATTATTGAATCCATGTTTTGCAAGTTCTTTTTATTGTGCCCAGGTGGAGGATTATAGCATAACAATTTTACCTGCACCGGTGCCTCCAACTCCGTCTTTTACTTTCACTTCAACTACAGCTTGTGCTGCTACTGCAACTTTTACCAATACAACTTATAATGGCACTTCCTATGTGTGGGATTTTGGTGATGGCAGTGCTGTTATTACCACACAAAATGCTTCCCATGTATATACTGCCACCGGAACTTATGCAGTTACTTTAACAGCAACAAACTCATATGGAAGTAACTCTGTCACAAATAATATAATAGTGAATATTCCGTTGGTTCCTGTTCCGGCTTCTTGTAATCCAACTTTTGCTGCATGCTCCGGACGCCCGCTTATATCCAGAGTAGAACAGATTGGAGGTCCTATGTATACATCACTGGGAACAGCTAACAATTACACCTGTACAGGTCAGTTTCATCTCATGGAAGATTCTGTATATACGTTTGCTCTTGGCGGTAATGGAAATAATAATTATTTCATTCCTTACCTTGATGCGAACAATGACGGTGTTTTTTCTGCAACCGAATCGTTATTCCCGGGTACTCAGAATGTACAAAATGTAGGAGTGACCGGATACAGCCCATTGGCTTATTTCAATATGCCCAGGAATGGCGTTGATAGTGTCCCTTTAAGAATGAGACTGATCATGCACACATCATTTATTATGAATTCCGGACAATGCTCAGCGCTTTGCGGGGACTATAAAGATTTTACAGTATTCTTAACTCCCCATCCGCTCTCGGTTTTATTTCACACCAATACCCCTGCAGTTTGTGGGGACAGTTCAGGAACTGTAACATTTATTAATAACTCCAGAGGGGAAACTTCGTATTTGTGGGATTTTGGCGATGGGACTACATCAACTGTTGAGAGCCCATCACATACTTATACCAGCTTTGGAACTTTCACAGTTAAATTAATTGTCAGTAACGGTGTATCTACTGATAGTCTGATCAGGACAAATTATATTACAATAAAGCCACGGCTTTCAATTCCTGTTGTAACTTTCAATAATGGTATACTCACAACAACTTCTGTTGCACCTACATATCAATGGTACCGTAATAATGTTGTAATTAGTGGAGCTACTTCTTCAAGCTTCACTCCAACTCTTGACGGTACATACAAACTGGTGATCACAAATACCAACGGTTGTGCTTCAACTTCCCTGAATTATTCGCATTTTCCGGTACACCCAAATTTCACATGTTCACCTACAACGATTTGCGGATCTTCAACATATACCATGTTCAATAATACATCCACGAATGCAACCAGCTATACAATTTATTGGGGCGATGGGGGAACACATACATATGGCGGTAGTGGGGCGCCCATCCATACGTATAACACTCCAGGTGTATATACTGTGAAATTAAAAGCTTGTAATGCGAACGGGCAATGTGATAGTTTAGTCCGTTCTAATTATATTACTATTAATGCTCCTTTGTCTACCCCCGTAATAACATTATCTGGGAATCAGCTTTCCACAAACACAGTTGCTTCTGCATACCAATGGTATAGAAATAATGTGATTATTTCCGGAGCCACTTCAGCCTCTTATACTGCAACACTTACTGGGACATATAAGGTTGTTGTTTCTAATGGCAACTGCACAGCCACTTCAGCTAATTTCTCTTACTTTCCTGTTCAGGTAGGTTTTACAGCTCCGGTTACCAGCGGTTGCAGTTCAGGTACGCTAAGCTTTACAAATTCTTCAACTAACGCAACGAGTTATTTTTGGGATTTCGGGGATGGAGGAACTTCCATCCTGACAAGCCCTTCTCATTCGTATACATCTGCCGGGACATATTCTGTGAAGCTAAGAGCATGTAATTCCCTGGGCTGCGACAGTCTGATAAAGCCTTCGTATATTACAATAAACCAATCCCCAACCGTAACAAATGCAACAACCGTTAGTGCATGCTCCGGTTCATTAGATACAATCCCTTTGTCGAGCAGCGTTTCCGGTTCTTCTTTTAACTGGACGGTAACTTCTATGACAGGAGCCTCTGGTGCAACTTCAGGATCCGGAGCGAATATATCACAAGTAATTACTAATACAGGAGGCATGCCCGGAACTGTTGTTTACCTTGTAACAGCCACTTCGGGTGGATGTACCGGTCCCGGTACAAATATTACTTTAACAGTGAATCAGCCACCTTCTGCATCAATTTCCGCAGCTGGTGCATTGACCTTTTGCGCTGGAGATTCTGTTTCGCTCACTTCTTCTTCCGCAATATCCTATCTGTGGAGTAATGGAGCAACGACTCAGAATGTAACAGTTTCATCAAGTGCGATGATATCAGTAACAGTTACTGATATCAATGGATGTGATTCAACATCTTCTGTAACGCAGGTAATTGTGAATCCGCTACCTGCCCCTGCAATTGTTCCGTCCGGATCTGTAACATTATGTGCCGGTGATAGTATTTCTCTCGATGCCGGTTCCGGGTATGCTTCATATTTGTGGTCTGATGGAAGCACTTCTTCTGTCCTTGTTGTGACAAGTTCAGGAAGTGACTCTGTAACTGTAACGGATATGAATGGGTGCACGGATACTTCCGAGCCGGTAACGATTGCTGTTATTCCTGTACCGGTTCTTATCGTTACAGATCCACTACCTGTATGCGCACCTGCGACTGCTGATATTTCCGATCCGGCAGTTACCTCCGGCAGTTCTGCTGGCACCCTCAGTTATTGGCAGGATTCATCAGGGCTTATTCCCCTGAACTCCCCTGACTATAGCGTAATTGATTCATCAGCAACCTTTTTTATCCGTCTTGAAAATGGTGCTTGTTCCGTTATTGAGCCTGTAAATGTTTCCATCGACAGGCATTGCGTTTGGCCTGGCGATGCTAACAATGATTTATCAGTAAACAATTATGACCTTTTGCCGATTGGATTATCTTATTCGCAAAGTGGGCCTGCACGTTCAATAGTAAGCAACAACTGGCAGGGATTTGCTTCCGCGGACTGGGGGACAAATCAGTCAAACGGACAGGATACTAAACATGTGGATTGTAATGGTGACGGATTGATTGATAGCAATGATACACTTGCTGTTAATCTTAACTTTTCTTCATTTCACACGCTAATGCCTCAAATACCGCTGTCGCGTACAACCGACCCTTATCTTTATTTTGTCAGCAATGCTTCAACCTATCTTCCGGGAGACTGGGTAGATATAGATATTATGGCTGGCACAAATACTACTCCTGTTAATGATCTTTATGGTATCGCATTCAATATTAATTACAATGCAGCACTTGTTGAACCTGGAACTGAAAGTTTATTTTATCCGGTTAGCTGGTTGGGCAACCCTGCTGCGGATATAATAAGGTTTGAGAAAATGGAACCTGTCATGAATACTGCGTATGGTGCAGAGTCAAGGATAGATCATGCCGGAAGAGATGGGTTTGGAAAGATTGCAACATTACGTTTTCAGGCAGGTACTTCCATTACTTCAGTGGTAGCATTGAATTTTTCATTCAGCGGATATTCTGCCAACGATTCTGCCGGTAATATTTTATTATTGAACGATTCTGCCCTCAGTATAGTTATCGACCCTACTGCAACATCGATAACAGAATCGAACAGTTCATCAAATATCAATGTTTATCCGAATCCTTATTCTGATCACACAAATATTAGTTATGTACTGAATGAAAAGTCGGAGGTAAATTTAGAAGTATATAATGCATTGGGTCAACATGTTTTAACCCTTGTAACTCAAACGCAACCTAAAGGATCATATGCGTATAATTTTTCTGCAAAGAGATCAGGTATGGAAGCCGGAGTCTACTTCATCAGACTAGCTATTGACGGTAAAATCACAATGAAGAGAATAGTGGAGATAAAATAATAGAATTAATCTCAGTCTTTTAACTGAGTCGTACTTAAGCTTTTGTATCTTTATGTTAATGAAAAAAATCTACTTAATTGTTATAATAGCCCTGGCGGGTTATAATTACAGCATGGCACAAAAGGTCCTTTTCGGAGTAAATGATTTGATATCCACAGTTGCCGGAGGAAATTTATTTTTAAGCGACAGTTCAGGCGCTAACAGC
>DASVUX010000002.1:0-3594 GCA_036386835.1 Bacteroidia bacterium
GAACAGCAAGCAGTATAACAAAGTACCGAAGGCATTCAGCTATACGAAGTATGATGACCTTGGAAGAATAAATGAAGTGGGTGAAAAATCGGAGAACACGGAAGCAACCACCTTCAGGAAGATCTTCGGAAGCGATGTGGGGGGATTGTTTAATGGCAATACGATCAATGATGACAGCTTAAAAAGCTGGCTGGGAGGAGACGGAGCAAGAAAAGAGGTGACAAGGACGTATTACGATATAGCAACATTTAATGGACTTCCGATGGCACAGGAGAACCTGAGGAAGAGAGTTGCAGATGTAACGTATGAAGATGTGGATGATGAGGAAGACAGCACGTACCAGCATGCGACACATTACACGTATGATATTCACGGCAATGTAAAAACACTGGTGCAGGACAACCCTATGGTGAATGTAACAAGCCAGCGTTACAAGCGGATTGATTATGATTATGATCTGATCAGCGGAAAAGTGAACAAAGTTATTTACCAGCCTGAGGCACCGGACCTGTTCATACACAGGTACGAGTACGATGCTGATAACAGGATCACAAGAGTAGAGACATCAACCGATGATATTATTTACCAGACCGATGCGAAATATTTCTATTATGCTCATGGGCCGCTTGCAAGAACAGAGTACGGCAAGAACCAGGTGCAGGGAATGGATTATGCTTATACATTGCAGGGCTGGATCAAAGGGGTGAACTCCAATACTCTTAAATCATCAAGAGACATGGGACAGGATGGATTGAATGATTCAACCAACGACAATGCAAACTTTGCAGAAGATGCAATGGGTTATACATTGGGTTATTATGCGGGAGATTACAAAGCGATCAGTAATCTCAAATGGAATACAGTAAGCAACCGTTTTGAAGCGCAAACGGCAGGAGCGCAGTTTGAAGGACAAAGACATGACCTGTATAACGGTAACATCTCTCACATGGTAAGCACCATTGTGGAAAGAGATACGGCCGTAACAGGCCTGCTGGACCCGCAGGTTCCAAAGCCCCTTGCAAATGCGTATAAATATGACCAGCTGAACCGATTAAAGAAATCATTGAGCTTTAACAATGTGAACATTCCATCTAACCTTTGGAGCGCCAGCGGACAAGCAGTAAGCAGTATGTACGAGAATACATTCAGCTATGATGCGAATGGAAATATCCTGGCACAAAACCGTTTTGACGAAGCAGGACTGAAATTCGAGAACATGGATTATCGCTACAAGAAGGAC
Source organism: Bacteroidia bacterium (assembly GCA_036386835.1). Lineage (GTDB taxonomy): Bacteria > Bacteroidota > Bacteroidia > 2-12-FULL-35-15 > 2-12-FULL-35-15 > 2-12-FULL-35-15. The sequence continues at coordinate 1,241 of DASVUX010000002.1, forward strand.
GGAAGCGGAAACTTTATGCAGAATAGGTTATATCATGTAAACGACAGTGCAAGCTCCGGATTGCAAGCAGATGACATCGATGACCAGGGAGCATTCAACAGCACCATTGCTTCCATGAACACGGTGAACAATTACCGCTATGATGAGATCGGAAATTTAATAGCAGACAGCACAGAACAGATCGATACGATCAAATGGACTGTTTACGGAAAAATAAAAGAGATCAAACGCACAAGCGGAAGTTCAAAGAAAAATCTTAAATTTGAGTATGACGCTGGCGGAAACCGTGTAGCAAAACAAATTTTATCAAGTGCAGGCGCCTGGGAAAAAACAACGTTCTATGTAAGAGATGCACAGGGCAATGTGATGAGTACTTACGAAGAAAGCCCGGCTGACAGTTCTTTCTCATATACTTTAAAAGAACAGCACTTGTACGGCAGTTCAAGGATTGGAATGTACAATCCTGGCAAGGAGATGATAGATGCTGATACAACGAATGAATTTGCATTTGATACGCTGAATAAACGGCAGTACGAAATGGCAAATCATTTAGGGAATGTAATGGTAGTGGTGAGTGATAGGAAATTAGGAATTGATGCCAATATTAATGGAATTGTAGACTTCTACCAAGCAGATGTTATAAGCTCACAAGACTATTACTCTTTCGGTGCACCAATGCCAGGAAGGGGATTCCAGTCCAGCACCGATTATGCCTATGGGTTCGGGGGACAGATGAAGGACAATGAGGTAAGTGGTAATGGAAATTCTTACACCGCTGAGTTCTGGCAGTATGACCCACGTTTAGGTAGAAGATGGAATGTTGACCCAATAACTTATCCATGGCAAAGTTCCTATGCCGCATTTAATAATAATCCAATTGTATTTAATGACCCAAGTGGTTTAGAAGGTGAGAAGAAGGGCGATACATTTGTAGGAAGCGATGGTAAAACGTATAAAACTTCAACAGATGCACCCGAAGTTATCGCTGACAAACCAACAACACCAAACGGCACAACAACGAGTAATGCACCCACGCCATTAGTTTTGTCGAGTCCCAAGATGCCAAATGATGCAACTACTGTAGTTACCATTCCAAGAGGCAACACGCATGGTAATGGTAAGGGTGATAATAGTAGCTCTAATGAATTTGTGCAAATGTTAAAATATCTAGATGATAAAGTTTTTAATGGAGCTGGTGGTTATACCTTAACTTCGAATGACCCGTCATTTTATAAGATGAGTGATGGATATAAAAATCAAAAAAATGGTCAACCCGAGCATTATATTGACGTAGGTTCCTTAAATTTGGCTCCAATGCAATATAAGTCAGGAAGCCTTATAAATCCTTGGACAAAAGGGAAAGATGTTTTTGACAATTTAAAAACATGGGACGATTTTGTTTTCTCTACTTTGAATAATACAAAATCGGCAGGTGAGGAGATGAAAACTTGGAACAACAACAATAATAATAGCAGCCAATTGAAAACAGGGAATGCGAAAACTGTTAAAGATACAATATACAAACAGGTTCATACTAAAGATGGCGGTTCCTATTGGAGACAAATAATTAGAGAAAATGGCGACTCGATTGATGGCTATGGATATACTGCACCTCCACCAGTTAAAAAGAAATAAAAACATGAAAAAAATACTTTTTTTACTTGTCTGTACGATAATGTCCTGTGATTCGGCTCAAAAAAAAGAGGTAGATAAAAACCTTATTACTCCATCGTCTGAAAAGGTTAACATAGTAAAGGACTCTGTAATAATTAAAGATAGTCTGACTTGTTTTAAAATTGCATTATTTAACCCCAATTATAAAATAATAAATGCTTATTATGATTGCGGTATTAAAAGGGAAAGACAGTTTAACAGTGAAAAAATTAACATAGATGACTGTAGTAAAAAGTTAGTTGTTGAAAACGATACTGTTAAAATGTATGTAACATATGCGAAAACAGGAAACTTTAAATTTGAAGATATAACAGTCTTAGTAAAGGATAATACTGATAAGTTTTCTTTTATTGATACAACATTCTCTTTTACTGTTTCTGATTTGTAGTCTTAGATAAATAAATATTTCAACCATCAATAATTTACTTGACAGAGCGGAAAACTGGATAGTGAATTAGGTTGAGAAGAAGGAGAAAATGGGACTCATATAGCGGGGTGGAACTTACTAAATGAGTCCCCAATCTCTTGAATGATATTACAAGGAGTAGTCTTCCGAAAGCTCTTAGTTGGCTTCCAAGTGAAGGTGCATTCGGAAGACTACGAACTTTTAGGTATGAAGGTACAAAGGAATTTTTTGAAAATGAATTTATTTTTGCACAAAGAATCAACAGAATATTTAA
>DASVUX010000003.1:0-77579 GCA_036386835.1 Bacteroidia bacterium
GAGACATGCAACCTACCGGACGCCTTTAATGCACCATGTTTATGCTGGCACTTCCTTTAACATACTGATGAACAGGGTTTCGAAAAGCCTGGGGGAAGACAAATTTTCAATCAATGCCTGCTACGGTTTTGGCCTTGGGAATTACAGAGCAAGATTAGTGGGAGGGGAAACATATGCAGAAACAGAAAAGAACATTAACAGGCAGATCGCTTCAGGCATAGGATTCTCTTTATCCTATACGGCCTACCTGTTTCAATAGTCTTACTATGCATGTGTTGTTACCCACACTACAAGAAAAGAAAACAAGAGCAGCAGCTCAATGATCTCTTTGTTAAATGGTGTTTTACTTCCGCTCATGACTTTAATTTTATATTATGCTCCTGACCAGTTTCTTTTTCCGATGACCCTGGTGGCAGATTTCTTTTTATTCACTTCTCTTTCCTTCTCATCTGCTTCTACACGAACAGCATCTTTTGTTGGTTCAATATCCCTTCCAAAATGCAATGCAAATTGCTTGGTGTATTCTGCGCCCAGGAAAAGTATCATACTGGAATAGTTAACCCATAGCATTACTAAAACAATTGAGCCAGCTGCCCCATATGCGGAGGCCGGATCAGCCTTGCCAAAATACAGACCGAGGGCAAATTTCCCCACAATGAATAACAGGGAAGTTATCATAGCGCCCAGCCATACATCTGTCCATTTTACTTTTGCATCCGGCAGGATCTTGAACATCAGGGCGAATAATACTGTGATTACCGCAAAATTGATCAAAAAGCTGATCAGCCAGAAAATTACCATTATGAAGTCAGGAAGGCTCGCTTTGATCCAGTCGCTAAAAGCTGACAAACCCGCAGAGATCATTAATGACATCAACAATAAAAAACCAATTGAAAGAATTAATCCGAAAGAAAACAACCTGTCTTTCAGCGATTTAAGCCAAGCCTTTTTCGCTTTTACTTCCACTTCCCAGATAAGATCCAGTGATTTCTGAAGCTGTACAAATACCCCGGTTGCACCGACTATAAGGGTGATAACACCTATGATTGCAGCAATGACCGATGTTTTTTTCTCACCCGCCTTGGCCACGATGCCTTCCATGGATTTGGCCGTATCTTCTCCCATGGCTGAACTTATCTGATTAGAGATCTCCCCGCTCACCGCTTCCTTGCCGAAGAAAAAGCCTGCAGCTGATATGATAATTACGAGAAGGGCCGGGATCGAGAATATTGCATAGTAAGAAATAACCGCCCCCTGGCGGAATGGATCTGCTTTATTCCAGGCAATAACTGTTTTTTTTGTTATATCCCAAAAATTAAGAAAGCGGGTTTTGATATTAGTCATAAAGGTTGATTTGTTTAACATTCTGTTTAAAACAAACTTTATGCTTTCTTTAAAAATGATTTTTTGTGGAGGAAAATACCCGAAAGACAGGGAAAGAAAGGAGCATATTGAGATAACTATCTATCCCGGAGATGATAATATTCTCAAATGGTTTTAGCGGTTTCTGAAAACGGTGAAAATTCTGCGGACCAGATAATCCTAAGTAATAAAGAAGCATTATGCTATCCGCTTCCTGGGGTTTTAAGAATGGAAATAAGATACTGATCCCCAACCCGCAGGAAAACAGGTTATTCTAAAATAGTCTCTTTACTGAAATCATAATCGAAGTAATCAGTCACGGTATTGTATACAGTATCCCGCTCAATCGGATGACGGCCGGCCTGTTTAATCATTTCTACCAGCTGCCGGGTGGATAATGACGGATTCTGCTCTTCAGAACCCGCCATTGTATAAATTTTTGTAGAATCGTCAATAGTACCGTCAATGTCATCCACTCCAAATGCGAGGGATAATTGTGCAGTGGTCCTCCCTATCATTGGCCAGTATGCTTTAACATGATTGAAGTTATCCATATAAATCCTTGAAACCGCGTAATTGCGTAGATCTTCGATCACAGTACTTTCTTTGATATGGCTCATCTGGTTCCCTTTATTCCTGAATTTGAGAGGAATAAATGTATTAAAGCCTTTGGTCTTATCCTGGAGGTCACGTAAACGGTTCATATGATCTACCCGGTGTTTGAATTCCTCAACATGCCCGTAAAGCATTGTGGCGTTTGACGGCATCCCAAGCTTATGTGCAGTTTCATGGATCTCAAGCCATTCATCACCCGTACACTTATCCTCACAGATCTGCTTGCGGATATCCGGGTGAAAGATCTCTGCTCCACCACCTGGCAGGGAATCCTGGCCGTGATCTTTCAGGATGCGCAACCCTTCTTCAAAACTCACTTTCGCCTTGCGGCACATGTATTCCAGCTCAACAGCAGTGAATGCCTTTACGTGTATATCGGGGCGGATCTGCTTTACTTTTTTTATCAGGCTTGCAAAATACATCAGCCCCATTTTCGGGTGAACGCCACCAACAATATGGACTTCTGTAACGGGTTTGCCGTTATAACTTTTTACCAGGTCGAGGATCTGCTCTTCCGACAATTCCCATGCAGCTTCAGAATCCTTGTGCTTAAGCAGCCGTGAATACGAACAGAATTTACAGTCGAACACACAGATGTTTGTCGGTTCAATATGAAAGTTACGGTTGAAGAAAACATAGTTCCCATTTTTCTTTTCACGGATATGATTGGCAAGAGAGCCTAAATAACCCAGCTCCCCTTTTTCATACAAAAGCACACCTTCATCGAAGGTAATCCGCTGGTCATTGTAAACTTTTTCGGCAATAGTTTTCAGGTCCCCGGAAAGGGCTGAATTCTTTATTACCGCTGATATTTCCTGGGTCTGCATGAGCTTTGATATTGACTGCAAAGTTACGATTTGTGCACCTTAATAACAAGTTCGTTGGGCTTTTGTTCGTTATATTTGCATCAGATGCAGGCAGCGCAAATCCTTTTAGTTGAAGATGAAGAGAACCTTCTGAAAATAATCAGGCTTAATCTTGAGCTGGAAGGTTATGCTGTGACCACTGCGGTTACCGGCATTGAAGCACTAAAAGAATTCCGTAGAAATGGATTTGATATTATACTCCTGGATGTGATGCTCCCGGAAATGAATGGTTTTGATGTATGCGAAGAGATCAGGAAAGAGAATAAAGAGGTACCTGTCCTTTTCCTTACTGCTAAAGGTTCAGGTGAAGACCGGGTCCAGGGTTTGAAGCTGGGAGCGGACGATTATCTTACAAAACCTTTCAACCTTGAAGAGCTCCTGCTGAGGATCCGCATCCTTTTAAAACGAAGAAGCAATATTGCCAAACCACAAAGCAGCACACCGGATGTTTTTAAGTTCGGGAATAAAGAGATCAACTTTATTACGTATGAGATAACGGACGTAAATGGTGAAAAAACACAGATCAGCAAACGCGAGATCGCCCTTTTAAAACTGCTTATCGAACGAAGGAATGAAGTCATCTCGAGAGAAGAGATCCTTGACAAAGTCTGGGGTACCGATGTTTATCCCTCTTCCCGGACGATTGACAATTACATCCTTGCTTTCCGCAAATATTTTGAGAAAAACCAGCGTGAACCTGAACACTTTCATTCTGTAAGGGGTGTAGGGTATAAATTTACCGGGTAACCTGGGCCCCGCAGAACCCCAGACAAGCCGGTTACACGGGCTTATTTTAAGTTATCACGCTCCCACTCCATCAGCATCAGCTGCGTTCAATTCAGATAGAGAAAGTATTCAGCTTAATAAAATCAATACTTTTCTCTATCTCCGTGTACATTACCTTATCTTCTTTAACAAAAGGCACATCCTGCCTGAAGTCGGCAATGAACTTTTCTATGAAAGGGGATGATAATGCCGGCCTTCTGAATTCCAATGCCTGGGAAGCATTGAAAAGCTCAATGGCAATGATGCGCTGCACGTTCTCCGCCACTCTGTAACATTTGGTTGCAGCGTTCGCACCCATCGAAACATGGTCTTCCTGCCCGTTTGAGCTTACAATGGAATCAACAGAAGCAGGCGAGCATAACTGCTTGTTCTGACTTACAATGCTTGCCGCAGTATATTGCGGGATCATGAACCCGGAGTTTAAACCCGGCTCAGCTACCAGGAATGGCGGTAACCCCCGCAGGCCGGAGATCAGCTGATAAATTCTGCGTTCTGAGATGTTACCTAATTCCGCCAGCGCTATCGCAAGGAAATCGAGTACAAGGGCTAAAGGCTGCCCGTGAAAATTCCCGCCTGAAATGATCTCATCTTCTTCAGGAAAAACAGTTGGATTGTCTGTGACAGAATTTATTTCCGTAAGGATTACATTTCCAACATATTCGAAAGTATCTTTTGAAGCGCCATGTACCTGAGGGATGCAGCGAAAGGAATACGGGTCCTGGACATGCTCTTTTTTACGTTCAATAAGCTCGCTGCCAATCAGCAGCTTCCGGATGTTATTAGCTGTATCGATCTGCCCTTTATGCGGACGGATAGCATGAATATGCGGTTTAAAAGGATCGATCCTTCCATCGAACGCTTCAAGGGAGACAGCAGCAATAATATCTGCCGCGGTACTGAGGTTCTTTGCTTTCAAAAGACACCAGACACCATAAGCACTCATGAACTGAGTCCCGTTAAGCAGGGCCAGGCCTTCTTTTGATTTTAACTGTACAGGCTTAAGATCCAATTCCGAAAGCACCTCGGAAGCCGGCTGCCTCACGCCCTTATAATAAACCTCGCCCATGCCTAAAAGCGGCAGACTGAGATGTGCCAGCGGAGCGAGGTCGCCTGAAGCACCAAGTGAACCCTGCTGATATACCACAGGAAGGATATCATTATTAAAAAAGTCAACAAGCCGTTCAACGGTGACCAGCTGAACTGCTGATTTCCCGTAAGCCACAGCCTGGATTTTTAACAGAAGCATCAGCTTCACCACATCCTGCGGCACTTCATCACCTGTCCCGCAGGCGTGTGACATCACGAGGTTGGTTTGCAACTGTTCAAGTTCACTGTCAGGGATCACCACATTGCACAATGATCCGAAGCCTGTATTGATCCCGTAGATAGGAGCTTCCTGAGAAGCCATCTTTTTATCAAGGTATTCGCGACAGCGGACGATATTGCCGACTGCTTCTTCCGACAGGATAAGCTTTTTATTATTTCTGATGATCTCAGAGATGGTATCGAGATCAAGGATTTCGGTGGTTATTTGATGCATTTTAATTCGCTTTGCTCATTATTTTAACCGCCAAGGCACAAAGGCGCTAAGCTGTTTTAAATTGTTAGTGTCTTATAATAGTTGTTCACAAACCGTTGAAGACCTTGTTTCATAAGAGGAATATTAAAATTAACAAGAAAACCTAAACGCTTATCCGTTAATTTTAAATAGGAAATTGTTTGGGCAACCTTACTTAAGTTTTTTAATTATTTCTTCAATACTTATTTTTTCCTGTTCCCCTGAATTCATATTCTTCAGGCTCAGCATCCCGCTCAGCATCTCATCTCCGCCAACGATCACAACAAACGGTATTTTTTTATCATCAGCATATCCCATTTGCTTTTTCATTTTTGCACCTGCATCAGGATATACCTCTGAATTGATACCTGCTTTGCGGACCTGCGCCAATAAAGGCAGGCAATAGTTCTGCTCAGCTTCACCGAAAGTAACAAACAATAATTTTGTGCTTGCTGCAACCGATTCAGGATACAAGTTCATCTCGTTCAGCACATCATAAATACGATCCGCTCCGAAAGAGATCCCTACTCCGCTCATGTTGGGCAAACCAAAGATCCCGGTTAAATCATCGTAACGGCCGCCACCACAGATACTGCTGCTGAGGGTTCCCACATTTGCTTTCACCTCGAAGATCGCTCCTGTATAATAATTTAATCCGCGCGCCAATGTTATATCGAGTTCGCATGACGCGGTCGAAAGCTGACAACCCTCCACAGTTTTAAATATATATTCAACTTCTTCAATGCCCTTTAATCCAATTTCGGAGGCAGCTAATAAGCCTTTCAGAAAATGTAATTTTTCCAGGGTTGAGCCCTTAAATTCGATCAGCGGTTTTAATTTTTCAATCGATTCATCACTCACGCCATTTTCACGGAGTTCTTTATTTACACCATCAGTACCAATCTTGTCAAGCTTGTCGATTGCAACCGTAATGGTTATAATCTTTTCCTTCTCCCCTATCACTTCAGCAATGCCGCTTAATATTTTCCGGTTATTTATCTTGATCAAAACAGGAACATCCAATGTTGTAAATACATCATCGATCATCTGAACCAACTCTACTTCATTGATCAGGGAATTGCTTCCGATCACATCAGCATCACACTGGTAAAATTCTCGGTAACGGCCTTTTTGCGGGCGGTCTGCTCTCCAAACCGGCTGTATCTGATAACGTTTAAAAGGGAAAGTTATTTCATGCTGGTGCTGAACTACGTATCTTGCGAATGGAACGGTCAGGTCATATTTGAGGGCTTTTTCGGAGATGAGAATTGTTAATTTTTTTACATCAAGCTCTTCTAATTTTTGACTTTTGACTTCTAACTTTTCCACATAATCCCCGCTATTCAAGATCTTAAAGATCAGCTTATCCCCTTCTTCACCATACTTTCCCATTAATGTAGAAAGGTTCTCCATAGCAGGAGTCTCGATGGGTAAATAACCGTAACGCTGGAACACCTGCCTGATCGTATCAAAAATATAATTTCTTCTCACCATTTCTGCCGGTGAAAAATCGCGTGTGCCTTTGGGTATGGATGGTTTCTGCGCCATAGTTTAAATCCTAAATCCTCTTATCCTGAATCCTATATATTCTGCGAATATCGTGATTTTTTGCTTAGTCACTCCTGCATTTTATCCCCTATTATCCGCCATTCATCCCGCCTAAAGCCACACTCCTATAAAAGCCCGTTGAAAATTGACGAACTATGCTATTTTTGTGTTCCGAAAACAGAAAACTAAAATGAAAAAGATATTCCTCACTCTATTAACAATCAATTGCTTATCCGGTAATATTACAAAAGCGGATGAAGGCATGTGGCTTCCAGCGCTTTTAAAGAACAATTATGAGCAGATGCAGAAGCTTGGCTTGAAGCTTACTCCTGAACAGCTTTATGACGTAAACAACAGCAGTCTTAAAGATGCCATCGTTTGGTTCAATGGCGGCTGCACCTCTGAGATCATCTCAGACCAGGGACTTCTTCTTACAAACCACCACTGCGGTTACGAAGCTATCGCTAACCATAGCACTACCGCTAACAACATTCTTGACAATGGCTTCTGGGCAAAATCATATGCGGAAGAAATGCCGAATGAAAAAATGTGGGTTTCCATCCTGGTAAGAATGGAGGATGTAAGCGACCGCGTTAATAAAGCACTTGCAGGTCTTGACCCAAAAGCTATGGAAGAAAAGCGTTTTGAGATCTTCAAAACGATCGAGCAGGAAATTAAAAAGGATGGCCTGGATGCTCAGGTTAAATCAATGTTCAAGGACAATGCATACTACTTATTCGTTTTTGAAAAATTCACGGATGTTCGTCTTGTCGCTGCCCCACCGCAATCCATCGGGAAATTCGGAGGCGATACGGACAACTGGATGTGGCCGCGCCATACTGCAGATTTCTCTATGTTCCGCATCTACGCGAACAAGGATAACAAACCGGCTCCGTACTCTAAGGAAAATGTTCCTTACAAGCCGAAAAAGTCTTTGCCCGTTTCATTAAAAGGCATGAACGAAGGTGATTATACAATGATCTACGGCTTTCCCGGACGCACTAACCGTTATGAAACCTCTTTCGGGATCCAGCTGGCGATAGATAAAGTTAACCCTGCAATTGTTGCTTTACGTGATATTCGTTTAAATGCATGGAAAGAAGAAATGGACAAGAGCGACAGCGTTCGTTTGCTGATGTCATCACAATATGCAAAGATCTCCAATTACTGGAAATATTATATCGGCCAGACCGAACAGTTAAAGCACCTCAAAGTATTACAGGAAAAACAGGAAACTGAGAAGCAGTTCGCTGCATGGAGCAGGAACAATGCAGAATATGCTTCGATCCTTGCTAATTTTGAAGCGGCTTACAAGAATTATAACAACTATGCGCTTCATGCAACTTACTTCAAAGAAGGGGTTACCGGATCGAACATCATCGCTTTCGCAGCCAATTACCTTGCCCTTGAAAAAGCGCTTAAGGCCGACAGCCAGGATTCAGAGGCTGTAAAAAAAGCAGTTGATGCGATTAAGGCCGCGGAAGTGAATTTCTACAAATCCTTTAACCCGAAGGCTGAGGAAAAGATCCTGGCGCGTTTAACGCAGATGTTCCACGAGAATATCCCTGCTGACCAGCATCCGCAATACCTGAAAGACATTGTTAAAAAAGGTAAAGGAGATAACGCTGCAAAATTTGATGCGTATGCAAAGAAAGTGTTTGAAAAAAGCTTTATGAATTCACGCACCAACAATGACAAATTCCTGGCAAAACCTGATTTGAAAACATTGCAGTCGGATCCGGCATTCGCCTATTTTAAAGCATTCTCCGACAATTATGTAACTAATGTTAAACCTCATATTGATGCATTTAATACCATTAACTCTGTTGAAGGTAAAAAATATGTTAAAGCTTTAATGGAAATGAACGGGACCAAGAATTTCTATCCGGATGCAAACAGCACACTGCGTTTAACTTACGGAAGTGTGAAAGCATACCAGCCGAAAGATGGTGTAGAGTATAATTACTATACAACATTAAGTGGTGTGATGGAAAAGGAAAACCCGGCACTGTTCGAGTTCCAGGTGCCTTCGAAATTAAAGGAGCTTTACAAAGCAAAAGATTACGGACAGTATGCTGATAAGAACGGAGATATTAATGTTGCATTTATCAGCAATAACGATATCACGGGCGGTAATTCAGGAAGTCCTGTTATCAACGGCAGCGGAGAATTGGTGGGACTTGCATTTGACGGGAACTGGGAAGCTATGAGCGGTGATATTTATTTCGATCAGAAGTACAAACGCACCATCAGTGTTGATATCCGTTATGTATTATTCCTTATTGACAAATTCGGTGGAGCAACTAACCTGATCAATGAGATGAATATTGTGAGAGGCAACAATGATGTTCTCAAAGGGACCCAATAAATAAACCCTGATAAAGAATAAAAAATCCCCGCTGAATCAGCGGGGATTTTTTTATTCTTTCGATCTGTTCCATTCCAACAGCAAATTATCTGCTGATAACCATTTTTTGATGGATCACTTTATTATCACGGAAAAGGGAAACTGTATAAATACCAGATACAAGGTCACTCACATCGACCTCCTGCATTTCCGACCGTTCTACCTGTTTCACTAAGCGGCCTTCAATTGTGTAAACTTGTAATTGCCATTCCCCATTTGCAGAAACAATAAATGAATTTGATGCAGGATTCGGTTGACAAAATAATGGTTGTTGAGAATTAGCTTCATTAATTCCTGCTGCTATACAACTCTCATACATAGCAATAAAGTTTGAACCATAATTTAGCATTGCAGTTCCTGCGCCCGGATCGAAATCGGCAGTATCTCCTACCGTCCCTGTCACAAGGAAATTGCCCTGACTTGTAAATACCATCGAACTCGGATAATCTGGTTGCGTGCTGCCTATGGTAGAAAGACATTCCACTGTTCCTGAGGGGCTTAATGTCAATAATACCACATCACTCCAGCCTGGTTGGGTGCTGTTTACCGTTATTGTTCCCGCCCCGGGATCAAAATCCGTAGGACCGGAAAAATATCCTGCTGCTGTTAAGGAACCGTTGTTAAATTGCAAACTGTTTAAAGTATTATATCCTGTTCCTTCAAATTGCCATGCATCAAGCGTAGTACCCGACTGGTCGAAATGAATAATAAATGCATCTCTCATATTTGTAGCGTTCAGCGTTTCATTACTGGCGCTTCCCCAGGAAATAGTAGATTCGAAATTACCTGACACATATATATCACCCGCAGGACCATGTGTAACATCCCCGGCAGACATATACCCCCCGTTGAACGTTTTGGACCAGAGCAGGTTTCCTGACGCATCCAGTTTATTAAGAGAAATGAAATTCATATCGTCTCCTAACTGAAGGATAGTTCCATCTGATTCAACATCGATTGCCTGACCTGTATGGGCAATGGCGGTAACCCAAACAAAATCTCCTGATGATGTAAGCTTGAGGAGATATCCATCGTCATTAATATTTACAACAGGTGCACCCGGATCATAATCTGTTAATGGATCTCCATAACCCGTTAACAACAAGCCGCCATCATGGGCGAACTCCATTGCGAGCACACTTTGAGAATCATCTGCCCCGATATGTTTAACCCAGACAAAATCACCTGCAGACGTGAGCCTGCAAATAAAAATATCGGAAGGACTAGTAGCGGTTAAATAGGCCGTTCCTGAACCCGGATCAAAGTCTACAGTATTGTTGAATGTTCCTCCCACATACACATCACCGGCAGGAGAAACTGCCAAGGCATTAGCATACATATAGATTGTACCGGTGAATTGCTTTGCCCAGACAAAATCACCATTAGCTGTAAGCTTTGAAATGAAAATATTTCCACCGCCTGATCCGGTTGGAGTGTTCAGATTAAAGATGCCCGGACCCGGATCAAAGTCAACCTGCCCGGAGAATTCCCCGGTTGTATAAACATTTCCGGACGCATCAACAGCTATTTTCTTACTTGTAATTCCTGAAGAAGCCGTGGCAGGAACCATTTGTTCAGCCCAATTAAGGGTATGCTGTGCGGCTACCTGACCTGCACTAAAAATAGAGAGAAAAAGTATCAGTTTTTTCATAGGACGTTTTTTTTCAAGATTTGAGAAAAAAACATGCCGCAGAATATCATAACTAGTCAAATAAAAAGACCCTGCTCCATCTGAGCAGGGTCTTTATTTGTAATATTTTTATTTGTGTCTCTGATGTCATTCCGACCGTAGTGGAGGAATCTTCAATCGGTGAAATGTATTTCTTTTTGAAGCTCCATTCGCATACACAGTAATAACATATTGCAAACATCTTTGCTTCATCCCCGTATTACACAGTCAGTTTCTTATATCTCACGCGCTTCGGCTCAACATTTCCTAATCGTTTCTTCCTGTTCTCTTCGTATTCGGAATATCCGCCTTCGAAATAGTACACGCTTGAATCCCCTTCGAATGCAAGGATATGCGTACACACGCGATCAAGGAACCACCTGTCGTGGCTGATGATCACAGCGCAGCCCGCAAAATTCTCAAGACCTTCTTCCAGTGCACGCAATGTATTAACATCAAGATCATTTGTAGGCTCATCGAGCAGCAATACATTTCCTTCTTCTTTTAATGCCATTGCGAGGTGCAAACGGTTCCGCTCGCCACCTGATAAGATCCCGCACTTTTTACCCTGGTCGGAACCGGCAAAGTTAAAGCGTGATATATATGCCCTCGAGTTCATTGATTTTCCTCCAAGCATTACATTCTCTGCTCCTCCGCTTAATACATCATAAATAGATTTTTCAGGATCAATGCCCGAGTGAGACTGATCAACATAAGCGATCTTCACCGTTGGCCCCACTTTAAACTCTCCTGAGCTTGGCTTTTCCTGGCCCATGATCATGCGGAACAATGTGGTTTTACCTGCACCATTTGGCCCGATGATCCCTACAATGCCAGCAGGCGGCAGTTTGAAATTAAGGTTCTCGTATAACAGTCGGTCCCCGTACGCTTTAGAAACATTTACGGCTTCTATAACTTCATTTCCTAAACGCGGTCCGTTAGGAATATATAATTCCAGCTTGTCCTCAACTGCCCTTGCATCCTCACCAAGCATCTTCTCATAATTCTGTAAACGCGCTTTAGATTTTGCCTGGCGGCCTTTGGCTCCCTGGCGTACCCAGTCCAGCTCGCGTAATAATGTTTTCTGGCGCTTGCTTTCTGTTTTTTCTTCCTGCGCAAGACGCTTTTGCTTTTGGTCCAGCCACTCGGAGTAATTCCCTTTCCAAGGAATCCCTTCGCCCCTGTCGAGCTCAAGGATCCAGCCTGCCACATTATCAAGGAAATAACGATCATGGGTTACCGCAATAACAGTTCCTTTGTAATGCTGCAAGTGCTGCTCCAGCCAGTCCACCGATTCTGCATCAAGGTGGTTGGTAGGCTCATCGAGCAATAGTATCTCAGGTTCCTGGATAAGCAAGCGGCACAATGCTACGCGCCTGCGTTCCCCACCGGAAAGATTAAGAATAGGTGTATCACTTTCAGGACAGCGCAGCGCTTCCATGGCTTGTTCAAGGCGGTTATCAAGGTTCCAGAGATCCAGCGTATCGATCTGCTCCTGCAAATAAGCCTGGCGGTTGATGAGCTTATCCATCTTGTCCGGATCATTCAGGTATTCCTCTTCCCCGAATTTATTATTTACATCATCATATTCCTTAAGGATATTCACATGTTCGGCAGCACCTTCCCGTACCACTTCAAGCACCGTCTTGTTATTATCAAGCTGCGGCTCCTGTTCAAGGTACCCAACGCGATAGCCCGGTGAAAAATGGATCTCGCCCTGGTAATTTTTTTCAAGCCCCGCGATGATCTTCATCAGCGTAGATTTCCCGGAACCGTTCAAACCAAGGATCCCGATCTTCGCACCGTAATAAAAGGATAAATAAATGTCCTTTAAAATTGTTTTTCCTGTTGGCAACGTGCGGCTCACGTTAACCATCGAAAAGATTATTTGCCTGCCTTCTGACATTTTAATTAGAGAATTAGTGAATTGGAGACTGGAGAATTATCCTGAAGCAGGAAAACAGGAGCACAAATTTAACTCTCAATTTTCCAACTCTTCAATTCTCCTTTTTACAAGGTGCAAATATCGTAAATTCCTGCGAGAAAAAAGGGAATAAATATCAATTTAAAGGAAGGTAAAGGGGATGTTTTTCGTTATACCTACGGAGATAAATAAAGATTGAATCGGCTTTCTGGCGCTTTTTCAGCTTCATGAATTCTGTGTGCAGCTCCGGATCATCCTCCAGGATAATTTCCATATTCCGGACATTAAAATCCAACGCTTTGTTGGTGCGGGTATCCAGCACAAACTGCCTGAGCTCATCGTTAGTATTTATGCCATAGGTGTTCATTGGATCCTGGTAACCAACCGGTGTCATTACTACGGCCGCAAAAAGGCTTAAAAGCCCGATCTGGTTAATCCTGTTAAAGTCATTATTAAAATTGATGAACAAGGACCTGTTCTGGCAATATCCCCAAACTGTCATCGTTTCAACCCGCTGCTCCACTCCTTCCGAATTCCTGAAGGTGATATATTTCTGGTTGGTGATCTGCTTCATAAAATCCACCTGTGATTTGGGATAGCTGGATATAATAGCAGACTTCAGTACAGGATCATTTCTTTTAAAATGCTCAAGTGATAAAAAAACACCCTCTTTAAAATCGTAATCACGGGAATATGCAACCGAATCAGGCCCGGCAACAGCGGCAAATGGCAGCAAAAACAAAAATGAAAGCAGCAGTTTCATCATTACCCGTTTTATTCTTTATTGAGCTTATTGATATACTTCGCCAGTGAATCGGTAAATATACGTGAACCTTCAATGTTAAGGTTCAGCGCGGATATATAATATTTCCTTGAAAAGGCTATTTCCATTTCCTCAAACCTCACATATTTAATGCCGTAATTTTCCGCTACCTGGTCGATCCTTTTTATTATTGTTTTCCTGTTTGGCTGAAAGGCAACAGCTTCTTTTAACACAGGTGATTCATAAAGTATCACTCTTATCTTTCTACTGAGTGCCAGCTCGATCGTTTTTCGCAGATACTTTTCTCTTTTAAGATCCCACTCAAAATAATAGCCAAGAGGGTATAGCCGGACAAATTCATCGTGATGGTTGTCCCAGACCACTTTCTGGGGAGGCTCATAACCATCAGCATAAAAAGGCTGTTTCCGGTCCTGTACATAATGTTTCAACCCCTGAAGGGCATCAAAATTAATCCTGCTGCTGTAATATGCATATTTCATAAAGGGAATATTTACGAATTTGAAATACCCCGGGTCCATTTCCTTTACCACAGAATCTACTACAGGATCGCCAATATACGGAGCGAAGCGGTAGGTATTGAATGTATTGTAGTTCCGGTCCATTGACTCAGGCGTAACATATAAAAACAGTATTTCCGGTGCTTTGTTATTCTGAAGATAAAAATACAAGTGCAGGTAATTATCCGCAAAATCAGAATGGCTCAGGGCAAGATTGTAGGAATGTTTACTGATCTTTTTATCTATCGCTTTTGGGGAGATCATCCATAAAGGTTCGCAGGGCCCGTGAAAAAGCAGGTCGGCATTTATTTCCGCCAGCTGAACGTAGGCCGCTTTGTTATTCGCATTATGACGCAGAGCGAAATCATAAGCTTTACCTAACCCGGTGAGGACAAGCAAAACAATGATTAAAGAAATTAATATTTTTTTTATGTCATTCAAAATCAGAACTGCATATAAATAAACTGCTCACCACTGTTAAAAACACCGAAAATAAATATCAGCAGAAGCAGTATGGAAATGTAACCTATGCTTGCCATGCTGCTTAAAGCCCTGTTTGTTATACTTCTTTCAAAGATCAAAAAAACAAGCATGAGGAGGATGCTGATATAAAAATTAAATTCGTCAGCCTGGTGGCCTCCGATGGCTAATGGTGCAAGGAATTCTGCAAGCCAGTCGTTCGGCAGGAGATTACTGCCCGCATTCCTGATCAGTTCAAAAGCCCTTCCGGTGGACTCCGACCGGAAAAAGATATTGCTGAAACATACCGCGTTAAAAACGATAAAGATCATTAATATCTTAAACACTTGGGATCCGGGCTTATGAAAGTGCTTTTCACGGAACGGCCTGGTTAAAAGCTCGATTCCAAGATAGAATATATGACAAGCCGCCCACAAAAGGAATGTTAAGCCGATGCCGTGCCAGATGCCTGAAATAAAAAAGGTAATCGCAATCCCGCCAAATGCGGCAGCTTTTTTATACCTGCGCAGCGTATACACGAAAGGATAATAAATATAATTAGTGAACCAGCTGATCAATGAGATATGCCATCTCCTCCAGAATTCAGAAATGGATATAGACCGGAGGGGAAAATTAAAATTCTCCTTCAGGTTATACCCGAGCATCCGACCGGCTCCGAGCGCTATATCAGAATAACCTGAAAAATCGAAATACAACTGGAGCGTAAATAAATAGATTGCCGCAATAGTGGTTAGACCGTGATATGTATCTCCGAAATCAAAAACGGAATGAACAGCCGGTGCGATCCTGTCGGCTATTACCATTTTTTTGAATAACCCCTGGAGGACCCTATTGAATCCTGAAACCAGCATTTCCCTGCTGATCTCATTCCTGTCAATCTGCGGAATGAACTCATTGGGCAGCATCACAGGTCCGCTGGCGATCCTTGGAAAGAATGAATTGTACAACAAAAAATTTTTAACTGAATTTTCAGGCTTCAGCCGCTTGAAATAGATCTCTGTGAGATAAGAGATATTCTGAAGGGAATAGAATGATAAACCAAGCGCAATAATAAAACTATTGATGTTAAAATGAACCTGTGAGTACGAAAAACCAATGCCCTGTTTAACCGCAAAGAAATAATTGAACATCATGATCGCGTAAGAATTTATCGCGATCCCCGCAATATATAATAAGCGGTTTCCTGCTACTTTCCTGGCGATATAGAAATTGAAGCATGAAATAACAAGAAGTGCGGTAAGCGATTCTATGTTATAATATGAAATGAATAATAAGCTGCACGAAAGAAGGAATACTGAACGGAATTTTAGGGGGAGCAAATAATTGATCAGCACGGTAAGCCCAAGAAAGCCAATAAAAATAACAGAATTGAAATTCATTTGCTTTTATGGTTGAACTATTTCCTGAGTTTATTCTCCAAAGCTGACAGCAGATCTTCCACGGAATTGAATCCCATGACCTCATCAAAAGAAAATTGAATATGATATTCCTCTTCTATCGATGATATAAGCTCCAGGTGTGTAAGGGAATCCCAGCCCCGTATATCTTTCGCTGTTGTAGCACCGGATATTATGAGATCATCCCTCTGAAAAACTTTTCGGAATACCTGTTGTAACTGATCCTGTCTATCCATGAGTGTTCTCTTTCAAATATAAGGATTTTAAGGCTTTAAGATCTGTTTTGCCGTTTGTATTCAAAGGAAAACTTGCAACATGAAAGAAATGCCTTGGTACCATATATGCCGGCAGTGTTGCTGCGAGAGCCTCCTTCAGCCTGTTAAGATCAATTACTTCTGCTTCAATGAATGCCGCGAGCCGGTTGTTTCCATCTCCTGGCACAGTAAGAACCTTGGTGTTAAAGCCGCATAATTTCCTGAGCACATGTTCGATCTCCCCAAGCTCCACCCTGTAACCGTCTATCTTTACCTGGCTGTCGGCCCTTCCATAAAAAACGAGGTTGCCTGATCCATTCAAACCCGCCAGGTCTCCTGTTTTGTAAAAGCGTTTCCCGTCATGGTCAAAAAACCTATCATTGTGTTCATCCCTGGTATAGCTGCGGATCAGCTGGTCACCGGAAAAACACAGTTCGCCCTTTGTCACCTTTTCATTGCTCTCATTTATGATCATGAACTCCATCCCCTCAAATGGTTTTCCCAAAGGGACAATACCATTCACGCTTTCCTTTTCCGATATAGATTCATCAAAAATATAAGAGGTGCATACGATGGTGGTTTCGGCAGGTCCGTAACAATTATGGATCTTTGCAGTGCCAATGCATTGCTGCCATTTAGCGGCCAGCGCGTGCTGCAGGGCATCACCTGAAAAAAAACTGTAACGGAGGCTTTCTGCTTTTATCTCCGGGAGATATTTTTCAAGGTATTTTAAAACACCGGGAACCATGCTTACCACCGTGATCTCGAACCTGCGGATGTGCTCTATCATTTTCACGGGCTTTATTCCTTCGTCCGGGAGGATATAACAGCATGCCCCCACCAGGAGCGGCATAAAAAAAGAGAAGACGGAAACATCGAATGTCAGCTCATATGTTTGAAGAAAGCGGTCGGAAGAATTAAAATCATAGTTCCTGAGAAAGTGGCTGAAGAATGCATTGAGGTTACTGTTGCTTACAGGAACACCCTTCGGTTCACCCGTTGATCCGGAAGTAAATAAAATATAACAAAGGTCCTGCTGGTCAGATGACCTGTTATCTTGCATCCCCTGCCCCGTATGATCTTCTCCTGCCGTGTTTATTACTTTTAATTCTGAAGCAAGCTCCGAGGCGGACCCCATGCCCGGGCCCAGGATAAGCTCACTTTTACTTTCCTGCAGGATGAGGCGGTTCCTTTCCCTGGGATATTTCCTGTTCAATGGAACATAAGCCGCACCATACAGGTTTATGGCAAGTATCGAAGCATACGTATAGATATCATCATTGCAAAAGACTGCAATCCGTTGATAGGATTTATCGACTGGGATCATGCCCCTGATCTTTTCAACCAGCAGCATTAACTCAGCATAAGTATAATATTGCCCTCCGACATGAATGGCCGGATTCAAAGCATAGCCCGGTGCAAGCCTTTTTATCCTCAGGGCAAGGGGTTCATTCTGATGCAAAGGCCTCGACATATTTTAAATTATGCTTTATAATTCGTAAATTTCGTAAATATATTCTTACTGATGAAGAAAATACTACTCCTTGCATTCCTGCTGTCCGGCCTGCTGATCAGCGCACAAAGCAAAATGAATTTTGACCTTGCAAGAAAATTAAAAGAGCAGCCTCATTCAACTGACAACATCAATGTATTTATCAGTGGGAACAAGGATGTTATAAAACAACTCTGTACCGCTAACGGTGGGGTTTTCCGTTATTCCTCCGGAGATATTTCCACCGTTTCCGTACCTGTTTCTTCCCTGGGTATTTTCGCAGCGAACAGGCACATACAACGTATTGAAGCCTATACTCCACGTACAAAGCCATTAAATGACACCATGGTGATCCAGACAAATACAGCCCTGGTTCATGCCGGAGCCGCCCCCCTGGCCCAGGGTTATGATGGCAGCGGTGTGGTAATAGGTATCATCGACACCGGGATCGATTTTACCCATCCGGATTTCCGCGACAGCCTTGGAAACAGCAGGATCGACTTCCTCTGGGACCAATCGCTGGCACAGGATACCAATACTCCGATGCCTTATAATTACGGGCAGGAATGGACGAATATCCAGATCGACAGCGGGCTCGCTTCGGCACATAACGACCTTAATTATTCGGGACACGGTACCCACGTAGCCGGAATCGCGGTTGGGAACGGACTTGCAACAGGAACACATACAGGTGTTGCCCCCAAAGCGGATATCATTGTAGTAGCCATCGATTTCAGCAGCAACTCTTCCACCCTGATCTCGGATGCTGTGGATTATATTTACTCACGCGCTGCTGCAATGGGGAAACCATGTGTTATTAATGCGAGCCTTGGTGACTATTATGGCTCACATGACGGCCAGGACCTGCAGGCGCAGATGATCCGCAGCATGATCGACTCGCAGGCGGGACTCGCTTTTGTTGCAGCGGCAGGCAACGGGGGAAATGTTCCTTTTCACCTTGGATATACTGTAACCACTGATACCAGTTTCACCTACGTAGAGCCTTCAGGGTCTTCTGCCTACATTCAAATGTGGTCGGATTCTGCTGATTTCAGTAATGTAAGGTTTTCAATCGGTGCCGACCAAATGAGCCCGTTTTCAAAGCGGGGACATCTTCCTTTCTCCGGCATCAATGATCATCTCGGGATCCTCAGGGAAGATACGCTCTATAACAATGGCAACCGGATAGGCCGCGTCCTTAGCTATGGCGACCAGATCAACGGTACTTATTCCATGGAGTTTGTTATTTATCCCGATTCAGCCTCCTACAACTGGCGGTTAATGACTACGGGCAGCGGAACTTTTGATGCATGGACCTTTGACCTTTATTCGGGCATGCTACCTTCCGCATCCTCTATGCCCGACAGTATCTTCTATAAGCTTCCCGACAATAACAAAACCATCGTGAGCAGCTTTCTTTGCCTTGACAATGTAATTGGGGTCGGCAATTATACTAACCGCAAAACATACATCGATTACAACAATACTGTTTATGTGAACACGGCTACCAATGCAGGTGAACGCCATGCGACTTCCAGCATCGGGCCTACCCGTGACGGCAGGATCAAACCTGAGATCTGCGCACCGGGCGACAATACGCTGGCAGCGGTTGTGCTTGCAATTGCGCCATCCATTATTGCAAACTATCCTGATGCACTGGCGCTGGGTGGATTTCATGTACGCAATGGTGGCACTTCTCATGCGAGTCCCTGCGTTGCAGGTATAGCTGCATTGTACCTGCAGAAGAACCCGAATGCAACAGCTATGGATGTAAAAAAAGCAATTGTCAACTGCCCGATCAGGGACTCATTTACCGGCTCCGGGCTTCCTGATAACTACTGGGGTTACGGCAAAGTGGATGCAATGGGAGCGCTGACCTGCTCCCTGACAGGCACAGATGAGAATGAGCTTGCCGGATCAGCCTTTGCTGTTTATCCTAATCCTGCGATAAGCGGTACTCTTCTGAATATCAGCTTTCCATCACTGCAATCTGCAAATACCAATGAATTACGAATTTATAACACCCTCGGCAAGCTGGTGAAAATACTGGCACTGCAGGGAAAAGAGTCTTCATTCCGCACTGAATTAGGCACAGGACTTTACTTTTGCAGTCTTGTGGTGAACGGCAAGCCCGGAGCATCAAAAAAATTGATAATTTTGTAATTGTTAAATCATAGGACCTTGGAAAAAAAGCTGAATATTATCGGGTATATCTGTGTTGGATTTGGAATTCTTGCGGCATTGCTCTGCGTGATACCTGTAGCTTTCGGAGTGTTTTATGCGGTATTTGCAGGATTCCTCGGAATGGTAAGCTCTTCCGTGTATGTATTTATAGATACCAAGCATGAGATCAGCAAAAAAAGGCTTACACCCGGTGTTTACGGGATGATCCTGAGTTCGATCCCCATCCTGTTCATGCTTGCAATTGTTGTTAT
Organism: Bacteroidia bacterium; assembly: GCA_036386835.1. Lineage (GTDB taxonomy): Bacteria > Bacteroidota > Bacteroidia > 2-12-FULL-35-15 > 2-12-FULL-35-15 > 2-12-FULL-35-15. The sequence goes on from DASVUX010000003.1 coordinate 20,075, forward strand.
CGCCAAACTGAACCAATAGACCTGTGCCTGCAAAAACCATAAACAATTATCTTTCACTTGTCAAGTTCAGCCATACGATCTTTGCTTTACCATTCGCGATCATCGGTTATTTTCTCGCCATTACATATACAGGGAAGGCTTTTGACCTGAAGCTGTTCGGGCTTGTCCTGCTTTGCATGGTGTTCGTGAGAAGCGCAGCAATGGCCTTCAACCGTTATATTGATCGTGAAATAGATACCGAGAACGAACGGACTTCAATAAGAGAGATCCCGGCAGGAATAGTAAAACCGACAGCAGCCCTCATATTTGTTTTCGTGAATTGCGTGCTGTTCGTTACCACCACCTTTTTTATCAATGAGCTTTGCTTTTACCTGTCACCCGTGGCATTGATCATTGTGCTGGGATACAGCCTGACTAAACGCTTTACCGCGCTGTGCCACCTGATCCTTGGCGTTGGCCTCTCCCTTGCACCCATAGGTTCCTACCTTGCAGTGACGGGTGAGTTTGCATTGCTGCCACTGCTCTTCTCTTTTGCCGTATTATTCTGGGTAAGCGGCTTCGATATCATCTATGCATTGCAGGATGAGGAGTTCGACCGTTCAAAAGAGCTGCATTCCATCCCTGTATGGCTGGGAAAAAAAGGGGCATTAACGCTATCCATTGTATTGCATGTACTGAGCGCACTTTTCGTGATTTATGCAGGGATCTATGCCGGTTTTAACACGTGGTACTGGATAGGTGCCTGCGTTTTCTGCGGCCTTCTTATTTATCAGCATCTGCTGGTTAAACCTAATGACCTTAGTAAAGTAAACCTTGCCTTCTTCACTATGAATGGGGTTGCCAGCGTGATCTTTGCTGTGTTTGTGCTGCTGGACCTCTACATTAATTCAAACATGTAAATCTTACATGCTTAAGCGCACTCCTGGTTTTCTAGAAAGAATTCATTTAAAAAGGATCATGAAGTATTCTTCAATCCTGGTATTTTTTATTCTCATCATTATGTTTTCTGCAATTACAGGGTGATCTCAACAACCAAAGCCCAGATCTTTAATGATGCATCAAAAATTGAAGGAAGAACGGTTGGACTGGTACTCGGCACTTCGAAACTAAACCGTTACGGAAAGCCGAACCTTTTCTTTAAATACAGGATAACTGCTGCTGCTGAGCTTTTTAAGGCCGGCAAGATCAAACATATTATTGTGAGCGGTGATAATTCCCGTTCGGAGTATGATGAAAGCACCGACATGCATGATGCTCTGGTGGAAGCCGGGATTCCCGACAGCTGTATCACACTTGATTTTGCCGGGTTCAGGACGCTGGATTCCGTTGTACGCTGCCTGAAGATTTTCGGGCAAAAGGATGTCATTATCATTTCCCAGGAATTTCACAACCAGCGTGCATTATACATTGCGAATTATTACAAGATGAATGCTCTTGCGTTCTCAACGAAGGAAGTTCCGGCTAAATACAGCATCAGGACCACGCTACGGGAATATCTTGCCAAATGCAAAGCGGTGCTTGATCTTTATGTGCTTCATAAAGAGCCGCATTTTTTAGGGGAAGAAGTAAAAATAAAAATCTGAGAAAACCAATTAGAATTAAACAACCCTCTTCAGCAAACGCAGGCGGTGGGAATAATCCTTCTTTTCATTATTGAAAATTCCGTGATGATCGAATCCATCGATCCGTACTTTCCCCGATGCATGAATGATCTTGTTATTGTCCATCACAATCCCAACATGGATAATCCTGCCTTCATCATTATCAAAGAATGCCAGATCACCTGCTTCTGCCTCTTCTACAAAACTTAAGGTCTCACCCTGCTCTGCCTGCTGGTAAGCATCACGTTTCAGCTTCACACCGTTGATCTTATAAACCATCTGTGTAAAACCGCTGCAATCGATCCCAAATGGAGTTTTGCCTCCCCAGAGATATGGCGCATTGAGGTACATCATCGCGATCTCCATGATACCGCCTTTTGAAAAAGGAAGATGACCGCTGATATAAGCGCCATCATATAAATAGCTATGGTTTTCAACTGCACATTCCCCATTATCAAAATTGGGCAATGAGCTCGCAATTGTTATAGGGAAAAGCTGTTTGCTGTTGTTGTGCGTTACAACCTGGACAAGCTCGTTGGCAGAGAAGATCTCCGTTGAGTTAATAATATCAAAAGTATGCTGCTGTATTGGCTGGAACTGCTTTTTATCGATCCAGCATTCGTAGCTGTCATAAGCATTCCTGATCCTGCACCAGTTTCCAATAATCTCCAGTATTTCAAAATGATCCCCGAATAAAAGCTGGGTGACCATCTCACTCCGGTCAGAAGGCTCTTTCCGGCAGGGAACTATACTTAGGTTGCAGATTCCAAATTGCATTTAAAGAATTTCAAATTTCAGATTCGTTTGTACTCCGATCATGGATTAACTCCCGATTTAAACTTTACACCCTTGAATTCAGACGCGTTTAAGTATGATATAAAACCTTTTAATTGCTTACTGATGTCCTCGGATTGTAACTTTAAGTTATTAAATTCATCTGAAGTAATATGTTTGCGGTCCAGTGCCCTATAAAGCTGTGACCTCACTTCTCCACAGGATCCTTTAGCAATACTTAGAAACTGACGAAATTCCAGTTTACCATCCCGCTCATACCCTTCAGCTATATTATCCATAATAGAGCCACTTGATCCATTAATTTGATCTCTTAACTTATAATCTTTTTCAAAGCTTCCGCTGGATGTGTGAAAATGAATCTCATGGCAAAGTTTCCGTGCTTTCTGCCACACTTCCATATCCTCAAACTTTTGTATAGTTGCCATACACAGAATTTGAAATCTGAAATCTGAAATTTTTATGCTAATTCCAAAACAACAGCGCTCGCACCGCCACCACCATTGCAAATTCCGGCAGCACCGAATTTTGCCTTGTTTTGCTTTAATACATGGATCAAAGTCACTATAATACGTGCACCTGAACAACCCAAGGGATGTCCTAAAGAAACAGCACCGCCATTTACGTTTACTTTGCTTGCATCCAGCTTCATTTTCTGCATGTTCACCAGGCCAACAGTTGAAAATGCTTCATTCAGCTCAAAGTACTCGATATCTTCCATTTTCATCCCGGCTTTGGCAACCGCTTTTGGAACTGCGACTGAAGGAGCTGTAGTGAACCATTCCGGTGCATGCTCTGCATCAGCGTACCCTCGAAGGATCGCTAAAGGCTTTAAACCCAACTTGTCGGCTTTTTCCTTGCTCATCAGGACCACTGCCGCTGCACCATCGTTCATGGTGGATGAGTTTGCTGCCGTTGCAGTTCCTTCTTTCGTGAACGCACCTTTTAATTCAGGGATCTTATCAAAACGGACGTTCTTGTATTCTTCATCTTCTTTCATCATTACCGGATCACCTTTGCGCTGAGGGATCTCAACCGGAACAATTTCGTCTGCAAATTTACCAGCCGCCCATGCTGCCTGTGAACGTTTATAAGACTCGATTGCGAAAGCATCCTGGTCCTCGCGGGAGATGTTGCATTCCTTCGAACAAAGGTCTGCTGCATTTCCCATTGCATAATTGTTATACACATCGGTAAGCCCGTCTTTTGCAAGGCCATCGATCATGGAAACGTTCCCGTATTTGTTTCCCCAGCGAAGATTATCACTGTAAAACGGTACAGCGCTCATGTTTTCCATTCCTCCTGCCACCACAACATCCGCATCACCGCACATGATATTCTGAGCACCGATCATGATCGCTTTCATTCCTGAAGCGCAAACCTTGTTTACCGTAGTACACTCTACCGTATTCGGCAAGCCTGCAAACATGGCTGCCTGGCGTGCAGGGGCCTGTCCGAGGTTAGCCTGAAGAACACTTCCCATATACACCTGCTGAACTTCTTTTGGATCAACACCTGCTTTTGCAAGTGCTCCTTTTATTGCAGCAGCGCCTAATTTTGTGGCAGGGACACCTGCAAATGCACCACCAAAACTTCCCATTGGTGTTCTTACTGCTGAAATGATATAAACTTCTTTCATAATATATAAAATATAGATTTTGTTTGGATAGAGATTTAACGGCACAAATTTACGCAATATTCGTGTGTTAACCAAAGCGTCCGGGCACAATAACAGATTATGGACAGATTATGAAAAATGCACGTTATTTTGGTTATTTTCGCATAGCAAAACTGCAGGCCCTTGAAAAAAGTTGTTTCCGTTATCCGCCATTCGCACCCAGAGATCTACAAGGCGATCCTGTTTCTTATTGCGCTTGCCGTTATTGTTTATGTGTTCCCGAAACAGGGCAAGTTCAAATATGAATTCCAGAATCTCAAAGGAAAACCCTGGTACCATGAAGACCTGATAGCGCCATTCGACTTCGCGATAAAAAAAACGGCTGAAGAGCTGAACCGGGAAAAAGCAGAGGTTATAAAGAATGCAAAACCCTACCTGCGCTATGATTCCACCATCCAGAAGAAAAGATCAAAAGCCTTTGAAGATGCGCTGGCCGCCAGCTGGAGCAAAAAAAACTCCGACTATCTCCGCCAGCGGACCCTTGCTTTCGGCAAGGAACTGATCGACAGTATTTACTCGAAAGGAATTGTCGCACCGGCAGATGAGCTTGAAAAAAAGCCGCTGGATTATTCTGTCTTCCTGCTTAAAGGGAATATCGCGGAAGAGCATGAGCTGAACGATTTTTATACCGTTAAATCCGCTTATGAGTATATTGAAGATGAACTCTTCGAATCAAAGATCACCGATGTGGACCGCATTCTCCCCCTGCTCGAAAATGCCATTGCCCATAATATATTCTTTGATAAGGAAACAACCGAAAAAGTGCTTAAGCAGTCGATAAACGACATTGCACCTTCACGCGACATCATCCTGAAAGACCAGAGCATTGTTTCAAAAGGGGAGATCATCACCGCTGAAAAATTCCAGGTCCTTGAATCGCTCCGGATCGAATATGAAGAACAATCCAACGGTACCGGGAATTATCTTTTTATAGTCCTCGGGCAAATAATCGTGATCGTGATCTGCCTGAGCGTGCTTGCGGCTTTCCTGATGTTCTTCCGGAAGGACATTTACCAGGACAACGGCAAAGTCACTTTCATCCTCATGCTTGTAGTGTTGCAGGTGATCATGGCGCACTTCTCCATCAACCTGAATTCATATTCATTCAATATTTACATTCTTCCTTTCTGTATCCTGCCTATCATCATCCGCGCATTCTATGATACACGTGTAGCGCTTTTTGTTCATATAGTAAATGTGCTGATCATCTCTTTCATGGCGCCTGAACAGTTTGAGTTCGCGTTCATCCAGCTCCTTGGGGGAATGGTAGCGATCTTCAGTATTGTGAACATGCGCAACCGCTCACAGATCTTTGTCTCTGCGGTGCTGATCTTCCTCACCTACAGCGTTTCTTTCATCGGTATAACGATCATTCAGGAAGGCAGCAATGATGTGATCGTATGGTTTGATTTTGCACGCTTTGGTGTAAGCGCTTTACTGACCCTCTTCTCCTACCCGCTTATCTTTGTCTTTGAAAAAATGTTTGGTTTCACTTCGGATGTTTCCCTTCTGGAGCTTTCAGACACCAACGGAAAGCTGCTCCGCGAACTGGCTTCCAGGGCTCCGGGAACCTTCCAGCATTCTTTGCAGGTGGCTAACCTTGCCGAAGAAGCGATCTATAATATCGGTGGAAATTCACTGCTTGTCCGCACGGGCGCCCTGTATCACGACATCGGAAAAATGGAGATGCCGATGTTCTTTATCGAGAACCAGGTGAACGGCATGAACCCTCATGAGGACCTGAGCTTTGATGAAAGTGCCGGGATCATTATCGCGCATGTGATCCGCGGGATCGAGATCGCGAAAAAGAATAATCTTCCCGAACAGATCATTGATTTTATCAGGACACATCATGGTACTACCATGACGGCTTATTTCTACCGTTCATTCAAAAAAGCTTTCCCTGAAGAAGAGATCGATGAAGCGAAATTCCATTATCCCGGGCCGATTCCTTTTTCAAAAGAAACTGCAGTTCTCATGATGGCGGACTCTGTAGAAGCTGCTTCCCGGAGCCTTAAGAAATACGACTCCGAAACCATCGATGCCCTGGTTGAAAAGATCATCAATTCACAGATCGAACAGAACCAGTTCGCCAATGCAGACATTACTTTTAAAGACATCAACACCCTGAAGAAGATCTTTAAGAAAAAGGTAATGAACATGTATCATGTACGGGTGGAGTACCCGAGGTAGTACGGATAACGAATCTTTTTTACGAATTTACGAATCTAAGCAGGTACTGTGCGCTGTCATTTCGAGCGGAGTCGAGAAAGCGCGAAGCATCGGTACGCATAACGAATTTTTTCGAATTCCGAATCTGAGTAGGCACTGTGCGCTGTCATTTCGAGCGGAGTCGAGAAAGCGCGAAGCCCCGGTACGGATAACGAACTTTACGAATTTACGAACCCCGCACATACTTCCTGTTATCCCAAATCATCGGTCATCCCGTGCCGCGCCTGCCCCGGACCCGATCCGGGGACACGGGATCTCTCTGTATTAACACTTTTTGTCCTATAATGTGCGCTGTCAGGCGAAGAGTTAAATTGTCGTTAAATTGTCGAAGTCTATTTCTCGACTCCGCTCGAAATGACAACTATGATCCTGCACTTCAGATGTCACTTCGAGCGAAGCCGAGAAGCGCGAAGCATCGGTACGCATAACGAATTTTTTCGAATTCCGAATCTGAGTAGGCACTGTGCGCTGTCATTTCGAGCGGAGTCGAGAAAGCGCGAAGCATCGGTACGGATAACGAATCTTTTACGAATTTACGAACCCCGCACATACTTCCGGTGATCCCAAATCATCAGTCATCCCGTGCCGCGCCTGCCCGGACCCGATCCGGGGACACGGGATCTCTCTCCGTATTAACAGTTTTGTCCTGTAATGTGTGCGCTGCCAGGCGAAGAATTAAATTGTCGAAGTCTATTTCTCGACTCCGCTCGAAATGACAACTATGATCCTGCACTTCAGATGTCCTTTCCTATTCCAGTGATTCCAAATCATCGGTCATCCCGTGCCACGACACGGGTTCTCTCCGTATCACCAGGTTTCTCCTTTTCTTTTCTCTTGATAGAGGGCAAAGATCCAGTGGACCTTTGAGCCAGCCGGTGGGTTGAAACAAAAGATCAAGAACCATCGATTGCTTCCCATAAGCTAAACGGCATCGCGATGGTTCAATCCTTGCGCGCGGCTTCGAAATTATAATTTTAGAAAACTTAGAAAATCTTTCCGGGTGATAAAAAACACTACCTCATCACTTTCAGCAATGTAGTCGCGATCACATTCCCGCCATCAGCCTGTACGCGGACAAGATAAGAGCCTGCAGCAAGCCCGTTGGTCTCAAGGTAAATGGAAGGATCCTGACCGTTGAACATTTGAGCGGTGACAGTTTTGATCACATTCCCCGTGATATCGGAAATATCAATGGTAAGAAAACGCGGTGCCCTAAGGTGCAATTGCAAAGTTGCATTTCCTGAAGTGGGATTCGGGAAGATCTTCATTTGTACATCCTCGTTCACCATTTCCTGCAGGCTTGTGAAATTTGTCAGCGGGGATTTATTAACGAAGATCTCTGTATTCCCGGCACGCAGGTCGCACCAGTTGCTGTACAGATAATTACCATCCAGGCACACTCCTATAAAATCATTTCCCCGCTGGATATTAATGAAAGGTGAAGCTGTGGAGCTTAGATTCTGGTCGGGGCTGAAAGTACTTCCGCCATCGGTTGAGACGCCCGCATAAATCTCGAAAGGGGATGATGAGGTACCGCCGGTATTGCGCCTGTCGCGCCATGCAACCGCATACTCACCGGTTTCCGAAAAACCCGCCCAGCACATGTCTTGACCGGCACCGTTTGAAAGCGCATCTTTATTGACTCTTACTGGCGTAGTGTTCCATGTGCTGCCTCCGTTATTCGAATGCAGGCTGAGAATATCAGGATCACCGTTCCGCTGGTCGGTGAACGTGTAAATAAGATTATTCGCATTTACCGGGTTAGCGCTCAGGACATAACTTCCCTGGTAAAGTGTATCCGTTAAGGGTGATCCGGCCGCAGCATACGCAATCAGCTTCGGAGTGAAGGTGTTTCCACCATCAGTGGATTTGACACAGATCGACCTTGGAAAAGGGTTTTGTGGAGGATTATAAGATATATAAGCAATATACAGGTTTCCATCAGCGCCAACAGTCGGAACTCCCATTGCATTCGGAATAAGGTTTATGGGAATGCTGTCGTCCACAAGCTTGATCGGGCTCCAGCTGCTGCCACCGTCAATGGAGGATTTCATCCAGATATGATGCGGCATTGCACCGATATCAATACTCTTGCTGACAACATACAGCTTGCCGTCATAAATGCCACCGCTGTTATCCACCGCGATCCAGGGGCGATCAATCGGCATGTCAGGGGTTTCGTTCATCGATGTGACTTTAACGGGCGTTGTCCAGTTCTGTCCTCCGTTCATGGACTTGGTGACCATCACATAACCGGAATCTTTGGAAGGCGCATAATCAATGTATGTCATGTAAGCTGCACCTGATGAATGAAAAGCGATGGCAGGATCCGCCATGGTGAACTGCGGATGCAAATGCGGAATATTGGAAGGAGCGCTCCAGCTTGCACCTGCATCAGTGGAATAACTCACACCTATGCTTAAACCAAAACCGGACTGTCTCATCCATGCCGCGACCAAGTTGTTGGAATTGGTTGGATTAACGGCAATGTATGGTTCAGTATCCCAACCGGTGGCGGATGAGAGATTGATGTTGGTTTGCGCTAAAACTCCACAGCATACATTTACAAAAAACAGTATTAAAATCTTCTTCATCGTGAAAATTAATTTAATAAAACGCTTCCGCCCCTTAACGGGGCGGGAGTATTAGTAAAAACTATTCCAGCTTCTGCAGCCAGACATCCGGATATTCATTCTTGTATTTCTGCTGTTCTGCTTCTCCTGTTTTCTGATCGTCTGTCTTCATCACATACACATAATACACTTTTGTTTTGTGGTTCTGGATCACAGAAGTGGACCTGTACCCTTTAATGATATTGGCTTCCTTGAATTTATTTGCGTTATCCTTGCTGCTGAAAGATCCGATCACAATATAATACCCGGAATTCATGCTCATTCCGTTCTCATCCACGAAATCGTTGCTCAGGCCTGTACGCATTAAATTCTCTGTAAGATTTTCGCTGTTTCCGCTGCCCCCTCCATTTTTCATTTTCTGGAGCTCTGCTTTTAAACGCTCCATCTGTGCCTGGTTCGTATCTGCCTGCGCTTTCAGTTTTGCCAGCATCTGATCCGTCAGCGAATCTTTCGACTCTGTCCTTGTAACAACGGGAACCGGCTCTTCTGCGCGCCTGCCGCCTCCACCGAATGTATAGCTCAATAAAAATTCGGAAGATGCGCCTGTATATTTCGATACTTTACCAATGCCGAAATCATAGGCATAACCAACACTGAGGTTCTTATAGCGAACACCGATGCTTGCCGCAACAGCATAATCACTGTGGTACGTAACCCCTACCCAGCCCATCTTTTTCCAGTCGAGCACCGCATTGATATCATACTGGAAGGGAACGCCTTTGGCACCACTCACGAAGATCAGAGGATAAGCTGTGATCTCTTTTTCCTTCACCACATCAAATACATACTTCACCGATCCCTGGAAGGTACGCGCAAGGTTGTAATAACTGTTCTCGCCAAGGTTGTTCTTGTATTTGATCTTGTTGCCCAATACCTGCGGAATTGCAAAGCCGACCTGCAGCTGCTTCCAAGTATAGCCCATGCCGAAATCAGCGCTGAATACTGTCCTGCTCTGGCGCTCATTTGAAAGGAAGGGATCATCAGTATCACGCACAACCGCTTTGGAGAAATCAATGCTGTTATTCAGCACCCCCAGCGCAAGCCCGAAGAATACATCCTGGTCATCGTTGATCTTCAGCTTGTAAGAATAATTTCCGGAGGCACCCATCCTGGATGTGATGTCGGTAACATCCGAATACAACTTCAAACCAAGACCGATGTTCTTCGCTTCAATAGGGCCATCAAGCGTAAGATAGCTTGTCTGCGGACCGCCTTTTACGCCAACCCATTGTGAACGGTGGGTGATGAACGCACGTGTATGCTCATCGGTTGTTCCCGTGAAAGCGGGATTTGTAACAAACATATTGGTATAATACTGGCTGCTGAACGGTAACTGCTGTGCGAAGGCCGAAGCTGTAACAAGAAGTAAAGCTGCTGAGATATTTAGTTTCCTCATAGGATGTTGTTTTGCTGAATTTGTGATTGCTGCTCCCATTATTTCTCCCCCTGTCTTAATACGGTGATCGCTCCCTTGTAAACCTTATCGGTGCCTTCCATCTCCACGAAATAATAATACGTTCCATCGGCTACCATATTGCCGTAGCTTTCCGATCCTGACTGCACCCTGCCGTCCCAGTTGTTATCATAGGCCTCTGATTTATAAACCACCTTTCCGCTCCTGTTCACTATGGTAAGCCGCGTATTCGGGTAATTCTCCAGGTTCTGGATGATGAAACGGTCATTGTAGCCATCGTCATTCGGTGTCATCACATTTGATACTGTTAATTCAAAATCAACCAGCACGGTAACCACCACTGAATCTTTGTCGGTACAGCCGTTCACATCTGTTCCAACCAGGAGATAAGTTGTAGTTGCAAGCGGGCTTGCCATCGGGTTTGGAACAGAAACGCTGTTAAGACCGGTGTAAGGGCTCCACAGCCAGCTGATCACCCCGGCACCCATTCCGTTCAGTGTTATTGAGCTTCCCAGGCTTACGGTTGTATCATTCCCTGCGAACACTACCGGTCCCGGAATTACCGTGATCACTTCCATGTTGTTCGTGGAGCAGCCGTTAACTGAATCTGTCACGATCACTACATAAGTTCCCGAAGTTGTTACAGTGATACTTTGTGTAGTATCGGAAGTGCTCCACATATAATCATAAGTACCTGTCGCGGCAGAAAGCACAACACTGTCACCCGAGCAGAAAGTAAGCGGTCCGCTTGCCGTGATCTCATTTGACGGCACTGCATTCACGATCACAGTGATCATGGCTGTATCCGCACAGCCCATGTTCGAAGTCGTCAAAAGGCTTGCATTATATGATCCGGCAGCAGCATAAAGATGCACGGGATTTACTGCAAGCGAATTGTTCCCGTCACCGAAATCCCACTGGTGAAACTGGATCGATCCGGAAGGAATTGTTGAACCGTTCATGAAAGTCGTTACAGTTCCAAAACAGACAGTATCGGCAGCACCCATTGCCATTGGCTTAGGATAAACAATTACGGTTGCCGCGGCAGAAGTATCAGCTGAGCAGATACCGCTTTGTACAATTACCCTGTACCAGGTTGTATCGGTTAAGTTAAGATAAGATTGGGTTGAAGTTGTGTTAGCAATCGCAGACCATGTTGCGCCTCCGTCAATTGATGATTCCCAGTTTTGAATTGCACCGACATATCCTGCAACAGTCAACGTCCCTGAATTAGCTCCTTCACAGCCTGCTCCAGCACCGCTGATCATTCCGGCAACGGAAACAGGTGTAACTGTAATCGTAACATTATTTGAAGTCACCGCATTACAGATCCCGCTCTTTACAATAGCATGATACATTGTTGTAATGTTCAGGTTATTATAGATAAGTGAATCGGATGTACTTGAAAGTGGTGTCCAGTTGAATCCGCCATCCGTTGAAACTTCCCAGCCCTGGATCATCCCGGTGTATCCTGTTAAATGCAGCACACCATTATTCACGCCTGCGCAAACGGTATCGTTCATTGCAAGCGTTCCCGGGTTTGTGGGAGGATTCACATTGATTACAGCTGTTAATGATGTATCATTTCCGCAAAGGCCGCCGGAGATGATCACACGGTACCAGGTAGTATCCTGGAGATTGCTATATGAATGTGATGCTGATGTATTGCTGATCACCGACCATGTGGTCCCACCATCAGTTGAAGATTCCCATTGCATCACGGGACCGGACGAACCTGAAAGTGTCAGCATACCGCTGTTGATCGTATCACAAACCGTAGCCGAACCGTTCAGGGTCCCTCCGATGGCAACCTGATCAACCGTTATGGTCACCGCGTTTGAAGTCACTGCATTGCAGGTCCCGCTCTTTACAATAGCATGATACATTGTTGTAATGTTCAGGTTATTATAGACAAGTGAATCGGATGTACTTGAAAGTGGTGTCCAGTTGAATCCGCCATCCGTTGAAACTTCCCATCCCTGGATCATCCCGGTGTATCCTGTTAAATGCAGTACACCGTTATTTGCGCCTGCGCAAACGGTATCGTTCATTGCAAGCGTTCCTGGGTTTGTAGGAGGATTAACATTGATTACAGCTGTTGATGATGTATCATTTCCGCAAAGGCCGCTGGAGATAATCACACGGTACCAGGTGGTATCCTGGAGATTGGTATAGGAATGTGATGTTGATGTATTGCTGATCACTGACCATGTGAGGCCCCCATCCGTTGAAGATTCCCATTGCATCACGGGACCGGATGAGCCTGAAAGTGTCAACGTACCGCTGTTGATCGTGTCACAAACCGTAGTTGAGCCGTTCAGGGTCCCTCCTTCAGCGACAGGATCAACCGTGATGGTAACGATATTCGAAGTTGCTGCATTACACACCCCGCTTTTTACAAGAACCCTGTAAGAAGTAGTTTGTGATAAATTAGAATACGGCTGTGAAGCCGTAGTGTTTGACAGGTTGATCCACGTTAAACCGCCATCGGTGGATGATTCCCAGTGCTGGATCGCCCCGGTTTGCCCGCTTAGTGTGAGTACCCCGGCATTGCTACCTGCACAAACCGTATCATCCGCTGAAAGAGTCCCGCCAGCAGTTGGAGGATCTATGGTAATTGTTGCAACGGAAGATGTGTCCATTGCACAAACCCCGCTTTGAACGATCACGCGGAAAGCAGTGGTTACAGGGAGGTTCAGGTAATTCTCCGAAGCTGTTGTGTTTGCCGTTGCAGTCCATGTCGCACCGCCATCCGTTGATGATTCCCAGTTAAGTATTGTCCCGACATAATTGATCAGGTCCAGTGTACCGCTGTTCATTCCTCCGCAGGCTGTAGTACCTCCATTCAAAGTACCGCCTGCAGAAACCGGGTCAACGGTAAGTATGGCGGCCGCAGAATTCTGACTCGGGCATGAACCGTTTTTTACCACAGCCCTGAACTGGGTAGTTAAAGTTAAGTTGGTATAGGTATAGGATGTTGCAGTGTTTGCGATGGCAACCCAGTTGATCCCACCGTCAATTGAATATTCCCAGCGGACCACATTTCCTGTTTCTCCGGTAAGGTTCAATGTTCCCGTATTATTTCCGTAACAGATATTGCCGCTGGCGGTTACGGTCCCACCGACAGTCGGTGTGGTTACTGTAATCGTATCGATTGTGGATGTATCGGCCGGGCAAACACCGCTGGCTACTATAGCACGGTAGTAAGTTGTTGCAGCAAGATTTGTGTATGACTGTGAGGTTGTAGTATTTGTGATCGCATTCCAGGTGATGCCGTCACCCGATGATTCCCATCGCGTAATCGTACCTGTGTGACCGCTTAAAGTGATTGTCCCGCTGTTGGCGCCACTGCAGACAGTATCATTGCTTGCGGTTGTTCCTCCGGCAGAAACCGGGCTGACAGTTATTGCTGCAACAGTAGAGTTTGAAGAAGCGCAGGTACCATTCTTCACATTTACCCTGTAAACGGTAGTCGCAGTTAAATTGAAATAACTTAATGTATCAGTTGTATTCGGGATATTGACATAAGTAGCCCCGCCATCAGTTGATGACTCCCAGTACTGTATGGTTCCGGTATAACCGCTTAGTGTCAGCACAGCCGTATTACTTCCGCTGCAAACTGCAGCGCTTGACGAGAGTGTACCGCCTGCTGAAAGCGGTGTGACTACAATTGAATCAGCGGTGGAATATGCAGCGGCACAGGCACCGCTTTTAACCAGCGCCCTGTAATAACGCGTAGCTGTTAAATTTGTATAAGTCTGTGTTGTGGTGGTATTGGTAATATTCGTCCATGTGCTTCCTCCATTCGTGGAAAACTCCCATCTTGTGATCGCACCGGTATGTCCCCCTAAAGTAAGTGTTCCGCTGTTGGTTCCGCTGCATACTGTTGTGCCCCCGGTAACATTCCCTCCAACTGTAGCCGGACTCACTGTAATAATCCCCACGGAAGAAAACACAGGCGCACAGGCACCGCTTTGAACCTGCACACGGTAACGGGTTGTTGTGGTAAGGTTTGTATAAGACTGCGTTGCCGTAACATTGGCGATATCGGTCCATGTTGCACCGCCATCCGTTGAGAACTGCCATTTTAAAATATTCCCGGTCCTGCCGGCCGAAGTAAGGTTCCCGCTGTTTGTACCCGAACAAACTGTAGCAGCCCCGTTGATCGTCCCTCCAACCGAAACCGGATCGATGGTCATTGTGGCAATGGATGATGTTGCCGGGGCGCAGGCGCCATTCTGAACCTGTGCGCGGTACTGTGTCTGAACGGTAAGATTATTATAACTCTGGGATGTAGTGGTATTGGAAATACTGATCCATGTTGAACCGCCATCGACCGAATATTCCCAGTTTGTAACAGAGCCTGTATGCCCGCTTAATGTAAGTGTTCCTGAATTAGTCCCGTTACATACGTTTGTACCTCCGCTTACTGTCCCCCCAGCAGACGGAGCTGTGGACGTAACCATATATCCCGTAGTTGCGTTATTGGTATTATTAATATCGGTCACTAAAGAAGAATATGCAGTGAACGTGTAATTACCGGCAGCAGAAAGGTTGGCTGGCGTGGTGAATGTATAAGAAGCCGTGGTATTGGGTGCAAATGAAGGGAAACTCACCAATGGATCGGTCACAGCGGCACCTGCATTTATAGTATAAGAAAGATCGAATGGCACACCGCTCAGATCGGTGAGCCCGACATTCTTAACTGAAATTGTCACAGCAGAAGCAGAACTTAATGAGCATCCCGAAAGGGGAGCCGTTATCGCTATAACACTGACATCCTGGGCAGCTGCAATTTTACCAATAAGAATAAGGGAAAAGAGCGTAAAGATTTTTCTCATAAAATAGATTTTAGTTTGAGTAGTGTTCTGTGAAAACACCCCGACCTTATACGAAGGCCTGTTAATTAAGTTACGTATTTAAAACACTCATATCCACCCGATTATGGCGTGCTCATAGAAACCGGGATGATCTTTCCATTCATGAAGCGCTGGCCATTAAGCCCGAATTCTGCTATAAATTCGGCCATCGCAGCGGCAGACAAGGGTGCTTTATATCCCGGGAAGGCTTCTTCAAGCATTTCCGTTTGAGCGGCCCCCAAAGCAAGGCAGTTGAATGCTGTATTTCTTTCTTTGAATTCTTCCGCAAGGCATTCCGTTAAGCAGGCGAGCGCTGCTTTAGAAGAACTGTAAGCCGAGAGCCCGGCAAACTTTGCACTTCCCTGGTAACCACCCATGCTTGAAATATTTACAATATGCGAACGCTCTGCTGTGTTCATGAGCGGGAGAAGGCCCTGGATCAAACCGATAACCGCAAACACATTGGTATTGTAAACATAACTAAGGTCTTCCAGGCTTATTTCAGAAAACGGCTTGTTTACAATTGCACCTGCATTATTTATAAGCAGATCAGCAACCCCGAACCTGGCTTTTACTTCTTTCAGAAGGTTTAAAACTGCGGTCTTGTCGTTCAGGTCCAAAGCGAACGTATGTACTTCGGCCGATGGGTTCTTCATCAGGCACTGCTTTTCCAGCTCATCAAGTTTTGATGCGTTTCTTGCTGTTGCAATGATCCTGTGCCCTCCTTTTCCCGAGAAGTATTTAACGAGCTCATAGCCGATCCCCCTGCTTGCCCCGGTAACGATAATGTTCATACCTGATATCTTAATTTTATCATTCAAAGAAAGGGATTTTTTTGTTAATTTTACAAGCAATGAGAGCAAATTCAATCATAACAATTGTTTTGACCGCATGCATGAATATATGCAGCCTATATGCGCAGGACAGTACTATGATCCGGAAGCACCCTCCCAAAGAACGCATTATCGACCGGATGTTTACAGGCGGAAACCTTGGCGCACAATTCGGTACAGTCACATTTATCGAGGTTTCACCTTTACTCGGATACAGGATAACAGATAAGATCTCAGCGGGGATCGGAGCTACCTACCAGTACTATCGTTACAGGGACAAGCTTTATAATTTTGAAACGAATGTCTATGGAGGAAGGGTATTCGGCAGGTACCTGTTCACCGATTATCTGTTCGGCCATGCCGAATATGAGTACCTTAACCTTGAAGCTTTTGATTTCCGGAGACGCAGGGTTGATGTGGGAAGCCTGCTCGCAGGAGGTGGGTATTTTCAGAGGATTGGAAACAACTCGGGGATTATGGCAATGATCTTATACAATTTTACCGAATCTGTATACACTCCATATACCAACCCGATCATCAGGGTCGGATTTAATATCGGCTTCTAGATTATTCGAACAAGGGCAATGTCCGTTGATTGATATCATTATTAAAACTTCCTATTGCCAGCATTCGCCATCTTTTTGCGGCTTCAGCATTCAGGATATCCAGGACAGGATATTCATCTTTCAGCACCACGGCATCTTCCAGGTCAATGTTCTCCCTCTTTATAAAGCCTTCGTTCGGTTTTACGCTCTCCAGCGAAGCATAAAAAAGAAGGTTCCTCTGGTTCGGATCAGGGTCGGTGGGAAGTACTTCCACCTTAAAACCCGAAGCGAGAAAAGTCTTGTATATCGACCGCATCGACTTCCCGATCTTTCCGTCAATATATCCCAGGCTGTTTACAAATACGACTGCTCCGGGGTTCATGATCTGTTTTGTTTCTTCCAGTGATTCGGAAGTGAATACGTGGTTCGGAGGATCCTCTCCCTTGAATGTATCAAATACGATCAGGTCGTATTTTTTTTTGCAGGTCTTGATATAATGACGAGCATCATCAACCGTAACATTCACCTTATCACTCAGGAAAAAATACTTCTTCGCCACTTCCGCGATGCGCTTGTCAAGCTCGCAGACATCAACGGAAAAACCTCTTTCCGTCAGCCGTTTTGCAACACTGCCCCCGCCTAAGCCAAGGAGGAGGATCTTTGAATTTTTGGGAATCGAGTCTGCGAAATCAGAGATCCGGTAAACATACGTGAAGTATTTCTCTTCCTGGTTCCCTTCGTCAGCAAGTGAATCATACATCGTCTGGGAAATGCGGTTTACAAAAAGCCAACGGCTGTGGCCATCGATCTTTTTTTCCTTGTTATAACGTGGGTAATCCAATACCATGAGCTGGCCGAGCAACCCTTCAGAACTATATACAACCTTTATATTGGAAGCGGTTGATTTATAAGATGAAGCTGAAAAAGCCCATGCACAAAGCAAAAAAAACCCAAGGGCTTTACCGAATTGTTTCTGCTTTAAGAGGACGAGAAGCGGAAGAAAACCCAACACGACCCCGGTTATAATGGAGGGCAGTGTTAAACCGAAAGCAGGGATCACATAAAAACCGAAACCGAATGTAGCAATGATCCCACCTGCCGTTGACACCGCGTAAATTGCACCTGCTGCTTTTCCGGCCTGTTCAATATCAGTGGTGATCACCCGGATGATGAGCGGTGAAACCATGCCCATCATGAATACCGGCGGGAATAAAATAAACAGTGAGGAAACAATAACGGATGGGATAAGGCTGTGCATCCCGATTATCCAAAGGATGAAACGCGATGAAAAAGGCATAAGGACAGTAAAAACAGCTGCAGCCAGGAGAACATAGAACAGTGTGAAGGGGTTCCTGCTTTTATAGGAAAGAATCCCTCCGGCAAAATATCCTGCTGCCAGTCCGCCCAATGTAATGGCAAGAACACTTGCCCAAACATATAAAGAGGAACCGAAATACGGGGAAAGCATTTTAGCGCCAAGGAGCTCTGCTGCCATTACCGAGCCGCCTTCAATAAAGGAAAGCAGAAAATAAAAATTCCGGTTCTTTAATAATTGCATAACTATCTTGAGCTGATAAAGATAGTTTTTTTTTGACCGCCGGATACAGGCTTCCTAAAAGAGTTAATCAAATGGTTCGTCAGAAAACACGATAGTGATTACGCCTGTGGCTTCTTTTTCTGTTTTAACGGGCTTGATTACACGCTCTCCCTTATATCTTGAATTCTGAGGGTCTATATCGTAGGCAGGGAACCATTTATGGATCTCCTCAAGAAAATTAAAACAATACAAATTCAACGGGGGAAGCTGGGCGATCCTTACTTCAGGATATGTAACATCTTTCATGGTTACCCTGCCTTTCCGCGAAACCGTTATATTAATCCTGACCACCTGGGTGCTTTTACCCCGCATGTCGACTTTTATATTACGGAACTTTTCCCGGAAATAAGCAGAATAGTTAAACGGAAAACCATAGCCTTCCACAATTGGGAAAGGTTGAAAACTATTCGGCCCTTTTGTATTGAAATCGGCTGATGCCATGATATAGACACGCGGATCCTTTGCCCGTTCGATCCTGATGGTTCCCTGGTGTTCAAGCGAATCCGTCTGTGAAAAGAGCGGGACAAAGAAAAACGACAAAACAATTAAATAAACGTATCTCATGATGATTCTGCGAAAAGCTGATTTTTCGCATCTTTTTCAAAGGTTTCTTTCCAGGTTGTTGTATAAACTTTAGTCCTCACATTCCTTTAAATCCCTAACTTAATAAGTATGAATTTTGAAGCGGATGTTCATCCTGGTTGGTACAGGCTCCTGCGTGCATGTAGCCGGCATATAGAGTGGCATCAAACTTACAATTCGCTTAGCCTCGTTTTCAACTTCTTTGTCATTAATCGGATCCAGTACTTTCAGAAAGGTTGATTTTCCATCTTTTTCAATCATATAGGAAAATTTCACCCATTCGTTGTCTTTGTGATTTTTAGCCGGGACCTTAAATTTAAAATCCTCGGTAATCAAAATCAATTCAGTAATAGTTGTGTCGGCAAATACAGGTTGAGTTTCCACATCCGTATAATTGTCCCTGCCAATTTCTTTATCAAAGACCGGTTTACATTTTTTGATCCGTCCTTTTACATTTTGCTGGCAAAACAGGGTATTGACAATAAAAACCGTGAAACAAAGCGTTACGAGTTTATTCTTCATAATTACTTTAGATTAACTTCTTTTGCATGTACCTGATCAGATATTAAAAAAGGCCTTCATATCCTCCATCGTTTTGAACTCCTGGTCTACCCTTTTCATTAAAATTTCTTTATCGCCATTTTTTATACCTGCAAAATCTTCAGCACGCAGGTAATGAAGCACGCCATCTTCAACCGTCCATAAGACATTACTCGACTTTGGATCAAATGTAAAGCGCTGAACAGGATTCTTCACATAAGTATATATTCCGTTGCGTTTCTTGTCGGCAAGAAAAATCTCATAACATTTAATTTTCTGTTCGTCCTGCTTAACAAAAACTGCATTGCTGCAGATCACTCCCTGCGGATAAACACTTGGGTGATCACAATTATAAATCCCGAAGCTGCTGATCATAAAAACCCTCTTTACTTTCTGCTCTGCGCCCATAGCAGCAAGTTCGCGGTCACGATCCCTTTTCCATTTTGCAAGTGCTTCTTCCTGCTTTTTCTTTGCAGCCAGGATCTTTGCCTGGTATTCTTCCTCTATTTTCTTTTCCTCCTGCTTCCGTTTTTCAAGACTTGCAGAATACTTGTCGAATTTTTCCTGGAAACCTTTCATTGCAGCTTCATAATTCTTGCCTTCAAACACCGGGTAGACCACCAGCTCTACCTTCCGGGAACCTTTGAGAAGGTGAAGCACATAACTCTCTTCGCTTTTGTTTAAAGTGGCATCCTCCCACAAGGTTTTGTTCAGGTCCGCCCAGACAGCTTTATTTATGCCTTTATTCTCCGGGCTTAATTCCCACTGAACATTCTTATAAACACTGAATTCAGGGAATTCTTTAAGATCGAGCTCAAGATTGAATGTGTATTTCTCTTTATTAAGCTTTGCAGGCTTAACAGGCTCTGGCGGAGAATCCGGAAGCGCAGCCAGCTGTGTTGTCATCTCCGTTTTTGCTTCGGCTTTCTCTTTCTCTATCTGCCTGTATTCCTGCAATTGTTCAAATTCCTGTTCCGGAGCTACATTAAGACTTGTCCCCGGTTTGTCCGCAGACACAACCACCTTTTCCTTGCCGAGACATGACCAGTTATTTTTCACTGTATCCAGCTTGTATAAATTATAATGTGTTCCCTGCTGTTCTGATGCAAGCTCAACATTTATAGTCTTACCGGCAGCCATTTCCACCTGCTTTCCGTCTTTATAGGCCAGCATTTCCATCATTCCTGCAGATTCGAAATGATACCTTCGACCTGCGCTGTCATACGTCATCGGGATGCCGCTTACGAAAAAATCAGCTACATCATGAAACTCACGGTATCTCAATTCAATCTCCCCTTTCAGTGGTTTTCCGTCTGCACCGGCAAATGCATTTTCAGGCACTGTCAGCCTGGAGCCTGTCCCGAACTCAAAAGAGCCGCCCTTCTCTGCATTGACTTTATACACAACGTAGGGAACATTCAGGCCTTTAAGAGGCGGGGCGATGCATGGTTTTGCTTCTTCCGTTTTATAGAATTCCGACAAGCCGCTGTCTTCCTGTCCCTGGACTACCGGTGCAGTACTTTTAACGACTTCTTTTTTATCACCCAGGAGCAGGATAGTGGTCACCACTACCGCAGTGAGAGCAACTACACCTGAAAGGAACCAGGGCTTTTTAAACAATGGTTTCTGAACCAGGGTTGATGAATTTTTCAAAACCGAATTAAAGTCTTTGCGCTGGCTGATCTCATCTGCACTTACTTCCTGGCGGTTAATGTTAATTTTTCGTTTCATTTGAGTAATTATATATTCAATTTTGTTTTTTAATAATCAGTTCTGATGCCTGGTATAAACGTTAATCATCCTGCCAGCTTATACTGAACCTATTTTATCATTTTCTTTAATTTTTCAAGAACCCGGTAAGTCTTCACCTTTGCATTATTTTCAGTGATCTCCAGGATCTCCGCTATTTCTTTGAATGCCCGTTTTTCAAAGAACCTCATTTCTATAAGCTGCAGCTCATCTTCCGGCAGTCCGGAAATTATCTCAACTATCTTATCATGATATTCTTCGATCTTACTTTCCTGGATCTCTTCTATAATATGATAAACACTTACGGATTCAATATTAACAGTTCTCTGCGCTTTTTCTGCCCGGTAAAGATTATTAACCTCGCTTGATGCGATCCGGTAAAGCCATGAAGCAAATGGCACACCGCGGAATTCATATTTATGAAGGTTACCCAGGGCTTTTAAAAAAGTTTGCTGTGCCGCATCAAAAGCCTGCTCCTTATCATCAAGGCGCTGGTAAATGAAGCGAAAGATCTGCTCATAGTATTTATCATAGATCGCAGCGAACCGTTCAGGGTTCTTCTTCGCAGCCTCAATAACCGTCTGCTCATGGGCAAGGTCGGCCGGTGTTGCATGATATTTTGACGTTTGTAGCATATATTAATTTAAGCGTGATTCAATAACGATTTCCCTGCAAATCTCCTTTATAACGGAAACGCCCCGAAAAGATACAGATTATCTTAACCGGAACCTGATCGGGAGGTTGAACTGTACTTTTACCGGGGTGCCCGCCTTTTTTCCCGGGATGAACCCGGGCATCATGCCGATGACCCTGAGAGCCTCGGAATCACATTCGGGGCAACCCGGAATCCCCTTTATTACCCTTAATCCGCTTAGACTTCCATTTTCTGCCACTACAAATGTAATGTAAACAGTTCCTGAAATCCCCTTTTCCAGGGCTGTACGCGGATAAACGAAATTCGAACTGATGAACGCCATTAATGCTTCTGTCCCACCCGGAAATTCGGGCATTTGTTCAACAACGCTATAAACAGTGTCGGCCGGAAGCTTTTTTACTTTAATCGTACCAATTCCGTTTGTTTGTGCATAAGAGCTGAATGCAAGAGGAAGAAGACAAATGAATAATGCCCGCATAATTATATATTTGATAAAGGGGATGATATATTACCTGAACTCTATTGGTAAGCGGATACTTGTGGCTGCGACCTTCCCATTCCGGGTACCGGGGTTCCATGGCCCCATCAGCCTGATCAGCCTTAATGCTTCTGTATCACATTCACCGCAGCCGGGTACTCCCTGGCTGATTGCTATGCTCCCGATTTTTCCGTCAGGGAAAACAGTAAAAGAAGTATTACAGGTCCCGCTGATTTTTTTATTTTTCACTTTACCGGGAACCCTGATATTTTCCGCAATAAATTTCTTTAAAGCCGCATCGCCACCTTTATACTGAGCCGGGACAATTATCCATTCTGAACTCTGTTCAGTCCGTATATAAGCAGTATCAACTGATCCCGTTATTTTCCCCGGCTTTTTCACCCTCACTGTCCCGTGCTTCTCCTGCCCGGAGAGCGTTGCGCTCATCAGCAAAAAGATAATAAGGAGTGTTCTCATTTTGTTTTTTTATAATAACGGAGAAGAGTTCAAAAGATACAGTTTAGGGGAAGTTCCAGGAGAACGCTGAAACCCGGTGATTTATTTTACAGCAACTATTTCCAGGTCTTCGATATACACCAGCAGTTTCTCTGTGACCAGGTAACCCATCTGCGACAGAAGATCACCATAATGAATGATCTGCTCCAGGTGCTTTGTTTTTTTACCACCCGTTTTATAATCTATTATAACGGCATTCTTATTATCAATAACAACACGGTCGGGTCGGAAAAAATCACCGGCCAGTGAAATCACTTCTGCTTCATTCTTTACTATCAGCCCTTTGCGGAAGCAGCCTTTCAAAGCGGGCAGCTCAATGATCTTTCCTATCGTAAGCTGCAAATGCGTTTTTTCTTCCCGGTCAATGAGCCCTTCCGCGAGCATGCTTTGCAGCGCGGCTTCAACATCTTCCGAATATTTTATTCTTGATAAGGCAGTATGGACCATGACACCATAATCTTTTTTTGTCTCCGCCATCGCTGTGTTCCAGATGCTCGGGGCGGCTGTCCGCATTTTAATGCTCTCGCGCCACTGGTTAGAGTTAAAGGATTCCAGTTTGAAATTCAGAACAGGAACTTCTGCTTTATGACCAACATGCAACTGCTCCTTCCCGAACGTATAAATGTTAACCGCATCCTGCCATTGGCCTGTGGACTGGTAGTAAAAAGCAAGCATATCGCTGGTCTTGCCAATATTGGAGGGGTTCCGTGAAGGTTTGTCGGCAAGGATATACATCCTTTCTTCCGGGCGCGTGAATGCAACATACATCACATTCATGCTATCGAGCAAGGATTTGCTTTTCTCTTCCTCATACAGGTCAGCGTAAGGTGTTTCCTTCAGGCTTTCACTCACAGGGACAAGCGCGGAGGAAAGGTTCGGAAGCTTTTCATTTTCTAAGCTGATCCAGAGATTATCTTTCCCGTTCTTTACCTTACCATTGGAGAATGGCAGGATCACTACAGGAAATTCAAGTCCTTTGGAACGATGGATGGTCATGATGCTCACCGCATTCATTCCCTGCGGGATCACTAACGAAGCCTTTTCTTTTTTGTCTTCCCAATAAAGGATAAAATCGTTAAGGTTATTGTTTTTTTTAATGCTGTAGTTCAACACTTCATCAAGGTAAAACTGGATATAAGCATTAGGTTCTGCATTCAGCCTGAACAGCCCTACAAGCTCTTCCACCAGCTCATACAGCGCCATCTTTGAAAGAATACTGTCATTGAATTGTGGCGCTGCCATCCGGATAACAGGCAGAAGGCCTTTTTCATTCTTCAGCGAGATCAGTTCATCAATACCCGATGTTATGTTCCCGGAAAAAATAAGGTATTCCAGGATCTCGGTGTGCACAATATTATCATTGGTGCTTGCCAGGAATTTAAGTACCGAATGCAGGAAATTGACATCTCGTGAATTACTAAGTAACAGGGAGTCCGAAGATATAACCGGGATGTTCTTCTCTGTAAGGTAATTTGCGATCTCGCTTCCGTCAGTGTTCTTGCGGACAAGAATAGCAACATCCTTGAGTTGATAATTATCTTCCAGGAGCCGTAGAATAATTGCGTATGTCCTTTCAAAATTCTTCTCACGCCATTCCTCCTGCTCTTCTTCCAGGAACTCCACCTGTACAAAACCTCCCGTATTCGCGGGATTGAATTCCTGCTCGAGATCATCGTAGATTCCACGGTACTTTTCATTCAGCTGCCCGGATAAGACCCGGAAAACTGAATTGTTAAATTCGATGATCTCTTTTTTACTCCTGAAATTCCTGTTCAGTACTTTTGGATCATGGTTGCGCTTAAGGGACGCTTCCCTCTCAAGTACCAGTGGATTATCATTATGGGAGAAGATCTCCGGGAGCTTTGCAAACTGCTCCACTTCGCCTCCCCTCCAGCGGTAGATCGCCTGCTTGCCGTCACCTACAAGCATCGTGAAGTATCCGCTTGCCAGTGAATTGTCAATCAGCGGAAGCAGGTTCTGAAACTGCAGCACGGAAGTATCCTGGAATTCATCAATCAGGTAGTTGTTATACCTTTCTCCCAATCGTTCATAAATAAAAGGGATCGGCTCATTAAGAACGATCTTTGCGATCATTTTATTAAACTCAGAAATATGTACAATGCTGTTCTGCGATTTATATTCACTGAGAAGTTTTTCTATTTCATTCAGAACGGCAAGGGAATAAATGTTCCTGTTGATCAGCTGAAATAAGGTGTAATCCGAAAACCGTTCTTCCTTTATTACCTGGATGTTTTGAAATGCATCCAGTAATCCTGGTTTGAGCGCATCTATAGTCGCCTGGTCTTCGCGTGAAATTTTCCCTGCATACCATTTATCTTCACCTGTAGTTGCCCTGCAATAAGTATTTGGGGCTATTGCATCTACTCTTCCTTTTGCAAGTTTCTCAAAATATCCTGCTATACCGCGATCACCCTGAAAAAAATGTTTCGCTGTCAGCCCGCTGTTAACGATCAGGCCGTGGGCCTTTACAGCCTGGCCTTTTACATCTCCCTCGAAGCTTTTGATCTCGGTATAAAGTGTTTCCCTGATCTTAAAGAAGTCATCAACCGTGAGATCTTTCAGCCTTTCAATATACACAGCGCCTTCCTCATTCAGGAGGTTCTTTGCAAAACGCATCAGGTCAGTTTCAATGTGCCAGCTTTTCTCATCATCTGTTTTGCTTTCCGTAAACTCTATCAGCGCCCTTGTCAGCTTCTCATCATTCCCGATCCGGGCAATAAGAAGATCGATCGCCTGCGAGAGCAGCTTTTCATCATCCATCTCAATTTCAAATGTCATCGGGATCTTGAGGTCGAAGGCAAATGTCCTCACCACTTTATGCACAAATGCATCGATCGTACCTATTGCAAAATCAGAATAATTATGAAGTATTGATGTGAGGATCCGTTTTGCACGCTGCCGGATCAAAGCTTCTGTCATATTTCCCGAAGCATTCAGCTTCGGATGCTGCAGCAGGATCCCCAGCAGCGTTTTCGATCCGCCCGAAATATTTTTATAATCATCTTCAGCAAGCTCTTTCAATGCTTTTACAATCCGCTCCTTCATTTCAGCAGCGGCCTTATTTGTGAAAGTTATAGCAAGAATATGTTTGTACGCTTTCGGAGGATTAGATTCATCATTCAGTGCCAGGGCAAGGTATTCCTTAACCAGCGTGAATGTTTTACCGGAGCCGGCAGAGGATTTGTAGATCGTGAAATTCTTATCAGGCATTTTAGTGGAAATGTAATTGCAAATTACACATTAAATCGCTAATATTGTTATAGAGGAAACTTAAGTTTTCCCCTCAGAACGCACAACGATCCGCAATTTAAACACCGATGAAAAAACATTTACTATTTTTCCTGCTCATCCTGCTCAACCTGCATCCTGTTAAGTCCCAGGATAAAAACAATGTCCCTGGCGAATTACTGGTGATGCTTAATCCTGCAGCAAGTCCTTATAAGATGCAGTCGGATCTCTCCGTTTTAAAGGATAAAAATACGCGTCTGAACATTACACGCACGCTGTCTGCAAGCATGCACATCTACTTGATGACATTTGACCACCTCAGCATTCACGAAGATCTGATGCTGAATGCCGTGAGAAGCTATCCCGGTGTTCAGATCGCACAGTTCAATCATTATGTGAATGAACGGAATACCGTTCCAAACGATCCGCAATTCGGTGTAATGTGGGGTATGGAGAACACAGGTACCAATGGTGGTGCCGGAGCTGTAGCTGATGCAGATATTGATGCGACAACTGCATGGGATGTAACCACGGGAGGCCTGACCTCTGCGGGTGATACAATAGTGGTTGCCGTGATTGACGGAGGTTTTTCCTTAACCCATCCCGATCTTATTGATAATTACTGGAGAAATTATGACGAGATCCCGGACAACGGGGTTGATGATGATCTCAATGGCTATATTGATGATTTTAACGGATGGCATTCTTCCTCCAACAGCGATAATTTTCCCTCACAAAGCCATGGTACCCATGTGGCCGGGACCATTGGTGCCAAAGGGAATAATGGCATCGGGGTTACAGGCGTGAACTGGAATGTAAAAATAATGCCGATCAGCTACGGATCAGGCTCAGGGTCGTTTGAGTCGAACGTAGTGGAAGCTTACGCTTTTGCGAGAGACCAGCGCAGGGAATATGATCTCAGCAATGGAACCAAAGGTGCTTTTGTAGTAGCTACCAACTCTTCTTTCGGGGTGGACCTAGCTTCACCTTCTTCTTATCCTTTATGGTGCGCCATGTATGATTCCCTTGGTGTGCTTGGGATTCTCAGCGCAGGCGCCACTGCAAATGCCAACTATGATGTGGATGCACAGGGTGATATCCCCACTGCATGTCCAAGCGATTGGCTTATCACTGTAACTAACTTAAAAAGCAATGATACAAAAGCAAATGCAGGTTTCGGAGCTTCGATGATCGACCTGGGCGCACCGGGAACCAATATTACATCCACCTATTACAGTACGAGCAGCGGGTCAAACAATTATAATTCCAGTTCAGGAACATCGATGGCAACCCCGCATGTTGCCGGTACAATCGGATTACTCTTCTCTGTGCCCTGCCCTCATTTCATCCTGAATTACAAAGCGGATCCGGCAGGCATGGCTTTGATCATAAAAGATTCAATCCTGGGTTCCACCGACCCGGTAGCAGCGCTTGATGGAATAACCCTTACAGGCGGACGCCTTAACCTCAACAAGGCAGTTAAATCTATTCAGAATTATTGTGCCGCAACATCTGTGTCTGAAATCAGCCACAATTCAAATCAATCAGGAATCTCCAGGGTGTATCCCAATCCCGCTGATCAAAGTGTGTTTGTCGAGCTAAATGCTGATCAGAACAGCAACTTAATCATCACAAATGTTTTGGGACAGGAAATCAAAAAAATTGAAGTAAAGGCTGCGGATAAAATGATTATTAATATCAGCGAACTTGAAAAAGGTGTTTACTTGTTCAGTCTTGAAAATAGCCCTGGGCGCGCTGTTAAATTAATTGTTCACTAGTTCCAATTTGAGAGAAAAAAAACGCCTTACTCATCCGGAGTAAGGCGTTTTCGTTTTTCCCAGTTAAAAATTACATCGGCATGCTGCTTACTGCCTGCAAGTTAAGAACTGCATCTCTCTCATTGTTCTGGTGACCTGCATACACTGCTTTTGCACTGTAGTCAGAAATTGTCCAGTGTGAGTTAAGTCGCACAAACGGCTTAAATCCAAAGCTCATCACCAGTCTTTTACGGCCGTCAACAGTAATTGTATTCCATTTACCGGTAACACTTCTTTTGCTGCCGCGCGCAATCACCACATCATTTGGTGTGAATTCGAAAACATAATCTCTGAACATATCAGTGTTATTTGTTTTCATCGCTACTTCTCCATCCTCAAAATTTGAGATCACCCATTTTGAGTTACAAAGTGTACGTTCAAAATTGTTCTGGTCAGGCGCATTTTTACGCTCGGCCGGTTGAGCTGTTTCCGCCTGGTCTGCGATGTTGATCGGACGCGGGCGGATATCTTGTTTTTCACATGCGGCAAAAATAGTTGCCATACTTAATACTGCAATTGCTAAGTGTTTTGAGTTCGTTTTCATTTGGTTCTCCTTTCTAATTAAATTAATATCTTGAATCAAAATTACATCGGCAAATGGCCTTTATTGTGCTAAAATCGATAAGCATACTTTTCTTGTCGCTAATATATGATTAGAAAAAGCCAGCATAATTTTTGGGAAATTAAGCGCAAAAAAAACGCTTATGCATAGGCATAAGCGTTTTTATAAATCATAATATATATTACTTGTTTTTCACTTCGAACATAAGGCTACCGGTCATCCCATCGCTTGCGTTCTTATCTTCCAGAATTTTTACTGACGGTGAATGTCTTACAACTGTCCATGAATTATTTAGTTCATTGAAAGGAACAACATCACCAAAACTTAAACGTAGTTCATTACGTTCCCCTCTGTACCATTTACCGTTTACACGTTTCGTACCATTGGTTGCATAAAGCATTCCGCCATTTTCAAAAACAAATGTCCATCCGGTAAACTTACCTGCCTTGTTTTCGGTGTCTTTTACTCCACCTGTCTTTTGCGAATAAAGTGAGCTGATGACCCAGTTTGCAGGTTTGGTTTCCTTGTCATCATCAAGGTTATGCGGTGTAGCCACAGCGGTTGATTCCTGCATAGGTCTTATTTTCTCTTTTGTACAGCTCATAAAAGCTGTTGCCAGTGTAATCAAAACTATACTTAGTTTTTTTGCGTTCGTTTCCATTTTTCTATTTTTTAAAATTAATATCTTATTTAATTCTTTCGAAGATGAGTGAACCTTTTCTTCCATCGTCACCTAAATCATCTTCCAATACTTTATAGTCATCCGTTTGTTTTACAATCAGCCATGTTTCATTCAATTCCATGAATGGTTCCTGTCCACCGAAGTCAATGAACATACGGCCGGTCCCATCACTGTATTTGGAAGACCATCTTCCCTTAACTTTTCCTGATTTACCGCTCGCGATCACAGTTCCATCTGCATGAAATGCAAAAGCCCAATCCCTGAATTTTTCAGTTTCATCACTTTCCATTTCTCCAGTTACATATAGCTTGGTTACTTTCCATGTGCTGGTTTCCTGCGGAGGGTTTACTTTTGAGAGGGAGGTTTGAGTAGGTTTTGGCCTTGGCCCATTCATCGGGTTAAGGTCTTCTTTTTTACAGCTTGTTACAAAGCCGGCAACAGCCAGCATAAAGATTGCTAAAGTTTTTGCGTTCGTTTTCATTTGGTTCTCCTTTCTAATTAAATTAATATCTTGAATCAAAATTAGGTCAGGAAAAAGGCTTCAGGGGCGGATATTCGGCAGGAAGTTTTTTTTGTTGTTTATATGGCGAAAATTATAGTTTAAACAATACAATAAAAAAAAGCCCCGCGTTTGCGGGGCTTTTTTTTATATAAAAATTTCTATTAATGCTTTTCTGCACATGCGTCACCACATTTCTTTGCGCATTCTTCCTTTGTAGTGCAACCATGCGTACATCCATCATTGCAGGCTTTGTCACCATGATGATCGCATGTTTTCCCTGCTTCACCTTTACAACAATCTTTTCCTTCGCCTTTACCTGCATGTTCAACACACATTGCTTTTTGTTCAGGAGTACATCCAACTGAATCACAATAAGCAGCACACTCCTCCTTGGTCATGCTCATGCATTTCTGCATATCACAAGCCGGGTTCATTGCTTTCATTTTACAGCATTCCGATGTTGCAGCCGGGGCGCAGGCACCATGAGCGCTGTCGCTGTTTACCGCGATGTATGGAGCGATAACCAGGGAAACAATGGACATTAATTTAATAAGGATATTCATTGAAGGACCGGAAGTATCTTTAAACGGATCACCTACAGTATCTCCTGTTACGGAAGCTTTGTGCGGCTCTGACTTTTTATAGAACATTTCCCCGTTGATCAATACTCCTTTTTCAAAAGATTTTTTTGCGTTGTCCCATGCCCCACCGGCATTCGACTGGAATATACCCATAAGAACACCTGAAACAGTAACACCTGCTAAAAGGCCTCCGAGAACTTCCGGGCCAAAAATAAAACCAACCAGTACGGGTGTGATAAGAGCAATAGCGCCCGGCATCATCATTTCGCGGATAGATGCTTTTGTTGATATAGCTACGCATTTTTCATATTCCGGCTTTGCTTTATATTCCATGATCCCCGGAATTTCGCGGAACTGGCGTCTAACTTCCTGCACCATATCCATTGCCGCTTTACCTACCGCCTGGATACATAAAGCAGAGAAAATAAAAGGAATCATACCGCCTACAAATAAACCTGCTAAAACCGGGGCCTTGTAAATATCAATAGCATCGATTCCTGCAATACCTACAAATGCCGCGAATAAAGCAAGGGATGTTAAAGCTGCCGAAGCGATGGCAAAACCTTTACCTGTTGCAGCTGTAGTATTACCAACAGCATCAAGGTTATCTGTACGTTCACGCACTTCAGGGGGAAGCTGGCTCATTTCTGCAATCCCTCCTGCGTTATCAGCAATAGGACCGAAAGCATCGATCGCTAACTGCATGGCGGTTGTTGCCATCATACCTGCTGCTGCAATTGCAACACCATAAAGGCCTGCAAAATAATAAGATGCCATGATCCCGGCAGCAAGCGTAAGAATTGGAATAACAGTGGATTTCATACCTACTGACAAACCGCCAATAATGTTTGTGGCGTGACCGGTTGAAGACTGCTGAATGATAGACAGAACAGGAGCTTTCCCCATTGCGGTATAATATTCGGTAACGATACTCATGATCGCCCCTACCACTGTTCCCACAACAATAGCAAGAAACACATTCAATCTTGAGAACTCATATCCGCGAAGGCTTAATGTTTCCGGAAGCATCCACATTACAATAAAGTAAGAAGCTGCAACAGTAAGAAGCATCGAAGCCCAGTTACCCATGTTAAGGGCGTTCTGAACATTTGATTTTTCGTCTTTAATAGTAACGAACCAGGTACCTACAATTGAAAATACGATACCTAAACCGCAGATTACCATTGGTAATAATATCGGGGACATTCCGCCAAAATTATCAAGCACAACGATCTCTTGTCCTAATACCATCGTAGCAAGGATTGTTGCAACATATGAACCGAAAAGATCGGCTCCCATACCTGCAACGTCACCTACGTTATCTCCCACGTTGTCTGCAATAGTAGCAGGATTACGGACATCATCTTCCGGGATACCTGCCTCTACCTTACCTACAAGATCGGCCCCTACGTCAGCAGCCTTTGTATAGATACCGCCACCAACACGGGCAAATAAAGCGATTGACTCCGCGCCCAATGAAAAGCCGGTTAATACTTCAATTGAAGTTTTTACCGTATCCGGACCAAGGTCGCTGAATATATTTAAAAAAATAATGAACAGACCGCCTAAACCAAGTACTGCAAGACCTGCAACTCCAAGCCCCATCACGGTTCCACCGGTAAATGATACTTTTAAAGCTTTTGCAAGGCTTGTACGGGCTGCCTGGGTGGTACGCACATTTGCTTTGGTTGCAACTTTCATCCCGATATATCCCGCAGTAGCGGAAAATACTGCTCCTATTATAAAAGAAATAGAGATAATCCAGCTGGAGTGGATCGGTTTCCCGTTCACTTCATGGATTGTTCCCGAATACGCCAATAAAATAGCAGCGAAAAGAACAAAAATGCTCAGAACCTTCCATTCTGCTTTCAAAAAAGCCATTGCACCATCAGCAATGTAACCTGCAAGTTCCTGCATGTTCTTATCGCCTGCATCCTGCTTGCTAACCCAAGCGCTCTTAATTGCCATTACCAGCAATCCCAGGACCCCTAAAGCGGGCACCAAATAAATCACGTATTCGTTCATAGTCTCTTAATAATTTGTTGTTTGTTTATTTATCCCCTTACTGAAATATTCCATTAAAAGGGCTGCAAACTTAGGCAATTTTATCTTAAATATCAAAATTTAACATAGAACTGATTATCAATAATTTAGATCAGATTGTTTTATTAAAACAGGGTGGTTTTATTCTAGCGCACGTTTGTTAAAGAGGATGTATCCAAAGTGGAACAGGACAGAAAACGGTTCCTTCAGCTGGTCATAATAATTCACGCTTAAACACATTGGCCCCACCGGTGTATGCCATACCACAGCTGCCGTACTGATATAATGCTGCAGGGCAAAAGGTTGTCCATAATCTACTTTCAGATCGGGGCGCTTTAAAAGCACCTGGTAAGGCTGGTAAAGATATCCTTCGAGCCGTAGCTCAATATTTTTCCTGAAATTAACTACGAATTTCAAACCTCCTGCCAGGTATTTATGGGTCCTGTAGTTCTCCTGGAAAATAGTTTTGCTGTCAGGTGTCGGTTGAAAGGCAGGAGCGGTAAGCATACTGGAAGTGTAATTATTAAAAAGTGTCTGCGTGGAATAGACACCTTCACCAAATATCCCGATCTTTAGGGTCCCGCGCCTGTTAAAATATCTTTCACCAGTCATTTTCAATGTAACCCATTCATGGTTATTGTGATAGCTTGTAAGCGTATCGAGAACGGTAGTTGAGCCCGGCTTATTCACCTCAAGTCCATTCACATACCTTAATTTTATATTGATGAACTCACCTTTATTTGCATATTGCTTCCTGTTGAGTGAATTTATTTCATAATAAGCGTGTCCGCCCCCAAAGCTGAATGTAGTCCTGTCTGCCGTATCCTGCTGGGAAAAATTGCTGGTCTGGTAATAATTGTCGGTAATCTCAGCCAGCATGGCACCAGTAACCACTCGGCCTTTCTTTCCCGTAGGAAAACCTGTGTTCACTTCACCATAAACCTCCCGCTGTATAAGATAAGCAGGCTTAATATCCTCCCGGAATGCGTTGCTGCTTTTGTAATAATCGAATTTATTCCAGACGAAATTCGGTTCCACATATAAAGGTGTGTGGAAAGGAAAATCCAGCCTGGTCTTTAATTGGATCGAACTGTAAAGTTTCCCGAAGTAAGCATTTGCCATAAGGCCGGCTGCAAACCTTCCGAGGTAATTATATTGAACCGCAAGAAACCCCTCGCTGATTGGTTTATTGGAAAAATTACCCCCGAAATTGGTGACGATATTCCTTTCCTTTTTGATTCTTAAATAGAGATCATAAAAGCCTGTTTTGGGATTATACCGCGCCTTTGGATAAATGCTTTTTATCCTGTTGTCGGAAGCAAGGCGGAAATAACCTTCCTTGATATCCTCCAGGCTGACAAGCTTATTTTTATGACGCAGGATCTTTTGGGCGTATTCCGACTGCTTCTTGTTCAGCCCTTCGATATAGATCTGGTCGAACACGATCTTAGGCTGCTTTTCCCTGAACTTGATCCTTCTTGCGGCAATTTCGATGGGCTCAACCCTTCTTTCCACATAAAGCTTAATAAGGTCGATCTTCCGGATGGCTGCTGCATAACCGCTGTCGATGATCGGCTCCACATCATTAAAATTAAAAAGCCCGACATTCGTTATAGGTTCAATTATAACTCCTGCCTGGCACTGGATCGTATAATCAGACTTGCTTTGCAGCATGCTCTTTAACTGTGAAAAAATATCATCCTCACTTGGTGGGGGATTGTTCCCGGTTACATTGCTGCCGATGATTACATCCGGGTAAAATTCATCATACATTATATTGGAAGGAAAGTTATTATAAAGCCCTCCGTCATACAGCAGCTTGCCGTTTACCATAATCGGCTTGATATAAAAGGGATATGACATGGAGGCGCGAACCGCTTCGGCAAGATCACCTGTTCCAAAGACAACTGATTTTTTTAATTCAATGTCAGAAGCCACGCAGCGAAAGGGAATAAAGAGGCTGTCGAAATTATAGTTAGCTGCTGCTGCTGCACCGCCTGCAAGCTCCATGGTCCCGAAATCCATCGCAATAGGCGAAATTAAATTCGTAGGGAGGAGTGAGGTCAAGCTGGAGTCGGAAAGCTTAAAAGTGATCCATGAGGCGTTATTATCATCACGCTTGAAGTAATATGCAAATTTCTGATCAATGACCCCTTCCGACCAGTTCCTGAATTGCTCGCTTTTCACCATTCGCTCAATATCATCGGCTGAATAACCCATGGCATATAAAGCGCCTATCAGCGCTCCCATTGAAGTGCCCGTAATATAGTCGATCGGGATCCTGTTCTCCTCCAATGCCTTTAACACCCCGATATGGGCTACCCCGCTGGCTGCACCTCCGCTTAATACCAATCCTACCTTTTGCGATTTCGCAGAGGCTGGAAATAATAAAAGCAGGGCCAAAACCGGGAAGAAAAGAATGGTGTTCCTGAGAAAATTCATAATGCTGTCTGGCTAAACAAAACTACTAAGAATTAGCCGGGGAAAAAAACTTTAGTAAGAATGGGCTTTTTTATAGTCCGGAACGAATCTCTCTTCGCAACGCGTCCAAATATCCCGGTGTTTTCAGCAGCCTGGATCCATACCAGGAAAAGATCTCACCATCAACCACTTTAATTTTAGCCCCGGGAAGCATTTCACGGAATTCCCGGATATGTGCTTCTTTAAAAGGATAGGGCTCCGAAGAAAGCAGGACCAGTTCCGGTTTGGCTGCAATGATCTCTTCTGCAGAAACTTCAGGGTACCTGGAGGTCCGATCGAGAAATACATTCTCAAATCTGCATAATTCCATCATCTCATTGATGAATGTATCGTGGCCTGCTGTCATGTAAGGGTTGCGCCAGATGAAATAAGCAGTTTTTAAGCGGGGCGCCCGGACTCCGGACTCCGGGGAAGAAGTATTGTGTGTTAACCGGTGGAACCCCGCCTCTATTTCCAGCTTCAGGTTTGTGGCAGTTCTGTTCTTCCCCAGTAAAGCACCGAGGGCCGCAATCATCCACAATGCATCTTTAAGGGTATAGATATCGCTCATCCAAACAGGGAATTCCCGCATTAATTCTTCAATGCCTTCTTTTTCATTCTCTTCTTTATTCCCGATGATGAGATCCGGTTTCAGGGCCCGGATTTTATCAAAGTCGTATTTCTTCGTCCCTCCAATCCTCGTTTTTGAACGAAACCATTCTTCGGGATGAATGCAGAATTTTGTAATCCCCACCACTTCCTCACGCAAGCCCAGGTCATATAAGAGCTCAGTTTGAGAAGGCACCAGTGAAATGATCCTTTGAGGTGTTGAAGGAAGTTCTATTCTGCGGTTCAACTGATCGGTAAATACAGCCATCATTTTTCTTATTCTCTGCGAAGATACAATTCTGACAGGAACATTTTTTAGTGAATCTACGGGCATAAAATTTTAGCCTCTAAAGAAAAAATACTTACACTTTAAAACTTCACAAAAATGGATCAGCTTATTAAAATGGTTACAGAGAAGGCCGGCATCTCGGAAGCACAGGCAAAAACTGCAGTGGAATCAGTAGTATCATTCTTAAAAGACAAGATGCCTGCCGGCATCGGTTCCCAGGTGGAAACATTTGTAAAAGGCTCGGGGTCGGGTGGCAGCTCCAACTCACTTGGAAGTGCCGTGAGCGGGATTGCAGGAAAACTAAAAGGAACAAGCGGATTGTAATTGGGTTCCCTAATTAATTCTGATGATTGATCCTATCATGACAGTGCTGAATGTCATTTGACCGCAGCGGAGAAACCTTTTATTTATGCCGCAATCAGCGACAAAAAAAGAGCTCTCCGCTGCGGTTGGGATGACAGCTTACTTCGTCAACGCATTGATCACATCATGACGCGTTATGATGTAAGTTTTATCAAGTTTAAAATCCTTTACAAGCACTGCGGGATTACTATCCGTAATCATTGCGGATAATGAATCAACCGGTGATGAAATGTCAACAAACGGGAATGCCGGCTGCATAATCGACTCCACCATATGGCTCTTTATATCGGGATTGGCAACTACTTTGGAATACATCAGGCTTTCATTCAATGAACCTATGAAGCGTCCGCCATTGGTGACAGGCACTTGTGAAATGTTCATTTTATTCATCAGCTTCACTGCATTCTCGATCGTATCATTGCTTTCAACTGTGATCAGCTTGCCGTTTGTATTGTTATTCACAAGGTCTTTGGCAACAAGTCCTTTCTTGTCAAAATAACCTTTCTCGAGCATCCACTCATCGTTGAACATCTTTCCTAAATAACGGGTTCCGTGATCATGAAAGATCACAACAACCACATCACTTTCTTTCAGCTCATCTTTTAGCTGAAGTAGTCCTGCAATTGCAGAACCAGCGGAGTTCCCTGCAAAGATCCCTTCGCGCTTTGTGATCTCGCGGGTCATCATGGCAGCATCTTTATCTGTTACCTTTTCAAAACGATCGATCACGTTGAAATCAACGTTTGCCGGTAAAAAATCCTCACCAATTCCTTCCGTAACATACGGATAGATCTCATTCTTATCAAAGATCCCGGTTTCTTTGTATTTTTTAAAAACCGAACCGTAGGTATCAATTCCCCATACTTTAATATCAGGATTTTTTTCCTTTAGAAATTTCCCTGTTCCGCAGATCGTTCCGCCTGTTCCGACACCAACAACAAGATGCGTGATTTTACCGTCTGTCTGGTCCCAGATCTCCGGGCCTGTCTGTTCGTAATGTGCCTGTGAATTGCTAAGGTTATCATACTGGTTTGGCTTCCATGCATTCGGAACTTCTTTAACCAGGCGGGATGAAACAGAATAATATGAACGCGGATCTTCAGGATCCACATCGGTAGGACAAACAATTACATCTGCCCCGAAGGCGCGCAATGCATCCACTTTTTCTTTTGACTGCTTATCAGTTGTAGTGAAGATACATTTGTATCCTTTGATGATCGCTGCGATCGCAAGGCCCATCCCGGTATTCCCGCTGGTACCTTCAATAATGGTTCCGCCCGGTTTCAGCCGCCCGTCTTTTTCTGCATCCTCAACCATTTTCAAAGCCATGCGGTCTTTAATGGAATTACCGGGATTGAAGGTTTCCACCTTAGCGTAAACGGTAGCTTTTACATCTTTGGTAATGTTATTTAAACGGACCATTGGAGTATTACCAATAGTTTCAAGGATATTATTGCAAATCTTTTTCATAGGATACTAATACTAATTTTTACTATAATTACTAAGTCTGTGTATTTTATCTGTGCTGTTATTTCAAGCTGACCGGAAAACGTTTATCAGTATGAACCTGTGAAATGGGAAAATACCAATCTGTGTGTTTAGCGAGGCGTAAAAGTAAGGAAATTAAGGAAGAGTTCTATAATAAATTTGCCTGTAACAGGATATCTCTTTACATTCGTTTAAACTCAATCTTCCTTTATAAGAAATCTTAATACTTTTTGCGGAAGTACATTAAAATAAAACAATGAAAAAAATATTTGCCTTACTCCTGTTTTCGGCATTGATCCTTAACTGTTTTAAAGCGGCTGCACAATTCAACCGCAGGGATACAAAAAAGAATTCCCCCTATAAAACGAACTATCAAAGAGTTTCTGCAGGATGCTTTTCAGCCTATACACTTGAAATACGGCAAGGAACGCTTTGGTCCTGGGGATTTAATTATTGGGGCCAATTAGGAGATGGCACTACAACTGAAAGACACAGTCCTGTTCAGATTGGCACTGACAATAAATGGGTAAATATCTCGATGGGCCAGGCATTTAGTTTTGGATTAAAGTCCGATGGAACTCTTTGGGCATGGGGCCGGAATGAATACGGACATTTGGGGGACGGGACAGTTATTAACCGGCATAGCCCGGTTCAGGTGGGCAGCGATAATAAGTGGATAAGTATTTCTTCCGGTACCAGTCACTGTCTTGGTATAAAATCAGATGGTACATTATGGTCCTGGGGATTAAATCTGAGCGGACAGGTTGGTGATGGTTCTACTACCGAACGCCATAACCCGGTGCAAATAGGGACCGCAAACAACTGGACATCTGTTTTTGGTGGCGGGGACCGGTCGTTTGCACTGAAATCTGACGGCACACTCTGGGCATGGGGAGAGAACTATTGGGGCCAGCTGGGAGACGGCACGAATGCGGATAAAACAAGCCCTGTACAAATTGGAACCGACACGAAATGGACAAGAATTTCCAATGGTAACACACACACATTAGGATTAAAATCTGATGGTACCCTTTGGGCATGGGGATATAATATTACCGGAGCCCTGGGTGACGGCACAACTACAAATAGAAATAATCCGGTACAAATCGGAACTGCTAACAATTGGGTAGATGTTTCTGCCGGCTGGGGACATAGCCTCGCTTTAAAATCGGATGGCAGTCTTTGGTCATGGGGATATAATGCCAGCGGGGAATTGGGAAATGGAACCGGACCCGGAATCAATGCACCTGCCAGGGTGGGCACTGATAATAATTGGGTAACTATAACAACCGGCCATAGCTATAGTCTGGGTTCAAAATCAAATGGCACACTCTGGGCATGGGGGGATAACAGCAATGGTCAACTGGGTGATGGGACAATCATTAACAGGTCTACCCCTGTGCAAATAAGTATTGTTCCAAATGCATGGGTAACTGTTGATGGAGGCGGTTCCCATACGCTGGGAGTAAAATCCAATGGCAGCTTATGGTCCTGGGGAAATAATAATTCCTGGCAATCAGGAGATGCAATATATACTCAAAGAAGTTTTCTTATTCAAATAGGAACTGATCTGAATTGGGTCGGAATAAAAGGTGGCAAAAATCATAGTCTCGGTCTACAATCAGATGGTAGTCTTTGGGCATGGGGAAATAATTCATATGGTCAGTTAGGAGTCGGAGATACATTATCCAGGACTAACCCGGTTCAAGTCGGAACTGAACAAAGCTGGAGCAGTATTGCTGCCGGAGAAAATCATTCGCTTGGCTTAAAAGCTAATGGCACTCTCTGGTCCTGGGGGGATAATACTTATGGTCAATTAGGGGATGCTACCACAACGACCAGAACAAGTCCCGTACAAGTAGGAACTGATAATAAATGGATAAGTATAGCCACCGGATCGTATCATAGTTTGGGTTTAAAAGCAAACGGAACCCT
Organism: Bacteroidia bacterium; assembly: GCA_036386835.1. GTDB lineage: Bacteria > Bacteroidota > Bacteroidia > 2-12-FULL-35-15 > 2-12-FULL-35-15 > 2-12-FULL-35-15. The sequence continues at coordinate 59,359 of DASVUX010000003.1, forward strand.
TTGGGCATGGGGAAATAATTCAGGCGGACAATTAGGGAATGGAACTGTGATAAATGAACTCACGCCTGTCCAGGTGGGTATTGAAAATAAATGGATAAGTATTGCTTCAGATTCTGTGCATACCCTGGGAATGAAATCAGATGGTACAATATGGGCATGGGGAAATAATAATCTCGGGCAATTAGGGGACGGTACTACACTAATGAGAACAAGCCCTCTGCAAATCGGAACAGATACAAAATGGCTGCTTATCGAAACAGGTAATTTTCATTCTTTAGGCCTGCAATCCGATGGTAACTTATGGACATGGGGAGGCAATGGAAAAGGAGAATTAGGGGATGGTACCTACATTTTCAAGACCAGCCCTGCACAAATAGGAACAAACAATGATTGGGTCGCACTAGCCGGAGGCGGACACCATACTATTGCCCTGAAATCGGAGAGGAATCAATTTTGTTCAACGGGATTTAATTCAAACGGTCAATTAGGTGATGGCACCCTTGTAAACAAAAACACCTTGGTATGCAATACAAATTGTTATCCACCACCCCCGCCATTAAATACAACCCCGGCAGCCAGTTTAACTATTTGCAGCGGAAACAGCATAACGTTAACTGCCACCGGATCAGGCACCCTGCGTTGGTATAACTCCGCTGTGGCCGGAACCCCTGTTGGAACAGGAGGATCTTATACGACACCGGTGTTAACAGCAAGTACCACTTATTACGTGGAAGATAGTACAGGGGTACCGAGCTTGGTCAGAACAGCAATAGCAGTTACTGTTAATCCGGCTCCGCCAATACCCACTATAAGTTTAAGCGGACCCGCTGTTTTCTGTGATGGAAATTCGGTAATACTTACTTCAAGTAGTTCTGCTGCTTATTTATGGAGTAATGGAGCAACTACCCAAAGCATTACTATAACCTCCTCAACAAATGATTCCGTCAGAATCACTGATGCAAACGGCTGCTCTTCAACTTCAGCCCCTGTAGCCATAACCGTTAATCCCAACCCAAATGTCATTATTACTCCTGATGGGCCAACTGCTTTCTGCATCGGAGGAAACGTAACGCTTGATGCAGGGAGTGGATTTGTAACCTATCAATGGGCAAGCGGTCCCACTTCGCAAATGATCACCTTGTCCTATACAACCCATGATTCGGTTACTGTTACTGATATAAATGGCTGTTCTTCCTCTGCATCCATTAATGTTATATCAAGCCCGGTGCCTGTGCTCATCATTAATGATCCTGCTGAAATTTGTTCTTCCGGTTTTATAAACATCTCTTCTCCGGCCATCACTGCAGGAAGCTCGGGTGGAACTTTGAGCTATTGGCAGGACCAGGGTGCAACAATTCCCCTAAACCCTTCTTTTTACACTGCTGCAGACACCAGTGGAACCTACTATATTCAATTGAGTAATCCGGGGTGTTCAGTAATCCAACCGGTAAATATCCTGATCAATAACAATTGTGTCTGGCCCGGAGACGCTAACCACGACTCCATCGTAAACAATTCTGATCTTCTGCCGATAGGTCTCCATTATTCCCAGGCGGGAGCTCCACGGGCAAGCGTAAGCAACTTATGGCAGGATTATATTTCTGCAAACTGGGGCACATCACAAATTAACGGTTCAGATATTAAACATGCAGACTGTAATGGAGATGGCCTTATTGACAACAGTGATACGCTGGCCGTCAATCTTAATTTCAGCTCTACGCATGCAATTGTAGTTAACAATCATGATATTGAGCGACTGACTGATCCTGAGATCCATTTTGTTACAAACAGCAATATCTATAATGCAGGCGATTGGATAGACATCGAAGTTCATACAGGAAGATCCGCAATCCCGGTTACTGAATTGTATGGACTTGCATTCAATATTTATTATGATGCTTCATTAGTAGAACCCGGAACTGAAAGCCTCACATATCCTGCGGGCTGGTTGGGAACTCCTGCAACAAACTTGATCACAATTTCCAGGATCGAACCTTTTGCTTCGACTGCTTTCGGTGGCATCACACGCATTGATCACCTGAACCAAAGCGGCTATGGAGAGATCGCAAACTTAAGGTTCCAGGCGGCTAGCTCAATCACTTCCCCGGTAGTGCTGCATTTTGCAATTTCAGGCTATACAGCCAATGATTCTGCAGGATCCCCACTGGTATTCAATACGGCTGATGATTCAATTACTATCACTCCCCTAGCAACGGATATTACAGAAAAAGCAAATAGCCCTTCCGTTTTAGTTCATCCTAACCCTTTTAGTGAAGAAACAACAATTTCATTTACTGAAGAACAAAAGAACTGTATTGTAAGAATAATGGATGTGCTCGGGAAAGAAACAAGAACCATCAGATTTTCAGGTAAGAAATTAGTAATTCAAAAAGAGGAAATGCTGAGGGGAATCTATTTTGTGGAGATCACATGCGGGAATGAGAATGTGATCAATAAGAAGATTGTCGTACAGTAAACACAAACCCTGATTAATAAATGATTCGTGTTAACTGAACCGTATCGCCTTTACCGGGGTGATCTTTGAAACGATAAAGCTTGGGATCAGCAGCATAAGCACACACGATATAACTGTTCCGGCATTCAATAAAATAATATTTACCGGGTCAAGTTCCACAGGGACTACCGATACATAATAAGTTTTGGGATCAAGTGTAAACAAACCGAATTGATGCTGCAGAAGCGCAATCCCGATCCCAAGCAGGTTCCCCCAGAACAGTCCTTTGCCGACAAGATACATTGCGTTGTAAAGGAAAATCTTCTGAATGCTCTGGTTAGCAGCTCCCAGGGCTTTTAAAATCCCGATCATATTGGTACGTTCCAGAATAAGGATCAGCAGGGCAGAGATCATGTTGATTCCTCCCACCAGCAACATCAGGGTGATGACGATCATCGCGTTCACATCCTGCAGATCAAGCCATGAGAATACCGTTGGGTTAGTTTCTTTAATAGTTTGTGCAATATAACCCTGCCCGGTTAACGCATTCACCTCAGCTCCGAGCTCATCAATGTTATCATAATCATTCAACGCGATCTCAAATCCCCCTACCTGGTCTTCTGTCCAGTAGTTGAGTTTCCGGATCTGCCGGATATCTACAAGAACAAGCTTTTTATCAATGTCTTCATAACCTGTATCATAGATCCCTGAGACAAAAAATGTTTTTACCCTCTGCTCATAACTTACAATTTCAGCACTATCCGTTTTTTTGATCAGGAAATAAATGACCATTTTGTCATTCACTTTCAATTCCAGCTTATCGGCCAGCAGCTGTGAAATGACAATACTTTTGGATAAGCCTGTATCGCTCACTGCGAAAGCCTTACCAGTCTTTATACTCTTATTGATAAACTCCCAGTCGAAATCTGCACCAATGCCTTTCAGCATCACCCCCTCATTATCCGTCCGGGTTTTTATGATCCCGCTTTTGGTAGCGTACGACTGGATATGCTTTACCTGGGGAATCTCTTTAAGGTCTTTTATAAAATCCGCTTTGCCATCAATAGGCTGGGGCTCATCGCTTATATTATTATCATAATTCGTGATCTGTATGTGCGAACCGAAACCGATCAGCTTGTTACGGATCTCTTTCTGAAAACCGGTAACCACGCAAACAGTAAGTATCATCAGCGCTATCCCCAATGCAATCCCCAGGACCGAAACCTTCATAATAGGGCGCGATAATTGATTGCTGCCGGCCGTGCCGAAAATAATGCGTTTCGCTATGAAGCTTTCTATGCTCAAATTTTACGTAGCTTTGATGCTATAATTTATACCGACAAAAGTACTATTTTAAATGAAGATGAATAAACTATATACCTTCCTGCTTTTAACATTGCTCGGCTCAGCTGCAAGTTCACAAGGACTTGTGCCTGTAGGGAACACAAGCAAAACAGGCAGGGATATTAAAATGGGGGCTGACCGCACAGCGGAATATCTTCCTTTATTAAAAGGCAGGGCAGTAGCTGTTGTTGCGAATCAATCTTCAAACATAAAGGAAACACACCTGGTGGATACTCTTTTAAAACTCGGTGTGAATATTAAAAAAGTCTTTTGCCCGGAACATGGCTTCCGCGGCCTTGTTGACGCTGGTGAAAAGGTGAAGACGGAAAAAGACGGAAAAACCGGGTTACCGATTATCTCTCTTTACGGAAAAAACAAGAAGCCCGCCCCTGAACAGCTGAAAGATATTGATGTTGTTATTTTCGATATACAGGATGTTGGCGTTCGTTTCTATACTTACCTCTCCACATTGCATTATGTTATGGAAGCCTGTGCAGAAAATAAGAAAAAAGTGATTGTGCTTGACCGCCCGAACCCGAATGGATACTACGTGGACGGCCCGATACTTGAAGATGCATGGAAATCGTTTCTTGGCCTTCATCCGGTTCCCATTGTTTACGGCCTCACCATTGGTGAATATGCTCAGATGATCAATGGCGAGGGCTGGCTCAAAGGAAAGATCAAATGCGATTTACAGGTGATAACACTGGAAGGTTATGATCATGATGATCTTTATGAGCTGCCTGTAAAACCTTCGCCAAACCTCCCGAACATGTCAGCCGTTTATTTATACCCAAGCCTGGGGCTTTTTGAAGGATCTGTGGTTTCGGTTGGAAGGGGAACTGATCATCCTTTCCAGGTAATCGGACATCCTGAACTGCAAAAAGGCACGTACACATTCACCCCTGAACCACGTCCGGGAGCTGCAGAGCCAAAATACAAAGGGCAGGAATGCAAAGGTTATGACCTGAGGGATTTTGGCAATGAGTACATGAAAGACCTGAAAAAGATCTACCTGTTCTGGCTCATTGGAACGTATGAAAACACTCCTGATAAGACTGTTTTCTTTGATGAGAATTTTAATTATCATGCGGGGAATGCAACACTCCAAAAGCAGATCAAAGAAGGAAAAAGCGAAGCGGAAATCAGGGAAAGCTGGAAGGAAGGATTGAATAAATTTAAACCGGTAAGGAAGAAGTATTTGTTATATAAAGATTTCGAATAAACTCCCCGCTCTTTTTCTCTCACCTGCTTCAGGCAATATTCCTGATAACACCCTCAAGATCCACGGTTTGATAATTCTACGAGTTGGGCTAATTAATAAAAAGCAAAAGAGAGACATAAATGCCTCTCTCTTGTTATGGCCGTGAGAATTTTCCAATTAACCCGGCTATGTTGTTCAAGCAATACTCAAATGTTTAGCAGCGTGACGGGATCAGGCACTTTTCAACTGCAGCACGGATGTGCGAAAATGCAAACCGGTCTTTCATTACGTAATCATAAGCACCATATCTTAATGCTTTAACGGCTGAAGCCATATCTTTTTCATCGGACATCATGATGACGATAGTTTCAGGGCTGATCTCCTTGATTTTATCTACAGTATAGGTATTTTGTCCTTCGTTAGTCCTTTTATTCAGCTTATAATCAAGCACTACAATTCCCGGTTTGTTCTCTTTCCTGATCTTATTGATGCATTCTTCTTTTGAAACAAAGGCTTCCACTTTTACATTCTTATCAAATGAGCTTTCAAGGGAATTCTTAAGTGATTCAGCATATAGCTGGTTATCTGCTGCCACGAATAGGTTATAATAATTGTCTATATTTTGCATGATCATGTCTTAGTTTGTTTGTTTAGGTCATTTTCACAATTAAAATTTAATGCCTGCACATTTTTCCAGCCGATTGCGGAAATAATTCCCCAAACGACCTGTGTAATTTTTATTTAAATTGCTGCACATAAACTTAAGATCCCTATGAAAAAATTGTTCCTGATTTGCGGCTTAGCATGTTCCTTTGTCCTTGGATTTGCCCTGAACAGCTATATAAAACCAGCCAAGGATGAAGAATCCAGGAAAGTGACCGGCATTGGCGGGATCTTTTTCAAATGCAAAGATCCCAAACAAATCAAGGAATGGTACCAGTTGCACCTGGGGCTGAAAATGGATGCTTACGGCACCAGCTTCGAGTGGCGCGAGGGAACGGACAGTTCAAAATACGGCTTTACCCAATGGGGTGCTTTTAATGAAAAAACAAAATACTTCCTGCCCTCCACTAAAGAATTCATGATCAATTACCGCGTTACCGATCTTAAGCGTCTCGCAGAAATGCTGAAGGCAGAAGGTGTAACCATTACTGACACTATTGAAACCGTTGAATACGGGAAATTCCTTCATATAATGGATCCGGAAGGGAACAAAATTGAATTATGGGAACCCGTTGATGCAGAATACAATAAGATTGTAAAAGGAAGGACTAAATAATCAGCCGCCTGTCACTTACTGCCTCATAAACGCCCCGGTGCCCCGGAAATTTTCCCTTATTTTCTCGAACTGGAAAAATTCGGGGAACTTCACCTCTCATGACAAATGTGAATAAAACCGGGACCGATGCTTATTTCATACAGGAGAAGGTCAGGCTTTACAAAAGGCTTCAGGATATCTATTAATAAAGGAAACTTAAAAAGGCAGTAATTTTTGACCCTCTCCTTTAATGTCCTGGCAAGGCGTTCAATGTTATTAACAGTATTAACAATTACAATTCTACCACCTATCAAGCCCCACAGCTGATATTAACACCACACTGTTAATTAAATAACTCTTTCAGGGTTGGAGGCTTTTTTATCCGCTCTACTTTTGCTGTGTTATAACAAACCTATAACTCACATGAAAAGAGCGCTTTACGCATTCTCACTTTCAGCTATTATTTTTTTAGCCTCTTTTATTCCGGCTGAAGGAGGAGGAAATGATACAAAGTCTGAAAAGATCATTTCAACATTCGTGGTTCAGTCATTCAGGGTCAGCAAAGACGGCATGGTGAGCTGGACGGCAACAAATGAACACGGTTCTCTTCCATATCTCGTGGAACAGTACATTTTCGATAAATGGGTTAAAGTTGGGGAAGTAAATGGAATTGGGAGCCCAACTCCTAATTCATATTCAGTTCCGGTGATCCTCAGCAGCGGAGAAAATAAATTCCGCGTCAGGCAAAAAGGATATGATAAAATCAGCCGTTTTTCTGATGCGGTGACCTATTATTCAAAAAAAGAACCTGTTTCTTATTCTGTTACCGACCATAACCAGACCATTACTTTCACTGCTGATACTTACTTCATTATCTATAATCCTTATGGGGCTATCACCAAGCAAGGCTATGGAAATTATGTGGATATTTCTGATTACGCCAAAGGATACTATTGCCTGATCTATGACAATAAGCTAGGCGGATTTGAAAAGAAGAAAGTGCTCTTCAAAGAGAGCTTTATGCCTGTGGTTGTGAATCCTCCTGACTGGCTGAAAAAAAGGGATTAATTGTAGTTTTTGTTCACAAAAGCGGTCCTGCTTGCTATCGTTCCCCGATCTGCTGGCGCCACATAGCATAATACAGCCCCTTTTGCAGAAGAAGGTCCTCATGCCTGCCATTCTCAATAATATTCCCTTTTTCCAGGACGAAGATCTTATCTGCATGCATAATTGTACTTAAGCGATGCGCAATTATTATTGTAATATGATTCTCATTCCGTGACAGGTCGCGGATAGTCCTTCCGATTTCTTCTTCAGTCAGCGAGTCGAGTGCAGACGTGGCTTCATCGAAAACCAACAGTGATGGCTTCCTGAGAAGAGCCCTTGCAATTGAAAGTCGTTGCTTCTCACCTCCAGAAACCTTTACGCCCCCTTCACCTATCATTGTATCCAGTCCATTGTCAGCACGGGCAAGCAATGTCTGGCATGCCGCTTTATTTAGAACATCCAAACATTCAGCCTCGGAGGCACCCGGTGCAACAAACAAAAGGTTTTCTTTAATGGTTCCTGCAAACAATTGTGTATCCTGGGTTACAAAGCCGATCTGCGAACGGAGCTGATCAAGATCGACCACTTTACTGCTGTTATTATTATAAAGGATCTCACCTTCATGCGGCTGGTACAAACCTACGAGGAGTTTTACCAGCGTGGTTTTGCCTGAGCCTGACGGTCCTACGAATGCAATCGTTTCACCTTTATTTGCGTGGAAATATATTTTTTCAAGTGCATTGTTGGCGGCAGTCTGATGCCTGAATGTAACACCTTCGAATTTCAGCGTTTCCATTCCGTGGATGCTCACGGGATTCTTAGGCTTTACTTCTTTCGGGGTATTAAGGATAGACTGAAAATTATCAAGCGAAACTTCCGCTTCACGGTAAATATTAATAATATTGCCCAGTTCCTGAAGCGGCCCGAAAATAAAGAATGAATAGATCTGCAGTGAGAACAGGTCACCAATTGTAAGTGTATCGCGAAAGATGAGGAACAGGAGAAGGAACAGGATGCAGCTCCTCAAAAAGTTTACGAATGTTCCCTGGATAAAACTGATGCTCCGGATGTATCTTACCTTTTTCAGTTCCAGCCCCAAAATCTTTAAGGTAGTGCCATTCAGACGTTTGATCTCCTGATCAGCCAGCCCAAGGCTTTTTACGAGCTCAATATTCCTGAGCGATTCTGTGGTAGAACCGGCCAGTGCGGTTGTTTCTCCAACGATTTTCTTCTGGATCTTCTTTATTCTTTTACTTAAAACAGATGTAATAAAGCCCAGGATAGGCACAGACGCAAAATAGACCGCGGCAATGACCCAATGAATATTGATTGCATAGATCATTACGAATACAACACCTACGAGTGAGGTAAAAAGGATATTTACAAATGAATTGATCAGTCGTTCAACATCCGTCCGTACCTTTTGAAGCTTACCGAGTGTTTCACCGCTCCGCTGGTCCTCAAACACCTGGTAAGGCAATTCCAGTGAGTGCTGCAGCCCGTCAGAATAAATCTGCGCGCCAAGCTTTTGTGTTATAACGTTTACATAATAATCCTGGAAGTTTTTTGCAATCCGCGAAACCATTGCAAAGCCCATGGATAATAAAATAAGCCCTCCGACCCCCTTCAGGAATTCTTCTTTTGTATAATCATGCGGGTTACCGGCATATTCATCCACTATCCTCTTGAAAATAAGCGGATCAAGAAGTGAGAACACCTGGTTTATTGAGGCGAGCACAAGTGCCAACAGCACAAGTCCCTTGTATTTTTTCAGATAATTGAAAAGTAATTTCATAGGAAAAGTAAATTTTGCGCAAAGGTAAATAAAGGCATCCATTCCGGTACATTAAAAGAATGAGCACGCCTTTCAAATAAATAGTACATTTATCACAACTAATTAAAAAAGCTTACCGATAGAACCCCGGTTTACTCCGCCAGATGAGAACTATCAGCAAAGTGGAATTACGTGCAAGCACTGTTATTCTAAGAGAAGATGGCATTATGCACTTTGATATCAAGCCTGTGGATGAGTTCACCAGGGAAGATGTGAATGATGTCCTGGATGTTGTTGCTGAAATTGGTGAAGGCCGGTCCTTTCCGAACCTTGTTACTATTGAAACGTTTGTTGAGATCAGCAAGGAAGCCAAGATCCTCTCCGCTTCCGATGAAGGCAACCGATACACCCTTGCAGATGCCTTTGTCCTGAAATCCATTTCGCTTAAGCTCTTCGGCAACTTTTACCTGACAATAAATAAACCTGTGAAGCCTACGCGACTTTTCACAGATCCTGATTCAGCGATAAAATGGCTGAAAACATTCATGTGAAGAATACGCTTCATACTTAAAAATTCCGTTATTTTGCCTTACTAATCACAAACTAAATTAAACAAATAAAATCTTATGAGAATCTTAAAAAAGATCCTGCTGGTACTAGCCGTGATATTCGGGCTTTTTATCCTTATTTCCTTATTCCTGCCTTCAAAGGTAAAGGTTGAACGTTCTGCAATGATCAATGCCCCTACTGCTGTGGTCTTTGGACAGGTAAATAATTTTCATCACTGGCCGAAATGGTCATACTGGGATAATATAGATCCTGCAATGACCAATAAATATGAAGGTCCTGAGAGCGGTAAAGGTGCAAGGCACTTCTGGGAAAGCTCCCATAAAGATGTTGGTCATGGTAACATCACCATTGTTGAAAGCACACCTAATTCCATCATCTTAACTGATCTTGAATTTGAAGGCATGGGTACCAGTCATGGTGGATGGTTATTTAAAGATACCACTGGCGGATGTGTAGCCACAACATATATGGAAATTGAAATGGGTTTCTTCCAAAGGGTGTTCGGACTGATGATGGATGGAATGCTTGGAGCTGACTTTGAAAAGAGCCTTGCAGGCCTTAAAAAGCATTGTGAGTCCCTTCCTGCTGTGGCTGCACAGCCTATAGTGGTTGAAAACACTACCACCAAAGAGCAGATAGTTGCCACATACAAGTGTACAACAAGCTTAAAGAATATTACCAATGACATTGGTACCAGCTACCAGAAGATCGGGGAGTTCATGCAAAAAAACAAGCTGGAATTTGCAGGACCTGTATTTGCGATCTATCACAGTTTTTCACCTGAGAAGATCGAGATGGAGTGTGCTATTCCTGTTAACAAGGAAGTAAAAGGCTCAAAGGATATTTCTGTGAAAAAGATGCCTGCCGGGAATGCAGTGGTCGCACATTATTACGGCCCTTATATGGGAACTGAGCTGGCACATGCTGAAATTGAAAAGTTTCTGAAAGCCAACGATAAAAAAGTAACAGGTTCGCCATACGAAGTATATGTAACTGATCCGGGTGTTGAAAAAGACACAGCCAAATGGTTGACTGAAGTTTACTATCCTGTAGAATAGGATCAGATTACCATAAACTAAAAATGCTCGCTTAACGGTGAGCATTTTTTTTAAACACTCCGGAGTTTTGCAGCTAAAACCTGCAAGGCTTCCGGATCAATTTCATGCTTTCCCCCGAACCGGATAAGATCATATTCCAATTCTTTTTCATGGAGTAAACTCAATTCGCGCTGCAAGGCGTCTTCAGTGATGAACGGGTCATTATCACCGGCCACCAGGTACAGCTTCACACCTTTCAGCTTCTCAACATCTTCTTTTGTTTGATCTGCCGGTAAAGCACCTGCCCACAGAACAAGATTTTCTGCCTTTGCCTGGCCTTGGCAGAACCAACGGCTTACTGTTGCCGTTCCCTGTGAGAAGAAACTGATTTTAAGGTCCTTATTATGCAATTGTGAAATCACTTCAGTGTAAACATCATCCAGGAACTGCACATAATCGTTTATCTCATCCAGCCGGTCTTCTTTGGTCATCCACGAAGCAGCCACCCTCCCCGAAAAACCATTAAGGTAAAAGCGGTTCAGCCCTTCAGGCGCCACTACTAAAACATTCTCCTTTTGCAATCCCTGGAAATTCCGGATAAAATATTCGGCAAGCTGCCCATAGCCATGACAAACAAACCATACTTCATCAATGTGTGAAGAAGGGGCTGCGGAAAGATAATACCGGCCGGTCCGGGAAACCCGGATCTTACTTTTGATCATGATTAAAATTAAATAAAAAAACCCTTCCGGAGGCCGGAAGGGTTTTAATTTATTTCTATTGAACTATTGTTCTATAACAACAACAAGGTATTTGGAAGCTCCCCAGAACTCCTCGGCATTCAGGATCGTTAACTTCTCAGCGCGCTCATTTGCACCTTCTATTTTATAAGAACCTGCAGGGTGAGTTGTAACCAGCTTCGCCTTCTTTGCCCCTAAAGGAATTACATTCATTGACGTGATATCCACTTTGGTAAAGTATTCTTTATTAAAATCAGATTTTATTTTCTGGGATTTACCCAAACCGATGAATCCGCCTTCTTTTGTAAGCACACCATTTTTGATAAGCTCTTTTGCAGTTCCGAAAGCGTAATAAGCTGTATTCAGCTTTTCTGTTTTCACCTGCCCTGACTGGATCTCTTCCTGGTAAGTTGTGTTAAGGTTTGTCATTTCAATATTTAAACGCTCCAGCTCACCTTTCAGGTTATTGATCTGGGCATCTTTCTCTTCCAGGTCGGCAGTTAAACGGGTAATGAATTTTTCAAGCTCTTCATTCTTTTTATTTGATTGCTTCAGTTTAGAACGCATTGTTTCCAGGCGCTGCTTGTTTTGGTTCATTACGTCATAAATAGCCTGGATGTCAGCCACGATCTGATCTTCTTTTGATTTACGGGTTTCTGCATCTTTACTGTTTGCAGATACTATCTTTTCTTTTTCTTTGATCACATCCAGGTTATCCTGGATCTCATTGAACCCGCGGATAAATTCCTGGATACTGGAATCCTGGCGTTCGATGCGGACTTTTTGACCGCCACTTATAGCGGTTAGACTGTCTTCTGCAGACAATGCGCCTTCTTTATTACCGTTTTCACAACTGAATGCAAATGGTAAAAATGCGATCAAATAAATTAATTTTTTCATAGTTAGGGTGAATTGGTTGGTTTTATTGATTAAATTTTCAATGCAAAGGTTCGTAATAAAATTACATGCCAACCGGAAATTCGATACATGGTTGTTTATTACCGATAGTTGGAGCGCAAATATATAATTTCCTGTCGGACCTTGTCGAATTTATCTTATTCTCCTTCTATATCGATATTCCTGTTGCTTTCATCAAGGATCCTGAGAACACCTTCAACACGATATGCGGTTTTATTGAATTTATTGGAAAGCACAATGATCGTTGTTCCATCGGAGGGCCGTCTTAAGAACAAACTGTTATACCCATGCCACCAGCCATTATGGTAAATTATTTTAGGATTTTTTCCATCATCCACAGTCCGCCATCCATATCCGTAATTACGCTTTCCTTTATGTTCATTGCTGTAACCCTTGTAAGCCTCCTCAATTGTGCTCTTTTTCAAAAGGACTTCCGAATACAAAGCACGGTCCCATTTAAAAAGGTCCTCAACAGTAGAATACACCCCTTTGTCGCCTGTCACATCATCTGCATATGTATCATCCTCCGGCTTTCCGAGCCCGTTATAACCCCGCGTTACTTTTTTACCCTCTGCCTTCCTGTTCACATCATGCACCCACGTATCATTCATCCCTAAAGGTTTGAAGATATTTGTTTCCATAAATTCCGAGAATGGTTCACCCGACACCTTTTCCACGATAAGGGCTAAAAGTGCATAATTCGTATTGCAGTATTCGAATTTTCTACCTGGTTTTGCATAAACAGCCGGTTTGTGCACCTTCATAATTTCCAGCATGGCCTTATTGTTAAAGCAGCTTCCATTATATGCATTAGACTTATCACAGAAAGGCTCACAGAAATAAACATAATTACCAAGTCCTGAACGATGCGTGAGCAGCATTTGAATGGTGATGCCTTCATAGGGGAAATCGGGAAGGTGTTTTTGTACAAGGTCATCGAGGCGCAGCTTTCCCCTGTCTTTCAGCAGAAGCACTGCTCCTGCCGTAAGTGTTTTGGAAGCTGAAGCCAGCTGGAAAGCAGAATTGGTATAAAGTGAATCCTTTGTTTTAAGATCTGCAAAGCCGAATGCATTTTTATAGATTACCTGGCCATGCTGTGCTACAAGGACGCAGGCATTAAAACCGGCTTTAACCTTATTCTTGAAAAGTGTATCGATCCTGTATGCTTTTTCCTTTGCGTGGATCTTCTTCAGAAACTTCGCAAGGCTATCCTGGTTTACATAGACGGGATCAGGGCCATCCTGTTCAGCTTTTTCAGGGCCGCAGGAAAAGAAGGAAAGAATTAAAAAAGCGTACGCTAAGTAGTTCAACGGCAATGAAAATTGATGAAGAGCAAAAATGCACAATCGAGACAGCAATCGGAAACAATTCTGAAAAGTCAGGACTGATTGTTAAAAAATAATAGACTTCCCATATTAGGATTAATTATGCCGCACCATTATTCAGTCCAAAAAAGCAAAATGCGGGATGATTCATTAGAAATGTCTTCTTTCCTCAGCTTCCTGCACGATCAGCTCGCGCCCACGCACTTCTTTCCCATTCAAGGCTTCAATTGCTTTTAACCCATCTTCCTTTTTTGCCATTTCCATGAATGCAAAACCTTTGGATTCCCATGTGATCTTGTCATATACGATCTTGGTAGAAACAACTTTCCCATACTGGGCAAACAGTCCTTCCAACTGCATCTCATTAATATCCCTGTCAAGGTTCTTTACAAAAAGTTTCATCGCTTTTCTATTTTTTACGAATTTACGAATCTGTTATAAGTTGCCAAAGATAACAAAACCTAACCATTACCCCAATTACCAAATGATACAGAGAATTGTAGGCTAGATAGGTTTTAGGTGCTTTTAGGTCTCTTGTGTGGCTTTATGCTACTCGTTTGTTACCCAAAATTCTTCAAGGGTTCACAAAGCAGGATAGTAAGATCATTCCCATTAATGGATTATAAGAAGCGAGGATAAGGGAATGGACACAGACCTACAAAACACGATCTAACAAAATGGAAAAGGTTTTGACTTGTAAGGGTTTTGCCGGACATAAGCCCGAGCTCCCTAATCCCAAATCAAAACCTTTCAATGCAAATATAGATTATTTTTTCTTAGAACTTTTTTTATCGAACTGCTTTATGATTTTTTGCTGTAAAAGCATAATTTTTTTATCTTTTTCAACAATAATTTCTTTTAAGCGTTCATTTTCGTCACTCCATGTTTTGCCTTTTTTATCAACTGATAATAGTTGAATTAGGGAAACATTCAAAACTTTTGCAATCTGTAATAGTCGTGAAAAATTTATATCAGTAATATTTCTCTCTATTTTAGAATACGCTGTTAACGAAACATCCAGTTCGTGTGCTAAATCTTCTTGGCTAAAGCCTTTTCGTTTTCTGAAATAACGTATTTTTTCTCCTACTGTATTCATCTCTGGCAAAATTACTTTGCCATAAATGATTAGATAATATACTATTGGTTATTATAAAATGAAACTTATAGTTTGTATATTTAATTTTTTCACATACATTTGTTTTTAAGTAAAACATTGCGTTTCGCTGGGATATTCCAAATCCGCCAATAAAAATCTCACAGCTACGCAGGAAACGCCTTCGAGAAAGGGCGTGGACTTCGTTTATAGTTATGAGGGGCTTTGCGGCCCTGGAATGAGATAGGCGTTGCTTCACGCCTGATTATTTAAAAATGGTAGAAACCGCCAAATTAAAGAATGAAATATCTTTAGATTACGAAGATGAATTAGCTAAATTCTTAACAAAGAAAACGATTGATGAAGTTTTAAATGTATATTCGTTAAAAGAACTAAATCACCTCTCAGCATTGATGCTGTTTATTAAGTTTGTCTAATTAATCAAATCCTTTCAAGTCTCCTACTCCAAGGCTAAAGGGTGTATTTGATCTGATGGATTGAATGCGAATGCCAATATTGGAAGGGTTCAAGCCTTTCAAAGATTTTTTTTCTCTGTTTAACAGCCAGGCAATTTTTTTTGAAGAGAAATACTCACATGGACAAGTTATGCCTTAAAAGCTTTCTCAGTCTATATCGTATTACATTTTCTATGCTTTTACGCCTGCGCTTGACAATTCAATTAATTCTAACAAACAAAAAAAATGAAAAAACTATTATTATTTCTGATTGGGGCGTTTCTACACTCCTCGATTTATTCGCAAGCCCAGCTGACACCATTTCAAGACTGGGCAACTAAGGCAGGAACACAAAACTTTTTTTACAAGAATGTGACTAAAACAGATGGTTCAGGAAACGTTTATGTCGCCGGAGCTACCTTGAACGGAGCAGGCAATTATGATGTTCTTCTTGCTAAATTCAATTCATCAGGAGTTCAACAGTGGATTGTACAGATAGATGGGAGCGCAGGGTATCAGGATTTCGCAACGGCATTACAACTAGATGGAAGCGGAAATGTATATATAACCGGTGCTATTACGAATGATACCACCTCCATGATGTCCGACTTATTCTTTAAGAAATATAATTCTTCAGGTGTTCTTCAATGGACAAACACTTATGATGGATTTAATCTGTATGACTGTGGAACAGACATTTTAGTAAATACAGGAGGGACTATGGCAGTTGTGGGTAGTAGCTTTAATACTTCCGGAAACCTTGACTTTGTAACTATCTTCTATAATTCATCGGGAGTCCAGCAATGGGCAAATCGCTATGCTCATAGCAGCGGTTTTGATGATGTTCCTGTCCGGATTGTAAAAAGCGGTACTGGTGTCGCTGTTGCAGGCGCAGTTAAAACAGGTGCTAGTGCATATAATTGGGCAGCACTTGTATATAGAAGTAATGGCGTACTTAATTCAACAACCATCAGTTCAGGTGGAACATCAGGAATAGAAGAAGTCCGAGATATGGTTACGGATGCAAATGGCAATATCTATTTAGCGGGATTTACGCCATCAGTATCCAATGGTTATGATTATGACGTTATTAAGATGGATTCTAATCTTGTAATTCAATGGGAGCGAACTTACGATGAGAATGGGTTTAATGACAAGGCAACTGCACTTAAGGTAAATTCTACGGGTGATGTATATGTAACGGGGTATTCTCACGATACAACTGAACAGAATAATTATTTAACGTTAAAATATAACAGTAGTGGAAGTCTAATTTGGGCAAGAACCTTTAATGATAGCTTAAACGGTGATGATGAAGCTTATGCGATGGCAATGGATAGTTATGGAAAGATTTACATTACTGGGAATGCGAAAACCGCTCTAAGTCAAATGGATTATCATACAATTAAATATGATACTGCCGGAACAGTTGAATGGAGCATTGACTTCGATGGTGCGAAACATCTTGATGACAGGGCTACAAATATTGCAATAGATTCTGTGGGAGCGGTAGTAGTTACTGGGGCAAGCGAAACGGCAGCAAACGTGTATGAATACGCAACAGTTAAATATATTGAAAATAATATTATAATTCCAACTGATTTTGGTGGTGAGCCATTAGGTAGCAATTATTTATATTATCAAAATAAAGGACAGGTTTTAGGAAGCAATGATACAATTGTTCCCTACATAAAATTTTATACTGAAGGAACATATCCTGATTATTACTTTAAGGATAATGGATTTTGCATTGCCTATTCTAAGATTGACACATCATATAGCAATCCTGATACATTAAACAGGGTTGATGTAAGTTTCTTCCAATCGGCAGGAAATGCAAGAACATTTCCTTTAGATCAACATAAGAGTTTTATAAACTATTATGTCTCCCATATACCTGATGGAATAACAAAAGTTCATGGTAATGAGCGCTTAGTAACGCCTGGACTATATAAAAATATAGATCTCGAATATTCAAGTAATGCAGACGGCCTTAAATACTATTTTATTATTAAGCCGGGAGGCACACCTTCTGCTATTAAACCTGAGTTTACAGGCGCCAGTTCTTTTAACCTTAATGGAACTACTAATGTTTTAACTGTTAACAGTAATCTCGGCTCTGTGGCTTTTGACAGACCAATAGTTTATCAATTAAGTACAAGCAATGCAATTATCCCTATAACCGGTTGGACTGCTAATTGGCAAAATAATGGGGCTACTAATAAATACAAATTTAATATAGGCGCTTATGATAGTACTAAAGTCTTGATAATTGAAGTAAAAACAGTCGTGCCTAGTGTTTCTCCGACAGCTGTTACCCCTCCTGAGTGGAACACCTTTTTAGGCGGTACGAAAGATGATCATGCTTTAGACATTGCTTCCGATGATCAAGGGAATATATATGTTGCTGGATATACAAGTAGCCCTCAAAGTGGAACAAATCCATTCCCTATTTCAAATGGACCTCAACAAGCTATTTTAAAAGGAACAAAAGACGCTTTTATTGCAAAATTTGATGTGAACTATGCAAGAGAATTTGTAACCTATTATGGAGGAAACGGAGACGAACGTGCAAATGGGGTTGACCATACTAATGCAAATGGCGGACAACTTTTTGTTTGTGGAACCACCACCGTTAGTGATACCTTGACTCTGCTACCGTGGTCAGCCGGGTCTGGTAGCTATGTAAATTCAACTGCGTTTGGTGGCGATCAAGGTTTTATTGCTCGTTTTAATGCTTCATCAGGCTTCCGAAATTGGCATACATACTGGGGAGGTTACAATACGGTGATTCATAAAGTGAGATGTGATACATTGGGGAATGCCTTCATAGTGGGCATGACAGGGAACAGTTCAAATGCTAACAGCTGCGCTCCTTCAGGAGGTAGTTTTAATCGTTGTAACCCCGGAGGTGGTGCTTACACTCAAATCTGGCATGGTGGAGGAACATTCTTATACGATGGGTTTATTGCAAAATTTAACCCTAGTACAAGTCTTGTTT
>DASVUX010000004.1:0-37708 GCA_036386835.1 Bacteroidia bacterium
GCCGTTGCACCGGCACAGATAGTTGCTGAAGTAACAGTAGTCACCGGGACCGTGGTTACGGTAACTGTGGCAACACCTGTTCCGGAGCATGATCCTGTTGTTCCGGTTACAGTATAAGAAGTTGTAGTGGACGGGTTTGCAGTTGCATTTCCTGGTGTTGTAGCTGTCGCGCCTGCCGACCATGTATAGGATGTTGCGCCTGATGCGATCAGGTTAGCTGTTTGTCCTGCACAGATTGCCGGAGAGTTAACCGTGATAGACATGTTTGCGCCAACAGTAACGGTTGCAGTTGCCGTTGCAGAACAGCTTGCAGTGGTGCCCGTTACCGTATAAGTGGTATTGGCAGCGGGAGAAACAGTGATTGATGCGGTAGTAGCTGAGGTAGACCATAAATAGCTTGTTGCCCCAGCCGCATTTAAGGTAGCAGTACCTCCCGGGCAAATCGCAGCGTTATTGGCAGTTACTGTCGGTATCGGGTTAACAGTGACTGTTCCAGTTCCTGTATTTGTACATCCTGAAAGGGTATAGGTAACGGTATAAGTTGTTGTAGCAGCAGGGCTTACCGTGATTGCACTTGTTGTTGCCCCTCCCGGTGCCCAGGAGAATGTTCCTCCTGCTGCTGAAGGAGTAGCAGTAATAGTCGCACTGGATCCCGCGCATATCGTTTGGGAAGTTGAAGTAACTGTTGGAACAGGGTTTACGGTAACCGTCCCCGTCCCCGTTGCAGTACATCCGCTTAAGGTATAAGTAACAGTATAAGTGGTTGTTGCAGCAGGGCTGACAGTTAAAGCTGCCGTGGTCGCACCGCCGGGAGCCCAGGAGAATGTTCCCCCGGTTGGGTTTGGGGTTGCTGTAATAGTTGCGCTTGCACCTGCACAAATAGTTTGTGAGCTGGAAGTAACCGTTGGCGAAGGGTTTACCGTGATTACCCTTGTTGCTGTAGCTGTACATCCTGAAAGAGTGTAAGTCACAGTGTAAGTGGTGGTCGCGGCAGGACTCACTGTTATGGCATTTGTGGTCGCTCCGCCCGGGGCCCAAAGAAATGTTCCTCCTGCAATAGAAGGATTAGCAGTCAGTGTGGCGTTTGCGCCTGCACAGATTGTAGAGGTGGCCGGTGTAATAGTTACTGTAGGTACCGGATTTACGGTAACTGTTCCTGTTGAAGTAGTGGTGCAGCCCGTTAATGTATAGGAAACAGTGTATGTGGTGGTGGTTGCCGGGGAAACGGTGATCGACTGTGTAGTTGCACCGCCCGGGGCCCATGAATAAGTTCCTCCGCCTGTAACAGGGGTAGCAGTTAGTGTTGCAGTAGCTCCTGCGCAGATTGTAGGGTTGTTTATTGTTGTTGTGCTTCCGCCGGAACCTGCAACAGCAACGGTGTAAGTCTGGGGAGGTGTGCAGCTTAAGCCGTCATTAACAGTTACCGTATAGCTTCCTGCAGCAAGTCCGCTCGCAGTAGACCCGGTTCCTCCCGATGGTGCCCACGAATAAGAAAAAGGCCCGATTCCCCCGGAAACAGTGGCGGTGGCAGTACCGTTGTTGGTGCCGCAACTTGCCCCTGTGGAAGAAGTCGCCACGGTCCATGGACTAACACACTGGATAATATCGATCATAACCCCCGAATCCATTGCACAGTCAGTAGCATCGGCAATTGCAAGCTTAAAATGATAAGTTGCACAGGGAGTAACATTCATCGAGGGGGTTAAAACAGTTGTAAAACCGTCAAAACTATTATTAGCTCCTCCGGAATTATTGTTTACAAAGAATGCTGAGTTAGTAACATGGCTTACGTTATCAATACTTACAGCGGTACCATTGGGTATTGTTGCAAGGTTAAAGTTGTTATAATTCCCTCCACCTGGATTAGGACCTGAAACAAAAAAACCAAAGGCATCATTAAAAGTTGAGTTTACGTAATCAGTATATTCATCAGAGCCAAAAACAAAGGCGATACTCATAGTATTACATTGCGGAATTACATCAAACTCTATTATGCAGACATCCTTCGTGGCGGAAGAACTTAAGGCGGTAAGCTGCGGATCACTCGCAGAAGTACCCACACAGCCTACGCTGGTAAAGTCATTGTTGGTATTTGAGCCTACGATCTGGGTTGCTGTTCCGGTTGTAAGTACAAGCCCGTTGGTGATACCAAGTCCTGATGATGCACCTCCGCTAAAAGAGCCGTAAGAAACATTGGCGCAATTTACAGTAACATTGCTTATTGTTAGACCCGGTCCGCCTACGGCTGTAGCCACAGCCCCGGCACCCCCGCCCGCTGTGATCACGAGCTGGGCCTCTGATGTAAAAATAGCTGAGAAAATTGCGGTTAGAGTAATAATTATTTTTTTCATATCTGAAATTTTAAATCCCTGGGCGTATTCGTAATTAATCTTGTATTAATTACAAGATGCCACAACAGCGCTAAAGGTTGCATATTGGCCGGTTAATTTTTATCTCCCTTCCAGGAGGGAAATAAGATGGATGAAGATAGGATTTTTTTATCAGAATTCAATGTCCAGGTCGAATGCCTGGCGGAATTTATTTATCTCCGGGTTCTTTTCTGCAAGCCGTTTGTAGCGGTCGCTCGCAGTATAAAGATTGGTTTTGTCCTCTCCTTGCACCATGATAAGGTCAAGAGTGATGGCGAAATTATTCAGTTCATTGCGTAAAAAGCCGAGAAAATTCATCTTGTCCTCGTTGATCGCTTCCTCAAGAGCTTTATTGTTGATAGTGAACTCGACCTTGAAACCTTCTTTCAATACCGGCATTTTACTGGCAAGGGCAGCCCCGAGGTTAGCCTTCCTTGTCCTCATTTCAGTGGCATATTTCAGCCAGGCTGCTTCAAGTGCCTGCTGGGAAAAAGGCTCCGATTTCTGGTTTACGGTTGTGGTGGCATCAGGATTCGCGGTAGTCCCCGTTTTTACCGCGGGGTTAATATGCTGATTGATCGATGGCGTGCTGGTCCTGATGATAGGCTTCTTCGCTATCGTTGACGCTGAAAGAGGAGCAGGAGGAGTTTGAACAATAGGTTCCTGTTTCTGCTGGGCGGGCGCCTGCGTGGAAACAGAAGGTATGCTGACAGTCACCGGGGCCTTAGCCTGGGCTTCCTTCAGGTCATTTTTTTTTTCGGCCTCTTGGACCGGTGCATTGATAGAACAAAGCTGCATAAGCGAGAGCTCTACCTGTAAACGCTGATTTTTACTGGACTTATACTGGATGTCGGCCTTATTTAGAATAGTCAGGGCCCTTACAAGGAATCCCGGTGAACATTTTCCTGCCTGCTGTTTATATTTATCCCTGATGTTGTTTCCCACTTCAAGCAGCATGACGGTTTCAGGATCCTTGCTTACAAGCAGGTTTCGCAGATGGCCGGAAAGCCCGGCAATAAAATTATGGCCGTCAAAGCCGTTATTCAGAATCTCATTGAAAATCAGCAGGGAAGAAGATATATTCTCGGAAAGGACAGCGTCCGTCACTTTGAAATAATAGTCATAATCAAGAATATTGAGGTTCTCGATCACGGCTTTGTAAGTCACGGTATTCCCTGCAAAACTTACGATCTGGTCGAAAATGGAACAGGCATCGCGTAAAGCGCCATCAGCTTTTTGCGCAATAATATGCAATGCATCTGTTTCTGCTGAAACGTTCTCGCTTTTTGCAATATAGCCGAGATGGTTCGCAATATCGTCAATCTGGATCCTGTTAAAATCAAAGATTTGGCAGCGCGAAAGGATGGTCGGGATTATTTTGTGCTTTTCAGTAGTTGCGAGGATAAAAATAGCATGGCGTGGCGGTTCTTCAAGCGTTTTCAGGAAAGCATTGAATGCGCTCGCGGAAAGCATGTGAACCTCATCGATGATATAAACTTTAAATTCTCCTAATTGAGGTGCAAAACGTACCTGGTCAACCAGGTTTCGGATATCGTCCACAGAATTATTGGAAGCAGCATCCAGCTCATAAACATTCAGCGATGCACCGCTGTTGAATGATTTGCAGGATTCACACTGGTCACAGGCTTCCGTTTCAGCTGTTTTCGCGGTGCAGTTGATCGTTTTTGCAAGGATCCGCGCACAGGTGGTCTTTCCAACCCCACGCGGTCCGCAGAATAAAAAGGCCTGGGCAAGGTGGTTGTTCTTTATGGCATTTTTCAGGGTGTTTGTTATATGCCCCTGTCCCACAACGGTATTAAACGTTGCCGGTCGGTATTTTCGGGCTGAAACAATGAAATTTTCCATAGAGTTATGCAAAAATAGCTATTAAAACGGTAAATTTCGGGTATGTTCAAAAGTTGTGAAGAAGATTGCGGCTCACTGCCAGGCACAAAAAGGTAATTAATCTTTGTCCAGACTAACTGCTTAATTGTCAATTGTCTATTACCAACTCCGAAATTTCAGTAAAACGGCAGATTAATTTGTAATATAAGTGTCAAGTTTGTAACATAAATTTTGTATATTTGCGTCCCTTTTAAAGAAAAGGAAAAATTAATTATTAACCCAAAAACAGTAAAAAAAATGTCAAATCATTACGAAACCGTCTTCATCATGACTCCCGTTTTGTCTGAAGAACAGGCAAAGGAGACGGTAAGCAAGTACAAAAAGATGCTTGCAGACAATGGCTGTAAAATCGTTGCAGAAGATGCCTGGGGCCTTCGCAAATTACAGTATCCGATCCAAAAGAAAACGACAGGTTTCTATCACCTGATCGAATTCACTGCTCCAACTACATTTGTTGCAGAATTAGAAGTTGCTTACAAACGCGATGAGCGTTTACTGCGCTTTTTAACCGTTAAGCTTGATAAGCACGCAATTGCTTACAGCGAAAAACGCAGAAACAAAGCAAAAGCAACAGCTTAGTATTAACTAATTTAAACGAAACAACAATGGCTTCAGATAATTCAGAGATCAGATATCTTGCTCCACCAACAGTGGATGTTAAGAAAAAGAAATACTGCCGTTTTAAAAAGAGCGGAATTAAGTATATCGATTACAAAGACGCGACTTTCTTATTGAAATTCGTAAACGAGCAGGGTAAACTTTTACCACGCAGATTAACTGGTACATCAGTTAAATATCAACGTAAAGTATCAAGAGCAGTAAAACGTGCACGTCACCTTGCTATTCTTCCTTATGTTGCTGACATGTTAAAATAGTCATTGTTACAGCAGTAACTTTAACTATTAACAATAACTAATTAACGAAATTCAAAAATGGAAGTAATTTTAAAAAGTGACGTTAAAAACCTTGGATACAAGGATGACGTTGTAAATGTAAAACCTGGTTACGGAAGAAATTTCCTTTTACCAAAAGGGTTGGCTGTAATGGCAACAAGTTCTACTAAAAAAATGCAGTCTGAAACCGTAAAACAGCGCGCATTCAAAGAACAAAAAATTAAAGCATCTGCTGAAAAAACGGCCGCTGCATTAAAAGATATGACTGTTAAAGTTGGCGCTAAAGCTGGTGAATCCGGGAAAATTTTCGGTTCCATCACTACAGTTCAGTTAGCTGATGCAGTTAAAAAATTAGGCTATGAAATTGACAGAAAGAACATTTCTATCAATGAAGATGGTATCAAAAATGTAGGTACTTACACTGCTGAAGTTCGTTTCCACAAAGAAGTTGTTGGAAACGTTACTTTCGAAGTAATTGCCGAATAATTCATCACAATTTTAAAGGAGCCTCATAATTAATTTATGAGGCTTTTTTTTGTCCCCGATTTTAGTGAGTTAAATGATTGATCAGTGGAATGAGTTAATTAGCCTTCACCCGCTTAACTAATAAACCCATAGCTATTAACCGTTAGCCTTATTAACTACTAATTAATAACCTTTAACCTATAACATGGCCTTAACAATAAAACAAGCCCAGCAAAAGGTAGATGAATGGATCAAAGATCACGGGGTGCGTTATTTCAACGAACTCACCAACATGGCTATCCTCACGGAAGAAGTAGGAGAGGTGGCGCGGATCATCTCCCGGCAGTACGGTGAACAGTCATTCAAGAAAAAGGAAACTGACAAGGATCTCGGTGATGAGCTCGCTGATGTCATGTTTGTTTTAATTTGTCTGGCCAACCAGACAGGTGTGGATCTTACAAAAGCTTTTGAGAAGAATATGGAAAAGAAGACCAAACGCGATAATAAGAGGCATAAGGAAAATGAAAAACTGAAAAAATGATTATTTTTTCTTTTTCCAGAACCTGCTTAGTAATACAATTGTGATCAATACACAAACCAGGTAAATGAGCTGAACGGGATCACGTTGCATGTTATTTAAGAGCATAACGATTGATTTGCAGTAATTAATTTAATCCCCTCATGAACATCAGCAGCGCCATCCAGTATTCATGATAGTTTGGATTCGTTTCCTTCCACAAAGCTTTTGAGCCATGATCACCGGTATTGGATGGTGTGAACTGGGATTTGTTTTTTACATCCTTCATTAAGGCTGAAACAGCTGACGACTCTTCTTTTGATGAGGTTACAAACACTGGCTTATCGATAAGCCTTATCGCTTCTTTTACATTTAACTTATCTCCGAAATATTCTCCCGGGCTGAATGCAAGTACTGCTTTCACTTTATCATTGCCCGCAGCGATCTTTAATACAAGCGAAGCGCTGTATGAACTGCCGACAAGGATCACTTTCTTATTCGTTTTTTTATAAATGTGATCAATGGCTGCAAGGATATCCTGTTCTGCATCAAGATAAGCGGTTGGCTTCCTTTTTTTTGATGCAAGAACAGCTGTTTCATTCGTGATGCCATTTATTTCTTTTCCTGAGCGGAGATCGACAGCAAGACAGTTGTAACCGAATTTCTGAAATCGCATGGCTGTATTAATATATTCACCGCGGCTAAAGCCGGCCTGGTGGCATAAGATCATATAAGGAAATTCTGCATCATCAATGTATTCATCAGCTGTGATTGTCAATCCATCCTTTGAAGGAAAGGTTACCGTTTCCTGAGCTTTCAGGATAAGGGTGAAAAGGATCATCAGAGTAAAAGAAATAGATCTTAGCATGTGATGGTGTTTGTGTATTGTAAATATACAATAAAGTCAACATGATAAAATCCGGATAATTTAAAAGCTCTCAGATGACAGTTCCCCGTTCAGCATCATTCCCGCTACTGTTCCGGCCGCAACAGCCAGCGAGATAGTTCTTCCCTGGCTGGCGTTGTCGCCCGCAGCATAAACACCATAGAGAGATGTTTTTTGGCATTGATCAACGTCTATATAGCCATCTTTCATTCTGCATCCCATTTTTTCAGGAATATCGCAATGCTGCTTAAAATCAAGCTTCGCATACATAACGGGAATGGTAAGCCTGGTTTTATCTTTAAAGTGGATAGTTTGAAGTTCCCCTTTTGTATGTTCAAAGTGATCCACTTCTTTTTCAATGATATTAATGTGGTGTTTCTTTAATTTTAGCTGCTGTTCATCTGTCAGCTTTGCTTTGCCGTCTGTTAAAAGAAGAGTGCTTTTGGTCCATTGTGTTAGCACCATGCACAGGTCAAATGCTTTAATGTTCGATCCAAGTACCGCAGTTTGTTTATCTTTCATTTCGTAGCCGTGACAATAAGGGCAATGCAGTACGGACGTACCCCAGCATTCATTAAAACCTTTTATATCCGGCATTATGTCGGTGATTCCGGTAGTGAACAATAATTTCTTAGTGTCGATCCTCTCACCGTTATCCAGTATCAATTCAAAACCTTTCTCCGTTTGTTTAGCTGCGGAAGCTTTTCCTTCTTTGAATTTTATTGTTGGATAATTCATCAGATCTTTTTTTGCCGCAGAGAGAATATTCCCCGGTTTTGCTCCATCCCAAGTGATAAAATTATGGGCACGGGGAGCACATTTATTGCAGGGATTGTCATTATCAATGATCAGTATTTCTCTGCCTGCGCGGCCTAAAGCAATACCGGCTGAAAGGCCTGCATAGCTTCCTCCTATAATAATTACATCAAATCTGTTTCCTTTTCCCATCTCTTTAAGTTAATATGAAACGGATGAAAAAATGCTGCCAGCTCGTAAAAAAAATCCCGCCTGCAGAGCAGACGGGATTTTTCACCCTTCTTTTAAATAAGGGTGAATATGCGCACTGACTTACGCTTCAGCAAGCACAATGATCTTGTTGTTCAGTACTTCAACAACACCGCCATTGATCTCGAAATTTTCCACTTTGCTGGCCTTGTCTGTGATCTTCACTGTTCCCTTTTTTAAAGTTGCAATGATAGGAGCGTGGTTGTTCATGATTCCGAACGATCCATCAGCACCGGGAAGCTTTACCGCTTCCACATCACCGCTGTATACTTTTTTCTCAGGAGTTATAATTTCTAAATACATGTGTTTAATTTGAAAATTTGAAAATGTATTAATTTGAAAATGTGTTTTACAATATCAAATTAATACAAAATCAAATTGATTATTATTTCGCTTCAGCAAGGATTTTCTTGCCTTTTTCAATTGCATCTTCAATTGTACCAACAAGGTTGAATGCTGCTTCAGGATATTCATCCACTTCACCATTCATGATCATGTTGAAACCTTTGATTGTATCTTCAATAGAAACAAATACACCTTTTAACCCGGTGAACTGTTCAGCAACGTGGAAAGGCTGTGATAAGAAACGCTGAACACGTCTTGCGCGTGATACAACCAATTTATCCTCTTCAGATAACTCATCCATACCAAGGATAGCGATGATATCCTGTAATTCTTTGTAACGCTGTAAAATCTGCTTCACACGCTGTGCTGTTCCGAAGTGAGAATCACCCAATACTGCAGCAGATAAGATCCGTGATGTAGAATCCAAAGGATCAACAGCAGGGTAGATACCAAGCTCAGCAATTTTACGATTCAATACGGTTGTAGCATCAAGGTGGGCAAATGTTGTAGCAGGAGCAGGATCCGTTAAGTCATCCGCAGGAACGTAAACCGCCTGAACAGATGTAATAGAACCACGCTTTGTAGAAGTGATACGTTCCTGCATCAATCCCATTTCCGTAGCAAGTGTCGGCTGGTAACCTACCGCTGAAGGCATACGTCCTAATAACGCGGATACCTCAGAACCTGCCTGTGTAAAACGGAAGATGTTATCGATAAAGAAAAGGATATCACGTCCGCCTGATTTTTCATCTCCGTCACGGAAATACTCAGCCATAGTTAATCCTGATAATGCAACACGTGCACGGGCTCCCGGAGGCTCATTCATCTGACCGAAAACAAGAGTAGCCTGTGACTTCTCCAGTTCTTTCATGTCAACCTTAGAAAGGTCCCATCCGCCTTTTTCCATTGAGTGTTTAAACTCTTCACCATATTTAATAACGTTCGACTCGATCATCTCACGCAATAAGTCATTCCCTTCACGTGTACGCTCACCAACACCTGCGAATACCGATAAACCTTCGTATCCTTTTGCAATGTTGTTGATCAGCTCCATGATCAATACGGTTTTACCAACACCGGCACCACCGAACAAACCGATCTTACCGCCTTTTGCATACGGCTCAAGCAAGTCGATTACTTTAATTCCTGTGAATAATACTTCAGTTGAAGTAGAAAGATCTTCATATTTAGGAGGATTTCTGTGGATGGAAGCCCCGCCTTTGTTGGATACAGGACCGATACCATCGATACCTTCACCAACCACGTTGAATAAACGTCCTTTTACCTGGTCACCAACAGGCATTGTGATAGGTGCGCCTGTATTCTCAACAGATAGCCCGCGGTATAATCCGTCAGAAGAGTCCATCGCGATCGTACGAACGGTGTCCTCACCTATGTGTTTTTGTGTTTCAAGGATTACTTTCTGGCCATTTGGTTTGATAACAACCAAAGCATCCAGAATGTTTGGCAATGTAGCTCCGCCTTCAAAGCTAACGTCAATTACAGGACCAATTACCTGAGAGATTTTACCGGTTTGTTGTGACATTTTATATAGGTATAAAAATTAGTACTTTTTTGAATCGGGTGCAAAAGTAATGATTTATCTATAAATAGAGAAGGATTTTGATATTCTGTTGAAAACTGTTCAAAATAAGGATAAAGCCTTTATTTGAGACGATAATCCTCGTAAACCGACTGTTGAAATGCCTTGCTGAACATGGTTAGTGTGTCGGCTTTAGACCTCTTATCTGCTAAGCTGTTAAAAATTAGCTCATTAAGGCCATGTTGGTACCCGATATATCCTTCATCAGTTACAAATCCTGAACCGCTGTAACTGCAGTAGAATGCAAATGACCTGGAATACGGGTTGAACATGTCTTTACTCCAGGTGTATTGCCGGCTTTCTCCATGCAGTTTCATCTGTTTCAGGATCGAATAGGTGATGTCGAGCTGGGAATACACCCTGCTGATCTCTTTTCCCCTGAACGCACTGTCGATCACTTCCCCGAACAGCACAAGCGGGATCCTGTGATATTCCGGGTCATAAACGCTGAACTCCTTATGGCTTGCATGACTGTGATCTGCAACCAGCACAAATAAAGTATTCGGGTACCATGGCTGCGTTTTTGCGTCCATGAAGAATTGCCTTAATGCCTCATCAGAATATTTTACAGAATTTATATATTCATTCTCGGTTTTTACAAGCGGTTTTTTCTCCCCCGGGAAGTCATACGGCATATGCGAGCTTAATGTAAACCATGAGTAAACGAAGGGTGTCCTCGCCTCATTCAGCATTTTAATATATTCCTTCGCCATTTCTTTGTCCTGAATCCCAAGCTTGCCTCTTGCGATGCCGCTGTTAAAATCCTTTTCTTCTTTTATGACATCAAACTTTTTATTGAAAAGGTAGCTCCGGATATTGCCGTAATTCAGGTCCCCGCCAAATGCAAACCCACTTTCATAACCGTGTTTTTTCAGGTCTTCGTTAATACATGGAAGTGGTAGTGATTTTGAATTGTCGTTAATGATCGCAATACGTGAAGTACACGGATAACCGCTCAGTACTGCGGGTATCCCCTGGTCAGAAACATAGCCGGCCGGGTACAGTTTTGTGAAGCGAATTCCTTCTCTGCTGAGGCTGTCGGTAAAAGGTGCAAAGTCATCACCTCCAAAAGATTTTACGGTATAGGCACTCCAGCTTTCCAGGAGGATAAAAACGATATTCGGTTTTTCAGACCGGAGAATGTTTACAGTTGTATCTTTAGATACCTTGTAAAGTTCCCGTACTATCCTGTCTGCTTCCTCCTGTGGAAAGTCTTTGTAAGGATTTTCTTTCAGGTTGCCTTCATATTGCATGATGCTGTAAACAAGGTTCCAGAAAGGATTCACTGCGGCATCATTTGCAATTGGTATTGTACAGAAGTACGCATCGCTGCTTTGGATCGGGATTGCCTGGAGCCCTCCCCTGATGGAGATAACAGAGAACGCTGTTATGGCAAACAGCATAAAGGATGCCTTGATAAAAACGTGCCTGCCAGGTGTGCGTTCTGCCGGAATTTTATGCTGCGGGATGAGCGAAATGCTTTTCCTGTAAATTTTAATGTAAAGCCAGCTAAAGACGATCACCAGTGAGAAGAACAGGATTGTGAGTCCTGCAGAGGCAGATTTAAATACTTCTTCGGGATGTGCAAAATGTTCCAGCGCCTGCATGCTGAGCTTTGCCTTCCATTCCCTGTAAAGGCAGACTTCCCCGAAAGAAATAAGATTATAGACAATGATCATCATGCAGCTGAAAAAGTCCATCAGACGGAGCACGACTTTCTTTTGCAGGACGTAATAAAAGAAAAGAAGCAGCAATGGAATGACGCATAAATAGCCGCTGGTAGAAAGGTCGAGCCTCAGGCCCCGGTAAAATGATTGCGCAATTATGGAAAAAGGAACATCATTCAAAAGAAGAGTTTCGCAGCAGAAGAAAATGATCCGGTTAAAAAAAAAGATCCCGAACCAGAAAAGAAGAAGTAAAAGGGCCTGCCTGAAGATACGTTTCAATGAATGAGAAATTAATATGCGCCACGAAGGTATAAAACATTAATAAAATAAGTAAATTCGTATCAAATTCCCCTTACACATTGAAAGTTTACACAGATATTATTGATTTCAGGAATGTAAAAAATCCCGTAGTGACTACCGGAACTTTTGATGGTGTACATCTCGGCCACCAGAAGATCATTTCAAGATTAAAGGATGTTGCCCGTGAAGAAAACGGGGAAACGGTGCTCATAACCTTTTTTCCCCATCCGAGGATGGTGCTGTTTCCTGATGATAATGACCTCAAGCTCATCAATACCCAGGAAGAAAAGATTGCCTTGCTGGAACAATACGGCATTGATCATCTCATCATAATTCCTTTCACAAAGGAATTTTCAAGGCTTACTTCCGTGGAATTCGTACGGAATATACTGGTGAACCAGATAAAAACGAAGCGCCTGGTGATTGGTTACAATCATCATTTCGGGCGTAACCGCGAAGGATCATTCGAGCATCTGAAAGAGTACGGCCCTTTGTATGGTTTTGAAGTTGAAGAAATCCCGGCAAGGGATATTGATTCCATTGAGATCAGCTCTACGAAGATCCGAAATGCTTTGCAGGAAGGAGATGTACGGACAGCTGCAAGTTACCTGGGGCATGAGTTCAGTCTTACAGGAAGAGTGGTTGACGGGAAGAAAATAGGGCGTGAGATCGGTTATCCCACAGCGAATATATTCGTGGAGGACAGGTACAAGATTATCCCTTCGGATGGCGTGTATGCAGTGAAAGTACGGCATGATAATAGCTTGTACGGAGGAATGCTGAACATCGGGAATAACCCGACAGTTAACGGAAAGCACAAGACCATCGAAGTAAATATCTTTGAATTTAATAAAGACATTTACGAAGAGAATGCAACTATTTATTTTATTGAACGTCTTAGAGATGAAGTGAAGTTCAATGGACTTGAAGAGCTGAAAGATCAGCTGGCAATCGATAAAATAAATAGCCTGAAAGTATTATCAGCATAATACCAGGGTGCTTGATCCGTTTAGGAATAGGGAGGACAAATGAAAGCTAAAATCAAATCACTATATATTATTCTACTGTTTCTTGCATCTTTTTCATTGAATGCGTCAGCGCAGTCCGTGCTTCTTGATTCCCTCACACTCGATACACTTACTGCTTTTACAAGTATTTCGGAAGCGATGAAAGATCCGGACAAAGTGATAAAGCTGGAACTCAGGAAAAAAAAACTGAAAGAATTCCCAAAAGAGATCGCACAATTTAAAAACCTGCAATATCTTGATCTGAGCAAAAACAGTATTACTGAGATTCCCGCTGAGATTGGAAATTTAAAGGACCTCCAGATCCTCATCCTTTCAAAAAATGAAATTGAAACACTTCCGAAGGAAATAGGGGAACTTAAAAAACTTCAGTATTTAAATGTTAACCAGAATGAGATCAGCAGCCTGCCGCCCCAGGTCGGATCCTTGGAAAGCCTTAAGAATTTTGATCTCTGGAGCAACAACGTGGATAAATTCCCTGCTGAAATAAAAAACCTTAAGAAATTACTTGTGCTTGACCTCCGTGTTATACTTATTCCGGATGCCGAACAGGAAAGGATCCAGGGCCTGCTCCCCAAAACTACGGTGTATTTTTCCCCCTTCTGTAAATGCCAGCAGTAATCAGTTAGAGAATTGTTGATTTTGTAGAATGAGAATGGAATCCATTTTATAATTTCGTATTAGGATTAATTCTCCAGTTCAATATTCTCCAATTCGCTAAATTAAAATGAATTTCCACTTACAGTTCCCAATACCATCTTTCCGGGAAAAGATTAGTTACAGCGATAAAATGCTTTTTATCGGTTCCTGTTTTGCCGAAAGCATTGGCGAGAGAATGAAGCAGCATAAGTTCAGCCTGAACATTAATCCGCATGGCATACTTTATAATCCCGCTTCCATTGCGATGGCAATAAGACGATACGTCAGGAACGGAAAATTAAATGAAAAGGAATTATTCTTTGCAAATGAAAAATGGAATTCCTGGGAGCATCACAGTCGTTTCTCTCACCCTGATAAGAATATTTGCCTGGAGAATATCAATAAGTATATTTCAGATGCTCATTCGCAGTTAACTGCCGCAGAATGGCTCTTTATTACATTCGGTTCTGCCTTTGTATATTCCCTCACAGATGGAAAAACCATAGTTGGAAACTGCCATAAGCTCCCGCAGAAAAAGTTTGAAAAGCAACTGCTTGAACCGAAAATGATTGTGGATGACTTTAAACAGCTTTTTACAGATTTGAAAGAACTTAACCCGTCCCTCGATATTGTACTTACGGTAAGTCCGGTAAAATATATTCGTGATGGTGTTATAGAAAATACCATAAGCAAATCTGTTTTGATCCAGGCAGTTCATGAGCTTGTAAGAACACAGGATAATGTTATTTATTTCCCGGCTTATGAGCTTGTAACTGATGATCTCCGGGATTATCGTTTTTACGAGGCTGACCTTGTGCATCCCAATGAACAGGCGATCAGTTATGTTTTTGAGAAATTTGGGACCACTGCTTTTGATGCTTCAACACTTACTGTTTTTGAGAAAATAAAAGAGATCAGGACTGCTGCCCTGCACAAACCTTTTAACCAGGATTCAGATTCCAATAAAAAATTTGCTGCTGTTTATTTAAAACGCTGCACTGATCTCCTGCAGGGATATCCCATGATCGATCTTGAGCCTGAAATTCATCATTTCAGGGCTTTGTCGGGAAGTATTTAAGCTTATATAAGGTGTAAAGTGCAACCGTATCAGAACAATTGATCTCTCCGCTCATTATTTTTTCTTCAGTATCACGCAGCGATAAAGTTACAACTTCGATCTCTTCTGAAACATCCAGCTGCTGGTCTGTCGTTATCATGGCATTAAACGCAATAAATCCAAAAAGCCTGGAAAAATTCTTCGATGGAAGGGACCTGAGCTCACCAAGCAGAACAATGTTTTTTGCCTGGACACCGGTTTCCTGTTCCAGTTCTGCATATGCTGCATCAAGAGGCGTTTGGCCCGGCTCAATAATTCCTGCAGGAAATTCAAGCGTTATTTCCCTTATTCCATGTTTGTATTGACGGACTAAAATGAGATCCCCTCTTTTTGTAACCGGGATGATCATGGCAACATCGCCTAATTTGGAGATATAATAATCATCCATCACATGCCCGTTCGGGAGTCTCACTTCATGCCTGAACAATGGATACCATCTGCTTGGTGAAAGGTCCTCCTCCTTTAATAATTCCCATTTTTTTATTCCTGCCATGATCAGAATTTTAACGTTAACCCTGCCATGTAATTCACACCGGCCTGGGGATAATAAAAATTCTCTGTAAAATGCTTATTGCCGTAGATGTAGCCGAAAGTATAGCCATTGGATTCATATTCCTCTGAGAACAGGTTATTGATTGCAACAGTAAAACCTATTTCACGGATATATTTCGTTTTAATGCTGTAATTGATCCGGAAGTCGTTCACAAAAAATGCATCAAGCTTCCGGCTATTGTTTGAAGTATTGTCGAGGTACTGCATCCCTACATACTTACTGATAAAGCTGAATTTTAAATTTTCAACCGGCTCGAAAGCAATGGTGCTCCCTGCAATAATGTTGGGTGAATAGGCTATGTCTGTTTCATTATAAACATTAATGCGCTGTGCTGTGCTATCGAAATTGTCAATGTATTCCCTGAACCCTTTGATCTTGTTTTTACTAAGGGTGATATTCGCGTTCCACGACAATGACTTTAATATCTTTATTCCAACCTCCGCTTCAATTCCCTGCCTGTAACTTTCCGCTGCGTTGGTGCGGTTATATGCGCCAACATCATTTACTTCACCTGTCAGCACAAGCTGGTTTTTATAATCCATGTGATATAAGTTCAAGGACCACATTGCTATCCTGGTTGAATGCTTATACCCTATTTCAAGATCGCTAAGGCTTTCGTGTTTTGGGCGGCTCGCTGGAGTGGATTGCGTGTAGTCGGCCCTGCTTGGTTCTTTATTCCCGATACTGTAAGAAGCATAAACCATTGCATTAGGAATAAATTCATAACTGATGCCTGCCTTCGGATTGATGAATGACAGTGTTGCCGTTTGCTTCGCATTCTTAAAACGGTCATCAAACCCGAGAAATGAATAATTGATCGTCCTGTATTGGAGATCAGCAAACACATTTATTTTTTTCGTGATTGCATAATTTCCTTTTATAAAAAAGTTTATATCGCTTTTATTTGCCGTGTCGTGATAGTAGCGATGATTTATTGTGCTGTTTGAAGCGTATTGTGCCCAGCTGATCTCACCGTAATGCTGGCCTGTGTAGTTATTAATGCCCCCGCCTATAACTGCGGATAATTTTTTTAAGCTGTTATAGTTCAGTGAGAAGGTGGTGCCGTAAAAATCGTTGTCGAGCCAGCGCCTGCGCACAAGATCAGTTGAAGAGATAGTTTCAGTCCCTATTGTGAGATCTGCTAATCCATAAGCTGAGAAGCTTTCCGACTTTTTATATTCTTCATAATATCCTTTTCCTTTTGTATAATGAAGAGCTATATTGCTGTTCCAGTTGCGGTTGAATTCATGTGCGAAATGCAATTGGTAATAGGTTTGCACATAATGGTCTACCTGGTTCTTGTAGGTGTATGAATTGTATGTCCTGTTATTGGAATTAAAAAGATTACCGGCTTCTTCCGAGTCCGGAAGATAATTAAAGGCATATTCAATCATACCTGCCTCATCATTTCGCAGCTTTGATTCCGGGACACCGTTCCATGCCTGGTAGGTTTCCTCGTAGCCGCTGAAGGTGATGAATTTTACGATGTTTTTTTTTCCGTAATACCCCCCTGATAAGTAATAAGATTTGAGATCTGAGGTTGCCCTGTCAATATAACCGTCTGAACTGATCTTCGACAGCCTTGCATCTACGGCAAACTGTTCGTTGATCAGACCGCTTCCCACATTCACCGTATTCTTAAAAGTATTGAAGGAGCCATAAGAACTGTTCACTTCAGCATACGCTTTGGAGTTCAATTTAGTGGTTTGTATATTAAGGCTTCCGCCAAAGGCCCCGGCCCCATTGGTGGATGTGCCGACACCGCGCTGTAACTGGATGTTATCAATGCTGGAGGCAATATCCGGAAGGTCCACCCAGTAAGTCCCCTGGGATTCAGCGTCATTTACGGGGATCCCGTTTATAGTTACATTTACCCGGGTAGCATCAACGCCCCGGATCCTGATCCCTGTATAACCGACTCCCGCCCCGGCATCTGAGGTGGTAACAACCGAAGGCTGCTGATTTAGAAGGTATGGAAGGTCCTGCCCGAGGTTTTGCTCAGCGATCTGATCCTTATTGATGGTTGAGTACGCCATGGCCGAATTCTCATCCGCGCGGGTTGCATCTACAATTACTTCATCCATAAGGACAGCTGCTGCCTGGAGCTGGTAATCAACAGTGCGGTCTGATGAAAGTACTATCGTATCATACAATTCACTGAAACCGATCAATGAGCTTTGCAGTATGTATTTGCCGGGTTTTAAATTCCTGATCTCAAAACTGCCGTCACTTTTACTCTGTGCCGCAATAAATGTATTGCTGATCCGGATGGTAGCCCCCGCCACCGGTTCCGAGTTCTTTTTATCTGTTATTCTTCCGCTGATACTGTACTGGGCCGATGTTAAATAAGAGAATGAAAGAAAAACCCCTGTTAAAATTACTTTACGGTAATGCATGTTTTTTTTGTTAAATACTTAGCAGCAAAGGAGCAATGCAGCTACTAATAAAATTAACAATACCTATTCCCTACGCAGGCATGATCCTGATCAGGTGCATGTGCAAATGTTTTGAGAGCATAAGCACATTGGGTATAATCTCAGCCCTTTATTAAGGTTAAAAGTTTAAGCTAAAAGTCAAAAGATTTACTGCTTCTGACTTAAATTCTTTTTCTCTTAACTTAAAAAAGGACACCCCTTTTTTGATGCGGTAAAACTAGGAATTATTTTTTGAACCGGTAATAAAATTTTCAATTGCTGTGATCGCATTCAGTAATCGTTCGTTGCCTGAGCCCCTGATAATTGTATAATCCGCGTTTATGATCCTTAATTCACGCTCGTACCAGTCAAAGAAGAACTGTCTCCTGTGCGGGTTCTCCCGCAATGGATCGGGCTCCCATTCAAGATCAGGAGACGTTAAAAGGTATAGGTCATATTTGTTCGGAAGAATGTTGGTGCGGATCCAGTCAGGACAGGAATGAAAAACATCTTCGCACCAGACTTTCGAAATGATCAATTCCGTATCTGCAAATAAAAAGCGATTGGCCCTTTTAAGAAGTGTGTTTTCCTTTTGCAGCTGGATCTTTGCTATCTCCGTGATATCTTCAATTGTATATTTCCCGGTCACCTTCTCAAGGTATTCACGTGAATATTCTTTCACCCAAACGGTATTATAGTATAAAGCCAGCTGCTCGGAAAGCGTACTTTTTGCAGTGCTTTCAGGACCGATGAGTGCAATCCGGGTTATAGGGTTTTCCTCTTCCATGAAAAATATCCTGCGGCTGCAAGTAGTGTGTAAATTATGTAAAGAAGCCCAAGGAGATAAAAGCCGCGGTAGCTGTAGAGAATAACTGCGAATGCATCTATCACGATCCAGTAGAGCCAGTTCTCCAGGATTTTTTTTGCAGTCATCCATGTTGCGATAATGCTGAAAGCAGTAATAAACGCATCAAGATAGGGCATCACTTGCGTAGAAAATTTATGGGCAATAAGCCCAAGCGGAAGCCAGATCAGTATAGCAATTAAGATGTAGATAAGATTGCTTTTTAAAGAAGAGGATACCACACGGGCTTCCTGCTTTTCTTTCGATCCCCAACGCCATTGGTGCCATCCGTATGCTCCTATAATTACATAGAAAATATTTAGTCCGCTTTCCAGGAATAGTTTTCCTTCGAAGCAGAGGTAAACTGAAAATGCACTGGAAAGCATCCCGAAAAGCCAGCACCACGCATTCTCTCTGGCCGCAAGAAATACATAAAGAAGGGCCGTAATAAAGATGAGCCATTCAATAATCCCCGTTGACCTGGAAGCTGAGATGAGAGATGAGCTTATTTCGGAAAGATCCATATTATAGCTATTGGATCGGAATATTTAATTCCTGGAATTTCCCCACTACTAAATTAAATTCATCAACCGGGTTCTTTTTTTTCCAGATGTTGCTGTAAAATGCAAGACCCGCAAATCCCAGGCGGTTGGCAGCTTCAACCGAAGCAACGTCCACACCACCTCTTGCAACAATTTTTAAAGGAGATTTTTGAAGTGCCGACCTCAGGCTGTGTTCCGTGAATCCACCCTGGAACTTACTGTTAAAATTGTCGAATATAGGGCTCAGGAACACGTAACTGTAGTCGTAATCCTGTTTGGTGGCAAGGATTTGACCGATAGTGCTGTAAGAAGTGGTAAGAATGATTCCCGGATTGCGGAGCCGTATCAGTTTAAGACTGAGCCAGGTCCTCCACTTCTTTTTTTTATGGGATTTTGTAAGATGAATGCCTTTAAGCTTGAATTTTCCTGCAAGCTTGTGATGGGAGTGAATAATGATCCGGTTATGAAAATGAGAAGGAATTGCAGCAATGAATTCTTTCATCTTTCTGGTAGAAAGATTATGCTTCCGGATATGATATGTTTCCATTCCTGCTTCGAACAGGTCGATAACAATACGGATTTCGTTATCAATATCAGAAGAGCTTGAAATTATAATTAACTTCATTGCAGGGATTTATATGAATGAACAGCGTTTGCTATGTTTTTTAATAATGATTTGTTTTTCTCAAGCGCGTTCCCTACAACAATGATATCAGCACCGGCCTTGCAGGCCTTTCTTGCTTTTTCAGGAGTGTTGATGCCGCCTCCTACAATCAGGGGAACAGTTACAGCTGACCGAACCTTTTTTATCATTGTCTCAGACACACAGTTCCTGGCACCGCTTCCGGCATCCATATAGATCATTTTCAAACCAAGCATTTCACCTGCCAGGGCTGTGCACATAGCTATGTCGGCCTTGTCAGCCGGAATGGCAGAAGTACCGCTCATGTAAAGGGCAGCAGTCTGGCGGCCGCTTTCAATAAGCATATAGCCGGTCGGAATGATTTCGATCCCGCTGGCCTTGAGCAATGGCGCAGCAATCACATGCTTGCCTATGAGCATGTCAGGATTCCGTCCTGATATTAATGATAGTAAAAGTATGCCGTCAGCTTTACTGCTGATCTGAAGATTAT
The DNA here is from genome assembly GCA_036386835.1 of Bacteroidia bacterium. Lineage (GTDB taxonomy): Bacteria > Bacteroidota > Bacteroidia > 2-12-FULL-35-15 > 2-12-FULL-35-15 > 2-12-FULL-35-15. Next base: position 20,223 of record DASVUX010000004.1, read on the forward strand.
TTCCCGGGAAGATTACAAGAGGAATCCTGGATGCTTTTTTTATGCTCAGAACACATTTTTCAAAATTGCCGTTGGTAAGAATACTTCCCCCGATAAGGAGCAGGTCAACTTTGAATTCTTCGGCCAGTTCCAGCAACCCGTCATCTGCATACTTATCAGGGTCGATAAGCACAGCAAAGAGTTTTTTTCGCTTCGAGATTTTAGTCAGGATTGAAGGGTAGAGCTTGGGCATTCTGCAAAATTCTATCGCAATAATAGTTAATTCATTTGAGCCGAAGAGCAAATTTATCAAACAGAAATTTTTCTCGTTTAAAAATTTTCTTTATTCGATTTATTTTAGATATTTACGAAAAATTTAAGCAAAAAGGAAATTACATATGAAATCATTAACACTTAAGTTAAAATTATTGTCGTTAATATTTATTGGGTTGTTTTGCGGGATTTCTGTTAAAGCACAGGAAACTCTTTATCCGTTTGCTGATAAAGGGAAGTATGGCTACATAAACAAAAGCGGAAAAGTGGTGATCCCCGCCCAGTTTGAATTCGGGGATAAATTTTATGAAGGACTTGCTGTTGTTAAAAAAGGCGGAAAGCGCGGATTTATAGATGCTACGGGCAAAATGGTCATTCCTCCCCAGTATGATTCCAAGATAGACGGGTATTTTGTTGATGGTCTTGCCTGCGTTAAACTTGGAGCAAAATATTCATATATTGACAAAACCGGTAAAGTCGTGATTGAGCCTAAATGTGAGCATGCATATAAATTTTCAGAAGGTATGGCCCGCTTGCAGATCGGACTTAAGTTCGCTTATATCGACAAGACTGGCAATGTGGTTATCAAGCCGGAATATGACGGTGGTTTCGATTTCAGGGAAGGCCTTGCACGCGTGAAAAAAGGCGGCAAATGGGGGTTCATCGATAAAACAGGCAAAGTTGTTGTCGATTTCAAATACGATGAAACTTTCGAATTTTCCGAAGGACTCGCGAATGTACGAGTTGGTGATGAAAAGACAGGTAAGTGGGGGTATATTGATAAAACAGGGAAAGTAGTTATTGAGCCGCAGTTTGATAAAGCATTCACATTCTCCGATGGTTTAGCTTGTATCCGGGTAGGGGACTATAAGACCGGAAAATTCGGTTATATCGACAAAACCGGGAAAGTGATCATTAACCCGGTATATACTGCAGCCTATTTCTTTAACGATGGTGTGGCGTGTATCAGTACTTCACCCCTTGTGAACGGTATGAAAGATGCAAAATACCAATACATTGATAAGACAGGAAAGACAGTCATTTCAAGGGGGTCAGACTTTTATGCGGATTTCTATAAGGGCCTGGCTTACGTACGTTATGACGGTATATTCACCTACATTGATAAAACGGGAAAAGCCGTTTGGACAGCGAGTGCGGCAGGAATGTAAGAGGCTTCAGCGTAATTTTTAACAGTGCGAAATTTGTTTGTTATCTGAATAACAGCTAATTTCGCATTTCTTTTTTAATTTAAAATCAAAACAATGGGAAATACAGTGGAAAAGTTTGTAAAATACAAAGTAAAGGATATGTCTCTTGCAGAATGGGGACGCAAAGAAATAAAGCTTGCAGAAGCTGAAATGCCGGGCCTGATGGCCTTAAGGGCAGAGTATGGGAAACAAAAGCCGCTTAAAGATGCGCGTATTGCAGGATGTCTTCACATGACTATCCAAACCGCTGTACTTATTGAAACCCTTGTTGAACTTGGTGCTGAAGTTACCTGGTCATCATGCAATATTTTTTCAACACAGGACCATGCTGCTGCCGCAATCGCTGCTGCCGGGATCCAGGTGTATGCATGGAAAGGGATGAATGAAGAAGAATTTGACTGGTGTATCGAACAGACGCTTTTCTTTGGTGAAGACCGTAAACCTTTGAATATGATCCTGGATGACGGGGGAGATCTTACAAATATGGTATTCGACAGGTTCCCGGAGCTGATCAAAGGTATCAAAGGGCTTTCCGAAGAAACAACGACTGGCGTTCACCGCTTATATGAAAGAATGAAGAACGGAACATTGCATATTCCTGCGATCAACGTTAATGATTCGGTTACCAAATCAAAATTTGATAATAAATACGGATGCCGTGAATCGCTTGTGGATGCGATCCGCAGAGCAACAGATCTTATGCTTGCCGGCAAGGTTGCCGTTGTTGCAGGTTACGGTGATGTAGGAAAAGGTTCTGCTGAATCTTTATCATCCCAGGGTGTGCGTGTTATCGTTACGGAAATTGATCCTATCTGCGCTTTACAGGCTGCAATGGATGGTTACCAGGTGATGAAAATGGACAATGCAATTAAGGAAGCGGATATTATCGTAACAGCTACCGGGAATAAGAGCATTATCATTGACAAGCATTTTAAGGCAATGAAACATAATGCTATCGTTTGTAACATCGGCCACTTTGATAATGAGATCGACATGGCATGGTTGAACAAAAATTACGGTGCAAGCAAGGATGTGATCAAGCCGCAGGTGGATAAATATACAATTGACGGGAAAGATATTCTTGTTCTCGCAGAAGGAAGACTGGTAAATCTTGGCTGCGCTACAGGTCACCCTTCTTTTGTAATGAGTAATTCTTTCACGAACCAGACGCTAGCTCAGTTAGAGCTTTGGATGCACGCTGATAAATACGAGAACAAAGTTTATACTTTGCCTAAGCATTTGGATGAGAAAGTTGCTTTCCTGCACCTGGCAAAGATCAACTGCGAACTGGAAACACTTACTCCTGAGCAGGCTGCATACATCGGAGTTGATGTAAAAGGGCCTTTCAAATCGGATATGTACAGGTACTAATCTAATATGATGAAAAAACAAAACGCGTTGTGGCCACACAACGCGTTTTTTGTTTTAATGAATAACGAATGTTAATTGTAAATATGAAGCACACTGCCGTTATAAGTGGTGCTGTAGGATTTCAAAGGTGCAGCAGCCGGACCCTGGAAAACGGAGCCGTCATATATCGAAAATCTTGAATGACAGCAGGTGTCCACAGCTTCGATATTTGAAACATCCACGACTACCGTTGCACATGGTTCATTTGGCTGGTAAGTACAATTCCTGTCATAAGCCATAAATTCTGAATTGCTTTTCCTGTAAACAAGAATCCCCCGCACTCCACCTGTAATATAGACCCATCCGCCTACAACACTTAAGTTAACGAAACTTGGGTTGTTTGCATAAAGGTAAATGTCAACCGGGGTGTTCTCAATGTTACTATTATTGTTCTCTTTCTTGCAGCCTGTAATTACAGCCACCGTCAATAGTATATATATCAGTGTTCTCATTGTTATAAAGATACTCAAATCTACTAACATATTTTTAATTGATATATTGCAGCCTTTACACTGGCATTATTTTTTAATTTTGCAGGTAAACACTTCAGATGAAAATCCTTCTTAGAAATATTGTTTTATTGTTGATCTGCTTCCTGCCCCTGGTTGGAATGGCACAGGAACAGGGCGGTAAAGACAAAGCACCTGCGACATCCAGGGCTCAGAAAAATGCAGCCAAGAAAAAATGGAAGGAGCAGCGGAAGGCCGAAATGGAGCATAAGAAAGCCGTAAAGCAGCATCATAAGAGGCTCCAGACAAAGAATACAAGGAAAATGATGAAAAAGGAAAAGAGGAAAAGCGAAAAGCACCGCAGCAATAAAAGAGAATTTTTCCTCATCAGATGGTTCAAAAGATAGTTTTGAAAATATTTTCAAAAAAAATGCAACCTTATTAAAAAAAATTTGTATAATTGTCAAAGAATACTTTTTAAACAACATCCCTCCAATTTTCATAGTTTGCAAAAACTATGTGTTTAGCCGAATAATTTTAGTGCATTGCTGATTAAAGGTCTGTCATTTTTTGCTGCGTCTTGCGGCATAATATCAGGCTTCAGAAGTTGTAAGCAGGAAACACTTTTACTTAATTTTTTGTCGAAAAAAATTTTTGTAAAGAAATGTTAAATATTCCTATATTTACGCACTTCATTTTGCACGAATTTATTAAAAAATAAAAAATATGCTACGTAAATTACTTTCAACATTGTCTATTGTTGTTGCATCAGCAGGATTGATGCTTGCACAGAATGAGTCAGCTATCAAAATCAAACTGATAGATAAAGCAACAAAAGAAACAATTCCGTTTGCAAATATTCTTGTGGAGATGGGCGGGATCCAATCCGGTGTTGGTACTACCAACATTGACGGTGAGGTGATGATCAAGCCGTTGAACCCGGGTAAATATAATGTAAAAGCAACTTACGTTGGTTACCAGGCCGTACAGATCGACAATATAAATGTATCTGTTGGTAAAACGGTTTATCTTAATATGGAGATGAATGCAGGTCAGCAGCTGGATGTTGTTGAGGTGACTGAATACAAAGAGCCTTTGATTGATCCGGATACGAAATCAGGCGGTACTGTAACTCGTGAAGAGTATCAGAACATGGCAAGTAAGAATATTAATTCCGTTGCAGCAACTACCGCCGGTGTTTATCAGAAAGATGAGGGCGGTGAGCTGAATGTTCGTGGATCCCGTGCAAGCGGTACTGCATATTACGTGGATGGTCAGAAAGTTATCGGAAGCAGCAATGTTCCCCAGTCATCTGTTGAGCAGATCACAACTATCGTAGGTGGAACACCTGCAGAATACGGGGATGCTACAGGTGGTATCATTGCTATTACTACACGTGGTCCTGCAAGTAAATATACAGGAGGGCTGGAGGTTATCTCTTCAGGTTTCGGAGAAAAGAAAGGTTTGGATGCTTACGGATATAATTATTTAGGTTTCTCTATTAATGGCCCTATCTTAACAAGAAAGGATTCTTCCAGCGGAGTAAAGAAATCTGTTCTTGGATTCAGTGTTTCAGGTGAGGTAGTTTCTGAAAAAGATCCTAACCCTTCTGCTGTAGGTTTCTACCAGATTAAAAAAGACAAACTTGATGAGATCACAGCAACTCCTTTGCGTCCATCAGAGCAAGGTGAAGGTTACGTGTTGAATTCAGAATATGTGAATGCCGGTGATCTTGAGAAGATCAAAGCAAGAAACAATGTTGCTTCCAGAGCATTGCGTCTGACAGGTAAGATTCAATTCCAGCCTACAACCAATATGGGAATCACAGTAGGCGGATCTGTGGATTATAATAAAAAGCATGACTTTATTTATGAATACGCTTTGTTTAACCCGGTTAATAATTCCCTGACAACTGAAAATACATGGAGGATCTATGCGAAGCTGACCCAAAAGTTCAATGCAGCTACAGCTAAAGAGGAGGAAAAATCTTCTTCGAATATCAAAAATGCATACTTCACTATTCAGGCAGGTTACGAAAGAAAAACTGACCGTACCGAGGATGATAACCACCTTGATAAAATATTTGACTACGGTTACATAGGTAAATTCAACCAGACCATCAAACCTGTTTATGAATGGAACGATAGTCTTGAAGCATTATCACAGTCAGGTTTCGGATTTACTAATTTTTCATTTACACCGGGAACACAAAATCCTGAAGGAACACCATATACTTCCCAGGCATATTCGTATAATCCTGATATGAATGATCAGTTTGATGTGCAGCAGGGACTTGGTTTAAGAAATGGTGACCGTCCTGCGAATATCTATGGTCTGTGGTATAATACCGGTCGCCAGTATAATGGTTACGGCTATGGTGAAAACTCACAGTTCCGTGTATTCTCAAACTTTTCTGCAGATATAAAGAACCACGCTATCCAGGTTGGTTTTGAATATGAGCAAAGGGTGCAGAGAGATTACCAGCTTCTGCCGATTACTTTATGGACCAGGATGCGTGAACTAACCAACAAGCATATTCTTGAGCTGGATAAAAGTAACCCGATCCTGAATACGAATCCTGATCCTGCCAATCCTGAATTTCTTGAGTTTTTCGATCCAAGCGTTTATGAATATTATGATTACAACAGGTTTTATGATGCGGATGATCAGAGTCAGTTTGACCGTAGCTTAAGAGAAAAGCTTGGTTATGCTGAGAACAGCACAAACTGGATCGATATCGATTCATATGACCCTGAAACATATAGCATCGACATGTTCAGCCCGGATGACCTTTTAAATTTCGGAGGAACAGCATTGGTTTCATATTATGGATATGACCATACCGGTAAGAAAACTTCAGGCAATCCTAGCCTTGATGATTTTTATTCTAAAAAAGATGAGAATGGAAATTTTGCAAGAGAGATTGGCGCTTACAGACCAATTTATATCGCAGGTTATCTGCAGGACCGTTTCGACTTTAAAGATATAAAGTTCAATGTAGGTCTTCGTATCGACCGTTTTGATGCAAACCAGAAAGTATTAAAGGATAAATATTTACTGTATGAAACAAAGACTGCTGCTGAGATGGATTATACTGGTCAGCCTGTGCGTCCAAGTAATATCGAAGATGACTTTGTTGTATATGTGAACGATTTAAACAATCCCCAATCGGAAATTAAGGGATACAGGGATGGCGATACATGGTATGATGCTTCCGGAAATGAAGTTACCGACCCATTATTGCTTAAAGGATCTGACGGAGGTATCAATCCTGCATTGATCAATCCTGAGGATGCTATTAACAAAACAATCAAATCGTCCGTATTCACGGATTACAAACCACAGATCAATTTCATGCCGCGTATCGCGTTCGCATTCCCGATCTCAGATGTGGCTAACTTCTTTGCTCACTATGATGTATTAACACAGCGTCCGCCGGATTATAACCGTCTTGATCCTACCGATTATTTAAATCTTGCTTACAAAAATGTTGGAACGATCCGTAATCCGGCACTTAAGCCTGAGAGGACAACAGATTATGAGTTAGGTTTCACGCAGGTACTTAATGAAAAGAAAAATTCAGCGATTACGCTGTCTGCTTTCTACCGCGAATTAAGAAACCAGATCCAGGTAGTAAGTGTGAACAGGGCATACCCGATGACTTATACTTCATTTGACAATATCGATTTTGGTACAGTTAAAGGTTTCTCTATTGCTTATGACCTTCGCAGGACCGGTGGTGTTCAGCTGACAGCGAGCTATACTTTACAATTCGCTGACGGAACAGGATCCAGCGCATCAGACGGATTTAACCTTGCTTCATCAGGACAGCCAAACTTAAGGGTATTGCATCCGTTGGATTTTGATCAGCGTCACACTATTGTAATGAATATCGATTACCGTTTCGGTGCCGGTAAGGATTACAAGGGCCCGGAATGGACACGTAAAAAAGGTGATTCGGAAAAAACCATCAAATTGCTTGAAAATGTTGGTGCTAACGTAGTGCTTAGAGCAGGTTCAGGAACTCCTTACAGCAAGCAATCGAATTTCTCTGCAGAAGGTTACTTCGATGTTACACCTAGGAGCGATCTTGAAGGAAGTATCAATGGTTCTAACCTTCCATGGAATTTCAAAGTCGATTTGAGGGTGGATAAAGATGTTGAGCTTTCATGGGGTGGTAAAAAAGAAGGAGAAGAGAAAAAGCATGCAAACCTGAATATTTACCTGCAGGTGTTGAATGTATTCGATCAGAAGAATATCATCAAAGTTTACAGGGCAACAGGAAATCCTGATGATGACGGGTATCTTGAGTCTGCAGATGCTCAGACTGACATCAATGCAAAAGCCAGTCCGCAGGCTTTCCAGGATCTTTATCGCATAAACATCAATAACCCCGCAAACTATTCAAGGCCAAGGGTTATACGTTTAGGTTTATTACTTGACTTCTAATCTGACAGAAACAGAATTATTGAAAAATTGAAATGCTACATAATAATAATAATATGAAAAAGAATCGTATCAAGTTTATTGCTTCCTTATCCATTATGGCTTTTTCTTTAAGCGCCAGCGCCAAAGAAAATGTAGGAGGCTCCGGAATAGCTCCGCTTGCAAGTCAGACCAGGGACATGATGGCAGGTTGTTCACCGGCTACTGCCCGTGTGGATATTGATATTAATAACGTGAGGGCTACTTTGCTAACAGGAGGTGATATGTGGTGGGATCTTAATAATGCCCAGTACGAAATCCCAAAAGGAAGCAAGATCAATTCACTCTATGCCGGATCCCTGTGGATCGGTGGTCTTGATGCTGGTGGTCAGTTAAAGGTTGCAGCGATGACCTACCGCCAGACAGGTAATGATTATTGGCCGGGTCCCCTGGACAATGCTGCCAGTATCGATCCGGGAACTTGTCTTGCTTATGATAAGTTCTTTAAAATCAATAAACTTGATGTTGAAAAATATCATAGCTGGGTAATTAACGGCCAGATCGGGCCAATGCCAATCGGAACTACGGAATTACAGACGCTGCAAAGCTGGCCGGTTACAGGTCCTCAGGGCCAGAATTTAGCTCCGTGGTACGACTATAATGGTGATAATTTTTATGATCCCGCTACAGGAGATTATCCTGATTTCGATCTTGGAGATATGCCGGACCCGTCTTTGAACAGGGCTTGTAAAGCGAAATTAAAAGGTGACCAGGCGATTTGGTGGGTATTTAATGACAAAGGAAACATCCATGGCGAGTCAGGAGGATCTTCCATTGGTCTTGAGATTCAGGCACAGGCATTTGCTTTCCAGACTACCGATGAGATCAATGACATGACATTCTACACATATACAATCGCAAACAAATCTTCTTTCCAGATTAACCAGACGCATTTCGGTGTTTGGGTGGATGCCGACCTTGGAGGTTATAATGATGATTATGTAGGTTGTGACGTGACCAATGGATTCGGTTATACATATAACAGTGATGCCGTTGATGAGGGCGCAAACGGAGTTTTAGGCTACGGTTCAAATCCTCCTGCTGTTGGTGTTGATTTTTTTGAAGGTCCCTATGCAGATTCAAATTTTGTAGACGATGCACCGTCAAATACTATTAACGGTATCGGTTATGGTGATGGGATAGCTGATAACGAACGTCTCGGAATGGAGCGTTTTATATACTATAATAATAACAATAACCCTACGAACGGTAACCCGGGAGCGGCTACAAATTTTTATAACTACCTGACAGGTAAATGGAGGGATGGAACACCAATGACTTATGGTGGGGATGCAGTAGGTGCAGGTACTCCGGCTAAATTTGTTTTCCCTGATGATTCCGATCCTACAGGATTTGGAACAGGTGGTGTTCCGCAGGCTCCATGGAGCGAGTGGAGAGAGAATAACCCTTTCGTTGACAGGCGTTTTATGCAGGTTGCTGGTCCGTTCACCCTTAAACCGGGAGCTGTAAATGTGATTACCACAGGTGTTGTTTGGGCACGTGCTACACAAGGCGGTCCTCTTGCATCGCTTGCATTATTAAAAGGTGCTGATAAAAAAGCACAGAAATTATTTAACAACTGCTTTAAGAAACTTGAAGGCCCTGATGCACCGGATTTGACCATCCAGGAATTGGAGAACGAGCTGATCCTTTATTGGACCAATGCTAAAGGCTCTAACAATTACCTTGAAAAGTATGCTGAGGATCCGGATCTTGCTGTAGGTGGCGATTCATTATACCGCTTCCAGGGATACCAGATTTACCAGTTAAAAGATGCTACGGTGTCGGCTACTGAATTGGGTAATGTTGACAGGGCACGTCTTGTGCACCAGTCAGATATCAGGGATGATGTTAAACAGATTGTGAACTACACGTTTGATCAGACGATCACCGCAAACGTGCCTACTGAAATGGTGAATGGTGCGAATGAGGGTGTTTCCCACTCTATTTCTGTTAAAACGGATCTTTTCGCTTCAGGTGATAATAAGCTGGTGAACCACAAGACTTATTATTATACAATCATCGCTTACGGATACAGCAAAACACAAGAGTTCAATCCTACCCTTTTCTCTTTTAACGACTATAAACCCTATATTTCCGGTAGCGGTAATGTCTCAAAAGTTGCAGGTATCCCTCACATCGCGTCACCGGAACTTGGAGGAACAGAACAGCACTCTAATTATGGAACTGGTGTGAAAGTTAAGCGTGTCGAAGGTCAGGGTAACGGTGGAAATGTTCTTGAAATGACAGGCGCATCTCTTGCCGAAGCTGTTGGTCCGAATGGCCGTGTGCTTTTCCCTGTCTATGAAAACGGACGCGCTCCGATCAGCATTAAAGTAGTGGATCCTTTAAATGTACCGAATGAGAACTTCAGGCTTTACATGTGGGACACGGTTTCTGCAAACAGTTCAATTACTACTGCTGCGCGCTGGACACTTGTACGACTACCCGGCGGCAGATCTTCCGATACTATTTATTCGGATGCAACAATTGCGATCACTAATGAGCAGATATTGAACGGCCAGGCAACAGGCCTTCCGCCATCATCTGCAACCCAATGGGTTCAGAATAGTGTTATTCCTAAATGGGGTATCTCTGTAAATGTTACATTCTCATATAATCCAGGGGATCCACTGGCTTTTGAAAACGGATCACTGGGTTCTGCAAGTTCTATTTCATTCCCGGATGTAAACAAGCGCTGGTTAACCGGCCTTGCTGACCAGGAAGGTTTAACAGACATGAACTGGATCAGGGCAGGTACATTTACTGATGATACCAACCCAGATTATAATGATTATGCAGGTATTGATGACGGACAGTTCTATGAAAAATATATAGGAGGAACATGGTCCCCATACCGCCTTGCAGCGCATACCACGACCAGTACAGGGCCTACAAGCGCCAAAGCGGGACCAGCATGGAGCGAATACCGCGGATTGAATCTTATCCGTAACCTTGCCAGCGTGGATATAGTTTTTACAGCTGATAAATCAAAATGGACCCGTTGTCCGGTGCTTGAATTACAGGAAGAGTCAGCGCTTGCTATTGGCGGAGCTCCTAAAATGAGCATGCGCAGATCAAAATCAGTTGATAAGAACGGCCGGGATGCAGATGATGCCGGTTATAATTCAACCGAAGGCGGATTTATTGACAGTGCAGGAACTCTGATCCCTACTCCAACAGGAATGGGCTGGTTCCCTGGTTATGCAATCAATCTTGAGACTGGTGAGCGCCTCAACATGGCATTCGGAGAAGATTCCTATCTGCCTGCGGAGAACGGAACAGATATGAAATGGAATCCGACTTCCAATATCTATTCAAGCAATTTTGACCCGTTATTTGGCGGAAAGCATTACATATACATCTTTGGTCGTAACTACGGTACTGCCCTTACCTCAATTTTCCCTGATACAGATCCATTGCCTCAAATGAGAAGGCAGTTGAGGGATATACCACGTTATGATAAAGGACTGGCAATGTATAAATTGCTGATGGCTTCAACAGCCGGTACACCTGCTGCAGTTGGTTATAAGCGTGAGGTCTTTAACGATGCAATGTGGGTAAACATTCCATTGCTGGCACCGGGACACAGCCTGCTTGAAACAGATGCCAAAGTAAGATTAAGAGTTTCTAAAGCATATGCTAAGTACGGTACAGGTTCAAAAGTTACTTCATTGAACGGCCTGACCCCGGGAGTGGATTATTTTGTGGAAGCAGGTCCGATTAAGCATGAAGGAGTGAACTATCCGACAGGATCAAGCTTTACGGCAATCGCGGATTCATTCCAGTATGCCACTTCGGCTTCAGCAATTGCTTATAACTATTCTGTTATAGCAACAACCAACAAGGCAAACGGTGTCTACGAATTTAATACTGCAGACATCGAAACGCATACAGCGAACGCTGATGCTGCCAAAGAAGCCCTCGAGCTGATCAACATTGTTCCTAATCCTTATTACGGATATTCGGAATATGAGAAGACCTCGCTTGATAATATTGTTAAGATCACCAATCTTCCGGCAAAAGCTACCGTTTCGATCTACACATTGAATGGTAACCTGGTAAGAAGATTTAAGAAGGATGACACAGGTGCTGAAGCTAAAACATCACTTGACTGGGATCTTAAGAATGAAGCACGAATCCCGGTTGCAAGCGGATTGTACATCATCCATGTTGACGTTCCGGATGTTGGGGAAAAGATCCTGAAGTGGTTCGGTGTAATGCGTCCGATCGATATCGATGCATATTAATAAGTGTTAGTTAAAATTTAGGTCATTCAGAATTTTTAAAATAAGTATTATGAAAAAATATTGTAAGATTTTTGTCCCGGTTGCTTTTGCAGGAGTATTTGCTTTGCCTGTTCAGAGTTACGCTGGTAACCCTGATCGTGTTGGCCAGGCCGGTGCAACGGAATTATTGATCAACCCATGGGCAAGAAGCAGCGGATGGGCAGGATCGAATGTAGCTGGTGCCAGAGGCCTCGAGGCGATGTTCCTGAATGTTGCCGGAACTGCATTTACAAGGAAAACAGAGATCATGTTTGCCCGTACCCAGTGGCTGAAAGGAACTGATATTAACATCAATTCATTTGGTCTGACTCAAGGTATCGGTGAAACAGGAGCCCTTGGTCTTTCGATCATGTCAATGGATTTCGGTGATATTCCTATCACTACTGTTGCACAACCGGAAGGCGGACTCGGGACTTTTTCCCCTCAGTTCCTGAATATAGGTCTTTCTTATGCAAAAGGTTTCTCTGATAATATTTACGGAGGTTTAACCCTGAGAGTTATAACGGAAAAAACTGCAAGCGTAAGTGCACGTGGTGTAGCATTAGATGCGGGAATTCAATATGTAACAGGGAAGCATGACCAGCTCAAATTTGGTATTGCATTAAAAAATGTTGGACCGCGCATGCAGTTCAGGGGTGATGGATTATCATTCAAGACTCCTGTACCAGCGGCAACAAATGGTGCAAGCCAAATGACCGTTGAGCAGCGTTCAGCTACTTTTGAGCTGCCTTCATTGCTGAGCATCGGGGCAGGTTATGATATTTACCTGAGCAAGGACAGCGCTAAAATGAAGACCAACCGCGTCACAGCTATGGGAACATTTACTTCTAATTCTTTTTCCAAGGATGAGTTTAAACTCGGACTTGAATACGGATGGAAGAACATCGTAATGGTTCGTGTTGGTTATACATACGAAAAAGGTGTAACGAAGAAAGAAGATAGAACTACTGTATTTACTGGCCCTAGTGCAGGCTTCACTGTAGAAATTCCATTTGGAAAGAACAAATCAACTTTCGGGCTTGATTATTCTTACCGTGATACTGATCCTTTCCAGGGAACACACTCACTGGGTATAAGGATCAATTTATAATATTTTTAGTATATTTGTATAGCATTGAGTCCGTCCCGCATTGCGGGACGGATTTGTGTTTTAATAGTCCTTAACAAAAAAACTTAAGCATGGCACACATTTCTTATTTTACAGAAGAAGGTTTAAAGAAATTAAAAGATGAACTTCATCATCTGAAATTTCATGAGCGCCCGTCAATTTCAAGGCAGATCGCTGAAGCAAGGGATAAAGGTGATCTTTCTGAAAATGCTGAATATGATGCGGCTAAGGAAGCCCAGGGCCTGCTGGAACTTAAGATCTCCAAAATGGAGGAAGTGCTCAATAATGCTCGTCTGATAGATGAATCCCAGCTGGATATGTCCAAAGCGCTTATCCTCTCAAAGGTAAAGATCAAGAATGTTGCGAATGGTTCAACCATGACCTACACGCTTGTCGCAGAAAATGAAGCGGACCTGAAATCAGGAAAGATCTCCGTTGATTCGCCTATCGGTAAAGGCTTATTGGGGAAAAAAGTAGGAGAGAAAGCGGAAATAAAAGTTCCTTCCGGCCTTATGAGTTTTGAAATAGTTGACATTTCCAGGTAATATGGCGAGTATATTTACCAAGATCATCAATGGTGAGATCCCGGCACATAAAATAGCGGAGAATGATAAATATCTCGCATTCCTTGATGTTTTCCCACTGGTCCATGGTCACGTGCTCGTTGTTCCTAAAAAGGAAACTGATCACATATTTGATATAGAGGATGCTGATCTTTCGGGAATGATCCTTTTTGCCAAGGAAGTTTCCAAAGCGCTGAAAAAAGCTGTTCCCTGTAAAAGGATCGGTATTTCAGTGATCGGGCTGGAAGTGCCGCATGCACATATTCACCTGGTGCCCATTAATTCTGCTGACGATCTTAATTTTACCCGGGAAAAAATAAAACCATCTCAGGAAGAACTCGCAGAAATGGCGGAAAAAATAAAGTCTAACTTATAAGGTTAGACTTTTTTATTTGGATTATCCGCCAGGAAGGCTTTCCAGCCGGAGTACGCTTTTTTGCCGCCCGCAGGCTGCCGCTGAAAATGATGACATACTGCTGCAGCAAGCCCATCGGTGGCATCCAGGAATTCAGGTGTTTCAGTATAACTCAGTAATGTCTTGAGCATGGCGGCCACCTGCTCTTTTGAAGCATTTCCGCTTCCGGTGATTGACATCTTTATCTTTTTTGGTGAATATTCACAGATGGGCAGGTTGCGTGACAATGCCCCTGCGATCGCGACCCCCTGGGCCCTGCCGAGCTTCAGCATGGATTGGACATTCTTACCGAAAAAGGGCGCTTCAATGGCCATCTCATCAGGTTTATATTCATCAATCAGGGCAACTACCCGGTCGAAAATTCGCTGAAGCTTTAAGGCATGGTCCTCTACTTTTTCAAGGCGGAGCACTCCCATTACAACAAGCTCCATTTTGTTGCCTTTGACATGGATCAGTCCGTAACCCATTATATTGGTCCCCGGGTCGATGCCCAGGACTATTTTATCTGTTATTGCGGACATGCCGTGCCTTTTTGCTAAATTGCCGGGAAATGAGTGTAGTCCCCGGTAACCCTGTTTACAAAGTTACAAGTCTTTTGATTAAGACCGCCATTTTAATTTTTTCTCTCTGGTATATTTTCAACAAATTAAATTCGGAGTTTCTTAAACTCAATTTTTCTGAAGCAATTCAGGGAAACGGGATGATCCTCCTATTACTTACCTTCTTTCTTATGTTTATTAACTGGGGACTGGAAGCCGCTAAATGGCGCATCCTTGTGAGCTCACTGGAGAAAATTTCACTGGCGGAGGCGTTAAAGGCAGTGTTTGCGGGGGTAACTGTTAGTATCTTCATGCCGAACCGTGTAGGGGAATTTGCGGGACGGATCTTCTTTCTTAAGCATGCGGATAAAGTTCTGGCTACTTTAAAGAACTTTGTGGGGAGCGCGATGCAGCTCTTTATGACCCTGTTCTTCGGGATCCTGGCCTTTGCATGCGTTTCTGGCGAGAGCCGCACCCTTTTCCTGGAAGTTGTCGGTTCTGTTACCACAAGGTTCGTATTGGTGCTCATTGCAATATTTATGGCAGGCTTATTTATTCTTAATCGTTACAGCTCTTATTTCTCAGGGCAGGTTCGTGCATGGTTAAGTGCAGTCTTTAATTCCAGGAGGGATGAAGTACTTGCGGTGCTATTGCTTTCTTTTGTCCGGTATTTCGTTTTTCTTTTCCAATACTATTTTGTCCTGACCGCCCTCGGGGTAGAAATGGATCTTTTCATATGTTTGAACCTCATAGCAGTAACTTTCCTGGTGACTTCCATCATCCCTAGTTTTGCGCTTACAGAGATAGCGACCCGCGGTGCCGCAGCTGTCTTCCTGTTTTCGGTCTATCTCGATGATCCCGCTCCTGTATTAGCGGCCTCTGTACTGGTTTGGCTGATCAATCTTGCAGTACCTGCCGTTATAGGGTCAATCTTTATCTGGCAGCTTAAATTTTTCAGGGAAGCAGAATGACGGATCTAATGAATGTTATATTGATCATCAGCTGCACCTTATGCGGACTTTATTTTATTATGACAGCCGTATTCTGTTATGGCTGGCTGAATACGAAGGAAAATCATTCATCTTCATCAGGGGAGACCTCCGTAGCAGTTATAGTTGCGGCACGGAACGAAGAACAGTACATACTCAAATGCCTGGATGCATTAAACTCGCAAAACTACAGGGGAAAGAAAGAATTTATTATTGCCGATGACGGTTCAGGGGACAATACAGCTTCTTTAATTGCCGGGTTCTGCGGGATGCATCCCGGATTCCGTTTGATCCGCGCTTCCGGTGCCGGCAAAAAAGCCGCTCTCGCTGAAGCGATAAAACATACTTCAGCTGAATTGATTGTAACCACAGATGCTGATTGCACAATGGGCAGCAAATGGTTGGAAAGTATTGTTGCATTGTATGAACATTCAGGAGCGGACATGATAGCAGGCCCTGTTGCCTTTAAAGAAGAAAATACTTTTTTTAAAAAGCTCCAGAGCCTGGAACTTATGGCACTGATGGGAAGTACTGCAGGGGCATTGTATTTCAATAAAGCGATCATGTGCAATGGTGCTAACCTGGCTTATTCACGGGAACTATATAATAAGCTGAATGGTTTTGAAGGTATCGATCATGTAATGTCGGGTGATGATGTTCTACTGATGTATAAAGCTTCACAGGAAAGCGGGGTAACTATAAAATTTCTTATGGACAGGGAAGCTATTGTAAGCACTTACGCCAAAGAAGACCTGCGTTCATTTATTGAACAGCGGAAACGCTGGGCCTCAAAAAGCTTCAGCCTGATGAACAGTGAGGCAAAGGTGACAGCGCTGATCGTCTACCTGTTTAGCTTTTTCCTGCTTTTAATGTGGATAATCGCAGGCTTAGGCGCATTAAAACCAATGGTCGGTCTGCCATTTTTGAAAATTTGTCTTATTCTTAGCGGAATTAAATGTGTAATTGACTTTTTGTTGTTATTTTTAGCTGCCTGTTTTTTTAAGAAGAGGCCGTATTTATACCTTTTTCTACCCGCTCAGTTTATTTATATTTTTTATGTAGTTGTAACTGGTTTTTTGGGTAACAAGGGAAAGTACGAATGGAAGGGGAGAAAAATTAATTAGGAATGTCAAAAAAAAACGATTCATATTCACATTCACTGTCATATTTTGCATGGCAGCGCCTTAAGAAGAATAAGCTGGCCATGTTCGGGCTGATCGTGATATTTCTTTGCATGATCGTTGCCATCCTCGGATTTTTGATCACTCCTGATCCTACCCCTGATTCCAATGACCAGCTTCTTGAGCTTTCGAAAAAACCTCCCGGCTTTACAGTTAAAATGCTTCAGACCAGAAAGAACGAGCCGGTGCACGATGTGGGTATTTTTTCAAAGATGATCTTCGGTGAAGTAAGTAATTTCCGGTCCATCCCTTTTTCAAGTTATCACTTTGAAGGAAATGATATCATTGTCCGTGAATATACCGGTGATGAAAAACGACAGGGGACAGATATCAAATACAATCTTGCCGATGTGGTTTATGCCATCGATTACAATACACCCATCTCGAACAATGTTGAAAAGGGTTATACGGAGTTCTATGAATTCGGAAGCAACCAGAAAATCAAGAAGACTGTAAAAGAGCTGCAGGCAGAAGTGGAGAAGAACTACATCATCACTAAAAAATACATTCTTGGTACCGATCCTGCCGGCCGCGATCTTTTAAGCCGTTTAATGATCGGAACGAGGGTATCGTTTTCAGTAGGATTCATTTCAGTTTT
>DASVUX010000005.1:0-58435 GCA_036386835.1 Bacteroidia bacterium
AAAAGAACATTCTCCGGGATCCGGTCGGGATCACACCTTATGCGCTGAAACGGATGCAAAACCTGCAGTTCGATGATAATTTCGAGCTGGATAACGGGTACATCTTCACCAGGGATAAAAAACATTTGCTGTTCTTTATAATTCCAAAAGTTAAACCATCCGAAACCGATAAAAACGCGGAATTGCTTGCAGGACTTGATTCTGCACTCGAAAAGACATCCGCTCTCAGCAAGGGGAAAGTGCATGCGGAGTATTTCGGAAGCGCGGCTGTCGCAGTAGGCAATGCAATACAGATCAAAAAGGATGTGAAGCTTACGCTTACGATCACGATCATTGGCCTGTTCCTTTTTATCACCTTCTTCTTCAGAAGGATTGAAGTTTTCTTTATCATCTTTATTCCAGTTCTGTTCGGAGCGGCATTCTCACTGGCGCTCCTGTATTTGTACAAAGGATCAATTTCAGGGATCGCAATTGGTGCGGGCTCAATAGTACTTGGCATCGCGATGGATTATACCATCCATTTTTATACGCATTTCAAGCACCTTAATTCCGCAGAAGCAACTGTAAAAGACCTTGCTTTCCCTCTTACACTTGGCAGCACAACTACCATAGGGGCATTGCTCAGCTTAACATTCGTAAAATCGGAAGCCCTGCAGGATTTCGGGATGTTCGCGGCATTCAGCCTTTTAGGCGCTGCAATGTTTACACTTGTCCTGTTTCCACATTTAATGCGAAAACGAAAAACCGGTACGGTCGTAAAAGAACATACACCAAACCTGGTGGAAAGAATCGCAGAATATCCCTTTGACAAAAATAAATACCTTGTCGCATTCATTCTTGCTGTCTGCCTGATCTCCGTTTTCACATCAAGGAAAGTTGGTTTTGAAACCGACATGATGAAAATGAATTATGTTGATGATAAGCTCGCAAAAGCAGAACAGAACCTTAATTCGATAAGCAATGTCTCCCTCAGGAGTATTTACCTTGTTTCCAGCGGAAAGAACCTTGATGAAGCCCTTTCCCATAACGAAAAGAACCTGCCGCTTTTAAAACAGCTGGAAGCAGAGGGTTCTCTTAAAAAATATTCCTCTGTAAGCACGTTTTTGCTTTCAGAAGCTGAGCAGCGGGAACGGATTGCTCGCTGGAATAATTACTGGACAGCAGAAAGAAAAGCAAAGCTGAAAAGTGACCTGGTCAGTAAAAGTGAAAAATTCAAATTCAAAGAAAATGCTTTTGAACAGTTCTACTACGCTCTCGAAAAACAATATGCACCTGTAGGAATAACAGCTTTTGAAGGACTCAGGGCTACCTTGCTGGACAATTATGTAACTGAAAAGCCAGGGGAAGCTACCGTTGTAACTGTCATTAAAACCACTGCCGAGAACGAAGACAAGGTTTATAATGCTTTCACGGAAAACGAGAACCTCGTGGTATTTGATAAAAAGTTCCTTACCAACAGGTTCATCCAGATTATCAAGGATAACTTTAATCTGATCCTCACCATATCTGCATTACTGGTTTTCTGCATGCTTCTCATTTCTTACGGGAGATTTGAACTTGCGTTGATAACCTACATTCCTATGGTGCTGAGCTGGCTCTGTATTCTTGGGCTTATGGGCGCATTCGATATCAGGTTCAATATCATTAACATTATTATCTCCACTTTTATTTTCGGACTCGGGGATGATTACAGCATATTTATCACGGATGCACTGATGAATGAATACAAGACGGGTGAAAAAAATCTTGCTTCCTACAAAACCGGCATTTTTATATCAGCCGTCACAACAATGATCGGGATTGGCGTACTTGTATTTGCTTCACATCCTGCTTTAAAATCGATCGGGCTGATAACGATCATAGGAATGTTCTGTGTCCTCATCATTTCGAATACTATTCAACCCGCCCTGTTTAAGTTTTTCATCACCAACCGGACAGACAAAAAGCGTGTGCCTTTTACCTTACTCAGTCTTTTCCAGTCCGTATTTGCTTTTGCCTGGTTCACCTTCGGATGTTTTACCCTCATTCCTATGGGCTTTGTGATCATAAAGCTCCTTCCAATTCCGAAAAAGACCCGCATGAAGATCTTCCATGCGATCCGGCATGCCTACACAAGGTCCATGATCTTTGTTCATCTTCACGTGCGTAAAAAGTATATTAATGAACTGAACGAGAAACTTGACAAGCCAGCTGTTGTAATCACCAACCATCATTCGGTGATCGACTCATTGCTTATGCAGTCACTCAATCCCAAGCTTATACTGATGGTCAACGACTGGGTCTGGGATTCACCGTTTATGGGCCCTATCGTCCGTTTAGGCGGTTTTATTCCGAAGGCAGCAGGATATGAGGAGAATCTTGATAAGATCAGGCAATTGTTCGAAGATGGTTATTCACTGGGGATTTTTCCGGAAGGCTCCCGCTCAGAAACCGCGAAAATAGGCCGTTTTCATAAAGGAGCATTTTATATCGCTGATAAATTGAATGTTGATATCGTACCTGTTATTTTTCACGGGACCGCATTTGTTCAGGGGAAGGATGATAATTTCCTGCTGAAACCAGGAAAGATCACCGTGAAATACCTTCCGCGGATCCCCGCTGAAGACCGGTCCTTCGGTGAGAATTATACGGAGAAGACAAAGAATATCAGCAAATATTTCAAAGCTGAATATGCGAAAATGCGCGAAGAGATTGAAACTGTAGACTATTATTTTAACCGCCTGAGCAAGAATTATATTTATAAAGGCCCTATTGTCGAATGGTATATGAGGGTGAAGGTGAAGATGGAAGATAATTACCGGCTTTTTGAATCTTTGCTTCCTAAAAAAGGGACGATCACGGACATTGGCTGTGGGTACGGGTTTCTTCCGTACATGCTTGCATTTACAAGTGAAGAGCGGACAGTGATCGGGACAGATTATGATGAGGAAAAAATAGCGGTTGCCGCGAATTGCTTTTCCAGGAACGAGAGGATCTCATTCTTTGCGGCAGATGCAACAGAGTGTGAACTTCCCGCCAGTGATGCCTTCGTGATGAGCGACATTCTTCATTATCTGCCTGCCGCACAACAGGAAAAACTGATCAGCAAATGTATTTCGAAACTGAACCCAAATGGCATGATCCTGATCCGTGATGCCGACAGCAGTATGAGCAAACGCCACTGGGGCACACGTTATACGGAGTTCATCTCAACCAACGTAGGATTCAACAAAACAAAAAATAAATTAGAATTCGTACCTTCAACTTTTATTATGGATGTTGTTAAAAAGCACGGACTTAACATTCAGAAAATTGACAATACGAAATTAACTTCAAACGTAATTTACGTAATAAAGAACTGATCGGAAATGGCACAGTATGATGTAGTTATTATCGGGAGCGGCCTTGGTGGCTTGGAAAGCGCATATATTTTAAGCAAGGAAGGTTATAAGGTTTGTGTGCTCGAAAAAAACCGCCAGCTGGGGGGAAGCCTCCAGATCTTTGTCCGTGACAAAGCTATCTTCGATACAGGCATTCATTATATAGGCGGGCTGGATGAAGGCCAGAACCTTAACCAGTGTTTTAAATTTTTCAACATCATGGACAAATTAAATGTCCATAGAATGGATAATGACGGCTTCGACCGGATTACGTTCGATGGTGATGAAACCGAATACAAACATGCGCAGGGTTATGATAATTTCGTCAACCAGCTGGCAGAACAGTTTCCCGGAGAAAGAGAGAACCTCCGCAACTATGCAAGGCTGATCCAGGAGGTATGTGATTATTTCCCCTTATATAAGCTGCGTGGTGATGAAGCCCCGATCATCGGCACAAAATATCTTGACATTAATGCCAAAGATTTTATCGCCTCGATAACACCGAACCAGAAGCTGCAGAGTGTCCTGGCCGGCTCTAATCCTTTATATGCCGGGGATGGGAGGAAAACACCGTTATATGTTCATGCGCTTGTTGTTAACACCTATATCGAAAGCTCATATAAATGTGTGAATGGCGGTGCGCAGATCGAAAAACATCTTACAAAAAACATAAAAGAACTTGGCGGTGAGATCCGCAATTATGCAGAAGTAACACGCATCATTGAAAAAGACGGCCTTGTAACCCATGTTGAATTAAAAAACGGTGAGATCGTTGAAGGGAAACATTTTATTTCTAATATCCACCCTTCCACAACCATGAGCCTCCTGGAGTCCGACAAGCTCAAAAAAGCCTACCGCAATCGTTTACAGGGACTGGAAAACTCCGTATCCGCCTTTATTGTTGATATCGTTTTGAAACCGGGCACATTTAAATTCCTTAACCACAATTACTATCATTATAACAGCAACAATGTGTGGGATAGCGTGCATGTGGAAGGTGATGCCTGGCCGGACGGTTATTGCATATTTGTACCAAAGTCCTCCCGCTCAGATGTGTATGCCGATAGCATGACCATCCTAAGCTACATGAAATATGACGAAGTAAAAAAATGGGAGAACACTTATGCAACCATTCCTCATTTCAATGAAAGCCGCGGAGAGGAATATGAAGCATTTAAGATCGGGCGCGCGGAAAGACTCATTGCAAAAGTCCAGCAGAAGATACCCGGATTAAAGGATTGCATTAAATCCTACACAACCTCTTCTCCCCTCTCCTACCGCGACTATCTTGGAGCAAAGGATGGAGGACTTTACGGTATTGCAAAGGATTATAAAGACCCGTTGAGAACATTCATTTCGCCTAAAACCAAGATCCCGAATCTCTTATTTACCGGGCAGAACCTTAACATGCATGGCGTTCTAGGGGTTACTGTCGGGGCGATCAGGACCTGCGGGGAATTTGTCGGGCAAAATTACCTTATTCAGAAGATCAACCAGGCATAAAACTGTTTACTGCGGTTTTACGTATCTTTAATTTAATCAAAGCTACTATGAAAAAGAAGATTCTTTTGCATGCTATCCTGTTGAATTGCTTTTTCATTGCTGCATATGCACAGCAGCGTGTTGTTCTCATCGAACAATTCACAAATTCTGGATGTCCTCCATGCGCGTCTTCTACTCCCCCCGTCCTTCAGTTCGCTGATGATCATCCTGCGGAAGTAGTAGCTGTTGCCTACCACACCTCCTTTCCTTATAATGATTCCATGTATCATGAAAATCCGCTGCAATCCGCAGCGAGGGTGAATCATTACGGAGTGAGCGGTGTCCCGTATACAATAGTTGACGGGAACTTTTACAGCAATACCTCTTCCGCTTTCTTAAGTGTAATGCAGGATACAATCAACAGCAGGCTTAGCGTCCCGTCTTCATATAACATCGGAGAGATCAGCAATACCGTGATGCAGGGAGTTCTTGAATCCAGGATCGTCTTCAGTTCTTTATCAGGCTCTAACGCTGGGGATTCCCTTCATGCTATGGTAGTAGTCGTAGAAAAAGAAGTCATGAAAAGTGATTATGTTTCGTCCCCGGGGGCCAATACAGAAACAAGTTATAAATATGTGATGCGCAGGATCCTTACTTCTAATACAGGCGATCCTTTAAAGAGCAGGTTTGCAGGCGGGAAAGATACATTCGGCCTGAACTGGAATATCTTAAATATTAAGAATGTGAATGAGATCAGGGTTGTGGCTTTTGTGCAGAATTACTATACTGATGAAGTTTACCAGGCGTCAATGTTCAGCCCGGTGGTTGCACCTTCTGTACCTGAAATCAGCGAGAAAGCAGCAATCAATATTTTCCCGAATCCGGCTTCAGGTCTGATCTTTATAGAAAGCAGCCCGAATACTGGCGCATTAGTTGTAATTACCGACCTTACCGGGCGTGTGAAGCTGAACTTTATTACAGAAGACACGCGCACCGGTATTGATGTCAGCAGTCTTTCCAAAGGAGTATATATTCTTAATTATACCGTTGGTACAAATTCCACTTCAAAAAAACTGGTTATAAATTGATCTGATAATGAAACTGCTCTTTATAAAATTATTCCTCGCTGTTCTTCCTTTTACTTTTCTTTCGGATCATACCTGGAAGGTTAAATCTTCCTCCATAAGCTTCAGGATCAAAAATGCGGGGATGAGCGTGGATGGGTCGTTCAGCGGCCTGGAAGCAGACATAAAGTTTAATCCTCTAAAGCCGGAAGATGCAGCCATTAAGGCTTCCGTCACTTCTGCAAGTGTCAATACAGGCACAGAAATGAGGGATAATCATTTACGAAAGGCGGAGTATCTTGATTCAGACAAATTCCCAAAGATCACGCTTCAATCCTTAAAGATCGAAAAGACCGGGCCGATCAGCTATACAGGTTTGTTCAAACTCACACTAAAAGGTGTTACAAAGGATGTAACCATCCCATTTAATTTCATGAAGCTGAGTGACCGTACAGAAATAAAAGGCTACTTCAGCATCAACAGGCGTGATTATGGGGTTGGCGGGAAAAGCATCAGTATGGCTGATAATCTTACAGTTACGATACTTTTAAACGTCACAGAATAAACTCTTTTCATCATTCAATAAAATTTTTAACTTTGTGTCCCTGATGTCCGGGTGGCGAAATTGGTAGACGTGTACGCTTGAGGGGCGTATGTCGCAAGACGTGAGAGTTCGAGTCTCTTTCCGGACACTGAAAAGCTCTGAATTTTTCAGAGCTTTTTTATTGAAATGTTTCATGAGAAGCCTGTCCTGAGCGAAGTCGAAGGAAGTCTCTTTCCGGACACTGAAAAGCTCTGAGTTTTCAGAGCTTTTTTTATTGAAATGTTTCATGAGAAGCCTGTCCTGAGCGAAGTCGAAGGAAGTCTCTTCCCGGACACTTAAAAGCTCTGAGTTTTTCAGAGCTTTTTTATTGTATATTCATGAGAAGCCATTAAGATAAATTATGATCTGATCTGTTTTCTCCTAACCGGGACATTAAATAACAGCCTATCTTTACAGAAAATTTTAAGCATGGAATACAGAAGATTAGGACGATCCGGTTTACAGGTAAGTGCTCTGTCATTTGGCTCCTGGGTAACCTTTGGTAACCAGGTTGGTGATACAACGGCCGAAGATTGCATGAAGATCGCATATGATAACGGGATCAATTTTTTTGATAACGCAGAAACTTATGCCCACGGTCAATCCGAGATCGTGATGGGTAAGATCCTGAAAAAGATGAACTGGGACCGGACCACCTACATAGTTTCGAGCAAGGTTTTCTGGGGAGGGAAATTACCGAATCAATACGGGCTAAGCCGAAAGCATGTCATAGAAGCTTGTCACGCTGCATTAAAACGCCTCCAGGTTGACTATCTTGATTTATATTTTTGCCACCGGCCTGACAGGGACACTCCCGTAGAAGAAACGGTCCGCGCAATGCATGACCTTATCACACAGGGTAAAGTACTTTACTGGGGAACAAGTGAATGGAGCGCACAGCAGATCATGGAGGCGTACTCAGCTGCACGGCAGTACAACCTAACTCCGCCAACCATGGAGCAGCCGCAATACAATATGTTTCATCGTGAACGTTTTGAAATCGAATATTCAAGATTGTATTCGGAAATAGGATTGGGCACAACTATCTGGTCGCCTCTCGCATCCGGATTACTTACCGGTAAGTACAATAATGGCATCCCGAATGATACACGTATTCATTTGCCTACGCTTGAATGGCTGAAGGAAGCTACTGTTGGAGAAGAAGCAAAAGAAAAGCTTGAAAAAGTAAGAATACTCACTGCACTGGCAGGAGATCTTGGAACAACTTTGCCGCGTATGGCACTTGCCTGGTGTTTAAAAAATCCGAATGTAAGTACGGTGATCACGGGAGCTTCTAAAACCGCACAGCTGAAAGATAATCTGAATTCCCTGGAAGTTGTTGAAAAGCTGGATGATGAAGTGATGCGCAAAATAGAAGATATTCTTCAGAATAAACCGCTGGCACCAAAATTCTGAAAATGAAAAACTTCTTCAGCGATCTTAAAGTGATTGAGCTTGCCAATGTTCTTGCGGGACCTGCCGTAGGAATGTTCTTTGCAGAATTAGGGGCTGAAGTGCTCAAAATTGAGAACATGCTTACAAACGGTGATGTTACCCGCAGCTGGAAACTCTCAAAAGAAGATCCTGCTTCACCCGTTTCCGCCTATTTCGCTTCAGTGAACTGGAATAAAAAATTCATACGTGTTAATCTTACGTTGCAGGCAGACAAACAGAAAGTTTATGAACTTGTAAAAACTGCCGACATTGTTATCTGTAACTATAAACCCGGGGACGATGTAAAGCTAGGGATGGATCATGATACAATAAAGAGTTTGAATCCGGCTATCATATATGCAGGGATAACAGGGTTTGGCGAACATACAAAGCGTACTGCATACGACCTGGTGCTCCAGGCGGAAACCGGGTTTATGTCAATGAATGGTAATAAGGCCAGCGGTCCGCTGAAAATGCCTGTCGCCCTGATAGATGTTCTTGCTGCACACCAATTAAAGGAAGGGATTTTAATTGCGCTGATTAACCGCTACCGGACAGGTAAAGGATCGAAGGTAAGTGTATCATTATATGATGCTGCCATTGCTTCTCTCGCCAACCAGGCAAGCAACTGGCTCATGGCAAATGAAAATCCCCAGCCGATTGGTTCCTTACACCCCAACATTGCGCCATATGGAGAGTTTTTTTTAACTTCTGATGATCAGCAGATCGTCCTTGCAGTAGGGAACAATAAACAATTTCTGCATCTGCTGAAAGTTCTGGGGAATGAAAACCTGGCAAGCGATGAACGTTTCCAGACAAATACCGGCCGGGTAACTCACCGGGGAGAATTATACGAGGAATTGAAAGGTTCATTCCGGAACGCGGATGCTGAATCCCTTATGGAAAATTTTATTGCGCATGATGTACCGGCAGGGGTCATAAAATCCTTAAAAGAAGTTTTTAAAGATGAGGCTGCGAAGAAGCTTATAAACAGCGGTATGTCAGAGAATATGAAGACGTATTCAGTAAAGACAGCTATCTTCAGGATTGAAGAGAACTAACTTATTGATAACAAATATTTTACATATGTTTTGCATGGATTAATGTTTTTTTTATATTTTTGTAAATCTTCACAGAACAAGACCAGGCAAATGCATAAAAAATTACTACTCTCATTATTACTGATTCTCCCCTTATTAGCTTCTGCCCAATACCGAAAGCCGAAATATAAACGCGCCAATAATTTTTCCAATAACAAGAATAAAGCCCGCAAGGAATATGTATTTGGTTTAGGTGCTGCAAATTTCCTTGGAGAGCTTGGGGGTGCCAACCAGATCGGGACAAATTTTGTGAAAGATCTTGAATTCAGCATGACCAGACCATCATTGGCTATCGGGCTTCGCTACAAGTTTGCGAAACGTTTTGCGGTTAAAGGAGGTTTTCACTACCTGCTGGTGAGCGGATCGGATAAACTTACCAAAGAGCCATTCCGTAACAACCGTAATCTGAGTTTCAGGTCCAATATCTTTGAACTTTCCGCCCAGGCCGAATTCTATATAACAAAAGAGCAGCAGGGTCACCGTTATAAAATCAAGAATGCAAAGGGAATGAAGAATTACGATTACCAATTCTATATGTTTGTAGGTGTTGGAGGATTCTTCTATAATCCCCAGGCTAAATATGCAGGGAACTGGGTAAACCTTCAACCTCTTAGTACGGAAGGACAAGGCTTACCGGGAGGCAAGAAGAAATACTCGCGTGTAAGTATCTGTATCCCTTACGGTTTAGGTGCTAAATATAACCTTAACAAAGACTGGGCTATCGGTATTGAAATCGGGATCAGGAAAACCTTTACCGATTACATTGATGATGTAAGTACTGTTTATTATGACAATAACTTATTAAGGGACGCGAAAGGTGACATGGCAGCAGATCTTGCAGATCCTTCACTGCTGAACTATCCGGCTGAACTTGGCGGTAATGCAACCGGTGCAAGCCAGTCCGCTGCAGGCGAACAAAGAGGCGATCCCAAAGACAAGGATTCCTACATGTTCCTGAATGTTACGGCTTCCTACAAAATTCCTTACAAGAGAAGGACAAGATCTAAATTCTAATTTTGAAAACAGGTTCAATAAAAATTATAACGCCTCAAACAGATCAGCAGTTTGAGGCTTATTTTTTAACACGGTACGAAGTTCTGAGAAAGCCCTGGGGCCAGCCAAAAGGTTCGGAAAGAGATGGCCAGGAAGACACCTCAATGCATTTTATGGCTATTAATGAGCATGAAGAGGTACTTGGTGTTTGCCGCCTCCAGTTCAATTCTCCGGATGAAGCGCAGCTGAGATATATGGGCGTTACAGGAAAATCACAGGGTTCCGGAGTAGGGCGAATGCTTCTTAATGCCGCTGAAACTGCTGCAAAAGCTAAAACTGCTGCAAAAATGATTCTCCAGTCACGGGAAACCGCTGTTGGATTTTACGAAAGATCCGGATATACCGTTAAAGAAAAGAGCTACTTAATGTGGGGTGAGATCCAGCATTACCTTATGGAAAAAACCCTGTAGGATTTACCTCGTTGATTTTTTTAACAGCTTTAATAAAGCTTCTGCTTCTTTTTCTTCTATCTGCATTGCAAACTTGATCTCCTTCCCGTAATAATCAAATACAAGCTTCTCTCCTCCTACCATCCAGTATGAATTACTCATCGTATGAGCAAAGGAGTTTTCCTTTTCCTCAAAGAGCCTGAGGTCTTTTATAAAATCAAATTCATACACTTTCACCTTCCCTTTTCCGGCAACATCCCGCTTATAAAAAAACTTATTATCCCGCAGCTTGATCTTTTCAACTCCGTATTTCCTCCACATAAAAGCTTTAAAGATCCTGAATTCGAAATACGCCCAGAAGCCCAGCCAGACAATCAGCATTACTTTGGTATTCGGGTCCTTCATTATAAAGTACTGGGCAAATACAACAATACCGCTCACCGTCCAGATAAAGAACCAGATGAACATAAGAATATTCTTTGTTTTTTCCGATTGCGAAACAATGACAATACTCGTTTCATTATCATTCTTCTTTATGCTGATCCGTTTACCGATATATTCCATCCTTTTATATTTCACCGCAAAATTATCAATTAATTCTATATTTGCCCTGCAATGAACATTAATGCGTTACCCTTGTTAAAGTCACATGGCCTTTAAGAATAAAAAAGAGAACGAGCTTGGGTTTGGGTCGAGAACATCAGGCCAAAAGAAACGGCTTATAAATAAGGATGGTTCTTTCAATGTGGAGCGCATCGAACTTTCACGATGGAACTCCACAAGTATTTATCATGCCCTTCTCCGGATGCGCTGGAGAAAATTCAATCTTATCATTCTCCTTTATTTTATCTCTATTAACCTGTGTTTTGCTGGCCTGTATTATATAACCGGGGTTGAGGGGCTCAGGGGCATCGAAGGCACTACAGCACCGGATAAATTCCTCGAAGCATTTTTCTTCAGTACGCAAACACTCAGCACTGTAGGATTTGGGAGGATCAGCCCCGGAAGCCATATCGCAAGTACGATTGCCGCTGTTGAATCTGTTTTCGGCTTACTGGGTTTTGCGCTTGCAACCGGTTTGCTTTATGCAAGATTTGCACGTCCTGTAGCCAGGATTCACTTCAGTAAGAATGCGATCATCGCCCCGTTTAAAGAGGGGAAAGCTTTCCAGTTCCGTATTGTGAACCAGATGCGCAACAGCCAGATCACGGACATGTCCTGCAGGGTAAGTGTCGCTAAGCTCGAAGTTGAAAACGGTGTTGCGATAAGGCGTTTCAGGCAGATGGAACTTGAAGTCCCTAATATTGTCTTCTTCCCGATGACATGGACCATCAATCACCCGATAGATGAAAACAGCCCTCTGCACGGCATGTCCGAACAGGATATGAAAGACGCTGACATGGAATTCCTGATCTCCCTGAGTGGTTTTGATGATACGTTCTCACAAAATGTAAGTGCAAGGAGTTCTTACACGCATGAGGAATTGATATTCGGGGCGAAATGGATAAGTGTTTTCAGCCAGGACAGCAACGGACACACTTCACAGGACCTTAGGAAAATAAGCGAGTATCAGAAGATCGCCTGAGGACGGTAATATTTGAAGGGCAGGGGAATAAAATCCATAAATTCATTCACCGAACATATAAGCTCCTGCACGGTCAACACTGATTCTTGGAAGGATTCCCTTCTGTTCAAAATAATCGAATCCCGGCTTCAGGTTGGTCCAGAAACTGATCAGCTTTGTATCAGCGGAATATTCTTTTTTCAGAGATGCCATTCCTTTTTCATCCATTCTTCCCGGAAAGATATGAATGGGGATTATGCCCTGACCGCTATTCCGGGCTTCAACCGCCAATACATATAACTCTTTGATGTATGTGTCCGTTATCGGAACACAGCCGATGCTTACACAGTTACCATGGATCATAATATCCCCGCCAAGGTTCGATTTTCCAATGATCCTGTCACTCTGGTTCGGATAACTTACACGCAGCGATAAATGGTAGCTGCTGTATGGATTAAATGCCTCCACCGAATAAAAACCTTCAGGCACCTGCCCGTCACCCTGTTGTCTTTTAGGGCCCAGTTCTCCTGAATAGTAACAGATCTCGTAGGTTTTAAACAAGCGGTACTTGTGTTCTTTTTTCTCTTTCAGCCAGACTTCAACGAGCTTTTCCTTTTTCATGATCCTGATAAAAAGATCAAATGAGGCCGGATCAAAATTTTCCTTTAGCAGTTCCGCCTTTAATGTTTCCCATTTCTCCGCATACGCGCTTTTAACCCTCGCAGCTTTCTGCTGGGTGCTTTTAAAACTCTGTGCATGAACAGGCACATTCAATAAAATAAGTAATAGAATGGCAATGCGGAAAAGCATAATGTTAATTATTAAGTTAATAAATTTGAGCAGATGTATCTTTTAACAGGCTAAATGCAAGCTAATTTCGTATAAATTATTTCAACAAGGATGAAAAAGCTGCTTCTTATCATAAAAAATAAATACCTGCTTACTATAATCAGCTTGTCGGTGTGGGTGATCTTTTTTGACAAGAACGACCTGAAAACGCAGATAGAGCTTAGGAAAGAAGTTGCACAGCTGGAAGAAGAACGCAGTTATTATGCACACGAGATCGCATTGACGACCTCGCTCATAAGGGAACTAACTTCGGATCCTAAAACCCTGGAAAAATTCGCGAGAGAGAAATATTATATGAAAAGAGATAATGAGGAGATTTTTGTAATAGTTGAGGAAAAGCCAACTAATTAACGATCATCTTTTTGTTGTAAATGCTTTGCTGCGAAGTGGCAGTGATGAAGTAAATACCCGAGCCCAGCTTGTTTGAAGGATCCAGAACAATCACGTTATCGATCGTATTCTGAAGAACAACCACTTTCGAATAATTTTCCTTCCCCGTAATATCTTTTACTACAACCAGGATCTCTTCCTGCAGAGGCCCATTCACTTCCAGTGATATATTCGTGCCAGAGTTAGGGTTCGGATAAACAGCAAAAGACAGTTCCTGCACATCATAATAATTAACAGGCGCCAAAGCGGAATAGGAGAAATTTCCATTAAAATCAGTTTGTTTGAGCCGGTAATAGGAAGTCCCTTCAAACGCGGAATAATCCGTATAAAAATAGTTAACAGGCGAGGTGCTGTTTCCTGCTCCGTCAATCTCGGCTATGTTCTCAAAGACAATTCCATCAAGGGTTCTTTCAATCGTAAAAAAGTCGTTATCAGTTTCGGATGCAGTGGTCCAGGCGAGACAGACATTCTCACGGCATTTTGATCCTGAAAACTCCAATAATTCGATTGGAAGGGGGGCACCCAATATAGTAGGACCTGTTAATGTTCCGTCACCGGCCGTCCATACATTACTGCCGCCAATGGAGATCAGCGTAGAACTTCCACCACCTGCAAATCCTTTCTGCACTTTGCCTGTTGGCCCGAGAATAACAGTAGATCCGGCAGGAAGTTTAAACCGCACACCGTTTACATTAAAATTCAATGTTCCGTTAATTGTTAATACAATTGGTGAAGGACATCCGGAATAATCAACATCAGCAGAAACATTGATCGTACCGTTAACAACCATCGCATCATCACATCCGGGAGGCCCTGCAAATGGCGCATCAGTACAGGACCATGAAGCAGCATTCCAGCTTGCATGAGTTCCGGCCGGGGAAGTACAGGTACCTGAAAAAAGTACAATTGAAAAGAATAGAAAAGATGCGAGGAGTAACGCTTTTTTCATAAAAACTTCTGTGATTAACGTAACGAATTTATGAAAAAAAACAACTTAAGCAAATCTTTTCTGCCAATTTATCAACTTTCTGGTGTGAGCAACATTATTCAGAAAGCGAGACCTCTTTCAAAAGGGAGCTGAAGATTTTAGGATATTCCATCATGCTGGCAGGTTTGCAAATGTACTTTTGAGCGCCCAGTGACATGCATTTCGCAATATCAAGCTCATAATTACTTGTACTGAATATAACAACCGGGATGTCTTTCCATTCAGGATTTTTCTTAATCAGTTCCAGTGCCTCTTTTCCGTTCATCAATGGCATATTCAGATCCATCATGATCAGGTCGGGCACTTCTTTCATCTCAGTTAAAGCCTGTATAAGTTCCAATCCATTCGTAAAAAAACGCAGCTGCTCTTCGTTGATAAAATCCACAAAGGCTTCTTTAATGAAAAAACGTTCGTCTTTATCATCATCAACGCTATAGATCAATAAGTCTTCCTTCTTTTTACTCATAACACTTACCCTGTATATTCTCCAAAAACACCTCTCATCGTATCGGCAATTTCACCAAGCGTGGCATAGCTTTCTGCTGCCTCAAGGATGACTGGCATTAAGTTCACATCCGCCCTTGCATCGGAATCAAGCCGTGAAAGAATCTCTTTTACCTTCTGGTTATCCCTTTCGGCTTTTACTTTATTGATCTTGTTAATCTGCAGCTGCCTGATCGAATCATCAACCGTAAATATATCTTTTAATGGCTGCTCCTCTATTGCAAATTTATTAACTCCAACGATAACTTTATCACCTGTCTGAATATCTTTTTGATATTTATAGGAGGACGCTGCTATCTCATTCTGGAGATACCCCTGCTCGATCGCAGAAACAGAGCCGCCCATCGCATCTATTTTCCTTATATATTCCCAGGCCGCAGCTTCCACCTCATTGGTGAGTGATTCAACAAAATACGACCCTGCTAGCGGATCTACCGTGTCTGCAGCGCCACTTTCATATGCGATCACCTGCTGCGTGCGCAGAGCAATCCGTGCCGCTTCTTCTGTAGGTAAGGCAATGGCCTCATCGAAACCATTGGTATGAAGACTTTGTGTACCTCCAAGCACCGCAGATAAAGCCTGGGTTGTAACCCTGATGATGTTGTTATGCGGCTGCTGTGCAGTAAGTGTTGAACCGCCCGTTTGTGTATGGAACCGCAGCATCTGCGCTTTAGGATCTGTTGCGCCAAGCTCCCGGGTTATATGCGCCCACATCCTACGTGCAGCGCGGAATTTGGCAACCTCCTCGAATAAGTTATTATGGGCGTTAAAAAAGAAGGACAAGCGCTTTGCAAATACGTTTATATCCAGCCCCTTATCCAAGGCAGCTTTCAGGTACGCTTTTCCGTTGGCGAGTGTAAATGCAAGTTCCTGCACCGCGGTTGAGCCGGCTTCACGGATATGATATCCTGAGATGGAGATCGTGTTCCATTTCGGCACTTCCTTGCTGCAGTACTCAAAAATATCCGTTATTATCCTCATGCTGGGCTTCGGGGGATAAATGTAGGTACCTCTTGCAGCATATTCTTTTAATATATCATTTTGGATCGTTCCTGAGATCTTTTTCAGGTCAGCACCCTGTTTTTTGGCCAGGGCAATGTACATCGACAACAGGATGGATGCCGTGGAATTGATCGTCATCGAGGTGGTGATATTCTCCAGCTTGATCCCGTCAAATAATATTTCAATATCACGCAGGGAATCAATGGCAACCCCGGCTTTTCCGACTTCCCCGTCAGCAAAATCATGGGAGCTGTCGTAACCGATCTGTGTGGGAAGATCGAATGCTACAGATAAGCCGGTTGTACCGTTATTTAACAGGTAATGATAGCGTTTGTTGGATTCTTCGGCAGTTGAAAAACCTGCATATTGCCTCATTGTCCAGAACCTGCTCCTGTACATGGTTGACTGAACACCCCGGGTATACGGGAATTCGCCCGGCTGTTCATCCTTCACTTCAAGCTTTGAATAAACTCTCCTGATCTCAATGTCCGAATCAGTTAAAAATTTTTCTTTGCGTTCTTTCTCTTCCATATTCTTCTGATAACGAATCTTTTTACGGATTTACGAATCTGATCCTGTAATTGAATACCTCATTTGTGATCTTCATACCAGGTAATTGTATTTATTCGCTCAGATTCGTACGATCTGTAAAACTAAAATTCTTTTCCTATTTCTCTTTTAATTGTGTCTATGGCCGATTTGGTCGGCATCTCCGATAATTGAGATGCCACAGCTATAATTGCCTGGGCAAGCTCCATCCCGCTGGCATCTCCGCTTACTTTTGAAGAGGCAACATTAATTAATTTAATTGTTTCTTCCTTCGACCTGATAACCGCTTCCCATGTCTTACTGCTCATATAGATCTGCTGCGACAGGTTATGTTCGAATTCATTCCGTATGGTTTTCAAAAGCTCTCCCTGGAAGATTGCAGCACTGGTGTTCTTGTTAATCCGCATCACCATGCTGCTGGGATTTATACGTTCAAGGAACAAAACTATTCTTTCGTATGCCTGGAGCCTGACAGGCGTAAGCAGTGCCTGGTTGGCCAGCTTAAGATCGACTGTCTTCTTCCGGCTCTCATGATCGAGAAAATTCTTTACGAGATAGTAGGTTGTAATAAATACAATTCCGGCAGGTAAAATTATTTTTAAGATCTCAAATAACTCATCCATATTATGAATATTTACTAATGTTATTTTTGCTTTTCTGCGGTTAAATATCGTAATATTTATTGATTTTTTATAGCAATTATCATTAAACTTGTAAGATCAAAAAAACACTTATGTACAGAATTACAGAAGACTTTATCAATGACTGGCAGTACGAGGCCGCATCCACTCTTAATGTATTTAAGAATATCAGCAATGAAGCATTAAACAGGAAAAACAATGAAAATGTAAGAAGCATTGCGCGGCTTGCCTGGCATATCACAATTACATTAAGCGAAATGCTTAATAAAGCCGGCCTTCGGGTAGAAGGACCCGGGGAACACAGCCAGCCTCCTGCATCAATGGCTGACATTATCCGTGCTTATGAGGCATCAGCAGCCTCGGTGACGGACCAGGTTAAAAGCACATGGAATGATCCCGTTTTAACTGAAGAAGTCCCGATGTACGGGGAACAATGGAAGAAGGGTACTGTGCTAAGCATACTGATCCGGCACCAGGCTCATCACCGTGGACAATTGTCTGTGCTCATGAGATTATCCGGTCTTAAAGTTCCCGGAGTTTATGGCCCCTCAAAAGAAGAATGGGCGCAAATGAATATGCCTGCAATGGATTAATCCGTTTATCCGGTTAAATCTTATTCCTGTCGTATTTTAAAGCTGTTCAAATAAGTATTTTCTTAGCTTTGTGATGAATAAAAATTTCTTTTATGAGTAAATTATCCGATAGAATAAATAACCTTTCCGAATCGCAAACACTGGCAATGGCAAAAAAGAGCCGTGAGCTCCAGGCAGAAGGAAAAGATATTATCAGCCTTAGTATCGGTGAGCCTGATTTTGACACCCCGCAGTTCATCAAGGATGCAGCAAAACAGGCAATAGACGGGAATGTTACGAGGTATACACCTGTTTCGGGGATTCTTGAATTGAGGAAAGTGATTTCCGCAAAGTTCAAACGCGACAATAATCTCAACTATAATTTCGACCAGATTATCGTTTCAACCGGGGCAAAACAATCCATCGCAAATGTTATCCTCAGCATGATCAACCCGGGCGAAGAAGTAATTGTCCCTATCCCCTACTGGGTAAGTTATATCGAAACGATAAAGCTTGCCGAAGGGATACCTGTAACAATACCTACAGGGATCGAATCCAATTTCAAAATAACTGCTGAACAATTAAAAAAAGCCATCACCCCGAAAACAAAGATGATGGTATTCAGTACACCCTGCAACCCAAGCGGTTCTGTTTACAATAAGGAAGAATTAAAAGCGCTTGCCGATGTTATTGTTCAGTATCCTGATTTGTATGTGATCTCGGATGAGATCTATGAATACATTAATTTCGGAGAAAAGCATGAAAGCATCGCACAGTTTGACAATGTGTATGACCGCGTGATCACCGTTAACGGGGTATCAAAAGGTTATGCAATGACAGGCTGGAGGATCGGGTATATCGGGGCACCTAAATGGATCGCTGATGCATGCGATAAAATGCAGGGACAATTTACTTCCGGCACTTCATCAATATCACAAATGGCAGCTATGGAAGCTATTAAAGCGGAACCTTCGCTTACATTTCAAATGCGTGATGCCTTTAAGAAACGCAGGGACCTCGTGCTGGAGCTTATGAAAGAAATCCCGGGGATAAAAACAAACATCCCTGACGGAGCCTTTTATATTTTCCCTGATATTTCCTGGTATTTTGGAAAATCATGCGAAGGTTACAAGATCAATAACTCCAACGACCTCAGCATGTATCTTCTGGAAAAAGGAAATGTAGCGCTTGTTTCCGGTGATGCGTTCGGTGATGACAACTGCATCCGTTTTTCTTATGCAACTTCGGAAGACAAACTTACAGAAGCGGTAAGAAGAATGAAAACGACTCTTGCAATGCTGAAGTAATTTAAGATGCAGCCAGGAAACCCAAAAGGAATAAAACAGGTCTTCAGCTCTTTCAATAAGCTCAAAGTGCTTATCATCGGGGATGTAATGATCGATTCATACATGTGGGGAAATGTAAGCCGCATCTCTCCCGAAGCACCGGTTCCAATAGTTGCGGTTAACAAAAAAGAGAACAGGCTGGGCGGTGCAGCTAACGTTGCATTGAATATCCAGGCGATGGGGGCAACACCTATCCTGTGCTCATTTATCGGTAATGATGAAGGCGGGAAACTATTCTCCTCACTTTTAAAAAAACAGCAGCTCAGTGCTGAGGGCATACTTAAAAGCAAGACGCGTATCACCACAATAAAAACACGTGTTCTCGGTGGAAACCACCAGATGATCCGTGTGGATGAAGAGAATGAAACAGATCTGAACCACGCTGAAACCAAAGCTCTCGGTGAGATTATCAAAAAAATAATTTCCAGGGAAAAGCCTGCTGTAATTATCTTCGAGGATTATGACAAGGGAGTGATCACACATGAGCTGATAAAGCTTGTTATCAGTCTCGCGGGTCAGAAGAAAATCCCCGTTGTTGTTGACCCTAAGAAGAAAAATTTTATGTCCTCGGTGCTTCATTATTCAAGCCTAATCTTAAGGAATTGAAGGAAGGTCTTAAAACTGATATTGACAGCGGGAATATTAAGGACCTTAATAAGCATGTTGACGGCTTTCTCAGGAGACAGAATATTGGTTCAGCTCTTATTACACTTTCAGAAAAAGGTGTTTATATAAATGATAAAAAGACAAAAAGCCTTTTCCCAGCCCATATCCGTGATATTACGGATGTTTCTGGCGCAGGTGACACCGTAGTCAGCATCGCGGCACTTTGCATGGCAGCAGGCCTTTCTGCGGAGCAGACCGCCATACTGTCCAACCTTGCCGGCGGGCTTGTCTGTGAAAAAGTGGGGGTTGTACCTGTTAACAAGAAAGAACTGCTGGAGGAGGCAATTAAATTAAATTTTTAAGTTAGCTGTTAATTGTTATAATGGACTATTCTGCACAACCATTTAACCATTAGCTAATAACCTTAACCAATCCATGAAAGAGGTAACACCATATAAGGATTCAAATTCGGGTAAGAAAGAACAGGTGGCGCAGATGTTCGACAACATCGCACCCAAGTACGACTTCCTGAACCAGCTGCTTTCACTCGGCATTCATAAAGGCTGGAGAAAGCAGGCTATCAGGATGCTGAAGCCCGAAGCACCGAAGACGATCCTTGATATTGCTACCGGCACAGGAGATTTCGCTATTGAAGCAGTTAAGCTTTCACCCGAAAAGATAACAGGAGTGGACATTTCGGAAGGAATGCTGAAGCTGGGGATCGAGAAAATAAAGAAGCTTGGGTTGGATCAGCTGATAGAACTTAAAAAAGGTGATTCCGAGAACCTGGTATTTGCCGATAACAGTTTCGATGCCGTCACAGTTGGATTCGGTGTCCGCAATTTTGAAAACCTCGAAAAAGGAATTGCTGATATTTACCGCGTGCTTAATAAAAACGGAACACTCGTAGTGCTTGAATTTTCAAAGCCACGAAAATTCCCGGTAAAACAATTATATAAATTCTATTCCCGCTTCATTACACCAACAATTGGTACATTATTTTCCAAAGACAGTTCGGCTTACAGCTATCTTCCCGAATCGGTAAATGCATTTCCTGACGGGGAAGATTTTTTAAATGTATTGAAAAAGCAGGGGTTTACTTCTACCAAGGCCACCACTGTAGCATTCGGGATCGCATCGATCTATTTTGCTAAAAAATAAAATATCTTTGTAAACTTTGCGTTAAATTGCGCTGTAACATATTGAAAACAAGATCAAAATATCTGTGTGTTTTATTCCTGACCCTTGCAGCCGCTTATGCCAGCGCGCAGGAACAGCGGGGGAATCTCAACAACTATTACCAGGAACGGCTTCATTTTGGGTTTACCATTGGGGTGAACCGGACCAATTTCATTATTCACCCTGCTTCCCACTTTGAACGCTTTGATTCCCTTAAATGGGTCCGTTCTGAACCTAAATTCGGTTTTAACCTTGGTATTGTATCGGAGCTGAAGCTTCACACTTATATCACCCTGAGGTTTGTTCCCAACCTTTCCTTTGCTGAAAGAAACCTACAATATTCCTTTGAAGGTTTTGATACCATCGTGAGGGTAAAAACAATCGAATCTACTTTTCTTAATTTTCCGCTTGACCTGAAATTACGCTCCAAGCGTGTTCAGAACTTTGGTGCTTATATTCTTGCAGGAGGTGGATACAGCCTGGATCTTGCCTCAAAACGCAAGGTTCAGAATACCACGGGGACTGATGCCATTGTTAAGTTAAAAAGGGATGACTTTTCCTATGAGGTGGGAGCCGGAGCGGAATTTTATCTTGAATATTTTAAATTCGCTATCGAGGGCAAATTAAGTATAGGCACAACAAACCTCCTGATAAAAGACAATACAGTCTTTTCTGAT
Organism: Bacteroidia bacterium; assembly: GCA_036386835.1. Lineage (GTDB taxonomy): Bacteria > Bacteroidota > Bacteroidia > 2-12-FULL-35-15 > 2-12-FULL-35-15 > 2-12-FULL-35-15. The sequence continues at coordinate 21,332 of DASVUX010000005.1, forward strand.
TCTATTGATAAATTGAATTCAAAGATCTTCCTGATCTCAATCACGTTTGAAGGTTAGCAAACGATAAAAAAATATTTACGGATTTGTAGTGGTTACATTGTCGTTTCGAGCGGAGTCTTAGATTTCTCCCATTCGGTCGAAATGACAAAACGTGCGGCTGGCATTTCGAGCGGAGTCGAGAAGTGCGAAAGACGGGATGATTATGACTTTCAAAGGGCTCCCGGAACAGTTAAATGAGATTTCTCCCATACGGTCGAATGACAAAACGTGTGGCTGTCATTTCGAGCGGAGTCGAGAAGTGTAAAGCAGGGATGATTATTGACAACACAGTAAATGAGATTTCTCCCATACGGTCAATGGCAAACGCCTGGCTGTCATTTCGAGCGAGTCGACACCTTGCGTTGCCATCTTAATATTTTTCTCCTTAATTTTCCTTAATTTTGCACATGCGCGATAAAAACGCGCCTGCATAATGAAAAACGAAATAAGCCTCGTGGTTTCCCCTGGAGAAGCCGCAAACGAATCCCGTCTTAAAGAAATTGCTGCCCGTGAGCTTTCCGTATCACCTAACCGCATAACCCATTTCAGGATCCTCAAAAGATCGGTTGATGCCCGGTCACGGAATATTAAGATCAATCTCAAAATTGAACTGTATGTTGATGTTCCTGCCCCCCAACCAATCAATTATAAAATAAATTATCCGGATATACATTCGGCAAAACCGGTTCTTGTGATCGGTGCAGGCCCTGCCGGGTTATTTGCAGCTTTGCAGCTAATCTCGAAAGGACTGAAGCCGATCGTTATCGAACGCGGGAAGGATGTAAAGAGCAGGCGGAGGGACCTGGCTGCGATCAACAAAGAACATATTGTAAACCCGCATTCAAATTACTGTTTTGGTGAAGGCGGGGCCGGAACATACAGTGACGGCAAGCTTTATACACGCTCCACGAAGCGGGGCGACATCAACAAAGTACTCGAGATCTTTGTTGCACATGGTGCGGATGAGATCATCCTCGTTGAAGCGCATCCCCACATTGGGACCAATAAACTTCCTAAGATCATCCAGGCTATGCGGGAAACAATTATCTCTGCGGGCGGACAGGTGCATTTCAACACGCAGCTTACCGATATCATCATTAAAGAAAATTCGGTCAAAGGTGTTATCTGCAACGACCTCTCTGAAAACACCACAAAAGAATTCAATGCTGACCGGCTGATCCTGGCCACGGGACATAGCGCCCGCGATATTTTTGAGCTTCTTCACAAAAAGAAGATCCTTATAGAAGGTAAAACATTCGCAATGGGCGTGCGGGTGGAACACCCGCAGTCGCTGATCGACAGTCTCCAGTATCACTGCTCACCGGCGGATGTCGGGAACAAACGCGAGTTTCTTCCTGCAGCATCATACAGCCTCGTTCACCAGGCAATGGGCCGCGGGGTTTATTCTTTCTGCATGTGCCCGGGCGGCATTATTGCTCCATGTGCCACTTCCCCGGGGGAAGTCGTAACCAACGGGTGGTCGCCTTCCAAACGAAACAATCCTTATGCAAATTCAGGGATCGTTGTAACGATTGAACCGCAGGACTATCTTAAATACCAAAAAGATGGGCCGCTTGCAGGCCTGCGCTATCAGCAGGCACTGGAACATATGGCATGGAATGCCGGCGGCAGGACCCAGACAGCCCCCGCACAGCGCCTTTCAGACTTTGTGAATAACAGGCTCTCGCCCACCCTGCCGGATGTTTCCTATCAACCCGGGATCAGGTCAAGCCCTTTGCATGAACTCTTACCAGCGGAGATTGGAAAAAGACTACAGGCAGGCTTTAAAGAGTTCGGGAATAAAATGAGAGGCTATCTTACAAATGATGCTGTGATCGTGGGAGTGGAATCGAGGACATCTTCCCCGGTGAGAATACCCAGGAACTCCGATACGCTGGAACATCCGCAGATAAAAGGCCTGTACCCTTGTGCAGAAGGGGCCGGTTATGCGGGAGGGATTGTTTCTGCAGCTATTGACGGGCAAAAGTGCGCGGATGCTATTGCTTCTCTTATTTAATATTAACTTTGCAAAAAAAAAATTAGGATATGAAATTTCTGATCCAGCTTGTTATCTCTACACTCGCAGTTCTTATTGCCTCCTATATTTTACCGGGAGTAAGCATCAGGGACAATAGTTTTTTTACCGCTCTTGTGGTGGCTGCAGTGCTTGCATTTCTAAATGCCGTGATCAGGCCCATCATGATTATTTTAACCATCCCGATCACAGTAGTTACACTCGGTTTGTTCCTGCTGGTAATAAACGCACTGATGATCATGCTTGCAGCTAAAATAGTAGATGGGTTTAAAGTAGATGGATTCTGGTGGGCATTGTTATTCAGCCTGATACTTTCGCTGACCACCTCTGTGCTTGAGGGAATTAAAAAACGTGATGAACACGAAGGCGGGATTTAAATTAAATCATTACAAATTCCAAAATTTCAAATTAGTTGAAGTTATTGCTGAATAATAACTCCTGTTAACTTTAACTATTAATTTATAACTAATACAAATGATCCAGGTAGGCCAATACAACGATTTAAAAGTGATAAAGGAAATGGATTTCGGGATCTATCTCGGAGAAGGTTCCCATGAGATCCTGATGCCTTCCAAATGGGTGCCGAAAGATACCCGGATAGGTGATGAATTAAGTGTATTTGTTTTTCGTGATTCGGAAGGACGTCTCATTGCCACTACCGTAAAACCATATGCTGTTGCTGGAGAATTTGCGTTCCTTGAAGTGCAGCAGGTGAACCCAACCGGTGCTTTCCTCGACTGGGGAATGGAGAAGAACCTGATGGTTCCTTTCCGTGAACAGCCTGTTCCGATGGAAGAAGGCAAAAGCTACGTGGTTTTTGTTTATGTGGATGAAGAAACAGACAGGATTGTTGCCAGCGCGAAACTTAATAAATTCATTGAACGCGAGGATATCGATCTTGTAGAAGGTGATATCGTTGACCTTTTGATCTATTCTGAAACGGACAAGGGGCTCAATGCAATCATCAATAATACTTACCAGGGGCTTATTTACCGCAATGAGATCTTTGACAATATCCGCATCGGGGACAAAGTCAAGGGCTTTGTAAAACAGGTGCGGGAAGATAATAAGATCGACCTTTCGCTTCAGAAAAGCGGCTATGAGCTTGTAGATGATGTAAAATGGAAGATCCTGAATATCCTGAAGGAAAAAGGATTTTTGCCTTTGCATGACGGCAGCTCGCCTGAAGAGATAAAAGCAGCCCTGCAGATCAGCAAGAAAGCCTTTAAGAAAGCCGTAGGGGCGCTTTACAAAGAACAACTAGTGAAGCTGACACCTAAAGGTGTTGAATTGATCAGGAGATAATTCTTATACTTTAATGAACATGGTCATACCCTGCTAAAGGAAATTTTATCAGATTTCGTGTCATGGCACGGATGATCATTAACTTAAATTATTGGTGATGATAGGGCTCATTCTTCAGTATTGTCATCGCCCTGTAAACCTGTTCAACAAAGAACAACCGGACCATCTGGTGGGAGAATGTCATTTTGGAAAGAGACAGCTTGCCATTTGCGCGTTTATAGACCTCTTCTGAAAAACCATATGGACCGCCAACCACAAAAACAAGGTTTTTAATTCCTGAGTTCATCTGCTGCTGGATAAATCCCGAAAAGCCCACAGAATCATGTTCTTTGCCATTTTCATCAAGCAGGATCATCTTATCTGAACTTTGAAGGTTTTTAAGGATCAGCTCCCCTTCTTTCTGTTTCTGCTGTTCAATACTCAGCGCCTTCGTGTTCTTTAATGCAGGGATCACCAGGGTTTCAAACGGGAGGTAATGTTTTAGGCGCTGTTCATAAACGGAAAACCCATTAATAATGAAATCATCTTCTGTCTTGCCGTTCAGGATAAGTGTTATTTTCATTGATGATTTCTTTACATGCAAAAAAAACATATTTTTGTGTGATTACAAAACAATTGCGCTGATTAAATTGACTCTCTCTTTCCTGCAGATGGCTCAATTATTGCAAACACCGGGTTAAAACAACTAATAATGAAAACCAAAGCAGTCATTGCAGTATTTATCTTCGCTATCAGTTCATTCGCCTTCAAAATTGATGTGATTGACGATATCGCTTCAGCCATCCGTTCAGGTAACCCGAAAAACATATCAAGATATTTTATAGAGAACATCGACCTGAAAGTTATCCAGCAGGAAGATGTTTACAGTAAACAGCAGGCAGAAATGATCCTGAAGGATTTCTTCAGTAAGCATGCCGTTAAATCATTTACAGTTGCACACAAAAGTGAACCTAAAAACGGTTCCCAGTACGTAGTGGGCACCCTTGAAACTTCCAACGGGAAGTTCAGAACTTATTTCCTGGTTAAGCCATCAGGAACTCAAACGCTGATTCAGCAATTTAGAATTGAAACAGAAAATGAGTAAAAAGCTTCAGCCGGAAAAACTTTATAATTTCAGTATTCAAAAATTCATCTCCTCGGCACTTGCTGAGGACATCGGTGATGGCGACCATACCTCACTTTCCTGTATCCCGCCGGATGCAAGGGGAAAAGCCCGGCTCCTCGTAAAAGAGGCAGGCATTCTTGCAGGTGAAGAACTTGCCCGCCATATTTTCAAAACCGTGGATTCGTCTTTAAAGCTCACTGTATTTATAAAAGACGGGGCAGAGATCAAACCAGGGGATGTTGTGCTTACAGTGGAAGGCAGATCGCAATCGATACTTGTAGCTGAAAGACTAGTGCTTAACTGCATGCAGCGCATGAGCGGGATTGCAACCAAAACCAGCATGCTGGTAAAACTGTGTAAAGGAACCAAAACAAAAGTTATCGATACACGGAAAACAACACCCAATATGCGGGCGCTTGAAAAATGGGCTGTTGTAATCGGCGGTGGTGCTAACCACCGGATCGGATTATATGATATGATCCTGATAAAAGACAACCATATTGATTATGCGGGCGGGATCAGGCAGGCAATTGAAGCCGCCAACAGTTACCTGAAAGCAAAAAAGAAAAAACTGCGCATAGAAGTAGAAGCAAGAAATATTGATGAAGTGAAACAGATACTTGAAACAGGGAATGTACACAGGATCATGCTTGATAATTTCAATTATGCCGACATACGGAAAGCTGTGAAGCTGATAGGAAACAAGTATGAAACAGAAGCTTCCGGGGGCATTACCGAAAAAACAATCGCTGCCTATGCGCGCTGCGGGGTGGATTTTATCTCCGTTGGTGCACTAACCCACAATATCAAAAGTCTTGACCTCAGCTTAAAAGCTGTCAGATAATGGAATTAAAACATACAAGGAAACTGATCAGGTTCAAACCGGCCCACTCCCTTGTTAAAGGAAGCAGGCGGATAGTTATCCCGGGCTTTGAAGGACAGTCTCTCTATGTGGTTTCCAAATTTTTTCTTAAGGCAATGATGAACGGTTCGGTGAACATGCGGGCTTCTTCTCTAGCATTCAGCTTCTTCCTGGCCCTTTTCCCTTCCATCATCTTTTTATTCACGCTGATCCCATACATACCTATTGAAAATTTCCAGTTCCAGCTGTTTGAAATGCTGCGAAGTGTTATGCCTAAAAGTGCTTTTGAAGCTGCTGAAGAAACGATAACCGATATTATTCAGAAACCAAGAAGCGGCCTATTATCATTTGGTTTTATAACAGCCCTTTATTTTTCCACCAACGGTTTTAATGCGATGATCAATGCCTTTAACGAAACATATCATACACTTGAAACGCGTCACCCTCTGTGGCAAAGACTGATCTCACTCGTTATGGTAATTGTAACGGTATTAATGATCAGCATCGCGATCCTCCTGATCATTTTCAGCGAGATCGGATTAAACAAGCTGGTAAGAGCCGATAATGCCTTGTATTATTTATTGCTTTTCGGGAAATGGACTGTTTTGCTCATCCTTTGCTTCTGCCTCATTTCCTTCAATTATTATATCGGGCCGAAAAGGAAGAAGGGCTGGAGATTTTTTTCAGCGGGGTCGATGTTCGCGACTGTTTTGATCGCGGCTGCATCACTTGCCTTTGCTTACTATGTAAATAACTTCGGAGAATACAACAAGCTGTATGGCTCAATAGGAACCCTTATAGTGATCATGTTGTGGATCTACATTATTTCCCTGATCCTGCTACTCGGATTCGACCTGAATGCAAGTATTCATACTGCCAAGATCAATCAGTGGCAGAAAGAAAAACTCAGATAACATCCCGCGGATCATTATTGGTATCCTTGGGCTTCTTATGCGTTTTCTTCTTCATCCTGATATTCATCATTTCCACGAAAAGTGAGAAGGCGATGCAGATATAGATGAATTTCTTATCAACATGCTGGTGGCAGGCTTCAAGGATCAGCACAAAACCGATCATCAGGAGGAATGCCAGTGCCAGTACCTTTATGGTAGGATTATTATTGATAAAGTCGCTCACCTTCCCAGAGAACATGATCATTATCACCATTGCAATTACCACGGCAAGCACCATAATGATCAGGTTCGTCACCAAGCCTACAGCGGTTAAAATAGAGTCAAAAGAAAATACAATATCAATCAGCACGATCTGAAGGACGATAGCATTAAAGCTTATTCTTTTAACACTCATTTCCGACTCATCATACCCCTGGACTTTATTGTGCAATTCCATGGTGGTCTTATATAAAAGAAACACCCCGCCCGCAAAAAGAATCAGGTCGCGCCCGGTCACCCCGAAATCCCCTATCGAGAATAAAGGTTCCTTTAAGCCAACAATCCAGGAGATACTGAAAAGAAGCCCCACACGCATGATCAATGCCAGCATTAACCCGATAGTCCTTGCCTTCTTTTGCTCCAGCTTGGGTAGTTTTCCGGCAATAATAGAGATGAAGATGATATTGTCTATACCCAGCACAATTTCCAATACCGAAAGAGTAAGTAAACTTATAAGTGAAGCTATTGAAAACAGCTCCTGAAAATCCTGGGCTAAGTGCATAAATTGTTGTTTTTTACAAAAATACGTAGATTTATATAATTTCGTTGATTTTTTTTCTTATTGATAATCAATAAATTATATACAATTAATAAAATATTTTAGTACTATGTGATACAAGGTACTACATTTTGTATATATCTTTGCTATGTCAATTAGATGGTATAGCACGCTATTATATGTCACAGCTTACCACTTCTATTCTGAAGATTAAAATAAATGCCAGCATTCATAATTTGAATTGGTTCGAACCCGGGAATACGCATAAAACATTTTTATAAACCAGAAAACATGAATATAGAAAACACAAAAGCACAGATGAAAAAGGGGGTTCTGGAGTTTTGTATTCTGTCAATTCTCTCTCACGGTGAAAATTACCCATCGGAAATTATTGAGAAGATGAAAGAAGCAAAACTGATCGTTGTGGAAGGAACACTTTACCCTTTGCTCATGAGGCTAAAAAATGACGGGCTCCTCAGCTATCGCTGGGAAGAGTCTACCTCCGGGCCACCACGGAAATATTACAAGCTGACACCTGTGGGGGAGCAATTCCTGAAAGAACTTGATACCACCTGGAAAGAGCTTGTTGAAGCAGTAAACAAAACCACAAACAGATTATCCTGATCATTCAGGCAAACAACCAGAACAGACACATTTAAAATACTAAGAAAATGAATCGTACTATAACAATGAACTTAAGCGGTATAATCTTCCACATCGAAGAAGATGCATATGAAAAGCTTAATAAGTACCTCTCTACTATCAGAAGTTATTTCAATAACTCGGACGGCAGGGACGAGATCATGAATGATATTGAATCACGCATTGCGGAAATGCTCCAGGAAAAAGTAAGCAAGACCAAACAAGCGGTACTTATGATGGATGTTGAATCAGTAATCGCAATGATGGGGAAACCTGAGGATTTCGCAGGTGATACCGAGCATTCACACTCAAATCAAAACCCCAATGCAACTGAACCGGACACGGTACGGAATTCTGGCCGGAGAAGGCGCGTGTTCCGAGATCCGGATGAAAAGCTCCTTGGTGGGGTCTGCTCTGGTATCTCGAATTATTTCGACATTGACCCGCTTTGGCTCAGAGGCGCATTTGCGATCAGCTTCTTTATTTTCGGCTCGGGCTTCCTGTTATACGTGATTCTCTGGATCATCATACCGCAGGCGAAAACTACCGCGGAAAAACTTGAGATGCGGGGGGAAAAGGTTGATGTGAACAATATCGGAAAAGCGGTAAATGAAGAATTTGAAGACTTCAAAAAAAGAGTCAATAATTTCGGGGAAACCGTAGGCTCCACTGAAAATAAACAAAAAGTAAGATCGGGTGCAAGACGGGCCACTGAGTTTGCAGGTACGATTCTTCAAAACATCATTCGCATAGTAGCCAAGGCCTTTGCAGTGTTTTTCGCCTTCATTTCCATCGTCCTCCTTGTAGGCCTGCTGGCCACGATATTTGGAAAAGGTACTATTTCCGCCTTTAACGATGGAGTGAACAATATTCATTTTTCCTTATATGAATTCGGTGATGCCGTTTTTCCAAATGACCTTTCAATAGAGCTGATTGTTATCGGGATCATCCTGTTCTTCGGAATCCCATTGATTTCCATTATTTATAAATGCATCCGTTTTTTATTCGGCATAAAACGACAAACCAATAAAATGGTTCAGTACACTGCTACCGGTTTATGGCTTTGCGGTTTAGTTCTTGTGATCTACATCGCAAATGCCATCGGCAGCGATTTCTCAGAACAGGCGAGCAATAAACAGTCCCTGGACATAAAGCAACCCGCAGGAATGTTATCCCTCGACATGGCACCGGCAATGGAAGATGATATGGAGGATATTCTTAACAGGCGCCACAGAAGAGTACGGTACGGTGACTGGGCCATGATGTCAAAAGATGAAGATAAGTTCCGCATCGGTTATCCTGAGTTAAATATTGTTCCGAGTGAAACTGACAGCTTCGAGCTGGTTGCGATCCGGACAGCTCATGGGTATGATAAGAAAGAAGCAGTAAACAGGGCAAAAAACATCGGCTACTCCATTTCTCAAATAGATTCAACCATACTTTTCAACGGTTACTTCGACATAAAGAATGAAGACAAGCTGCGCGCACAAGATCTGCAACTGGTGCTGAAAGTCCCAATGAATAAGACCATCTACCTGGGCAAAAGAATGGAACGCATCATATTTGATATTGATAATATTCATAATACCCTTGACAGCGACATGGTAAACCGCAGATGGATCATGACAAATCGTGGATTACAGTGCGTGGATTGCGATGGACTGGAAGATGTTACGCTTGTGGACAGCATCCCTCCTCCTCCGCCTGCGCCACCTGCTCCGGGATTAAAGTCAACTAAAAAATATTTTTTATCTATCGAGTAACTTCAGGCAGGTAAGATCGTCAGATCATAAACATAAAAAACAACATCCCCATGAAAAAAATATTAATCCTGATCGTAGCTATATTTATGAGCCAGGCCGCAAGCCAGGCTGGCACAGAAAACCCGGTTCATAATACGATAACCAGGCAGATAAAAATACCGGCGGAATTAAAGTCCGATAAGCTCAATGAAAAAGTAAATGTCCAGTTCAGGCTGGAAAATGGTAAAGCGTATGTAATTGACATTACTACAAAAAATGATGAATTAAGAAATTATATCGCTGAGGAATTCCACAAAATGAATTTCGAAGGAATAACGGAAAAGGAAGGGACCATCTACTTTGTAGATATAAATTTCAGGGTCCTGTAACTTTTGGAATCTCCGGGCGTTATAGAATTATTAAGATCCTACCGAAGAAGGGCTGTAAAAAAGTTCGTGCAAAAAACTGAAGAGTGAGTTTGTAGCATTTCTCACTCTTCAGCCCTTCTCACATTTAAATCGTCCTGCATAAACGCAGGACGATTTCGTTTTTTCCTTATCTTCGTTGAAATTAACGCATTATGAAAAACCACCTGTCCCTCCTGATCATGTCCGTTATTTCGGTCAATTGCTTCTCACAGGATACCATAATGAAACACAGCGGAAATACTGTACTCGCAAAAATAGTTGAGATCAGTCCTACCGAGATCAAATATAAAAAATTTGAATTCCAGGATGGGCCTACCTATGTTGAGAATAAAAGCGGGATCAGGTACATCCGTTTTTCCAATGGCTTGAAAGAAGAATTTGGCGCTGCACCGCAGGCTGAAAAATCAATCCCGATCTCCCCTGCACCTGCTGAAACTGACTATTATGATCCGAACGCGGCACGAAATCAAAACAGGACAGAAACAGAGATACGACCTATCGGAAGTAAATATCTGTACCTTGGAAGAAAGATCGGAGAAAGGGAAATGCAGGGCATCCTGATGAAGACCCAGGACAGGGAGATTGTGAACCTTATTCAATCTGCAAAAGATGCCAACAAGCTTCAATACATTGGTTTCGCAGCTATTCCACTTGGTATCGGTGCCTTGTACTGTCTTGGATCTGCATTTGATCCTATAAGCGGACAGGTTAACCAGAATCTTTTAACCGCGAGCGGGTTGTTGCTGGTCGGTGCGATTGCCTGTCCTATCTCATCAGGAATCTTTAAGCATAAACGTACCGTGAATAACAGGAAAGCGGTAGAACTGTATAATCAGAAGTACTGATGAGGGCTCTCATATTCTTTTTACTTTTCTCTATAAACTGTAACGCCCAGGAATTTCTTGAAATGAATGACCGTGCTTTCACAGGAACAGGGATTGTTGTAAATAAACATCCGGTTTCTTCCGGCATTATTCCAGTGATGTTTTATATAAAGGAACAAAGCCTTTACAATCCGAAGAACGATCGGATCACCCGGAACATCCTTTCAGAAACAGGTGATAAAGAAATTCTCCGGCTGATCGCAAAAGCTAAAAAAAACCGGAAAAGAGAGTTCATTGCTTTTGCAGCTCTTCCACTGGGGATATTTGCTGCTGCCTGCATCCGGGGCAATAATATGAATTTCACCATGTCAAAACCAGCGGGGATCACTTTTCTTGCAGCATCCCTATCCTGCATCATTGTTTCCCCGATAGCTAATTACCGTAAAACTTCCAATTACAGGAAAGCTGTAAGACTTTATAACCAGCAATATCTTTAGTTTACCCTCTTTCCCGAATTTTTCCACAAAAATTAAAAAGCCATCTTTTAAACTGGGCAAATACTTATATTTGTGAAAACCGACTATTTAAAGACTAAATTATGTCAAAATCAGGAGAAGCAGTTTCCACAGAGAAGAAGCAAATATTTTCAAAAGACGAATTCGTGAATATCGTACTGAATGATTTCAGGATTGCAAATGAAAGCCGTGAAGCCAGCCTTATGGGCAGGCGCGAGGTTTTAACCGGGAAAGCGAAATTCGGGATTTTTGGTGACGGGAAGGAGATTGCGCAGCTTGCAATGGCAAAAGCCTTTCGTAACGGTGATTTCCGCTCAGGTTATTACCGTGACCAGACCTTTATGTTCGCCACCGGCAATTTAACCCTCCAGGAATGGTTTGCCGGCTTGTACGGACATACGGACATCGATCTAGAACCAATGAGTGCTGGCCGCCAGATGGGAGGCCACTTTGGCACCCGCAGCCTGAATGCTGACGGAAGCTGGAAAGATCTTACGGCCCTCAAAAATTCATCCCCTGATATATCACCTACTGGTGGGCAGATGCCCCGCCTGCTCGGGCTTGCAATGGCATCAAAGCATTTCAAGAACAACCCCGCTCTCCAGGGTGGGAGGTTCGACTCGCTTTCAAAAAAAGGCAATGAAATCGCGTTCGGTACTATTGGCGATGCCAGCACATCGGAAGGACTATTCTGGGAAACCATCAATGCTGCAGGTGTTATGCAGATCCCAATGCTTGTTTCGGTTTGGGATGACGGACACGGAATTTCGGTGCCTAAGAAATACCAGACAACCAAAGAAAGCATTTCGGAAATACTTAAGGGCTTTCAGCGTGAAAAAGGCGGAAACGGCTATGAGATTTTTAAAACCAAAGGATGGGATTATGCACATCTTTGCGAAACATATGAGAATGCTTCACGCATTTGCCGTGAAGAACATGTACCTGTGCTTATCCACGTGGAAGAAGTGACCCAGCCGCAGGGCCATAGCACTTCCGGATCACATGAACGTTATAAATCCAAGGAACGCCTCCAGTGGGAATCTGATTTCGATGGAATTAAAAAAATGCGTGAATGGATCCTCAGCAATAAAATTGCAAATGAGAAAGAGCTGGGTGAGATTGAAGAGAATGCTAAAAAAGTTGTCCGTGATGCAAAGAATGCAGCCTGGAGCGCATACCTGAATCCGATCAAAAATGAACGCACTGAGGTGACGGAAATGATCGCTGCAATCGCGCGTGCTTCCTCCGGCAAAGTATTTATCGATAAGATAAGCAGCGAGCTTAACGCAATATCTGAACCAATCCGGAAGGATATAATTGTTGCTGCCAAACGCGTGCTGCGCATCACACGAGAAGAGAATATCAGCGCAAAAGGAAAGCTTGCAAACTGGCTTAATGAATCAAAGATCGCTAATTACGATCGTTACAGCTCTTACCTGCACAGTGAATCCGACCTGAATGCCCTTAATGTAAAACCGGTAAATGCTGAATATGCAGGTGAAGCCAAACAGGTTGACGGTCGTGAATTACTGCGGGAAAATTTCGATGTCATCCTCTCAAAATATCCTGAGGTGCTTATTTTCGGAGAAGACAGTGGTAAGATCGGTGGTGTGAACCAGGGACTTGAAGGCCTCCAGGATAAATACGGTGAGATCCGGGTGTTTGATACCGGGATCCGTGAAGCTACGATCATGGGCCAGGCCATCGGTCTTGCACTGCGCGGATTACGTCCTATTGCCGAGATCCAGTACCTCGATTACTTACTATACGCATTGCAGATCATGAGTGATGATCTTGCTACCATACAATACCGCACAAAAGGCGGACAAAAAGCACCTGTTATCATCCGGACACGCGGGCACAGGCTCGAAGGCATCTGGCACAGCGGCTCCCCAATGGGAATGATCATCAATTCCGTACGCGGGATACATGTTTGTGTACCCAGAAACATGACGCAGGCGGCCGGCTTCTATAATACTTTACTTTGTGCTGATGAACCTGCGCTGGTGATCGAACCGCTGAACGGTTACCGTTTAAAAGAGCAGCTGCCAAGCAATTTAGGTGAATATAAATTACCGCTCGGTATGGTTGAAACCATCCATGAAGGTTCCGATGTTACTTTAGTAACTTACGGCTCCTGCTGCAGGATCGCTATGGAAGCGGTTAAGCAGCTTGCCGAGGCAGGGATTTCAGTAGAGGTCATCGATGTGCAGACACTCCTTCCATTCGATCTTGATCAATCCATTGCGGAATCAGTTAAAAAGACCAACCGTTTGATCGTTCTTGATGAGGATGTTCCGGGAGGTGCGAGCGCATACATCCTGCAGAAAGTACTTGAAGAACAAGGCGCGTACAAATTTCTTGATTCTCAACCGCGTACACTTGCTGCAAAAGACCATCGCCCTGCTTACGGCTCTGATGGTGATTACTTCAGCAAGCCGAGCGCTGATGATGTATTTGATGCCGTTTATGAAATGATGCACGAAACAGACCCGGAAAAATTTCCAAGGATATATTAAAATAAAGGGCGAAAAATTTTCGCCCTTTTTGTTTATAACGCCATATGAAAAGAACTACTGAATCCGATTCAAAATACCATTCACTCGAAAAGATGAGTGTAAAAGAGCTTCTTGTGAATATAAACAGGGAAGATAAAACAGTTCCGGATGCCATCGAAAAAGTGATCCCCAAAATTGAAAAGCTTGTCAGCGCAATTGTTAATAAAATGAAGGATGGCGGGCGCTTATTTTACATGGGAGCAGGAACAAGTGGCAGGCTGGGAATTGTTGATGCCAGTGAATGTCCTCCCACCTACGGTGTTCCCCAGGGAATGGTCATAGGCCTTATTGCCGGGGGTGACAAGGCCATCAGGAAAGCTGTTGAATTCGCTGAAGACGACACCAGGCAGGGATGGAATGACCTTCTCCGGCATAAGATCAGCCCAAAAGATGTAGTGATCGGGATAGCTGCTTCGGGCTCAACACCTTATGTGATAGGGGCTCTGGAAGAATGCAACAAGAACAATATCACCACAGGCTGTATCGTTTGCAATAAAGGAAGTAATGTTGCAAAAGCGGCAAAGCATAAGATAGAAGTTGTTGTTGGACCCGAATTTGTGACAGGGAGCACCCGCATGAAATCAGGAACTGCCCAGAAACTTGTCCTTAACATGATCTCCACGTCAGTGATGATAAAACTCGGCAGGGTAAAGGGAAACAAGATGGTTGACATGCAGCTTAGCAATAATAAACTGGTAGACCGTGGCACAAATATGGTAGCGAAAGAATTAAGCATCAGCTATAAAAAAGCCAATGAACTGCTGCTCCGGTTTGGCAGTGTCAGAAAGGCTGTTGATTCATATAAATTAAAAAATCAGCGATCGGAAAATTGAGAATTATAAAACGGTTATTGCAATTCTCTTTTCACAGATCAGCAATTCTCCAATTCAAAAAATGCACTCGATTGAACCATATTATAACTGGCGTCACCTCTACATTGCTTCGGAAGATGACCGTTCCCCTTTTTACGAAAGGGAATACAGCGAGTTCGAGTACACGAATGCCATTTATAATTATGTGATACATCCGCAATGGGATGACATCGACTCCCCTACTCTTTACATCAAAGTATTGTTTGTTGAATACGAACAGGGATATGCGATCATTGAACTGATCGGGGAATGGAATGACTGCATCAACAATGACATCATGATCCTTAAACGTGATATCATCGAAAAAATCATGATTCACGGAGTTAATAAATTCATACTTATTGGTGAAAATGTTCTGAATTTCCATTATTCGGATGATTGCTATTATGAAGAGTGGTTTGAAGAAGTTGAAGAAGGATGGATCGCATTCCTTAATTTCAGGGACCACGTGATGACGGAATTCAACCGTGCGAATATTGATTATTATATTGTTTCGGGTGGAAGCCTGAACGATATTGCCTGGCGCACTTCCAGCCCGCAGCAGCTTTATGAAAAAGTTGACAGCGTAATCCAAAAAAGAATCGGTCTTTGATGAGCAGGAAAATCAATGACGGCAGAAAGTCGAAATAACAAGTGGTGACCGTTTCTTTTCCACTTTGTGGGCATAAAAAAATCCCGGTAAACCGGGATTTCATTTATAACTTAAAAAATAAAAATTAGTAAGGGGTGAATACCGACATATCCTTGCGTTCCATAGGACGGTAGCTTAATACAGGGATTTCGCTTTCGTTAATGATCCGCTGGGCCACAGTTCCGATAAAGAACTCTTTCATGCTTAACTCTGCTTTACTCATGATCAGGATAAGGTCTGCTTCCACTTCATTTCCGTAATCGAGAACCATTTGAGGAATGTCGGTCCCGCGAAGGGTTTTAATAGTACAACGCACATCCTGGTCCTTGATATATTTCCAGACCTGGTTTGAATAAGAGATCAGCTTGTTTTCTGCATCTTCATCCTTTTGAGTAAGAATGGAGATCACACGGATATCTGCATTGAAAATCTTTGCCAGTTCGATCGCTTTGTTTACTTTTTCACGTGTTTCTTTAGTTAAGTCAAGTGGTAACAGGATGGTTTTGCATCCGTCACGGTGAACTTTACCGCGGATAGTGATCACGGGGTGCTTTGACTCACGGACCATTTTAAAAGCGTTCTGCCCGATAATCTTGCTTAAAGATATTTTTGAAGAAAGCCCGATCATGACAAATAATGGATTGATCACATCAGCCACTTTATTGATCTCCTCATAAACATTTCCTTTCCGCACCATTGTTTCTACCGGCACACCTGCTTTAGCTGAAGTATCCTTTGCAAGTTCGTCAAGCTTTTTTTGAACAAACGGAGGATTTCCCTCATCAATGCTCAAAAGAACTATCTTGGAATTTGTTAAGCGGGCAAGATTATAAGACTGGCCTAAAGCTATAATTGTTTGTTCGGTAGAATCGATGGGAACTAAAATGGAGGATAACTGGGTCGACATAGTTGTAATTAATTTTTTGCAAAAGTACTAATAAAAGTTTGGATTATAAACATTTAGCAACAAAATTTAGATATTCATCCCTTGAAAACTCCTGTTCAAGGGAAAGAATCCGGGATTTCAACAATTTACACAACATTGAATATCAAGGCAATGAGTAAGGGTATATGACAAAAAGATAGCGTAATTTTGCAGAACCAAAGAAATTTAGTAATTTCGCAATCCCGAAAACGTTGGGAACTTTATATTAATCAGTCCGACTTCGTGTAAGCCGGACATAAAAAACAAAAAACAATGCCAGTAAAAATCAGATTACAACGTCATGGTAAAAAAGCTGCGGCTTTCTTCCATATTGTAATTGCGGATGGTCGTGCACCTCGTGATGGAAAGTTCATTGAGAAAATTGGTACGTACAACCCAACTACAAACCCGGCTACAATTTTAATCGACAACGAAAAAGCGTTGACATGGTTAAACAACGGAGCCCAGCCAACCGACACTTGTCGTGCTATCCTTTCTTACAAAGGTATCATGTTCAAAAAACATCTTCAGGGTGGTGTTACCAAAGGCGCTTTGACACAGGAACAGGCAGATGCTAAATTTGCTAAATGGATCTCTGAAAAAGATGCTAAAGTGGAAGGCAAAGTATCTAAATTAGATAACGCTAAGAAAGATGCTTATAAAAAACGCATGAATGCTGAGGCAGAAGCTAAAGCTTCCAAAGCTGCAAAAGTAGCTGCGAAGAACACGCCTCCTGCAGTTGAAGACGTAGCTGCTCCTGAAGCAGACGCTCCTCAGGCAGATGCAACACAAACAGAAGCATAATATCTGAATTCTTTTCAAACAGATAGGCATCCTTTCCGAAAAAGGATGCCTATTTTGTTTAAACCGGATCATGGAAAATTTAAAATATCCCTTCGGCCGTTTTGAATACGGGAAAAAATATTCAGCAGCCGATAACCAAAAGCATATTCTCGAGATCGCAGGCCTGCCGACAGCCCTGAATGAACTGACTTCCGGGCTCACCGCGCACACACTGGAAAAAAGCTACAGGCCTGGTGGATGGACAGCGCGGCAGATCATTCATCATATTGCCGACAGTCATTCAAATGCACTGATAAGACTCAAGCTTGCGCTTACCGAAGACAAACCCGTTATAAAACCTTATGACCAGGATGCATGGTCAAGGCTGCCGGATGCAAAACATGCGGCCGTTGCCTCGTCACTTCAGATGATAACAGCGATCCACGAACGCTGGAATATTGTTTTAGAAACAATGACAGAACAGGATTTTTCTCGAACATATATTCATCCTGAATACAACCGCGAATTCAGGCTGGATGAATTCATTGCACTTTACGCCTGGCACGGTAAACACCACTGCGGGCATTTACAGATCATACTTGACCAGGAAAACTAATTATGAATAAGAACGAATGTTTTAATCTTGGATACGTTTCCAAGACGGTTGGCAACAAAGGTGAACTCTTGTTAATCCTTGATGTGGATGATATCAAGCGCTATAAAAAGCTTGAAACGGTATTTGTTGAGATCAATAAAGAGCTGGTGCCCTTTTTCATTACTGCCATTGAATTACGCGGCAATGGCGCCAAAGTCAGCTTTGACGGCATCAACACGACTGAGAAAGCTGAACACATCACAAGGAATTCATTATACCTCCCGCTGAGCTTCCTGCCGCCTTTAAAGGGCAAAAAATTCTATTTCCATGAAGTTACAGGCTATACTGTAACGGATAAGGTTCATGGTGATATAGGAGTAATTGAAAACATCCTTGATCATCCTACACAGGCGCTTTTCCAGATCAGGAAAGGTGAGACGGAGATCCTGATCCCGGTAAAAGAGGAATTCATCATCACCATCGACCGCAGCAAAAAAAACATTGCACTGCATGCACCCGAAGGACTGATTGATATATACCTTGATCCGCAGCCTGAAGAACCGGATACTGCCGAAACGGATGCGGAAGACCCGGAGAGCTGAGCCCATTATTAAATCGTTTCCGTATAAGCCTTTGTACATAAAGCAGGAACAATCGCATCGCGAATAATTGTTTTCTAAATAAATTAGCTTAACTTTATTAAAGATTTAATTGATTCATTAGCGCATTGCGATGATTATTTATGCCAAACCAGGAATTTGTTTTTAAACAATTCAAAATAATGCAGGACAAGTGCGCGATGAAAGTCGGCACAGACGCTGTACTTCTTGGCTCCTGGGTTAATACCACCAACGCCAACTCTATTCTTGACATCGGTACCGGCACGGGCATCATTGCATTAATGCTTGCGCAGCGGTCAAATGCCATCATTGATGCCATCGACATCGACAATAACGCATATGTCCAGGCAACTGAAAATGCAGCTGCTTCCAAATGGAAGGAACACATCCGGGTTCACCATATCTCCCTTCAGCAGTTTTCCCAGGAATACACTGAAAAGTTTGACCTGATCGTAAGCAATCCTCCTTTTTTTGTTGATTCATCAAAAGCATCCGAGGAATCAAGAAGCAATGCGAGGCATACCGACCAGCTTCCTTACGACCACCTGTTAAAAGGTGTTCTGAGTTTGCTTCACCCGGACGGAAAGTTCTATGTAATACTTCCTACAAAGGAAAGTGAGCAGTTCAGGGACCTTGCCGAAGAAAACAAATTATTCCTTACCAAACTAACGCGGGTGATCACACGTACTGATAAACCTGAAAAACGCTGGCTGATGCGTTTTGAATTCACACGGAAATCCTTTTCCGAGGACTCTATCACTATTGAAGAAGATGCAAGGCATCAATACACCGATGCGTATAAGGAACTGACAAAGGATTATTACCTGGGGTTTTAAGCGGAGTACAAATTCTGGTTTGTAGATGATTATTCCCATACTAAAACAATTCATTTAGTTTCCCGAAGGATCAACCAGCCCGATACATCAGGTAAGTTTTTTGTATGAATGTCTTAAACCTGGTTCCGACATGCGAAAATTTATACTTTTATTATCTGCTGCGGTTAATTGTTTGTCCTGCATTGCGCAGGATGGTTCCATAGATCCCGGTTTTGGGAACAATGGCAAGTGCATTTCCTATCAACCTAATGGCAGTATTATCAAATCCATTGTTACTCAAAATGACGGAAAGATTGTCGCAGCTGGCTATACTACCTATTCTCACTTTTTAGTAGCACGTTTCAACAGCAATGGAAGTTCTGATACTGCATTTGGAAATAATGGAATAGTTACCACGTACTTTCCTGGTGGATACGCACAAGCTAACTCAGTGCTGCTTCAAGGCGATAATAAGATTATCCTTGCAGGTAAAGCCTCAAACGGCAACAATGACGATTTCGTTCTGGTTCGCTATTTACCGGACGGTTCGGTGGACAGTTCATTCGGACAAAACGGGAGCGTCTTCACAGATTTCAATGGTGAGCCGGACAGGGTACTTGCCGTAAAGCTTCAAAATGATGGAAAGATCGTAGTATCCGGTGCCTGTGGCTTATTTAACGGGCGCTGCTTTGGCCTGGCCAGGTACAATACTGATGGCAGCCCTGATTCCACCTTTGACAGTGATGGGAGACTTACTACAGCCGTTAATATATATAGTTCTGAGGCTACATCTCTGGCAATCTGGAATGATGGAAAAATCATTGCAGGGGGATACAGCAGAAGTGATCCTATGCCGTATTATAATTTCTCCGCGGTAAGATATAATGGTGATGGGAGTCTCGATGCGGCATTTGGTTCAGGCGGAATTACATTCGGTCCATCCGGATATACCGAGGCTATGGTTTTGCAATCGGATGGTAAAATTGTGCAATCGGGATGGACTGAAAATAATGATGGTGAGCCTGAAATCACTGTATCCAGATATAATGATAATGGAGGAATTGATAGTACATTTAATTCAACCGGTTATTTTACTTTCCGCATCGGACCCGAATATGATATGAATACTTCCCTGGCTATTGACCAGAACGGAAAAATAATTCTAGGAGGATTTACGATATTAGCGGATGACCCCGATTTTACGTTGATAAGATTAAATACTGACGGTACTTTTGATCCTTCATTCGGAACAGGTGGCAAAGTTATCACACCGCTTGATAGTATTGATCAATGCTATGCAATAACAGTTCAGAACGATGGAAAGATCTTAGCAGGTGGCATGACTCATAGTGCCTCCAATAGCGGATTTGCTTTGGTAAGATATAATAATGCTTTTACCGGGATTGAAAATGCTGTCTTAAACAATAAGGTGATATCATTATACCCTAATCCAAGCCAGAATTTTTCCAGTCTGAGCTATACAGCATCAGGTAATCATGATTTATTACTCAGGGTGTTCAACTCTCAAGGGCAACTGATCTATACAGAAAATGTTTCAGGATTCCAGGGAGAATATAAAACAGAACTGCACCTGGGCGGGTATTCAAAAGGCATTTATAATATTGTGATCATTCATGGGAAAGAGAAAGTGCTGAAAAGGCTGGTGCTGAATTAACGATCCAGCGATCGAGCTCCTGGTTCGTCTCAAACCCTGAACCCCAGGATACACACATCGTCCAGCTGCTGGAGATTTCCCTTCCAGGCTTCAAAAGCAAGATCAAGTTCGGAGCGCTGCTCATCCACCGGTTTATGATGAACAGATAACAATAGCTGCTGAAGCGATTTATATTTGAACTTCTTGCCTTTTGCACCGCCAAACTGATCGGCATAACCATCAGTGAACATATAAATAACATCCCCTCTTTCAAGTTTAATGGTGTGTTGGGTGAATGGTCCTGGTTCGGAGTCAAGGAAAACCCCTATCGGCTGCTTATCTGCTTTGATTTCTTTAATCGCTTTGTCTCTGGCCAGCCATAAAGGATTGTATGCACCTGCGTATTCAAGAACCATTGATTTCGCATTGAGTGCACAAACAGAAATATCCATTCCGTCTTTTAAGGCATCTGAATCATTTTTCTGGCGGAGCATTTTGTTCAGGTTCCTGCGCATCTCATTTAATATCGCAGCGGGATCATCCATGCCATGCTCCAGCACTGCTTCATTAAGCAGGCTATAGGCAACAAAGGTCATGAAAGCCCCGGGAACACCATGGCCGGTGCAATCTACAACAGCAATTATAATTTTATCCTTCCATGCTTCTATCCAGTAAAAATCACCGCTCACAATGTCCTTCGGCTTAAATAAAGTGAACGAATCCGGGAGCAGCTTCTTCTGGTAATCAGCTGAAGGAAGTATGGCTTTCTGGATCCGCTGGGCATAACGGATACTGTCGGTTATATCCTTGTTCTTTTCTTCAACAAGCGCTTTCTGGTGCTCGATCAGGGCGTTCTTTCCTTCCAGCTCCCGGTTCGCTTTCTTTTTCCCGAGATAGCCTCTCAGCATCACTACAGTAAGAATTACAGCAAGGGCAGCTAAAGCGATAAAAAATATGTTTGTCTTTTTCTGGTCAATGATCTCCAGTTCCTGCATGGCTATCTGCTGCTCTTTCTTTTCGTTATCGTACTTCGCGGCCATTTCGTTCATCAGGGCATTCGTTTCACTGCTGAGGGTTGAATCTTTGGCAGCAAGGTGTTTGAGCAAATAGCCGTAGGCTTCGCTGTAGTTACCTTTTTTGCTCATTATCTGCGCCATATTGTAATAAGGCAGACGCAGGAGCTCATAAGACCCCACCTTGCCAGCCAATTCAATTGCCTTGCCCACATAAAACCGGGCGCTGTCATACTCTGCCATTTCCATAAATGCCGAACCGATATCATCATAAGAAACTGCAATATCATATATATCGTCAGGATTTATATTATACCTGAGGCGGAGCGCCAGGCGGTAATATTCCAATGCTTTGTCAAATTCTTTTTTTTGAAGGCAAATGGTACCTATATTCTTGTAGGAAGTAGCAAGCCCGTAATCATCATTAAGTTCTTTTTTGATCTCTATTGACCGGATAAAATACGGTTCTGCTGACACAGTATCACCAGCTTCAAGATAATAGCTGCCTAAATTATTCAGAAGCCAGGACGCGGTCCTTTTATCCCTGTACTTTTCCTTTAACCTGAGGGCTGTCTTGGCATACCTGATCGCGAGATCATAGCGGTGCATCTGGCTGTAAACATTGCTTACTCCCATATACGAACTCGCCATTGCATTACTGTCGCCTCTTTCTTCACGGATTCTGAGGGAGTTCATATAGTACCGCAGCGCCTTGTCATTAGCTCCTTTGCTGTAATAAGCATTTGCCAGGTCCTGGTTAAGGAGTGCAGTGTAATAAGTATCACCTGCTTTTTCATAGATAGGAAGTGATAAGCTATAATACCTGATCGCCTCATCAA
Organism: Bacteroidia bacterium; assembly: GCA_036386835.1. Taxonomy (GTDB): domain Bacteria; phylum Bacteroidota; class Bacteroidia; order 2-12-FULL-35-15; family 2-12-FULL-35-15; genus 2-12-FULL-35-15. The sequence continues at coordinate 43,805 of DASVUX010000005.1, forward strand.
ATTCGCTCCGGTAATCGGCAACCATTCCATATAACTCATAAGCTCTTGCCATTCCTTTCTCATGATGAATATTGCGGGAGAGCGCCAGGATCTTACCAGCCCAGGAAACTGTACTGTCAAACCTGCTCATTTGAAAATAGGCAGTTGCAAGAGCCGACATTGCATTGATGCGGGAAGTATCTGAAGCGGAGATCTCCAGGGCACGCTCCAGGGAATCCAGTTTGGGCTGGGCACCGAGACACAGGGATAAAATAAGGCAAAAAGATGTTAAAACCCTCTCAAGTCTCATAAGCTTATCCCTAATGTTAGCACAGGATTATTCTGTGACTACTATCTTTTTAGAAGTACTTCCTTTGTTATTCGAAAGCTTCAGCATATACATTCCTTTACCGGAATTATGCAGGTCGATCTTCAACTCAGTCTGTAGCTTGTCTTTGGTCTGAACGGTTTCCTTAAAGATCAGGCGGCCGGCAACATCAGTGATTTCCACGGTCACAGGAGTATTGCCGGCAGATGTCAGCGTTAAGGTTCCTGATCCGTTATTCGGGTTCGGGAACAGGTTATAGCTTATCCCCGCAGCGCTGTTTTCGGTCACGCCTACAAATACTGATGAAACCGCAGAACAGATGCCCATGCTGTCAGACACCTGTACATAATAATTTCCTCCCGGAGTGGTCATTATAAAAGATTGCCCGGTTGCCCCGGCAACAGCATTGTTATTATAATACCACTGGTTTCCTTCGGCAGCGCTTGAAAACAAGGTATCACCTGAAATAGTCACTACAGGTGACGGGATATTCGGGAACACGTAGATGTAAAGCGGATCAGAACTTGTCATGCAGCCGAAGGCATCTTTGGCATTGAGTGAGTACACGCCTGTGCTGTTTACAGAGATCTGGTAAGAAGTCTGCATTGTTGGCAGCCAGCTGTAATTCTGTGCATGCGAGCCCTTCAAAAGGATGGATGTCCCCGCACATACCGAATCATTATTATTGAGTGTAATAATGGGCTTAACCTGTGGGCTTATCGCGATATAACTCGTTTTCATAACTGAATCTGTTCCGATTGCATTTGTTACAACGAGCTTCACATCATAATAGTGGGCAGGTGTATTATAGGCCACAACCGGGTTCTGCAATGTTGAAGATGAGGGGGTTCCGCCGGGGAAACTCCAGTTCCATCCTGTTGGTGAATTTGTAGAACTGTCAGTAAATTGGACGGTAAGCCCCGGACATCCGCTTGTTGAATCTGCAGTGAAGTTCGCGAAAGGGAGCGGTGAGGCTGGATCATAGATCGCAGATTCCCAAAGGCCCCTGCCATAAGTTGCTGCGCGTAATTTACCAGCTCCGTAATGGATCTCCAGCTCGGTGATCACCGTATTCGGCAAACCGTTGGAATATGGGAACCATGCAGTATTATTATTGTCCCTGTAATAGACTCCCATATCCGTACCGATATATATCCCGTCATTGGTTCCGGCCTGCGCAGTTACACAGTTCACGGGCACATTAGGCAAACCCGGGGACAGATCGATCCAGTTTGCGCCTCCGTCATCCGACCTGTACACCTTGCTGTCAGGGGAATATCCTGACCTTGTGATCCAGATTTTGTTAGGATCGGAAGGTGATACTGCTATGTAAGTGATCGCGTTCGTTCCTGCAAGAGGATAGGAAACAACGCTCCAGTTCCCGCCACCATCGGTTGTTTTATGAATGGCGCTGCCATTGGTAACATAAATATATGCCGGGTCGGACGGAGCAACGGCAAGCTGTTTAAGATTACCGCCTCCAAAGGAAGAGATCTGGAACCAGGTGTTTCCCTGGTCGGGAGACTTCCATACATTCTTATAACCGGCATACAATACCTGCGGATCTATCGGATCCTGCTGCCATGGCGTATTCCAGTCCCCTTCTTCGGTAATATTATTCTTAATGTCATGAAAGCTGTTTCCGCCATTGGTGGAACGTTCTATGGCCCCGTAATAAACTTCACCAAACATATTGTTCGGATTGCTCCAGTCAACAAAGCATTCAAATCCGTCCCCTCCCATTACACGGTCCCAGTTACCATTATTATAAAGGTTTGTTCCGTTATCCTGCCAGCCCTGGATAACTATCTCAGGATTGGTCGCAGAGCCGCCCATGCGGTACATCTGCCCGATCTGTAATCCGTCACTCTTATCCTCCCATGAATTTCCCCCGTTAAATGTCTGGAAGATCCCACCGTCAGAAGAAGCAAAACAAGCACCGTCATTCCGGTAAACAAGGTCATGAATATCAGCGTGGACATAAGGATTTCCTCCTCCTCCATACCAGTGCGCAGCAATCCCCCATGAAACTCCGCCATCCGAAGTTTTCCAGATGTTCACTCCACCTACCATTACTTCGTTTTTATCAAGAGGGGAAGCGGCAATTGCGAGCGTGTACCATCCCTGGCCATCATTATCACCACCATTTGTAGCCCATCCAAGCAGATTGGGTGAATCTGCCATCAGGGAGAAACTTGTACCTGAATCATCGGATCTGTAGAAACCATAAAATCCGTTACTGTTTGCGTTTGAATAAACAATATAAACGAATGAAGGATCTGCAGGTGTTACGGCAATAGCGGCCCTGTTGACATTCACACCGGCAGGAAGCCCCGCTGTTACTGTTGAAAAGCTGTTACCGGCATTGGTTGACTTGTATAAAAACTTAGAGCTGATCGCATACACAACATTCGGGTCTCCCGGCTTGAATTCAAGATCCCTGACTGGGTTTGTATTAAGAGTTTTAGACCATGTTACACCTGCATCAACTGATTTAAAAAGCCCGAGGCTGGTTGCAGCCAATATCATATTATGATCATTCGGATTGATCAGGACACGGGATACATAGCGCCCGTTCATCACCAGGGTATTCAAACCTGTGATTCCCCAGGTCAGGCCACCGTCAACAGATTTGAGGACACCGACCCCGTAGGAATCATTTGCATCCATATCCCCTGTTGCCAGGTACATGATATTCGGGTTCACCGGATCTACTGCCACATCATTAACACCCAGCGTAGGAAGGCCATCAGTATTAGTAGTCCACCCGTTCCCGCCTGCCGTGCTGATCCACAGCCCACCAACAGGGGCGCCAGCATACAACACACTTGGATTTGAAGGATGAAAGCGGATACAATTCAACCGCCCGGCACCACCGCCATTTGAAGGGACATCGAATGACCCCAGCGGCTGCCAGTTTCCGCCTGCCTGCCTGGAACTTTTATATGCCAGGTTGCTGACTGTCTTTTCAAGCTCAATCGCGTTATTCATAAGAAGGCCCCGGTCGCCAGAAGGATACACCCTCGGCTCCACAAAAGCTTCCCATCGTTTGTACAGGATCAGACCTTCATTCTCTTCTTCTGTCTTATTCCCGATCCTGAAAAAATCCGTAAACCTTTGCTTACGCTCCTCTTTTTTCCAGTACTTGTTAAAAGACCGTTGAACATCATAGAAATTAACGGATGGATCATTCATTTTTTTCACCCAGTCCTGGGCAAAAATTATCTGAAATGACAGCATAATTGAGAATGTGAGGCAGGAAATACGTAGCATTTGGATGAAATTTGACACAATATAAGAAATTCACGGGCGATTTAAAACCTATTTTAGCTGAATCTTGGCATTCAATCGCTTTAGGTGATCAGCCGATTCATGAATTTTCAGAAGATGGTCATTTTATCTCAGATGCCTGAAGAGCTGATGTTGTTTTTTATCCTGATAACTTTAATGATATCCTTATAACCAGGCTTGATCTCTATTTTATTGCTTACATCTATCCCGTACACCTTAATTCCAAGGTCTAAGAGCTTTCTGTATGCCGGAAGGTCCATCCCTCCGCCTACAAAAAAAGGTATATTGCCCTTATAATTAAGAAGGACATTCCAGTTAAACGGCTTTGCAGCTCCGCCATAAACGTCACTGTAATTATCGAAAAGGAAATAACTGCAATATGGTTCGTAGGGAGTAATGGCATTCACATTAAAATTATCGTCTGCACCAAAAGCTTTTATAACCGGTATAAGAGCAGAAACCTCCTTACAGAACCCCGGACTTTCATTGCCGTGAAGCTGAACAAGATCCAGTTTATGCTTTTCAACAGCAATTAAGATCTGCTCAACGGAAGTGTCTGCAAATACTCCGCAGCGTTTTATTCCGACCGGGATCTCCGGCATTACGAAATCATCCCCTACAAACCTTTTTGAACCCCGGTGAAATATAAAACCAAGATAATCCGGGTCAAGCTGCGCCACCTGCCTGATATTATCGGAATATTTCAATCCGCAGATCTTAAGTTTCATTTGTCCGCGTTTTTTTCCATTACAAAATCCTCCATCAGGTAACCGCAGCCAATGTCAAAATCTTCCACGGACTTTATCCTGAAACCATTTTTAAAGTAAAAATTGATTGCTGTGAAGTTCTTCCTGTTCACTGTCAGCCCAAAGGAACCAGCATCCTTATAATATGCACTGATATAATTCATCACGGCCGTTCCAATGCCTTTCGATTGTTCATCTGTATCAATATAAAATTTATGGATGAAATAGTGACCACCATCTTTTTTACTTACCGAAATATATCCCAGCGGAATATCATTGCGGTATACCAGTGTAAATTCCTGCCCGGTATTGATCTGTTCAAGGAGACTTTCGGCTGAATACATTTTTTCCAGCATATACGCTATCTGGTCTTCTGAAATGATCGTGCGGTAATGTTTTCTCCAGATCTTATCTGCAAGCCCGGCTATAATCCTCACGGCCCCTGTATCAGCAATCTTAAAGCCCAGGCCTGTAATTTCTTTCTTATCCACTGATCCAGTTATTTATTATTTCAGAACCATATTCACTTAATATACTTTCCGGGTGGAACTGGACACCGCGGATATCAAGCGTCCTATGCCGAAGTGCCATGACATACCCTTCCTCATCCACCGCTGAAATCTCCAGCTCAGCGGGAAAACCTTCCCTGTTCACCACCCAGGAATGATACCGTCCTACCGAAAAGCTCCGGGGCAAGCCTTTAAAAAGCGGATCATCATTGATGATATTGATCCTGGTGGAAATCCCGTGATAAACATTTTCAAGGTTATGCAGGGAGCCTCCGAAAACTTCGGCAATGGCCTGCTGTCCGAGGCATATACCCAATATACTTTTGGATGAACCGTATTTTTTTATTACCTCCTTGAGGATGCCTGCTTCTGAAGGGGTACCGGGACCAGGAGAAAGAAGCAGCTTATCAAAGGGCTGGATTTCTTCTATGCTGATCATGTCATTCCTGTGAACCTCAATCACCGCATCCGATTCCTTCTCAAGGTAATGAACCAGGTTGTAAGTAAAGCTGTCGTAATTATCAAGTACTAATATCTTCACTTTAAATTTTGAATATTTTTTTTCTGCTTTTGCTCTTTACTTTTTCTGCATCAGCTTTTCGAGCATCCCGGTGGTGCCTGTCCAGTTGAAGTTATTCACTGCGAACCTGTAACCATTCTGAGCGATCTGCTTTGCCTTGGCCTCATTATTTAAAAGCTCCATGATCTGCAGCGCATATTGCCGTGGCTCATCAGCAACCATGATCTGTTCATCGTGCTTCGCCCCAAGAGCGTTATTGGCAAGCGAAGAAGTTACGCAGGGGATCTGCATTGCCATGGCTTCAAGTAATTTATTCTGCAGGCCGATGCTGATCTGCATTGGTGCTACCAGGATCTTTGATTTCGCATAGTTCTCGCGTACATCATCTACCCAGCCGCTGACAACCACCCTTTCACTTTCAAGTTCCATTACTCTTGCATTCGGAGAAGCACCTGAGATCAATAACCGTACAGCAGGCATCTTGGACCATATATAAGGCATGATCTTCTCAACTAGATATTCAACACTCTCAATATTCGGAGGGTAATTCATATTGCCGTTAAACAGCAATTCAAATTCCTTTTTACGTTCAAGGGGCTTGAAGAAACCTGTATCAACCCCGTTCGGGATCACCTTTATCTGGAGCCTGTCAGGGTGCGGAATAAGGTCACGGTCCTGCGCTGATATAATTGTTTTATTCGTAAACCAGGAGAACACTTTATGCTCGTACTTCAGGAGACGGTTATATTCCATCGCGAGTAGCGGCTTCATATAAAACGGATCTGAAGATTTCCGCCTTTCAATCCCCTTGGAGAAGACATCCATGTAATCCAGTGTTTTAGGGATCTGCGGGAATTTCTTTACATATTCGGCAGTACGGATCAGCTGGCAATAGATATGATCGGGACGATGCTTGTTCACGAGCTCATTGATCTTGTCCTGTGCTTTTTGAAAATAAAAATAACCTACCTGCATCGGCAACCCGGTGAAGAATGACCGCGCAAGGTTCCTGACCACCGTTTGTTTCGGCAAAGGCATTATTGAAATAGCAACACAATACTTCTTCATTTCATTCACCGCATTCTCATCAAGCCTCCCGTCATTCAGTGCAAACAAAATAACCTGGTGCTTTTTTGAAAGCTCCCTGATCTGGTTAAATGCACGGAGCTTATCCCCTTTTTCGAGGGGATACGGCACACGTGATAAAACGACAAGGATCTTCATTGAATTATAGTTCTGTAAAATTCAGCTAATTTTTTACTAATATCTGAATTATTATAATGTTCTGCGACAAATTGTTTGGCCTTGCGCCCAATGCTTTCCAGGTAAGCAGCATCCTTTAAATACCTGCAAACGGCATCCGCAAATTCCGCGGAAGTATCTGCAATTAAAATATTTTCGCCGGGTGTTGCCTCTACTCCTTCAGCACCCACTGAGGTTGAAACCACCACTTTGCCCAAGGCCATTCCTTCGATGAGCTTCACACGCATGCCGCCACCTGATAATAAAGGGACGATCATCAAACCTTTCGAACGTATAAATCCATGCGCATCTTCTACTTCCCCTGTCACCACTACATTATCCTGCTTCAATGATAAGAGCTCCGCGTTCATTTTCCTGCCGGCCAGGTAAAGCACAGCTTTGGGATGCTTGTTCAATACCTTTGGCCAGACTTCCCTGAGGAACCAATCGATCCCTTCTATATTTGGCTGCCAGTCCATCGCCCCGATATGAAAGACGGAGGCTTTGTCTTCCGTGAGAGGATTACCGGTTTCCGTATAAAGATCGAACCCAAAAGGAATAAGTGTGATTGTTTTCTTAAAACCATGTTCTTTGAACCATTGCGCATCTTCCGGTGTGATCGCAGCAATGCCATCCAGCAAAGGCAGGACCGAAAGCTCATAGCTCTTCAGGCGTCCGGCAAGAAATGAGAAATATTTCCGTTTTAAAAAGCCAGAAGCCGCACCGGCATTTCGTTCCCAGATCTTATATTCGATATTATGGGCCCTGAGTACGATCTTTGCTTTCGAGTATTTCCTGATCGCAGAAATATACATGGTCACAAAAAGGCTTTCAAGCTGGATTACATCATACTGGTTCCTTTTAAGCTTTTCGATCAGCTTATTCTCAAACGCTTCAGACCAGAAACGACTGATATTATACGACTCACGGCCGAACAGGTTCAATAAAGCGGGAATAGGCTTAACAGCAGTATCGACAAATACCGTTTCAATATTTGTGTCTGCAACATATGAAGGGGGCAATGAGCGGGCATCAGTAAAATGCTTTGCGGTATTGATTGCGAGCAGATCAACGTTATGTCCTTCCCTGATCAGCCCCTGGGTCAAGTTGTTCATTGCAATACACCCACCGTCTTTCGGAGGAAAGGGAACCTTATGACACACCTGGAGGATCCTCATGGTGCAGCCGGTGTTTTCTTTTTTCGGGTAAAGACCTTTTTAAACCATGCGATATAAGAGGATGCATCAAAAAGTGTACTGTCAGCCGTAGCTTTATACGTTAAGAACATTCCTACCGGTAGCAGCACAATTGTCGCCATCCACATCCCCTGCCAGGTAGGAATGCTGCCTTCTTTAGCAAGCTTTTCCCCTGTAATGGAAACTACGTGAAATGTTATGAAGAAAAGAACGGAGATCACAACGGGCATTCCTAATCCGCCTTTCCTTATAATAGCTCCAAGGGGAGCGCCAATAAAGAAAAGGACCAGGCAGGCGATTGACAACGTGAATTTCCGGTGCCATTCGATCTCGTACCTGAGCATGGAATAAAAATCGGAATAAAAGTCATTTGAAACCGATTCGGCATAAGCTTTTGCGCTCCTTGCAATGTTACTTGCCGTTTCAATGATATTCATCTTTTCCTCCTTGGTATAACCGGCAAAGATGGCTGTTTTGGCGTCTGTACCGGCAGCAGGATCGGGGTTTGCAATGAACGGTGCCGCCCGCATGTAATAGCTTTTGCGGAGTTGTATTCCGAATTGTACTTTACGTTTTTCAATTTTCTCATCAAGCGAATCCACCGAGGTCTGAAGCTGCGACAAATTCAGCATCTGGTAATTACTTTTGAACAGATCCTGGTTAGTGCGTGACATTTTGAATTCCGAAAGATCAAAGAGGATCACCCGCTCATCGAACTTGTTGCGTACAAGAGGCCGGGTGCGCAGGTCTTTTTCATTATCGGCCATTTCCTTGTAGCCGATGCCATTGGTGAGGGTTAATATCAAATACCTTTTGTCAGGCGTCTCGCCCATTATACCACCTTCCGCGGTCACCACCACATTATTTCCCTGCATTGCGCTGTGATCATAGATCATTACATCCTTCAGTGTTTTGCCATCTTCGCCTTTTTTACCTATGCGGATGCTGAACCCTTCAATGCTGTTATTGAACACACCGTCTTTAAAAAGCAGTGCAGGCTTCGACTGACGGACATCATACAATAGTGAACCGGCCTTAAGATTAGTTATCGGAAGAATGTTATTCGAAAAATAAAAGGCGCCCACCGATAAAAGGATGATCGTAATTATCAGGGGAAGCATGATCCGCTGCAGCGAGAGGCCTGCACTCTTGAGGGCTGAAAGTTCAAAGTGCTCTCCAAGATTTCCGAAGGTCATCAAAGAAGAAAGGAGAATGGCCAGCGGCAAAGCCATTGGTATTGTAGTAAGGGAAAAATAAAAAAACAATTCGGAGAGAACACCCGCACCCAATCCTTTGCCAACAAAGTCATCAATATATTTAAAGATGAACATCATGAAAAAAACGAACATCGCAATGAAAAACGTCATGACGAACGGGCCCACGTAAGACTTAAGAATAAACTTGTGCAAGGTTTTCATAGCTCAACAAATATAACAATAAGTCTTCTACATTTTTGAGTGCGGTGAGTTTCGTCCGCTCATTTATTCCGAGGCCTTACGCAAAAGAATGGACTAAACGGATCTTTTCATTATACGCAGGGAGCGATTGAGCCATTCCCCCCGGGCACGGCTCATCACTATGTAAAAAATGACCGTTGTGGTGACACCAATCAGCGACCCTGCATATACATCCTGGAAAAAGTGCTGTGACAGGTAGATCCGTGAATATCCTGCCAGCAAGGCAAGTGCAAAGCAAACGAACTTCAGCGACTTGTTTTCCACGATCATCCCGATAGCAAAATAGATTGCAAACGCAGAAGTGCTGTGGCCAGATGGAAAGCTGTTGTACAAATGATTATCGACACCGGGCACAAGGTACAATTCATGCAGGCCTTCAAAGAATTTCTTCGGACGGACAACATCAGCAAACAGTGTATGCTTTAAGGCCTGTGTGATGATGCCTGACACCAGGTTAGATAAGCCGAGGAAAAGGGCATACCGGAATTTGACCGTAAGAAGTATAATGAATGCTATGGTGGCAGTATAGCCATCCCCGAGATGTGTTCCATAAAAAAAGAACAGATCAAAAAAATGGTTATGATGGCGGTTGAATTCTAGATGCGTGGCTGTTTTGTCGTTAAGCAGGAGAAGCAATGCACCGGCACTCAGGAAAATCAGGTAAGGTAAAAAAAGCGGGAGATTATTCCTGAAGAGTGGTTTCACAACAGCACGTTAAGCCTTAATAAATTGTTTCTAGTAAGAGCCGATGACGTGCAGCAGCTTATTCACCTGGCTGTCCCACAAACGCTTGGAAGTTTCAAGATCAGAGCCTTCATCAGCAAAATCAACAATGATAAGTGAAACATCCCCTGTTAATTCATCCTTTTCTATGCGGAACTCGAAGTAACTGCCTTCAGGTTTATCAATCCATTGAAGACGTACATACTTTTCATCCTTGAAATTAAGAAGACGTGCTTTTTGCTCGCTTCCATCCCAGAAGAAGGTAAAGATACCATCACGGATATTCACATCATCAGCGAACCATTCAGAAAGGCCGCTTGGTGAAGTAAGGAATTCATATAGAATACTGGCGGAGGTCCGCACCACGTATTCAAGCTCAAATTTCCCCTTGGGCTCTTTTTTAGGGACAGTTGATTTTTTAGTTCCTTCAGCAGGCAGAGCAACCGCAAGGGAAGCCATTGGATTAACAAAGGTCTGGATGATCTTTGGTTTCTTAGGCTGCTGCGTTCTCTTCTTCGTAGAACGGATGATCTCTTCGATCAATGGATCATTTTCAATAGCCGGTTCATCATCATCATCCTGCTTTTTCTTTTTGGACCTGCGGGGTGGCTTGACTTTTTCAGCTTTCGGAGACTTAACAGGTTCTGCTTTTGCGGTTTTAACTTCTTTTTCCTTTTCCCTGGCAGGAACGGGCTTTTTCACTTCTATCTTTTCAGCAGGCTTACCCGGTTTCGTTTTCACAGACTTAACAAGCACAACCGGCTTTTGTAGTTTTTTATCTGCCTTGGGAAGAGCTTTCGTCTTTGCTGCAGCCTTGGCAACAGATTTCTTAAGTACCTCTTTTACAGGCTTTGCAGCTTTTTTCAGCGGCTTCTTTGCGATGCTTTTCTTTGCAGCGGATTTTGTAACAGGTTTTGTTCCTGCAATTGATTTTGTTGCTTTTTTAACGGCCTTCAAAGGCTTTAATGCTTTTTTTATAGTAGATTTTTTCGACACAACTTTATTTGCTGCCGTTGCGGCAACCGTTTTTTTAGTAGGCTTTGCAGCTTTCTGGGGTTTACCCTGCTTTCCGGCCTTGGCTGATTTAGCCTGACTTCCTTTTTTAGCGGCCTTGGGAGCTGCTTTGCCAGCGGTTTTTTTCATTATGTTTTTCTTACTCATTTCGCTCAAATTAGAACAAAAATTTCACGCAATATATAAAAAAAAACTAATTAGTCAATACCCTTTATTCTTTTAAAAAGTTAAAAGACCTGTCCGGGATACCCGCTGAAGGAAAAATATGCTCTAAAAGTTGGATTTTACGTAATAAAATTCGATTTCCGGCTTAAACGTTGGCCTGAGAATTTAAAGTTACGTTTCCTATCTGGTTTTAGGAGCGATTAAGTTTAATTCTTTACTCTAAATTATTCTTGCGGCTCAAACTGTCGAGTAATAGACGAATTTCTTTAGTAGACGGATGATATGCGTTTTTTTGTATAACATAGCCCTTTTTATCAATCAATACAAATCTTGGCAATGTTTCTACCTGATATGCTTTCGCCATACTAGAGTTTAGACCTTCGCTTAGCCAAAAATTCAGATGGTGAAGATCATGCTTAACCGAAAAATCCTTCCATTTGTTTTCGTCTGAATCCAGTGAAATATACACAAATTTAATTTCTTTGTATTCGCTTGCGAGACTTTTATAATCAGGAAAAGTCTTAACGCAAGGGCCACACCAGGTAGCCCAAAAAATCAAATAAACACATGAGCCCTGCAACATTTCTATTGTTAAAGGGTTATTATTTGAATTTAAGAGAATAAAGGATGGCGCTTTTGTGCCTGGCTGCAATGCAAGTGTTTTCAAATAGACTTCTGTAATTTCTGCACGATATTTTTCATTGGTATTATTAATAATAAAATGATCAAAATAGTGTTTCTTATTAGCAACTAAATCTGCACCTAAAAACATACGAATCTTATCAAAAAGCAAATGCTCTCTAATGCTTTTTTCAGGGATCAATTTTATACAACTTAATAACGCATCTAAATATTCTTCGTTAGTGCTATTTTCATCGCATCTGCGACTGGCCATAATATTAATATAACTATCTATAAAACTTCTATACTCAGGCATGCCGAGGAAAGATTCATCCCAAATTTTCATCTTCTCTAAATAGTACAAAAAGGATCTGTCTTTAATTCCATTCTGCAGGGCTACTTGATTTTTAAAAGTAGCGGAATTATATTTTAACACTTTTGTTAAATATTCAAGAAATGCAGGACTGTATTTACGAAGAGATTGGGAAGTATGAAGATGCCGATTAATATACTCAAATGTAGAATCTGTTTTTTTTATAGCTACTTCAGGTGGAAGTAAGTATATATTCGTCTTATTTAATTTTCCAACTTTTTGGGAAATAGTATCGATAAGATAATTTTCAATAGCTCCTTTACCTGATATTAAAAAGTGATAGCTATCTTCTGAAGGATTATATCTCAAATCAATTTTAAGGTCAAACCCAGGAGAAATAAATATCGCTTTTTTGGTATTCTTAATAGAAAAATAATAAATAAATGGGTGGGGCTTCTCAAAAACTTTATGAAATTTTCCATCTTTAACAGAAATACTATCTGTTAAGTTCCCATATACATCATCATATATTCGAATGACCTCTCCTCCTGCCAGGTTAGCAGAACCGTTTATTTGGGTTCTATCATTTTTACAAGAAAATAATATAAATAAAAAGTAGAATAAATATTTAATGATCTTCATAAAACACTTAATTCTAAGTAATAGGGATACCCTTAGTTCTCTTTCTCACAGATAATGTCGGGATTAGATAGTAAAACAAAAGCCCCAACAGGGGCTTTTAGTGTAGCGAGATCGGGAGTTGAACCCGAGACCTCAGGGTTATGAATCCTGCGCTCTAACCATCTGAGCTACCTCGCCATGGTTTTGAGGGCGCAAATATAGTATTTATCTTTTCATATTCAAATAATGACCGGATTTTCTAAATCAAACGACAATTTTCAATATTTAATGATTTTATTGATAAAAATTCTATTATCAATCTCTGTTTTAAGGTAATAGGTCCCTACGGGGAAAGGACTTACATCAATAAACCCTATATTGACACCAGGGTTGCATTCCTCCTGCCGTGTGTAAATAACTCTTCCCATAACATCCGACAGCTCGAAACGGACAGACTGTGAGTGGTCCTCGATGAGCCTTATATTTAACCGGTCATTAACTGGTACCGGATAAATGGTTATTCCATTCTTAAAAAGGTCCTCGTTAACTGTTACCGTACCCGTAAAAGCAAGGTTATCAACCCACAGATAGTCATCCGGTTCAGGATCAGCACCGCTTGCTTTTAATACGATCATACAGCTATCTGGCAGGTCCGTGCTGGTATAGTTGAAGTCTACAGAAAATGGCTCCCAGGCCATTGCCATGTCAAAAAGTTCTTCATACGCTATCGCAACAGTATCGCGCTTATTTAAAATGGTATTCCATTTTGTAAGCGTAGCGCAAACTGAGCCCTGGCTTGTACCCCAGATCATATGCTGCCACTGGCCGGTAAAACTTGCAGGCTGCTGGGTGTACGGATAGCCGCTGACAGGCTGAAGGTTGGTAGAATCCAGCTTGCCATAAACGGCTATCCCGTTTATTACACTGAAAGCATACTGCCTCGAAGTAATTTTCATATACCAGTTACCCGGACTGCCAGGATACCATTTAGAGACTGTATAAATATTCAGATGTGATGTAGCATGATTCAAAGTGCTCCATTGATCCGGAACATCATAATTACCCATGTCGGTCCAGTTCTCAAAACTGTTATTCTGGATCTGGGCACTACCGTATGTTCCAAAAAATGAAAGAATGATTATAATAAAAACGGATCTCATCTATGTACAGCCCTGCTTTTCAGTTCAGGTTAATTTCATTTGGCTTAAACAACGCCAATTTAACAAAAATTTACCCGCTGTTCATTATACAGAATGAAATATCGGACCGGGGTGAGGTTTTTTATATATTTACATGAAATCTTATAAATCAATTCCCTATGAAAAGAACAATCTGCATTATAACAATCGCAATATTTACATTCGAAATATCTGTTACAAATGCTCAAACGACAGCAATGAACTATAATTTTACTGACTGTGCGGGAAACCCTCAGAGTATTTTTGCAGACCTTGACGCAGGAAAAGCTGTGATACTTGAATTTTTCATGAACAGCTGCAGTCCCTGTATAACGGCTGGCCAGAAACTGGAAGCCATGAAAACAGATCTTTTAGCAGAATACCCCGGTATGGTAAAAGCATACGCATTCGGCTATTCGAACAGTTATACCTGCACCACGATCAATAACTGGGTAAACAGTAACGGTTTTACATCTGTTCCTTCAGACAGCGGGGCTGCACAGGTTGCATATTACGGTGGAATGGGAATGCCTACAATTGTGATCCTTGGCGGAGGTACGGCTCATTCGGTTCTCGGTACCCCTTATATGGGCTTTTCCACTTCTGATACTGCAACAATGGCAAATGATATCCGTAATTTTTTGGGGTCTACCGCAAGCATTAAAGAAAACACCATTTTCACACAGGTTTCCCTCTTCCCTAATCCTGCAGCCTCCGAAACCAACCTT
>DASVUX010000006.1:0-45601 GCA_036386835.1 Bacteroidia bacterium
CAAACGGGAATATGAAGCACCTCAATATCATGGCGGCTTCAGGTATGGTTCTGAATATACTTTTTAACTATTTTCTTATCAGGGAGTACCAGGCTCTTGGTTCCGCGATCTCCAGCATGGCTACGCAATACCTTACCGCTGCCATCCAGCTGATCATAGCGCAGAGGGTTTTTAAATTCAAAGTAAATTACCGGCTTATCAATACCATGATCATGTATGCAATCGGGGTGGTTGCCATAAATTATGGAACACATGAGATGCTGCATTTTCACTGGATGATCAATTTCTGTATTATGGTGGTTTCCTGCGGTTTATGGGCCTTCGTGAGTGGAATGATCAGTGTTAAGGCTATATTCAGGCTGTTGAAATACGGATAAGGACTATTAATTGGGCAGGTTGGCAAATTTTTCTATTTTTGTCATCCTAAGTGAAAAAAATAAAATAAAGATATGAATAAGAGAACGTCAGCGTCAGATGATTTTAACTCACTGAACGTATTGTTTTTTATCTATAAGTGGCGTAAACAGCTGGCTGTAGTTGGAGTTTCTGCATTCATAATTTCCTGCATCATTGCCCTTACCATCCAGGAGAAATACAAATCCACCGTTATCCTTTTCCCGGCTACTACAAATTCAATATCCAAAGCCCTTTTGAGTGATAATACCGCAAGCAAGGAGGATGTATTGCAGTTCGGGGAAGAGGAAGAGGCTGAACAAATGCTCCAGATCCTGAGTTCTGATGAAGTACGCAGCCGCATCTGTGAAAAGTACCATCTTATGGAACATTACGGGATCGATCCTGAGGACCAGTATAAACGTACTAAACTTTATGACGAGTTTCTTGCCAACATCAATTTTAAAAGGACCGAATACATGTCGGTTAAGATCGAAGTAATGGATTACAGTCCTGATACTGCGGCTATGATGGCCAATGATATTGCAGCCCTTCATGATTCAACCAAAACAAGGATCCAGCATGAACGTGCAAGGGAGGCTTTAAAGATCGTAGAACGGGAATACCAGGCGAAACTGACTGAGATAAAAGCTCTTGAAGATTCCTTGAAAGTGATCAACAGTTACGGGGTTTTTGATTATGAATCGCAGTCGGAGGTGACAAGCGAGCAGTATGCCATCGCCATTGCCAAGAATGATCAGCGCGCTATGAAATCCCTTGAGGAAAAGCTCCAGATCATAGGAAAGTACGGGAGCGCTTATGTTTCACTCAGGGATAATATGTATATGCAGCGTAAGCACCTGAACCTCCTGAAATCAAAATACGATGAAGCAAAAGTGGATGCGGAGCAGGTGCTTTCCCAGAAATTCGTGGTGAGCAATGCGTTCCCTGCTGAGAAAAAATCCTATCCTATACGCTGGCTGATAGTAGTTGTTTCTACATTGTCATCTTTACTGATCGCTGTTATTACAATCCTGCTTGCAGAAAACATTAAACAGTTCCGTTTGCGTTAACCGGGTAGCACAAGGCCAATATTAATCTAATACATTGAACAATGAATGAGTACAGACAAAGCATTCTATATTATTTAAACCTTATTGCAACATGGAAGTATCACTTCCTTGTAGTTACAGTGAGCGCAGTGATCGCTTCTGCTGTTTTTTCCAGTGAATTTTTCATGAAGCCGAGGTACAAGTCAAGTGCAACCGTTTATCCTGCCAACGTTGTTCCTTTCAGTGATGAGAGTACGACCGAACAGATTTTACAAATGTTCCAGTCAACTCATATCCGCGATGCAATCATCCGTAAATTTGATCTGGCTAAGCATTACGATATTGACACAACAGGTAAAGAATGGAAGGCTGCATTGAATGGGATGTATAATTCGTTTGTTAATATTGATAAGAATCAATACGAGTCTGTTGATATTGAAGTAACCGACACTGATCCTGTTCAGGCCAGGGATATGGTGAACGAGATCATATTTCTACTGAATGACAAGATCAGCTCTTTGCATAAGCAGAAGACGCGCGAGGTAAAAAAGATCGTTGAAGGCCAGCTGAATATTAAAACCCGGCAGCTTGATTCATTGGGGAAAGGCCTCCAGGAGCTTCGCGTTAAATATCAGATCCTTGATTATAATATCCAGGTGGAAGAGGTTACAAAAGGGTATATGCAATCCCTTAATACAGGAAAAGGCTCAAAGGATATAGATGTTTTATTAAGAAACATAGAAGAGAAGGGCGGGGATTATTATAAAATGAAAGTTTCTTACGATGCAATCCTTGGCAGCTACAATACAGTAAGAGCAGAGTATGACAATATCCTGCGGGAGCTTGATAAGAAATTTACATATACTTATGTAGTAACCGAACCAAGTGTTTCTGATAAAAAGGCCTATCCTGTACGCTGGCTCATCGTTGTAATTTCAGTACTCGCTGCTAATATGTTCCTGTTCACGATGATTATCATGAACGATCTGAGAAAACGATTTTAGGAGAAAGAGCCGTGATCAAAGAAAAAAATTTAAAATGGGTCTATTCACTGGCAATTGCATTCATCCTTGTGAATGCAGTGTGTACCTATTTTGAGTTCTATTATTTCAATCTTGTTCCTGCTGCGATCCTTGTTTTGCTCCTGGCAGTATATTCACTTGACAAGCTGATCATGCTTGTTGTTTTTCTTACCCCTTTCGCGATCAACCTGCAGGACCTTGAAGGCGGGCTTGGGATAAGCCTTCCTACAGAACCGATCATGTTCGGGATCATGATGATCTTTCTTCTTAAGCAGCTTCACCATGCGAGTTTTGACTCCAATGTGATCAGGCATCCCGTGACGATCGCGGTGGTTATGAACCTTACCTGGATCTTTATTACATCGGTCACAAGCGATCTGCCGGTTGTATCTTTTAAATTCCTCATCGCGCGGCTCTGGTTTGTTATCGTGTTCTATTTCCTCGGAACAAGGCTGTTTAAAAATTATAAGAATATTAAAACATTTATCTGGCTATATCTTATCCCGTTTGCCGTTATCATTATCTACACACTTATCTGTCACGCCCAGGTTAACTTTGATGAGCAGATAGCTAACTACATCATGTCGCCTTTTTATAACGACCATACTGTATATGGTGCAATGCTTGCAATGTTTTTCCCGGTATTGTTCTTTTTTACACTGAATAAGAAATATTCTGCGAGCATTCGTTTTGCTGCAGTCCTGCTGCTGGTGGTATATATTATCGGCCTTATATTCTCCTATACCCGTGCCGCATGGGTGAGCCTTGCGGTGGCCTTTGTTGCTTTTATCCTCCTGCAGATGAAAGTGAAATTTAAATTTCTCCTGATGGCTTTTGCTGTGCTTGCCTCCGTTGCTTTTATCTACCAGACGGATATCGTAATGAAACTTGAAAAGAACAGGCAGGATGCTTCCCAGGACTTTGATAAGCATATTGAATCGATATCGAACATTTCGACCGATGCTTCCAATCTTGAACGATTAAACAGGTGGAACGCGGCATTCCGGATGTTTCATGAAAGGCCGTTCTTTGGATGGGGACCGGGTACATACAGTTTTGAATATGCCCCGTTCCAGCACGCGAAAGAAAAGACTATTATCAGCACCAATATGGGCGATAAGGGCAATGCTCACAGTGAATATATCGGGCCGCTGTGTGAATCAGGATTCCTAGGTTTGTTAACGTTTGTTACAATAATTATCTGCGTTTGTTCCGCGGGGTTCAGGTTGTATTATACATTGAAGGATTATGAAACCAAGCGTCTTGTGCTTTGTATCCTTCTTGGTTTCATTACTTATATAACACACGGTGCCCTGAACAACTTCCTCGACACAGATAAGGCGTCCGTACCTTTCTGGGGATTTGTCGCGATGATTGTTGCCATCGATATCTATCACAGCAACCGTGAAAAATTAACAGTGGAAGAGCCTGGAAAGGTTTAGTGAATGTGCACGCTGAAAAGCGCTATGTCGTCAATATAAGGCCGGCTCTGCTTATAGGTAATAATAGTATCCATGATCAGCCTGTTCAGTGACTTCATATCCAGGTGCGGATTGTTCTTAATGATCTCTTTTAAGGAATCAGTTCCAAAATCTTCTGCATTGTCATTCTCAAGTTCAACCAGCCCGTCTGTATAACAAACAATAGTTGTTCCCGGTGTAATATTAACAATGCCTTCTTTTATTTTTGTGATCTCATCAAACATTCCAAGGCCTGTACAACCGATCTTTAATGAACTTATGGAGTTTCCTGTAGCCAGCAGCGGGGGATTGTGGGCGGCATTCACATATGTTAATGTGTGGGTCACAAGGTTGTATTTTGCAATAAAGAGGGTAATGAACTTTTCGCCTTTTGCACTTGCCAGTACCTTAGTATTCAGTTCACGCACCAGTTCGGTAAGTGAAGTGGTATGATTGAAAAGGATACGGAGGTTAGCCTGGAAATTCGACATCAGCAAAGCTGCTGCTACCCCTTTTCCCGAAACATCTGCAACACAAAAAGCACACTCATTCTCATTCAGCCAGATGAAATCGTAATAATCCCCGCCAACCTGCTGATGGGGTAAATAAAAAGCCGCTGTATCGAGCTTGGTGTCATTCGGAAGCTTGGTTGGGAAAAGCATGGATTGCATTTCCGATGCGAGCTCAAGCTCACGCCTCATCGCAGCCTGCCGGATATTTTCCTTGGCAAGCTTTTTATTTTCAATGGCAACAACAATTATACTTGTCAGCGTTTGCACGAAAGGAAGATGCTTGATAGCCGGGCTGACTTCAACCTTGTCCTCAAGATCCCCGATCAGGACATAGGCGAGTGGCTGTGATTTATGATAAACGGGCACGACAATCTCAAAGGACTTGTTCAGGACTTTTTTAGAGAAATCAATAGTGCCGATCTCTTTGATCGGCAGAAGGTCCCGCTCTACATTGATCTCATTGTATTCGGTACCAACCCCGTATTTAAGAATGCATCTCCAGCCTTTTTCATTTTCATTGCTGAAAAGTACAAGCTTGCCGATGTTAAGCTGGTTCTCCAGCACGTCTTCAAAAAGTTCAAGCAGCTGCTCAGTGGAAAAGTTATTATTAATAGCTTTGGTAATCTCCAGCAATGAATTAAGTTTTATGTCCTTAATTCGTTTTGATAAATTTTTATTTGCTGGAGTTGACATAAAGCGTTCAGGGTATATACAAATTTAATTTTTTGAAAACTGCTTTCCACATTTTTTAGACAAATCCCGGAATACTGGCGATATGGCCGCGCTTCGGAACTATATCTCTTTGTCCGTAAGCTTTCTGATCAGGTCAGGCAGCATCTTAAGCGCTGCAACTTCCTTCATTTTTCCCCTGGCTTCCCCAGCAGGTGAGCCGAAGTAGGTTTTTCCCGCTGCAATATCCTCACCGAGCCCGGCCTGTGCTAAAAGTACCGAGCCTTTTCCTAATGTAACATCGCTTCTTACGCCTGCCTGTCCCCACACTGTCACGCCATCCTCGATTTTAACAACACCTGCAATTCCGACATGGGAAGCGAAAAGGCACATTTTGCCAACCTGGGTGTCATGTCCTATCTGAACATGATTATCTATTTTAGTGCCTTCTCCGATTCTTGTTCCACCGGAAACACCTTTATCTATGGTACATAAAGCACCGATCTCCACATTGTCATCAATGATCACACTCCCGCAGGAAATCATTTTATCATAAAGGGCGGGACGCTTTTTATAATAGAAAGCATCAGCACCAATTACTGTTCCTGCATGGATGATTACATTGTTCCCGATATGACAGTCGTCATAAACCACCACATTGGGATGAAGCACGCAATTATTTCCTATTGTAACGTTATTCCCGAGATAAACTCCCGGCATGATCACCGTGTCGGTCCCGACTTTTGCAGTATCGCTTTTAGGCTGGACAGAATAATTAACAGGGTAGAAGTGACGGACGAGTTTGTTGTAGTCACGAAAAGGATCATCAGAAATAAGCAATGCTTTTCCCTGCGGGCATTCTACTTTTTTATTGATCAGGATAGTGGTTGCCTTTGACTGCAGCGCCTTGTCATAATATTTAGGATGGTCAACAAAAACAATATCCCCTGCTTCCACCATGTGAATCTCATTCAGCCCGGTGATTATATGTTCCGGATTTCCATCAAAGTCACAACCAATAATATCTGCGATCTTTTGTAAGCTATGCGGTACGGATAATTTCATTTCGTTCTCGATTGATCTGTTTCAAATATAAGGAATATTTGATTTGTTTATTCTTTTGAAGCCTAAGCAGGTACGTATTTTTAAGTTAGTTCTTATATGGAAACGAATACATTAAAAAAAAGGCAGAGATGCAGGAAAAAGTTCCTCCATTATTTTAAAAAGGGCTTTCCGGACCTGAAGTATTACGACTGGGAAAGGGGCTATAAATGGAATGCTCACCTGGCCTGGGAATCTCAGCTGAATCAAAAGCATTTCAGCAAGCTGCTGAAAGAAAAAAGGTATGCGGAGATCGCATCTATTGCAGTTAAGATCGAAACTAAAACCAATCTGCTGTTTTCATTTGAGAAAATGGCATTACGTGATGCGGTGAAACCGGAGGAAGGTGCGAAAGCTTTTGCAGAAGGATTATATAATTATATCTATGGTAAAGGCGACCTGAAAAAGCGCTTTGAGCAATTCACATTGGTACTGGAGTCCTTGCCGCGTAAACAAACCCGGGTGCTAACATGGCCGCTGCATACGGTGTTCGGCTTTATTGCCGATCCCGAGCATCATATTTTCATGAAGCCGAAGGTTACGAAATCAGCGGCTGAGAAATACGGGATGGAACTGGAGTATGTTTCAAGGCCTAACTGGAATACATACCGGAACCTTTTGAAATTTGCAGAGCAGATACGGAAAGACACCAAAGACCTGCACCCAAAGGATATGATCGATCTTCAGTCATTTATATGGGTAATGGGCTCGGATGAATATCCCGGTTAGGCTGCTTTCTTATACCGGAAGCTGAAGATCACCATAAGAAGGTTCACCAGCAGAGAAAAAATATTGGTGCCGATAATGGCCGGGTCTTTCTGCATGATCCCATACCAGATCCAGAGGCAGAGCCCGGTGATAAGTATAAAGAGCATCGGAAGGGAAATGTCGTCCGCTTTCTTGTCTTTGATAAGTTTAATAAGCTGGGGGATCATTGCCGATGATGTAAAAACTCCTGCTGCAATCCCGATGATATTCGGATTCATAATATATAATTTCTTTCATTATGAAAATATTTGTACCACTTATGAGAAAATGTAGAAGTTTTTTTTCAAAAACAGTTCAACTGTAAAAAATGATCAGTGGCATATGATTTTAATCATGACCAGTAAGAGATATTCATACAGCCATATCGCCTGAGATGTGATACGGGCAAGGAAATACAAATCTCAAAAGGCTTCACGTTAGGAGCCTTTTTTTATGATCTACAATATGACAGACAAATTCCTTAAGACGTTTAATCTTTCCTGGGCTTCGCTGGTTGCATATACACCAGCGTTGATTGGCGGTATCATTTGTTTTGTCGCCACGCTTTTTATTGCTAATTTCCTTTCAAAGGTCGTATCACGATATTCTATCAGGCGGACCAAGGATCCGCTTATTTCCAATTTTATTGGGAAAAGTGTATGGGCAACTTTCTTCATTTTTGGTACTGTACTCGCTTTAGGGATTTTAGGTCTGGGGACTATTTCGAATAAAATCCTTGCAGGTGCCGGAATAACCACTTTCATTATCGGATTTGCCCTCAAGGATATTGGTGAGAATTTCCTTGCGGGGCTGATAATAGCGTTCAGTCGTCCTTTTCGCGTTGGCAGCCTGATAGAATGCGTTGATGTAAAAGGTGTGGTAAGGGACATGACTCTCAGGCAAACTACTGTGGAATCGGATAAAGGAAAGATCATTCTTATCCCCAATTCGATGATCCTGAAAAATCCCCTTTCAAAATATAAGAATGCGGATGACCTCAGCCAGGAATTTACGCTCAATGTGGAACCTGGCGATACAAGAAGGGCGATCGATGTTATTAAAGATGGTATTCATTCATTTGACCATGTGCTGCAAACTCCCGGCAAGCCAGTAAAAGTACTTGCAGATGCACTGAGCTCCGATAAAGTTAAGATCACTGCAGTTTTCTGGTTTGATACCAAAAAGTTCAATGCCTCTTTTTCTGAGCAGCGGTCAATTATAATGCTGGAAGTCTTCGACAGGTTAAAAGAAGCGGGGATAAAATTCTGGGGCTAATGGCATGTAATTTACCTTTCATTAAACAGGGTTTTTCGGGATGTTATTATAAATGGAATTTCAAAAAACACACGGCCTTTGAAGAGGCCTTTTTTTACTAATTAAAAAAAACACGGACAAAATGAAAAGCAAAAAGAACAATGACACTAAGGATCAAAAACAGGACCCTCAGAATAGTGCCGGCATGAAACAGGAAGAAAAGATCGACCTGGTGCCGGGGAACAGTGCAGATGTAACGGCAGAGGATCTTGAGGCATTAGGGCAGGAAGACCTTAGCATGGACATGGGTGATGATGAAGCCCTTAATCACCGCATACATCCTGTTGATTTTACCGGCAGTGATCTCGATGTTCCGGGTTCGGAACTTGATGATATGGATGAGGATCTTGGATCGGAAGACGAAGAAAATAATTCTTACAGCCTGGGCGGTGACGGAAACAATTAATTAAATTATTAGAAATATGGAAAAAGTAAAACTCGCAGTGATCTATTATAGTTCCACAGGAACGAATTATCAGCTGTCCCAATGGGCAAAAGAAAGTGCAGAGAATGAAGGCGCAGAAGTCAGGGTGCTTAAGGTGAAGGAACTGGCACCTGCTGAAGCTATTAATGGTAATCCTTTGTGGAAAAAACATGTCGAAGAAACCAAAGATGTTCCTGAAGCAAAACCGGAGGATCTCGATTGGGCCGATGCTATTATGTTTTCTGTTCCCACACGATACGGTAACATCCCGGCCCAGATGAAACAATTCCTGGATTCAACCGGCGGCTTGTGGCAAAAGGGGAAGCTTACAAATAAAGTGGTGAGCGGAATGTCGAGTGCGATGAACGCTCACGGAGGGCAGGAAGCAACTATCCTTGCACTTTACACCACGATGTATCACTGGGGTGCGATCGTTGCTGCACCGGGCTACACTGATCCCGTGACGTTTGCAGCCGGTGGGAATCCATACGGCACAAGCGTTTCGGTGGATGAAAAAGCCAAAATGAAAGAAGATGTTAAAGGGGCAGTCATGCACCAGGCTAAAAGAACCCTACAGATTGCAGGTATGATAAAAACGGGGTCAGGGAGATAGCACAATAAAAAACCTTAAATAAAAAAATGCCTTTCGTTAAGAAAGGCATTTTTGTTAATGATCAGAAGCAATTGTGTCGGCCATGCTTTTCTGTTTTATCCCGTCCGTCCGGGTGTTGTCCGGTGGGGTCAGTGTGTCGGCCTGCTCATTGCTTTCTGAGCCGATTGCGTTACTTTCAGTTCTTGGGCTGTTGCATCCTGCGAAAAGTGCAACAAATCCGATTATCATAATTGCCCATGATAACATCATTTTTAGTAGTAAGGTTTCCATAAGGGTATTTTTAGGTTGATATGGTTTCATCGTCTTGATATTATATATTACAAATGCAATACCTGTTACTTATTGGGGAAACTGATTCCCTTATTACTTTCTTTTTACGGCAGTTTTTTTCTTCGGTGCTACAGCTTTTGTTTCGCGTTCAGCTTTAATATCCCTTTTTGAAGGAATGAATTCCCGTTCTTTTAATGCGTAGCCATTCCCTTTGGAGAGGATGTGTACACGAAGGTTTTCAATGCACAAAGGCACATCAGGAGCTGCATAAGCAATATTTGTGTGGCCAACATCCTTGCCGTCAATAATTATCACCATTCCTGATCCTTTGCATTCGGCCAAATTTCCTTTTTTAATTATCAGGGCGGTATCTTCTCCCAATCCGATACCAATGCAGGAAGGGTTCATCACAATTGATTGGGCAAGACGACCGAACCTGCCTCTTTTAATGAAATGGGTATCAATGATACAGCCATATATTAATCCCAGGCCGGAGCTGAATTTTACCGTTTGGCTTAGCATTGCTTCATTATTTTCACCCTCGTATAGCATGAGGCCAGACATTGCCATAGCCCCAGCGCTCGTTCCTGCTAATATGAAATCTTTGTCATTGATATATTTTTCCCTTACCTGCTCCACAACTTCGGAGCTGCCAAGGATGGTTGCCAGCCGGAACTGATCCCCGCCGGAAAAGAAAACCGCGTGGGCATCCTTAATTCTTTTTACCAGTTTAGGATCGTCAGCTTCCTGGTTATTGATCATATTCATGAACCCGATATCATTGTACCCGATTTTTTTGAAAGTATCCCTATACATCTCATTAACTTCAGTCGGGACTTTGGAAGCGGTAGTTATAATTTCGATGCGTTTTCTCTTTGTTCGCAGGCTTTTCGGGATTAACTCGGAAAGAATCTCGAAACGTTCATATTCCCTGTTCTTAGTCAATCCGCGTTTGTCACCTCTGTCTTCGGCTCCTCCAATCAACAGCAGAGTGCCCTTAGGTATTCTTTTTAACATAAGTCAATAGATTTTTGTTCTAGGTTTGTTTTTGAAACGAAAGCAATTGTTTCATGAACATTGTCGGCACAAGCCAGTATCATGGACCCTTTTTTTGCTTTACTTATAGCGTAATTAATCGCTTCTTTTTCGTTGGGGATCACCTTTACGGGAATGGATTTGTTTATTTCTTCTATTCCCTCAATAAGTAATCTTGAATGCTCTTCCTCAGGCCTTCCTCTCAAATCGTTGTCATACCGGATAATGATATTGTCAAACATTTGTGCTGCATACCGTCCAAGGTTCCTGATGTCTTCGTCCCTTCTGTCGCCCGTTGCTGCTATAATTCCTGTTTTTTCAGATGCTACGGTCTTGTCAAGGAATTTTTTCAGCTCCTGGAACCCGCTCTTGTTATGAGCATAATCAATAATAAGGTCAAAGTCTTTAAATTTAAAGACATTTAATCGTCCGGGGGTTTTTTCAGGAGAAGGGATAAAGGTTGTAAGCGCTTTGCGGACAACTTCAGTATTGAACCCAGTCATGATCATGGCACCAAGCGCTGCGGCCAGGATGTTCTGGATCATGAAATCCGCTTTGCCCCCAAAACTCAATGGTACATTTTCTATCTTGTCAATACGAGTCTTCCATTCGCCATTGTAAATGGTGAGGTATCCGTCTTCTATGACTGCGGCAACACCCCCGTTTTCGCAGTGTGTTTTTATTCTTGGGCTCTGTTCATCTAAACTGAACAGGGCTATTTTACAAACTGTGATCTGCTGCATGTTATACACAAGATCATCATCTGCATTCAGGATTGCATAACCATCTTTCTTTGTAATCCGTGCAACAACGGATTTAACTTTTGCAAGTTCTTCCAGTGTCTCAATATCTTTTGTGCCCAGGTGATCATCCGAAACATTTGTTATAATACTCAGATCACATTCATCGAACCCTAAACCGGAACGTAAAATGCCGCCTCTTGCACATTCAAGTACTGCTACTTCTACAGTAGGATCGAAAAGGATGGTTTGAGAGCTCATTGAGCCGGTGCAATCTCCCTGTTCAATAATATGATCATTGATGTAGATTCCTTCCGTAGTAGTGTATCCGACTGTTTTCCCGCTTTCCTTTAACAGGTGTGCTAAGAGCCTTGTCGTAGTGGTCTTCCCGTTTGTCCCGGTAACAGCCGCAACAGGAATGCGGAAATCATTTTCAGGGAAAAGCATATCCATGATCGGTTTCGCAACATTTCTCGGGATGCCTTCTGTAGGATCCGTATGCATCCTGATTCCCGGCCCGGCATTCACTTCGATGATCGCACCGGTTTTTTTAGTCAGCGGTATGCTTATATCTGTCGTCAAAAGATCAATCCCGCAGATGTTCAGATTAAACAGTTTTGCAATATGCTCAGCCATAAAAACATTTTCCGGGTGAACCAGGTCGGTTACATCGGTGGATGTGCCGCCAGCACTGATATTAGCAGTTTCCTTCAGGTATAATATTTCATTTTCAGGCAGTACTGAGTTCAGGGTAAGGGAACGCTCCTGGAGGATCTTTTCAGTTACAGCATCCACCTTGATCAGGGCAAGAGGATGGTCCTGCGATGAACCCCGGTCAGGATGCTTGTTTTCTTCCTCTATAAGCTCCGATATTGTGGACTTGCCGTTCCCTTTTACCATGGCCGGTGTACGCTTGGCAATTGCTACAAGTTTGAAATTGATCACCAGGAAGCGATGGTCATCTCCTTTTATAAATTCTTCCACGATCACTGCGCGGGATATTTTTTGCGCGATCTGCAATCCATGTTTTGCTTTTTCAACAGAATTGATATTCGTAGTTACGCCCCGGCCATGATTGCCGTCAAGAGGTTTTGTAACCAAGGGGAACTGCATGTTTTTAATGGCTTCCATAAGGTCTTCCTCATCGTATACCATTACTCCTTTTGGAACAGGGAAATTTGCCTGCTCCAGCATTTTCTTTGTTTCTTCCTTGTCACCTGCCAGTTCTATTCCGATACCGCTGGTGGTATCCACAACTGCAGTCCGCATCTTTTTTGATTTAATCCCGTAGCCGAGGGTAATGAGCGAACCGTTGTCAAATCTCTTATATGGGATGTTTCGTTTGAGCGCCTCACTTAAAAGGAAAGCGGTTGTTGCACCAAGGTTTTCTTTTTGATCAGCCAGTTCACTGATGTGGTGCTGCAGATCAAAGGGGATCTTTTTAACAAGGCTCTCCACCATTTCAACTGCAAAGGCAGCTGCCTGTTTTCCGGCATCTTCAAATTCATAGGCGAAGACGATCCTGTGGATCCCCGGTTGCCGGTATTCGTGCACTTCACCATATTCTACTGCCATTCCGGCTGCACGCTGTAATTCAATTGCCGCGATTTTAATAGCTTCCGCTAATTCATTTCCTGGGGAAAGATCAGGGTGCGCTCCTGGAAACATCTGTTTTATTGCAGACAGGATGTCACCGTTGCTTTCATTGTCTATCCTGACTTTTAAAACAATCAGTTTTGAGTGCGTGTCAGACCAATGATTTGGCCCGCGCATTACTTTCAATTCAACGATATCAAACATAGGCCTTCGGTTTTGTTGGGAAAAAAAGGGAGCAAAATTTGCTCCCCGGAAATATCGAATCTTATCTTATTTCTTCTTTTTTGCTGCTTTCTTTTTTGCTGCAGGCTTTTTTTCTTCTTTTTCTTCTTCTTCTTCAGCTGCTTGCATATTTATTGTGGCTTCAGCAACCTCCGTCAGTTTTGCATCTGCTGCTTTCTCTTCTTCAAGGATCTCTTCAAGTAATTCTGCTGCTTCCTCAAGTCCTAATGTTTTCGCAAAAGTGCGGAGTGTTCCGTAAGATGCGATTTCATAATGTTCCACTTTCTGCCCTGCAGCTATAATCCCTGCATCACGCATTGCGCCTTTATCGCTTTCCTTCATAATCTCTTCCGCCTCTTTTACTAACCCTGCCATTGCTTCACATTTTTTTGCCTGGGCTTTCTTGCCAATGGATTCAAATACCTGCTCAAGTTTTTCTATCTGTCCTTCAGTTTCTTCAAGATGGTTTTCCAACGCGGCAACCAGGTCTTCATTTGTAGCATTCTTAACCATTTTTGGTATTGCTTTGGTTAAAGCTTTTTCAGCCCAGTAGATGTCTTTTAACTCATCTTCAAATAATTTCATAAGTTTAGACTCTTCGATACCATACTCGGCTTTTGCTTTTTTGCCAGAGGACTTTGTTTTCATAGTTTATAAATTTTAGGTTTTGCCCTTACACTTAAAACAATGTGCCTGTTTGCTATTTAAAATTCAGTTAAAAGCTTTGTGAAAAATAATACCCAAATACTTCCAATAATTACGGAAACTGCGAGCACGTTTTTTTAGTATATAATGCATAATTTAGCAGGCAAATAATAATCAGATTATGAGTAAATATGCGATTGCAATTCATGGTGGAGCAGGAACTATAACACGTGCCGGGCTTACACCTGAGCTGGAACATGCCTATAAATCGGCATTGCGCGAAGCGGTTGAGCTTGGAGACAGAATTCTTGCCGAAGGTGGTAATGCCCTGGATGCCATTTCTGAAAGTGTCCGGATTATGGAGAATAATGAACTGTTCAATGCCGGGAAGGGTTCGGTATTTAACCATGAAGGGAAGCATGAAATGGACGCGGCCATAATGGATGGAAAAACACTGATGGCAGGTGCCGTATCCGGGATCAGGAACCTGTGCAACCCGATACTGCTGGCGAAAGCGATCATGGAGAAATCTGATCACGTATTACTGGCAAATTCAGGTGCTGCGGATTTTGCAAGGGAAATGAACCTTGAGTTTGCTCCTGATGAATATTTTTTTGTGCAGCACCGGTATGATCAGTTTAAAATTGCAAGGGAGGAAGGACAAGTCGTGCTTGATCATACAATACCGGGTGACGAGAAAAAATTCGGCACCGTTGGTGCTGTTGCCCTTGATGTTTACGGAAACATTGCCGCTGCGACTTCAACTGGTGGCATGACAAATAAAAAGTGGGGAAGGGTAGGGGACAGCCCGATCATCGGGGCCGGAACATATGCCAATAATAATACTTGTGCAATTTCCTGCACCGGTCACGGAGAATACTTTATCCGTTCGGTGGTTGCTTACGATGTCTCCTGCCTGATGGAATACAAAGGCTTATCATTGAAAGAAGCTTGTGAACAGGTGGTAATGAACAAGCTTGTGAAGCTTGGTGGAGAAGGGGGATTGATCGCCATTGATGCAGCGGGTAATATAGAAATGCCCTTTAACTCAGAGGGCATGTACCGTGCTATGAAAAAATCAGGTGAGGACTTTAAGATATCTATTTATAAAGATTGATCCTTCAGTGTTCTTATTATAAAATAAAAAAACCGCCTTTAAGCGGTTTTTTTATTTATAGTTAGGATACTTTCGATAATGTAAATAAACGACTGTCCGGTCTGTCACTTTCTTCTTTCAGCTGCTTTACAAAAGTTAAGCTTTGTTTTATATTATCAGTGCAGACAAATATAAAGCTTCCGTTCACCGCATGACTCATTGCATTTAACAGCGCATCCTGCTCATCAGGTATGATTGTTACCGGGATGTTCTTATTATAGCTGTTCACCCCTTCAACCAGGAGCTGGCTGATTTCTTCACTTTGCCTTCCGCGAAGATCTTTGTCGTGCCGGATAATTATATTCGTGAACATCTGCGCGGCATAAAAGCCAATGTTCCTGATATCCTCATCCCTGCGGTCGCCCACAGCAGTGATGATACCTGTTTTAGCAGTTGCGTTGATATTATCCACGTATTTTTTCAATTCAATAAACCCTCCCGTATTATGGGCATAATCAATCATTACATCGAAATTGCTGAACTTAAAGATGTTCATTCTCCCTGGTGTTAATTCCGGTGAAGGAATAAACGACTGCAGTGCAGAGCGGATGTCTTCGAGTTTAAAGTTGCTGATTACTCCGGCAAGTGTGGCTGCAAGGATATTCTTGATCATTGCAGGCGCTTTGCCTGAAAAGGACAAAGGTACATTCTCGATTTTGCAGACACGTGTCTGCCATTCACCCCTGGTGATAGTCAGGTACCCTTTTTCGATTGTTGCAGTCATCCCGCCCCTTTTATTGTGACGGATTATCCGGTCGTTATTTTCTTCAATGCTGAAAAGGGCCACGTTGCAATCAAGCTCATTGATCATATCAAATGCATAATCATCATCAGCATTTAAAATTGAATACCCGTCATCATAAGTGCTGCGGGCAACAACCTCTTTTACTTTAGACATTTCAGAAAGGGTGTCGATACCTTTCAGGCCTAAATGATCCTCGGTGATATTGGTTATAATACTGATATTGCAATTGTCAAAACCAAGTCCTGCCCTTAAAATTCCACCCCGTGCACACTCAAGTACAGCAAAATCAACCGTTGGGTCAGATAATACCGTTTCAGAGCTTACCGGGCCGGTACAATCCCCTGAGTGGATCAGGTTGCCGTTAATATAGATTCCGTCTGTTGTAGTAAAACCTGGGCGATGACCAGCCTGCTTTGCCATATGCGCCACCAGCCTGGTGGTTGTGGTTTTTCCATTCGTTCCGGTAACAGCAACAATAGGGATGCGGGAAGGCTGACCTTCAGGAAACAGCATGCTCATTACAGGCTCTGCCACATTTCTTGCCAATCCCTTGGCAGGGTTCAGGTGCATCCTGAAGCCCGGGCATGCATTTACTTCAACAATCCCCCCGTTCTCATTTGTAATGGGAACATCAATATCCTTGGCCACCACGTCAATTCCGCATATATCGAGGTTCATGATCCGTGCGATCCGCTCCGCCATAAATACATTTTCAGGATGAACCAGGTCGGTTACATCGCGGGATGTTCCTCCTGTGCTGATATTGGCTGTATCCTTCAGTAAAAGAATCTGCCCCATCGGTAAAACAGATTCAAGTGTCAGGTTTTTTTCAGTTAGTATGTTTTGGGTAACTTCATCAACAATGATCTTGGTCATTACTTTCTCATGTCCTTCGCCCCTGTTAGGATCACTGTTGGTCTGTTCAATTAATTTGTTTATTGATGATACACCATCACCCATTACCATTGCGGGCGTGCGTTTTGCTACTGCGATAAGTTTATAATTTATCACAAGGAAACGGTAATCATAGCCCTCGATGAAGCGTTCTACAATTACATCCTCAGAGATCGTTTTAGCCAATTTCATTGCACTGATGGCCTGTTCAATGTTCCGGATATTTGTAGTGATCCCCCTGCCATGATTTCCATCGATGGGTTTGATCACCACCGGGAAGCTCATTTCCTGGAGAACATCCCTCAGGTCTTCTTCCGTTGAGATCACTTCACCTGTAGGAACCGGAATATATGCCCTTTTCAGCATCCTCTTGGTTTCATCTTTATCTCCTGCCAGGTCGACACCCATGGAAGAAGTTCTGCAGGTCATCGATGCCCGGATCTTTTTCTGATGAATTCCCTGGCCGAACATGATCATTGATCCTTTGTTCAGGCGTTTGTATGGAATGTTTCTCTTTTTAGCCTCGTTAATGATGGATTGTGTGCTTGGCCCAAAAGCTTCACGCTGGTGGATCTTTTTGAGCGCTTTTATATCTTCCTGCAGATCATAAGGTGTGTTTTCAGCTAAAGCCTGCGTTATCCTTATTGCCGCTTCCGCAGCGTAAAGACCGGCCTTTTCAATTTCATAAGAAAAAATTACATGGTAAATACCGTATTCTCCGCTAACGGAACGTGTACGGCCATAACCGCATTCCATCCCTGCAAGCGTCTGGATCTCCAATGCGATGTGCTCAACAACGTGTCCCATCCATGTACCTTCTTTGATGCGCTCGAAGAAACCTCCGTCATGGCCTTCTGAACAGCGGTGGCTGAACATTGAAGGGAACATTGCTTCGATCCGTTCAGGGAATCCCGGGATCTTGCTGCTTGGCAGCTCTTCATACTTTCCGATGTCGAGCTTCATTACAATAATATGTTGACGGTAGTTTGACCAGTAGTTCGGGCCACGCATAATGTTCAGATCCAGGATATTCATACAGGGATATTTTTTAGTTTTAATTCCCGGTTTTAAAAGAAAAACTATGCCATAAAGAAACTCTCTGAAAATCAAGCGTAAACGTCCGTTAAATAAGAGGGATGGGGAATTCCCGCCACTAATTTATGTGGATATTGGACTTACAGGAGTTAGTGAAGGGAGCAGAAATACGGACAAAAAACGCCCCGTTTTTGGCGGGGCGCTCATTGGATCCAGGATGGATTATTATTTTACCCTCTCAACATACGAGTTGGTGCGTGTGTCTATTTTGATTTTTTCACCTTCATTTACGAACAAAGGCACATTTACAACCGCCCCTGTTTCAAGGGTTGCAGGTTTTAGTGTATTGGTAGCGGTATCGCCTTTAACACCCGGCTCAGCATAAGTAATGGTAAGTTCTACAAATACAGGCGCTTCGGCCAGGATCGGTTCATCGCCTTCAAAGGATACTTTAACTTCCATGCCTTCCTTAAGAAATTTAATACTGTCCCCTAATAAAAATGAAGGTAAATGAATCTGTTCATAGGTATCATTATCCATCAGTACAATAAATTCCCCTTCAGGATAAATGAATTGCATCTGCTTATAATCAACGCGAACTACTTCAACGGCTTCCCCTGCACGGAAACGGTTCTCAACGATCTTCCCGTTCTTTAAGTTCCGCATTCTTGCCTGGTAAAATGCCCGGAGATTTCCCGGTGTACGGTGCTGATATTCTTCTATTCTGCAAAGTTCCCCGTTAAAACGGATCACTGAACCTACATTGATGTCGCCTGAATTAGCCATTATTGATGATTATAAATTAATACTGAAATGTTATTTTGGTCTGCAAAGATAGGACTTATGGGCAGATTTGCAAATTCGGGAAACAGGCTGAAATGCCTGCAAATAAAAAGTCCCCCGTTTTCACGGAGGACTTCTCATTAAATGAAATATATAACTAAGCTAGTTTTACATTTACTGCATTTAAACCTTTTTTACCTTCTTGTACATCATAAGTAACGGTATCGTTTTCTCTGATTTCGTCAACCAGACCTGATACGTGTACAAAAATTTCTTTTCCTGTTTGTTCATCTTTAACAAATCCGAAACCTTTCGCGTTGTTAAAGAACTTTACTGTTCCTGTGTTCATTTTTTATTATTTTATTAAATTAATTTCAACAAAGATAAGGCTAAAAGTTGAATAAAAACGCTTTTTAAAATAAAATCTCAAATTCCGTCTTTTTTTCTCCTAAAACTGTAGTATTCAGTGGAATGTCATTAATCTATTATGTACCATTTCCCTTCGTCATTTACCGCATAGGTCATCCCGTCATTCATTTCGTGGACTTCCCGGCCGTGCTCCTTGCTGAAATAACTTTTTTTCTGATGGATCCTGATCCCACCATTCTCTCTTGTTAAATAAACTATCAATGCGTTCAGGGTGGGCTGAATCTCATGCAGCCATTGATCATCCCCTTCTTTTACAAATGCGTGGCTCATATGTTTTTATTTTAATGTTTGTTCATTTTTAAACCTCAAAATATACGCCACAAGGGATCGCACATTAAAGGAATACCGGCAGGCATGAAAATAGTGTTACAGGATTTAATGCCATAGGAACAGCTGTACAGGCAGAAATGTGAAAAATTTAAGTCATGAAAAAAACATACTCACTAATCGTATTATTTTACTTATTCGCTGCCGGGGGCACAGAGGCGCAGGTGGTGATAAATGAGGTTTCTCATACGAATGCATCACTAAATAACGATGAGCGCGGACAGCCGGAGGATTGGATTGAGCTGTACAATACCGGGAATAGCACTGTCAACCTCTATAATTATACTATAATAAAGAATAATGACAAGGAATGGCATTTCCCCAATGTTTCAATATCTTCGCACGGATACCTGAAGCTGCTTGCTTCCGGGAAAGACACAGTGATCGGAAGTGCATTCCGGCATCTTTCATTTAAGGTCTCCAGCAAAGATTATAACCTTAAGCTCAAAAACAGCCAGGGAGCTGTCCAGGATGAATTTTTTATTCAGTCCTCTTCCCAAACCAACCACTCTTATGGCCGGAGTCCTGATGGCGCTTCGAATATTTGTTTTTTCACCACCCCTACTTACGGGGCCTCAAATAACACTTCAACATGTTACCCTGGTTATGAACCTGCACCGGTAATTTCAGGTACCGGCGGTTTTTTCAGCAGCCCGCAAAATGTAAGCATATCCAGTACGTCAGGGGTGATTCATTATACTATGAATGGTGATATTCCTACACAATCTTCCCCGGTCTATACAGGGTCATTAATTGTTGGAAATACCAAGGTCGTGGCTGCAAGAGCTTTCAGCAATTCCGGTAAGCTTCCGAGCCCTGTTGTGAAGAAGTCTTACTTTATAAATGAGAGCAATATCAACATGCCGGTATTTTCCCTGACCATTGATTCCCTGGACCTCTGGGATTCCAATACGGGAATGCATGTGTTCGGTCCCAGCAATGACAGCGTGTTCCCATATTACGGGGCTAATTACTGGAAGGACATCGAAAAGCAATGTTATATAGAATATTTTGATGAAAATAAAACCAAGCGTTTTGAAACGGTTGCAGGATTAAAGATATTCGGTGGATATTCCCGCACATTCCCTCAGAAAAGCTTCAAAGTAAAATGCCGTGCACATTACGGGCAATCCGAGGTTGCATGTTCCTTAATCCCGGAAAAAAGATACATCAGCACATACCGTGATATAATATTGCGTAATGGTGGAACTGACAATGAAGGAACCCATTTCCGCGATGCATTCATGCAGCGGGTAGTGAAAGACCAGCATGTTGATTATATGGCATACCAGCCTTCTGTTGTTTACCTGAACGGGAATTTCTGGGGATTCTACGAGATCCGCGAGCGCCAGGATGAAGCATATATAGAGAAAAACCACGGATATGGGCCGGATCAGATAGATTTTCTTGAACATTCCGGCCAGATCTTTACCCTGGCAGGTTCAAATGCCGGATTTTACAGCATGCACAATTATATAACCACTGCCGATCCGAACTCTCCCGATTATTATCAGAAAGTGAACAAGATGCTGGATGTGGAAAATTTCGTTGATTATATCATAGCGGAAACTTATTATGGTAACAAGGACTGGGTTGGTGACTGGGTGAATAACATCAAATTGTGGAAACCACGAACTTCAGATGGAAAGTGGAGATACATTCTCTGGGACCTCGATTGGGGAATGGGCCTGTACAGTTCGGCAAATGCGAATTACCTGAACCGTGCAAGATACCCGATGGTAAGCAATGAACATTCCGAGATGCTGGATGCATTGCTTTATAACCCGGAGTTCAAGAATTATTTCGTGAACCGGTATGCGGATCTGATCAATACTATTTATACGGAGAAGAATATTCAGAAAATAGCATACAGCATGCGTGATGAAGTTGATCCGATCATGAACAAGCATTTTAACAAATGGGGAGGCACTTATGCCCACTGGAACAGCGAGATCGGAGTAATGCTTTCGTTCAACCAGAACAGAAGAATGTACGCCCGGAATTTCATCCAGGGAGAGCTCAGTCTTGTGAAACAGGTGGATGTAGAACTGGATGTGGAACCGGCAGGAGCCGGGAAGATCAAGATCAGTACCATTGTTCCTGACTCGCTGCCATGGAAAGGGGTTTATTTTGATGGTGTGCCTGTAAAGGTGACTGCTATTCCTAATAAAGGCTATGATTTTACCCACTGGGAATCAAGCAAGGGAGAAGATAAGAATTTATCAGTAGAAAGGAACATCGACTCAGATGATAAATTTGTAGCCCATTTTGAGAAAAATTCCTTTGCCTTTGATATTTATCCAAACCCGGGACGCGATAAGATCACGATCTCTTATGAGCTGGCAGAGGATACGCAGGTATCCCTTAAAATCTATAACCTTCTTGGAGATGAAGTAATGGATGTGGTGCCTGCCTCATCACAATCAGCCGGAAGATATAATATCCCATTTTCACTAAAAGGAGCTGGGCTTGCCAACGGAATGTACATAATAAAGCTGGAAGCCGGTAAGGAATCAAAAGCAATTAAGATCGCAAAGGAATAAAAGAGCTAACTGAATTAAGATAAAGTAAAGCCTCCGGAAACGGGGGCTTTTTTTATCCTTTAAACTGAGCTGCGAATCCCATTTGATAAATTATTCCCCATTTCCCCACAACGCAGCTAAATTATTGAAATTTCTCCAAGCCTTCTTTTTGTTCACTCGGCTTCCCAAAAGTTCAGATTAAATCACAATACCCTCCGCTGGCCTTTACAGTATTGTTTTTTAGAGGTTCAGGCATTCCGTTTTAAATAGTATAAGCAGAAACAATTTAAATCGACATAAAATGAAAAAGTTTTTATTAATCACTTCCCTGATCTTAGGAATTTCAGGATTTGTAACGGCACAAACAAAATCACACCTTGGTAAAGAACAGGAACACATGTTCAAAGGAAAAGTAAAAGTAAGAAAGCAGGTACAGCATTTCGAAAAGCGTAAAAAAGATAAAGCCATTCAGCATAACGGTACTTCAGTAAGAAGAGAGCAGGTTGGAAAAGGCCGTAAGGTTGACGGTAATGGTTTTGCAAGTACGAAATGGTTCCCTAATGAAAAAGGTAAAAAAATCAGGAAGGTTAGAAACAAGAACTTCAATACTTATACAATGAAGTAAATTCCTGGGACGGGCAGTTATTTAAAATCTTCCACCTTAAGTTCTTTGTTACAAAACGGATATTCATATTCCTGCTGGTTGGATGCAACAATGATGAGCCTGTTAGCGGAATGATCGTTCACCAGCGAGTGATACCATTCTATGGCTTTTCTGTCAAGATTTGATGTTGGCTCATCCAGCAGGAGAAGAGGAGTGTCGGATAACACAGCGAGTGCAAGCCGGACCCGCTGTTTCATACCTGAAGAATAATATTTAAGCTGCTTGTTCTTTGCTTTCCCGAGCTCTGTGATTGCAATCACCTGTTCAGTATCCAGGTTGCTCCGGAAAGGCTTGAATTTTCCCTGGAAATTTATCGATTCAGCGAGAGTGAACTCTTCGTAAAGATCGAGATAAGGGGCGGCATAGCTAAGATGTTCATAGGTTTTTTCAGTCTCTAAAATTTTGCCTGCAGGACTGAATTCGATCTCTCCTTCTGATGGGATGAGGTTGCCGGCAATAACCTGTAAAAGGGTAGATTTGCCGGAACCATTCGAGCCGAGGATTACATAATTATTTCCTGCAGAAAAATTATAATTCACTTTCCTGAAGATCCATTCGTAATTATATCGCTTGCCTATGTTATTGAGAGTGATCTGCATTGGAACTTTATTTTTAGAAAACAAGATCCCTCTCTATGAAATTCCCCTCATGATCCCGTCTTTCGAATTGCGGATAAAATTGAGGATCTGATCTTTTTCTTTTGATGCAGGGGCTTCCTGTTCTATAACGGCCAAGGCATTGGATACATTCAGGCCTTTAACATACAGTGTACGGTAAATATCTTCAATCTGTAATATGGTTTCGTTGCTGAAACCTCTTCTGCGCAAGCCTACTGAATTAACACCTACATATTGAAGCGGCTCTCTTGCAGCTTTTGTAAAAGGCGGAACATTTTTACGGACACCTGTTAACCCGGAAATGAAGGAATGCGCCCCGATCCTTACAAATTGCCCGACACCCGTACCGCCTTCAATGATCACATAATCCTCAATATCCACATGACCTGCAAGGTTTACACTGTTTGCAATGATGATATTGTCACCCAGGATGCAATCGTGCGCGATGTGGACGTAAGCCATCAACAGGCAGTTATTCCCGATCCTGGTCTTCATTTTATCCACTGTGCCGCGGTTGATCGTTACACATTCGCGGATGATAGAGTTATCACCGATCTCCACAACTGAATCTTCACCTTTGTATTTAAGGTCCTGCGGAATCGCTGAGATCACGGCACCCGGAAATATCTTGCAATTCTTTCCTATCCGTGCACCGGAAAAAATGGTGACATTCGGGCCGATCCATGTACCTTCGCCAATTTCTACATTCTCATAAACACTTGAAAAGGGGGAAACGGTAACATTGGCACCGATCTTTGCATCAGGATGAATGTAACTTAAGTTGCTCATACGGTTACAGCGGTTTTAGCCTCTTTAGGTTCTTTGTCTTTCACGATCTGCGCAAGCATTACCGCTTCACAAACTTCTTTTCCGTTTACATATGCAATGCCTCTCATATTCACCAGTCCTCTCCTGATCGGGCTTTCGAGTGAAAGTTTAAATACGATGGTATCGCCCGGCAGTACTTTCTGCTTGAACTTTACACCGTCAATTTTCATGAAATAAGTACTGTAGTATTCAGGATTGTCCACCTGAGACAAAGCAAAAATTCCACCGACCTGGGCCATTGCTTCGATCTGCATAACCCCGGGGAAAACAGGATTGTCAGGAAAATGCCCCTGGAAGAACGGTTCGTTCATCGTTACATTTTTCACACCCACAATCCCCTGCTTGTCCATTTCCATGATCTTGTCCACCATCAGAAACGGGTACCGGTGTGGAAGCATTTTCGTAATATCGTTGATGTTGTAGATCGGCTCTTTGTTAAGATCGAATTTCATCGGGGCTTTTTTCTTCGACTTGATCAGCTCCTTGATCTTTTTTGCAAAAGCGATATTGCCAGCATGTCCCGGGCGTGCTGCCAAAACATGCATTTTAAGCGGTGTTCCAACCAATGCAAGATCACCGATGATGTCCAGCAGCTTATGCCGCGCAGGTTCGTTAAAATAATGAAGGGTGGTATTATTGAGAACACCTTTGCCTTTGATTTCAACATCTTCACGGTGAAATACTTTTTGAAGATGTGTGATCTGCTCTTTCGAAACTTCTTTGTCTACCAATACGATGGCATTGTTCAGGTCACCGCCTTTGATAAGGTTATGGGCCAGGAGCGCTTCCAGTTCATGAAGGAACACAAAGGTGCGGCACATGGCGATCTCCGATTTGAATTCCCCGATATGGTACATGGAGGCATGCTGTGTTCCAAGCACATCTGAATTATAATCAACCATAACCGTAGCCCTGTATTCATCCTGCGGAACAGCAAGCATTTCAACTTTCTTTATAGGGTCTTCATAAGTAAGATTTTCCGTAAGCTCGAAATAGATCCGTTCTGCTTTCTGTTCAACAGCACCTGTCGCTTCAAGTATTTTAACGAATGGCATGGAGCTTCCGTCCATGATGGGCATTTCGGGGCCATCAAGCTGGATCAGCACATTGTCAATTTCAAGTCCAACCAGGGCTGCAAGCACATGTTCCGTGGTATGTACTTTTGCACCGTTCTGTTCAAGAGTTGTTCCGCGGGAAGTGTCCACTACATTGTCAACATCTGCATCTATTATGGGGTTGCCCGGCATGTCCACACGCTGGAATTTATAACCGTGGTTCTCTGCTGCAGGAATGAAGGTCAGATTCACCTGTTTTCCTGTATGTAAACCAACCCCTGAAATGGATACTGCTGCTTTTAAAGTTCTTTGCTTAACACTCATTTTTCCGAATTTTCTTTGATCAGTTTTTCTAAATCTTTTATTTTATTGTTGATGTCCGGCAGGTTGCGGAACATCACATAAGAACGTTTGTAATCCCCGATGCTGAAAGCCGGGGAACCCTGTACAATCTCATTTTCTTTCGTTATGCTGCTGCCAATCCCGGATTGTGCAGCGATCTTCACTCCGTCTGCAATGCTAAGGTGACCAATAATTCCTACCTGGCCTCCGATCATGCAGTTCTTCCCGATCTTTGTAGATCCGGCTACCCCTGATTGTGCAGCAATGACCGTGTTTTCACCGATCTCAACATTATGTCCAACCTGGATAAGATTGTCGAGCTTTACGCCTTTGCGTATAATTGTCGATCCGAGTGTAGCCCTGTCTATTGTAGTGTTAGACCCAACTTCTACGTAATCTTCTATGATCACATTTCCTATCTGTGGTACTTTTTTGTAATTGTTTTCGCTGTTGGGTGCAAATCCGAACCCATCACTTCCGATGATCACACCGGAATGAAAAACACAGTTTTTACCAATTACGCAATCGGTATAGATTTTCACACCTGCATAAACCGTGGTATTATCACCGATCGTTGTATTGTCCGAAATCACCGCATTGGGATAAACCTTCACATTGTTTCCAAGCCTGACATTTTCACCGATATAGGCGAAAGCCCCAACATAGCAGTTTTCACCGAGACTTGCTGATTTGGCAATGAATGAAGGTTGTTCAATACCGCTTTTGTTGTTCTTGATCTGGTTATATGCATCCAGGAGAACTGCAAAGCTTGCCCTCGGATCAGCAACTCTTACAAGTGTACATGTTGGTTTTAGTGGCTTCTCGAGGATAAGGTCATTGGCTACGATCACAATGCTGGCATCTGTGACATATAAATACGGGGCATACTGGGGATTTCCCAGGAAAGAGATGGAACCCGGAATCCCTTCCTCTATTTTTGCTAGCTTGTTAACGGCAGCATTTGCATCCCCTTCTACAGTTCCGCCTAATAATCCCGCTATTTGCTGTGCAGTAAATTTCATTTGCGTTCTTTTTGACCGGAATGATTGTTAAGTGGGCCG
Source organism: Bacteroidia bacterium (assembly GCA_036386835.1). Classification (GTDB taxonomy): domain Bacteria; phylum Bacteroidota; class Bacteroidia; order 2-12-FULL-35-15; family 2-12-FULL-35-15; genus 2-12-FULL-35-15. Next base: position 26,274 of record DASVUX010000006.1, read on the forward strand.
GGGCCAAATTAACGCAATCAATGTTGAATTTCATCCAGGATTTAATGTTTCAAATTTATACAAATAATTGAGTTGGGAGTTGTTTTAGGGGAATTTTTGTACACAAGTTATTAATTTCAGAGCAGGGATTTGAAATCTCTAATTTCCTTGCGGATGGTCAATATTTCCTTATCCCGGGGATCATTCTGAATATGGAATTTTGGGAACCTGAAATTTACTTCGGGTAACAGAGATAGTATTTCTTCACTGTTTTCACGAGCACATCAACATTCAGCTGATCTGAGGCTTCAGTGATGTCGGAAATAGTCCCGTCTTTTGCCAGGATATTGATCCTGATTTTATCTGCGCGGTAAGCGTCATTTGCAACAGTACCTGTCAGCACAAAATATTCAGTTTCCCTCTCGGAAAGCTTATAGCGTTCTTGAATTTCTTTCCTGATGGGAAGAATCTTGTCATCCGTGAAAGGCATCTTCTGAAGCTCTACTTTGAAAAGCTCCCTGTTCACCAGCTGCCTGCAGAGCATGGTAAGTACCACATCCTCATGGTCCGTCCAGACTTTTATGGAAGTCATGATGTCATAATCATCCAGTTTGGCGAATGTTTCCAGTAGTGAGCGGTCGCTGATGAAATCAGACTTGCTGTATTTATTATACAGGAACACGCGCAGCTGAGGTGTGCAGAATAATTCTGTTCCCCGTTCCGCCAGGTCCTTTGCCCGCGTTAAAATATTAACCAGGAGGTTTTCCGCGCTAAGCACCGTTTTGTGGAGATACACCTGCCAGTACATCAGCCTGCGGGCAATAATGAACTTTTCAATGGAATAAATCCCTTTAGCTTCAATGGCCAGCTCATCATTCACCACATTCAGCATTTTTATGATCCGGTCGGAACTGATCACGCCTTCAGAAACCCCGGTAAAAAAGCTGTCACGCTTCAGGTAATCCAGTCGGTCCATATCCAGTTGACTGGACACCAGCTGGTGTAGAAATTTTTTCTTGTATTTATCCTGGAAAATCTGGATCGCGAGGGAGAGCTCCCCTTTGAATTCCTCATTCAGCCTGCTCATCAGTAATTCCGAAATATCCTCATGGTTGATATTGCTCACTATGCTGTGTTCAAGGGCATGTGAATAAGGACCGTGACCAATGTCGTGCAGGAGGATCGCAATGGTGACGCCTTTTGCTTCTTCTTCCGTGATGGTATGATTTTTTGAACGCAGGACTTCGATTGCCTGGCTCATCAAATGCATTGCACCCATGGCGTGATGAAAACGGGTGTGAAGCGCCCCGGGATAAACAAGATTTGTCAGCCCCAGCTGTTTGATCCTTCTTAAACGCTGGAACCACGGGTGGTCGATGAGATCGTAAACAATTTCGTAAGGAATAGATACGAAACCGTAAATAGGGTCGTTAAAAATTTTCAGTTTGTTAAAAAATGAATTCATCGCTGCAAAGATAATAATCTGTTTTAACCCTTGGCTTTAAGCTAGTGGTTAATAAAAAAACAACGGAATTAGATTAAAAAACTAACTTTATAAAATAAAAAATAAAATAGAAATTTATGGAAAGAATAAACGTTTTATGGGCTGATGATGAGATTGATCTTTTGAAACCGCATATCCTGTTCCTGAAGGATAAAGGTTATGATGTACATCCGGCTGCCAGCGGTGATGAAGCGCTGGAGCTTGCTGAGAAAAACGATTATTCGGTTGTGCTGCTTGATGAGAATATGCCTGGAATCTCCGGGCTTGAAACATTAAATCGTTTAAAAGCAAAATACTCTGACCTCCCGGTGATCATGATCACTAAAAGTGAAGAGGAACACCTGATGGAAGATGCTATCGGATCAAAGATCTCCGATTACCTGATAAAGCCGGTAAACCCTAACCAGATCCTTCTTTCCTTGAAGAAAACACTGGATAATAAAAGACTTATTTCTGAGAAGACGACTTCGAATTATCAGCAGGAATTCCGGCAGATCGGGATGACCATGGGCGACAGGCTCGGGTGGCCGGAGTGGCAGGAAGTATACAAGAAGCTTGTTTACTGGGAACTCGAGCTGGAAAGAAGCAAGGATGAAAGCATGTTTGAGATCCTTAAAATGCAGAAATCGGAAGCAAATAAGCTGTATGGAAAATTTATAGAGAATAATTATATCGGGTGGCTCAAAGGCACTAATCCTAATCCCCCGATGTTCTCTCACACCATCTTTAAGCAAAGGGTGGCACCGATGCTTGACAAAGATGAAACAACATTTGTAGTACTGATAGATAATTTACGTTATGACCAGTGGAAAATGATCCAGCCAAGCATCGCGGAATATTTTAAAGTGGAAAGCGAAGAATTATACAGTAGTATTCTTCCAACGGCAACTCAATATGCCCGTAATGCTTTTTTTGCGGGCCTGATGCCAAGTGAAATCGAAAAGCGTTTTCCGAAGTTATGGTTGAACGATGAAGAGGAGGGGGGAAAGAACATGCACGAAGAAGAGCTCCTTGCTGAGCAGCTGAAGCGCCTGGGTAAGGATGTGAAGATGAGTTATCATAAGATCACCAATCATGCTGCGGGGAAGAAATTATCGGAGAACATGAGCAACCTGATGCAGAACAAGCTGAATGTGATCGTATATAATTTCGTGGATATGCTGTCACATGCACGTACAGAGATGGAAGTGATCCGTGAGCTTGCTGATGACGAAAGCGCATACAGGTCCATTACAGTTTCCTGGTTCGAGCATTCACCCTTGCATGAGATCATCAAGCAGATCGCGGCAAAAAAATGCAAGCTGGTCATTACAACCGACCATGGAACAATAAAGGTGACGGAACCTTCCAAGGTTGTGGGGGATAAAAACGTAAACACAAATCTTCGTTACAAACAGGGGAAGAGCCTTGATTATGTAAAAAAGGATGTTTTTGAAGTGCGTAATCCTGCCGATGCTTTCCTGCCGAAACAGCACGTAAGCCAGGCTTTTGTTTTTGCAAAAGAAGATATGTTTTTTGCTTACCCTAACAATTTCAATTATTACGTAGGCTATTACCGGAATACATTCCAGCATGGCGGAGTATCGCTCGAGGAAATGATCATCCCATTTATAACATTATCTGCAAAATAAAATGAAACGGTTTTTGCTCCTTCTTTTATTGGTCCCTCAGCTGGCCTCTGCCCAGAAAGGTACTTATAAGCGTTCCAACGGAGACCTTCTTTCAGGAACATGGAAATGCGTGAAATGCAAGGATACCACAACACAGACGGTGAGCTTTGTGGATACAGTTTACAGCTGCACCCAGATTACAGAAGAAGGTTTGAAAACTACCAAAGGGGCGTATAAGATCAAAGGTAATAAGGTTTTTATAGATCTTGAGGATGGAAAGCATTTAAAATACAAGATCGGCCTGATAGATTATAATTCCCTCGAACTCCGCAACCGTAAAAGAGGTAACGAAGAATTCAGAAAAACAAAATAGCACTATGTCGAAGATTATCCTGGAAGATATAAGCGAATTACAGTCTGCCGCCAGGCACCTGATCCGTTCTTTTGACGGGCAGCGGGTAGTTGCTTTTTATGGTGAGATGGGTGCAGGGAAAACCACCCTTGTTAAAGCGATCTGTGAAGAACTAGGCGTGAAAAGCAATATCAGCAGTCCCACCTATTCAATCGTAAACGAATATATGTCCGCCAAAGGGATCAAGATATATCATTTTGATTTTTACCGCATAAAGAATGTGGATGAGGCCTATGACCTTGGTTATGAAGAATATTTTTATTCCAAGGCATATTGCTTTATTGAATGGCCTGAAAAGATCTCTGAACTTCTCCCCCTTGAATATGAAAAAGTGACGATCACCAGGGATGGGGAGAAAAGGGTCATAGAATTTTAAGTTAACGTGTTTAGAGAATTATCCTGCCATCTCCGGATAGGCGGGGGATTTTCTAGCTGTGTTTTAATAAGCGCAGCACCCTGTAAAACCTTTTCTCCGTGGTTCTCTGTATTCTCCGTTTCTCGGTTAAGTTTTCCTTAATATTTCCCGGTGTTCTTGTGTTTAGTGGTAAATCCTTACTATCAACAAAATTTCTTTAATAACTAATCTTCTCTTTTGGAAAACTTTGTCTTAGATTCATTAAATTTGTTTTCCATACTGACCATTCTATGAAAACTTCTAAAGAACTATTGGCTTCCCTTACCCAAACAGCCCTGATGCCCCAGGAAGAAATGCTTGAGGTAGGGAGGAAAAAAGGTAAGCTTTTCATTGGGATTCCCAAAGAGATCTCTTTCCAGGAGAACAGGGTTGCCCTGGTTCCTGATGCAGTGGCATTACTGGTGAACAATGGTCACAGAATAGTGGTGGAAACCAATGCCGGGAAGATGGCTAACTTCCAGGACCATGATTACAGCGAAGCCGGTGCCCAAATCGTTTACAGTCCCGAAGACGTATATAAAGCAGATATAATTTTAAAAGTTGCTCCTCCGGCCCCGCAGGAAATCGAGATGATGCAGCAAAAGCAGACCCTTATCTCTGCCTTGCAGCTTACTGTACAGCCTGAAGACTTTATCAAGCAGCTGATGGCAAAGAAGATCACTGCGATTGCTTTCGACTGGATCAAGGACCAGGATGGGATTTACAGCGTGATCCGTTCCATGGGTGAGATTGCCGGCGGAACTTCGATCCTGATCGCTGCCGAGTACCTGAGCAATGTGAACAACGGGCAGGGTGCTATTTTGGGTGGTATCTCCGGGATCTCGCCAACAGAAGTGGTGATCCTCGGGGCAGGAACAGTAGGTGAGTTCGCTACCCGTGCAGCGCTCGGACTGGGGGCTTCGGTAAAAGTATTCGATAATTCCATTTATAAATTAAGACGGCTTCAGAGTGATATCGGAACAAGGATCTTTACATCCGTGATCCAACCCCGCGTGCTTGCCAAGCATTTAAAAACAGCTGATGTTGTGATCGGGGCGATCCGCGCATCAACTGGAAGGACTCCCTGTGTTGTATCGGAAGAAATGGTAAGCGAGATGAAGGTTGGTTCTGTGATCATTGATGTAAGCATTGACCAGGGCGGTTGTTTTGAAACATCTGAAGTCACCAATCATTCAAAGCCTGTATTCCGCAAGCATGGTGTCATTCACTACTGCGTTCCCAATATTGCTTCCCGTGTATCCCGGACTGCATCGTATGCGTTGAGTACCATCTTCGCACCTATCCTTCTGAACATCGGGGAAGAAGGAGGAGTGGAGAATATGCTTCGCAGGGATGAAGGAGTTCGGAACGGGATCTATGTTTACAACGGGGTGCTGACAAGCCAGGTGCTGGGCGAAATGTTCAAGCTGCCTTATAAGGATATCAATCTGTTCATGGCAGGAATGTAACACAGTTACCAGGTGATTGGTTAATTCAGGAATTGTTAATTGCGAACCTGATCTATACTACTATCTCAATCTGAAATCTGAAATTTGCAATTCTCTGACTCCAACCTGAAATCTGAAATTTGAAATTTGAAAATTTTTTAATTTATAAATAATGAAATTGCCTTCCAAAAACGCTGACCTCTACAGACGATTACGATTTTACGGTTTTGGATTCTTACTCGGATGCCTTCTTGTTAGTTTTCTTTTTAAAGGCCGCGGATGCCAGCTGCCTGGTTCAGCCAAGCTTTCAGAGTTAAGCTACCAGAAGCTGGAACTGACGAGGCATGGTGAATGCCGGATGAAATGCAGGAATATAACAGAAGCGGAGATCAGGGAGGTACTTAAAACCGGCAAGGTCAATTATGATAAAAGCGAAGTCCGCGATAAACCTTGCGGAACATATGCCGTTGAAGGCAAGACCGCAGACGGCCAGGAAGTGAGAATTGTAATTGCGGATTGCGATACCATTTCAAGAGTGGTGACCGCGATAGATCTGAAGAATGAAGCCGACACCTGTAAGTGTGAGTGATATCAATCCATTGAAATTACCTTTATTTCAACTCTCCTGTTTACAATAGCTTCGGAATCTGACCTCGGAGTAGGGTTGATCGGAAATCGATGTCCCAGGCCCAAAAATGTCATTCGTTCTTTTTGGATCCCTTTCTTTAGTAAAAGGTTATATATAGTTAAAGCCCTGGCAGTTGAAAGAGCCTGGTTTAAATAGGTGTTCGAGGTATCAAGAGTCATCTTGTACGGATCGTTAACATGTCCTTCGATCTGTATGATCAACTTCCTGTTCTTCTTCATTAACTTAAATAATGCTTCTACCGAAGGATACGAATTTGCCAATAGCTCCGCTGAATTACCCTGGAAATTAATATTGCCTAAAGGGTATTTACCGCCCTTTTTTAATTTGGGTAACACGACTTTTAGGTCGGGAAAAACAGCAGAATTTTTTAAGGATGATGTATTCACGCTCCTGATCTGGCTGAATGCGGAATCTGAAGAAAATACGAGGCTGTAAGGCTGGTTTTCCTTTAGAAATGTTTTAATGGCATATTCACCATTTTGATTGCTTTTTTCGTTTTGAACGCTATTTCCACTGGCATCAAAAAGCTCAATATCTGCTGATATAGGTTTATTGTCGGAATCATTAATGATGCCTTTAATTTCCACCTCTTTTAAAAAATTAAATTCAAGTGTATGGCCTTTGCCATTCGGGCTCACGTTATCAAGGACAAGCATATACTTTTCACCTTTCTTTACGTCAACTGACTGCGAATAAGGATTCCCTATGCCTTTGCCGATACTTGGGTGAAGATCCGGCGAGATGGTAAGCCCTGTTATTCCCCTTACAGATTTCCTGGCATTTGAAAGATTAGACCGAATAGGTTCCAGTTGATTTTTACCTGGATCAAGGCAGAAATTGGAATCGGTGTATGGGTAGAGGAGGAAATCATAATCGTTGGTTGTGTCCTCGGGTGTAATATCAAATACAAATTCACCGTCCCTGCGGATCGATAAAAGATACCAGGCTGAATTATGTTCCTGTTCAAATGTATGATTGCCTTTCGGTATTTCCTGAATCTCACCATGCCCGGACGGGGCTGCAGTTACGCCATATACAAGACGGTTGTCGAGTGTTAAGGGAATTGCCGTTCGGCAGTCCTGCCCGATTGGCTTGACTTTAGTAACACCGGGTGTTTGCGGGAACACTTGAGGTGCGATCAGTATCAATCCAAAAATCAGCAACTTTTTCATTGGCCGTATTTTGAATAACAACGCGGTGCTTAAAATAATATTTCAGGCAGCTTTCCTTCTTTCTTTTTCCTTAATGATCAGGCTCAGCTCACGGCCGGTCTGCCCTTTGACAGACGTATTCTCCTGTGCCCTGCGTATCAGGTACGGGAGCACTTCACGCACCGGTCCATACGGTACATACTTCGCTACATTGTAACCTGCATTGGCAAGGTTGAAGCTGATGTGATCGCTCATGCCCAGCAGCTGTGAAAAATAGATGTGTTTGTTCCCTGGGGAAATAGTCTTCTCTTTCATTAATTCCGCCAGCTTCATTGAACTGTACTCATTATGCGTTCCAGCGCAGATTGCAATGCGGTCGATATTCTCAATACAGAACAATACTGCCGAGTCGTAATCCTTATCAGTATTCTCCTTCGAATCCTGGATAGGGGACGGATAACCCTTTTCCTTGGCGCGGGCGCGCTCCTTTTCCATATAAGCGCCCCTTACCAGCTTGGCGCCCAGGAAATAATTGTTCTCCTTTGCCTTATCAAAAGATAAACGGAGGTAAGACAGCCTGTCCTTGCGGTAAAGCTGGTAGGTGTTGTAAACGATAGCTTTTTCAGTATTATAGAGTACCATCATCTGGTTTGCCAGGTTATCTATTGCCTCCTGGATCCAGCTTTCTTCTGCATCGATGAATACCGGAACACTTGCCTCATGCGCAGCTTTACAAATAGCGCTTACCCGAAGCTGAACGCGTCCGAATTCTTTTTGCTCCTCAGTAGTAAGGTTATCTTTTGCGCTGACTTTTTCCAGGAGCTCAAAGCGGGCGAGCCCTGTGACTTTAAAAACACAGAATGGAATATTCCGGTCATCCTTCGCCTTTGCAATTGTTCCTATTGTTTCATCCCTGCAGGCATCAAAGTCATGTTCGGTTTCTTTGCCTTCCACTGAATAATCAAGTATGGTCCCGATATTGAATTTCCCGAGTTCCTTAATAGTTCTATCGCATTCTTCAATCGTTTCTCCACCGCAGAATTGCTTGAAAATAGTAGCTTTTATCAGCCCCTTGATCGGTAGGTATGTCTTTATGGCAAAGGTAGTAAGCGATTTTCCGATGTTCACGAAAGCACTGTTTGAAACCATCTTGAATAACCAGTACGAACGGTTAAGGTCATTGTTTGATTTTCCTGAAAAAGCGACTTCTGTATTGTTGAATGAAAGCATATCTCTGATGTAAATATAATAACGGATTAAAATTCTGACTCGCAACTCGCAACTCCCAACTCCCAACTCGCAACTCGCAACTCGCAACTCGCAACTCGCAACTCGCAACTCCCAACTCCCAACTCCCAACTCCCAACTCCCAACTCCCAACTCCCAACTCCCAACCAAAGCGTAAAGATAATGCCTTATGACGATATATAAAACCTAAATAATAATTAGACCGACGGGCTTTAAAAAGGCACGCATTCGTTATATTTGTTGTAATATAGTTTTATGCCGAAAATAATTTCTACAGGTTATACCGTATTTATTGAGAATAATATTGCCGCGGAGATCAACTCCTTTTTGAAATCGGCAAACGGGAATTATTCCGGCATTTTTATCCTTGTTGATGAGAATTCTCTCAGATATTGTTATCCGCGGCTGGTAGAACAGATCGACTATTTTAAGGATGCCGAGCTCATAGAGATAGAAAGCGGTGAGGAAAGTAAAAGCATTGAAGTATGTGCCCATATCTGGAGCACACTGAGCGAGTTTGGTGCTGATCGAAGGTCATTATTCGTGAACCTGGGCGGAGGTGTAATCAGCGACCTGGGCGGATTTATCGCTTCAACCTTTAAGCGCGGGATCAATTATATAAATATTCCTACCACTTTACTTGCGCAGGTTGATGCTTCCATAGGCGGTAAAACTGGTATTGACCTTAACCATCTTAAAAATGAAGTAGGTGTTTTCAGTACTCCATCGGCAGTATTCATCGATCCGGCCTTCTTGCAAACCCTTGATAAAAGACAACTATTATCCGGTTATGCCGAAGTGATCAAACATGCCCTGATCGCGGACCAGCCTTCCTGGAAAAAGCTCAGCCGGACAAAACCAGGTCTTTCCTCTTTATCCGGAGAGATGATCGCATCATCAGTAGAGATCAAGAACCGGGTGGTCCGGCAAGATCCGGATGAAGAGGGAATAAGAAAGGTCCTTAATTTCGGGCATACGATCGGCCATGCTATAGAATCATATTCATTAAGGTTGAATCCTTCCAATCCTTTACTGCACGGGGAAGCCATTGCTGCGGGGATGGTCTGTGAGTCTTACCTGTCTCATAAAGCATGCGGCTTGCAGGAAAGCGAACTGGAGGAGATCACAGGCTATCTTTTAAAAACCTTCAAAAAGGTCCCCTTGAAAAATATGGATAAAAAGGAATTGACAGCCTTAATGAAACATGATAAGAAGAATGAAAAAGGAGGAATAAATTTTTCACTGTTGTCCGCTATCGGCAGATGTGAAATAAACAATGTTATCAAGACTGAGGTGATTGCAGAAGCTTTGGATTACTATGTTCAGAAAGTTTTATAATTTCGTTATATGAATTACCGGATCTCACATCCAACAAAAAAAATAAGCGGTGTTATTGAATTAACCGCTTCCAAAAGCGAGAGCAACAGGGCGCTGATCATCCAGGCCCTTTGCGAAGATGAATTTGAGATTCGGAATCTCGCCACTGCCCAGGATACGGAAACCTTAAAAGAGATCCTTTATACTCCCGGACAGGAAACAATTAATGTGGGACCTGCAGGAGCTGTGATGCGTTTTCTTACTGCATATTATTCCACCCGGCCCGGTACACGCATATTAACCGGTTCCGACAGGATGAAGAAGCGCCCGGTTGGGATCCTGGTTGAGGCTTTGCGTGAGCTGGGAGCAAGTATAACTTATCTTGAGAAGGAAGGCTTCCCGCCTTTAAAAGTGGAAGGCAGAACATTAAGAGGAGGAGAGATTGAGATCGATGGAAGTGTCAGCAGCCAGTTTATTTCTGCTCTATTGCTTATTTCCCCCGCCCTGCAGCATGGGCTTGTAATAAGATTCAAAGGTGATGTAACTTCCCGCCCGTATATTAACATGACCTTAAAGATGCTGGAAGAATTCCGTGTTTACGGGATCTGGCAGGGAAATTCTATTTCTGTAAGCAAGCAGAACTATCATAAGAAAAGTGAAGAAGATTATGTTTACAATGTGGAGGGTGACTGGAGCTCGGCATCTTATTGGTATGCAATAACTGCCCTGGCTGAAGAAGCGGAGATCACTATCAAAGGGCTGAAGAATCCGAGTTTGCAAGGAGATGCAATTGTTGCGGATGTATTTACTTTTTTTGGCGTGAGGACTGAATATATACAGGATGGTATCAGGCTGACTAAAATGAGGATCAAGGATGAACACTTTGGGTTTGACTTTTCCGATTGCCCGGATATTGCACAAACAGTTGCGGTTACAACGGCAGGACTTCAGATTCCTTCATTTTTAAATGGACTGCATACTTTAAAAATAAAAGAAACGGATCGTGTAATGGCGATCCGCAATGAGCTGAAAAAGATCGGTGTGCAGGTGGAACCTGTAAATGAGAATGCTGTTAAGATCATTCCGGCCGATAATCTGAATTCTCCTGCAGCTATACAAACGTATGACGATCACCGCATGGCCATGGCGCTGGCTGCACTTGCAATGAAATTTGATTCTATTACCATAGAGCAGCCCGATGTTGTGAAGAAGTCTTATCCCGGTTTTTGGGATGATCTGAAGAAGCTGGGGTTTTTAATCGAAGAAGTTTAAGCAGAGATGTTCATCATCGGGCAAACGCAGATATTAGAGAGCTGTATTGAGCGTAGCATTTCGAGCGGAGTTAGAAAATGCGCGGGCAATTTTTTAACTTCCCCTTTTTATTTTACTAGCTTATCAAAATGTGCAACAAATTCTTTGCTATATAAACGGCTTGCTAAAATATGGCCGCCTTTTATTTCCCAGAATTCTTTCGGCCCGTTCGCCCTGTCATATAATTCTTTTCCCATATAAAAAGGACAGGTAGCATCTTCAGTACTGTGAATGATCAGCTTTGGAACCGTCACCTGTCCGATATAATCAACTGCTTCATATTTCGTTCTCACAAGCAGCCTCGCCAGCCATGCAGGGGCACCGTTCTGCTTTCCCACATGTACTGCCATCAGCTCATGGCCAGAAAATGCACCTTCAATCACAAGCGCATCGATTTGTGAACTTTCCTTTGCAGCCACCACACAGGATAAGTGCCCGCCAAGTGATTGTCCGAAAAGGATCAGCTTTTTATTTTTAGCATCCGCTCTTTGCTTCACGTAATTTAATGCCTGGAGCCCATTATCAAGGACCTTTTCCTGTGAAGGTTTGCCGGTGGATCTGCCATAGCCTTCATAATCGAATACCATCACCTGGTAACCGTTTTTCACCAGCGGCTCAGCGAATTGATACTGGTAAGAAATATTGCCTCCGTTACCATGCAGCTGCAACACTGTTGCTTTGGCAGCCATGTTCTTTGGTTTAAGGAACCAGCCGTTCAGTGTATTGCCGTTCCCGGATTTGAAGTTGATCTCTTCGACATTATAAACAGCAGTATCAGGATAATGCGCAAAATCGTGTGATGGAGCATAAAAAAAAGATGAGGTGCTGCAGGAAGACAGTACTACAATGATCAATATTGCAAAAGTGCTGATACGTGTCATTATTTAGAATTTATGATTACATATTTCAAATTTGAAATCGGAAAAATCTGAAATTTGAAATTTAAAATTTTGAATATTCTTAATCATCATGCCCTTTCACCTCTCTAACCTTTCCATTCTTCCAGAGCTCTTCTTCTGCAGCATGTACTTTTTTCAGGGAATCGGAGATCTGTTTATCCTCAAAACGGCCCAGGTCGGGCTTGCCTGCATTTACCCATGCGGTGTACCAAAGGCTTCCGGTAGTTACAATTGCAGTGCGCATCCTCCTTTCAACCATTCCCTCGATCATCTTATCGTAATCCAACGTGTATTCTTTTGAGTACACTTTCATCAGCATTGCACCGCGGTTCTCAAAGCTGTACTTTTTATCGGGATCGTATTTTGAATTCAATTCAGCTTCGAATTTCAAAACGGAGTCAACTGCAGCATTGCTCGCTTTAACTGTTTCCCATGCAAGGTTTATTGGCTTCTCCACATATTTCGCTTTCCCTACGAAATAATCATATTCATCCGATTTCAGTTCCGGGATCCTTGATTCCCAGAAGCCATGAATGCCTTTCTGATTGGTCTTTTGGCCATTGTAGTTCTCCGTAGTGTGCAATGGCACATGTGAGTCGGCAACATAGTGGCCAAGGTCAGCGGAGTAATGCAATATAAGATCGAGGTTCTCATTCTTAAACGCCTCAGTGAGGCGGTACACCATTTTCTCAATGTGCCACGGAACAATTCCGTATGCTTTCAGGGTATCTTCCGTATATTTCTTTACGGCTGCTTTCCAGAATTTCGGGACAGAATCAAACGCGTGTTCCCCGTAATGGTCAATATCTATATAATGCCTGGGTGCTTCATCAGGGTTGGCATATCTCCTTTTGTCGGGATCCACGGCATGCTCACTGATAAATTCAAGATGGACCTTGTAAAACCCCATCATTTCACTTGGAAGTGTGAATACAGCCATCCGGTTGATCTTTTTATGCGCAAAGAAGCCCCAGGTATAAGCCGGTTCCGAGGGCGGTATTAGCAACAGCGATAAAGCTATAAGAGGTAAGGCTATAAGGAATTTCTTCATTTTATTTCTTGCGCAGCCCGGCAGGCGCTGATCCAAATTTACTAAAAATATACAGCGCGGGGATTAAGATAACCTGATTAAATGTTTACCGTCAAGTACCGGGATCACCTTTGTACGGTCTGTCTGGAGGCAGTATTTAATGTCTTCCTTTAAGCCCATTGCCGCAAGTCTCTCCGCATGGGATGAATTATGAAGGAATTTGTACGGGTTGCTTTTCGCGAGGTTATAAAGCGATGAAACAGCAAGGGCGGCATCACCGGTACGGTATGATCCCGTTGCTACAAGCTTATCGGCAACCGCTCCTGCAAATACGCTGTCTTCCAGGTTGAACCTGTTCTTCCATCCTGAGCAAAGAAGCAGGACATGCCGTTCCTGTGAGGTAAGCCATTCGCACAAGGCAGAAATATTAGTGAAGGCCCCGATCACAACTTTATATGCATTGCGTGCAGCTTCAATTGCCTGTGTGCCGTTTGTTGTAGAGATCACAATGGTTTGTCCCCTGATGTCATCAGTCATGTAGCTGTATGGGGAATTCCCGAAATCAAAACCTTCCAGTGCGATCCCGTTCCGTTCAGCACCGACAAGAAAACCTTGCTTTTTGTATTCCATCGCTTCTTCCACGGAAGCAACTGGGATCATTTTATCAACGCCATATTCAAATGCGGTACACATTGCCGAAGTGGCACGCAGGATGTCTATCACTACAACTATGCTGTCGTCCTTGTGGTAAACAGGGTAGAGGTGTGGAGAAAGACAAACATCAACAACTAATTTTTTATTCATAAGATCTCCGGGGAGCGATGTTCATGCTTTATAAAAGGGAAGTTTTACCACTTTCGCTTTAATGGCTTTATCACGGATCATAATGAATATTTCCGAATCGGCTTTTGAAAAAGCGGTCTGCACGTAGCCCATTCCAATCCCTTTGTTAAGTGATGGTGATTGGGTCCCGGAAGTTACTTTCCCTATGATGTTCCCCTGTGAGTCAGCGATTGGGTAATCATGGCGCGGTATGCCGCGTTCGATCATTTCGAAGCCTACCAGTTTTTTTGAAACGCCTTTTTCTTTTTGCTCCAGTATGGCAGCTTTGTTTGTAAAGTCTTTTGTGAATTTAGTGATCCATCCCAAGCCGGCTTCAATTGGTGAAGTAGTATCATCTATATCATTTCCGTAAAGGCAGAACCCCATTTCAAGACGAAGTGTATCTCTTGCCCCGAGGCCTATCGGTTTGATCCCGAATTCTGCGCCTGCAGCAAAGATCGAATCCCACATTTTTTCGGCTACTTCATTTGCAAAATAGATCTCAAAACCGCCGGCACCTGTATATCCGGTGTTGGAGATAATCACATTGGCTTCACCATTGAAAGTGCCTTTTTTAAACGTGTAATAAGGGATCTCCGAAAGGTTGATGTCTGTTAATTTCTGGAGTGCGGAAATTGCCTTCGGCCCCTGAACAGCAAGCAGCGATACAGAATCTGAGATGTTTTTCATTTCGACATCCTTCGTATTCAGGCTGCTGATCCAGTTCCAGTCCTTTTCAATATTGGAAGCATTCACAACAAGCATGTATTCTTTTTCATTGATGCGGTAAACCAAAAGGTCATCTACAATTCCGCCTTTATCATTCGGAAGGCAGGAATACTGGATCTTCCCATCAGTAAGAACGGATGCATCATTAGACGTAGCGCGCTGAATAAGATCAAGGGCATTGTCGCCTTTCAGGATGAACTCACCCATATGGCTTACGTCAAATACACCAACAGCGGTACGAACGGTAACATGTTCATCATTCAGCCCGGAATAAGATACCGGCATATTATATCCTGCAAAAGGAACCATTTTCGCATTCAGCGCAATGTGTTTCTTTTCTAATGCAACGCTTTTCAATTCAGATGTTGTTTCCATTTATATAATGTTTTTATTCGTTATTTTCTTCCGTAAATGTAAGGTTTATCGTGCAATCAGCTCATTAAATGCAGCTGTATAATTTTGCTTTTGTGACTCTACGGAATATTCAAGATCAACTGTCTTTTTCCCTTCCGCACCTATTTTCTGACGCAGTTCAAATGAATCCACCAGCTGAGAGATCTTCTCTGTCCATTCTTCGGTTGTCGCTGCAAGAAAGCCGTTAACCCCGTCCTGTATGATGTTGGTGTTTACCCCCACAGGTGACATTATGGTCGGGATTTCCAAAGCCATGTACTGCAGGCCTTTTAACCCGCATTTTCCTTTTGTCCACTCATCATTCGGCAGCGGCATGATACCGATATCAAAAGAAGAAAGTTCTTTTATTTCATCTTCTTTGATCCATGGAATACCCTTTATCCCCAGTTCATTATTCACGTATGATCCGTCACCGATCACTTTTATACTGATCCTTTCACCATATTTTTTTTTGAGTACAGATAAGAAAGGCAGTGCATATTCAAAGTGCTTTATCGTAGTGATGCTTCCGCTCCACCCGATGCAAACGGATTTATTGTCCCTTGCAGGAATTGCCCTTTTATATTCTTTGGTATCGATGGTGGTAGGGATGATCCTTACATTACTGTTAAATTGTTTTGCATAGTCACCCAGGTAGGCATTGCCTGCAAAAACCATATCCGATAATGCAATGATCTTTGCTGTTTTCTGAGGGTTCTTAAGCCATTCCCACTTTTTATTTGCTTTGGAGGTATCAAGGATCCAGATAGAATCATCGAAGTCGAACACCATTTTTTTTCCCGAAGCACGTAAACGTCTTTCAAAGAAAGTGGAGCCTGTCATAAAGGCTTCCCGCTGCACGAAAATAAGATCGTAATTCTTGGCATTCTTAACATCTTTCATGCGTTTAAAAAAACTGCGTAAAAGAATAGAGACCTTCCCGGTAAGACTTCCTGAACTATAAAAACGCTTGTCATCCTCTTCCGTAAGAAGATTGGAAAGATGGCATTCAAAATTCTGTTCCCTGAGATGGTCGAAATATTGTTCGAAGCGGAATCGCTGGCTTGGGGAGCGGTTTTTACGGTGTGATGCTATAAATAATATCCTTTTCATTTTTATTCTTCAAGCCACACCGCAGGTAATTTTTCATAGATCTCGATATCTTTAAAGAAGGTGCTTTTCCTGATCCCGCTTTTTTTAACCCACTGAGCCATTTTGCCGAGTCCTTCTTCGAGGGATGTTTCTGATCCCACGTTAAATATCCTTGATGCTTTTTCATGGTCCGAATGAGCATGCAGGACCTCGTTTCGCGCAGGGAGGTTCCTGAGTTCGCCCTTAATGCCCATTGAAGCCATCACAGCAAGGGCAAGTTCATCCACCCTGTATTCCTTATCCGCACCGATATTAAATACCTGGTTATAGGCTTCAGGAACATTAACGCAATTCGCGATATGAGGGGCAATGTCCCCGATATAGCTGAAAGCCCTTGTTTGAGAGCCATCCCCGAATACGGTAAGCGACTTGCCCTGCATCAGCTGGTTCATAAAGATCCCGACAACATTCCGGTACCTGTCTCCAATATTCTGGTATTCCCCGTAAACATTATGCGGCCGGAAAATAACAAAATCCAGTCCGAACATTTCATGCGTGGTCTTCAGGTCCTGCTCCACCGCATATTTGGCGATGCCGTACGGGTCTTCCGGCTGGGGCACCATGTCTTCACGCATAGGGGGAGGCAGAGCCCCGTACACAGCGATGGATGAGGTGAACACGAAACACTTCACTTTATGTTTAACGCTTTCATTGATCAGGTTAACACTTCCGATCAGGTTGTTCGTGTAATTGAAGCGTTTGATAAAATGGCTTAACCCTTCAGCTGCATAAGCTGCAAGGTGATATACATAAACGAATTTATGTTCATTGAAAAGTTTTTCAAGAAGAGCTGTATTGGTGATCGAACCTTCTACAAATATCGCTTCAGGGTTGACATTCTCCCTGAAGCCCCCGCTAAGGTCATCCAGGACAATAACTTTATGCCCGAGCTTTAATAATTCATTTGTTACATGTGCTCCAATAAATCCGGCACCGCCGGTAACAAGAGATACTTTCATAATAGCGGTTTATCTCGTAAAAATAACAATTATAATTAACCTTAAAGATTGAACCCGCCCTTTTTTGATACTTTTTATCAATTGATTTTTTTTATCTTTGAAGAATAACAGAATATGAAATTACTTGACCTTTTATTCCAGAAGAACATGCCTCGCTGGGTGATTCTCATCATCGACATGTGCATTTGTTCTTTTTCTTTATTGCTTGCTTACCTGGTCAGGTTCAATTTCTCAATTCCTGGAACAGAAGTTGAGGCTTTCCCGTTGGTTTTCGCGATTGTACTGGGAGTAAGGTTTTGCGGATTCCTTATCGCGAGGACACATTTTGGGATTGTAAAATATACCAGTTCCAAGGATGCACAGAGGATCGTTTCTGTGCTTAGTATCGGCTCCCTGATCTTTGTGCTGATCAACGTGGTTTCCTATAATTTTATAAATGAAAAGTTTCCTGTTCCTTTCTCCATAATTATCATAGAATACATGGCTGCCGCATTCCTGATGATCAGCCTGCGTGTAATGTTCAAAGCCTTGTATATGGAAGTTTCAAACCCGAATAAGTCGAAAAGAAGTGTGATCATATTCGGAGCGGGTGAATCGGGAATTATAACAAAAAGGACACTCGACCGCGATGCGGGAACAAAATACAAAGTGCTTGCATTTATTGATGACAATGAGAAGAAGCAGGATAAGAAACTCGAGGGAGTGAAAATATACGGGCTTTCATTTCTTGACGAGCTGCTGAAAAACAATGACGTTTCAAACCTGATCATATCTGTTCAGAGCATCTCTTCTGCGCGGAAACAGGAGATCGTGGATATATGCTTAAGGTACAATACTAAAGTTCTGAACGTACCTCCTGTAAGCAACTGGATCAATGGTGAGCTGAGTTTCAGGCAGATCAAAAAAGTTCAGATTGAAGAATTGCTTGAGCGTGATGCAATTCAGCTCGATAAGGAGAATATCAGGCAGCAGTTTTACGGGAAGGTAATCCTGGTTACCGGAGCTGCAGGAAGCATAGGAAGTGAGATCGTAAGACAAGTGATCCGTTTTAATCCAAAGAAGATAGTTTTGCTCGACCAGGCAGAGTCTCCTCTGTATGAACTGGAAATGGAGCTTCATGATAAATATAAAAACCTTGAATACGAAGTAGTAATGGGCGATATCCGCAACAAGGAACGGATGTCCAATGTGTTTAAAACTTTCGGGCCTCAGATCGTTTTTCATGCCGCTGCTTACAAGCATGTTCCAATGATGGAAAACAATCCTTCAGAATCGGTTTTTACGAATGTCTGTGGCACCAAGATACTTGCCGACCTCTCAGTTGAGAACCATGTAGAGAAGTTTGTAATGATCAGTACCGATAAGGCCGTAAATCCTACAAATGTGATGGGGGCAAGCAAGCGGATCGCAGAGATCTACACTCAATCACTGAATAAGAATTCTGATACGAAATTTATAACAACACGGTTTGGAAATGTGCTGGGTTCCAATGGTTCGGTAATCCCGCGCTTCAGACAGCAGATAGAAACAGGCGGCCCGGTAACGATTACGCATCCGGATATCACGCGTTTTTTCATGACTATCCCGGAAGCCTGCCAGCTTGTCCTTGAAGCCGGGGCCATGGGGAAAGGCGGGGAGATCTTTATTTTCGACATGGGGAAATCCGTGAAGATTGTTGATCTCGCCAAAAAGATGATCAAGCTTTCAGGGCTTGTCCTTGACAAGGATATCAGCATTGTCTATACGGGTTTAAGGCCCGGGGAAAAATTGTATGAAGAGCTCCTGGCAACAGAAGAGAATACGATCCCTACCCATCACAACCAGATCATGATCGCGAAGGTAAAGGAGTATGATCTTGAAGCCGTAACATCAGATATCACGGAATTGATCAGCCTTTTTCATTACCAGGATAATATGTCGATCGTAAAAAAGATGAAATCAATGGTGCCCGAATTCCGCAGCAAGAACTCCGTTTTTGAAGAGCTTGATGCCTGATCCTGGCAAACTGTATTCCTGAAAATAAAACAAAGCAATGGAACCTTTTAAACATAAAACTCCGATCCAGATCCGCTTCAAGGATGTTGACAGGCTCGGGCATGTAAATAATGCAAATCATATTACTTATTTCGAGCTGGCACGTGTAGATTATTTTAACGCTGTGATGGGCGATATCAGGATTGACTGGGACAGTGAAAGCCTCATCCTGGCAAGAATGGAGATGGATTATAAACAGCCGATCCTGCTGGATGATAAATTATCGGTTTATACCTGGGTATCACGTATCGGCTCAAAAAGCTTTGATATGAGCTGCTCGATCGTGC
>DASVUX010000007.1:0-36374 GCA_036386835.1 Bacteroidia bacterium
TGATAATACAAAAGGTTTTTTATAGGCCCCGTTATTATAATTTAAGAAAACATTGTCAACCTGCAGGCTGGTTGTATAATCTCCGCAGGCGATTATATTCCCGTTATTATCTGATGTGATCTGGAAGATCTCGGAATGGCTCTCTGTGGGACTGTTATATGTTTTGATCCATTGGGTATGCTTCAGGTCGTGATCCAGCTTTGCAAGAAAAACAGAAGGCTTTCCTGGGTTAATTGTTGTATCTCCTACGGTTAACTGACCATAGCAAACCCCACTGTAATAAACACCGTTTTCGTTTGCGTGAATGGCTCGTCCTTCCTCTACTGTCTTGCCAGGAAAAGTAGAGGTCATTAATGTATCCCCATACTCATTATACTTAATAACAAAAATATCCTGCCATTCATCAATTGAATAAAATTTTCCTCCGATAGTTGCTGTGTTATAAAAACTTCCTATAACATATACGTTATTATCACTATCAAGAGAAATGGAATTACTTTTCACATCATAATTTGCAGCAACGGATTGCTTTGCCCATTTCAAATTCCCATTAGGATCATAAAGCGCTGTATAAATATTATGTATGCCACCTGAGGTTGGGTTACCCAGCATGAGTCCGGTACTATCAATCGAAAAGTATGCTGCATAAGCATAATTGCCTGTGATGGCAACATAATTATCATTTGCTGATACATTACAGATATAACTATAATTTAAAATTGGTTTTACCCATTTTGCATTGCCACTACTATCATATTTTGCTAAAAATTGTCCGCGCGGACCACTGAGAACAATGGAGTCAAATTGTGCAGGAACATTATACTGGCCAATTACATATATCGAATTGTCTGCTCTGTTAATTGCTATTTTACTTCCGACAGCAGTTGTAACCATCTTAGACCATAGGCAATTCCCTGTTGGATCAAGCTTGGCAAGAAAAAAAGTCCTTATCTGAGTTGAATCAGATAAAATTCCACATCCAAAATCGGCATAGTAACAGAAAACACCAGTCATATATGAATTACCAAAATTATCAGTTGTTAATCCCCAAACTTCAGAGCGTCCTATGAATTTCCTCCAAAGTAAATTCCCTTCTTCATCCCGCTTGGAAATGAAAGTTCCCCAGAGAGAATGGCCTGATTGATCAGGCCTGAATATCGTGCTCGTATATATATTATTATCGGCATCTATACTTACACAGTTTCCAAAATGATAACCATTGTCATACAGTGAATCTTCACTTATCCAGTTTAACTGCTGGCAGTAAGAGTAACTATGTATTAAAATTAAAAGGAGAAATAATGATTTTTTCATTGTTCATAAAAACTTTCAATTAGTCAAAAGCCTTATCTGTGAATAACTCTTTACATTACTTCGAAGTAATTATTGAATTACAACTTTTCGCACAATCTTCTTTTTATCGGTAATAATTTCTATGAAATAAACACCCTTTGATTTATTACTGAAGTCAAACTGTTTCTGATATAGCTTATCCAAAGAATGTTCATTTAAGACATACACCGTTTCACCCAGTTGATTCCTTATAGTGAGAGAAATATTCCCGGTTGACTCAGACAAATACTCAACCGTTATTGAACGGCCGGACGGATTTGGATAAACAGTTAACTGGATATTATCAGCTTCGCTTTCATTTACTCCGATAGCTGTTTCATCAAGCTGCGTAACATACATTTTAGGATAGGATTCACCATCGTAAATTATTCCGTCAAAGGAAACTTTTCCGGACAGGCTGCCAGCTACAGAAACCATATTATTAAAAACACTTATAGATGAGCCACCAGAATATCCTAATGGTCGATGTGAATTCGGAAGCCCTATTGAAGAATGAATCCAGGTCAAATTAAAGTCACTGTCATATTTAGCTATAAAAAGTGATGAAGTATTCCCTCCTGTAGACAAGTTAATTCCGCCAAAATCAACAGTGTTATTAAAAGAACCAGTAATATAAATATTACCTTCTACAGATTTTATTCCACTCATATATACTACCAGATCATTATGCGCACCTATGACTTTATGCCATACTACATTTCCCACACTATTATATTTAATTAAAAGTGCTGAAGTACTTGATGAAGCGGTATTACTAACTATACTTCCGTCAAAATATATTGTACCACTAAACCCTCCAGTAAGATAAATGTTATTATTATTATCTACCTCTAACGCACAAAGTGTCATCCCGGAATGATTTCCGGGCTCAAATGATTTTGCCCATACTAACTCACCCTCACTATTGTATTTACAGAGAAAATTATTACGTAATTTTGAACTTGTTAATGTAATACTGGAATGAGGGGAAACAAAGGTTTCTGTGTTATAATATTCTCCGGCTATAAATATCTCGTTGGAATTCCCTTTAGCAATCATATAAGAATATGAATAGCTGGCCCCGTTGGTTAATCTCGACCATTGGCATATATCATTTTCGAAATATGCAACAAAGGCTCCTTCCGTATTGAATGCCGCATTATCAATAATTGAAGGATGCGCTGAACCATTAGAAAAGCCGGTTATTACATAACTATTGTTATTTAATATCTTTAGAGAAGACGGTTTAAGCCAGGTAAGTTTTCTTGAATAAACACATACACCTGCAGCGTTATATTTAGCGATAAAACCGGTTGTGTTGAAATCATAATTACCCGTCATTTCCAAGCCATTAAAACTCGTGCTGCCGTAAAAAATCCCTGTTATATGCACAACATTATTTGAATCTATATCAATAAAAGGATACCGTGCATTCTCTAATGTATCTGTCCATTCTAAAATTCCAACTGAAGAGTATTTTGAAAGAAAACAACCCGACCCGGATGGTGGCGTAGTGCTATGGGACATATAATGCCCGCAAACATAAATATTTCCTTCATTGTCATTCTTAACGACATCCGCTACTGTTGAGGAAGAATACCCTGCAGACTGCATCCAAGCAAATTGTTGTGCGTGAAGATTCTGGGCAAAAAGAAATAATAAAGATACCAGGTATTTCATTTTTGAGATTTTAATTAAATAATTCAATATTTATTCCAGTAACTTATGAACAAAATAAATCAATAGAATAAACCATAAGAACCCGCTTGGGCAATATGTTCCCCATTCCCTAATTTGGAGCTTAGTTAGGTTTTTATCTATCTATGCAACCCAAAAACAAAAACACTATGAAAAAAACATTCCACCTCTCATTGTTTTGTCTAACATTTTTTTTACAAAGTATTTCAGCACAAAATATCATTGACAGAAAGCTCTTTGGACAAAATGCCTGGTATGTTGATATAATGAAGATTGGTAATCCGGATGAATTGGATTTATATTGGACAGATTTAAGAGCGAGTGGTGTAACCACTGTGCGCATTGGAGGAATTACACCTAATTGGGAATTCGGGCAACTTACAACTTCTACTTATCAACGATTAAAATATTTATTAAAGAAGATTAGGCAGAATGGCATGGAACCAATAGTCCAAGTAGGATATGATCCTTCCAATGCTGTTTCACCACAGGCATCATCAATCGGAGTTGTTGTTTCTGATCTTAACTCTGATTCGGATTATGATTACCATGTATATCACTGGATCATTGCTAATGAGCCGGATCATGATGTAAATGGGCATGATGGAGGGTATGGTTGGAAAACAACGGCTCAAGCAGATTTAATTGAAAATTATATCCGCGAATATTCTATTGCAATGAGGAATTCATCTCCTACTCCTATAAAAATTATTGGACCGGAACTGTCAACCTATTGGAGCACTTATGCCGTATATACAGCCCTTACTGATATGAACTCAACATATCCCTCCTCCAATGCAACCTGTATATTGCCATACATAGATGTTTTCACAATTCATTTGTATCCATTTCAGGATCAGAATAAGCCACAAACAGCTCCAGATCAGCTGGCTGCAACGAGATCGAATGTTATTAATTATCTAAGTGGCAGCGCACCGGTGTACTTTGTGGGTGGAGGTTCTACTACCCCCTTAAGAACACAACTATCTGATATTCGAACCCGTCTGAATAATAATGGTGGTACTAATATTGAAATCGGGATCACAGAAACAAATATATGCACAGCCAATGATGTATCAAACTCAAACTCAACTGTCGGCTCGGATGACCTAATTAGCGGAACAGGAGCCAATAGCTTTCTTGCGGGTCAATTTTGGGTTGAAACCATAGCAGAATGTATGCGGGCCAATAATCCTTCCACAACAAATGCCAAAGTTAAATTTTTAAATTTCTGGAGTGTGAAAGAAGGCTCAAGCGGTGATAATTATGCTGGAAATATCGGTTATTTGAATCAAGATGCAACACCAGGTTCTACCTGGGGGGCTGCGGGATCGAAGAAATCAACTTACTATCACTTCCAGATGATGGCAAATAACTTCAAAGGAGAGTTCCTTTCCCCGGCTATCTCAGGTAGCAACTCAAGCAATATTAAAGCTTATGCTGCCAGCGACGGAAACCGCATTGCGGTCATGATTCTTAATCAGCAGGATGGAAGTAACCCCAGCAGATCTTTAACAGTCAGCTTAAATGGTGGAGGTTCAGGCTCTGATATTAATTTGAACCTTGGCTTGGGGTTATCTCCTAGCCCTTCGAATTATGTTACAAATAATAGCACTTCGTATTTACTTAATATAGCTAACCAATCAACTGTTTTACTTTTATTTGATTGTAAAGGAAATTTCTCGGGCCGTTACGATTATAAAATGTCCAGTGCTACAAGTGCACCGGCATATGTGGCAGCCTCGCCAGCTAATCCTTTATTCACTCCGTCTATTGCTTTAATATCCTCCCCGGGATATCTTATGTCAGGAGCTTCTGGAACTTTTACATTAACACCCGGTTATAATTATACCTGGACTGCTCCGGGCCCTATAGTATATAATAATCCTCCGTCCAATAGTTCAGTGGAACTGAGTGCCCCAACGGTAGGGGGTGACTCTTATCAATACTTATTTTCAGTTACTGATGGCGAATGCGTTTTCTCTTCTGGTATAACTACATATGCTGGCGGTCCTGTTGTTGGAACACCCAGTATCTTTTGTGGATATATAGCGGATATAAAACCGGCAAAATGTAATAATGCCAATGGCGAAGTGACCATTATTTCATATAATTGTACTGGTCCTACAATTTATTACACATGGGATGGCGGTACACCAACCACATCAAATCCTATAACAAATCTTTCACCAGGAATGCACACCGTTGTTGTGAGCAGTTCACTGTGTGGCAGTTCTTACACCTTACAAGCTTACGTTCCTAATTCAACTACTGCACCCTATGTTACCGCAGGACCAGATAAAGTGATTTGCCTCGGAAATAATACTACACTGGGTTCCGCCATTAATGGGGGCCAGCATCCATATACTTACAGCTGGTCACCTTCCACAGGCTTGAGTTCAACTACAGCTGCTAAGCCTGTTGCTACACCGACCGTTACAACAACCTATACCGTAACAGTCACCGGTAATGGCACAGGCGCCTGCTCTGCAACAGACCAGGTTACCGTAACGGTTAATCAACCCATTTCCTTTACTGTAACAGGAAGCAATACATCCTGTATCGGAGCCACTACCTATTCCGTAAGCGCTGTACAAACGGGTGTTAACTACACCTGGAGCATCAGTGGCGGTTCAAGCGGCACAGGATCTTCTTTCACGGCTGATATCGCCTCTACAGGTGCTACTGTTACTTTCACCGGAAGCTATCCGAACGGGGGCTGTGCTAATGTTACCAAAACCCTTTACGTAGGAAGCTGCTGCTCTCCTTCTCCATCAGCAGGTAATTTTACCAATTCAAACTGTACTGCAATTGCTGCCGCAGGTGTAGGATCCAGTTCAGGTGGAACGCTTACTATAACGGGACAAACAATTGGCTTAAACGGAACACTGACCCTGGATCAGAACCTTATCCTGCAGGGTTGTGAACTGAGAATGGGTTACATGGCAAAAATAAATGTAGCAGCCGGAAAAACCTTAACCATAACAAACAACGGCTCTAATAAAACGCATATTTATGCCTGCAGTGAAATGTGGGACGGGATCTATGATACAACTTCTACTTCTGCTGTTGTTATTAATAACGGCAGTACCATTGAAGATGCAGTGAATGCGGTTTATTCCAAGAACAACGGACTGGTGAATATCTACAGCTCCGCTACTTACGGGAATGTGTTCTTTAATAAAAACCTCAGGAGCTTAACCGTACTTAGCTCCACCGGTACGTATGCCGGCTATATCCGTGCGACCACCATCAAGTGCGCTGATGGGCTTACAGGCGGTAACCCTACAAACACCTCCGGCAAACTGAGATATCCGAATACAACCGTTCGTTCATCAACCGCAATCACACTTACAAACGTGAATGATATCACGATAGGGAATTCTGCCGTTTCAGGGGACTTAAATACAATTGATAACCAGGATTTTGGAATTGTAAGCACAAACAGTTCTATTAAAGTGTATAATAACAATTTCACAAATATTACATCTACGATGGCCGGAAGAAGCGACTGCAATGCCGGCACTGCCATTTGCGCAACAGCCGCAGGTAACTCCAGAACACTTTCAGCCGGAGGCACTTCATCAGCAACACAGGCAAACACTTTTACGAATTGTTCAGTAGGAATCAATGCATACAACGGAATGAACTGCAATATTATCAGTAATGCGTTTACCACTGTGAATACAGGAATATATGTCTGGAATAACAGCTACCGGTATGCAACAATTACAGACAACGTTATTAATTCTTCACTCACAGGGATCAGCTGTTATAATAATGTTGGAACCAACATTTCTATGACTGCGAATGAAATTGATGCCGGTACCCAGGTTAGAGCTATCGGGATCACAGTGAATGAGGTGGTGTCCGGAGCCACTTACCAGGCGAGCGGTAATATCATTGAGAATGTACGTCATGGTGTTATCGGAAATGGTATTTCAAACTCTTCGTTTGACAACAACAATGTAAGCATCAAGCATACTTCATCTGCTTCCTATTATTGTTCTGGCATTGGTCTTACAAACAGCACCGCCTGCTCAGTAATTGACAACTTTGTTCAGGGCCAAAACTCGAATGATTATTGGGTGAACGGAATTTTCATTGATAACAGCACGAGCAATGAAGTTACATGTAATGAAAGTCATACCCTTGGAGCTGGAATGTTCTTTGGCGGTGTTCAGACTCCTAACACCTATATTGCAAGGAACCTGATGGATAATAATTACTGGGGGCTTGTTTTAAATTATGGTGAAGTTGGCCCTCAAAAAACCATGTCGGGAGCAACTACCTTACCGAATGACAACAGGTGGACAAACAGCTTTACAAGCGGATGTTATGTGTTGTCTTATAATTCAAACGGGGCATTATCTCCCTTTTACGTAAGGCCTACACTTGTAACGTATAACCCGGCTGTTGTTTCAGGGAACAATTGTGTAACAAGCGGAACCGCGATCACATTTACCACTACCAGCGGCACCAACCCTTATGAATGTGCTTCAGATGGTGAAAGGCTTAGCCAACCAGGAGCTAATCCAAACACGGCTTATAGAGAAATGGAAATCCCTGTGGATTATGATCATCTGGTCCGGATTGCCAAGGATTCTATTGTTCCGTTTGCGTACGAGGAATCAACAAGAGAAATGCTTAGACAGGGACTTTATCAGTTTTTAATGGCGGATTCTACGGCCATGGCCAACGAACCTATCCTTGAATCGTTTGTAAATGATAAATCAGAAGGGAATGTAGGAACTCTGGATCTTATCCAGAACACACTTGCTGATTCAGCAGGACGCGAAGCTTCTTCATTAACTGACCTGCTCACTCTAAATAATTCAATTGTTCCTGAAAACGATGTGCAGGCCAACAGCCAATGGATCTATGCCAATGTAATGGAAAGCCTGACAGCAGGAAATGAATATTCGGAAAGCCAGCTTAACGACATGAGGTTAATGGCTGCAAAATGTCCATACAGTGATGGTTATGCGGTTTACCAGGCACGTGCTATCCTGAGTCATTATGACACAACGGAATTCCGCAATGAGTGTGAAAACATTTACTTTGGCTCGGAAAGAGCGATGAGCGCTCCGGAAGCAATTTCGGACTTCCGTTTATTCCCGAATCCTAATAACGGAACCATGAATTTTGAATATTCAATGAATGAAAACTCGGAAGGGATATTTGAGATCTTCGACCTTTCAGGTAAGCTGGTAACTGCTATCAGCTTAAGCGCAGGTGAAGAAAAACAGATTGTGATAGATGAGAATCAGTTAAACAGCGGTATTTACTTTTACAAGGTGAAGATCAATGGAGAATTAAAGACCAGCAATAAACTGGTGATTATAAAATAACAAGTCAAATTACCAAAAGAAGCGCTTAGAAAGTATCTAAGCGCTTCTTTTTTTATAATATGTTCCATCAATACGCCTCCAGCAATTTCACATCCATCCCTACCCTGTAGATCTTCGTGGTTATCTTTTTATCTTCTGAAAATTCCAGCTTCACAAAACCGGTGAGCTGATCGTCCTGGAAAACAGAATCGAAGCGCTTCTTCTTCCTGAGCTTTGTGACCTTGCTCCCGTTCCCGCTTACAATGAACCGTTTCCCTTCTTCCTTAAAACATTGGGTATTATGGTCATGGCCCGAAGCATATATAATGTTATTATACTCTTTCATGGAAGCAAGGAGCCGGCTTCGCATCCTTCTGTAACCCGGCTGATAAATATCCTGGGAGAACAGCCTGTCAAGGCCGCAGAACCCAAGGATCTTAAATGGTGTGCAATTTACCATGAACCGCCATGGCTGCATTCTCCTTGCATGTGAACCATTGGTATATACCGGGTGATGTGCCGCAATGATAACCTGCTCCCCGTTACCTGAAGAAAGCCTGAGCAGGCTGTCTAATCGCTCATAAAAAATTTTGACTGTTTGTTTCTTTGAACCAATTTTATTCTTCTTATGAAAATGAAGGAACCATTGTGTATCGATCATAATCAAACGAAGTTTCTCATTCAGCATAACACTTACAGGGCCCGGTAAACCCTCTGCCGGAAAAAAACATCCGTCCTCTTTATTTACCACAGCTGAATTATTCTGAAGATAATTATCAATATGCATCTTCTGCTGTTTTACCTTATCCAGTCCTCTTCTTCTTTGTGCATCCCAATCATGGTTGCCCGGAATAAAATAAACCCGGCCCTTATATTTTTTCAGGATATTTAATTGTGATTCCAGGTGGAGCCTGGACTTAGGAGAGTTATTACTAAATCCCGAAGGATAAACATTATCGCCAAGGAAAATAACCGCACTCCGGGGATCTTTATCGAGTTGTCTTTTCAGCATCAGCAGCGCATGGCCTGAAGTTGTATCTTCCCCTGCATCGCCTACCAGGTACACCGAATAGCTTCCATCCTGTGCAAGTACTGCTCCTGAAAAAAACACAAAAACAAAAACGATCAATCTCATGCCCACATTTTTAAAATGTATCCTGTAACAATTATTGCTGTAGTGGTTAAAAATGAATATTTGATCACCTCCGCACCCTTTTTAAACCTGAAAGCCAGGTGAAGGCCTGTAAATAACAATGTAAAAATAACAGGAAGCAATGCGGGATACAACATAAAGCTTCCTGTAAGATTTCCTTTGAGCAGCTCAATAAAAGACCGCTGCATCCCGCAGCCCGGGCAATCAAATCCTGTAAGCGCCTTGTAAGGACAACTCAGCAAATGAGCTTCAAGCCAGTGTATTAAGTCCTGCATATGATTAAATAAAAAAGTCCTGCTCAGGCAGGACTCTTTTTCATCTTTTAAAAATAATTATCTTATCATGTCCCATGGCATCATGGAAATCGCGGTTCCGATTATGCACAGGTAAATAATGATACAAACCAGATATAGGGCGGAAAGGGACAAACCTACAATTGCGCAGATCTTTCCCGCTTTCATGTTTTTATAAGTGGCTTCGGAGTACATACCGGGGTTCTGCTGGTACAATGCACCGGCTTTGGATGCAAGAACAAGGGCAATGATCCCGAGAACTACTCCAATAATTCCGTAACAAAAACATCCTACTATTGAGATTATTCCCAATACAAGTACTGCGGTGGAGTTTGGTAAAACCTGCTGCCCGGAGGGTTGCCCGAATTGCTGGTTAAATTGCTGGTTAACATTTGCCTGGTCAGGAGGTCCTTGATTTTCCATAATGAAAGTTCTGTTAAAATTTGATCTAAAATAAGAAAGAATTCGGTACGGCAATAAAAATGTTATCCATTTCTGTCAGCGGGAAGACAGAGCCTTATGAATATCAAGGATAGCCGGAAGAAGTAATTGCTCTTCATCATTCCGGATCACAAAATCAGAACGTTTCATTTTTTCCTCATCGCTCAATTGCTTTGAGATCCGTTTTTCTATTTCATCCCTTGTGGCAGCATCACGCTTCATAACCCGTGCGATCCTCAGTTCCAAAGGTGATGTTACCAGTATGATTTTCTGAACATCCTTATAAGACCCGCTTTCGAAAAGAATTGCTGCTTCTTTAAGCACATACAGGGCTTCGGAATGCCTGCTGCACCATTCATCGAAATGAAGCTTTACGGCCGGATGCATGATCTTGTTCAAAACATCTAATTTTTCGGGATCGTTGAAAACAAGGCCGGCCATTACTTTCCGGTCTATCACTCCGCCAGAGAGAATATCATTGCTAAAAACTGTTGTGATCTGTTTAATGATACCGGGATCTGAAAGGAGATTTCTTGACGCTTCATCAGCATAATAAACAGGGACATCAAGAAGCTCAAATACTTTGCAGACAGTGCTCTTGCCACTGCCTATTCCTCCCGTTATTCCAGCGATGATCATTTTTTTAAAATGTATTCCACCTTTTCAGGATTCAGTTTTACAGAGCGGATATCTGCAGGAAATTTATCCAGGGAGATTTTCAGCTTATTGCTGCCGGGCTCTGCTTTCTTATAATCAATAACTGCGCGGAACTGCTGCGGGGTTATCTTCTCATAATTATCAAAGGCAACATTGTATTTCACAATCACTTTATCAGGGAATGATTTAAGAGTATAACCTTCCGGGAGATTTTCCGCTTCAATCGGAAGCTCAATGGTTGCCTCCGTGAACTTGATCACATTCACCACAGCTTTCACTTTGGCTGAACTGATCTCGAAACCGCGTTTGCCTGAATCGGCCTTTATTGTAAGCATAAGTGTTTGCTTCTTGTCGACATTCTCCAGGGAAACCGGGACTGTTTCCACGTGATCTATTTTGTCGATGATATCCGCGGCACCGGAAATATCCACATACGCAGGATCAAGTAATATGCTGTCCGACTGCTGATACCGGCTGTCCATGGTAAGTGAAACATTCGCTTTCACCGGAACGCGCTTGATGGTTTTCTTATTGAAATTCAGGAAAATTGTATCAGGGATGATCCGCTGGATCTTTATGCGGGACGAAAACTGATCGGTGAATTTATTCAATTGAAGGTTGGTCCTTAAGAAGTGATGGTTCTTTGGTCCCATCGGGTGGCTTTCATTCAGGTCCACGTACACCGTCTGCGGCTCCCGGAACTGGTAAGCCAGGAGAAAAAAACCTTTTGACCTGATCTCCATGCTGATCTCTGCAGGAAGGTTGTTGGCAATTACTTTATCCTTCGGGGAGTTAATGTAATTCACCGGGTATGCAATAGTGATCGTATAATCCTTGGACAATGTCATGAGCAGCCAGAACAATACCGAAATAAATACACAGCATAAAAAGGTAGCAACCCGCTTGTTCAGTAGGATCTTTTCTTTCCCTGCTCCAGGCTCTAAACTTTTAATGAATGGTGACTTCATGCAGATTCAGTTTCTTAACAAAGTTAATCAACGCTTTAACATAAAAAAAGCGTTAAGGATCACTTAACGCTTTTTTCACAGATTTTCCGGCTACTTCTGTTCTGTCCCGATCAGGGTTGAAGAGTCCATTGAAACGGCATTCTTTTCAATTTTTAGTCTTACACCACCTTCAACGGTAATAATAAATGTTGTTTCCTGTACTTCAGAGATCTTTGCATGAATTCCGCCTATGGTGACAACTTTATCCCCTACTTTTATGTTCTCACGGAATTTTTTCTGGTCTTTCGCCTTTTTAAGCTGCGGACGGATCATGAAAAAATAAAACACTACGATGATAAGGATAATAGGCAAAAACTGGGTTAACTGCTGCATAATTGTTTTGTTTTGTTTATTGGTTTATGATTATTCTTCTTCAGGCACTATCACAGTCGCACTGATCGTTAATACCTTTGTGCTGGGGTTACAGTTAGTAACCAGCGTAATTGTTTTTTGTGTAAGTCCTGATTTGCCTTCACTGTCGAACACAACATCCACTTTTGAAGATTCGCCCGGCTTTACAGGTGTTTTAGGATAGGAAGGAACAGTGCATCCGCAGCTTCCCTGCGCAGAAGAGATGACAAGATCAGAACCGCCTGTATTCCTGAACGTGAAGCCATAAGTAACCTTTTCACCCTGTGTAATCTTTCCGAAATCATGCTTCTCTTCAGCAAACGTGATTATTGCGGCACTTCCGGGTTCAGCCGGCTGATCTGAGGCAGTTGCAGGTACATTGATCACATCGGTGGAGATCACCGGTGCATCGGGATTATTTTTTGACGCTGGTTCACATGAGGCAAGCATCATTAGTAAGCCGGCACCCATCAATATTATTCTTTTCATATTATTATTAATTTTAAAATTCACAATTCTAAAATTTAATATTACTCCATAAGTCCACGGCCCATCTTATTCAGCATGTTGTCGCGCTTAAAATCCGCGATCAGCTTATCCAGGATCCCGTTGATAAAGATCTTGCTTTTGGGCGTGCTGTACATCTTGGAGATCTCAATAAATTCATTCAGGGTAACCTTTACCGGGATATTTGAGAAATGCAGAACTTCAGTAATAGCCATTTTCATTAAAAGAACATCCATCAACGCAATCCTCTCAACTTCCCAGTTCTTGGTTTTATCTCCTATTAATTTCTCATTCTCATCATTGCGTATAGCCGTCTGGCGGAAGAGGTCCTTCACAAATTCCATATCTTCTTCCCTGTCTTTATAAAGAGTTATAAGCTCATGGTCCGGACTTGAATCTTCCTTGAAGGATTCAATAGTCTTCACAACCATAGGGTTGACAAGGTAAATATCATCACCCCAGTGAAGGTTACGCTCTTCATATAAATGATTCACCAGCTCAAAGTCCGCGATAAATTCCTTGAATAAAGCAACAACGAAATTCCTGTCAGTTTTATAATCATGATCAGGTGTGCTCATGTATTCCTTATAAATATCGGAAGCCTTTATGGTATTATAGATCTTTCTTACCAGCTCGTATTCATTGTTCCAGGAGATCTTCCTGTTATTCATTTCACGCTTGATATGAATGTTTTCAGTAAGCTGCTGAAGAAGCTTGTTTTCTACAAAACGAAGATTAGGACTTAGTTCCTCTTTCGTAGGCAAGTGCTTTTCCTTTGCTTCCTCGATGATCATATTCACAACGTGCTGCAACTCAACAAGGAGGGCCAGCTGAAAAATATACAGATCATATACTTTATCAATGGATGTAAACATATCACGCTCACTTCTCGCCAGGTCTCTTGTGTCCGATTGAAAAAAACCGTACAGCGCCTGCATCACTTTAATCCTTAAATACCTTCTGTTTAACATGTACCAATAACGAATAAATACTAATTACAAATCTGCGGTACGGATAACGAAATCAGTGCGAATTTACGAATCTGTGTTTATGAAAAACTTAATAAACATCAGGATTAAAATCTCAAGGTGTCCCGTCTCCGACCTACTATAACAACAACCTACCCACTACCCACTTTCAAACTCCAAACTACCAACTATTAAAAACTTACCTTTATCTTCGCAATATCCGACAGGCGTTTTTCAGCCAGCCTGTTAGCCGCCATATACGTTGGGATATTCTGCTCTTTTGATAATTTAAATATGTTCAATGTTGTGTCATAAATCTTCTCCGCATGCGACATTGCGCGTTCACGGTTATAACCTTCCAGCTCATAAAAAACATTGATGATCCCACCCGCATTAACAACAAAGTCCGGAGCATAAAGAATACCTTTCTCAATCACCATTTTACCGTGAACATTTTCCTCTGCCAGCTGGTTATTGGCTGCACCGCAGATAATAGAACATTTTAAACGGCTTAAAGTATCGGTATTAACAGTAGCGCCTAAAGCACACGGGGCATAAACATCCATATCCAGGTCATACAGCCCGGCACCATCAGCAATAACTGCCGCACCGGTTTCCTTTGCAACCAGGTTCAGGCGTTCTTCATTGATATCAAATATTGAAACCTTTGCGCCTTCTTTTACAAGATGTTTCACAAGGCTTTCACCTACATGGCCAATTCCCTGGACAACCACTTTCTTACCTGAAAGATTGTCGCTTCCCCACTTTTCTTTCGCGGATGCTTTCATTGAAAGATAAACCCCGTATGCAGTTACCGGAGAAGGGTCTCCGCTTCCGCCCATATTTTCCGGCAGTCCGCTCACAAAATCAGTTTCCATCTTAATATATTCCATATCCTTGGTATTCACGCCCACATCCTCTGCAGTAATGTATTTACCGGAGAGGCTGTTCACGAATTTCCCGAACCTGCGCATCAGGGCTTCATTCTTCTGGGTTCTTGCATCACCAATGATCACAGCTTTTCCACCGCCAAGGTTTAGCCCTGCAACGGAAGATTTGTAGGTCATGCCGCGGGACAAACGCAATACATCCGTCAGCGCTTCCATTTCATTCTTATAAGGCCACATCCTTGTTCCGCCAAGGCTGGGGCCAAGAATTGTATTATGGATGGCTATAATGGCTTTCAGGCCGGTTTCATTATCATTACAAAACACAACCTGCTCGTGATTACTGATTCCCATCTGGGCGATCACCGGATTTTCCGCCAAAGGGGAATTTTTAATATCCTGAACTTGTATCATATTAATTTGTTTGATTAAAAAACGACTGAGTTTCCGATCCTGAAAGATGATTAATCAGTACTTTCGTAACGGTTTTAAATTGTGGCGCAAAATTAATGGATATTTCCGAGTAGCCAAAATTATACAGGCCGCAATTCTTTTTTACCGGAAACCCGGAATACGGATAAATATTAGCATTTGAGATCTTTAAAGCACATAAATAAATATTTTTATAAATACCGCTGGCGCCTTTCGCTGGGAATACTTTTCGTTTCCCTTTCCAATCTTTTTTCTGTATATGCCGTTACCTATGTGGGCGGTGCGATCGACTATATTAAGAACATACTTATTCATCCTGAAATGAGCAGTGACCCCTACAGGGAACTGACTATATTCGGTGTAAAGATCATTGCCCTTGCATTACTCAGCGGTTTCTTCCTGTATCTCACAAGACAAACGATCATAGTAATGTCGAGGCTGATAGAATATGACCTGAAGAATGAGATTTATGATCATTACCAGCAACTTGATATTGCTTTTTACAAGCGGAACAATACCGGTGACCTGATGAACAGGATCAGCGAGGATGTAAGCCGGGTCAGGATGTACATTGGCCCCGCGATCATGTACATTGTAAATACCCTGATTACTTTTCTTCTTACAATTGTAGTGATGCTTGGTATAGACATGCGGCTTACACTCTTTGTTTTGCTTCCGCTGCCGGTACTCGCGGTTACAATATATTATGTAAGTGACACCATCAATAAAAAAGGCACAAAAGTCCAGCAGCAGCTTTCAGATATAACGACCAGGGCGCAGGAAACTTTTTCAGGGATCCGCGTCCTTAAAGCTTATGGGAGGGAAAAGCAAGCTTATGATGAATTTGACCAGCTTAGTACAGAATATAAAAGGCGTACGCTGGGGCTTGTCAGAACCGAATCGCTCTTTCAGCCTTTTATGATCCTGCTGATCGGCCTGAGCACTATATTCACGATTTACATCGGAGGTCTCGAAGTGATCGCGGGGAACATAACTTACGGCAGTATCGCTATCTTTATTGTCTTCGTGAACAAACTTACATGGCCGATAGCTTCCCTGGGCTGGGTAACATCATTGATCCAGAGGGCTGCGGCATCCCAGGCCCGTATCAATGAATTCCTGCGGACACAACCGGAGATCTTCAGCAAAAAATCCGAACCACAGGAAATTAAAGGCAGCATCGAGTTTAAAAATGTAAGCTTCACATATCCTGATTCCGGAATTGAAGCACTCAGGAATGTGTCGTTCACGGTTAAACCGGGGGAATCACTCGCAATAATAGGGAAAACCGGATCCGGGAAATCCACAATTGCAAGCCTTCTCTGCCGGCTTTACGATCCCACTTCAGGTGAAATTCTTATCGATGGACATCATGTGAAGGATCTAAACCTCGCAGCACTTCGCCAGCAAACCGGCTATGTACCACAGGAAGTGTTCCTGTTTTCGGATACAATTGCGAATAATATTTCTTTCGGGATAAGTTCCGGGAAACATGATCCTGCAGTGGTTGAAAAAGCTGCGAAAGATGCTGCGATCTATTCGAACATCATTGAGTTCCCTGAAAAGTTTGAGACCGTAATCGGTGAAAGGGGCATCACGTTATCGGGGGGACAAAAACAACGTGTTTCCATTGCCAGGGCCATCATAAAAGAACCAAGGATTCTGATATTTGATGACTGCCTTTCCGCGATAGATACAGAGACCGAGGAAGAGATCCTGAACAATCTCAAAAGGATAATGGAAGGAAAAACTTCACTGATCATAAGCCACAGGGTTTCATCCGTTAAGACTTCCGATCAGATCATAGTCCTCGACAATGGCCGGATCGCAGAGAAGGGCAGCCATAAGGAATTGCTTGAAAAACAAGGCACTTACTACAATCTTTATAATATGCAGCTCCTCGAAAATGAGGAACACGGCTAAATTCGCTTTTTACAAGCTATAAAAAGTTATTAACAAGCCTTGTTTTAGAGGTTTTTTTTCTAAACATTTGCTCCTACTATAACTAGAACGACCACAAACTATTATTACGATGGAAGAAGGATTTGACAAAAATGGATCAGACAGGGAAGAAATTTTCTCTAAATCTGTAAGAGCAGGGAAAAGAACGTATTTCTTTGACGTTAAGAGCACGAAGGGGAATGACTATTACCTTACGATCACAGAAAGCAAAAAGCGGTTCGGGGATGATGGTAAATTCTTTTATGAAAAGCACAAGCTTTTCCTTTACAAAGAGGATTTTGAGAAATTTGCAGAGGGATTGAACGAAGCTGTTGCTCACATTAAATCAATATCTCCTGTCGTGGAAAACACAGGATCTGACACAACCGAATCTTCAACCACGGACAATAAATTCTCTGATGTAAATTTTGAAGATCTTGATAAATAGAACAAATCAATTTTTAAAAAAATCCCGCCTCATCTGAGCGGGATTTTTTTATTCCTAAATCTAATCATATGAATATTAACGACTGGATAGGCTTTATCGGGGTTACCATTTTGCTTTTTGCCTTTTTATTAAATCTGACCGGAAAAATCCAGCAGGACTCCCTCACCTATATTCTCCTGAATATTACAGGAGCCGGGCTGGCCGGGCTGGCATCAGTACTTATAAATTATATTCCTTTTATAATCCTGGAAGGTGCGTGGACACTGGTATCAATTGTTGCCCTTGTTAAATACCTTACAAAAAGGAATCCTGCTTAATCTGCAGGATCCTTTTACATTCAAAAAATATTACTGGCGCGTAATCGTAAATGTTTCGGTTTTCGAAGTCCCGCCGGTGACCATTTCAATCACAATGCTATTACTACCCATGTTCAGGGAGGCTGGAATTGTAAGGACTTTTGTCTTGTTATTCCAGCTGAAACCTGTAAATGCAGAACCGTTTACTTTAACTGTTATTGAAGCCTGGTTGAGGACATTAACAGTTTTCATGGTTAATGTATAAACAGCATCCGAAGTGCTGGCTGTATATGCCGCGGGGGTGATCAGTACCAGCTGGGGCGCATTCACAGCCGGCCCTGAAGGTGTTACACCCCCGAGCTGATTAGACTGCACAGGCCTGCTGCCATTTGCACCCGGAGTTCCCGGAGCTGCGATAGTATCCGGACCGATCGGGTTGGTGGAGATCACGCCCTGCTTATAAATAATGGTAGCGGGTTCACTATCAGATCCTGATGCATTAGTTGCAGAAACAACAATTGTATTATTTCCCGGTATGAGGTTAGCCGTAAAACCAACTTTCCCTGCAGCAGCAAGGAACAGGAAATTTGTGATTACCGTGCCATTCACTTTTACGGTCACCTGGTTAGAAGCAATAATGTTGGTCACCTTAACAGATACCGCATACGTATTTGCTGTAACAGTAGCCGAACCTGAAGCAGGGGTGAGATATGTTACAACCGGCAAAGGTACCGGGATCGTATAATTAATGGTTTGTGTTTTTGAATCACTGCCGCCCTGATTAACAGCAGAAATAATGATTGTATTTATGCCACCAACGAGGTTGGCATTCAGGTTGAGCTGCTTTGTAGTATTGTTAAATGAAAATGCAGTAGTCGGTGTTCCGTTAATCTTCACGGTGATCTCAGAAGAACTGTTTACATTCAAAACTGTAGCTGCCACAACTGCAGAAGCAGAATTCACATTCAATGGATTTGTATTAGGTGTGGTAATGGTAATTACAGGAGCAGGCACTACTACCGGAGGTGTGTACACCAGCAATGTACTTTTAGAATCATTTCCTCCTGCATTAACAGCGGAAATTGTAATCGAGTTCGCTCCCTGGACAAGGCTGACATTAAATGTCAGCTGGTGTGAAGCAGCATTAAAATTTAATGAACCTGCGGGCAACCCTGAGCCGTTGTGCGATACGGAAATTTGTCCGGCCGAAAGGACATTTGTGATGTTCGCGGTTATCGTTGCAGAAGCTGTGGTTGTATTCAACGGGTTAACTGACGGATTTGTGATCGTTACCACAGGAGCTGCAATTGTTGATGGGCGGGATAATATTATAGTTTGTGTTTCCGATGCTGTTCCACCTGCGTTTGTTGCAGTGATAACAAGAGTGTTCGTACCTAAAACCGGATTTATATTGAAGTTTAATTGGTGGGATGCCGGATTAAAACTTAATGCACCCGCGGAAACTGCTGTTCCGTTTAGTGTCACAGTAATTTGTCCTGTCGTATTCACATTCATAACAGTTGCTGAAACAGGGACAGAAGCCGATAAAGTGGTGTAAGGATCGCTTGCGGGATTTGAAATTGTAACAACAGGAGGCGTTGCCTGCGCTGCCGGAGCATAGATAATGGTTTGAGTTTTTGAATCGCTGCCTCCGGCATTTGTAGCCGAAACAACAATTGTGTTTGCTCCCTGGATCAAATTCACGTTAAAGCTAAGCTGATGAGAGCCCTGGTTATAATTTAATGAACTGCTAGGAACAGGAGCACCATTCAGCGTAGCAGAAACCTGTGACGCAGAAGAAATATTTGAGATACCTGCACTTACTAAAGCAGAACCAATAACCGTATTAAACGGATTGGAGGCTGGGTTGATAATCGTGACCTGCGGAGGAGCTGCGGCCGGCGGATTATAAATTATTGTAGCTGATTTCGAATCCCTGCCACCAACATTTGTTGCAGAAACTTCTACGGTATTTGCCCCCTGCAGCAGCTGCGCAGAAAACGAAAGCTGATGACTTGCGGTGTTGTAACTGAGTTTGCTTGAAGGAACAGGGCCGCCATTTATAAATACTTCTATCTGACCGATAGCTGTAATATTCAGGATTCCTGCAGTAACTGTTACAGGGCTGGTTGCTGAAGTATAAGGATTACCAACCGGATTAGTAATTGTTACTACTGGAGCTTTTACTGCAGGAGGCTGCGATGAATTAAAGATTATTGTTACCGCTTTTGAATCATTTCCGGCAGTGTTCATCGCACTTACTATCACAGTATTTGCACCAGGAATAAGATTTACATTTGCACTGAAGGTGTGAGCGGAGCTGTTAAACACAAAATTCGGAGCAGGTGCACCATTAACGGCTACCTGCATTTGCTGCCCGGATGAAATATTCAATATAGTCCCTGTTACGTTTGCTCCTGCCTGGAAAACAGCAGCCGGGCTCTGCGATGGCGATGAAATATAAACAACAGGAGGATTTTCCTTAGGCGCTTCTTCCTGGGCATATATAATAGTAGCGGACGCATTGATGCTTCCTGCAGAATTAGTTGCAGTTACAAAAACTGAATTGGATCCGCCCTGTAAGTTTAATGGCAAGCTGAACATCTGTGTTGAAACATTGTATGCGAAGCCCTTTATGAGTTTTCCATTTACGGAAACAGACATATCACTGACAGAATTGATCCCACTGATCTTGCCCGCCAGGGTAAAAGAAGGGGAAGAAGTAGTAAACGGACTTGAAGCGGGATTACTCAAAGTAATGACTGGTAAAACCGCAGCCGGAGTCAGTGTAGTAGAATTTGTTCCGTGATCCTGAGGAGTCTGGGTTGCCGCTGAAGTATGTTTTGCGCCTCTTCCAAAACTGAATTTCAGGAAAAAAGAAGTATAATGATACATATCATTATTCCCGGTGGATGAATTATTAGCCGACCATCTCTGCCCGTCAAGAACATCATTAAAAGCCCAGGTCATCTTATGCTCCAGCCCGATGGAAAAGCCTTTTATCACCTCATAGCCCAAACCAACACCGAAGGATGGCATGAACTTCCATTTTGGATTCAGGTTGCCATCTGCAAGTGATTCATATGTTCCATCGCTCATCCCGTTTATTCCTGAGATACCTGCAGTTCCCGCTGAATCAAGAGCTGCATAATTGTAGCGCTGGTTATTCCCGTCAAGCTGATTTATCCTGGCTGTTGCTTTTATCAGCCCTGCGCCCCCGAAAATATAAGGATATAAGTTTGTTCGTTCGCGGATCCTGTTCGAGCCCAAAAGCAGTTCAATGGAAAGTTCATCTATATGCGTTTTGTAATTATGATAAACGAACCCGCCATTATTGTAAT
Organism: Bacteroidia bacterium; assembly: GCA_036386835.1. GTDB lineage: Bacteria > Bacteroidota > Bacteroidia > 2-12-FULL-35-15 > 2-12-FULL-35-15 > 2-12-FULL-35-15. Next base: position 21,083 of record DASVUX010000007.1, read on the forward strand.
AATCAAGCGTTGTGTCTGTTCCGTTAAGAACCGTATTATTTGCAATCCCGTATGACTTTTTTGTATCCTGCCCGTATGTGTTTGCATTCAGGTACCGGAACCGCCAGCCCCAAAGCAAAGGGCTTGTCTGGTTCATGCAATAGGTTTGACCAAAAGTGAGGCCGGCACCCGCTCCGATCTTACCGGTTTTAACATCACTCTTCTGCCACGCAGCGCCAACATTAAAACCAAGCTCGAATGGATGAGGATTCTGGGACAGGGCTGTAAATAGAAATAAAAATAAAATACCCAGGGTAGTAATTATTCGTTTCATATTCTTTTTTTTAGCGGCTCTTGCATTTTTTATGCCGCGTTTATATAAGCGAAAAAAGCCGAATAGTTCGGCTCTTATCTGTGCATGATCAAATTATTTTCTTCTCTGTATCCTGAATTCTGTCCTTCTGTTCTTAGCATACTGCTCTTCAGAACACTGCTTCCCATCCCGGCAGTCATTAACCGGTTTCAGCTCTCCAAAACCTTTTCCGCGTAATCTTTCTTTCGGGATTCCACTCGCTATCATATAATCGACAGCTGTTTTAGCCCGAAGCCTTGATAACCTTATATTAAAACCATATGATGAACGCGAATCGGTATGTGATTCAAGAACAACGTAGAGTTTTGGATCTTCTTTCATAATGTAAATGATCTTGTCCAGGATTTTCTTCGCTTCCGGAAGAAGATCAGCCTTTCCGTAATCATAATAAAGATTCTCCGCGTTGGTTATTTCACCTCCCAGGTTATCGTGTTTCAGCTTTGTTACAGCCAGCCATGGATCGTCAATGTAGATCCGCCCAAGGCTTTTTTCTTCACTCGGCAATACAGTGAAAATGAACTTACCTCCGCTTTTAACTATCTCCCTGATGATATTCCCTTTTTCATCTGCAATATATATCACTTTCATATTTGCAAACCGCGTGTCATTCTCATCAAGGGCAAAGACTAATTTTTCATCTGCAGGTAAATTTGAAAATTTAAAGCTGCCTTTATCATCTGTCATAATTGTCTGAACCACCTGGTTGGCGGAGTTCAGAAAGCTTAAGCCCGCTTTTGGGATTGGAACTTTATTCTCATCAAGGACATATGCAGTCCATTCAAAAAGAATATTCTGTCCCGTTACCTGGAGTGCGTTCTTCCGTTGGATAGCAAGCTGCGTATCCTCCGTATAAACCAATCCCAGTTTCTTTTCTTCATTCGGAAGCACAGTGAAAACAAAACGGCCGCCACTCTTTATGATCTCTTTTAATACATTTCCTTTTTCGTCAAGAATATAAAGGATCTTAAGGCTTTTCACTTTTTCATCACTCTCATCAACGGCAAAAAGGAGGTTCTTGTCAGACGGAAGATTTGTAAAGAAGAAGCTTCCCTTTTCATCGGTCTTGATACTCTGCAGGATCTCGCTATCCGGACCGACAAGCCTGATCATTGTTTTTGGCAGGGGCTTTTTATTATCGTCTGCAAGGAAAGCTTTCCACTCATATTGTATCGCATCTTTCAGCGCGGGATCTTCAGCATGAACTACACCCAGGGCGTTTTCTTCGATCGGCAATACCTTAAACCGGAATACGCCATTACTTCTTCCGATCTCTTTTATGATCTTTCCTTTAGCGTCCACCAGGTATAATTTCTGGTACTCTTTCATTTTGGTGTCCTTCTCATCAACAGAGAACATAAGGTCTTTATCAGCCGGAAGGTTTGTAAAAAGGAAACCTCCGCTCTTGTCAGTTTTAATGCTTCTGAGAACTTCACCCTCTTCATTGACGAGATTAATTGTTGTATTTGCGAGGGGATCCTTTTTTTCCGAAACAAGAAAAGCAATGAAATCAAAACGAAGTTCACTGTCTTCCACCTGCAACATTTCCAGTGTATGCACATCCGTTGCAAGGAATTCAAATTTGAATCCTCCATTCTTATCTGTCTTAGTTGAGTACACTTCTTTTCCTAATGTATTCGTCACAATGATCTTGGTTCCGGGCGCCAAATCTGTATCTACTTCCTCCACTTTCACAAAGAAATTCTGATCAGGCGGTAAATTAGTAAAGATGAATGCCCCCAGTTCATTGGTGGTAACAGTTTGAATAACTTCACCTTTTTCGTTCACCAGGTTAACTTTTGTATTGGGCATTGGCCGGGAAGGATCCTCTCCATACAAAAGGCTCCCGGCAAGGTTGACTTCCTCTACCCCTATCTGTGGCAATGAGTTCGGATCGGAAGGCAGGTTAGTGAAAACGAATTTTCCTCCCTTATCGTTTATCACGGTAACACGAACGATCTTCCCGTTCTGATCAGCCATGTAATATTTATTGTTCTTTTTCAGGTTAGGATCTTCCTCGTTCAGCTTAACCATGTAATTATTGTCAGGATCAAGGTTCTCAAACTTAAAAAAGCCGGTGGAATCTGTGGTAGTCATTGTGATTACATTTCCATCTGCAGTAAGAAGGTTGACCTGTACATTTTTTGCCGGATCATTTATATCCTTACTTAATAATATTTTCCCGGTAACTGCAATCATTTTATTCATTGCGGTAAAACTGTAGATATCATCACTTCCTTTGCCTCCCGGCCGATCAGAGGATAAAAAACCTTTCTGGTTATCATCAAGGAAAAGAACACCAAAATCATCGGTGGAAGAATTGAACGGTGAACCCTGGTTCTTCGGCTCTAAAAACTCTCCGCCTGATTTTAAACAAGAAAATACATCCAGGCCACCAAAACCGGGGTGTCCATCCGAAGAAAAAAACAATACGCCATCTTTCCGGATATAAGGAAAAACTTCATTGCCGCTGCTGTTTACCGTTTTGCCCAGGTTTTCAGGCTTCGACCATGATTCTCCTTCTTTTCTGCATACGTAAAGGTCCGTTCCGCCATTCCCACCGGGCATATCGGAAGCAAAATACAACAACATCCCATCCGCGGAAATACTTGGATGAAGAACAGAATAAGTGTCGTTATTATATGGAAAAGGAGCTCTCAGAACCCATTTGCTTCCCTTCAATTCAAATATATAGAGCTTGGGACGATTAACAAAAGTCTTGTCTTTCTTGTTTACTTTATAATCCACACGTGTAACAAAAGCAATGTTTTGCTCCGGGTTAAAACATACCGGCCCGTCATGATAATCCGTATTGATCGGCCATGGGAGGGAGTTGGTTCCCTTAGAAAATACAAGGTCGCCATTCTCAGTTTTTTTAAATGGGGTTGAAATCACACTCAGGAAGGGCTGGTCATCCCATGCATCTTTACTGTTATTGACCATGTCCTTCTTTTTTGAAGAAGCATATATGATCTTATCTTTATAAAGTACCGGACAAAATTCAGCATTTACAGTGTTAAGGACCGGAGCAGACTTGATCTCATACTGCTGGGCACGGGATATCCAGATCTTAATATCTTCAAGAGATCTGAAGTGTGCTTCCGTTTTTTTATCATCAGGGACTAAGGATGAGTATTTTTTAAATTGCTCTTTTGCTTCATCGATCTTACCATTGCTTTTAAGTACAGAACCATAATAAAAGAAACCCAGGGGATCAATTCCTTCTTTCTGGACAAGTCTTGCATAATAGATCTCGGCCTGCTTGTAATTCTTTGTTAACCGGTATGAGTTGGCCAGCTTCTGAAGAGCTTCGGTATTATCATCTTTGCGGAGGACTTTTTTATACAGATCAATCGCTTTAGCATAATTATATGAATCATAGTATTTATTTGCACGTTTAAGCTGTGCAAAAGAATGAACTATAATAAATATAAATATAAAACTAAAGGATAGTATTTTTTTCATAAAATTACCCGCATCATGTATCCGGCTTAAAAATAAGCGTGACGCGGTGAAAGTATTTTTGATTTATAAATATTGAAATCGTAGCTCAGCATCAGCTCGTGACTTGGTCCGCCTGCCCTTTCAATCTTATTAAAACCGACATCCATTGAATATCCGACCTTGAACTTTTCTGTGATGTGCATCTGGGCATAGATCACCAATGTTTTATTTGACCTTGCGGAAACTCCCAGCCAGATCCTTTGCTGAAGCAGAAAGCTGAAATTAAGATCCACCGAAGCAGGAGTATTTTTTGCCACCTTAACAGCACATGAAGGATTAAAAGTTAACTGGTCGGAGATCTCCCAGCCTTTTCCAAGGGTTACAAAAAGATGGGGTGAAAGGGCTGCATCATCTCCATTGAGATTTGACACATTTGTTAGTCTCCCGTTATAAAGATGTGTTGCTGAAACCCCGGCATACACCGTATTGGTGTAGTAATACATTCCTGCATCTGCTGTAGGGACAATTATTGAGGTGCGGGTATGTGTGTTATAAACATCCGCCTGGTCTTTGTAAATGATATCATTCCAGTTGTAAACATAATTGTAAACCCCGGCCCGCAGCCCGAATGCGAGTTTACCCTTACCTAATCTTATCTTATACGCGTAAGACCCAAGAGCCCCAATACTTTGTTTAGGCCCGATCTGGTCAGCGATCACAGCAAAACCCAAACCAACCTTTCTCTTTTTCAGCGGTCCGTGGACGGAAATGGATTCAGTTCTTGGGGCGCCTTCAATCCCAGACCATTGGGCCCGGAGGAATAAAGCGGAACTGATAGCTTCTTTACTGCCTGCATAAGCAGGATTGATCACGAGCTGATTGAACATATACTGGCTATACTGCGGATCCTGCTGTGCCAGCATGCGTCCACCAAACCTCATCATCAATGAAGGAAGTGTAAGCGTAATCAGTATAACAATTAATTTTTTCATTCAGCTACTTGATTTAAATCAATGGGTTAACTCCACCCATCCTTTATACTTTTCTTTATTCACCTCAACCAGATAAAAATAGGTGGCATCAGGAAGGTCCTTTCCGGCACGGTTCTTCCCTTCCCAAACAACATTCACATTATCATAATTCTTACCTACCCAAACAAGATCACCCCACCTGTTATAAATGGAAACGATGTTTTCAGGGAAATTTATAATACTGTCGATCTGCCAGTTATCATTATTCCCGTCTCCGTTTGGAGTAATACCTGTGTAAAACGATAAAGTGGTTCCGCGGCAATCCACCTGGTCCTCGGTAATGGTTACAGTGCCGTTTATTGTAGTAATACCATCTGTCACAGAGTACTGGTAGGTTCCGGGAGCAAGGTGTGCCGCAACATTGGTATCACCGGCTACCGCAGGTGTCCATGTATAAGTCAGGGTGTCATTGGTGTTTAAAGGTGTTAATGCAATGCTTCCGTTGTTTGCGCCAATACAGGTTGAATTAACACTCGCTTCGGTGATGCTGAATATGTTATTATCAGGCTGCTGGAACCCCTGTGTAATTGTTTTGATCGTAAACGGACTCCCGGGTGTATAAGTAGTTACCATGGTTTCTCCAACAGTATAATCAACAGAACCCCATGGAGCGGTATTACTTCCGCCCGTACTGCCAAGCACCTGGCGTGGGTTGGGCTGTAACTGGGCAAACGCAAGAGTTTGCTGCAGGAGGAAAAAAAGTGATATGTAATATACTAACTTCAAAATTATTTTTTCTCCAGGTTTTCTATTTTTTTCTCAAGACTTTCAATCTTAACCTGCTGTTCCTGGATAGCTTTTATCAGAACCGGAACTAACTCTGAATAATTTACACCGTACCTGTCAATGTAATTCGGATTGATTTTTTTGGTACCATCAGGTGCGGTCAAAAATTCAGGTTCAGTATCTTTAGGATTATATACCGCTTCTTTGATCACCGGGAGAACCTCCTGTGCAATCAGTCCCATCTTTCTGCTCCTGTCGTTATAAGATGAGATCCAGTTGTATGAAACGGGTCTTAATGCAAGAATTTCCTTTAAACCATAATTAAGCGGAACAATATTTACCTTTTCCCGTTTATCCGAGGTTTGGATCACACCATTTGTTGCCCATACCGAGGTCCACCTGTTACTTCCTCCTCCCAGGCTCATTGTATTGTCGGCACCGGGGATAAAGTAAGAAGTCCAGAACCTGAACCTGTCGGTATTTGTGGCGAAGTTATCATTGGAAGACTGGATATTGAGGTCTCCCGCATTCGGACCGCCAATCATCCGCCATTGTGGACTTGAGCCCGCGAGTTCTATTGCAGCATTTAAACTCGAGGTGCTGGTAATGCGGATGCTTTGGGCAGCAGCACCGGATACATGAAGAATTGTGGAAGGTGCGGATGTTCCGATCCCAACATTTCCATTTGGAAGGATCCGCATTTTTTCAGTTGTCGTTGCATCAAATAAGTTCGTATTTGTTTTCGTTTCGAATGTTAAGACACCTGAGTTAGTTCCACCGTCAGCAATTCCAATCCTGGCAAGAACATTTTCCCCACCGCCATATTTATTGGAGAATACGAGCTTGGCAATGTGCGTGGTGGACACGGTATTATCACGTGTTATTTTCATTACATCATTTGTCTGGTCTTCAACAACAAGCCTGTTTGCTGCATTCACACCTCCTATGTTTATGTAACCATTAGGCTTTATAGTCATTGCGGTGAAAGAGTTTGACGAAAAATACCAGTCGGCATTCTCATGCTGAGACATAAATATGGCATTGGATCCGTCATTACTCATAGAAAAGCCATCATTGGATGTTTGCCCGGTAGTACTTCCGGTTAACCTGAGATTGCCGTTTCCTGAAGTGCTGTGGATATTTACTTTAGATGTTGAAGGGGTGGATGTACCTATTCCGACTATACCTGCAGAGGTAATCCTCATTTTCTCATCACCTGCAGTAACGTTGGCAGAACTATTTACATTATTCAACGCGAAAATCATATCCCCTCTTCCGCTGCTTAATGTACTCTGAAAAAACAAGCCGGCTTTAAAATTATTATTGTTGCTTATATTTGAAGCTTTAAACCTCAATCCTGACATAGTTCCCAGCCCTCCATCAATATTTGTAATGGAAGCGAAAACGCCATCAGTACCCGTTGCGTTGCTGTTATTCCGGTAAACTTCCAATAAGCTGGTTGCATCCCCGGCCGCACCGATTAATACATTAGACTGACTATTAATTGCCATGGCCGTAGTACTAAAGTTCACACCTGCACCTGCGGGAACACTCGATGAAGAAACCATAAAATCTATTCTTCCTGTTGCAGGAGATTGAATAATTGCCGCAGAATACCCTGTACTTCCGGCCCTATATCCTCCGTTAAAAAAGGTATTGAAACCAATACCATCACCTGCACCTGCGATAAGATACAGAGGATCGGAAGAGCCAAATTGCGCGGCTGTTAAACCAAGTGTTGTATTTACATGCAGCGGATAGTCCGGAGCAGTTGTGCCAATACCTATTCTGCCTCCATTGAATAAACCATTTCCATTAATTCTGAAGCCGGCTCCCTGGTCAACGGCTGTTTGATTCTGAATGAAATTACCTGAAGATATTAATGAATTGACATTCATCCAACTGTTGGCCCCTCCCCCGCCTGAAACAAGAACTTCGTTCATTGCACCCGGATTACCTGACGGACGAAGCGCGCCTGTCCACTCGATGTTACCCGTGGTATTAGTATTTCCCTGGAACCATCCTGCCCATTGGCTTGCTCCTGTTCCGCGGTATCCCAACGCGCCAAAAATTGTTGCGGACTGATCTGCACCAATAACCGCTGCCGAATTCTCATAATCGCTGATATAATTATAGCCAATGATTGAAGCGGAATAGTTGTTCCCCCAGGACGAGTATGCTTTTAAGCCGGCATCGACACCACTTAAGGTCCAGTCGCTGCCACCTGTTGCTACGCTGGAGTTTCCCGGGCGCTCAACATAAACCCCGGACGTATTAGGACCGTTCATGGTAGAAGGCTTAAACACATGGAGCATATCATTACCAAGTCCGCCATTCCCAACATTTACTTTGCCCTCCACAAGCAAACCGTTTGAAGGAGCAATAGTATTATAGTGAGCCGACCCGATCGTCATTCCACCATCTACAGCAAACTTACTTGCTGGGCTCGAATTGCCTACTCCTGCATTTGTTCCGTCATCAAATAAAACCCCGGTTCCCAACTGGGTCCCTGATGGTGTCCATCTTGCAACAAAATTTGTTGAACCGCTGCCGGTAAGAGTCCCTCCCGGAACATTCGACCATCCTTTTACGATCCATCTTTGTTTGTTAGCGCTGTAAATAAAAGAAACCGAGGCATCCGCTCCAACAGTAACCGGACTTCCGGTACCGGTAATTATTCTGTTCTGGGGAAGGCTGAGGCCACTTTCATTATCAATGGTCATTGTAAACGAGGTGCCATTATATATAGTTAAGAATTTACCGTCATACCCGTTGGCTATCCCTGTGAATGAATAATTGGATGTTTGCCCGGTCATTGTGATAAAGCTTGTGGAAGCGGCTATTGCCGCATTTGACAGAGGAGTAGTATTAGTAGCGGAAACAACTTCCCTTGTTGAAAAATCTCCTGTAATATCGACTTTAGTGTTTGGTGATGTATTTCCAAATCCAATATTCCCGGAATTATCAAAATGCATAGCATTTACAAAGACCAATCCGTTATAATATCTTACCTGGAGATCATTCTGAAGAGTTGCATTACTGAAAAGCGAACTTAAGGACCGCCATTGCCACCCCGTTACGTTTCCAACGAATGAGGTTGGTCCCGCATTTCCACCCGTGGTAAAATCAAGCATCGTTGCGGCAGCAGCGTTGCCTCCGTCTGCGTCAAGAACTATACGCGGGCCGCTATTCCTGAAAAGATGAAAGTCTCCCGCGGGAGTATTCGTAAAAATACCAATAGCCCCGTTATCATATATAGAGGAGTTGCCGAGAGTAGTGCCCGCACCATTATTCCATTTGGAAACATAATCCTGGGTACCAGACCCCGTAATACCGGATGTTATATTACCAGGAGTAGTGAGCATCTGCCAGTTGACCCCATCATAGGCTATTGTAACTACCTGTCCACCCTGGATATCACCTGCTGAAAGATTAGTGGTTCCACCGTTCTTCCTTATCGGAATTGCACCGGTTCCGCTGACATTAATAGTAGCGGAAGCTGAACAGGTTGCATGGGCTTTAAACGTTACCTGGATTCCGCTGCGCAGAGGGAAAACAGCAGGAGCATTTAACAGGTACGCTGCACCCGAACCTGTAGAAACGATCTCTACCTGGGCTTTGGACCCTATGCTTATCATAAAGCAATAAATCGAAAAAAAGGCAGCTAAAAACTTTCTATGTGTCATTCCTAAATTAAACTAAGAACATTTTCAATTATTTTTTTGTCTGTTCGATCAATAATTTCAACTCTGCCAATTGCTGTTCAAGAGTTTTTATTCTTTTATCCTGTAACTTGACGATCTCATTCAATTCCTTTATACCACCTGTCAATAATGGGGTTAGTTTAGAATAATCCACCATCATAGGATCGGTTTCAATATCTGAATCAGGAGAGCCTACTACTGCAAATGGATAAACTTTCTGAAGATCCTGCGCAATGAAACCGAACTGGTTTACACCCGGCACTCTTTTAAATTCATATTGCTTTGGTTCGAGTTTCTCAATAATGGATAAGGTGTTCGAAAACTCAATTATATTTTGTTTTAGCCTTCTGTCTGATGTAGTCGCAAATACAACATTACCGGCACCATCGGCTCTTACCCCACCCGCAAGTGTACTCCCTGTATTCTGGTAGCATGCCAGCCAGTAGGCACCAGTTAAAGGTGTGACAGGGTTCAAACTCACCTTAAGACCATCAGTAGATGTACCTGTATTCTGATTTTCAAATTCGGCAACAAATGATGTGCTGGAAGCCTTCACATCCAAGGCAAAAGCAGGAGTTGTAACACCAATTCCCAGATTTGATGATATATAATTATCAGTTTCCCCGGTTGTGTATATTCCATATCTTATCGGGGCCGTACCTGAATTATTTGAATACATTCCATAGCTTGTTCCTGTTCCGCTATTATTCGTTGAAGAATAGATACCGAATATGTCTCCGGAAGAGCCTGCTGGTTTGCTCAGGATATTGTAAAAACCGTAAATTGCTGAGGTATTGGTTGACAATGCAGAAATGTTATTATAAAAACCATATCTTAAACCAGTACCAACAGCCGAGGCCGAGGAATAAACTCCAAAGGAGCTTCCTGTACCACTCGGGGTCATCGCAACCTGGTATCCGTATATTGAGCTTGCGTCACCGGCAAGGCCCACCACGCTGGAACTGATCCCGTACTTTGTTCCGCTCCCTGCTCCATCGACATTCACATCAATGCCATACTTTATGGAAGCCCCCGTATAATTATTAGTAACTGTAAGTCCTATCGGGTTAACCGCATCGGTATTTGGAATTACTACATTTAACCTCGAAGCTCCTGGTGCGTTTGTTCCAATTCCCAGGTTCCCGGCATTTGTGAGTCTCATCCGCTCTACAGCTGAAGCTGTACCATCGGAAGCAGTCCAGAATTCTAACCGCCCCGGCATATCGTTGGCTGCAGCAGATCCATCAACAGCTCCCTGTATCCTTGCTGCTTCCTGAAAAGCTGTTCCATCATATCCCTGGAAACCAACACCCCCATAATAATCACCGGATAAAGGCACTGTAGGTGTTGCAGCTGTACCACGCGCCCGTTTAATATGCAATGAACTTGACTCCACAGTACTATATGTTTCGACTTCAATATCAGAATCAATGGATGACAGCTCCAATATCTCAACAGGAGTAGTTGTTCCGATGCCGATACTTGTGCCGTTATTGAAAAGGAAACCGTTAGCAATCCAGTTAGCGCCATCATGACGCAATGTTTGTCCGGACGTACCAGAAGGAAGCCCCGCACCGGCTGTTCCCGGAGGAGCCCATGATAAAACACCTGTAAGCGCTCCCACCAAAGCTGAATTTGCAACCGAAGGTGCCGAAGGAGGCAATGTTAATGTAAAAGTACTGGTGGTGTTCCCGGATTGGATTGTAGCTGTATTGGCGGTAGCTGAATTATAAAACAGGATAGATCCTGTAGTTGCTGTTGCACCGCCCATTCCTCCCGTAGGTATCCCCGAGCGGATCTGGCCTGAAGAATGTAATTTAGCTGCCGGGGCAGTAAGTCCGACACCGAGGTTACCTGCATTGTCAAGGCGCATGCGTTCGCCTGAAACATTAGTGTTATCCGAAGTTGTAAAGAAAGTAAGGGCGGTGGGGTAATCATTTGCGGCACCTGCTGCATCGCGAACAGCTTTGATAAATGCGGTGTAGGATGAAAAGCCATCACCAAATCCTATTGATGATAAATTACTGTTGATTGCACTGATTGAAGATGAGTTCGCTACTGAAAGTGCAGCACCCAGTGAACTTAAGGAAGGACTGTTGACAGCCAATGCAGCTGTAGCAACACCGGTATAGTTTATCGTAGTGTTTGTTGCAATATTTACAGAAGTACCATTATCGCTTATTTGAGAATTACCCAGCGTAGTTCCAGAAGTCCATTTTGGCACCTGGTTTACAGAGCCACCACTAAGCGTACCCGTAATAGCTGCCCAGGTTAAGATTCCCGCCCCGTTATTCTGAAGATATGTATTCGCTCCACCCTGTGCAGCAGGAAAGCTTGTAGCGACATTATTAATTCTCATTATATTCCCGGAAGTATTAACCTGGAAAGGTGATGTGGCACCGGCACCAACAGAGAAGGCAGAAGAAGGGGTAGACGTTGCGATACCCACATTCCCTCCACCACTGATGAAGAGCCTGTTCGGAGTATTGTTCGTCCAGAAATTCATGCTATTATTGCTAATGTCGTATTCCATAGCTCCTGCATAAGTTAATGTGGAACTTCCCATGTAATATCTTGCCGTTCCGCCGGCACCAGCCATAAGACTTACAGCAGTACTACCCGTAGATTCTATTTGTAATAACTCCTGCGGGTTATTTGTCCCAATACCTAAATAGCCATTACTTTTTAAACGCATGCGTTCTATAATTCCTGAACCGTCAGCAGTGAAAAACGCCATACTTCCACGTGTATTGGAACTATTCCGGAAAGTCTGGATACTTCCGATAGCATCATAAGTAGGACCGTTGGTGACATGAATAAAATCAAGTTTCGTTACAGGTGCTACATTAGACGTATTCGTTCCTATAAGCTCTAATGACATAGGAGAGCTGGAATACGCATTGGAAGAAGCCATAGAGACGTATGAAGAAGAACCGGGAATTACGCCAGGGTTATTCATTCCAACTCCAAGATTGGTTCCATCGTCATAGATAAGCGATGTGGATGATAATGAGTTGGCTGAAGTCCATTTCGGATGATAGTTCAATGTTCCACCATTGAGAGTTCCTGATACTGACTGCCAGGAAAGGATGCCTGTTCCATCAGTCGCCAATACCTGGCTGGCTGAGCCGTCATCAACCGGCAGTGTATAATTAACGTTGGCAGAGAGAGCAGCAGGAGCCTTAAATGAAACGATCTGTCCCCCATTTGATATTGCTTCTTTAAATCTTAATTCCGATTGAGTGCCTGTGTTTGATAATAGGATGTGGCCGTCCTGGATTTCGAGTTTCTGGTTTGGAACACTTGTACCGATCCCTACATCACCATTAGCCTTGATGATCATTCTTTCAGTTGAAGAATTATCACCTAAAGCGGTTGTTTCAAAATGCAGATCAGAACCATTTGCGGTAGAAGTAAAATTCTCAGCTGCACTAACAAACAGTCCGGCTGTTGGGCCATTTGTCCCGAAAGGAGTACCATCATATCCAATAACATAGAATCCGCCCAGGTTATCGCCAGACAGCACCGCTGAGGGCGAGGTGATAGTCCCTCTCGATCTTTGCATTAATATTCCGCTCTGGATATTTGAAGATGTGTTTTCGGCAACCTGATTCACTATTGAAGAAGGATTAGTTCCGGCAACGTGCAAGGTAGTTCCCGGCGAATTTGTCCCAATACCAACATTACCATTCGACTTGATTATCATCCTGTTTTGGGCAATATTAGATCCCGAAGATGTAGTTTGAAAAAACAGTTCGCTGGGATTGCTTCCCGGAGAAAAATTTTCAACTGCATTCGCATACATTCCTGCATTAGGGCCATTAGGGGCGAAAGTTGTTCCATCATAACCCATTATACCATATCCTCCAAGGAAGTCGCCATTAAGGACCGCTGTTGGGGCGGCAATAGTCCCCCTGGACCTTAGCATACTTATTCCGCTTTGAATACTTGATGTTGAATTTTCCGCAACCTGGTTTATTATTGAAGTCGGATTATTACCGGCTACGTGAAGCTTAGTTACCGGTGTGGTGGTTCCAATACCAACATTCCCACTTCCACCCTGTTCAATTTGTAGGCGAACTTCTCCGGCATCAACATCGGTAATCCTGAAGCCGGATGCTGCAGTTCCTTCCTGGCCAAAAAACCATTCATTCAATGCAGTTTTAACTTTATATCCTGTTTTGAAATTTCCTGCGCTGCTCTGCAGGGTGATTTCAGGGGAAGAACCATAAACATGAAATAAAGAAGCTGCTGTGGTCGTACCAATACTCACATTGGTACCGTCATCGAATATTAAAGAGTTACCTATAGATGTACCACCGGCATTGTTAAACTTGGCAACAAAGTTCTGAGTCCCTGAACCAGTCACTGAGCCTGCAGGCACTGCATTTCCCAGGTTACTGAGCATCTGCCAGAAGGAACCGTCATACGCAAGGTGCACAACCTGCCCCGCTTTGATATCACCGGCGGCAAGGTTAGTTGTCCCTCCTTCTTTCTTGATCAGGATAGGCCCTGTACCGGTAACGTTAATAGTTGGGGCAGCTGCACTCACTACGTTCGCTTTAAAGGTTACCTGTACACCATTCCTTAAGGGAAAAACTGCAGGCACATTCAGAACATAGGCAGACCCGGTGCCAGTTGAAACAACTTCCACCTGGGACTTAACCCTGATTGTTATGCTTAAAAATATAAGTAAAACAAATATTCTGATTCTCATGATATTTCCCCGTCTCTTCTAGATCTGTTCTGAATTATTTCAACAAGACTTTCGCTGTTGTACCCGCAGAACCGTTTGTTAAATAGATTCCAACAGATGACCCCGCACCAGGTATTGCAATACCGCTTGCTTTTCCATTTGCATTCCCTGTTATACAATGCTGACCGCGTATAACTGCAGCGGAGCCATCCAGGTTCACAGTAACAACACCTGAAATAGCAATCTTTGCAATATTGCCAGGTGCTACTGCTTCAGTTACAATACCGACCACAGCATAATGGCCAGGATTGTTGGTAACACCGAATGAATTATCAACCGAGCCGATTATTACTATATCACCAATTACTGATACAGCACCTGTATTATTAATAAGTGAAATACATATATTATTGTTTCCGGCAACTGTGCCATCCCCGACCGAGATCTGTCCTGCGGCTGTAATTCTGAGTTTTTCTGTGTTATTTGTTTTAACGACAAGATCGGCATTATCTCTTGTACCGATAAAGTTAGTAGATGGGGTAGTTCCATTATTACCTGTTAAACCCCAAGCGTTGAGCGCTCCGTCAGCGCCAGTAGCCCCCGTCATACCTGTTGAACCAGTGTTACCTATAGATCCTGTGCTGCCAGTAGTTCCGGTTGAGCCCGTTGTTCCTGTTGAACCTGTGCTACCTGTTGTTCCGGTAATTCCTGTACTGCCTGTTGTTCCAGTTGAGCCCGTACTTCCAGTAGTTCCGGTTGTTCCAGTAGAACCTGTACTTCCGGTTACGCCAGTTGTCCCCGTTGAACCGGTACTACCTGTGGATCCTGTACTTCCTGTCGAGCCAGTTGATCCTGTAGAACCTGTGCTACCTGTTGTTCCTGTACTGCCAGTAAAGCCAGTGACCCCTGTGGTTCCGGTTGAGCCTGTTGTCCCTGTGCTACCTGTTGATCCTGTAGAGCCCGTTGTTCCTGTGGTTCCTGTGGTACCAGTAGAACCTGTTACACCAGTGGCACCTGTTGTTCCAGTTGAGCCTGTAGAACCTGTGCTACCAGTAGTTCCGGTTGTTCCAGTAGAACCTGTAGAACCTGTACTTCCGGTTGAACCTGTTACTCCTGTAGATCCGGTGCTACCTGTTGTTCCGGTGTTACCAGTAGAGCCTGTACTTCCGGTTGAACCTGTATTACCTGTTACACCAGTTGTACCCGTTGAACCAGTATCACCCGTTGAACCCGTTGATCCGGTTGTTCCTGTATTACCAGTTGAACCTGTACTTCCGGTTACACCGGTTGAACCAGTAGAGCCCGTTGTTCCGGTTGAGCCGGTAATGCCTGTAGAGCCTGT
>DASVUX010000008.1:0-35524 GCA_036386835.1 Bacteroidia bacterium
TATCCTTAAGATCGGGATGATTTAATTCTGTCCCCGTATCTGTTATCCCGATCACTACATTTGTATCTCCGCGTGCTGTTGTTGTATTTACACCCCATGCGGCAGGAGCCTGGATCAGGCCCACATGGTATTCCATCCCCAGCCCTGGGTCATTGGGTGTGTAGCATGGCTTGGGAATATAATGCGGCTCTGCATACTCAAACATTCCCAGGCTGATAAATGTATTGATCATCTTTTCGAGTGCGACATTCACACTGTACTTAAATTCATAAATAAGTGAAATATCTGCATATGCCTGGCCCAGGGCGTTTTCTTTCTTTACAGGAGGTTTTTCAAACGGAAATTTTTTCCGCAGGCCGGAACCGCCGGCTGAATTATACAACCGGATGAAGCCCGGATCATTGATCCGATCGGTGCTGCATGCTGCACGAAAGTTGGGCTTAACTTTCAGGATAATCGTTTTCTCCAGAAGGTCCCCAGGCTTTACCGGCGGCATTACAAATCGCTGACCAGGCTCAGGCTTGCTGTTTGGCCCCCTTTGTGCGCTGGTTGCTGAAGTGATAAAGGCCATAAACAGGATTGCCCCTGCTTTCTTGGAAAATTGCAGCATTTTTCAATTAGTTAATTTAAAGCAAGATAGGAATGTTTTTTATCAAAAACCAATACTATTCAAAATCAGGAATCATTTGAAGAAACTCATACGTTTCAGCAGCATAATCCATCCTGCAGCAAAAGTGGTCCATTCCGTTTGTTACCACGAGATAATTCACTTTGAAACTCATATTATATGCAGCGATCTGGTGGAATGTTTCCTGGCTCACTTTAATCCCGGGCGCCTTGCATTCTATCATCAGGTAGGGCTGGCCCTGCCTGTTATAAATAAGCACATCCGCCCGTTTCCGCAGCTGGTTGTATTTCAGCCCGACTTCCACCGATATAAGCGAAGCCGGATACTTTTTGTCCTCGATAAGGAAACGGATGAAATTCTGACGTACCCATTCTTCAGGAGTAAGCACCACGTACTTCTTCCTGATCTCATCAAAAATAAAAACCAGTCCTGCCTCTTTTTTTAAGCGAAACTGGTACACCGGGAGATTGAGTTCCTGCATTGCCCTGCAAAGAACCGGTTTTAATAAAAAAAGCACTTATCTTTTTATCAATAATTCTTAACATGTTTTCATTCCGCGCTCTTAATTCGTACTTTCGCGTCTGTGAAGCTGGAAGCTTGGGATTCTTCACCATGATTGGCAGGAGTTCCTGATTTTTTTCAACCGTTTAGCGGTAAAAATCAGTCCATATCTTTTATGGAAAAGCTATGCATAAGGATTAATCCGTAAAATTCGTAATCGCAGATATGAAAAGTAAAGAAGAAATTGTAGCGAACTGGTTGCCGAGATATACGGGCACGGAGCTGAAAGATTTTGGCAAGTATATCCTTCTTACAAATTTCAACAAGTACGTAAGGAAGTTTGCCGAGTGGAACGAGGTTGAAGTTAAAGGTGTGGACATGCCGATGCCGAATGCTACAGCAAACGGCATAACCATTATTAACTTTGGGATGGGAAGTGCGAACGCAGCGACCATCATGGACCTCCTGAGCGCCATCGAACCGGAAGCCGCGCTTTTCCTGGGTAAATGCGGAGGATTAAAAAAGAAAAATGAATTAGGGGATCTGATCCTTCCGATAGCAGCGATACGCGGGGAAGGAACCTCGGATGATTATTTTCCTGCAGAAGTACCGGCACTGCCAGCCTTCAGTCTCCAGAAAGCGATCTCTACAACCATCAGGAACCATAAAAAAGATTACTGGACAGGCACTGTTTATACTACAAACAGGAGAGTCTGGGAGCATGATGAAGAATTCAAGGATTATCTCCGCTCGATCCGTGCAATGGGAATTGATATGGAAACCGCTACCATTTTCAGCACTGGTTTCTATAATGAAATTCCGACTGGGGCCTTGCTTTTAGTGAGTGATCAGCCAATGATCTCAACGGGGGTTAAAACGACTGAAAGCGACAAGAAGATCACTGCGAATTTTGTGGATGATCATTTAAAGATCGGTGTGGATGCATTGAATGAGTTAAAAAATAATGGGTTAACTGTAAAGCATCTGAGGTTTTAAATTAATTTGGAGTTAGTTGTTGTTTAGAGGTTAGGGTTTGGAGTTGGTAGACGGTAAACAAACCCAGATTAGTAATTAGTATTAATTTGTAATTCGTAGATACAAACACAGATTAGTATAATTCGTTTAAATTAGTAATTCGTACTTATGGATTTCAATACAATAATGTCAGACCTTAAAAAGAAAGCATACCGCCCGGTGTACTTTCTGATGGGTGATGAACCTTATTTTATTGATATGATCTCTGACCATATTGAACAGCATGTCCTGGATGAGAGTGAAAAAGAATTCAATCAAACAATCCTTTACGGCCGTGATGTTACCACTGCTGATATAATCGGGGCTGCCAAAAGGTTTCCGATGATGAGCGAATACCAGGTGGTAATCATAAAAGAAGCTCAGGACATCAAGGACCTAATCAAAAAAGAGAAGGAAGACAAAAAGGAAAAAAGCAAATCCGCTTTTGAAACTTACCTTGAAAACCCGCTTGCCTCAACTATCCTTGTATTCTGTTATAAATACAAAACCATTGACAAGCGAACTGCAATTGCTAAGCTTATTGAAAAGAAGGCAATCCTTTTTGAATCAAAAAAACTTTATGATAACCAGGTCCCTGACTGGATCAACAATTACTTAAAAGCAAAGGGATTTACCATTAACCAAAGAGCGGCCGGCCTGTTGAGTGAATACCTTGGAACAGGCCTGAGCAAGATCAGCAATGAGCTTGATAAACTCATCATCAATCTTCCTCCCAAAGCGGAGATCACCCCGGAGCATATCCAGACAAACATCGGGATCAGCAAGGATTACAATGTATTTGAGCTGCAAACCTGTATTGGTAAAAAAGATATCCTTAAAGCAAACCGGATCATTAATTATTTTACTGCAAACCCTAAGGATAACCCGATGGTAATGACCGTTTCATCATTATATGGTTATTTTTCAAAGATTCTTACCTATCATTTTCTTGCTGATAAAAAAGGGGCTGCCTCGGCCCTGGGTGTTCATCCGTTCTTTGTTAAGGATTACGAAATGGCGGCAAAAAACTACAGTGTGGGCAAATTAAAGTCGATTTTCAGCTATTTAAGGGATTATGACCTTAAATCCAAAGGGGTGGACAATGGCTCCGCCACCGAAGGAGAGCTTCTTAAGGAGATGATATTCAAGATTTTACACTAAAGACTGGCTTAGCCCTTTCCACTGTTAAAATAATTCTTTTAATTCCGGCTAAAACCTGGATTAAAACCTCATTCTCTTCGTAAATTTGTAGTGTAAACCGCTTGCCGTTGCTGACCTTTCTCCGAAGGATGTGCTGTTACGACACTGTAAACTTTAATTACGAAATGAAAAAAGGGATCTATTGCCTGGAGGGTTTGTGGGATTATGATTTGAAAGATAAATCCACTGTTCAGCCTATACTTGAATTACTTGAAAAAAGCGATGTGTGTAAACACATGTATCATTCCTGCGCCACGAAGGATGAACTGGAATTCTTTCTTAAGAAGTGGAAACAAAAAAAGATCAATTCAAAGTATCCTATCCTTTACCTTGCTTTCCATGGCAACAGGGGTAATATCCTGATTACTCACAACAAACCCTATTCACTCACTGAGCTTGGAAATATTCTTGAAGGATCATGTGACGGAAAGGTGATTTTCTTTGCATCCTGTGAAACTCTTAATACCGATGAGCGCAGGATTCAATCATTTTTAAGGCAGACGAATGCAATAGCAGCAGTTGGCTATAAACAGGAAGTCGAATGGATGCTTGCCACCGCGTTTGAGTTACTGGTGCTTGAAGCATTCCAGCAGGACAGGTTTGATAGCCGTGGTATCCAGAATATTGAAGAGAAGATCCGGCTGGAATATGGGAAACTGCACCAGAAATTATATTTCAGGATGGTCATCAATAAACATCTGTATTTCCCCCGAAAACGCATTATACGGCCTTTGTCAATCGCTGTTAAAGGACGGAAAAAACCGGAGAAGCGTTTAAAATCAGAATAGGATGCATTCTTCTGTTCCCGTTTCATGAAGATTTGTAAATTCGCTGCATGAACTATTGGCTGATAAAATCCGAACCCTTCAAATACAGCTGGGAAAATTTTCAAAAAGATAAAAAAGCAGTCTGGGATGGCGTCCGGAATTATGCTGCACGGAATAATATGCGTGCCATGAAAAAAGGCGATCTCGCTTTTTTTTATCATAGCAATGAAGGATTGGAAATTGTTGGAATAGCGAAAGTGGTTAAGGAACATTACCAGGATCCCACAACCGAAGATCCGGCCTGGAGTGTTGTTGAATTTGCCCCGTTTAAAAAACTAAAGCGGCCTGTTACCCTTAGCGAGATCAAAGCTGACAAAAAACTCCGGGACATGCAGATCATCAAATTATCCAGGCTTTCTGTTTCGGCAGTTACCGCAGCTGAGTTCGACCACATCCTGGCTCTCTCGGAAACGAAAGCCTGAAACAATCAAGCTGGTTTCTACTCCCTGTTTACAAACCGTTCATCTCGCAAAACCAACCGGTTATCTCTGAGATTCCGCATTCCGGAAAATTGCCCTTTCGGTATTGCAGGAAATTATTACATTTACACGCCTTAAAAAGGACATCGTTTACTTAATTGTTTTAATCATGAATTTCAGCAGATCCCTGGTCATAATTCTTTTCGTAATTCTTTCAAAATTTACCTTTTCACAATCAACCGGTACGATCCGCGGATTTGTATACCTGAAAGATTCAGGTGAACCGATGCTTTTTACAAATGTGGTCTTAAAAGGAACAACTATCGGTAACGCAACTGATGTAAATGGTTATTATTCTATTACCAAGGTTCCACCGGGAAATTACACGATCATGATCGCATCAACTCTCGGATATGATTCCCTGTTGGTTCCCGTAACTGTGAAGGCAGGTGAAATCCTAAATAAAAATCTCACGCTTGTTAAATCCAATGTTAACCTGAAAGTGGTGGAAATCTCCGCAGAGCAGGAAGCCAAAGAAACTGAAACTGCGGTATCTGTTAATAAAATCGACCCTATCGTAATCAAAAAGCTTCCTACTGTAGGCGGTGAGCCCGATCTTGCCCAGTACCTCCAGGTTTTACCGGGTGTTATTTTCACAGGCGACCAGGGCGGCCAGCTTTATATCCGCGGAGGCTCACCGGTTCAGAATAAAGTTCTCCTCGATGGTATGATCGTTTATAACCCTTTCCACTCTATTGGTCTGTTCTCCGTTTTTGACGCGGATATTATCCGGAATGCAGATGTTTACAGCGGTGGATTTGGTGCTGAATACGGAGGAAGGATTTCTTCTGTAATGGACATCACAACACGTGACGGAAATAAAAAACGTATTGCCGGAAAGCTTGCAGCAAGCCCATTCGGAGCCAAGGTACTTGTGGAAGGCCCCCTGAAAAAACTGAAGGAAAATTCCAATTCCTCCATTTCCTTCATCTTATCCGCAAAGACTTCCTACCTCCCTACTTCTTCCAAGTTATTATATGCATATGTTGACCCTAACGGTTTACCCTTCAGCTTTAATGATTATTACGGAAAGGTTTCTTTCAATTCAAACAACGGAAGCAAGCTAAACCTGTTCGGATTTAACTTCAATGACCGCGTAAGTTATAAGGCATTGCAGGATATGAAATGGGATGCATATGGTGCGGGCGGTAACTTCCTTGTTGTTCCGGCTAACTCACCTATCCTGGTTAACGGTAATTTTGCATATTCGCAATATAAAGTTTTACTTAAACCTGAAGTTGAAGCTCCGAAGAGCAGCGGCATTAAAGGCTTTAACATGGGTGTCGGCTTTACTTACTTTATGGGTAAAAGCGAACTTAATTACGGACTCGAAGTACTCGGTTTTACCACTGATTTCGATTTTACCAATTCTGTCGGGCGCCAGATCTCGCAAAATGAGAACACAACCGAAATTGGCGGTTACATCAAATATAAATATGTATCAAAGCGCAAGAAGCTGCTTATCGAACCAAGCTTCCGCATGCAATATTATGCATCGCTTTCAAATGCCTCCCCCGAGCCGCGGATCGGCCTGAAGTGGAACATCACTCCGCGCATCAGGCTGAAAGGAGCAGGCGGTATCTATTCGCAGAACCTTATTGCCGCCAACTCCGACAGGGATGTTGTGAACCTTTTCTATGGCTTCCTTTCCGGGCCGGAAAATCTTCCAACCGAAATGACAAATGAAGATGGCAGTAAAAAAGAAATTAAACATAAGCTTCAGAAAGCAAACCATTATATTTTCGGGATGGAATTCGATCTGACGCGTCATATCGACCTGAACATTGAGGCCTACCGTAAAGATTTCACCCAGCTTACCAATCTTAACCGTAATAAGCTTTTTGATGAGAGCCAGACCGACAAGCCTGAGATGCTTAGAAAAGATTTTATTGTTGAAAAAGGAAGGGCTCAGGGAATCGATTTCGTATTAAAATACGATTACAAGCGCATTTATGTTTGGATCGTTTATTCCCTTGGCTATGTCAACCGCTGGGATGGTGTTCAAACCTACCGCCCCCATTACGACAGGAGACACAATGCCAACATTGTTGCTTCATATACATTTGGAAAAAACAGGAACTGGGAATTTGATGCGCGCTGGAACATTGGTTCAGGATTTCCTTTCAAACCAACAGGAGGGTTCTATGAAGATCTTAATTTCAATGAAGGGATCACTACAGACTATACTACTGCCAATGGTGACCTGAATTTCTATTATGATGAGACCCAGGTGAAACAGCTTCCATGGTATCACCGTATGGATGTTACCATTAAACGCACATTCCAGGTGTTTGAAAATACAAAGATTGAAGCGGCCGTAGGTGCTACTAACATTTACAACCGTAAGAACGTTTTCTATTTCGACAGGATACAATACAAGCGCGTGGATCAGCTTCCGATCCTGCCAACGTTAAGTGTTTCAATGACCTTCTAAGCATTCAAAAATCTACAGAAAGACCGCGGTATCCCATCACCGCGGCTTTTTTTTGAATATTTTATCAAAACCCTTCTAACAGGAGGGAATAATTCGTAATTTTGTACGACCAATAAAAACGGCAAATTCCCACAGAGGCTTTGGCAAAACGGGTTATTCGGTCTTAAATCTTTACAAGCACTTTAATACTATGTCAACAGGAGCCAAATATATCTTTGTAACAGGAGGTGTAACTTCATCTTTAGGAAAAGGGATCATTTCTGCCTCACTTGCAAAATTACTCCAGGCTCGCGGTTATACCGTTACCATTCAAAAGCTTGATCCGTATATCAATGTTGATCCCGGAACCCTGAACCCTTATGAACATGGAGAATGCTTTGTTACGGATGATGGTGCTGAAACTGACCTTGATCTTGGACATTATGAACGTTTCCTGAATGTTCCCACTTCACAGGCCAACAATGTTACTACGGGAAGGATCTACCAATCGGTGATAGAAAAAGAAAGACGCGGTGATTATCTTGGAAAGACCGTCCAGGTTATACCTCATATCACTGATGAGATAAAAAACCGGATTAAGCTCTTAGGCAAAACCGGGAATTACCAGTTTGTGATTACCGAAATTGGCGGAACCGTTGGTGATATAGAGTCATTACCATATGTTGAAGCTGTTCGCCAGCTGAAATGGGAACTCGGAAGGGATGCAATGGTGTTGCACCTTACCCTTTTACCATACCTCTCCACTACCGGTGAATTAAAAACAAAACCTACCCAGCACTCCGTTAAACTCTTGCTTGAGTATGGTGTTCAGCCGGATGTACTTGTTTGCCGGACCGAACATCCGATCAATAAAGACATCCGGAATAAGATCGCATTGTTCTGTAACGTAGCACCAAATGCAGTTATTGAAGCGCGCGATGCCAGCACTATCTATGAAGTTCCTCTTCTGATGGAAGATGAAAAACTTGATGTGGCAGTTCTTAATCATTTAAATATGCCTGTATCGGAGAATACAGACATGGTAAAGTGGAAGGAGTTTCTTCATAAATATAAAAATCCAAAGCACGAAGTTAAGATCGGCCTGGTAGGAAAATATGTTGAGCTTAAAGACTCCTACAAATCGATTTCCGAAGCTTTTATCCATGCGGGAGCTACCAATGATTGTAAAGTATCTATAGAGTGGATCCACTCCGAAAGTATAACTGATGAAAATGCTGCTGAGCGCTTCAAAGGCCTGAAAGGCGTTCTTGTTGCCCCTGGTTTCGGACAGCGCGGGATCGAAGGGAAAATCGCAGCGATCCGTTATGCACGTGAGAACAATGTACCGTTCTTCGGGATCTGCCTGGGAATGCAGTGTGCAGTTATTGAGTTCGCGCGGAATGTACTTGGGTTCAAAGATGCCAACTCCACGGAAATGAATCCCGGTACAACCAATCCTGTTATTGATCTCCTGGAAGCACAAAAGAAGATCACAAACAAAGGCGGAACTATGAGGCTGGGGTCTTATCCGTGTCATATCACGCCTGACACTAACGCCTTTGAGATCTACAAGAAAAAAGAGATCACCGAACGTCACCGTCACCGTTATGAATTCAACAATGAATATCTTGCTGATTACGAAAAGGCCGGGATGACCGCATCGGGGATCAACCCTGAAGGTGGATTAGTAGAGATCGTAGAAATCAAAGATCATCCCTGGTTTGTAGGAGTTCAGTTCCATCCCGAATATAAAAGCACAGTCGCAAATCCTCATCCATTGTTTGTGAATTTTGTGAAAGCAGCGATAGAAGTAAAAAAACTTGTACATTAAACTTAAAGCTCCGAACGGAGCTTTTCTTTTGTAATTAAATTCCGGCATCATGAAAATCTTCCGACTGCTGTTTTTACTGCTTCTTCCCATCTGCTCGCACGCGCAGTCATTCGACAGTGTTAAAGTCCTTGGCATTCACCCTGCAGTGGGAAAACTCATCACTGCAGACGAAAAAGTGAAATACAAGCTTTTTCCTGAATACAAGGACAGTACTTTTGAGAGCGCCAGGGTGCTTAAATACAACGACAGCCTCTTCGTTTTATGTGTAAGGTCCATCAACGGCACCGAACTGACAAAAGATATCGGGACTGATCAGCTTGATAAACTTTACTACGCTGTTGAAGAACTCGAGAAACAGAAAAAACCCCGCGAGGATTATGTAATGAGTGATGAAGAAAAGAGGGAAACCGAAAGGAGGCGTTCACGGAATAACAACTCCGAATTCTGGTGGAATTTCCTCGCCCAGATGACCATCCTTACCTTTGAAACCCTTATTGCCTTTGCGTTTATTAATTAATCTGCGCTCCCTCTCTGCATTCCAAAAACATTCCTTCCTGCACCAAATATTTGCTATCTTTGCGGCCTAAATTCAATGGGTGACATAGGCCCGTAAAAACTTCAAATGGATAGGAATTCAATTATTGGTCTGCTACTGATTGGCGGAATTTTAGTAGGCTGGATGGTCTTCACACAGCCCAACGCAGCAGAAAAGGCAAAACTACAACACGCGCAGGACTCAATAGCGCAATATACCCTTACGCAGCAGGAAGCTGCAGAAACCCAGAAAAAAGCATCGGAAACGCAGAAAACAAAGGTTCTTACCGCCAGTTTGCCGGCTACAGGCGAGATTAACGATTCTGTAAGGACAATCATAAAAAAACAAATTTACGGGCCATTTTATGAAGCTTCGAAAGGGGAGAACAAAAATCTTGTCCTTGAAAATGAATTGATGAAAGTGAACGTTTCTACCAAAGGCGGACGCATCTCTTCTGTAGAACTCAAGAATTATAAAACGTATGATGGTAAGCCGCTGATCCTTTTCTATGCGGATTCTTCGCAGCAAAGCCTGGTATTCGAATCAGGAAGTAAGAAGATTGCCACGGATACAATGTTCTTTACCACCGAGGGAACCGATATAAAAGTTGAAGGGGAAACTACTAAGGAACTTTCCTTAAGAATGTATGCCGGTGATAAATCAAAGTACATAGAATACATTTATTCCATAAAAGGAAATGATTACATGATGGGCTATCGCATCAATGTGGCCGGAATGCAGAATATCATTTCCTCAGCGACAAAGAACCTTACACTGAACCTTCAGATGAAAGCCCCGGTGCAGGAAAAGCATCATGAGACCCAAACCGCTGCTTCTACTATTTATTTCCAGGATTCAGAAGGTGCTGTAGATAAGATCAGCGAAACAAGCGAAGAAAAACTAACGATTGAAACTCCCGCCAAGTGGATCGGTTTCAAACAGCAGTTTTTTACAAGCGCATTTATAGCAGACAACCATTTTGCCGCAAGCAGTACAGTTGAAACAAAGAACAGTCCTCTTACCAGCGAATTCGTAAAAGACTTTTCTGCATCCCTTCTTATTCCGTATAATCATACAGGCGCTGAGTCATTCGGAATGCGTGTTTATTTCGGCCCCAACCATTATCAGACCCTCAAGAAATATGATCTGGACCTCGAACGCCAGATCAACCTTGGATGGAAGATCTTCGGATGGATCAACCGTTTCCTGGTAATCCCGATCTTCAATTTCCTTTCAGGATTCAACATGAATTACGGAATGATCATTCTTGTTCTTACGATCATCCTGAAGTTGTTGCTTTTACCTATCGCTTACCGCACTGTACTTTCATCTGCAAAAATGCGCGTGCTGAAACCTGAGGTGGACGAACTTAATGAAAAGCACAAGAATGATGACCCGATGAAAAAGCAGCAGGCTACAATGGCGCTTTATAAAAAAGCAGGAGTTAATCCTATGGCCGGCTGTATCCCTGTGCTCTTACAGATGCCGATCCTTATGGCATTGTTCAGCTTCTTCCCTGCATCCATTGAATTACGCCAGCAAGGCTTCCTGTGGGCACATGATCTTTCAACGTATGATTCCGTTTATAACTTCGGGTTCTCTATCCCCTGGTATGGTGACCACGTGAGTTTGTTTGCACTTCTGATGACTGCTTCTACCCTTTTATACACATGGAGCAACAGTCAGCTGATGGGAACAAGCAACCAGATGCCTGGCATGAAATGGATGATGTATCTGATGCCTATCCTGTTCCTTGGATTCCTTAACAACTATTCGGCAGGACTTAGCTGGTACTATTTCCTTGCGAACATGATCACGTTCGGACAAACATGGTTTATGCAAAAGTATGTGATCGATAGTGACGCGCTGCACAGGAAGATCCAGGAGAATAAAACAAAACCGGTAAAAGTGTCGAAGTTTCAGCAGCGCCTTGAAGCTATGACCAAAGAAGCACAGGCCCGTCAGGGCCAGAAGAAAAAATAAAAAAACTTTTATAAATGATTCACAAAGAAGGTTATCCATCGATCATACTGACAATCATTGTTATTGCGGTTATCACTTTTCTTACACACTATTTTGCAGCGGACTATCTCATCATCAAGATCCTCGGACACTTGCTGTCATTGTTTCTGCTGATAACTATCCTTCAGTTTTTCAGGAATCCAGCGCGTAAGGTGATCATTGATGACAACTCTATTGTTGCTCCTGCAGACGGACGCGTTGTTGTAATAGAAGAAACTACCGAGAACGAATATTTCAAAGACAAACGCCTTCAGATCTCTATCTTCATGTCGCCCATTAATGTCCATGCAAACCGGTACCCGATCGGTGGGATTGTGAAGTATGCAAAATATCATCCTGGATTATTCCTTGTTGCCTGGCATCCGAAATCTTCTACTGAGAATGAAAGGACAACTATTGTAGTGCAGCATAAGAACGGACAGGAAGTTTTATTCAGGCAAATTGCCGGAGCTCTTGCCAGAAGGATTGTTTTTTATTCCAAAGAAGGTGATAATGCGGTGCAGGGACAGGAATTCGGATTTATAAAATTCGGATCACGCGTAGATCTTCTTTTACCCGTGAATGTGAAAGTGAAAGTAAACCTTGAGCAGAAAGTCACCGGAAACAGTACTGTTATAGCCACTTTCGCGTAGCTTAACAATTATTAACGTGCCTCCCGCGATTTTAAGTATATTTTATTTAACTTTATATTTATAATTAGAACCATTTAAATCTTTATAACATGAAAAAAATCGCATTATTATTAGCCTTCACGGGTATATTAGCCGGAACAGCCATTGCCGGGGGTGATGACAAAAAGAAAAAAGAAACAAAGAAAGAATCCTGCTGCAAGAAAGATGCTGCTGCCTGTTCCGAAAAAGCGGAAGCCAAAACAGCTTCTTGTACTGATGCTCCGAAAGCTGAAGGCAAATCCTGCTGCAAAAAAGGTGGTCATGCTACAGCAGAAGCTGCCCCTGCAGAGAAAAAATAAGCTAACCTCTTTTTTGAAAAATAAGAAAACCGTCAGAGATGACGGTTTTTTTTATAGAATGTTTCTTAGTTCTTTGAGCGATGCTATCTCAAACGTTACTTTTTCTGTATGCGCTTTCCTCTCAGGATTAAAGAAAACCTGCGCCAGCCCGCTTTTTCTTGCACCAATAACATCTGCTTCAAGACTGTCACCAATCATGATGCTGTCGGAGGCTAATGCGCCAGCCTGGTTCAGGGAGTATTCAAAAATTTTTGTATCTGGCTTCTTGCACCTGGCTTCATCAGACGTAACCACGGCATTAAAAAATTTTTTCAGATTACTGTTCTCAATCTTAATGAGCTGCACTTCCTGGAAGCCGTTTGTGATTATATGAAGCTTATACTTCGAAGAAAGGTATTCCAACACCTCGATCGTGTGCGGAATTAACTGCGATTTAAGCGGGCCGTAAGTTATGTAATCGTTCCCGAATGTTTGCGATAACTGCTCATCCCGGATCCCGTACAAACCAAACGCTCTTTTGAATCTTTCTGAGCGGAGTGTTTCCTTGTCTACAAGATCATTGCTGTAATCATACCATAACTGGTCATTGATCACTTTGTATTTGCTTATGAATTCATCTATAGGGCCGATTCCCCTTTCGGTAAGGTTGTGCTTTACAGCAAGCTCGCAGATAGTCTGGTATGAATTGCCATCCATGTCCCAAAGGGTACGGTCAAGATCAAAGAATACATGTTTAAACTGAGACATTCCACAATAACTTTAGTGAAGAAACGGAAACCGACCAGAATAATACAGACGCATACATATACATCATGATCTTTTGTTTACCATCGAAATATCTTACTGCAAGAAAACAACCCAAAGGGATAGAAAGTAAAAAAGGAGTTAGAAAAGCAATTCCGAGTAGGCCGAATCTTATTTTCACACGCACAATGATTTTATTTTTTCTTGTAAAAACCCTTCTCTTTACTATTTTACCAGCCGCTATCCTTTCGATTCTGCGCTTTCTGAGATATTCAACGATCTTACCGCTTAAAAGAACAAATATGGTTGAGCCGGTGATTCCACCTAAGGTCGTCACGAAGACTGCTTCAAGGAAAGAAAAGCCTAATCCCAGCGCCATAGGTACAGCGCCAAATACGAACTTCACGGTACTCAACAAAAAAACCGAGATTATTTCCCACCAGGAATCCATTCTAATAAATTTAGATTTTGTGGCCGAAGGCAAGATCACCTGCATCACCAAGCCCCGGAACAATATACGACTGAGCGGTAAGCTCTTCGTCCACTGCACCGCACCAGAAGGTCACGTTTTCCGGCAAATGCTTCTTGGCATAGTCAAGGCCCTCACTGCTTGCAATTACGGATACGATGTGGGTATGACGTGGTCGCCCGCGTTTCATTAATGCCTGGTATGCCAGTACCATTGAAGCACCGGTGGCCAGCATCGGGTCACAAAGAATAAGTGTTGTATCGGTTAAATCAGGGGCCGATAAATATTCCACGTGAATATCAAATGTTCCGTCCTTATGATGCCTGCGGTAGGCTGAAATAAATGCATTCTGCGCCTTGTCAAAATAGTTCAGAAGCCCCTGGTGTACAGGCAGGCCGGCCCGAAGTATTGTTGCTATCACAGGCTGTTCGGAAGGCACTGAAACATTCGCAATCCCTAGCGGAGTGGTGATCTCACGATTGTTATAGCGCAATGTTTTGCTGATCTCATAAGCGATAATTTCGCCCATACGTTCCATATTTCTGCGAAAGCGCATACTGTCATCCTGAACTTTAACTTCCCGGATCTCAGCGATGTACTGATTAAAGACTGAATTGCCTGCACCTATTATATGAACCATAAACTATCTTTTTAACGATTTTATCCAATTTAACAGTCCCGGAAGCCTGTTTTTTTTCACCTGTAAATATACACAATCTTTTGCACCGAAATTTTTGTAAAATCTGGCAACGGATTCCACGGAAGAGCCTCCAAAATCCAGTAATACACTAGCATTGGAGTGGTTCCTGATAAAATTATCGAAGAGCAGGTGCATAGCCCCTTTTGCCTTTCCAATATCCGTTACACCACTTTTTAAAAAAACATACCTGTTCCCATATCTCATAAAGAAACCCGCAGCAACCAGTTCTCCTTCCTTGCTGTAAACTCCGGGACAAACCGCATTGCCATCCTTTGCAAATGCATCCATTAACTTCAGTAATTTTTTATAATCCGCGGGAGAAAACACTTCAAGTTCCTGGCCCTTCGTGTTCCGGAAGAGGTCCACCACCAGCTTCGGATCGATGCCTTCTTTCACCACAAAGCCTTCTTTTACGGCTTTCTTTATGCTCCTTTTCGCATTCTCAGAATAGCTTTTATATAAATCTTCATAGGATAGATTTAATCCAAGTAACTGGTATTTCCGCTCTTTAACATCCAATTCTTTCAGGGTGATGTTACTTTTCTCATGAAGACAGAATTCCATGTACCGGAATTTATCGGGTATGGCATTTAAAAATGTGTCTGTATTAAAAGTGCCCTGTTTCACTTTTGAAAACACTCCGAAATAACGGGTGAAAAAAGGCTGATAAATGTATCGGATCCTGTACTTCGAACCGGAAACTATGGGAAATACGGCTTCGTAATCATCCAGGACCAAACCGCTCCAGTTATCCGCAACAGCGTCAAGATAAAAGGACAAAGCGAAAACCGAAGCTTCAGGACTTCCATTGACACAGTCATCCCATTTTTTTTTATTGATCTCCTTATGTTCTCTGTAAACGATCATTCAGAAAATTGATTTTCAAAAGTAGAGAACTCGTGTGCAGCT
Organism: Bacteroidia bacterium; assembly: GCA_036386835.1. GTDB lineage: Bacteria > Bacteroidota > Bacteroidia > 2-12-FULL-35-15 > 2-12-FULL-35-15 > 2-12-FULL-35-15. The sequence goes on from DASVUX010000008.1 coordinate 15,243, forward strand.
TTGTTTTTTTCTATGAACTCTTCCAGTGCCTGTAATGAGTATCGTGAAAGGGCTTTGGGATGCCCGATGACAACCATGTGCTGCCTTTTGTTTTTTGCCAGTTTATCGAGGGCATTCTGCAAAAGATCAGCATTATAACCATCAACCGAAACAGGATTATTTGTGAATTTTGTCAGGAGCTTTTTCCTGTATCCGGGGGCCGGCATTGCCTTGCCATCCCCCAATGGTTTATGCAGGTAAGGATTCTTTCGTCCAAGCAAGAACAATTTCCAGAAAAAGAGCGGGGAATTCCTGATCGGGCTTATAGGAAGCTCCGTAAAAAATCCATTTGGATCTTCAACAAGCACATCGTCCTCAAAGCGATAAACATCTTTGTCAGGTGCGTTCCTGAAATCATACGAATATTGGTCGGAGCTGTAATACCCGTTTCTGAATACGCTGCTGTCGAGCCTGATGTTATTTTCTTTAAATACCTTCCGGAGCTTCTGAAACGGCTGGAGACACCATCCTCCTGCCCTGAATGCAAAAGGTTCTTTTCCTGTAATTTCAGCCAGCGTCTTTTTGTAACGCTTCACAATATCGCTGATCTCATCATCATTAAAATCTGCAAGCTTATACCTCTTCACATCTATTATCCAACGCTCCCCGTTATAATAGCTGTCTTCCCAATGCGGATGAATATGTAACTGGACATCATGGCCCGTATCACCCAGGTATTTCACCTGCGAAATGATCGCAGCATAATCCTTTTCAAGTGCCGGGAATTTTTTCCTGTACTCATCGAGTTTCAGAATAAAACCACTGTCAACAAAAAACACAAAACGCACATTCTTGGCTTCCGCGATCCTGATAAGCTCAAAGGTTGGGTATATGATACACTTTTCTACGGTGCCGTGTTCAGCACCAAAGTAGATCTCGTAATCAAGCGTTATATATATCTTCATCGTTTAACTTCCGAAAGGAGTGTACATCGTTACTCCTTTTTCCTTATAATACCTGATCATCACGTCCAGCATGCCATCTGCATCTATCAGCATGCATCTGGCTTCACCAACTTTTCCATTCTTCAGCACACCTTCTTTTTCAAACATCGGCTTTAATGCATCACAGTTGCGTTTGGCCGAATATACAGGATTATGGACTTTCGTTTTCATCATTGATGCCAAACCATTACTGTCAATCATCTTAACTTCATAAATTTTCTCATCGTACACCGGGAACTTGAAATCTACGGCATCCTCCAGGGTATGGAGATTGGTGCATGCCCCGTTCAGTGTGGTCCCCAGCATCAGGATCTTACCCTTTTGAATACATAATTTCCTGAATGGGGAATTCTCATTGTATGGTGTGAGCTGTCCGAAATGTGATTCTGTGTAGTATTGTGCTAACGGACCTTTCGCTGCAACAGAGTCGGTAGGATGCAGGCTGCGGTAAACACCGGGGAGCTTTCTGAAATATTCGGTAATGCTTCCCATTTGTGAGGGAGTGGTATTCACATCAAAAAGAGGGTATTCTTCCAGGTGATCCTTATTTCTTCCTCTTGCCGGGAACACAGGAAAAAGAAGCGTCCCTTCCTCCCCAACACATTCCTGCAATGCTGAAATTATTGTGGCTGCACCTCCCTCAACAAAACCTATCTTACTCATGCTGCTGTGAACAAGAACAGAATCACCTTTCCTGATCCCCATACCGGCCAGTTCAGCTTTTATGTAATCTTTCGTAAAACCTTCATTTGCCTGCTGCTGCTTAAAAAGCTTTTTTCTCCTGCTTCGCTTCTTCAGGGACTTTCCAAACTCAAGCAGGAATTCCGGTGCATATTTTAAAATCAGTTGTTTCAGCATCTAGTTCTCCTCTTTCATTGCATACTGAACCATCTCTTCATAAACACGCTTCCACCCTTTCCATAATTTCTGATCATTCATGGTATCATTGTGCCAGAGAGTAATGAAATGCCCCTTAACTGCTTTCACCTCATCGATCAGGGGCATAATCTTTTGCATGGCATCCTCCGGTTCAACTTTCATATAGTATTTCAGCGTCCCCTCCATCACTGCGAATGGATGTACCTTTAACTTGGTTTCCAGTTCCATATCAAGATCATAAAAATTGAATGGCGTACAAATGCTTGCACGGAACCCGACCTGTGAAGCAAATCCCATCGTATAATCATCCCTTATATCCAGGTCGATCAGGTTCCTGTAAGTATCAGGAAGGGTTAATTTTAAAAAATGCTGACGGCTTTGTGTTATCTCGCGGTGCAGGATCTTTGATAACCGGTCCACCTCTTTCTTCAGCTGCTCTGCGCTTTTATTTGATCCGTAGGATGGATGGATCCCGACCTGTGCGTAATCACCGAGCATCTTAATAAGCGATTGGAATTTTTCACTTTCCGGTGGAAGGTTTTTATCATTGACCCCATAATCACCAAGCAGTATAAAATAAATGCTTCTGAATTTATATTTCTTCAGCATTTCCAGCTGAAAGTCGTATGTATCATACGGATCTTTTTGAACTCCAAACAGCACCCTGTTACGTTCAGCTATTTCTTTGAAATCCAGCTTCGACAATGACTTTAAATATCCACCGACCGTCCTTGTAAAGCCTTTTTCACGGTAGGCATAAGCATTATCAATATCAATGGTGGAAATAAATTCATATTTGCGCTCAGGAAAAACCAGCTCGGGGAAGTTATTGGAAAGGATTCCTTTTACCCGGTTAGCCCAGATGTTTACCACGGGCTTTTGCAGGAAATCATTATTAAAAGCCAGGCTGTCCTTTGCGTCAAAACGATCATGCGAATCACGTATATGCGGCAAGTACTCCTCGTACCGGCTGACAAGAAAAAAGCTCGCGGCAAAAACATCGAAAGGAAGTGCAGAGGATTTGCCTGTGGCAAAAAACACTTTAATGCCTTCAAAGTCAAATGTGGAAATATTTTGTTCCGTGATGCCGCTCTCCTGTAAAAGGCTTCTTGACGCAAAATGAAGCTCATCGGAAACGGGATTATTTGAATAACTAAGCTTGTTCCCTTTCTGGAGGCGGAATTCGGCTTCGTTTTCGGTCATTTGAAAATTAATACCGAGTATATCCTTAATGATCAGGTTAAAAATATACTTATTACGGTGAGTTATCTTATCAGTAAAAATATGGAGCATCTTACAGGTTGTTGATCAATTGTTGGCAGATAAATTCAGCGGCTCTGCCATCACCAAAGGTATCCGGAAACCGGAAGTCCTTCTTATTCTTAAAATAATCGAAGGCCTGGATGATTTTCTTTTCATCCGCATCCGTAATGATTGCAGCACCGCAATCGGCCAGCTCCACCCATTCCGTTTCCTTCCGCAGAATGATGCACGGCTTCTTAAAAAAGAAAGCTTCTTTCTGTACACCACCGCTATCCGTCATAACGAGGAACGCGTTTTTTTCCAGCGCGGTCATTTCCAAAAACGAAACCGGTGGGAGTATTTTCCAGCGCTTACCCGATGTAATCTCAGTGTATAACTGTGAAGGAAGGCTCTCTGCCAGAAGTTTTGCAGTACGTGGATGCAAAGGCACTACAACCTTCTGGTCATTCTCAGTTGAAATTGTATTTATTGAATTGAACAACGCCTTTAAACGGGCAGGGTCATCAGTATTGAAGTTCCGGTGAATAGTGGCAAGGATGAACTTTCCCGGCTCCAGGCCATTCTTCTGAAGGATCTCGGTTTTCTTTTCTGCAATACGCGAAAAGTAAAGACTGTTGTCGTACATAACATCCCCGCAATGATAGATCTTTGGATTATCAGCTGAAAAAGGCGCGGCATTGTTCTCTTTAAAACCTTCGTTTAATAAATTCCGGTATCCTGTGATTGTAGGGGTGAACAGCAGTGTTGAAACATGGTCACATAAGATACGGTTAATCTCTTCCGGCATTGATTTATTGAAAGACCGTAATCCCGCTTCAATATGGATCACAGGGATATGAATCTTTGATGCGGCAACTGCACCGGCAAGAGTGGAATTCGTATCACCGTAAACGATAATGCAATGCGGCTTCTCGGTTAGAAGGATCTCTTCGATACCAGCGATCATCAGGGCAGTTTGTTTTCCGTGACTTCCCGATCCTGCATTAAGATTATAATCGGGGCGGGGAATTTCCAGTTCCCCGAAGAATACTTCCGACATATTGATATCATAATGCTGGCCCGTATGTACTATCACCTCTGTGATTTGCTCAGAAAAGGAATTACGGATCGCCCTGCTGAGAGCAGCTGACTTTATGATCTGTGGCCTTGCGCCTATTACTGTTAATATTTTGATCATGTTTATCTGCTTACAGGGATATTGTCCGCCAATAAGGATGCCTTACAATATTCCTTCGTCTGCAAAACTATAATAACCACCATCCGTAATTATAAGGTGATCAATGAGCGGGATTTCCATTATTTTACCCGCTTCTTTAATGTTTTTCGTAATCTTAATATCGGCTTCACTGGGTTTCAAATTCCCTGAAGGATGATTATGGCAGATAATAATCGAGCTGGCATAACTTTCAACGGCAGCTTTAAAAATGATCTTGGTGTCGACTACCGTCCCTGCGATTCCGCCCCTGCTGATCAACTCTTTCCTGATGATCGCATTGGCCCTGTTCAGCATAAGCAACCAGAATTCTTCGTGCGGAAGATCGGCCATCTTTCCCTTAAGCGCATCATAAGCATCCTTACTGGTTGTAACCTTCTCACGCTTTACACTTTCTGTTTCCCTTCTTCTTCTTCCAAGCTCAAGGGCAGCCACAATGCTTACCGCTTTTGCCTCACCTATTCCTTTAAACCTTGTTAACTCAGTTACGCTAAGCTTTCCCAGCTCATTGAGGTTATTTCCGACTGTGGAAAGTATCCTTTTCGATAACTCCACAGCTGTCTCGTTTTTACTTCCCGAACCGATCAGAATAGCAATAAGCTCTGCTTCCGAAAGGATCTGCCGGCCTTTCCCGACCAACTTTTCACGTGGCCTGTCTTCTTCTGCCCAGGCTTTAATGTTTAATGTTTCACTCTCTGCACTCATAAAAAAGATTAAACGTTTTAAAGTTAACAAAAAAACAAAGCCGTTAAGTAACGCCCGGCTTCGTCATAAATTTATCAGGATTGAGAATATAAAAAAAGGCTCCGCTATAGAGCGGAGCCTTTCTATTCAAGTAATTGTTTTTAAATCTTATTTTTTAAGCGCGTTCACTTTTTTAGTCAGTTTCGACTTCAAGTTTGCTGCCTTATTTTTGTGGATAACGTTTTTCTTCGCCAGTTTATCAACCATCGCAACAACTTTAGGAAGTTTCTCAGTGGCAGACTTTTTATTGTCGTCAGCTCTTAATTCCTTCACTGCATTACGCATTGTCTTCGCCTGGTAACGGTTTCTTAAACGTTTAGCATCGTTAGAACGGATTCTTTTGATACTGGATTTGTGATTTGCCATTTTTCTTTAATTTGCAGCTACCGGAGAACCGGTAACCATTTTTAATTTTACTTTTAGTAGCCCGTAGGGAGCTTACTTTATCTGTTATTATCTGTTTTTATCAAAACTATCAAAAACCCTACTTTTCAATATTTAAAGGCATTTCAAAACTTTTAACATTCTGATGAACCCTGATTTGATAAGATAAAGAACGTGGTAAAAATCCACCCGCTTTAACAAAAAAATCCACCTGTTTTTCCACCTGTGATGTAACCCTATTTGAGCTACTATTTTGTTAATGGGATGCAAATATAAGAAATTTTCATTTTAGTCCAACATTTGAGCTAAAAAAATTGATTTTTTATAGTTAAGATCAATCTTTCAGCCAAAATGAGGTTTTAACATGCTCATAGTCATTCATATTCAATTCCTGATGAAGACCTACCACTCTGGAAGGTACATACTAATTTAAATGAAGTTGAGCCGAAAAAAAAGATTCACATGAATAACCCTTATAAACCGATACTAATCAATAAAATAGCCTAAATTTGAAATTATAGGCTGATCCGATTCCACACAGCTAATAAACATATCTATCCAACTGACGTGCTCATCTGGAATAAAGGAAGATACATTGCAATAAGAATGATCCCAACAAACAGCCCTAAAATAATGATCATAATAGGTTCTATGAGACTACCTAGAACTTTGGTCTGGTGCTCCACTTCATCAGAATATTGTTGAGAAAGCTTTCCAAACATTACATCCAGTTCATTTACCTCTTCAGCAACTTTTAAGAGAGATGTCATCCGTTTGTTATAAATCTTAAACTTAGATAGACTTGAACTTAAAGGCTGTCCTTTCATAATATCCTCTTTTACGATATCAAGCGATGCTTCCATGGGATAAAAGCCAATCATTTTCTTTAACAGATCGATAGCGGTAACCAACGGTGTTTTCGCACTTATAAGTAAGTTCATTGTGGTACAAAATCTCGCCAGATATATTTTATGTATCATATTATTTATAATCGGAGTCCTCATCAAAACATTGGCTGTCAGTTTTCTGAACCATACAGTTTTCCTTTTGTAATAAAAAAATACTCCTAATACAGTAATTACAATAAAGAGGTAAACGGAATAATTAGTAAAAAAAAAGGAGGCTTTTATTACGAGTCGTGTGAAATAAGGAAGTTCACCTTTGATCTGTTTAAATACATTCGTGAACATTGGAACCATAAATTTCATCATAAAAATCACAGCGCCCAACGTAACCGCAAATACAATTGCCGGATATGACAGTGCGCTGGTTAAAAGTCTTTTTTGAGCTATTTTTTTTGAAAAAAAAGTAGAAAGCTCAAGCAGCACTTCTTTTAGTCGTCCGCTTTCTTCACCGATCTGAATGCTAAAATATTCGTATGCTGTAAAAACGCCCGTACTTTCAATTGCTTTGGAAAAACTGGTTCCCCCAATCACCATATTTTTAATGTTTTGAAACAACAATCTGTCTTTCTCTTTTTCCTGTTCTTCTTCAATAAGTTCTAATGCAGCCCTGATATCAACTCCTGCAGAAAAAAGAATACAAAGCTCCGAATAGAACCGTTCTTTTTTTTTGTCATTAAAGCTGTTTCCAAAGAGCTGAATGTCCTTATTTAAAAAATCCCACTTCCCCTTTTTGAATTCATTCGTTTTCGAATCCTGTTTTGGGCGGTCAAATGCCTTCAGATCAATTTTTGTCATTTATTGATTTTTTAAAGAAATACTTTTATTGATCAGGGATTCTGCGCTGTATTCCTTTGCAAAACTTAAGTGTTGTGTTTCTTTTAAAATAACTGCATCGAAAGAAATAAAATTGATAAATTCCATTGGAATAGAATCGTTATTAAAAACAAATCCTGATTTTATACTTGCAGTTGCGATATTAAAAGTATCAACCACACTCGCTGTTTTCCTGAGAACGAGAGTGTCCAGAAATTCATATTGCAGCATATCCGAATCCTTTAGGTGAAATACCAGAGTATGATCTTTGAAACTAACATTGGCTGACATAAAAAATTCATTCTGTAAGTTGTTTCTGAATTGAACAGCCTCACTCATATGTTGTTTTACAGATCTGTAGGAATTAAACTGCTTGTATACAATAATGTAACCTGAATAACATGCTCCAATTATTACAGAACTGATCATCATTCCGATAGTCAGTTCAAGTAAGGTAAAAGCAGGTAATTTCTTCATTGTTCAAGAGTAATAAGTTCCTGCCTTTTTGTTATAAGCCGGCCATTTTCATCCATAAGCAACAGGCTTAGTGCATATAAATTATTTGAATGCTCATACCGGCTAATGCTCTTTTTCATTATCCAATTTCCAATCGCAGTTTCGCCATCGATAAATTCTTTTGTATTCTTCAGATGAATAAGTTCCCGATCCAATATTAACTCGGCTTTAATCAACACAGACTGCTTATCAGAATTTAAAACATTGATAAAGATCAGTGAAGTAATCCCTACAGAGGCAACAATAATTACCATTGCAATCATTGATTCAACTATCGTTGCTCCTTTGAGCTTATGGTTTAATTTAACCATTTAACTGTTTTTTTTGACCCTGGTCTTTTAACCAGATTGATTCCGGTAAAAAAAGGTGATCTTGCGGCAACAATGATCCTGGCATCTAACAAATGATTCTCATAAGCAGAGGAGGATGTTTGTAAAGTTATTTTATTACACATAAGACTGCCATTTATTGTTCCTCTGACTTCGGCCGTACCGCTTGAAAACACTTCACCTGTAACTGTAGCACCCGCGTTAATTACTATTCCCACTTTTTTTGTTTTCTCTCTCTCGTCCCTCCAGGCAAATGCGCTTCCCGATAAGGTGTCATTTTCGTTTAATACAATACCTGCAAAGTCCGGAGATCTTGAATTTGGGATCAGGCCTAAAACACTTGGATAATTCAGATTCACATTCTTTTGTATGATGATGGAATCACTTGCAAAGACTTGAATACTTCCCTTAAATCCTTCTTCGACAATTACTTTCCGGGCATAAACAACAACATCGTTCAATTCCGCTGAAGAACTGATTGTAATAAGGCCGGATGATACAATGCCAATATTGCCGGAACATATAATATCAGAAATTCGGAGGGCTGAAGAATTTCGAAAAACAAGGGATCTTTGCAGATGACTAACATAAATGCTATCATTCTCAAGAGTATTTCCTATTGCGATCACACTGTCATCAACACTCAATTTCCCTGCAGAAAGAATAGTTTTAATACTGCCTGTAATATCTTTATTAAACTCCGGCAACTTATTCTGACTCTTCTTAACAGTACCATCGATCAAAACCGAGCCCGAATAATTTTTTCCGTCCACGTAAGCGGTCGTGACCCCTGCACCTGGTAAATAGGCAAGGCCTTTGATTATTGTATTTCCGCTTAGTGCAAGGGGCTTATTATCATCCGCCAGGTAAATACTGAAATTATCCTCTTTCAGATAAGAGGAACCACTCAGAGCTATAAAGGAAGCTTGTATGTTTTTGAACTTTGTCCTGGAAATCAGGATTTCATAAGCACCCCATATTTTCCTGGTCATTTCAACCGAGTCACTACCTTCGAGAAACAGATCTACAGAGATCTTGCTGTTTAATCCAATAAGCTTCTGATCAGATCTTAATAAGTTAAGTCCGGAGTAAGCATTTCTGGTAAGCCGCTGTTGTATAAAAAACTGATCCGTCTGAAACCCGGAAAGGTAAGATGATAATATCAGGGAGCCGCTAATAAGCGACATTATCAAGGAGATGATTACAGCATAAAAAAGAGAACCGGCTTTGAGCATGAAGGTTATGGGTTACCCGTTTTTTCTTTTTTACCTTTTTTACCCTCTGAAGTTTTGGATTCGCTTTGATTGTCCTTATTTTTCTTAAAGACAGAATTCAGCCTTTCTTTCAATGTCTTTTTGCTCTTCAGGCTTTTTTCATTGGCAATTATCTCCCGGCCATTCTTAAACTGTTTTCTGCTAATAACAGTGCCTTTGTCATATATAACGTGATAGCCATTCACTTTGCCTTTAGAGTATTGAATTTCCTCCAATATATTCCCGTTATTATCAAAGTTTTTAAATGTTCCGTTTCGAACTCCTTTTTTCCAGTTTTTAACACTTTGGATTTTCCCATCTTCATACCAGGTGATCCATTCTCCATTTTTTAATCCTTTGAAGAATACCCCTTTTTCTTTCAGGTTATTAGAGGAGTAAAAAGATGTATAATTTCCATCCAATATTTTTCCTTCAAACCCTCCCTGAGTTTCAATAATCTTGTTAGAAATATACCAGGAATAATAGAGGTCTTTGTTTACTTCAATCTTCTTTTTTTGTTGGGACAACACGTTAGCTTTAACAGCACCTTCCTGATGATTTATATATATGGTGTAATTTTCCTTCTGTTTGGTTTGCGAATAAGCAACAGCCGGTGCTATTAATATTAAAAAAAGTAGATTTTTCATTGGGAACGCTATACTTCTCAAATTTACTTAAAAAGCATAAACGTTTTGGAAAATCTTTTAAACATAAAATACTGCCAGGCTTGTTGCACCGCATTTATAATAGGTCCAGAGGCTTCATATGCCAGTTGAATACCTTTTAATTGACCTCAAACGAACGCATACCCACGGTGCAGCTTTCAAAATGTTAATATTTTGTCAAAAGTAGTAGCATTTGGGAGCATCTCAAGTCAAGTGATACCGTTACTAATTATTATATTTGATCTGCATAAAAAATCCCACCAATGTTTAAGCTTAAAAGTCACACCAGTCTGCGGGCATTTACCCTGCCCGAACTTATACTTGTCGTCATATTGATCGGCATTCTTGTTTCTACCGTTTTACCTACACTCACGCCTTTGCTTTCAAAAGCCAAAGCTACCGAAGCGGAATTACAGCTGGCACATGTTCAAACATTGCAAAAGTCTTATTTCTATGTTCATTCAAAATATAGTAATAACATAAGCGAGATCAGTTTTGAACCGGCCAAGCTTGTCACCCAGGGCGGAAACGCAAATTACCTCATAGAGATTGTTGAAGCGACCAATAACAGTTTTAAAGCTCGTGCAACATCTGTAACTGATTTTGACAGTGACGGGATATTCAATGTTTGGGAAGTTGATCAGGATAAGAACATTAAAGAAATAACCCCGGACTAAATGCACAATATTGCCGACTGCTGTTTAGTTCTTTTGCTTGGAACCGTAGTTTTCCAGGACCTGCGTTCACGGGAAATCTCCTGGTTCCTTATCCCGTTGCTTTTTATCGGCTTTACTATCAAAGCCGTTTTGACTATTCCTCAAAATGACGTTTTGCTTTATTTCCTTTTTAATTCGGGATTTGTTATTGTTCAACTGATCTTACTCACTTTATATTTCAGTTTAAAAAACCACAGGTTTACCAACATAATCAACAAATATCTTGGTATTGGTGATCTGTTGTTTTTCCTGGCGATCTGCACAGCCTCCTCCCCGGCCAATTTTATCATGTTTTTCATTTTAAGCATGGTTCTTATACTGATTATCTATTTTATTTATACGCTTATTTCAGACAAGCCGTTAAAAGAAATTCCTTTGGCGGGCCTGATGTCAGCGGTGATCATTTGCCTTATCGGCCTGAACCTGTCTATCCGCTCCCTCAGTTTTTATGATGATTTTTATATTTTAAGCCTGTTATCATGAGCGAAATTGATTATATAAGTTTGACGATTGATCAACAGCACAGTATAACTCCGCAGCAGGCATGGTTCTATCATATTGTCCCAAAACCGTCCGACAATAAAAATGCAATAGAACTATTTGTGAATGAAGACAAATACACTTCCTATCTGTCTGATGAACTGGAGATGCTGTTCGGAAAACCCGTTATTCTTAATAAAGCGAGTGCGCTCGTGATCCAGAAAACATTAGGAAAATATTACAGGAACACTAACACACACGCTTCTATCCGGCAGGTAAGCTCCGGCAATGTTAAAACGGATGATTTTCTTCCAATGCTCATTTCTGAAGCTAAAAATTTAGGAAGCAGTGATATCCACATTGAAGTTTACGAAGAAAAGTGCAGGGTCCGGATCCGGATCGATGGACTTCTCATTGAGCGTTATACGGTAAACAAAACCGATTATCCTTCCCTGGTAAATAAAATTAAGATCAAAGCAAATCTTGATATCTCCGAAAGACGATTACCGCAGGACGGAAGGATATTCTTTAATAGTGAAGGACATAAATTTGATATCCGTGTGTCGGTGCTTCCGACTTTGCATGGCGAAAAGATTGTACTTCGCCTCTTAAGCAATGATGCTGCAAATATTGATATAGAACGTCTTGGTTTCAACAAATTTGAGCTGGAAGGATATCTTGAAGGCATTAAAAAACCACACGGCATTATACTGATAAGCGGACCTACCGGTTCAGGGAAAACTACAACCCTGTATGCCACACTGAAGATCCTTAATAAGGAACGATCGAATATTGTGACGATAGAAGATCCTATAGAATATACTCTCGAAGGAGTTAACCAGGTTCAGCTGAAAGAAGATATCGGCCTTACATTTACCGGTGCGTTGCGTTCTTTTCTACGCCAGGATCCTGATGTGATCATGCTCGGGGAAATCAGGGATAGTGAGACCGCACAAATGGCGATCAGGGCGGCCCTCACCGGGCATCTTGTTCTGTCCACCATTCATACCAACTCCGCATGGGGAACGATCTCCCGTTTGAATGATATGGGAGTACCGCCTTTCCTGCTGGCCAGCACTTTAAACACTTCGGTTGCTCAACGGTTGCTCCGCTTGTTATGCACCGAGTGCAAAGAAGAAAAAGCATTTGATCAGAAATTGTATCCAAAAACTTTTAAGCCACCCCGGGCACTTTCAGTTCATAATGCACCTAAAGGCTGTGAACATTGTCATTATACGGGCTACAAAGGCCGCAAAGCTATATACGAGGTCATTCCCATCGATTTTGAACTGGCAGACCAGATCAAAAACAATGTATTTTCCGTTGAAGAACTTTTAAAAGAGAGAGGCATTAAAACTTTACGGGAAAATGCATTTGACCTTTTTGAAGCGGGACTGACAAGCATAGACGAGATTTATCCTATTCTGTTAAACAATTATTAAACGTAAAAAGTGAAATTAAAGATCGTTAAACATATATTTTTCCTGGTATTCTTTACCGCAGTCTTCACGGCTCCGGCACAGGACAGATTTGCTGTCATTGAAGCCAGGCTTTCGGAATTATCAAAGATAACCCCGGGACTGAATGACAAAGTAGAGCTCTCAGTAAATGGTGTGACTATCCAGGATTTTATCCGCGGCATTGCTACCACAAGTAATTTAAATGTAAGTGTTGATCAGAACCTGAACACAAAAATATATAATAACTTTTCGAATGCCCCGGTTACTGATGTCTTAATGTTCCTTTGCCGCAAGTATGATCTCGACATTACATTTATTGGAAACATCATGTCGGTTTCACAATATGTACAGCCTCTTAATAATACTTACACTCCAAAAACATTAAAGATCGCTTATGATAAAGCAAATGACGCATTAAGCCTTGATCTGAGTAACGACAGCCTTGCCCTTGTGGCTAAAGCGATCACAAAGATCTCCCAGAAAAACGTAGTGTTCTCTCCTGAACTTCAGGGGAAAATGGTCAGCGGCTTTATTCAGTCAATGCCGTTTAATGCCGCATTGGACAAACTTGCCTTTTCGAATGATCTGAAAGTTACACCTACCAATGATAATTTCTTCCTGATCGAAAAGCTTCAGGTGGCCGGCGGGCCCAATCCTAACAATTCAAGAGGAGGAAATTCCGGTTCTTATTCTTCAAGCCAGGGCCTGAATATTAAATCCGATGGAAATAAAAAGCTGAGCATTGATGCAATGAATGTTCCGATAGCGGATGTATTAAAAGCGGTAACTTCCGAATTAAAGATCAACTTCTTCCTTCTTGATGAACCTAAAGGCAATACAAGCTTAAATATTAAGAATGCCAGCTATGATGAATTCCTGGATTACCTGTTCAATGGTACTGAGTATACTTTCAAAAAAGAAGGTGAGATCTACCTGATCGGTGACCGTAACCTGGAAGGTATCAGATCAACGAAAGTAATTCCATTACAATACAGGGCAATAGACAAGGTGATCGATTTTATTCCGCCCGATCTTAAGAAAGGGATCGATGTTAAAGCATTTGTTGAACTTAACAGTCTTATTGCCAGCGGCTCACTCCCCCGCATTGAAGAGCTGAAGAATTTTATCAGGGATATAGACAGAATCGTTCCTGTTATTTCTATTGAAGTAATGATCGTTGATATCAGCAATTCACATACGGTATCAACCGGTATAAAAGCGGGGCTTGGAGATAAGCCTGCTATAACCGGTGGCGACCTTTATCCAACCCTTGACCTTACTCTAGGAGCAGGTGCCATCAACTCTGTGATTGACGGCATCAATGGAACAGGGATTGTTAACCTTGGAAAAGTAACCCCCAACTTCTATGTCCGGCTTCAGCTGATGGAACAGAACGGTGATCTTAAGATCAGCTCTACCCCGCTGGTATCGACAATGAATGGCCATGAAGCTAAAATGGGGAACAGTGAAGTACGATATTATGTAGAAAACAACAGCAATGTTATTGCCACCCAAAATACCACGACAATAAATACCCAGGTATTTAAACCTTTAACGGCAGAATTTGCCCTGACCATTACACCATTTGTATCGGGTGACGAACAGATCACTATGGATATCGCTTTCAAACAATCAACATTTACAGCACAGACCACCGGTGCAAACGGACCTTACGGAACCAAATCCAGGGATTTTAAATCCCTCATCCGGGTAAAGAACCAGGAGATGATCATGCTGGGCGGCTTAAGTGAAGAAGTGAATGATGAGAATTCTTCCGGGGTTCCTGTATTATCCCGCATCCCGGTGATCAAATGGATTTTCAGCAGCCGTAATAAAAAGAAATCGCAGAACAAGCTGACCATTTTCATCAAACCAACTGTGATCTATTAAAATGTTTTCCGGTAAGAGAATCGAACATATCCTTAAAGGCAATACCATTGCCGGGGTGGAAGTTATCTTTCTACCGGACGGGTCATTTTTTCTTAATGCGGTCCTGTTAAAGAAAGACAGATCTTCGGTTAATATCTTAAAAAAAGCGGAAAGACTCAGAGGATTCGAACAGCTTGCTTCCCTTATCGATCCGAAAACACCGCTTGTCCTGATCCTTAACGGCAAAGGGATTATACATCGTAAAACAGTTGTAAATGAGAACGACACCGACCTGTCGCTCCTTCTAAAGACGCTTCCGAATGCCAGTCCTGAAGATTTTTCAATTCAGCGGTCTCTCGTCAACGGACAACACGCATTCATTTCAGTCGTGAGAAATAACCTTATCGCTGAAATTCTGATCGAATCAAAAAAAAACAAGTTCAACAACATCGTTGCAGTAGTTCTTGGACCTTTCACTATTAACCAGATCATTCCGCTGCTGCATTCCTCGGTGATCAATAATGAATATCTCAGCTTTGGCATATACAAGCTCCTGATCAGGGAAAATGCCGTAAATGATCTTGAACTGAACAGCACGGAGACGGATGCTCCGGTTAAGATCGGTGATGAAACCCTTAACCCTGCACTTGTCATTCCTTTTGCTTCGGCATTAACCTATTTCCTGGACGATCTTAACGGAGTAAAAAACGGGGAAGCTGATCTCATCATCTCAGAAGCAAAACAGAAAAAAAAGTTTCAGCTAACCGGATGGTCCATGACGATCCTTGCTTTCATAGTTCTGATGTCGAACTATTTTATATTTGATCATTACTGGCAGAAAAGCAATGAGATGAATGCCCGGCTGCTTATCAACCAATCCGCCCTCAGCCGTTTTGATAATTTAAAAAAGGAGTTCAGCCAGAAGGAAGAATTTTTAAAACAAAACGGGCTGCTTGAAAGCTCCAGAAGCTCATTTTATGCCGACCGGCTGGCTGCAAGCCTCCCTTTTTCAATTCAATGGACCAACCTCCATTTTAATCCTCTGAAAAAGAAAGAAGCAAACGACATCAGCGAAGGAGTAAGCTTTGAGAACAAAACCATCCGGATCAACGGACTTTGCCAGCGAAGCACGGAATTAAACGACTGGATCAAGGAAATAAAAACAAAGCCCTGGATAAGAACAGTTACGCTTGTTGATTTTAAACAGGACAATAATTCTGAGATGGGAATTTTTCATATTGATATTCAATTACAGTAATGCTGAAGAACATTTCATATAAGAATAAAACCCGGCTGCTTGTTGCAGTGTTCGTCCTGTTTGGGTTTGCTGCATACCATCTTGCAATAAAAAAAACTATTATTGCCTACGGTGATTTTCAGCAATCCTCAGCCCGGTCAGAGCTTGTTGCAAATGTTCCATTACTCACTGCACAGCTTGAAAAGCAGCTTACCCAAATGGACCTCAGGATCGGGACCCGCAATAAGAACACCCAAAACCGGGATCAGGAACTTCTTGAATTCATTACCAATTACTGTGAGGATAACGATGCTGTTCTAAAAGAATTTCCTCAGAATACATCTTTTGACCAGGGCGACCTTGAAATAGAAACAAACCGCTTTGTGGTGCAGGGGAACTTTTCAACACTGCTGCAGTTAACATATTTCCTTGAACAAAAAAAACAGCTGGGGAAAGTCGCCTCGGTCCAATACCAGGTGAAGAAAGACCTGAAGTCACGCGAAATGGAGCTGACCTCAACCATATACTTACAGAATTTTAAAAAGAAACACAATGAAAAATAAATTCCTGTTTTCCCTTTTGGCACTGTCATCCCTCTTGCTGTATTCCTGTGAGGAATTCATAGAAACAGATCTCAGCAAGAAATCGATCGTGATCATTGCCCCGGCCGACAATATAACTTCTTCCACCTTTACTCCGACTTTCTGGTGGAATGATGTGAAAGGAGCGAATAAATACCAGCTGCAGATCGTAAAGCCGGATTTCGCTACCATACAGCAATTTATAGTTGATACAACAGTTACCACCGATCGCTTTATTTATACTCTTTCACCAGGGCGTTACCAGTGGCGCGTAAGGGCGCTCAACGGATCGAGCAGCACAGAATATGTAACCTATAGCCTGACCATTGACAGTACACTGGATCTCTCCGGCCAAACAATGATACTTGCAACGCCATCCGACAACTATTATTCAAATTCATTCTCTCATACCTTCACCTGGAATGTAATGCCTAATGCAAGCAATTATGTTTTCCAGGTCTATACATCCACCGGCACTCCCGTAGGTGCAGCTCAATCTGTAACAACAAATTCCACTCCGTATACTTTTGCAGCCGCAGGAAACTATAAATGGAGGATATTCGCTCAGAACAATACAAGCAATTCCCCCTACAAAGAGCGGAATATCATTATTGATACCACTGATCCGGCAATTCCTGTACTGATCCATCCGCTTGCCAATGATACCGCTTCTAATCCTGTACTTCTGAACTGGACAAGTGATGCTTCCGGAAGTTATGACAGTGTGGTTGTGTATGCCGACTCGAGCCTGGTTTCTGTTGTGGATATTGAGGTAACAGGCACAGGGTCACATTCATTCACCGGAACCGTGGGACAGGATTATTACTGGAGAGTGATCACCAAAGATGCCGCGGGTAACTGGTCTCCTTATACTTTGAAACGAAAATTCGTTATTGTTCCTTAATGAAAAACAAGAAGCTTCTATTCATCCTGATCCCTGTTGCCATACTGGTATGGGGGAACATTGCCTGGAAAATATTCATGGCGATGAATGGTGAGGACACGGTGGAGCAAAAGATACATCCTCCAATAGTTCCAGCCACCGGGATTGCAGCATTCAATGATACCTTTTCCATCTCACTTGATTACCGGGATCCCTTTCTTGCAAAGCCTGTGCGTAAGCCTGCTGTATCCGGAAACCATCAGGCAACAACGGTTCCCTCAAACATTCCCCCTAAAAAAGGGAACAATGAAAACTTCCCTTCCATAGTTTATACCGGTATCATCAAAAATGAAAAATCCAAAAAAGAGCTGGTGCTTGTACAGATCAACGGGCAGAACTATACAATGAAAGTGGGAGATATTGCCAGCGAGGTGCAATTACTAAAAGTAATGAAGGATGCTATTGAGGTAAAACACGGCAATATCAAAAAACGTATTGAAAAATAATCGTTTGTTAACCACTACATAGTAAAATAGACTACAACCCATTACGAATTCTGTTCATCCACCAGCGACCATCACCATGAGTGGAACACTATGAAGTAAATCTCAATAAAAAACACCAATCATACGACTGGTGCATAATCTATTCATAAGAAAATTCATTTTCAAAAAAATCGTTTCCTTCGACTTCGCTCAGGATAAATTTCCCTTCATACCTTTTGTCCGCCTTAAAAGACAGACTTGTCTCTTGAATGTGTTTGGGAAAAGCTAGTGTTTCTTATAGATACTTTTTTATTGTCTATTTCAAATCTTCAATTTCAGTAGTAAAGGTTACACTATTTGAAATTCCGAATTCTTCACGTTGTGTATTAAATTGTTCTAATGTTAGAGGTCCCACAACATCCTTTTCAGGAGAATAAGTAAACTCTTTGTATATGGGAACAATAAAATAGTTAGTGATTTCCCTATTATTTGCAGGATGCTGTTTAGCTATTATATATTTATCATCAAATCCCACAGAATAAACACATTCAGCAACAACATCAACAAAAGATGAGTTGTCATCATTTACACTATAACCTAAACTCGTATTTTCTCTTACATCGACAGCAACTAAATAATAACGCTCTGTAACATGGGTTTTATTTAACCCATTACAGCCAAATAATGAGATAAAAATTACTGTTCCTAATATTAACTGAATCTTGGATTTCATAATCCTTAATACCTTGAAGTAAATCTAAATAAAAACACCAATCGCTATGATTGATGTTTAAATCTATTCATAAGAAAATTCATTTTCAAAAAAATCGTTTCCTTCGACTCCGCTCCAGGATAAATCCCCCTTCATACCCTTTTGTCCGCCTTAAAAGACAGACTTGTCTCTGGAATTATTCGCTACTTATAATATTTCTATAACTTCTCCTTCACCTATGTTTTGAACTCCTTCTCCAAAAGTAAATTTCACTCCAGTTCTAAAATTATTGCCCAAATAATCAGCATTTGCGAACTTGATTTTTACTATTCCTTCATCTCCAGGGAAAAATTTATCGCCCTCAATTAAAGTGATTTGTCCAGAGGTTTTCATGCTTTTAATAAAACTAAACAATGGTCTGTATCCACTATTAAATGGCGTTTTTCGTCCCAGCTGAGTGTCATACACTTTTATTTTCGCTATAACTTCAATCATTTATTAACTATAGATTATAACCTAATGCCTTCTTCGCATTATATGAAATTAAATATTCGCCATGTGTAGTATACTTTTCAATCATATTATTGACTATACTGTTATTAAACTTCACCAAATAGTGAAATGCGGGTGCGAGCTTATATTTAAAATAAGCATCCTTATTAATTTCAATTTGTTTAAATGAATCTATTGCAACACTAATCATAGAACTATCGTTGTTTATCTGAAATATTGAAACAGCAGAAATAATTTTAGCCATCTCGTTAGAACAGCGTTTCAAATAATCATACAATAAAGGCAATGCTTTTTCTGATTTGATATAAGCTAACGTTTCAATAACTAATGTATCATCATGTTCCAATAATTTATTTATCAATGCGTTTTCAAGCATTTCTTTTTCATGTTCATTAAGGGAGTCTACAATATGAGTGTTACTGAATTCATTTCTGTGCTCATAATCATTTGGCGGAATAACTTGCTCAATAAGTTTTTCAATATTCATATCTTATTTATAGATTATATTAATACCTCTACTCTCTAAAATTGGCCTTTCTACTGCGTTCCAAATCCCGTAGCAGATGGATTATTAAAAAAGACATTTACGGTGCTTCCTTGGGGAATACCCTTAGCATACGTAGCTGATAAACGTCCCCACATATTGTATGCCTGAGAACCAGGATAATAATCCATACCTGCCGTGAGCTTAGCTAAATTCTGCCCCGCTCTTGTTTGACCTAGTGTTTGGAACCCTTGATTAATAGCTTGAGCTTCCGTACCCGCTCCTGAAAAAAAGGCTCTGCTTCCTACCTTTGCTGCTCCAGATTCCATACCAATGAACGGAAGTGAACCAAGAGCTGCATAAGCCAAGTCAACACTATTTCTTCCCCTTCCATACTTGTCTGTTCCACCCATTGCGATGCTCATTGCATCCCACATCTGCGAAACAGGATTGAACTGTTCTATTGTATGCAATGTACTTAATGCCACATCCTGAACACTGCCACTTCCGTCTCCACCATATTCCCTGCTTGCTGCAACAGCTCTTTCACCACGAAGGTATCTGTCTCTTTTTTCTTTACCTCTTTTAGCTAAATGATTTAAATAACCATAACCCACTTGCAATTCAAAAGCACTTACTGCTCCTTCTGAATAGTATTTACCACCTTGTTTGTTTTCGATAAATGTAACTGCTCCATCATTGTCATGCCATTCTCCATAACCCTGATGCTTGGCACTCTTTTCCCATCCATTGTTATTTATTTGAAGGGCAATGGCATCCAACACCATTTCTTCGTTGGAATAGAATCCTCCATTTGCCATATGTGCACCACCTGAACCGCCATTATATTCAAACTGTTCATGGTCAAATTCTGATGACGCAAATATAGATTCTTCATCATGACCATCCCACAAG
>DASVUX010000009.1:0-80328 GCA_036386835.1 Bacteroidia bacterium
GCTTTACCTGCTTTTGATTTCGGTATCATCATGGCAGGCTTGTATTTTATCAGGCAATATTATGAAAGGCATTTCCGGTTCCTTGAAGGGGGATCATACTCTGAAGCGCTGATCGGCATAGCGTTTCCTGCTTATATTTTCATATGGATGTTCACTGTATATTTAAGCGGTGGCTATGATAAACCGATCCGTTTATTCCGTATCATCCGCGGAATACTTGTGGGGACCGGCATTATCCTTATCGGTTACTCGCTGCTGCCGGAAGCCTACCGTTTTTCCAGGGCGATGATCCTTCTTGGCGCGGGCTGGGCTTTGCTGGCTTACCTTGTATCCCGGGTGATACTTCATTTAAGCGGAGTAAAATCCTTCAGCCTGAACCCTGATAAAAGCAAGCGGATTGCTATTATCGGTACCACAGGGGAATTTGAGCGTGTTGCAGGTTTATTGAAGCAAACGAATGTAAATTCAAGCCTGCTTGGTTTTATTAGTGCAGATAAGAACGGGGTCCAGCATAAAGATCATTTAGGGAACATTACCCAGATCTCCGAGGTAATCGAGATCTATAAGATCAATGAAGTTATTTTCTGTTCCCGCGATATCTCATCACAGGAGATCATCGGCTATATGCACACGCTGATCTCCGCGGACGTTGATTTCAAGATCGCCCCCCCGGAAAGCCTGTCAATCATCGGCAGTAACTCGATCGATACTGCAGGGGATCTTTATATCATTGATGTTAATTCGATCAGCAAGCCTAAGAACAAACGCAATAAGCGGTTGGTAGATATTCTTTTATGTTTCAGTCTTCTCTTGCTATCACCCTACTTACTTTTAATACAGGAACACCCGGGAGGCTTTTTCAGAAATCTACTCCAGGTTTTAGGCGGAAAAAAATCCTGGGTTGGGTACGGTGCGGAAAGCAACGATCATTTACCGAAGATCCGTTCATCGGTTGTTTCACCTGCAGATGCAATACATGGGATAACGATCACAACCGATACAAGGAACCGTCTTAACCTCGCTTATTCAAAGGATTACAAAGTAGAAAATGATCTGAATATTGTCTGGAAAAGCATCAGGAAGCTCGGCAACTGATCTATTTCTTCAGGATTGTGATTTCAACCCTCCTGTTTGCAGTTCTGCCTTCCTCGGTATTTTCTGAAGCCAGGGGTTTATTCCGGCTATAGCCTTTATACTTCATCCTCTCCGGGTGAACGCCATGATTCTTAAGATAATTATATACACGCTGCGCCCTCATAACAGAAAGCGGCATATCATCTGCGCAGCAAACATGGCCGCCAATCTCTATTTCCAGGGTAGGGTTCGCTTTCATGATCTTCAGCAGGTCTTTTAAGACAGGTTCCGATCCCAGCAGCAGTACCGGTGTGCCGCCTTCGAAATTCAGGTTTTTAAGGATCAGCGTTTGCCCGATCTCAAGCTTCCCCGCAGATAAGAGTGTTGAATCTTTAGATTTTTTTTCCTCTACATTGATCCCTGTTCCCTGATCCTTTATATTCCCGTCCGGGGCATTATCAGTTTCAGGAAGAATATTAATGATCACGTGCGCCCTGCGGTTTGCCGCTTTCCCGGCTGCCGTAGTGTTATCGCCTAAAGGCTGGTCTTCGCCTAAAGCCTTGATTGCAACACTACCCTGATCGATCTTGTTTGCGATGAAGATCTCTTTGACAGCATCAGCCCTTTCTTCTGCCAGGACCAAGTTGCTTTTTTCTGATCCATCAGAATCACAATAACCTGAAATTATTATTGAGTAGATCCGGGGAGATTTTAAAACAGCAGACATTGAATCCAGCCAATGTTTATCTACCTGCTTTAATTCACTTTTTCCGGAAGCGAAATAAATATTGCGTTCTACCTGGGAGCTTGCCCGCAGAAACAGAAAGGAGCAGATTAAATAGCATATGTATTTCATAAAACAGTTTATATGGTAACGTTAAATGAAGCAAAAAGATACATGCCACGGTAGTGCCGAAATAAATTTGTTGAAATATTTTGGTCTTATGAAAGAAAATTGAGGATAGGTAAGTCCATTTTGTCAGCTCAAAGGCTTTGAAACCTCCGATACTCCGTATTACCGTGAGGGAATGTTATTTCCGGAGTCAAGTTCAGCAAAACCTATGATTAAAACTGCAAACGGTTTTGAATCTATTTCATTAAATCCTTTATGATCGTATCCATGCTTACGCCTTCTGCTTCAGCCTTGAAATTACGTACAATGCGGTGACGAAGTATTGCAGCTGCAACAGCTTTCACATCTTCAATATCAGGAGAATATTTTCCGTTGATCATTGCATGACACTTTGCTCCTATCACAAGGTATTGTGAAGCGCGCGGACCTGCTCCCCATGAAAGATATTTGCTTGCCACCTCAGCCGCATTTTCCGTATTGGGACGGGTTTTCGCGGCAAGTTTCACTGCATATTCCAGAACATTATCGGCAACAGGTATCCTGCGGACAAGCTCCTGGAAATAAATAATCTCTTCACCGCTCAGGATCTTTTTAAGTTCTGCCTTGTAATTGGATGTTGTATTTTTTACTACCTGCAGCTCATCCTGGAACTTCGGATAATCCAGCCACACGTTGAACATAAAACGGTCCAGCTGCGCTTCAGGCAAAGGATAAGTTCCCTCCTGCTCAATAGGGTTCTGTGTGGCAAGCACAAAGAACGGACTTCCCAATTCATATCTTTTGCCTGCGGCAGTTATCGTTCTTTCCTGCATTGCCTCCAGGAGCGCGGCCTGCGTCTTGGGCGGGGTACGGTTGATCTCATCGGCAAGGATTATATTCGCGAATAAGGGCCCTTTTATGAATTTAAAATTACGGTCATCACCCAGGATCTCCGAGCCAATGATATCCGAGGGCATCAGATCCGGGGTAAACTGGATCCTGTTGTAGCTGAGCCCAAGCACATCTGCAATAGTATTTACAAGTAATGTTTTGGCAAGCCCGGGCACCCCAACAAGCAGGCAATGACCTTTACTGAAAATAGAAATAAGGACATCCCTCACTACATCTTCCTGTCCGATTATGATCTTGCCTATCTCTGCGTTAAGCGATTTATATTTTACCACAAAGGCATCTACAGCTTCTACATCTGATTTATACATATTCAATTAGAGATTTTTAGAATTATAGAGTTGGAATTTGAAGCAGCAATGAATATTATATAGAACTTCGAAATTCACATTTCTCTATCTCCATTTAGTTAGTTGATCCAGTTATTACTGAAATTGCAATTTTTATAGTCCTCGGTGATCCGTACAAAATTATCTGCAAGCTTTTTCTTGATCCAGGCTTGTGTGACCTCTTCCTGCTTCTTCGCCAAAGCCGCTCCCTGGATCTTTTGATAATCATCGGTAAGATTTGCATAGTGTGGCTCTGTCCGTTTTTTCAGGTACAGGATCCTGTATGCCTGTTTCCCGTCACGGGTAGCAAAAGGAGTCGGTTTTGTATATTCCCCTACTTTAAGCTTGTCAATCGCAAAAGCCACATTCTGATCTACCTGCCCGATCTCATCCATTGCAAAATAGGTAGAGCCGTTAAACGGGTTCACCAGTAATCCTCCATTGTATTTAGTCTCATCATCCTCGGAATAACGTGCTGCTGCTTCGGAGAAATTAAGTGTATCCTTGCTGAGCTTATTGTATATCGTATCAAGCGAAAGCTTCGCCTTCAGCAGATCCTGCGGATCAACATCAGCAAAGTATAATAAGCTTCTTGCTTCTACTTCCTCGCCCCTGCGCTCGACCAGCTGGATAAAGAAATACCCGTAAACAGTTTCAAACACCTCGCTTATTTCACCCGGCTTTAAGCGGAATGCCCATGCATCCCACTCAGGCACGAACTCACCCCGTTGAACGCGGGGATACAAACCTCCTTTGCTTGAAGACCCGGGATCTTTAGAATAAAGTGCGGCAAGAGTTGCAAAACTTTCGCCCTTGATCACACGCTGACGAAGCCCCTCAATAAATTCCTTCGAAGCTTTTTTAGCTTCGGGAGTGATGGCGGGCTTCTTTACGATCTGCCCTACTTCCACTTCAGCACTGATCAACGGAATAGAATCCTTTGGAATATTATTATAATAAGTTTTGATCTCATTCGGTGTAACGGAAATATCATTCACGATCTTCCCCTGCATTTGCTGTGCAAGTAAAAGGTCACGTACGTTATCCTTAAGGTCTGCTTTGTAATCTTCGCTTGATTTTCCATAGAAGTCACGGAACTTTTCCTCCGATCCGAACTGACCGATATAATAACGCATCCTGCGGTCCAGCTCCTGTTCCACCTGGGCTTCAGTTACCTCAAGACTATCCTTTTGTGCCTGTGCAAGGAGCAGCTTTTGGAACAAAAGCTCTTCAAGAAGCCTGCAGCGGGTATTCTCATCGATAGATTCCTGCTGTGTGAGCACCTGCTGGTACTGAGCCTCAAGTTCTGATTTCAATATCGGGTTTGTCCCCACTACCGCAACCACCCTGTCAATAACCTTTTCCTGGGCAACTATTGCCTGTGAAGACAAAAGAGACACAACTGCAAGTATTTTAATTTTTAAATTCATTTAATATATATTTCTATTTTTTTATTATTGGCAGCGTCATTATAGACATCCTCTTTCATTTTTGTGATCAGCTCTAATTTTCGTTTATTTAAAATAATATTCTTTATATTCTCTCTTTCAAAACTTAAGGGAGAAATACTGTTCCTGATCTTAAACCCCTTGATGTTCAAAAAGTAATGATTCAGGGAATCGGTCACCTCAACAAAACGGTTGTTCTGCAAAAATAGTTCTTTATTATAGGTTTGTATAGGTATTTCTTTTAACAAATCGTCAAACAGCAGCCAGGAGTTATCATCCAGGTAAAAGTTCTCCGCAAACTGGTGGCAATAACCTGCCAGCTGCTCCCGGTCTTTTAAATTATCCGATTGGTACCATTTCTTTAACTTGTCAATCCCGGGAGCCTTTTTATTGACCTTGACATAAATAACTTTAATGATGTTGTCCTTTAACTCGAAATCCTCCTGGTTATTATTATAGAACTGCTCTATCTCCTTTTCAGATACAAGAGTGTCAAGCTTCTGCTTTACCAGCTCCTTTTCGTAAGTATAGGTGATCAGGGATTTCCTGTAATCCTGCAGCTGCCTTTCCACATTTTTCTGTTCATCGCTCAAATTATTTTCAGCCTTCTGTATGACAAGGCTTTCCCTCACCCAGTTATCAATAAATTTCTTCACAAGCTCCTGGCTGTCTTTTGCAGGAGTTCCGGGAGGAACAAGATTTTCCAACTCATCTACATATAAAAAATAATTCTCCGCCCTCGCTATGGCCTGCCTTTTTTCATCCCTAACAGGCCCTGAAGAGCAGGCTGCAATGAGAACAATAAAGAAATGCAAGACTGTTTTTTTCAAGGCTCTTAGAAACTAAAAAAGTTTATGGCACAGCATGCCATAAACTTATCATTAAAGGAAAAACTCTTTATTTAACGGTCGCTAATACCGCTTTGTCAATTGTCACGGGATATTTCTTTCTTAACGCTTCAAGCCATTCCTTTTCAAGGTGATTCTGATAATCTGCAGTTACCATCCCTTTCGAGTCCTGGTAGGATTTAGGTTCAGGCTTCAGCAGCTTGTTTACCACTACAATCACAATTTTGCCGTCTTTATCCTTTATATCTGCAGAAGTGCCCGG
This sequence comes from Bacteroidia bacterium, assembly GCA_036386835.1. Classification (GTDB taxonomy): domain Bacteria; phylum Bacteroidota; class Bacteroidia; order 2-12-FULL-35-15; family 2-12-FULL-35-15; genus 2-12-FULL-35-15. The sequence goes on from DASVUX010000009.1 coordinate 5,703, forward strand.
GTTCCAGTTCTTATCAACGTATTCATTCTCACCTTTAGTAAAGATCTTTGAGTCGGTTTGAAGATTAAGCTGTGAATTTTTATTCACTTCGGCTACGATTTCCTTTTCAGTTTTTTTCTTTTTCAATAAAGAGCGTACCTGCTTTGCAATCTTTTCATCAGCAGCAGTATAAACGGTAGCATCAGCCCGCTCATCCCACATATAATTCATTTTATTCTTTTCATAAAAAGCTTTTGAGCCCGCAGTGTCTTTTACCGCTTTTGACCATACTTTTTCATCCGTAAGTTCGAATAAAAGGATGCCGTCACGGTATTCCTGCATTAATGCTTTGAATTCGGGATATTTCTGGTCAAGGCGTGATTCTTCGTAAGCCACTGCTGATTCATCAACAAATTGCTTGTAAAACTGATTTACGACCATCTGCAAATCCGCTTTAGGACGTTTACTCTGATGGGACTTGATGAATGCTGCAAAATCTGCCTGGGTATAAACCTTATCTCCAAGGTTGAACATCGGCTTGTTCAGTTTTGCCGCCTTGCTGCTGTCCCAACGCCCGTCAAACAAAGTGGTATCGACCACTTTATAGAACTCATCACGCATTTTCAGGTTTTCTTTGAACTTGTATTCTGATTTTATCTTTGCGATAAGTGAAGACTTTCCAGCCTGAGAGCGGGAATCTTTACTAACCTTCCCTTTAAGCTCATTCTTCATCTCTTCAAAAGAAGCTAAACCTCTTTTGTCGATCAGTTTGACCACGTGCCATCCGTATTTCGTCTTGACAGGCTGAGAAAAATCACCTTTGTTCGCTATTGCAAACGAGGCCTTCTCAAATTCCAGTGGCATTTTCCCTGTCCCGAACCATGGTAATTCCCCGCCTTTTTTAGCTGAAGCCTTATCATCGGAGAACTGCTGTGCAAGATCATCGAACTTGGCTCCGGCCTTTAATTTATTATAGATCTCGGTGATTTTTGTGAATGCGTTCAGGGAATCTTCTTTGTTCATTCCCGGTGTTGTCTTCACCATGATGTGGCCTACAAGGACCTCGCCCTGGGCCTTTCTCCTGTCAATTACCTTTATAATATGATAACCGTATCGTGTCCTTACGGGCATTGAAACATCCCCGACCTTCGTATTGAATGCCATCGTTTCGAACGGATAAACCATCTGCAGGGATGTAAAATAACCCAGGTCGCCACCATTCTCTTTAGCTGAAGGATCGCCATTTGCAGCACTTTCACGTGCCACAGAAGCAAAGTCTTCTCCTTTCAGGATGCGTTTACGGTATTCCATTATTTTGTTGAAGGCCAAAAGCGTGTCTTTAGGAAGAGCGGTTTCAGAAACCTTTACAAGGATGTGAGCTGCATGGATATCTTCCTGCATGCGGTTATATGTTTCCTGCAATAGCTTTTCGTTAACGTCCTTATCAGTAAGGTACGGCTGGGCAAGTTGCTTGCGGTACCCCAATAGTTCGTCCTTAAAAGCCTTGGCAGTATCCAGGCCCAGTTCCTCCGCCTCTTTAACCTTTAATTTGAAGTTCACGAAAAGATCAACATAATCATTGAGAGACTTGGTGTCCCCGCTGGTTTCCTTATTGTTGTTTTTGTGATATACATTTTCAAATTCCCCAACAGTAACCTTTGTGTCGCCAACAGTCATCAGAACAGCGTCTTTATTAGCTGTTTGAGCAAAACATGAACTAATTGTAATGCAAGCCAGTGTGAGCAATGCAGATCTTGTTAAAATGCTTTTAGACATAGTTAATTCTTTTTATTTTAGGGTAACAAATGTAGGTATTTAAACGATGTATCAAAATAATTGCACTTTGAATATTTAATTGATTACCAGTTAAAATATGTTAATCCTTTTAAGGATGTATGGGAATATATGGATATATTTGTTCAAATCTTCAGATATGAAAAAACTCATTACCTACTCCATCCTTTCCCTGCTGTTTATTTATTCATCCAGCTGCATCGGACAAAGCCTTAACTGGCAAACACTCAACAGCGGTACAAGCCAGCACTTATGGGGCGTTTCTGCTCCCACCTCAACTGTTTGCTATGCGGCAGGCTACGGAGGGACAATTTTAAAAACATCGGACGGAGGAAACTCCTGGGTAGCTTTAAGTAGCGGAACATCGGCTGACTTATACCAGGTAAAATTCACGGACGCATTCACCGGTTATGTAATTGGTGATAATGGCACTGCTTTAAAAACAACGAATGGCGGTTCGACCTGGAGCCAGATGCCGGTAGGTACAAGTAATGCTTTGCGTGGCATCACTTTCCTTGATCCTTCAACGGGGTATATTTGCGGTGGGGTTTCAACTGCATTGGGAACAGTACTGAAAACCACGGATGCAGGCGCCACCTGGAGCCAGCTATCTGTTGGAGGAAATGGCTTATATGGCCTGTCTTTCACTTCCTATAATGAAGGCATCACAGCGAATTATGATGGTGAGATTTTCAGAACCGCTGACGGAGGCCTAACCTGGAATTATATCACTTCGGGCACAACCGGATCATTGCAGGGATCATTTGCTGTTGATTCAACAACAATCTTGCTTGCAGGACATAATGGTACGATAAAACGTTCCGTAAATTCGGGAATGACCTGGTCTAATATAACCAGCGGTACAAGCGACTGGCTTAATGGGATGGATTTTTACAATAGCTCAAATGGTGTAATTGCAGGTGGAAATCTTGGAACCAATACAGCAACTCTTCTTTCCACAAATAATGGTGGCCAGACATGGACTGCAGACTACCCTTCGGGAGCATCACGCCTTAACAACATTGATTTTTACGACCAGAATCTTGGCTTCGCTGTCGGCCTTAACGGCACAATCATTAGAACATCTTCTTCATTCAGCGTATCGGTTTCAACCACTGACGCAGCTTTCGGGATTTGTGACGGAACCGCTGCATTAACTGTTGTTGGGGGAATTCCTCCTTATACTTATACCTGGGCAACAGGAAGTACGTTAGACCATGCAGATTCCCTGTGCGCAGGTACCTATATTGCTTATGTCTTTGATTCAAACGGAGATGCGGACAGCGTTATTTTTGATATAAATACTGCTTCTTTAACAGTTTCAATCTCGTCCATTAATGCAAGCGCATTTGGCATGTGTGACGGAGCTGCTGTGGCATCAACCACCGGAGGCTCGGGAATTTATTCTTATTTATGGAACACCGGTCAGACCACATCCTCAATTACCGGGTTATGTGCAGGAAGCTACACAGTTATGGTTACGGATACTACCGGGCTCACGGGAATTGATTCTATTGTCATTTCACAGCCTTCCGATACCAGCTTCGTAGATTCAACATTCATAATTACAACAACCGTTACCAATGTAACAGTGTTTGCAAATTGTGATGGAACTGCTGCTGTAACCGCAGCAGGCGGTACCCCACCATATTCTTATTTATGGAGCAATGGTGATACAGCGTCTGCAATTTCAGGACTTTGTTCAAATTTATACTTTGTAACTGTAAATGATGCAAACGGTCAGACCGTTTCCGGAAGCGCTTTTGTTTCTGAACCTCTTATAATTATTAACAACACGCCTGATTCCATACCGAATGACACTATCAATGCCCCACCGATCGATACCTGTATTATAGATTATGGAGTTGCTGTTGACAGCGCTTTCATATCAGGGTACAATGTAATAGATGCATCCAATGTTGTAATTACCTGGATAATCTGGCAGAACGGTACAAGTGCAAGCATTAATGTTTTATATGAGTATGCAAGTACAGGCACCATTGCTGTTACATTAGTTCTGAACTGCAGCGGAGATTTCCGTGAGCTGCAAACCACTATTCTGAATGATGCCATCTATATATCCAGCGGAACAGTGGGAGTAGGTAATAGTCCTTCAGATATACATTCATTAAAAATTTATCCGAACCCTGCTTCTGAACGTTTCAATATTACACTCCATGCAGTGGATGCAGGTACGGTTCTCCAGGTTAGGAACATGCTGGGACAAATAGTTTATTCAGAACCTGCCGAAAGGACTTCTGCCCAGGAAATATCAATTACCGGACTTTCTAAGGGAATGTACATGGTGCAGGTAATTTCAAATGGTAAAATGATCGCCAATGAAAAACTCATTATAAAGTAATGCCTTAAAATCTGATAGTAAAAAAAGGGTTGATTAATTTCAACCCTTTTTTTATTCTACAATCCAATTGATCAGGCAAGATTGTGCTGTGTATATCAGGACAGGCGGTACAAAAAAGAGCATCGTGAAAACGATGCTCTTTTTTTATAATCAAATCCATGGTTATCTACCTGCTGTAATTAGGTGCTTCCCTGGTGATAGAAACCCCGTGAGGGTGACTTTCCCGGATTCCCGCATTTGTGATCCTGATGAACTTGGATTTTTGCAGGGCCTCAATATCTTTCGCACCGCAATAACCCATTCCTGCGCGTAAACCACCAACGAACTGATAGAGGACTTCAGAAAGGCTTCCTTTAAACGGAACACGGCCTGAAATTCCTTCCGGGACAAGTTTTTTAATATCATCTTCTGCATCCTGGAAATACCGGTCTTTTGAGCCCTTTTGCATGGCTTCGATAGAACCCATTCCGCGGTAAGATTTAAATTTTCTTCCTTCAAAAATAATTGTCTCCCCTGGTGATTCCTGCACACCCGCGAACATCGAACCCATCATTACTGAGTTTGCGCCCGCTGCGAGAGCTTTCACAATATCACCGGTAAAACGGATACCGCCATCTGCTATCACAGGAACTCCTGTTCCTTTTAACGCTTTTGCCACATCCATAACAGCAGTCAGCTGGGGAACCCCGACTCCTGCAATAACACGGGTAGTGCATATTGAACCCGGCCCGATCCCTACTTTTACTGCATCTGCACCAGCTTTGGCCAATGCTAGTGCAGCCTGGGCAGTTGCTATATTCCCCACAATAACCTGGATCCCCGGGTAAGCTTTCTTTACTTTTTTCAAAGCCTCTAAAACCCCTTTTGAATGACCATGCGCGGTATCTATGACCACCGCATCAACTCCGGCTTTTGCCAGGGCATCAACACGTTCAATAATATCACCTGTAACTCCAACGGCCGCAGCCACTCTTAAGCGCCCCAATGAATCTTTATTTGCATTGGGATGCACTTTTACTTTGATAATATCGCGGTAAGTGATTAATCCGACAAGCCTGTTGCCTTTATCCACCACAGGAAGTTTTTCAATTTTATGGTTCTGAAGAATCTGTTCCGCTTTTTTAAGATCTGTCCCCACCTTTGCAACAACAACATCCTTGCTGGTCATTACTTCTTTTACTGGCCTTTTAAGGTTTTTCTCAAACCGGAGATCACGGTTGGTAACAATCCCCATCAGCTCACGCTTTGCATTTATCACCGGGATGCCGCCAATCTTATTCTCTTTCATCAGGTCAAGCGCATCAGAAACCAGTGCGGTTTCAGCTAATGTTACCGGGTCCATGATCATGCCGCTTTCAGACCGCTTTACCTTCCTTACATGTTCAGCCTGTTCGGCAATGCTCATGTTCTTATGCAAAACACCTATCCCGCCTTCCTGTGCAATAGCTATTGCTAACTGGTATTCAGTTACAGTGTCCATGGCGGCAGAAACCACCGGCATGTTCAGTTTTATTTTTTTTGTAAAGAAAGAAGATGTATCTACTTCGCGGGGAAGCACTTCGGAATAAGCAGGTACGAGGAGTACATCATCGTAGGTTAATCCTTCACCTACAAATTTGCTTGAATCTAATGGCATAGAGAACAGGTTTGAATTCTAATTACTGGTTGCACCAACGCTGAAACTCACACGCTGGCGTTAAAATTCCCGCAAAGATAGATTTTTTTTGCTTAATGCGGCAACTATTATTGCCGCCCGGATTGACTGCCAAAAGTATTATTTTAATTACATTTGTTTCTCTGATGTCATCCCTAGAAAAAACATACAAGAGTTTTAGTTTCTTTCTCAGCCAGTTCAGTAATACGATCATTTCCCTGGTCAAGGTATTGCTTCGCTCCAGACTCAACATTAAAATTCCTGTAACAAATCAGAAAACCTGCATCATTCTTGGCAATGGACCTTCATTCAATGATTCCTTAACAAAGCATCCCGCTTTTTTTCAAAAACATTCATTGGTTTGTGTAAATGCATTTTCCCTTTCCGAAGAATATCCTAGGCTTCAGCCCGAATTCTATGTCATACTTGATCCAAGCTTCTGGATGGAGACCAATGAATTCCTTTCAAAAGTACTGAGCAGCATGGCGGAAAAAACCACATGGCCGCTCAAGCTTTGCATCCCTTTCCAGGCTTCGCGATCTCCACTGTTTGATGTAATAAGATCAAACCGCAACATTTCAATTCATTATTTTAATTATACTGTGTTTAAAGGATTTGCTTCCATTACTCATTGGTTCTGCAGGAAAAACCTTGCAATGCTTCAGAGCCAGAATGTGCTGGTCGCTGCTATCTTCCTTTCTATCAATATTGGTTTCAGAGAAATTTTCATTGTTGGTGCTGATCATACCTGGCACCAGTCATTAATGGTTAATGATCAGAATCAGCTTTGCATTAAAGATGTCCATTTTTATGATAGTAAAGAGCAGGTTATTTTCAAGCCGTTCAGGGTCACACAAAACAGTGAACAAACCCACCGGATGGATGAGATATTTGCTATATGGGCGAAAACGTTTTATGGTTATATTGCAGTGAATGCTTATGCCCGATACCGGGATGCGGCCATTTACAATGCCAGTGAAATTTCATTTATAGACGCTTTTAAACGGGTTAAATTATAAGATGACATCCTTGTTCACAAATCCAATAACCATGTGGTTACGATGGGCCTTCCGGAAAATCAGCCTCGAATCCAGGTACAGGAGCAAGCACCTGAAGCTGGAGTACATGGTTGAAGTGAGCAACTGTAAATTCAATAACTATAATACCCTGTATAAGTATTCACGGATAAGGAACACAGAACTCGGGGATTTCAGCTACGTTGCAAGGAACTCCCAGATATACAATACAACAGTCGGGAAGTTCACTTGCATTGGTCCGAATGTTAATACGGGGATGGGCGCGCATCCTTCCTCGGAATTCGTATCCAGCCATCCCCTGTTCTATTCAACCTTAGGGCAGTCTTCGGGGCTTGTTATTGTTGAAAAGAACCTTTTTGACGAATTTCCGGTGACTATGATCGGTAATGATGTTTGGATCGGTAATAATGTAACGATCAAATACGGGGTAAAGATTGGTGATGGGGCTATCATTGGTTCAGGTGCAGTGGTCACCAAAGATGTTGAACCATATAGCATAGTTGGTGGTGTTCCGGCCAGGATAATTAAATACCGGTTCAGGCCTGAAGAAATAGAGTTCCTTGAACGTTTCAGATGGTGGGATAAAGACCTGGAATGGATTAAAGCAAATAAACATTTATTCACGGACATTCAGTTGTTCATGAAACAACATGATCATAAATAATTCAGTATGTTGGAATTAAAAGGGAAAAAAGTTTTGGTTACCGGTGCAGATGGATTTATCGGCAGCCACCTGGTTGAACGCCTTATAGAAGAAGGCTGCTCTGTAAAAGCATTTGTGTTCTACAACTCCTTCAACTCCTGGGGATGGCTGGATACATTGCCAAAAGACCTGCTAAGCAGGATCGAGATTTTTGCGGGTGATATCCGTGATCCGAACGGAGTGCGGACTGCTGTCAAAGGATGCGACATTCTATTTCACCTCGCGGCACTGATAGCGATTCCCTACAGTTATCATTCGCCTGACAGCTATGTGGATACCAATGTTAAAGGCACCCTTAATATATTACAGGCCGCACGTGACTGCAATGTTGAAAGAGTGCTGGTGACATCAACTTCCGAAGTTTATGGCACTGCTTTGTACGTCCCCATCGATGAAAAGCATGCAAAGCAGGGACAATCCCCTTATTCTGCTTCAAAGATTGGTGCTGATGCAATGGCTGACTCGTTTTACAGGAGCTTCAACCTGCCAGTAACTATAGTTCGCCCGTTTAATACATTCGGGCCCCGCCAAAGCGCCAGGGCTGTAATCCCTACAATTATCACCCAGCTTCTTGCAGGAAAAACGGAAATAAAGCTTGGAGCGCTTCACCCTACCAGGGACCTGCTGTATGTAAAAGACACAGCAAATGCATTTATAGAAATAGCGAAATCAGATGCTGCCATCGGCCAGGAAATCAACATCGCTACACAACAGGAAATTTCGATCATGGACCTTGCCCAGAATTTAATAGATATTATTAATCCGAAAGCGAAGATCATTTCTGATGATGTTCGTCTGCGGCCGGAAAAAAGTGAGGTAGAACGCCTGCTTGGCTCTTCGGAGAAGATAAAATCCATGACAAGCTGGGAGCCGAAATACAACCTGGATGAAGGATTGAAAAAAACAATTGAATGGTTCAGGAACCCTGAAAATTCTAAAAACTATAAAGCAGATATTTATAATGTTTAAGGATACCGTAGATTTTATAAAATCGCAATTCCCCGGCCAGGACTATATTCCTTTACATGAGCCGCGTTTCCAGGGGAATGAAAAAAAATACCTTCTTGATTGCATTGACTCCACATTCGTTTCTTCCGTAGGAAAATACGTGGATGAATTTGAAAAACGCATAGCAGAATATACCGGTGCCAAATATGCTGTAGCCGCAGTAAATGGTACAGCTGCACTGCACATGGGAATGATCGTTGCGGGGGTTAAGGAAAATGAAATTGTGATTACGCAGCCACTCAGCTTCATTGCCACCTGTAATGCCATCGCATACATAGGCGCATCTCATTTATTCATAGATGTTGACAAGGATACTTTAGGGTTGAGCCCTGCAAAATTAGCATCGTACTTAAAAGAGAACGCTATTAAAAAAGCAGATGGTTTTTCATACCATAAAACAACTAATCAGCGGATTGCTGCCTGTGTTCCTATGCACACATTCGGTCATCCCTGCAGAATTGACGAGATCGCAGAAGTTTGTGAGGAATTCAATATCTCCCTTGTGGAAGATGCTGCAGAATCCATAGGGAGTTATTATAACAATCAGCATACAGGCACATTCGGTACTGTGGGAACATTCAGCTTCAACGGGAATAAGACCATTACCTGCGGAGGTGGCGGAGCAATCATCACAAATGATGAAGCACTTGCAAGGAAAGCGAAGTACCTGACAACACAGGCTAAAGTTCCGCACCGGTGGAATTTTGTTCATGACGCGATCGGGTACAATTACAGGATGCCGAATATAAATGCGGCACTGATGTGTGCCCAGATGGAACAGTTGAATGGCTTCCTGGAGAATAAACGGGAGCTTGCAGCGTCATACCAGCAATTTTTTGCAGGTACTGAAATCGCGTTTGTTACGGAACCTTCCGGGTCAATTTCCAACTACTGGTTATGCGTGCTGTTGCTAAAAGACAACGAAACCAGGGATAAATTTCTTCAGTATACAAACGACAATGGTGTTATGACGCGGCCGGCGTGGACGCTTATGAATAAGCTTAGTATGTTCAGGGATGCTTTGAAAGGCAATCTTGACAATGCCCACGAACTCGAAGAACGATTAGTGAATATCCCCAGCAGTGTTCGCTTAAAATAGAATATATGTCAAAAGTAATTATCATAGCCGAAGCAGGAGTTAACCACAATGGCGATATCCATATGGCGAAAAAGCTTATTGATAAAGCCGCAGAGGCGGGTGCCGACTATGTAAAATTCCAGACATTTAAAACAGAGAAGCTTGTAAGTGCTTCGGCAAAAAAGGCCGAATACCAGCAAAAGAACATGAGTGATGATGCATCTGATTCCCAGTTCCAAATGTTAAAAAAACTGGAACTTAGCGTTGATCAGCATCATATTCTTATTGATTATTGCAAAACCAAGAATATTCAATTCCTTTCAACAGCTTTCGATCTGGAAAGCATAGATCTTCTTGTGTCACTTGGAATCCGGCTATTCAAAGTTCCTTCAGGAGAGATCACAAACCTTCCCTACTTAAGGAAGATCGGTTCATTAAAAGAACAAGTGATTGTGTCTACAGGAATGTGCGTGATGGAAGAAATTAAAGATGCTGTTGAAGTTCTTATAAAAGCCGGCACATCCAGGGAAAACATTTCTGTTCTTCATTGCACAACAGATTATCCCACAGCTTTCAGTGATGTGAACCTGAATGCAATGCTAAGTATTCAAAGAGAATTAAACATCCCGGTTGGCTATTCCGATCATACCCTCGGAATTGAGGTCCCTGTCGCAGCTGTCGCAATGGGCGCTTCAATTATAGAAAAGCATTTCACCTTAGACAAAACATTACCGGGTCCCGATCACAGAGCTTCCCTGGAGCCTGGTGAATTAAAAAATATGATCTGTGCCATCAGGAATATTGAATTATCCTTAGGGTCCGGAGAGAAGCATCCAACCGTTACTGAAAGAAAGAACATGCTTGTTGCACGTAAAAGCATGCATCTTGCCCAGGACTTAACCAAGGGACATCTTATAACCGAAAGTGATTTGATCATGAAACGCCCGGGGGATGGTATTTCTCCCATGGAAATTGATAAAGTGATCGGGAAACAACTTTTAAAGGACCTGGTGGCAGAACATAAATTAAATTGGGAGGATTTGGGATGATTGTAAAAGTACTGACGAGCTCACGTGCTGACTATGGTATATATCTTCCGCTATTGAAAAAGCTGAAGCAAGATCAATTTTTCACATTACAGATTATTGCCTTTGGAACTCATCTTTCCAAAAATCATGGTTTTACATCAGATCAGATTAAAAAGGATGGGTTTGAGGTTTATCATGAAATTGAAACAACCCCTCTTAATGATTCGCCATTAGATATAGCGACCGCGGTAGGAGAAACCATAAAGAAATTTGCCACGTTTTGGAATTCGCAAAAAGACAAAACCGATCTGATTATCTGCCTTGGGGACCGATATGAAATGTTTGGCGCAGTAGCCGCAAGCTTACCTTTTAATATAAGAGTTGCTCATTTTCACGGAGGAGAAACTTCTCTTGGTGCTATTGATGAAGCATTTCGCCACTCAATAACAGCAATGGCACAGTTACATTTCACTTCTACGGAACAGAGTGCAAAACGAGTTGAAGCAATTAAAGGCAGCCCTGAAGGGATTTATAATATTGGTGCAATGTCTTTGGATAATTTAAATGAACTACAGCTTTTAACTGAAAAAGAATTTGAAAAAGCTTTCGGTGTTTTACCTAAAAATCCCATCCTGGTCACTTTCCATCCCGAAACAGTAGCCTTTGACAAAAATGAATTATACACAAATGAAATACTGAAAGTTTTAACCCAGCTCGAAGACCAGATTTTCATAACACTTCCTAATTCCGACACGAACGGCAATGTGATAAGGAAGGCATTTTTAGAATTATCAAGGTCAAGGAAAAACGTTCATTGTTTCGAATCACTTGGCACACAAGGGTATTTTTCAGCCATCGCATTCAGTTCGTTTTTATTAGGCAATACTTCAAGCGGAATAATTGAAGCGGCTTCCTTTAATAAATATGTAATAAATCTGGGGGACCGGCAGAAAGGTAGAGAGCATGGTGAAAATGTTATTGATTGTGAAATAAAAGCAGAATATATCTTAGATATCATTACATACTTAAAAACCCTGAGCACCGGTGCTTTTAAAAACCCCTATGGAGATGGTCATAGCTCAGATAAAGTACTATCTTTGTTAAAAATGACACCATGAGATCCTTTACTACTTTCAAAATTTTTCTTGCCGTTTCAATTATTTCAATCTTCTCTTATCCATTACAGGCACAACAATCTAAATGGATATTAGGGAGTTCGCAGGCAAACGCTGCAGGAACTTTTTATACTTTAGGAACAAACAACTTAAAATTTTACGAAATAAATTTCAATGGGAGCATCTCATCTACTCAAAGAGTAACAGGCAACTCAATCAATAACATACAGAGCGTTGGCACACAGGACGTAATGCAAAGCGCTGTTGATGCATCAGGGAATGTTTCTTTTTATGCGTTTGGTGCAACGACTGTTCCTTTTCAATCATCAGGCCCTTCTACACCCGACACTATTTATTTTGCAGCATATAATGCAACTACTTTAGCTGATGAAGTTTTTGGCAAGGTGGCTACAGAAGGCTGGGGCGCATCAGTAATAGAATCCGAATTGGTAAGGAGACCGGGGTCGACCACAGATTATTATTTTATTTATAAAACAAAATCCGGCAGTACTTCCCTGGACAATATCCGTTATGTAACAATTAATGCTGCTACAAAATCAGTTTCATCTCCTATAACAATAATTACAAATGAAAAAACCGGGGAAGGAATGGCTGTTTCACAGGAAAATTGCATTAACAACCAAAGATGGTTATTTACCAGCAGACCCGAAAGCTCTGGTGATATCACGATTAAGAAGTGTGCTATTACTAATTCCGGGATTTCAACAGGCTCTGTAGCTTATACTATCGTAATCCCAGGCAACTCTATCTCAATTATTACAGCTATTGAAATTGCTCCTACAAATGACAAGTTTGTTATTTCGAATTATTCGGGTTCGTCAGTTAATAAAGATGTTATTCTTTTGGATTTCAATAATGTAACCGGAAGTTTATCGAATGAGCGATATTATACAACTCAGTCTGGCTATCCTATTGTAACAATGGAATTTTCTCCCGATGCGACACGCATCTACTTTTTACAAGGCGGCAGCAGTGCATTCCCAAATGTATTATACTCGAGTCCGGTTACATCCACTAACCATACAATTACATTGGCTGAACAATTGAGCGGGTTAACCTTAGATAATTCTTTAACATTAGAAACTGCATTTGATGGCAAATTATATATTAACCCTAGTCAAAATGCCAATTTTCTTTATGTGATAGCAAATCCAAATTCTTCCACGCCAACAGTTTCTACTACAGTTACTAATCTTTTTGGGGTAGGTGAGCGTATCGGAGCTGGGTTTCCTGATCAAGTTGACGGTGAAATGTCTTTTTATCCATGTTCAGGAGCAAGCACCCCTGAAGAAAATAACGCTGCTTTCTTATTACATGCTTATCCAAACCCCTCTTTAAGTTCTTTCTCAGTTGAGTTTAAACTTTCCACTATCAATGAAATAGACTTTCAACTTTATAATACCTCAGGCAGATTTGTTCGGACTGAACGGAGAAATTTAAGTGGTAACACTCTCACCATTGCAAGGGAAGATCTTGCACCAGGGATCTATTTTTTTAAATGTTATGACAAAGAGCAGATCATCGGAATAGGAAAAGTTATAATCAACTAAAATTTTATTCAAACCACTTAAAGCGCTTACTCAAAAGGTAAGCGTTTTCATTTATATATATGCAGCTTCCTGCTCGCAAGTATTTTCTTATATTTGAATTAAATTATGAACAGGAACATTGCTTTAATAGGATATTCGGGACACGCTTATGTGGTTTTTGACATTTTTTTTTCACAGGGAATGACTGTTAGCGCTTATACCGAGGTGGAAGAAAAGAATGAAAACCCCTTTGTCCTTTCATACCTGGGCAACGAAAGCGAACCATCAGTATTAGAAAAGCTTAAAGCATACAATTATTTTGTAGCACTTGGTGATAACCAGGCGAGGCGAAGAGTATCTGAATACCTTGTAGCAAACATTGGAAATCCGGAAACCGCGTTGCATAAAACAGCCATCATCAGCAGGAGCATGAATGCAGGATCAGGTGTTATGATAGCACCCAGGGCTGTAATTAATGCTAAAGCCGTTATCGGGAACGGAACCATCGTGAATACCGGATGTATTGTAGAACACGAATGTACCATCGGAGATTATGCACACATTGCCCCGGGAGCCATTCTTTGCGGAAATGTAAAAATAGGACACGGCACTCTTATCGGAGCCGGGGCTGTTGTACTCCCCGGAATTACGATTGGGAATAATTCAATTATAGGTGCTGGAGCTGTTGTTACAAAGAATATCGGTGATAATATTAAAACCATGGGAAACCCTTCCAGACAGATATGACCGCACACCAATTTATTATAAAAGCAGAAGCTACTGCAAAGGAAGCTCTCGACAAAATTAATAAGGAAGCACTCCCGTCCATCTCGCTTTTTGTATATGATCCAGCCGACAAAATCACCGGGGCGCTGACCGAAGGCGATATAAGAAGAGGATTGCTTGACGGCAAAGCTTTATCGGAGCCGGTTACTGAATTCATGAACAGGACCTTCAGGTATTTTGAAAAAACCGGGAATAATTACAAAAAATTAAAAGAGTTCAAAGCACTGAACATAAAATACATCCCGGTTCTGGATCATGAAATGAAATTAATTTCAGTGCAAAACATTGATGAGATCCATTCAAACATTCCCGCCACAGCTTTGCTTATGGCAGGCGGGTTGGGCGAACGGCTCAGGCCCCTCACAGCCGAAACACCAAAGCCTTTGTTAAAGGTTGGAGACAAGACCATTATAGATTACAATATCCTTGGCTTGCAGAAACACGGTATCAATGATTTTTTTGTTTCCCTGAGATATAAGGCTGAAATGATCCGCGATCATTTAAATCAGCTTATAAACGAACCTTCTTCCGTTAAATTTATTCATGAAACTGATCCCCGCGGAACTGCAGGAGCCTTAAGTGAATTAAAAGATATCCAAACTGAATACGTGATCCTGATGAATTCAGATCTTCTTACCAACATCGACTTTTCAGTCCTTTATGAAAAGCTGATGTCCAGTAACGCAGATATGGTCATGGCCACCATTCCCTATAACATTGATGTCCCGTATGCTATTGTTGAAATAGACAACGAAGACAAGATCCTCGCGCTTACCGAAAAGCCGAGGTATACATACTATGCAAATGCCGGCATCTATTTCATGAAAAAAGAAGTTATCGGCCATGTGCCAAAACATGGAAAATATGATGCAACAGACCTTACGGAAGCTTTGATCAGTAAAGGCTTGAAAGTGGTTTCCCAGCCTATCCTGGGCTATTGGCTCGACATAGGAAGACATGAAGATTATGCCAAGGCGCAGAACGATATAAAGTATTTACAGTTCTGATATGAAAGTTCTATATTTTATCCCTGCACGGGGAGGCAGTAAAGGTTTGCCCGGTAAAAACATAAAGCCACTATGCAGCAAGCCATTAATCGCACATACCATCGAAGCCGCTCTATCTGCCAAGGTTAAAGGGGATGTGATCGTCTCCACGGACAGCAAAGAAATTGCTGAAATCTCGGTAAAACATGGAGCAGAGGTTCCTTTTTTGCGTCCACCTGAACTTGCCCTTGATGACACACCGACTATGGATGTTCTTTTCAACCACTTACATTATTTTGAAAATAAAGAAGGGATTATTTATGATGTAATTGTTTTGCTTCAGCCCACCTCACCGCTCAGAACATCAGAAGATATCAATTCAGCTTTTGAATTGTTTTCCGCTAGAGCAGCAGGAGCAGTTGTGTCGGTTTGCGAATGCGACCATCATCCTTTGTGGTCAAACGAATTGCCTGAAGATGGATCGATGAAGCACTTTTTAAGGCCTGAAGTGAAAGGGAAAAACCGGCAGCAGCTTCCTAAATATTTCATGTTAAACGGGGCTATATATATTGGCAAGACAGACTACCTGTTAAAAAATAAAGGTTTTATGAGTGACGAAACGATCGCAAGCATCATGTCAAGGGAGCATTCTGTCGATATTGATTCTGAAGCGGATTTTTTTCTCGCTGAATATTTTAAATCAAAACAGATAAAGTAATTGGGAATAATAGAAAAACAAGCAACCAGCAATGCTATATTTTCATACCTGGGAGCAGCATTGGGTGCAGTTACCGTATTCTGGCTGCCGCATCTGTTAACGACAGATGAAAATGGATTAATCCGGCTGCTTGTTTCGATCTCCACATTACTTGCTTCGTTTGGGAATCTTGGCTTTTCATCCGTTACCATCCGTTTTTTCCCTTACTTCAGGGATAAAGAGAAAGGCCATCATGGGTTTCTTTTCTATGCACTTATGGTCGCTTCCATAGGGTTCTTATTAGTCGCTGCTGTTTTCCTGTTATTAAAAAGCTGGATCATCGAATCAAATATTGAGAAATCAAAACTATTTGTTGACTACCTCTATTATTTAATGCCGCTTACTTTTTTCAGTTTATTCTTTAATGTTTTTGATACTTATTTAAGAGCCACCTATAGTTCTGTTGCCGGCTCGTTTACCAAGGAATTTTTCCAAAGGGTTACAATCCTCCTTCTCCTTGCGGTATATTGGTTCAACTATATCACTTTTCCCGTATTTATTTCCGGCTATATCGTTTTAACATGCCTTCCAACGCTCATTCTTATGCTTTACATCATCAAACAGGATGAATGGCACGTAAAACCTGTACGCGGTTTTTTAAGCAAAGAATTAAGAAAAGAAATATTAAAGCTGAGCATGTATTCGATCGTATCGGGAGGTGCGGGCGCTATTATTGTCAATATTGATGTTTTCATGGTTAACCAGCTGCTTGACCTTAAGCAAACCGGTATTTACGGGATCGCGTTTTATTTCGGCACCATCATTATCATCCCCGCACGTTCTATTTACAGGATCACGTCAAGCATTGTTGCTGAAGCGTTCCGGCACAACCGCCTTGACGAGATCAAAGAGCTTTATGTTAAAACCTGCAATACACAGATGGCGATCGGCTTATTACTTTTTATAGGGATCTGCAGTAATGTAGATAACATCATGCAGATACTACCACCGGAATATGCAGCAGGGAAAAACGTCATACTGATCATAAGCCTTGGCTATTTATTTGAAATGGTTACCGGGATCAACCAGATAATAATCGCAAACTCCAGGTACTATAAATATGATACTTATTCATTACTGCTTGTTGTGGTGCTTATCATTATCGCCAACTATATGTTGATCCCTATTTACGGGATCAGCGGGTCGGCCATGGCGACCGCCCTTACCATAGGGTTTTATAATTTAATGAGATGGCTGTTCATTTACCATAAATTCCACATGCAGCCTTATAACAGGAATACCCTGAAGCTCCTGGCTATCGCAGTGGTTTCATTCGCTCCGGGGCTTCTCATTCCATACCTGGACAATCTTATACTTGATATTATTACCAGGAGCGCAGTGGTTGGCGGATTATTTATCCTGCTTATTCTTAAAACCGAAGCGACCCCCGATCTCAATCAAAAGATCAGGAAGAACCTGAAACGATTATCGATCAGAATTTAAGAATAAAAAAAGCCGGATGTAATGCACCCGGCTTTCTTTGAAATTAATTCCGCTTAAACTTCTTTCCGTTTCCAGGCAAGGAACAAAGCTATTCCCACCAGTACAAACAATATTAAGCTGGATGCCAGTGAGATCTTTTCTCCTGTAAAGTACCTGGATGGCTCAAACTTAAATTCAATAATATGCTTGCCTGCAGGGATCCGCATGGAACGGAGCACCCAGTTTGCCTGGAAGTGCGGCTGGAGCTTCCCGTCAACATACGCATTCCAGTCTTTAAAATACACCTCGGAGAATACTGCCAGCTGCTCCGATGCAGCATTCGATTCGTAAGTAAGATGATTGACTTTATAATCGGTTAGCTTTATGCTTGAAGCAGGATCGGCCTTGGCAACAAATCCATCGATCTTATCTTTATGGCGCTGGTCAACAACTACTGTGGTAGCAGGATTAATCTCTGCAACCAGCTTTAATTCTTCGTTCGCATCTTTTGCCAGCCTGATCTCGTTTACGAACCACGCATTGCCCAGCGCATAACGGTTCCTGATCGGTGGCGCTTCAAGATTATATATCAGGTAGCGCATGTTAAGCATATTTAAAACTCCCTGCTGCGCAAACGTTGCCCTCAATGCGGAGTCAGAAGGGTTTGTCCTTAGTGTCCCGATGATCTCCTGCATGCTGTTATACAAATGGTTTTCTATCAGTTCCTGGTATCTTCTCAGCTTTGCCGCGTGGTAGCCTCCTATTGCTTTATGATAATAGGAGGTCCGGGCGCTGTTAAATGTTTCCTGCGGGTTACTGATATCGAATACACGGTAGTTCGGATCTTTATCTTCCAGGATTGCTTTATCAGCTATTGTTTCAGGAAAAGGAATCTTTGCTTCCTGCTTGCTGGTGAAATTATCTTCGTTAAGGAAAGTTTTGTCCACAAGGGCAAGATCTGCCAGTATCAGGATCCCGAGTACCCCTATGAGGATCCCTTTGTTCACCTTTGCCCTTAAATACATCCACATCATTCCTGCCGCGAGGGTGATAAAAAAGAAACTGCGTATCGCATCTTTCTTGAAAATCGCTATCCGGGCAGTTTCCAGGCCTTCCCTTATCCTGTCTGCAGCTTCCTGTCCGCTGTTTTTCGCATAGCTGCCAAGGATCTCTTCATCCCTTATCCAGGTAAAATCATTGAACACTGTTGGCATCAGATAACATAAAAGGGCAAAACCTCCTGTTAATCCGAAAGAGATGAAAAAAGCATTTTGAATGGTTATTTCCCTCGTGGTAAATGCGAGTTTGATCTTTTGTTTCAGGAGTCCGGGTATTTTTAACATCCTGTCGAGGGCAAGAACGGCCAGTATCGGGATGGCAAGCTCCGCAAGCACCAGGATCATTGAAACTGCCCTGAACTTGTTGTATCCGGGGAAGTAATCAAGGAACAGGTCTGACAGCCACATCATGTTCTTCCCCCATGACAGAGCCATCGAAAAAATCGTAATGCACAACAAGGCCCATTTCATTCTGCCCGGAACTATAAATAAGCCAAGAACAAAACAAAAAACAATGATCGCTCCGGAATACGGGGCGGAAGTGGTCGGCTGATCGCCCCAGTACTGCGGGAAATTAGCCACCACTTCACGAAGCTGCGGATCCACTTCCTTTAAAGCACTTTTATTTTCTTTTATCTGCAGACCATCGGTACGGCCTTTGAACCCCGGTATCAGCAAGGTCAGGGTCTCTGCTTTGCCCATGCTCCACTGAACGGCATAATCCTTATCAACACCCGTTGTTTTATTCCCCTGCGCCCCTTCTGCGGAAGTTAATTCAGAAGGCCCCCTGATAGTATATTTTGCATAATCATAAGTACTCCATAGATTGGTTATGTTACAACCTATTCCAAGAGCTATTGCAAGAATGAAAATACCAAGGCTTTTAAAGATTTCTTTGAACTGCTTCTGTTTAATCCGCTCCACCCATTCAAAAGCCACATAAATTGCGCAGAAAAGCCCGAGATAATAAGCGATCTGCGGATGATTGCAAACCAGTTCGAGGGCAAAGAACAAGGCTGTTAAAGCCCCTCCCAAAAGATACTTGCCACGGCAGACCAGGATCACTCCAGCAAAAACAGGTGCCATGTATGCTATTGCCAAAGCCTGTGTGATATGGCCGGCATCAATAATGATAAAAAAGAAGGCTGAAAACCCAAAGCCAATCGCCCCGACAATACTGAGCCATTTATCCACCCTTAAAACCAACAGCAGGATAAAGAAACCAAGCATATAGGAGAACACCATATTTGCAGGCGTGGGAAAACCAAGCATAAAGGCATTCCTGATTGGAGTCATCAGGTTTAGCGGGTACTTAATAGAAATCTGGTATGAAGGCATTCCCCCAAACATTCCATTTGTCCATAAGGGTTCTTCATGATATTTTTCCCTGTGGTCCACCACGTCTTTTGACATCCCGCGATTCTGAACCATATCACTCTGGAGGATCACTTTGCCCTTTAATAAAGGAGTAAAATAACCGAACGTTAAAACAATGAATATTACAATTGCAGATACAATTGGAATAAGAGACTTCATGTTAATGCTTTTCATATGAAAATATTAAGTGTTTGGGGCTTATAACAGCTACAAATATAAGTGAAAAAGCTTAGGTGCTTTTATTATTTTAGCAGGCTGAGATTGTCTTTCATCAGCAATTTATCCTTATTTTTGCCCAACTAAATTATCCTATGAAAAACCTTCTGAACCCGGCTTATCTAAGCGAAGAAAAAATCAAACAGATCCGTTCGCAGTTTGAGAATGCACAGCCCTGCAAGCATGTCGCACTTCCAGATTTCCTGCTTAATGATGTTGCCACTACACTCTATGAGAATTTTCCAAAGCTTGATGCATTAAAAGTAAAACGGAAAAGCATCAATGAAAATAAATCGGAAGAGTACCACCTTGATCGTTACCATGCGCAATTTAACGAGCTGAGGGATTTTTTAAATTCACCGGAAATGTATGCCTGGATCAGCAAGGTTACAGGTATTGACGGCCTCACCTCCACCTATGATGCATTAGGTTCAGGGGTTCACCAGGGCGGCCCGGGAAGCTTTGTTGATATCCATGTTGATGTTAACATGAATCCCGCAGCCAAGCTTCACAGGAGGATCAATCTCCTGATTTACCTGAACAGGAACTGGAAAGACGAATATGGCGGAGCGCTGGAATTCTGGGATAAGGATGTAAAGAACTGCATCTCGAAAGTAATGCCTTACTTCAACCAGGCCGCCATCATGGTGACAGATGAAACTTCATATCATGGCTATGCTAAGATCAATATTCCTGAGGATGAAAGCCGCAAGTCATTCTATGTCTATTATTATACACCTGCTGGAAAAGACTTTGTTTACCGCGATTCCAGGTTTAAAACGCGCCCTGATGAAGGGATGACAAAAACCGCGATCACTGAGATCAAGGAAACACTTAAGATCAACATAAAGAAATTCCTGAAATTCCTTGGAGTAAAATCATTGGATTTCCAGGACAAAAATAAGAATTGAGCATTTGCCTGAGATTTTGATTAATTAAATCTCTGCGCGCTTCAGAATAAAACGATGGAACTACAAAACAAAGTCATTTGGATCACAGGCGCCTCATCGGGAATCGGAGAGGCTCTTGCCTATGCTTCAATTCACCAGGGCGCCAGCATTGTTATTTCCGCACGAAGGGAACAGGAACTTCAACGGGTTGCAAAAGCATGCAATACTGATGACACCAAAATCCTGGTCTTGCCCCTCGACCTTGAAAACACCGTTGATATTGAAGCTAAAGTGGCCCTTGTCATTCAGAAATTCGGAAGGATTGATGTGCTTATAAATAACAGCGGAATGGGGCACCGGACCAAAGCTGTTAATACTCCGACCGAAATTGACAGAAAAGTAATGGAGGTGAATTTCTTCGGAACCATTAATCTCACAAAGGCTGTTGCCAGGAAAATGCAGGCACAGAAAAGCGGCAAGATCGTAGTCATATCAAGCATCATGGGAAAATACGGGCTACCCCTCTACTCTACCTATTCTGCTTCTAAGTTTGCACTGTATGGTTATTTCGAGTCATTACGGCAGGAGCTTTTTAAAGACAATGTTAAAGTACTGATAGTGAGTCCCGGCTTTATCAATACCGATGTCAGCACTAAGCTTTTAATGGAAAACGGCAAAGAGTACGGTATTAAAAGTGAATCACAGAATAAAGGAATGAGCGCTGCTGATTGTGCAAAAGGGATCATTAAAGCTATTAAAGGTAATTACGATCATAAGTTTGTGGGAGGTTACGAGATCTTTTCAGTTTATGTAAAGCAATACTTCCCCAGGATTTTTTATAAGCTCATGAGAAAAATGACCAAGGAATAGTTAATTCACGCTTTCGGGACAGCAGCATTTTCTCCTTGCCCCTTCCGATCTAAATCTTATATTTGTACCTCTTAAAAAAGACATCACTTTCGTGATCCTTTTTAACTCTTAACCTTTAACTTTTAACTGTACATAACAATGAGAAAAATTAAAGTAGCCAACCCTGTGGTTGAATTAGATGGCGATGAAATGACGCGCATCATCTGGAAGTTCATTAAAGACAAACTGATCCTTCCTTATCTTGATCTTGATATTAAGTATTTCGATCTAGGCGTAGAGCACCGTGATGCAACAAATGACCAGGTTACTATAGATTCGGCAGAAGCAATTAAAAAATACAACGTTGGCATCAAATGCGCAACCATCACCCCTGACGAAGAACGCGTAAAAGAATTCAGCTTAAAGCAGATGTGGAAATCACCAAACGGCACTATCCGTAATATCCTTGATGGTACTGTATTCCGTGAGCCTATCGTTTGTAAGAATGTACCGCGCCTGGTTCCAAACTGGACTGCCCCTATCTGCATCGGCCGTCATGCTTTTGGCGATCAGTACCGTGCAACAGATTTCGTAACGAAAGGAAAAGGAAAATTAACAGTGAGCTTTACCCCGGAAGACGGGAGCGCTCCGCAATCATTTGAAGTGTTCAACTTCAAGGGCGATGGCGTAGCCTTAACTATGTACAATACCGATGAATCGATAAAAGGGTTCGCTCATTCATGTTTCAATACCGCATTAGCAAAAGGATGGCCGCTCTATCTTTCTACAAAGAATACCATCCTGAAAAAATATGATGGTCGTTTTAAAGATATTTTTGAAGAGATCTACCAGAAAGATTACAAAGCAAAGTTTGATGCGAAAGGGATTGTTTATGAGCACCGTCTTATCGATGACATGGTTGCATCTGCGTTAAAATGGAATGGAAACTTCGTTTGGGCATGTAAGAATTATGACGGGGATGTTCAGTCTGATACTGTTGCACAAGGATTCGGATCTTTAGGCTTAATGACTTCAGTGCTTGTTACACCGGATGGGAAGACAATGGAAGCTGAAGCCGCACACGGCACTGTAACACGTCACTATCGTGATCACCAGGCTGGCAAACCAACATCAACAAACCCGATTGCTTCCATCTTCGCATGGACAAGAGGCTTAGAGTTCCGCGGTAAACTTGACAACAACCAGGAGCTGATCAATTTCTGCCAGACACTTGAAAAGGTTTGTATTGAAACAGTTGAGTCTGGGAAAATGACCAAAGATCTTGCTGTATGTATCCATGGAAATAAAGTTAATCATGGTGAACATTATTTATATACGGAAGAATTCCTAACAGCACTGGATACTAACCTGAAATCTAAATTGGGAAAATAATCCACAACATATCGAAACAAAAAAGAAGCAGGGGAGTCTGAATATCAGGACTGCCCTGCTTTTTATTTTGGTATAAATATTTACAAACCTTGTAATCTGAAAAATGGGCTTCATAAAAGAATTTAAAGAATTTGCAGTAAGGGGCAATGTAGTTGACCTCGCAGTGGGTGTGATCATAGGTGCTGCTTTCGGCAAGATCGTAACTTCCCTTGTAAACGACATTATCATGCCCCCAATAGGATTAATGATGAAAGGGAAGAATTTCTCTGATATGTTCTATGCATTGGATGGGGAACATTACATAAGTCTTATCAAAGCTAAAGAAGCAGGTGCTCCTATTCTTACCTACGGCAATTTTATACAGGCTCTCCTTGATTTTATTATCATAGCCTTTGCCATATTCATTCTTATTAAAATGATCAACCGTTTCAGGAAGAACGAGAAGAATAATCCGGCAGCTCCTGCAGCTCCTACATCCGAAGAAAAGCTACTCACTGAGATACGGGATCTCTTAAAAAATAACAAATGAAAAAATTACTTTCCCTGCTGCTTGTTCTGTTAACAGCTAATATTTACGCGCAGACAGATACCATTAAACAGAGAATAGACTCCGTACAGGTAAAAATAAATAAGCTGGAAGACGCCCAGGACTCCCTTAAAGCTGCAGATACCGTTCGTTATTGGAAGAAAGGTGGGTTAGCAGGCTTGAATTTTTCCCAGGCAAGCTTTACCAATTGGGCTGCGGGTGGGGTTAATTCAGTTTCACTTACTGCTATAACCAATCTTTTTGCAAATTATAAAAAAGGGAAACATTCCTGGGAGAACAATCTTGATTTAGCTTACGGTGTGATCCAGTCAGGGTTTTCAGCACCAAGAAAGAATGAAGACAAAATTGACCTTACGAGCAAATATGGAATTGCGGCCACCACACATTGGTCATATACCGCCATGTTGGGCGCTAAAACGCAGTTTGATAACAGTTTCAATTTCCCGGACGATTCCACCGTTATTTCCCACTTCCTGGCGCCAGCATATGTCTTACTCTCCCTGGGTATGGAATATAAGAGTACGGACAAAACCTTTACAATGCTGATCTCCCCGGTAACCACCAAGATAACGATTGTGAATGACCAACGCCTTGCTGATGCCGGAGCTTTTGGTGTACAGGCAGCTAAAAGGGATGCTACGGGGGTTCTGCAGCATGGTGAAATGGTGAGATATGAATTCGGAGGATTTATTAAAATCGCTTACAAGAAAGAAATTGCGAAGAATATACTTTTAGCCACGAAACTGGAATTGTTCAGCAATTATATTGACCACCCGCAGAACATTGATGTTAACTGGGAGTTTCAGCTTGACATGAAGATCAACAGGTATATTATTGCAAGCATAAGCACCCAAATGATTTATGATCACGATATCCCTGTCCCGGTTGAAAGGAAATTTAATGGAGTGAGCACACCGGGAACAGGTCCCCGCCTCCAGTTTAAGGAAGTCCTGGGGCTTGGCCTTGCACATAAATTCTAAAACCCGCTAAAAGTTCTGAAGATCTTTTGGTGGAACTGGAAAGATTAGGGATTTCATTATTTGGTCTTATCTTTGTCTTGTTAAGCCTATGAAGAAGATCTTTTTCATCCTTTTCCTTTCATCCACTATAGTTGCTTCCGCCCAGGACACTATTGACAATACAGGCACTATCAGAATTCAAAAGACGAGTAACCTTCATTCGGTTTTATATGACAATGTTAACTTCCGCCTTATCTGCCGCGATGTTCACGGGAACCTGATCGACAGTGCTGTTATTTCATTTAAAGTGAATGTAACAATCAAAGGCGTTGCGTATTCGGAAAAAGTTACGGGAAATACGTTATCATCATCATTACAGCAAAAGCTGGGCAGAATGGATGGGATCGTCATTCTTATGTTCTCAGATATAGTCGCAAGGGATAAGAAAGGGAGGAATATTTCATTCCCGCCTTTTAAAATTCAATCCGGCA
Organism: Bacteroidia bacterium; assembly: GCA_036386835.1. Taxonomy (GTDB): domain Bacteria; phylum Bacteroidota; class Bacteroidia; order 2-12-FULL-35-15; family 2-12-FULL-35-15; genus 2-12-FULL-35-15. Next base: position 30,741 of record DASVUX010000009.1, read on the forward strand.
TCGTACGTGAAAGGTCCGATTACTGACTATAGAACTCTTTATTAAAATTCAGAAGGTATAATTTCTGGGAAGCTCTTGTCATCGCAGTATAAAGCCATCTGAGATATTCCGCATTCATCATCTCATCGGTAAGATAACCTTGTTCTACAAAGACGCAGGGCCATTGGCCCCCCTGGGCTTTATGACAGGTAACAGCATAAGCGAATTTAACCTGCAAAGCATTAAAGAAACCGTCTTCTTTTACTTTCAACAAACGCAGCCGCCTGTCGGCAATATCGCTGTAATCAAGCATTACGGATTCAAACAGTTTCTTATTATCCTCCTGTGTCAATGCAGGAGCTTCACTCATTATCGTGTCCAGTAATAATCTTACTTCCAGGTCGGGTTCATCGGGATAATCGATCATTTTCATCCTGACATCCGCAAACCGGTAGCCATGCATTTCCTGGATTTTCCCTACCCGCAGTATTTCGATAATATCACCGTTGGCAATGAATCCAGCCTTTGATTCTCCGGGGAGCCAGAAATAATTGTTCTTTACCACCATCATAAAATCCCCGGCAGACAATTCACTTTCCTGCCACCGAATTCGTGCCCGGATCTGCTGATTATAAATATTAGCCCGTTTATTCGATCTGCAAACGATCATTGTATCTTCAGCACCGAATTTATTATATGCCTCATTCAGTGCATCCTCAAGCTCAGTTCCATCGATTCTTACAATATCCTTAAACCCTTCCAATCGAAACTCAGGTTGTGCTTTTCCTTTTACACGGATCTTTTCCCTTAGTGCGGTCGCATTATTTAAAATTCCGGAATTAACCGTCTGCCTTACTACTTCTGTGAGTTCAAAATGATCAACAGCAAAAGAATACGAGGCTTTCAGGAATTCGATATCAAGGGCGGGAGATACATCCATCCCAACAGGAGGCAGCTGGGCTGTATCACCAATAAAAATAAGCTTGCAGTTGGTGCCGCTGAATACGTATTCAATTAGGTCGTCCAGCAAGCTTCCGCCACCAAACAGCCCACCTTTTGTAAGACCACCGCTGTTAGAGATCATCGAAGCCTCATCAACAATAAATACGGTGTTCGTGTGCAGGTTCTGCTGCAAATGAAATGCAAAGCCCCCTTCCTCGTTCGGCCTTCTTATATAGATCTTTTTATGAATCGTAAACGCCTGTTTACCTGTATATCCCGACAATACCTTCGCAGCACGTCCTGTCGGTGCAAGCAATACCGTTTTTCCGTTTAGTGCAGGCATGGCCTTAACAAGCGAGCCGACAAGAGTGGTTTTTCCGGTTCCTGCATACCCTTTAATAACAAAAATATGATCCAGGTTCCTGCCAAGAATGAATTCAGACAAGCGCATAAGAAGACTGCGCTGACCTGTAGTTGTTTCAAAAGGAAAAAAGCTTAATAATGTGCGGGTAAACTCCTGTTGATCCATGCGCCAGTATGAGAATTACCGCTAATTTACAAATAAAGCGAAGGCGTTCAGTCGCTAAAAAAATATATCTTTGTAAAGAATGAAAAATGCCTTGTTCCTTATTGTTATTTGCATCCATGTAGTTTCCTGCAGGAAGGAAACTGCACCGGCTGTACATGAGATCCAGTTTTCATCCAACATTGGCAATCCCCAGTATTATTCCATTAAGATCAACAATTCGGAACACCAGGATATATCGGAAACTCATTCTGCTGGGAGTGGAACGGATATTGAATTAAAACTTTTCGCTGCCGGTGGCGACACTACTTCTATCGACTCCCGCGACTCTTTATGGGTACGCGGAGGGATCATTGTTGACCGTTTGCTGGTAAGTTCTTTCAGCGGCTACCGCAATGCGGTCCTTTCATACCATATAGAATAATGATAACGGAATTAAAATACAAGGTACGCCAGGTAAGCTCTTTTGTTGATGAATCCTTCGACACTAAAGATCTTGCCGGTTACCACCTGATCCTCCAGGCAGGAACGGACGGCCTTTTAGCAGCCGTGCTTGATAGGGACAAAAACAAATATATTGGTTTCGAATATTTCAGCTTTCAACAAATCTTCAGCCAGGAACTGATCTCAGACCTTTATGGAATAGCCTCGAACGAAAGCAGTATCATTCCCCTGAAATACCCTTCTGTTTCATTTTCTATCGTGAATAATCATTCGACCCTTATTCCTTCTGCACTCTATGACGAAAATCATAGCCGTTCATACCTGTCACTGGGCTCAGCGATCCAAAATGATGATTTGGTATTATCAGACAGCATCCGGAACCAGGATGCAGTGAATGTTTTCGCGATGCCTTTAAGCCTTAAATCGAAAATCGACTCAGTTTATCCCCGGGTGAAATACCATCATTTTTCAAGTTCCCTTATTGAAGGACTGCTTGCACTGAACAGGAACCAGTCGAAAAAAAGGCTTTACCTGCATGTGCAGCCTTCACATTTCGAAGCTGTGATAATAGACGGGAAGAGCCTGCTCTATTACAATACTTTTAATTACCATACTGCAGAAGACTTTATCTATTACACTCTTTTTGTATGTGAACAATTACATCTGAATCCTGAAACTACGGAGACCATCCTTATTGGTGAGATAGAAAGAACATCAACAATATTCTCTCTTACTCAAAAGTACGTCAGGTCGCTAAAGTTTGGTGATCGCAATGACAGCAGCGACTTTGGTTATCAGCTACAGACATTGCCCAAGCATTCATATTTTTCACTTTTTAACAGCTATCTTACATGATCAGGATCATCAGCGGCACGCATAAAAGCAGGGTAGTACATGCTCCCAGGAATTTACCGGTGAGGCCTACAACAGATTTTGCGAAAGAAAGCCTTTTTAACATTCTTAATAACCATTTTGAATTTGACGAAGTGAAAGTACTCGATCTTTTTGCGGGTACCGGCAATATCACTTATGAATTTCTGTCACGCGAATGCAAGGATATCATCAGTGTTGATGAAAGTTATGCCTGCTGCACTTTTATTAAGAAGACCATCGAGGACTTTAAGCTTCCCAAAAGCCGTGTGATTAAAGCAGATGTGTTTTCATTCCTGAAGAATAATATTGAGACTTATGATATAATTTTTGCGGACCCTCCTTTCGACCTGGATAAGATACCGCAGATCGCACCGCTGGTATTTGAAAAAGGGCTGCTTAAGGAGAACGGATGGCTTATCGTTGAACATGGTCCTGATACCGACCTGAGCGCGCAGCCGCACTTTAAAGAGAAACGGAAATATGGAAATATCCATTTTGCTTTTTTCAGTCTTTAAAAACTTACTTTGTACATTCGCATATACTAACCTGATATCATGAAACGTATAGCCATTTTCCCTGGTTCTTTCGACCCGATCACAAAAGGCCATGAAAACATCCTTCAGCGGGCCCTGCCCCTTTTTGATGAGATCATTATAGCCATCGGGAAGAACAGCAGCAAACAAAGCTATTTTTCCCTCGAACAAAGGGAGAAATGGATCCGGCAGCTTTTCGGTAATGAGCCCAAAGTGAAAGTGGAGACCTATACAGGACTTACCATCGAATTCTGTAAAAAGATGAACGCACGTTTCATCCTTCGGGGATTAAGGACTTCTGCCGATTTTGAATTTGAAAAATCGATCGCTCAAAACAACAAGATCATGTATCCCGAGATAGAAACAATTTTTATTTTACCTGTCCCTGAGCTTTCCGCAATAAATTCAACAATCGTGCGTGATATCATACGAAATAACGGAGATGCCAGTCCATTCGTGCCAAAGGGCATTGACCTGAAGGCTCAATAAGGGCACAATATTAGCTTTGTCTCCGAACCATTCCTGACCTCATGAGAATTTTTCTTTTAGCAGCAATACTTTGTATCTCTTTCTCTTCAAACGGACAGCATACGGTCATTAAAGGGAAGGCTGAGGCATACCAAAGGAAAGAAATCGGTTTATGGGCATATAATGACCGGATCTCACAAACCCAAAAACAACTCAGTAATTCAGGTATTGATTCAGCAGGAAATTTCGTATTCGAACTTGAAACAAAAGAAATCCAATATGTCATATTAAAAATTGAAAAGCATACCACGTCAATGTACCTTCAGCCGGGAGAATCTTATGATGTGATCGTGCATCCCCCGGATTCCACTACATACCGGAACCCCAATGTAGAACATGATGTCAAGCTTTCCATCCGGCTTAACAGTAAAACGGAAATCAACGCGCTGACAATGGATTATGACAGGCGCTTTGATGACTTCCTTACGGCAGACTATGAGCAATTCATCAGGCGGACCCCCCAGGCAAAAATTGATTCTTTCGCCAAGGCCATGAAGGAGTATTACTCTACCGTGACCAATCCTTTCTTCAGCGACTATATAACCTATTCAATTGCGAGCCTGAAAAAAAATACAAAAACAAGTGATAAAAAACTTTTTGAGAATTATATTCTCTCCAAGCCTATACTATACAACCATCCTGAGTACATGAACTTCTTTAATTCATTTTATAAAGAGAAGCTTCAAAGCTTTGCTTTAAGCAATGAAGGAAAAGAAATGGAATTCATTATTAATGACCGGGCAAGCTTTACCGCGGCTGCAAATGCTTTAAGGCGCGCTGCGTACATACCGAACGATACGCTTGCGGAACTTGTTCTTCTGAAAGGCCTTAATGAAAGTTACCATGACGGCACCTTTAAGAAAACAGCTATAAAAGCTATGCTGCAGCAGGCTGCGGGCGAAAGTAAAATACCAGAACATGCAAGGATCGCACAAAACAGTCTAAGTTCTTTTTCACCCCTTCAAAAAGGGACACAGGCACCTTCGATTCAGTTGCCTGATAAGAACGGTGAAGTTCACACCCTCGATGAGCTGCGAATAAACAAAATTGTTTACCTGATATATTTCTCGGAAGGCTGCAATGCATGCCTTGAACAAATGAAAGTGATCCCTGCGCTGAAAAAAACATATGGTGAGAGAATTAATTTCGTGACAATTACCGATCACAGGTCCAATAGCGAATTAAGAAATTTCCTGCTTAAGAACCCGAAGTATGACTGGCTGTTCCTGTATGATAATTCACATGGAAAATTAAAGAAGGATTATGAGATTGTGACTTTTCCATCATATTCTGTTATTGGCCCTGACGGGAAGTTCATCGCAGTACATGCAGATAGTCCGGAAGAGAACATTGAACAGCTGTTTTATGACCTGACAAAGATCAGGAACAAATTGCACGGGGTTGGAAATAAGCAGAACCAGAAATAGTCTTACAAATGTGAAATAATATCAAGAATTGTTGGATAGGTGTTTTCCCTGACCATTTGCAGGTCCTTTACAGCTATCCATTTCACATCGGTTATTCCTTCTTCCGCCTGGGGCGTTAGTACTGCGCCATCGGAACAATTCATTTCAAACCAGTAGGTCGGCTTAAGGATACTCGTACCTTCCAGGAAATATGTGTGATATGTAGGCTCCAGCTCCTTCATGATCGTCAGGCCACCCACTCCGCACTCTTCTTCCACTTCCCTGACTGCAGCTGTTTCTACAGGTTCATTTTTCTCTATTTTCCCTTTTGGAAGATCCCACCTGCCGTTGCGGTATATGAAGAGGTATTCACCGTTTTTATTGCGGACAAGCCCGCCGGCAGCTTCTACTACCCTGAACCCCGATTTAAATCCTTCCAGGAGCAGTTTTTCATCAGGATTAGATAAATACACCTCCTTAATTTTGTGATTATTCAGAAGAGAAGCATACACATTTGCAACCTCTTCCGGGTGGGAAACGGCCACGTGTATAAAATTACCCAAAGGTTTGAAATGCTCATTAATGCTGACTAAACGTATGATTTTATCAGACGAAGTTATTTTAATCATTGCTCAATTTGTTAATTAATTTACTCTCCCCTTCACTAAGATTTTGGTATATTTGCACCATGATATTGAACGATGAATCCGCTTTAAAAGTTGCTGAATTCCTGCTCCAAATTAAGGCTATAAAATTACAACCAAACAAACCATTCACATGGGCTTCCGGGTGGAGATCTCCCATTTACTGTGATAATCGTGTTACACTTTCTTATCCAAAGGTACGTACTTATATCAGGCAGCAATTCGTTAAAGCTATTAATGAAAAATATGCCAAGCCGGATGTGATTGCCGGTGTTGCAACCGGGGGAATTGCCCAGGGTGCGCTGGTTGCTCAGGAACTCGGGCTTCCGTTTGTGTATATACGCTCAGAAGCCAAGAAACACGGGCTTAGTAACATGATTGAGGGTGTTGTGGAAAAAGGACAATCCGTTGTTGTTATTGAGGACCTTATATCTACCGGGGGCAGCAGCCTAAAAGCAGTTGAGTCCCTGAGAAATGCAGGCTGTGAAGTTAAAGGCATGGCTGCGATATTCACTTATGGCTTTAAAACGGCTGAAGAGAATTTCAGCGATGCGAAATGCAAGCTTCTTACCCTCAGCGATTATGAAACGCTTGTTAAGCAGGCCCTGCAATCGAAATACATTACTGAAAAAGACCTTAAATCACTGAAAGAATGGAGATTGAACCCGGCTGAGTGGGGAAATCTTGTTGGAAGCTAATTATAACTAAAACACTCTTATGTCACTGACAAAACTCGAAAGCGATAAAGTTGAGATCAACAACTCCGCGGAAAATATCTTTAATTACTTAAGTGATTTCAGAAACTTTGAAAAGCTGATGCCGCCCCAGGTGACTAACTGGGAGTCTACTCCTGAAGAATGTTCTTTTACAATCAACGGAATGGCAACTATAGGAATGAAGATCATTGACAAAACACCTAACTCCCTGATAACTATTTCATCGAACGGTAAAGTTCCATTTGATTTCAAGTTGTTTGTTGTGATTGAGGATAAAGGAGGCAACAATTGTGTCGGGCAGCTGAAGTTTGAATCTGAAATGAACATGATGCTGAAGATGATGGTAGAGAAACCTCTTGGGAATTTCTTCAATATGCTGGCCCAGAAGATGAAAGATATTAAGTAAATAAAATTAATAAGAAAGCCCCGCCATCAGATTGATGACGGGGCTTTTCTTTCCGTAACTTATCTTGTCACGTTAAACAGTTTTCTGGATTTTAAACCTTTGCTGTCCGTTACACTCAGGATATACGCGCCTTGCGCCAGGGCTGAAATATCAACATTGATGATATTATCCGAATTGCCGATGGACTCTGCAACCGCTATTTTTCTTTTACCAACCATGTCGTAAACCTCGATTGATATATTTTCAGAGCGGTTACCTTTTATATGCAGAAAGATATTTTTTTCAGCCGGGTTCGGGTATAAATTACCAATCATTATATCGCTCTCCGCAATTTCCCCGATACCGACAGTATTTATGCAGCTATTGCTGCAGGCGCAATAGGTTGTGGTTGATGCAATCGTACCGATATTGGCATCAATGGCTCCTGCAGTACCTGCATCACAAATATCTACGTGCTGCGAAGATGTTCCGATTGTTCCTGAATTCAATGTTTGTCCGGTTACGTTAAAACCTCCGCAGCTTGTGGTTGCAGGACCAGCGATAGTTGCTGAATTATACCAGTCGCGCTGCACAATTCCCATGCAGAGAGCCGTAAATGTTCCGAGGTTACCGTTATAAAAATCACGGGCAACTTTGAAATACCCATCGTTGAGGAAGGTGGCTGAGTAACCATTCGAGAAGTCGTTGTTTACTGTGAAGTTTCCGTTATTTGTAAAACTGCTGTTATAGCCATTCCCAAAATCCATATTTATTACTATCGTCCCGTTATTGATTACAACACCAATGGAATCACCCATGTAATTCGCGGTGATATTTCCGTTATTGGTTGCAATTGCCCCATCCGTAACCCCGAACCTGTTATCATTTATTGTATTATAATTAAGTAACTTCGAATTAGGTTCTGTTATTAAAAGACTGTCGACCGTAGCGGTGCCATAATTATTAAAAGTTCCGCCTGATGAAGTAAGGATATTTGAAGTGTTGATTGTTCCATGGTTATTTAATGTTCCCCCTGCAACCCATAGATTACTTGAATTGATCGTCCCCTGGTTACAGAGGGTTCCCCCGCTTGCAACGGTGATGAGTCCTGAAGCTGTTCCTGTGGAAGTAATGCAAAGCGTTGTACCCGAAGTTACAATGTGGTTGGCGGAATTGTTTGAAGAGATCGTAATAGTACATGAAGTACATTGCGCAGCTGATCCGCTTGCAAAAGCAAAAAACGCAACGAAGAAAATTGCAGAGTAGAATTGTTTCATTTTTTTATAGTTTGGTTTATCTTATTAAAGTTACAGTTCCTTTTCTTTCAATATAATCACCCCGGGATGTTTTAAAACGCAGCAGGTAAACATACACACCCAGTTCACATTTACTTCCTCCTTTGGTCCCATCCCAGCCTTCATTTACATCTGTGGTGGAAAACACATTCAGGCCCCAGCGGTTGAATACATAAAACTCATACTCTGAAATATTTACAAACGAGCTTACAGGCAAAAACAAACTGTTATAGCCTGAAGGCCGGAAGGCGTTCGGAACGAAAACCTGCGGCTCCTGGTATGCCTCCGCTGTATTGGACAGGCTGATGTCATTAAAGCCGTATGAATTACCCATGCCTTCCAGCGCTTCTACATAATAATTAAAGACTCCCTGCCCTTCCATCAGCATTGAAATATCATCAATATAAACATTGGAATCCGAACCGGTATATGGCACATTGGCAAACGGCACCAGGTCCATTACACCATCAATACCCCTGTAAATATTATACGACATCACATTTCCCTGCCAGCTCTCGTAATCATTCCATGTGATCGTATTTTTAAAATCACTGTGTCCAGTTGCCCTTACAAGGATTGTTCTGCCGATATTTGTCTCCAGCCCATCAAATCCGCAGCTGTCAACATTGATCATCTTGTAGTAGTAACTGAACTTGTCAGGCTGCACATTCACATCATTGAACACTACAGGAGTAACCCCGCCTGCATTAATTGTACCTGCATGAACAAAGCTGGCAGTTGATGTATCCCTGGAACGCATAAGCTTATAAGACCTCGTTGAAGCCAGCGTATCAACATGACAGGTGACCACTATCTTTCCCGGATCGGATACACTGGCCTTACGCAGATAAGTATAGTCCGGTGGCACGGGTGCCCCAGAAAAAAAAGTATAGCGGTTTGAAGAAGCGGTTTTTAACCCAGAAGCATCAAATGCAGTGACCTTAAAATAATGGTTCTGGTGAACAGGAAGATCGGCAGCAGTATATGTGAGCACACCGGCTCCAACAGTCCCCACAAGTGTATATGGCCCGGCAAGCGAAGAAGAGTGATAAATCCTGTATCCCGCGAGCCCTGTTCCTATTGCAGGATAGGCAGTCCATTCAAGGATCGCGCTCCGGGCGCATATATCCGCGGAAGCATCAAGGTAAATTGTTCTGAAAGCAGTTCCGAGCGGACTAAGGTTCCCACAACTGTCGTATGCCGAAAGCCTGTACTGTTCCGAACTGTTGCCTGCAGCCGAAAGTAAATTTAAATAGCTGGTATTGCTTATTCCATAAACCGTATCCACAGGCAGCCAGATCCCGCTGGTAAACCTGTATATCACATAGGCTTCCACATCATCTGCTGCATTAACATTCCAACTCATTAGTGCATTGTTGTTGTCATCAACACTAAGCGTATCGAACACTGGGATAAAGGGCACGATGGTATTCTGAAATACGCCACCGTCCACAGACGAAACTGAAACACATCCGGAGCTATCGGTCGTTTCAACCCGATAATTGATCGCACCATTACAAACAAAGATCGTATCAACATAAAATGCATTTGTGGTTGTCCCGGTTTGTGTCCAGGTGCCTGCAGGAAATTCTTCGTAAACTGTATAAGTCGCGGGAGGACCTGGTATCGCAGGAGTTCCAGGTGGGTTCCAGGTTAGTACCGCAGTGCCGTTTGCAGGATTAGTAACATTTAAAAGCATTGTCCTTATGGTATCTGCCGGTGCCGCTAAAAATTGCCCGTCACAGCCGGAGCGGGATTGGATATAATAATAAACTGAAGTGGCCTGGGCACCTGCACCCACATGCGTATAAGAATTTTGTCCTATCGTAAAAATGCTGTCGATCAGAACATATGGGCCGGTAGCTGCGGCTGCAGAATAAATGTGATATGAATTAAACGAGCCATCGGGATCTTCCGGTACTGTCCATGAAAGGAGCACATCGCCATTGGCCTGCACGGACGCACAGCGTGGCTGGGGAGAGAGAACCAGCGGTGGCCTGAGGACGGTTATGGAAACAGTAGAAATATTCTCGGAAGGGGCCGGACAAAAATCATCCTTCACCTTGAACACAAATGTGTAAGTGTTGGAGTTACTGCTGCAATTTGAGTTGATCGAAATATGATCACAGGTTGTTTGCCAGTTAAAAGTGCTTGACAGGTTTGATTGCGCTGAAGCAGGCGGTGCGGGGCTTAATGTTGCACAGGGAGGGTTCGAACATCCGGCAGAAGAATTTGTAAAACCTGTTCCGAACTGGCTACCAGAAGCATTTATGGATAGTGTTTGGGCTGTAACACCATCAGAAAGAAAATCAGGGTCACTGGCGTTTAGCATAAAAGTGACAAGACTACCGGCTTCTACAGTATCCTGATATGAACTATACGTAACTACTGGTGTGGTATTCGTGCCGCATGGAAGCAGCACGATCTGGATCTCGCGGAAGATCTCAGCCACAAGCTGTCCGCATTTCCATGCCTGCAGCTTTACTACTGTTACAAAACTTCCCTGTGTGAAAGAAGTAAAAGAGATCTCGCCTGTCACCGGATCAATAACCGCGGGAACATTCTGGGGGTGCTGATTTGTACCTGGCAAGGGACTGTTAAAACTATACCCCGCAGTGAACGGAACGGAGATAGGATTATTGGGAGGGTCATATGTTCCGCTGTAATCATCAAAGGTTTCCGCCCAGGAATAATGCAAAGAATCCAGATCAGGATCATAAGCATTGTGATTATAAGTAAAAGGGGAGCCCATGCATATCACAGTGCTTGGAATCTCAAGGAACTTTGGTGATGAATCGAAACATGGCCCGGCATTCTGCCCGTTATAAGCGTACATGATGGCGCGTAAAGTGTAGCCATAACCGGTAGGCGTCTGGAGGTTGGTGACAGAACTGTTTCGGCAGCAGCCGGTATAAGTAAAGATCCAGCCCCCGGGGGGCGGAACGCCTGTAAGCGTAATAAGTCCTGATTTATAAACGGTTTCCTGGACAGCTCCCGGCATTGGTGTGGAACTGGACGGCCAGTTAGGCATCCCGGAGGCGGCTGCACAGGTAATTGAAGGTCCTGCGGCATTGCAAACGGGAGAAATATCTGTTTGGGAAACTAAATTTAAAGTGATCGAAAGGGCCGAAGAATAATTGGCCACTTCTACATTAACAACAGGAGAAACAGTTGCACCGTTACAATCCCGGTAAAGCTTCATTGTAAAAATGTACTGTCCTCCGCCCTGGCAATCCCATGTTATTTCCCCGCCCATCAGGTGAGAAGCTTCTGCCCGTGACAACAAAAGGATGGAGAAACATACAAGCAGGAATAATCTCTTCAACATTCTATAATCAGTGATAGCTACAAATTTACTGAAATCCAGCCTCTTAACCAATTATTTTTTGCCCACCACCAGTTCGATCATACTTTCTTTATCAAAATAAACATTGGCTATATCCCTTACCTGAGATGCAGTTATATTACGTACAGTTGCAAGGTACCTGTCGAAATAATCGTATCCAAGGCCATACTCAAGTAACCCTTTGAAGCGATCCGCAAGTGCAAATGGCCCGTCCACATTGCGAAGGAATGTACCAAGCATATAGTTTTTCACCAATTGCAGTTCCTCCTCGGGAACGAGGTCGGTACGGAGTCTTTCCATCTCCAGGTAAATCTGCTCAAGGGCATCCCCGCAAACATCCACACCAACTTCTGTAGATATAAAGAAGTACCCTCCGTGTTTCAGTGAAACCATTCCCGAGCCGATGCCATAAGTATAACCTTTATCCTCGCGGATGTTGGACATCAGCCTGGAACCGAAATACCCTCCGTAAACGGTATTCAATACCTGCATGGGATGAAAATCCTTATGCGTTTTATTGAACATCTCCTTTCCTATCCTTATAGCCGATTGTAATGCATCCTCTTTAAATATGAGCTGTTCCTTATCGGAAGCCGAAACAATCATTTCGGTTTTTTCCACTGAACGATTGCCTCCTGTCCAGTCGTTTCCGCCAAATAATTTATCCAGCTGGCTGAATACATCATCGTCCACTTTCCCTGATAAAATGATCCTGCAGCTTTCTGCACGATAATGTGACTTATAAAATTCGACCAGGTCACTGCGTTTGATCCTTTCAAAATCGGAATCTTTCACATCACGGCCGTACGGATGTTCTTCCCCGAAAATCAGCTCTGCAAAGCGTTTACGGGCCAGCGTTGCAACTTTCTGATTGTTTACAAGAAACTTTTGTTTTTTATTCTTTAAATGTGTTTCCAGTTCATTCTGGGGAAAAACTGCATCTTTAATAACCTGCTCTACAACCGGTAAGGTTGCTTTCAGGTGTTTGTTGAGGGTATATAAAATTACAGAGGCATTGTCCTGTTCTACACCAACTTCCAGGAAAGCACCGTAAAAATCAACCGCATCAGCAATCTGGGCGGCATTCATTGTAGAAGTCCCTTCTTCAAGCATTGAATTAACAGAGGCCGCCTGGAGCGTCATTTTCTGCTGGTACATCCCTGCCGAAAACAGGAACTCGATTTTGATGATCTCCTGTGTCCCCGCACTTACGGCATAAACAGGAATGTTGTTCCTTAACCGTTTTTCAGATGCATGGATCATCTCGATCTTTTCTATTGCCCTGAATGCCGGTATGATTGTTCTGTCAAGTATCTCCATATCCTCTAGTCTGCTTTTTTAATGGCTTTATAATAAAGTGTTGAGCAATTCTCATCCCTGAAAATAACCTGCGCCTGCTGCTGTATTTCTTCTGCGGTTACAGCAAGGTATTTATCCACCTCATGGTTTACAAGGTCAGCATCCCCCAGTAATTCGGCAACAGCAAGGTTTGTCGCTTTATTCAAAACATCCACTTCACCGAAAACATGCGAAGCTTCGGTTTTATTTTTCACTTTTGTCAGCTCGTCAGGGCCCACCTTTTCATTCCTGATCTTCTGAAGGACTTCCTGAATACCGGCTTCGGCCTGATCCATTGTAACACCTTTTGTCAGTTTGCCAGAGATCACAAAAAGGCCTTTATCAAAATCTCCGAGTACATATGCATTTATATCACTGAAAAGTTTGGAGTCTTTAAGAAGGGCATTATGCATCCTTGAAGAATTTCCACGTGAAAGAATATCAGAAATAAGATCCACCGCATAATATTCTTTATCATACCTGGAGCACATATGATAAGCTTTATAGATCGCATCCACAGGCACATCACGTTCTACAGTCAGGCTCCTCGCTTCGGTCTGGGCAGGTTCCGGATCCAGGTTTCTTTTGTTTTCAGGGCCTTTCGGAATAGGACCGAACCATTTCTCCGACAAGCGTTTTACTTCATCGAACTTCACATTTCCGGCAACCACCATTATGGCGTTATTCGGGCAATAGAATTTTTTGAAGAAGCCTCGCACATCTTCCATTTTTGCATTTTCAATATGCGAGATCTCCTTACCTATCGTATCCCATTTATAGGGATGCACCTTATAGGCCATCGGGCGCAAAAGCAGCCAGACATCACCATAAGGCTGGTTAAGATAACGCTGCTTGAACTCTTCAATAACCACGCTTCTCTGGACTTCCAGGCTTTTGTCAGAAAATGCAAGGCTCAGCATTCTGTCGCTTTCCAGCCAGAAACCTGTTTCCAGGTTATCAGAGGGAAGTGTGAGATAATAATTGGTGATGTCATTCGTGGTGAATGCATTGTTCTCACCTCCTACCATCTGCAAAGGCTCATCATAATTCGGGATATTTACGGAGCCCCCGAACATGAGGTGTTCGAAAAGATGCGCGAATCCAGTTTGCTCAGGATCTTCATCACGGGCCCCAACATTGTATAATATGTTAATGCAGGCAAGCGGTGTGGATTTGTCCTCATGAACAATCACCGTGAGGCCGTTAGGCAATTTAAATTTTTCAAATTTTATCATATACAGGTCTTAACCGGAGAATGCGAATGCCCCCTATTTTACATTTTTTTCAGTTCCGCAAGCGCTTCATTATATTCTTCAAGGATATCTTCAATGATCTTTTTTGCAGGTTTTATTTCTTTGATGATAGCGGAAATCTGTCCGATCTCGAGTTCCCCTTCATCAAGATCGCCTTCAAACATACCTTTTTTCGCGCGGCCTCTTCCGAGAAGTTCGGAAAGTTCTTCTGAGGAAGCACATCTTTTTTCCGCAGCTTCAACCTCTGCGAAAAATTTGTTCCTGAGGAGGCGGACCGGGGTAAGTTGTTTCAGCATCAGCCTGGTATCACCTTCCGAGGCATTGATGACCATGTTCTTAAAATTACTGCTTGCAGAAGATTCTTCGGAAGCTACAAACCGGCTGCCGATCTGGACCCCGTCAGCCCCCAGGGCGAATGCGGCAAGCATTGTCCTGCCCGTCCCGATGCCCCCGGCAGCAATCACCGGGATTTTTACAGCCTGCCTGATCATTGGTATGAGGCAAAGAGTCGTTGTTTCTTCCCTTCCGTTATGTCCTCCGGCTTCAAAACCTTCGGCAACTATTGCATCCACACCGGCATCTTCGGCTTTTTTAGCAAATTTTGTATTGGCAATAACATGTACCACGGTTATCCCATTGTCCTTTAAGGTTTTGGTCCAGGTGGCAGGATTTCCGGCAGAAGTGATCACGCATTTCACTCCTTCCGAGATAATTATATCAATATGCTTATCGATATCAGGATATAACAGGGGAACATTTACCCCAAATGAGCGGTCCGTGGAAGCTCTGCATTTCCGGATCTGGTCTCTCAGGATATCGGGGTACATGCTTCCGCTCCCGATAACACCCAAACCACCGGCGTTACTCACCGCTGCAGCCAGTTCATACCCGCTGCACCAGATCATTCCCGCCTGGATGATGGGGTGGTCAATCTGAAAAAGTTGAGTGATATTTTTGGACATTATTTGATTATTTCTATTTTTGTATAGACCTGACGAAGGTAAAAATATTATTTGGTGTATTTTATCCGGAATTTTATATATTTGCATCTATGCGTAAACTAATACTAATTATAGCCGTACTTTCTTTACCTGCATTAACACAAGCCCAGTATTTATGGGATTTTGGGGTGCAGGCCGGGGCGTCCAACTACCTTGGTGAAATGGGCGGCAAGGAAAAGACCCGCAGAGATTTTGTAAGTGACATGAAACTGTCGAAAACACAGATCACAGCAGGTGGTTTCGCACGATATAAATTCACTCCCCTGATCTCAGCCAAGCTTGCTGCTAACTGGGTTCGTATAGAAGGAGCTGACAATAAATCAACTAACCGCGGGCGTGTAGGACGTAATCTTTCTTTCCAGAATAATATTATTGAACTTGAACTTACCGGGCAGGTTTTCTTTTATGAAGTACCGGATCTCGGACATACATACAGATACCGCAATGATTTTAAGATGTATGCTTTTGCAGGTATTGCAGCCTTCTACCATAGCCCGAGAGCCAATTACCAGGGGTCATGGGTAGCACTTCAGCCATTGCAAACAGAAGGGGTTCGCTACAGTAAAGTAAATGTTGCTATCCCATTGGGTATCGGGTTATTCTTCACGATCGACAAGAAACACCGGATCGGGTGGGAATTCAACTGGAGAACTACTTTTACCGATTATCTTGATGATGTAAGTTCTGTATATGCTGATCCTGCTGACCTGACGAGTGCCGAAGCTATAGCGCTTGCTAACCGTAGAGATGAATTAGGCGATAACGCAAATGTGCCACATGCCGAGAATTATTCTCCTGGATCTAAGCGTGGTGACCCATCTCATAAAGATTCCTATCTTTCTACATCATTATATTACAGCTATGTTTTACGCGGGCGAAGCAGCTTCTACCGTTCGAAATACGGTAGTGTATTCAAACACAAAAAATACAAAAAACGTAAGATACGTGCGAAATTCTAATAAAAAGCCCTCCGGTCACGGAGGGCTTTTTATTTATGTATATGAAAAAGATCGGCTTAATCGGAGGCATCAGCTGGGTGTCAACAATTGATTATTACAGGTATATCAATGAGGGGGTAAATGCGAAGCTTGGCGGCCTGAACTTCGCGGAATGCTTAATTCATTCCTTCAATTACGCGGATATAAAAAAGAACAACGATGCGAATGATTGGGAGCGTACACTCAATATGATCAGTGATGCTTCCGGTCATTTAAAGAATGCAGGAGCTGAAGCCATTGTGCTTTGCGCAAACACCATGCACCTCATTGCAGATAAGCTCGAAGAACGCATTAAGATTCCTGTGATACACATTGCGACAGCAACTGCAAATGAGATCAGCAAACAGCAATTAAAGACTGCTGGCCTGCTTGGAACCAAGTTCACCATGGAAAGGGATTTCTTCACTTCAAAATTAAAAGAACAGAATATTCATTGCATTATTCCTGATGAAGCGGATCGTGACTTTATTCATTACACCGTATTTGAAGAACTGGGAAGAGGAATCTTTTCTGAAGAAAGCAAAACCCGATACATCTCGGTCATAAATAAACTGACTGCAAAAGGAGCTGAAGGCATTATCCTTGGATGCACAGAAATTCCATTGCTCATAAAACAAGATGATGTAAATGTTCCTCTGTTTGATACTGCGTTGATCCATTCCAAAGCTGCGGTAGAGTTTATGCTTGGCTGAACTTAACAGAAGATGTACAGGTTCACAAATAGAAGGAATGATTAAAATAATTAATTAACTTTCTTTTAATAAAGCTCATTATTTAAAGATTATAAAAGTGCAGGATTAGCTAATTCCTGTGCCTCAGGATTCCGGTGGTCCGGTAGAAGGATGAAAAAAATGTATATAAACGAAGCGCTGAAGCTGTTTATATTTTGTCAAGTTTTCCCAGGAGTTTAAAAATCATTCTGCTTATATTGTATTGAGATGACATCTATCCAAACAACTGACCCAGCTTAGACAAAGGCTTCTTTATAAAAGTGAACATCCCCGGTTTCAAACCATTCAGCTGCCATGCTTTTTTATCTTCCCGGTTTGCTTTGATCCGGTTTAGAAGAGAAACATTGCTTTTGCCTCCAACCCTCATTTTTACAAGCACTTCGGGAATATAAATCGTGCTGCATTTATACCTGTGCAATAACCGAAGCATCATTTCATAATCCGCGGCTGACCTTAATGTTGTATTAAACCCCCCAAACCTATCGTAACACTTTTTAAGGACGAAGAAAGAAGGATGAGGCGGCATCCAACCCTTAATAAAAAGTCCGTGTTTGTATTCACCCGATCGCCAGTGACGTTTTACTTTATTGGTATTTTCCCTGTCAACATATTGCAAATCGCCATAAACGGTTTCTGTTTGCTTGTTCTCAAACGCTTCAGCCACTTTTGCGATCACATGGGTATTGGTATAGAAATCATCTGCATGAAGGATTCCAACCACATCACCGGTCGCCATTGCAATGCCTTTGTTGATCGCGAAATAAAGCCCATCATCTTTTTCAGAAACTATCTTTGAAATTGAATCTTTATATCTTTCAATTATCTCCAGCGTATTGTCTTTTGAAAGTCCGTCCACTATTATGTATTCAAGATTTTCATGATCCTGGGAGATCACCGAACGAATAGTTGCCTCAATTGTAGCAGCGCTGTTGTAGCATACCGTTATGATGGAAACCTTCATTTATTTATCTGGAAACAATAAAATTCTCAAGCACAAGCATGTCCATCTTTGTTCTTAAAAAACAATCGAGTGCATTCTCCGGAGAATTAACGATTGGTTCATTTTCATTGAACGAAGTATTCAAGAGAATAGGAACTCCTGTTTTTTTATGGAACGCAGAGATCAAAGCATAATAACGGGGTTCGTTTTTTGCATCTACTGACTGGAGACGTCCTGTTCCATCCACATGAGTTACTGCAGGGATCTTCGAACGCATTTCTTCTTTTATCAGATATACTTTTTCCATAAACGGAACACCATCAGCTTTGGCAAAATACTCCGGCACTGCTTCTATAAGGATGGAAGGGGCAAAAGGACGAAATGATTCTCTTCTCTTAATTTTAAGATTCAGTATTTCTTTTGCATCGTTACGTCTTGGATCGGCAATGATCGAACGATGTCCCAATGCACGCGGACCGAACTCTGCCCTGCCCTGGAACCAGCCTACAACCCCTGCATTGATTATACAATCGGTTACTTTATCATAAAGTTCTTCATCGCTGTATCTGACAAATGATACATTCCGGGATTTCAGGAAAGTTTCGATCTCCTCGTTTGAATAATGACTTCCAAGTGATGCGGTAAACATTGGTTCTGCACGCTTTTGCTTCAACACATGGTTATACAGGTACAAGGCGGAACCCATTGAAGTGCCTGCATCGTGTCCTGCCGAAGGAATATACAATTCCTCAAAATCTGTATTCTGAAGTATTTTTCCGTTAGCCACAGAATTTTGTGCGACTCCGCCTGCTACACAAAGTTTTTTCAGGCCAGTTCTTTTCTGAAGATGAGTGAGAATATGGAATATTATCTCTTCGCACATGCGCTGCACTGAAGCTGCAAGATCCTTATGATATTGAGTAAGCTCATCTTCCTTCTTCCTGGCCGGACCAAATTTCTCAACCATATACTCGCTGAAAATACTTTCTATATCGGGCTCGCCACCTTCCCAGCTCATCTTCACGCCATTCTTATGATGCTTGAAATAATCCAGGTTAAGCTTGAACAAGCCATCATCGGTCAATGATATAACATCTTTCAGCTTATCAACATACAATGGTTTTCCGTAAGGTGCCAATCCCATTACTTTATACTCATCACCATATTTAGGGAAACCCAGGTATTGCGTAAACGAAGTATAAAATATACCAACAGAATGGGGGAAGTGAACAGCATCCAGCACCTCTATTTTGTTGCCTTTTCCTGTAGCGATCATTGTTGATGTAAAATCACCAAAGCCATCTATGGAAACAATCGCTGATTCTTCGAAAGGAGATGCAAAAAAGGCGCTCGCAAGATGCGAACGATGATGTTCGATATTATGAATTTCCGCTTTTATATCACTTTCTTTTATGCCCAATTCTTCTGACAGCATAGCCTTTACCGACTTTACCTTTTTGGAGTTGGTATATCTGTCGAGAATCGCGGAAAACGATACTTTGTTCTTAATGGTGTGCTTTATTTTTTTAAGAACATTCGCAGAGGGGTCACGGGAAATAGTAATATGATCAATTTCGGTTATACTGATCCCACTGTCTTTAAGACAATATTTAATTGCTTCTATTGGAAAGCCTGCCCAATGCTTGATCCTTCTTATACGTTCTTCTTCAATAGCAATCAACATCTTTCCATCTTTCAGGATACAGGCAGATGAATCTCCATGAAATGCATTAAGTCCAAGTATATACATAAAAAGAATAATTAATAATCTGATCTGGTCATTTTAAAATAAAATGGCATTCTTACAAAGTTAAGGAAGATTGAGTAATTAACAAGAGAAATCACTACCGGAACAGATGCCGGTTCTGCTCAATTATTGCGGGATTACTTGCATACTGCAGTGCATAATCAAAGGCTCTCTTTGACGTTTTATCATAATCGGACTGGCTCATGCCGGCCACTTCATCAATAACATCAGCAAATCCTGTTTGATCCGACAATTGCAGATCATAGCCGATACCTTTATTTTTGAGATCATTCCAGGGAGTTTGATCGCTTATAAGAACAGGACATCCTGCAGACAAGGCCTGAAGTATAATGTGCCCAAAATTCTCACCTGCCGTAGGCATGAACATGACATGGTAATTCTGAAGCAGACTCATTACTTTATGGCTTTCAATACTTCCTTTATAGCAGGCCCTTACATTTCCGGGCAGCTCATCAAGCACAAGCTTGCACTGTGCCCAGTATTCCTGATTATATACGGGACCGTAAAAATCAAAGTCAACCCGGTATTTAACCTGCTTAAGGACTTCAAGGGCATAAAGAAGGTTTTTCTCGGGAGCGATCCTTGCAATATTCACAAGGCGTACATGCCCCTGCAGTTTTTCCCTTCCTGAATATTTCTCAGGTAATGCTTTTCCGGGAAGATTCCCCGCGATACGTACAGGTATCATTTCCCCCAGTGCTTTTTTAATATCCCTTTCTTCGGTTTCATTTGTTGCATGAAACACCACATTTTTAAAGAGCCTGAGAAGCCTTGCAGCATTCATGAAAAATTTCTTCTTTGTTTTTTTAACCTCAAGCGCACTTCCCGCAAACATTCCTCTTGCTGCGATCACAACCGCCTTGTCTGTCCTTTTACGCATGCAAAATAATGGGATGAGGGTAAAATATACCGAGAAAATACCATTCAGATATATAAAATCAAATTCAGTTTCACGAATAAGGGAATTTATATTTGAACGTGTAAGCCGGCTGTCAGAAAAGTAATAGATCTTTGTGCCGTTAGGCTGCCCGGTCCATTCATCGCTCTTAATGCCCGGATACGGAATTGATTCACAGTAGTCGGTATTGCGGGTAACTATCAGAAAATCATATTCTTTTTTCAGGTGCTCTACCAGGTTAGCCACCGACTGAATAGGCCCCCCCGCCTTATATCCAGGCAGATACCAATCAATGAATATGAGTACTTTTTTTTTCATCCTATCCCTCTATCGAATTTTCTGTCAGCCAGTTTTCAAGCACTACAAGATACCATATACGCGACCATGTTACACGCGGGTCATCCGATAAGAAATCAGTCCAAAGCTTCATCACCCCCCGCTCATTGAACATTTTTCTGCGGGAAAGTGAAATCATTCTTTGCTCACAGAATTGTTTAAGCTCATTCTTCATCCAGTTTTTCCACGGGAAAGTAAAGCCCATTTTCGGACGGTTAACCACTTCCTCCGGTAAAATATCCCCTAATGAGTCAACCAGCAATTTCTTAGGCGATGCAGTACTTTTAAACTTATCCGGCACCCCGAGTACATATTCAACAAGGGTATAATCAATAAATGGGACACGGACTTCAAGTGCAAGTGCCATGCTCATCTGGTCTGTATCGCGCAGGAGTATATTCTGCATGTAAGTGGAGATCTCGGCAATCGATACTTTTGTGATCTGCGGCAGGTGAGTCATATCCTGATCTGTGATTATTTTGCTGACACTGTTTCCTGAAAGGGTTCCCGCATTTAAAATTTCCGAGATCTGTTCATCCATGAGCACCTGCCTGGACAATGCATAAAATGAATCAAAGTTGATCTTCGGCTGCCTCAGCAGTGCTGCTATCTTTTCTGAAGCCACCCCTTTTTTCATTTCCGTTAATATACTTCCACCCATGCTTCGAACTCCACGAGGGACAAGGTTCAGCCAGTTCTTCTTATTTAATTCGAGTGACCGTTTGAAAACATCATAACCGGCAAAAAGCTCATCGCCTCCCAATCCCGACAATGCCATTGTAATGCCGGCCGCTTTTGTGGCTTTTGAAACAATGTAAGTGTTAGGGCCATCCCCGCTCGGATGATCCATTGCTTTTAAGGCGTTAGGCAGCTCCTTCAGAAAGTCCGCCGGTGAAAGTTTTATCTCATGATGATCAGTATTGAATTTTTTGGCGATCAGCTGCGCATACTTTGCTTCCGAGAATTCACTTTCATCAAAGGTTACAGAAAATGTCCTCACCTTTTCAGAAGAAACCTTATTCATCAATCCCACAACTGCGCTTGAATCGATCCCTCCGGAAAG
The DNA here is from genome assembly GCA_036386835.1 of Bacteroidia bacterium. Taxonomy (GTDB): domain Bacteria; phylum Bacteroidota; class Bacteroidia; order 2-12-FULL-35-15; family 2-12-FULL-35-15; genus 2-12-FULL-35-15. Next base: position 52,684 of record DASVUX010000009.1, read on the forward strand.
GAATGCACCGAAAGGAACATCTGCGATCAGGCGTCTTTCAACAGCGGATGTTAAAAGGCTGTTCACATCGGAGCATACTTCCTGATAACTTTTGCCTTTTGAACCTTCTGAAATATTATCTGTGAGACTCCAGTACTCCCTGATTTTTACATCAGCATCACTAATAGTGACGCAATGACCCGGCATGAGCATTTTTACACCTTTTACCATTGTATTGGGAGCGTGAACTGTCTGATAACGGAGATAATCTTTCAGTCCCTCAGGATCAACTCTCCTGGGAATTATATTACCTGCAAGCAATGAACGAAGCTCCGAAGAAAAAGCAAATACACCATTCGTAAAGAAATAGTAAAGTGGTTTTATACCGAGCCTGTCTCTAGCAATAAAAAGTTTTTTTTCCAATATATCCCAAATGGCAAAAGCATACATTCCATTGAAACGTTTCAGGCAGTCAGCACCCCATCTGGCGTAAGCAGCGATGATAACTTCGGTATCCGTGTTTGTCTGGAAGAGATAAGCCTGCTGTCCGGAACCTGTTATTACTCTTTGTAATTCGAATTTCAGTTGCCGGTAGTTGTAAAGTTCACCGTTATAAACTATGTGATAGCGCTTGTCAAAAGAAACCATGGGCTGGTGTCCGGCAGCGGAAAGATCAATAATAGAAAGTCTTCTGTGTCCCAAGGCGATGTTCTCTTCAACAAAATCTCCTTCATCATCCGGCCCGCGGTGTTTCATGCAGGTATTCATCATAGCTATTTTTTCTTTAGCAGTCTGAACATTCTTTAAACCGTATATTCCATTAATCCCGCACATCTGAACATTTATAAAATTCTATAACCTTATCACAAATATGCCCTGTTTCTGTCTCAGTGAGATCGAAATACAGGGGTAATCTTATTATACACTGACTGTAGCGATCGGCTTCAGGCAATTCTTCTCCTTCATAATTCTTTTTGAAATAATGGCTTTGATGTAAGGCCTGGTAATGAAAAACTGACTGTATGCCATTATCTTTAAGATATCTTATCAATAAATCCCTTTCATTCATATTCCTGCAGACCAAATAAAATAAATGAGCATTGTTAGTTGCATAATCAGGTATTGCAGGCAAAGCAATTCCTTTGCTACACAAGAAATCCAGGCGTTTATAATAATACTGCCATATATTCTTCCTCCTTTTTTGAACAACATCAATATTTCTTAACTGTGAAAGTAAGAAAGCGCTGGCGAGTGTACTTGGAACTGCAGAAAAACCAAGATTCATCCACTCATATTTATTGACTTCTCCTTTTAAAAAAGCAGACTTGTTTGTTCCTTTGTTTCTGATTATTTCAGCCCTATCAAAAAGTTCGGGGTTATTTATAGAAATGAATCCCCCTTCACCACAATGAATATTCTTGGTTTCATGAAAAGAAAAGCAACCGATATCCCCAATTGATCCAAGTGGCTTCCCTTTATAAAATGAGTCGATACACTGAGCTGCATCTTCTATAATAAATAACTTAAATTTGGAAGCAATTTTTTTAATTTTTTCCATATTGCAGGCTACACCGGCATAATGCACCACCACGATGGCTTTGGTATTAAGCGTGACCAGTTTTTCAATTTTATCCTCATCAATGCCAGGATGATCGGATCTGCTGTCTGCAAAAATGATCCTTGCACCTCTTAATGCGAATGCATTGGCTGTTGACACGTATGTATATGACGGAATTATTACCTCGTCCCCTTCTCTAATATTAAAAAGCAACGCTGCCATTTCAAGGGCAATGGTACATGAATTTGTAAGAGAAACTTTAGGAAAATTATATTTGGTTTCGAGTAAAGACTCACACTTCTTCAATATAATTGTATCACCGGTGAGTATCTTGGTTTCCATTGCATCAGCAATTGAAGACATCTCTTTACCGGAATAATATGGTTTATTGAAGGGGATCAAATCACAAACCGATTGAAGATAAAAAAAAAGGGGAGGAAATCATTTTATTAAGACCCTCTTCCAGTGTAATTAAAGGTCTTCCGAGTATTTCCCTCATTTTTGAATTATCCGGTTGCCTACGGGTCATATCCCCTTCTTTTAATGGTGGGAGATGAATGATACGGGAAGAGGAAGCCGTAAGCTTTATGATCAGTTGAGCCAGTTCCAGAACAGTACATAACTTGTCGTTCCCAATATTTACTACATCATTAACTTCTTTATTGTTATAAAAACAATTAAGACATGTATCCACTGTATCATCGACATAAGTAAATGTCCTTGTCTGGAGTCCGTCACCGTAAATAGTAATGTCATTGCCTTTCAGGGCAGCAGCAAGAAATCTTGCAACAACAAAATCAGTACTTTGATTAGGACCATAAGTATTAAAAAAACGAAAAATTGTATAATTAAGGTTATATTCCTGATAATAACTCTTGCAGAATGATTCTCCAACATTTTTAACAACTGCATAAGGCACTCTTGAATTCAAAGGCGTAGTTTCCTCATGCTGCGGAAGAACAACAGGTTCACCATATACTTCAGAAGAAGAAGAAAAAAACACTCTTTTGACAGAAGTATTTTTTGCAAGATCAAGCACATTTCTGATCCCATCAATATCCTTAAGCACTTTAACAGGATTTTCCTGTGTACGGGTCACACCAACAACAGCAGCAAAATGGAATACATAATCAAATTTATGAGACGACATAATCGGAGAGATTTCCTGACGGTCATTAACATCGGCTTTGATGAACTCCCACTGCATGTTTAAAGACTTAGGAAGCTTTGATAAAAATCCGGTGGAAAGATTATCGACAATAACTACATGATTATCCTTTTGAGTAATAAGCTTTTCAACCAGAGCACTGCCTACATTCCCAGCCCCGCCAGTTACTAATATTTTTTTCATAGTAAAGAAATTATTTGCTTAGCCCAAATCTGAGGAGTGATTACTTTTGCCTTTCTTACACTTTCATTTGACATTTTAATCAGATGAACATTATCCTTGTTCATAATCTTTAAAAGTACCTCCTTCAATTCTTTAATGTTTCCTGCACTGTAAATATAACCATTTAAATTATTCTGAACAAAAGCGGTAGAAGCACCAACCTCGCCTGTACAAATTACAGGAAAGCCTGCACTTACATATTCGTGAACAACAACTCCCCATGGCTCAAAATGGCTGGGAAGGATGAAAACACCTGTATTTCTAATATAGTCTGCCAGATCGCCTGGCTGAACAAATCCAAAATGCATGATCTTAGGGTGTTTGATCTTAGGTATGTCCCCGGCTCCCAAACACCATAACTCCCACCCATTAGGAGACTCCTCCTGTAATTCCAAGAATGCCTGCCAGAGATCCCTGATGCCTTTGTGCTCAACATACCTTCCTACATACAGGAAACGTTTTGGAAAGTCCATTTCCTTAAATGCTCTATTTCGCTCATACTGCATATTAAAGAAATTATAATCGCAGCAATAAAATCCTGTAAGTATATTTTCATTTTTAAACCCCAGCTTCAATGCATATCTTTTCTGAGGTTCGCCAGGAACCCAGCAATATGAAAAATGATTCAGAATCCGAAACGGGCTTACCAGGCAAGCGATATATTGCTTCAAGGTACCCTTCCATTGATTATCGAAACCAAGAATCACCGGAACCTTTTTTTTATGCCTTTTGCAAACCCTGAGATAACCTTTATCCGTCCATCCACTTGAATATATTACAGATGGGTCAATTTCTGCAATAAGCAGGGTAAGTTCAGTATCATTATAATCCGTTCGGTTATAAATAAATATATCTGAAGAGAAAGAAAAGTTAAAAGGAGCCTCAGCATTTACATTCCAGCGAACTATATGAATTTCAAGAGCAGGGTGTTTCTGTAACTCCTCTACACAGGCAAGAAAGTATGTTGCCAGTTCTGTATAAAGAAAAACTATTTTCTTCTTTTCCATTTCCTGCTAAGAAAAATTAAAAGAAAAATCAGACTGGCACTTAACATTCCAAACCAGAAGTAACAATGCCTTACCATTTGAAAAGTGAGATATGGAATTAACCTGTAATTGAATCTTTCTTCGGGAGCAACGGTACTGCTCCAGAACGCGATATCATAGCTTTCAATTTCTTTAAGTTCCTGCCCTGTTAAAGAAATGCATTTAAATTTAACCCCTGAATCATTTATTGTGACGTAAAGAACTGCATCCCTTGGCAAATCTCTTATTGCGGTCTGCATAAAAACAATGCCTGTTACCGGATCTTTATCATAAAAAAAAGAAGCCGGTCCTCCGGCAACAGAACCTGACATCCAGTAAACGCTTTTTGTTTTAGCAACCGGTAAAAGCAATGGCTTAATTTCATTCTCAAAATTATTACTGCCTATTTCAGTTCTGGTATTACCGGCAAAAAGCCCTTCATACCGCTTATTATTTTCGGCCCACACAGGCCGGTGAGAGAATATAAAAATATTTTCAAATTGTTCCTGGGCTGTGGTTAAGGTTGTTTTAAAAAATCCAAGCTGAGTATTTTTAATACTACCATCATTTTCTTCTGTATTTAATACAATAAATAAATTTTGGTTTATACTGAAAGAATAAAATGTTTCTCCGAAAAGTTTGCTGTAAACATTCCCGTTTGAAAGATCATGATTACCCACAGCATTAAATAAAGGCATTTGAAGTTTATTAAACAAACTCCTGCTGTAATTCTTAATATAGGTATCATTCACATCAAGAAAAAGATCGCCTAAAGACATTAAAAACTGCGGCTCAAGTTTATTGATAGTATCGATGCCCGAAAGCAATGTAGAAGCGGGAAAGGTGGACTGATTCGCAGATGATCCGTGAAAGTGACCGCTGACAATAAAAGTAAGTTCTTTTTTTGCGCTTTCAATATTTATACTTTTATTGTTAAATGGTGAAATTATCTGTGCAGATAATACTGACAGTTTAAAAAGAAATAAAATAACAAGGAATGACTTAAGAATGTTTCTTTTTACCACTTTGAATAATATTTTCTACATTTTCCACACTTTCAGAGATCCCGGCTCCATTAATCTGAAGAAAAGACTTCACATCTTTTATATAATTTCGCGAAACTCCTTTTAGAGTTAATCCGCTTATCTTTACCGAAGGATGCCCGCCATGATTTTTAAATGCAGCAATTCCAAAGCGGCTTTCGATTATGTCAACTTTATTAATTGTTACCAAGGCTTTATCTTCAACCGAAATCGCAACACCGGAATGTTTAATTGTGATATCTCCTCCGGTTAATTGGGTGCCATTTTTAATATTCAGAGCTTTATTTGACGACCCGCTGATATACAATCCGCTTATTTTAACTTTAGCCATTGTCAGATCCAATGCATTGTTAACACACTCCTCAAAAACACAATGATCAAATGAACCTTCTGAAAAATCAATCTTAACAGCATTATGACGCATTTGTTTAAACATACATTCTTTAAGAGCAAATTTTGATCTGATAATATTCAATACAAATTCAGATTTCCCGTTATAAAAACTGCACTGTTTAAAAACAACCGGTGATTCATAAAAAGTCAAATACGATTTTCGTGTCCATTGTTCATCCTTAATTACCGGCATATTACGAATAACAACGTATTCGAACACTGAGGCATCTGAATTAATGAATTCAATACCCTGTGATGATGAATCTGTAGAAGTAATTAAAATATTCTCTTCTTCATTCCCTGTGAATATAAAAGGTGAATATGAAATCAGCTTAGCCCCATTTACCATATTAATAGTTACTCCTGCAGAAGCCATAACACGATAACCGGCAGGAACTATTAGATCTTTATCGACCTTATTATTTCCCGGTTTGATAATTATGGTAGAACTTTCTTCATTTATCACCAGGAACGGGAAACTCTTAATATTCCCTGTTCTGTTTTTCAGGTCCTCAGTTATAAATTCGGTTTCAGTATGTGGGTACGGGAACACATCTGCCTGTTGAATGTTTTCTTCACCAAGTATAGTATAATTCAATTTAAGATCCTGCAGTAATGAATCATTCCAGATAAACCCATCTGGCATAACGAATAACAGATCTTTATACTTCACATATTCATTCGCCTGCTTTGCAGGCAAGATCGACTTTCGTTCGGCATAAAATTTAATTTTTCCGGATGATAAAAAAAGAAGTTCCACTGGTAAAGACTCAATTGCTCCGGCTTGGATCAATACTTTATTATCAGAAACTTTTTTAAAGTATGTATGAACAGATTTAGGAGCAGATAAAATCTGGCGGATCATTTTCTGGTTCAGGTAATAGTTTGTTTTATCAAATTTTTTGTAAGGGAATTCTTTGTTTAATATTCTCAGATTATCAGTAAGCTCTTTATCAGAAGAACTGAAAAAAGTATCCAGATAAGAAGGGTCAGAAATTTTTCTCAATTGTTTTATGTAGGCTCTGAAAAAACGTTCATCACTGAAAATGGCTGTATGAAAATCTTTATAAGGTTGAAGACTATCAGGTTGTGTAAATTTATAGTTGCCTGAAATATGCTGAAAAGGGAATACAGTAAAACTTTCATAAGCTACAGGCTCAAGCTTAGCTGTTACCGGATTGTAATAATATTTTATATCACTCCAATCGATACTGTGAATACCACCCACCAAATCAATAACTGCGTGAAACCTTGCTAAACGCTCAATATCGAAAGTTTCGGAAGCTGAAAGCTTTTTTGTTCTGAAACCTTCCATCAAAGCCATTGCTTTCAAATAATACAGACGCTGCACAGAATCTTTTAATATCTTATCATCACGATATGCCTGAACGTAAGAAGAATAATACGAGGCGAACTCTGCAAGCGGCTGTGACCGTTTAAGCTCATTAAAGCGGTCCACCCAGTATAAATCAGGGTTAAATCGGATGATCGGACCTTTTTTACGGTTATTATTTTCTATCAGCTCTTCGTCAAAATTTTCCTCAACAGCATAAATACCCCAATCTTTCCCGTTTACAGAAACGTTTATAAACTTATAACGCAGAGCAATCACATCTTCCCGTTTCATAAGTTCATGATATATCCATTCGTAAATATATCCTCTTGTTCCGGGATGCTGAATAGAAAACCGTTTCATACCCATAAATGACTCATTATCCTTTATTTTAATACGAAACGACCATTTATTATCCTGGAGATGGTCGGTCATGTGACCTTTTAATCTTAACTTAACTTTTATCTTTTTGCCTTTATACTCAAGTGTTGCGGAAACATACTCTCCATCCTGATCATTAATAATCACTCCCCGTTCCAAAGCGTTCTGCCTGTTCTTTTCAAGTATATTCAAGTCTTTATTCTTAATTTCTATAGAAATCGATTCAGGATCGGCCTTTCTGCCATTCCAATAATTTGATCCGACAGTTTTTACAAAATCCAATAACCCGGAATAACCCTTGGTTTTTAGAAATTCAGAGGAATAAATGCAGGCAAAAGAAACACATAAAATAAAAATCAAAGCAAGAGAACGCTTAATAGCTCTCTTATTGGTCTTAAAAAATATTTTGAGGTGCTGAATCTGAGTCTTATCTCCTGATTTAATGTCCATATGCTAAAATTTCAGAATTCCTGGTTTCCAGTACCGGCTCTGAATGAAATAATTCATCAGAGAGAACAGTTAATATAATTAAAAATAAAATAGTATGGGGATTTAGGGATCCGACAAGCCATGACTCGAATATTGCAGTAAAGGTTACCGCAAAAAGAACCGGAAATGCGAAATGCGTTTTTTTAGCCGCAGCGATAAAAACCAGGAAATATGATCTTAAGTAAATCAATAAACCTATAATTCCAAAATCCATCCAAAAAGTAAGGAAAGTGTTATGAACACCGCCTTGATGGCCCATTCTTGATAATAAATCCCAATTACTTCTCATATAATGTTCGTCATATCCAAATCCTTTACCAATAAAGAAATTTTCCTGGATGTGATTCCACGCAAACAACCAGGCTACATATCTTCCACTCCCATTTTCCAATGACTTTACCCTGAAAAAATCACCTAATCCCAATGAAGAAACGATGACCGATAAATTATTCCCTATAAGCTCTGCCAGAAAACCGATTACGATTACCATCAGAACTCCCAGGAAGGGATTTATCTTATAGAACTTCTGAAAAAAAACAAAAATAAGAACCCCGATAATCGAATTCCGGGAACCTGTTAAAAGCAAAGAAACAATCACCAAAGAATAAATAAAGATCACTTCGGTGGGTGTAAACATATTCTTATGCAGCTGACGCACAATCGTAAATAGAATAAACGCAAAAAAGCACAACAGTCCAAGGCCATTCGGATTACCTAAAATCCCCTGATAACGGCCGCTCGCAGGATAAACCAATTCACGATTGATTAGTATCATAATAAAGCTGACAATTAAGATTGTTGCAGCAAAAAACACAAAGTTCCGCAGAATTTCTGAACCATATTCTCTGTATAATCTGGTGAAATAATTAGGAACCACAAGAAACAGCAAAAAGTATGAAAGAGTTTTCTGAATGCTTACAGCAACGGTTTCAGTATAAAACAAACAATAAACCGAAATAAGAAAAAAAGGAATGAATATTTTATAAATAGAATTAAAGGGTTGGAACTCGCTCCGCTTAAGGATAAGAAACATAGCCAACATTGAGATATAAATGTTTTTTGCGGATTTGGCAAAAAGCAAGTGAGCCTCATAACTGTCTGACAATATCAGGATGAAAAAAAAACCAAAAAACATTTCCTGGTACAAGCCTCTGCGGTAAAGCAAGAGAAGTACGAGCGGCAAAACACCAAAAATAATGGGGCCACCGTACATACCTGTAACCAGCAAGAACACCAAAATAATGTATAGCTGTATATTTTCTTTGTAATACTCTCTCACCCTTGTAATTTATACCCCAAATATACTGGTAAATAACGAATTTATTTTCTTTCGAGGAGTCTTTTCCCTTCAGGGAGATCAAAAAAGTCATTCAGCTGTTTTATCTGAAATGCAGGCCTTTTCCTTGCATAATCTCTTAAGACTTCAACATTGGACATCCATTGCCTGTAAGAGCCTATCACGCGCCACCTGTTAATGTGTTCCTGCATTTCCGGTGCGAGCTCCTGCTGCATCTCATCAATCAATGAAATTACATGAGGAGGATAAAAAGTAGTATTTAAATGTTCCTGGAAACGGTCAATAAATTTTTCCTTAAACTCGTTATTCTGCAACAGACCATTAAACAAAATCCCTACACTGCCGGTAGTTCTTGCCTTTTCGAGTAAATTATTATCGGGCGTGCTTAAGTTGTTATAACCAAACCCCCAATCGGTATCATATAGCATCCAACGCCACTTGCCATCTTTGATATTTGAACTGCCGCCTGACTCACTCTTGTATCTCCAGAATTTAACATTATTGTTAGGCCAGTCACTGTTACAGAAATATATATTGGCAATTAAAAAATCACAGAAGCTTTCTAAATCAAGCTTCGAACAGATATATTCATAATTATTCTTATCAGAGAGATCCCTGGTTTTTATAAAATCCAGGAGTTTTTTAAATGTCTTTTCATCTTCTTTCTTACCATAAGCTAGCAATCCTGACATTTCAAGAATACAGATGCTGTCTTTAGAAACTAAATATTTATTCACTAGATAATCTTCGTCAAATCTCTCCCTGATATTATGAATCCCCCAATACTCACCATTGATAAATACTATGGAGGGACGATATTCCTGAATATCCAGATTGGATTTTTTCATAAGGCTTTGCATAAAACCATCCCTGAACATTGTTTTATCCCAATCATTTCCTGAGTTCCTTAAAACAAAGGATTGAATTCTTTTAACTGAACCTTTAAACAAAGGATAAACTAAAGCTTCCTGGCCGTATTTAGCCCGGAATGAAACTCTTAGTGATTTCTGGGCAAATCCTCTGGTTGCGTTCCCATGGATGCGTATCCCCGCACTTGCTGTAAATCCTTTTGCATCTTTCTCAATAAAATCAATATTTACAGGACGTTCTGAATCATCTCCTTTTTCCAGATAATTAGAAGGATATTCCCACCATGGAAGATCTAAACGGATATTTTTTTTAGCATACTGATTCTTATCGCCATAATTTTTCCCTAAAACATATATCCCGTTGTTGTGGCCAAACAGATCTTTTTTATTTGCTGTAATACTAAAAACAGGTAGTGAATAGCGTGATCTTCCTTTTCCATCAATGAAAAAAGTTCTGATGACTTCAGCGCTTTTTTTATTGTTTTTCTCATCCACTGCTATGGCACGAAGGACTGTTCCTTTGAAAACATCACTAATCGGGGGCTTCCATCGTGGTGAAGTAGGGATTAAAGAGAGCTCGTTTGAAGCATTGTTTTTTGCAAGGATAATAACCGGTTCTTTATATTCTTCTGAAAGCATGGATGGTTCACTGCCATCCAGCGAATAGAAAATTCTTTGTCCTGGTATCGTTCCTAATTTAACTGTCAGCTCCGTATCGTAAAAACCGGATTCCATTGAACACTCCGGAACTGTAACCTGGGGAGATAATTTAAGAGGGGAATCATTTTTCTTGTCATCTGTAATAAAAAACACCTGAAAAGGCAGAAGCACCGCTAAAAGAAGAGCGGCAGCTATGCTCAATTTCAACACAAACGAAAGATTTTTTTTTTTTCGGTAGATATATTTCATTTTTCCCGCTAAAAAAGCACACGTTCAATCCCCTGTAGATACTTAGAACTTTTTGTAAGAACGAAGGGAAAAGAGCTTCCTATCTCCTTCGCTTTGTTTTCAAGTGCCGAACTATATTTTAACTCAACCACTGTTGTATTATGATCCTTTGATCTGTTTAAAAAGGTGTTGCCACTGTAATTGATCCTATAATATGTCAATCCCCAATCTATAGTCATACGAAAAAGGCCATCTGCTGACAGGAAATATCTTCTTGAGTAAGAATTCAATAAAGCTGGGCGAAGTGTGAGAATGTCTTTCCTGATATGATCAGGAATAGATTTTGTTTTAAATGCATTAATGATTTGTTCTTTTGAAAAAGTTTTGTCAAGTACAAATGATGAAAGAGAATAAGAATTTTTTTTACCAAGCAGTCCTTCCTTGATTTTATATTCTAATACAGGAAGCCTGATTGTTCCAAAGAGCTCCCCATACCAACGAATTCTCGCTTTTGAACGAAATTTTTCTCCTTCAACGTTATCATAGTAACTATCGTAACCAAAGGAATCAAAATAAATATTGTTGATTTCCCGCTGAGAATAGACTTCAGTAAAACAAGCCGGATGAAGTTTTATTATCTGTTCTACTTCCCTCACGGAATAAGCAGTAATTAAAAATTTTCTTTCGTGTCGTAATTCTTCCTGAGGTGAACTCCCTGGTATCATTTCTTTAATAAAATTACAGATCGCGTGTATTATCCATGAAAGTTATTGCAATGGATGGATGAATACTTTTAATTGCAGCTTTTGCTTCCTGCATTTTCCCGAAATTATCAAATTCCACAAAAAAAGAAACCTCAAATTCGGAAGCGGTTTCATCACTCCTCTTTAATTTTATGGAAGTACAATATTTTTTCAACTCATCTACTATAGTACTTATATCTAATCCAGCTGAGTCATTACTTGAAACTGTCAGATATAAATTTTGATTTGTGGTTTCGGCTTGAAAACGATTATTAAACCATATTACTGTTACAAATCCAACAAATGCAACCATCGTAAGGATTGTTAAGCCTGCTCCGCAACCAAGGCCGATAGCAATAGCCAAAAATAGATACGTCAGTTCTTCCGGCTCTTTAATTGCAGACCTAAATCTGACGATCGATAATGCTCCCACTAATCCAAGCGATAAAGCCAGTGAAGATTTAACAACTGAAATAATAAACATAGTTGTGATTGCAAGAACAAGAAAATTACGCGAGAAAGATTTCCTGTTGCTGAGTGAATTACCGTATTTTACATATAATCGTCCAAGAAGAAATGCAAGCACCCCGCAAATTATAAAACTGAAAATAAAACCAGGGATCGCTTTAGGGGAGAAGCCTGCAAGATTGTCCGAAATAAAAGACTTAATTTCATTCATAATATATTTTTTAAAACTCAATTTGAGGATGTATATTTATCAACATTTCATAAACGTTGATTACTTTCCTTATCATCTGCTAATAAATTTAAAAGACTAAAAGTAGTGATTTTTTTAACAACCTGCGTTTTAAGATTTTACACACCCTGCCAATAACTTCTTTAAAACTAATCGTTTCCGCTTGGAATTAAGGTGTATTTCTTTTTCATTTTTAAAAATTTACTTTCAAAAAACTCGTATGATAATGCTGAAATTATAATTGTAAAACCAATTGAAACACTGTAAATAAAGAAATCATTCTTTATATAAAAGTAACCCAATAATTTGATTGCAACAACAATCATTATATAGTGGAACATATATAAGCCATAGGATATCTTACCTAAATAATTAAAAACCCGATTTTCAAGTTTAATAATTGAAGCGGGATTTCCGGCAAGATTTAAAATTATAATTGCGAAGCCTATAGAATAATATTCCAGCTGCAAATACATAACGTTAATTTTAAAAACAATTGACAGAACAATAACAATATAGATAAGTAACTGGAAATATTTATTAAATAGAAAGGTCAATAGTTTTTCTTTTTTATAGAAAAAAATGTATGCAGCAATTCCTCCTATTGCCATGCAGTCAATACTAAATTCATCCCAAAACTGAAATATCCCACGCAGAATTTTATCCGAATCAACAGCTTCTGTATGCTGATTGATATAGTTAAAAATTAATTTAACTGATAGATAAAACAGGATCACAGAAATCAATGCAAAAAAAACATTCTTAAGCTTTTTTATTAATACCGGCCAAATCAGGTAAAATTGCTCTTCTACCCCCACAGACCAGGTTTGCGCGATAAAAGGAACAGGAGAAAAACCGGCAAGGGCAAGGTTCGGGAGAAATAAAAAGAAGAGGATAACCTTGACGATGAAATATTCCTGTATGTTATCCGTACGATGGTTATCCGCAATGTAAAAAAAATCCATTTGTGGTAAAACAAACAAACCAAGAATAACAATCAGATAATATAATGGCCATATACGTAAAATCCTTCGGAAATAAAACTTCCTGATTGAGATAGTGCCTCTGCTTTTTTCTGTTAACAACAAATATGTGATTAAGAAACCACTTAGAACAAAAAAAAGGACCACCCCCAATTTTCCGATAAGACGAATATGAGGACTGTGCCAATTATGATTGTAGAGAAAAAAAGATTTGGTTTGCTCTATATGATGAATGATCACAGCAAGAGCTGCTATGAACCTAATTCCGTTTAAATTTGGGAAATAAACTTTTGAGCTCATTTGAGGAGGTCCTTTTTAGTACCGACTAAAAGATCAAGGTACTTACCTCTGACTCCTGACCACTTATAATTCTCATTGAAAATTTTCCTGTTAAGTTCAGATTTAGCTATACGCCATTCACGATCATTACCATACTCTGAAATCTTATTATAAAGCGAACCCGTTTTGTACATATCTATACAGCAATCAGGTTGCTGGAGTATCCACCGGAAAAGAATGTTATCATGAAGCAGAACAGGCAGCCCAGACTGCATTGCCTCTAAAGTTACTATTCCAAAGCCTTCCTGAGTAGAAGCTAACACAAAAAGATCAGCAATCGCATATATTGAAGAAATTTCGTTTCTGGGTACGAATAAATGGACGAATCTATCACCCATCTTCTCCTTTCCCATGTTAAGCACTGAATCGCCTTCCTGACCTCTTGCTGACCCACACACCACAAGCGTCCAATCTTTCGAAAGCAATGATACTTCATTTATAAGATAATCCATTCTTTTATGAACGGTATTAATAGCTCCCACACTTAGTATAACATTAGAAGTTTTAATCCCGAATTTTATTCTGAGCTCAGCTTTGTAATGCAGGGAAGGCATTTCATCTTTTAAAAAATGAGGAATAAGCACGACCTTCTTATTCAGTTTATTCTCCTTAATATAAGAATTCATTGCGTTGTAATTCTCAATACTCACCTCATGAAACACATCAGCATTATTTATATTATCGGAAGGGTGATTCCATACACCATGCGTAAAAACTATCCTGGGCTTTCCGGGAAGTAATTTCCTGAACTTAAAAAGCGTTTTGGAAACCATGGGTTCTATGGCAGAGATGGTCTCAAACTTTTTCCGGAACAGAATACAATGCAGAATAAAGCGGAGTCCAAAAAACAAATACTCCCAGTATAAAAGATCACCTCTGTACTTTGCCAAGAACTGACAGAGAAAATCACTGCGATAAGGGACCTTTAATACCACTTCATTATGTTTTCTGGAGCCTTCTCTCTTAAAAAGTATAAATTCGGTATCCGGGATACTTTCATCCTTAAGACAATCGAATAATGTCCGGCAGTGTGTCTCATACCCTCTCATGACATTGTCTAGTCCTGAACAAAGTATCGCAATTTTCTTGGGCATTATTGTTTTAGGGTTGTGAAAAACTGTTCTATAATGCCTAAAAATACGAATAAAACAGAAAAATGAGCTGAAAAGGAATTAAAATGTAAAAGAAAGCTTATCAGAGTGTTTTTTGTATCTCCGAGATATTCCTTGCAATAATTGCCTCCCACAGGAACTGCTGACGAATAACATCAACTGAATGCTCTTTCATTCTATTTAAAATTAAAGTATCTATCTGTAACATTTTATTAATGGCATTTTCAAGATCATCCGTATTACCCGGCCTTACAAGAATCCCGTTCTCAGCACTTACCTGCTCACTTACAGCCCCTACATCACTAGCAATTATTGCCAGCCCCGAAGCCATTGCTTCAAGAATCACCGTAGGCATCCCTTCGCTGTAACTTGGACATACAAGCACATCCGCCTCTTTTAAAACTGCCTTGATCTTTTCCGGATCGGAAATATTACCCCAGAAATGCAAATTTGCCCTATTAATTTTTTTCTCATCGGGAATAGCTCCTATAAAATGAAACTGAAAATCTGTAACAACTATTTTATTCAAAACATACAGTAGTTCCTCTATTCCTTTTCTGCGTTCATAACGTCCAATAAACACAAATGTTCTTTTTCCGGAATGTGTCCTTTTTAATCCCGAATTGATCCATGATGAATCTATTCCAATCGAAACCTCGCTGATCTTTTCCTTAGGTATTCCCTGTTGAATTAACAAATCTGTCAGTTTACCACCTAAAGAAAAAACAACTTCGGCATTTTTTAATGATTTAAGAACAGGCCTTCTGAATAAGAACTGTTCAAGCTTTGAACGCAGATTTGCTGCTTTCTGAAACATTTCCAGTCCATGAAAATTAACTCCCGTTGGTGTAGCTATCTGAATGCGGTTCTCAAACAATTTCATACCGCATAATCCCTGAACGTATATAAAGTCTACAGGAGGGTTCTCTTTGAGTTTATTAAAAAGGATGGATGAATATGCATACATCTCCCGAATGTAATGGCCGGGAAAGTGATCTTTAACAGGGAAACCAAAAGCATATGAACTGATGTATTCTCTTTCTTCCAAAGAGAAACAATCAAGCCTGTCAGCATTTACGGGATCTTTTGACGTGTGATAAAGATCTACATGAATCTGGTTCAATGCAAAATACTTCGCCAGATAGAAGGAATGTTTTTGCATCCCTCCGATCACATATGGAAATATCCCATCCGTAAGTAATGCCACTCTCATTTATCTTTCCTCCTTCCGAATTTTATTTTTGAAGATAGTGTTTTAGAAGGCAGTTCAATGATCCGGTAAACGATATATGAAATCAGTACAGTAAGTGCCAGGGCTGCTATTATTAACAGGAACTTTATAAAAGGGTCAGTGACAGTATGGGCAAAGTAATTAAGTATCACCATCCCCGTAAGACTATGAAACAGGTAAACTGAATAAGAGATGTTTCCAAAAAAGGAAAGTATCCTGTTTTTATAACCGGGAAAAAATAATATTGCGGCATACGTTAGCCCAGCGTATATAAAAGTACCGGTATCATGAAAAACAAATATCTCGACTGTGGCAACAAGAGTAACAATGATTAATTCAGCAGTAGAAATAATTCTAGCATGGAAAAGACACAAGGCTATACCATAAAGAAACACGGGAAGATACAACAGTAAATAACCTTTAATAATGAAAGGTCCTGAAAGAATAATGAGATAACTCATTATACGAAAAATATATTTATTTGAAGAAATCAAAGGAAAAAGCAATCCGATTGCAAGGTAATATTGGAACTCTACAGCAAGGGTCCAATATACCGGACGGATCCAATGTTGTCCCTCCACAAAAGGAATGAGATAACCAAAATGCAAAAATATCTGGGTAGTTGTAGGAGTTATATCAACTCCATTATAATGAGGGCTCATCATTCTGAGATATGTATGAGCTATTGCAAGTAAAAGAGATGCTATGTAAGGCGGTTCGAGCCTGATAAATCGTTTCAATGCAAATGTAAAATAATCTTTTATTGTATAACCATTATGAAACATTGACCATGGTATAACAAAACCCGAAATAACGAAGAACATCTGGACACCATAGTGTCCCGAGGAAAAAACACTCCTGATGAAGTCAGAATCAATGAAGCCGGTAACAGTACAAATAAAATGAAACAGACAAACAGAAAACGCGGCTACCGCTCTTAGGGAGTCTAATACGGAAACATGTTTATTGATTGACATTCTTGAGTTAGGTGATTATGCTTCTTTAGCTCCGGGCAATAAAGAAAACAACTGGTTATAGAAAGTAAATGTAATATTTTCCGAATAATTATTCCTGATTTTATTCTGAAGCTTTAAGGCATGCTCTTGCCGGATATCATTATTCTCTAAATAGAATAACAAGGTATTATATAAACTTGTTTCGTTATCCTGTTGAAACAGCAGTAGTTCTTCTTTGTTGTTAAAAAGGTCCCTTATGGTGGGTGTATCAGGTGCCACTACAGCCATTCTTGCTGCACCATATTCAAATATTTTATTAGGTGCGCCATACCAATTAGAACCAGGCATTATTCCAATTTCTATTTTTTTCTTTAGCTCAACAAGCGATGGTCCATCCGAAAATCCAGGAAGAAAAATATCCGAAGCAAATTCACTTTTGTTTGCCAGGCCTTTTATCGTTTCAAATTCCATTCCTGCTCCTACCAGATAAAGCTGGCATGGCTTACCCGCTTTCCTTAATCTGGTGAATACTGAAATTAACAGATCCACCCTGTGCCACTTTAAAAAGGATCCAATAAACCCTATGTTAATAATTTCCGCGGTGCGCTTTTCTTCGATAAAATCAAAACGCGTATAATCAACATTCTGATGAATAACAACGGGTAATTGCTTAGAATACTTTTTATTCAGATACTCTCTTACGGCATTGGAATATGCAACAATCCGTACAGCCTGCTGTACCGTTCTTTCTTCTCGGTCTTCAATTCTCTTCTTAAAAAAAACCTGCTTATCATGAAAGAATGCATGCTCTTCGAGCACTGGATTATCATAGATCAAAAATAAAGGCTTATTGTACCTTTTTGAAAGCTCAGATCCTATTTCAGAACCATATGTATAAAATTCCAGGATACAATCTACTGATCCTGCTGCCTTTATACTATCAAACAGTGCTTTAAGCCGTTTAAATAATTGGTAATCCTTTAGACCCTCCTTTATAAACCCGGGAATTATTTTTTTTATAAATGAGGAAGAAGCTGTGAATGTGGAGGAACTTTTAGATTGAAATTCTCTGCTGAAGGATATATCATTTATTGAAACTTCATAACCATTCTTAAGGAGAATAGTTGCAAGACAATGGATGTAAGAACCCAAAGCTGATTGCCTGTTGAATATCTCATCAGTACTCTTCGCATATATAATCAGTATCTTTTTTGCCAATTTTTTTTTTATTTATGAATAGCATTTAAATAGATCTCTTCAATTTGCTGTGCTTTTTTCTCAGGAGAATGGTCATTCCGGATATGTTCTATAGCAGCTTGTGATTTTGTTTTTAAAAGATCTTTATTTGTTATTGCTTCTTTCATACTCTGATAAAGCCCTTTAAAAAGAGCTTCCTTAAAACGAATAAGATTTTCGCCTGAAAGATCACTATCCAGTATTCCATTCCTTTTCTTTAACGGAACATCAATCAGCCATCCAAAGGCATTGCTGTTAAACTCCGGAAATGGGGGCATAATAGTAGTAATAACAGGACAGCCGCAGGCTTGTGCTTCTAGAACCGCATACCCATACGTTTCTCCGTAAGAGGGCAGAAGGCCAACATTTGATTGTTTAAAAAGCTCAATGATCTTATCGGAAGGCAAAGAATAGTAGTGCGATATCACCGCTTTATTAAGTTCAAGAAAACGCTTTACCTCATCGATATCAGCATCCTTAACATGTTCATCTTTCCAGCCACCTTTTTTAAGCTGAGAAACAATATTCAGGCGGAAATCCAATCCTTCTTTAATTAGTTCATCCGCAACTTTAAGAATATCAGCTCCGCCTTTTCTGAAAAAGTCAACTCCTACAAAAGTGAATGTTACAGGCTGTGTATAATTCTTTTCATTTACCGATTGTACATACAGCTTTTGCGAAGGCTGTATCACAATCAACTTTTCCAGGATCATGTTTCTGATCTCAGGATACTTATCCAACAGAAAAACTTCGATCTGCCTGGCCCGGTCGCAAAAAGCAATGATCTTTCTGCAATTCTTTTGTGTAAGCTGCCTGACTAAAAGAGGCGATCTCAGGTAAGGCCTGGGAATTTCATTTTCAAATGTTACTATCCATGGTTTATTGGTAATTGGAACAGCATTAAAAAAATGAAACACATCAACCTTATTTAATCCGAAATCAAAAAATGAATTGGAAAAGAAGGGGTGGCTTCTGTTCTTTAGTTTAAAATAAATGAAATCAAACATGCGGAAAAGATCAAGTTTCTTTTTAACCGTAAAAGAACGAAACGGCAATCCGCCAAAATTACGCTTCGGATTATAATCAAGTGAGTTGGTACCTACGATATAATCTTTATCCATATTATTCAAACCTGAACATTGGCATTAAGGGAAAAAGCTTGAACGGAGTTCTTTTTACAATTCTTTTCAAAAGCCGGTAACCAATGACATACAATATGTATGCTGGGTTATATAAACCATTTACTATTGTGCTCGAAATTGTTTTATTGAAGTGACACTTGTATACCAGATGCATCTTTAACACCTCTCTTCTATAGTGAAAAGCTTCGGGATACCCTCCTCCAAAGTGCATAATAGCCGGAGTGACCTTCAATCCACTTTTATAAAACTCACAATAACCTTTTAAAACGTCTATTTTAAACACGCCACTTTGTCCCACAGGAGTATACATTCCCATGCCTTTATCATCTAAAGGAGCCTGTTTATAAAAACCCATCGCTAAAGCCATTAACGGCTCTTCATTTATATTTCCCCTATGCCTGTTAATGCCTAGCGAATCATATTGATAAAGATATTCTTTCGCTTTTCCGAAAACATCACTTGCAGTTTTACTCTTCTTAAAATAATAAAGCCCCCCGTTAAAAGTAGGTATAAAATCCATATTTAACTTTTGACACATGCTTTCCACAGGGAAACCAAAAAGAGATCCGCTCATTACTTTTTTCCCGATCACGCCAACATCATTCTCCCGGAACTGATCAAATAAAAAGTCAATATTTTTAAGCACCAGGCAATCAGCGTCTATAAAAAGGCTTTCTTCAAAAGGACTATAATCAAACATCAATAATTTTTGAATGATTCCGATGCCGAAATCATTGTCGGTAGGAATTACAAAGTCATACAAATCTTGCAGCTCATTATCCTTGGAGTCGGTGGCTATTGCTTTTTTCAAGCCAGGGTTAGAAATATTAAGAGATATAGCCAGTTCTTTTGCCATATTTATATACCGCTGACTTCCTTGTGCGATTGTGATAACTCCTTTAGAACTAACTCCTGACTTCATAAATATTTTATCTCCAAGTAATATTTCTTTTTAGAATTTTAGCCGGATTACCTCCAATAAGACAATTTTCAGGAAAAACACCTTTCACTACACTTCCTGCAGCGATAACACAGTTATTGCCGACTTCTGTTCCTTTTAGAATGACACAATTGCATCCAATCCACACATGATCACCTATTTTAACATGATTTCTGCCGTTCTCATTTTTATCGGCATAAGAAATTGTATGGTGGTCGTCATCAATAATTGTCCCCCCCCAACTTATAGCGCAATTTTTACCTATCTGAACAACATTAACCACTTCAATATGTAAATCAGATGTAAAATACGTGTTCTCTTCAATAATTAAATTGGCGTTATCCTTAACAATTATATTAACACCAGGGCCGATTGAAACAGAATGCCCTATCCTGATCTTAGACTTGAACCCCAAATAAAGATTGGCAGGAATAGCCGAAATAACCGCTGCTTTCTTATCAGAATTACCAAAAGTTATACGTCCATCAAGTTTAAAATCCGCAGAAGCTCTTATCCTTATCTTTGTCTTTTGGTAAATCTTAAATGGAAAATAAATTCCATCAAGGATAGGATACCGCAACATTTTAAAAACTTTCATCATACGGGAAGCATCGTCAATAAGTGACTAGTAAATATATCAATCTTTCGTGAAGTAAGCAAATCGATTTTTAAGCCGGAGAAAACGCTTCTCAAAAAAATGGTAACTAATATAACTCAGCAGAAGCGTCAGACCAAATACAATGATTGCCTTAATTATTTTCGTGAAGAAATAAACGGCTTCAATATTAAATAACTGGTATCCGTTAATTACAATCAAAAGTGATACCTGATGAAGCAAATACATACCATAAGTATAAGTTCCCCATTTCGATAACGTTTTAAAATATGACAGTTTCCAACTTTTTGAATTACAAAAATTCTGATCCATAATAATCCAGGCAACAAAAACACCGGTTATAAGACGGCCGCTAAGATCTGAAATTACAGATCTGAAGAAATAACCGTTTATCAGGATATAAATAATACCAACCAAATAGACAGCAATTCTAAAAATCAATTTTCTGTTTTCAAAAAAGCGGATAAATGTTTTTGAATTTATCGAAAGCCAGGCTGCAAGTCCGCCTATTGCTAAATCGCTGCATACACTCAGGGAATGAAAATATAATACAGCAGGCTGATCCAGGTGAAGAGAGCGAAAAACCAGGCATATTATTATGACTAAAAGAAAAATCCAGAAAAAATACTTTTTAGGAACGAAATAAAACATAAGCGGCCAAATCAGATAGAACTGCTCTTCCACAGCAACAGACCATGTAACACCAGTTAAAAACGAACCGGGCAAGCCATCTTTTGTGATATTTATAAGGTCGAAATTGCTTAAAAAAGTGTAATAATACCACTGTCTTTCACCAAAAACATCAGGAGCCGGATGAACAAAAGAAATCAGAAAAGGATATATAAAAAAAGCGAACAAGAGTACAGCATAATACAATGGCCAGATCCTTAAAAAACGTCTTATATAAAATGCTTTTACATTGAGACTTCCGCGGAGTTCAATTTCTTTTAATATCAAGAACGTAATCAGAAACCCACTTAGAACGAAAAACACTGAAACTCCCAACTCGCCATTAGCAAACAGGGTATATGTTACATGATCCCAGAAAGGAGATTGGATCTGAAGGGTTTTAATAGCTGTCCAGATAATATGTTCCGAGAAAACAAAAAAGAATGCGATGAAGCGGAGCCCGTCAAGATTTGGGAAAAATATTTTTTTCGTTTGATCAGCCATTAATAGCGACTCTTTTTAAACATACGCAACAACAGCACCAAACGATAATAACCAAACACTTTTGCAATCATTTCTTTTATAATGGAATTAAATGAATAGTTATCAGACCAAAATCGCATTTCTTTTGTATAATTAAAAGCGTCTGATTTATTTTCACAATAAATGGCTGAATTAAAATATATACCCGCAATATGGTTTCGTATCTTTTCATTCATCATTCTACTTGAAAGCATCTGTTTTTTTATATTTTCAATTATTGAAGTAGATTGGATAAAAACCTTTAGCCAATTGGAAGAAAGCGAACCAGGAACTTCCCTGTTTACAAAAAAAACGCCAGGCACATAAGCTATACGGAAGTTACTCATTACCAAACGCAGATGAAAATCCCAATCCTGACATGAAGAGAGACTTTCATCATAACCCCCAAGTTTTATTACCAAATCCTTACGATACAAAGGATTACATGTTGTAATGATCTTTGTTACTGCGGTTTCTAAAGGGTTCAATATTACATCGGCAAAATGAAAAGTTTCCAATGTTTTTGTAAAATCAATATTTTTTTGAGCGCGATCAGAAATTACCACATCAACATCAGAGCTAAAGCCTTCAAGCTGCCTTTCGAATTTATCAGAATTAATAATATCGTCTGCATCAAGGAATTGAACGAAATCACCTTTAGCCTGTGCTAAACCCAGGTTGCGGGCTTTAGAGGCGCCCCCATTAGGAGTAGATACTACAAAGATTATCCCCGGATACTTTACCTGGAATTCATTCAGAATTTTTAGGGAGTTATCGGATGAACCGTCATTCACACAAATAATCTCGAAATTTTTATGTGTTTGAGCGAGGACTGAAAGCAAACATTCAGCAACAAACCTTTCCGCATTGTAACATGGAATAATTACTGAAACTTTATTCATCTTTTTTCTAACAAAGTACAACAAGTCATTCTGACAAATTTACGATTTCCTTTGGAATGCCTAGCGAAACTTGCCTTTAAATGACAATGCATATTTTTCAATTGTATAATAAGAAATTGTCGCTATAATCATCGTCAGAATAATGTTTAAAGGAAACTGCTGAATTATCAAGCCTCCATACGGAGATGTTTTCAGGAACAAACCCTGCCAAACATAGATTCCATATGAAATTCGGCCGATGAAGACAAACGGCCCTAATTCTAGGATTCTTGTCATTAAACTATTCTGATTATAAAATATCCATACTAAAATCATTGAAATTCCAAGTTCCTGGAATATGAAAAGATAATCAAAAACAGCATATGGCAGGTATAAGGGACATAGATATAGGAATACCCCAATTAACAAACAGCTTAGAGAACCAAAAAAAGCGCGTAGCCGGGCATCGCTGTTAAAATTCAATATCGCTACAGCTGCACCGATCATTATTGAAGCGCTAGCCGGTATAAACCACCTAAGAGTATTAAAGACATTATTAAAATGAAAAACTTTCCCATTATATGAAAAACACAACAAAGGAATAAACTTAATCATTAAAACAGAGAGAATAAGAATAGAAAAAGGAATAAACAAAAGATAATACTTCCGTAAATAATGTACCGCAAAAGGCCAAAAAAGATAAAACTGTTCTTCTACAGCAAGGGACCATGTATGACCCAATTCACCCGTGTAATATTTATTAGGAACAAAATTATATAAGTAAAAAAAAGAAATCAAAAATCCTATATAGGTTTTATCAATAAAACCAAACATCATTAAAATAAATATTACAAGATAAAACAGCAAAAGCGTTGGCAATAACCGGAGGAACCTTCTGGCAAAAAAGTTTTTGAAATTTATTCGGCCCGAGGCATTTTTTTCATTAAGCAAAATAGTGGTGATGAGAAATCCGCTGATTGCGAAAAAAATATTTACTCCTGTCGTTCCGTTTACAAGGGTTATGACTCTTGTTGAGGCTATTCCTTTTGACTGAATCCAGCCATAAAAACCGAGATGTGTAAGAAGGACGAATAGTATAGAAATGGCACGCAACCCATCAAAACCCTTAATATAACCTTGCTTCATTTCATTTTCAATTTTCATACTGATCTAATTGGCGGCAAAATTCCGAATATACCTTTACATCTTCAAAATTCTCTTTCCAATATTGCCTCACTCCTGTTCTGAACTCTTCTGAATTAGACCGGCCAAAAATAAAATTCTCTATCAACAAGCTTACTGCTGAAGGATCAAAATCCTTTTCTATAAGAAAACCCGTCTTCTCATTTACCAACTCACTGATTCCACCTACATCAGTCCCAATCACCGGAATTCCAAAGCTTATTGCTTCCTGTAGAGAGATAGGAAGACCTTCTGTTTCACTGGTAGTAATAAACAGTGAAACAGAATTATTAGCATAATAGTCCAAAATTTGCTTGTTAGACATGTCTCCTTTAAATTCCACTTTAATGTTCTCCGGTAAACCAAGAGCGTCTTTCCTTATCTGTTCCAAAAAAGGTCCATCGCCAAAATGAACCCATTTCACATTCGACTTTACGTGCCTTAGTATTTCTATTATTAATTCCACCCTTTTTAAGGGTATTACACGCGAGCAGGAAACAATATTAAAGTTCGTATTGGAAAAAGGATTTATTCCATGATCATGGGTACCTAAATATGAACAATGAATCTTTGAAGGAAACATGTTCTTACTTCTCAGGTATACTTCACCCGATTTAGAATTTGGCGAAATTAAAGCGGCATGCTTGTAAATCAGGTATCTGAAAGGCAAATAATTTCCCGGATATCTTTCATCATAAATATCAAAGCCTCCACATTTAACAATGAAATTCTTTATTATGCCCTTTTGCTTAAGCACAGATAATGTCAAAGCCCAATCATTTAACCATACCGAATAAAAGAATTTAATATTTCTGTTCTCCTTTATTTTCTGAAAAACAAACTCGGCATCGTAGATCGCCCTGATCAAAAGCGAATTGAATTTTCTGATATTTTTCAGAAAATAAATTTTTTCCTTACAGCCAAAAAATTCAGTAATCAATGACCTTAAGATAAAAAACAAATTGGAAATTAAAATCTTTTTAGGATTGCAGCCTTCCCTGTCATTTAAGCTGCCTGCAACATGAGCATTTGGCGGGATTAAGCGGGGATCACCTGTTTGTTTGATCGTAAAAATAATTATTTCAGAATAATTAACTGATAAAACAGGCATCTCACTTTCAAGAAAAGTTTCAGTTTCAGAGTAAGGATAATCCGAGGTAAAAAGAAAAAGATCTTTGTTTAAGTCCATAATAAAAACAAGTTAGTTAGCTTTAACTGCCCTGCTTAATTTAAATTTAAGTGTGTAAATCAATTGCTGTTTCTTTATTTTCCCACAAACCGACCAATACTCGATCAAATATTTTATTCTAAATGTGGTCAAAAAATAAAAATATTGTTCCCAGATACGCTCTACTATCTTTTCAAATTGACCGGGATCATATACCTTTTTCGCAGAATTCATCTTAATTAGATTATCTAAAAAATTACGGTACTTTCTTATTTTTTTAATATCAGGATCTTCTTTATAATAATGGAAATTAAATAAAAACAGAACTTCATCACGGGAAGGATCAATTATATCCAGCTCCCCTAATAAATAATAATATACCGCCAGTTTTCTTTCGTTGACTTCAAGCATATTCCGGCCTGAAATATTTTGACCCTCTTTTCTATATCTGATCAGGATTCTATCAATATTAGCAAATAAAGTCACTTGTTTCAATCTGTGCCAAAGCCCGTAATCTTCTATTTCATTAATTTTATGTCCAAGAAGGTCATTATAGGCTACAGGGCTTCCGTAAAAAATGTTATTTTCTTTTAATACCTGTGTTCTTAAAATAAGTGTAGGATGGCAGAATCCGGAAAAAACAAAAAGTTTAGACTTGATCTCCTCATGTGTTAGTGGCAGATTTATTACTTTGTTTTCATCCCCAAATAATTCATAATTACCACCGGAAACTCCTATCTTTAAATTTGAATCCATAAATGATAATTGCCATTCCAGGCGCTCGGGCACCGCAATATCATCAGCATCCATCCTTACGATATATTCCGTATCGATCATCCTTATTCCCTTATTCAGGGTTTCCTTTACGCCAATATTTATTTCATTTTTCACATATACTATCCTGTCATCTGTGTATGAACGGATAATACTTGCCGTACCATCTACAGATGAATCATCAATTATTAATAAAATAAAGTCGGAAAAGGTTTGATTTAAAATACTGTCTATCGAGGACCGAATATATTTTTCCGCGTTATAAGCAGGCATAAGAACAGTTATCCTTTTCTTCACCAGACTATTTTTTTTCTATTAACGCTTCTGCTCTGGTGATTCTTTTTTCAAGAAGGTCCTTCTCCTTTTTTACTTCTTCAAGTTTTTTCAAAAGAATTTCGATCTGAGAAGATTTTTGTTCCAGTTCACCTGTTACTTTTATCAAAGCCTGAATCGCAGCCATGTTAATTCCATCTATATCAACGGTGGAAATGGATGTCTCATTTTCCCCCAGGCCAAACAAGGCATAAAAATCCTGGGCCATCGGGCCTATATGTCTTATCGAAGGATCCTGGGTCTTATAATTCCAGGTTGTGATTTCAAGAGTTGCAATCTTGTTTAAAACATCACTAGTGTTGACTTTTCTAAAATTATTCTTTTTATTCTTATCAGAAATGGAAGCCCAACTACCTCCACCGGCCGGTAATGTTACTCCCATTGTGGTATTCATATCCGTATAAAATATGAAGCCTCCTGAAGCCTTTGCCATAAATTGATTATCTGCAGTAGATAAAGTTGAGGGGCTTGTTGTCTGTTTTGTGATGTCAGCAAACACAAAGCTGCCTTTATACCCGTTAGTAGAGGCACTTGTACCCATCGCAACTGAATTTCGTCCGCTTGCCTTTGTATAATAACCAAAAGCCACAGCATATCTTCCGGCACTGCCATGGTATGTAAGAGCTACCGCACCGCTATCAGAAGCAGATGAGCCTCTGCCTAAAGCTATTGCAGAATATCCACTTGCAATTGTTGCGCTCCCAATAGCGATAGAAGAAACACCGGATGCCAGGGCATTGTCACCAAAAGCAATTGCATTGTCATTAGTTGCTTTTGCCAATTGTCCACCGGCAAAAGAATATTGGCCTGACGCTCTGGTATCGTACCCTACAGCAAAAGAATAATTGCCAATATTGGCATCATCCCAGTGAGCTCCTAAAGCTCTGCCTGCACGCATTGCTGCCTTTTTGGGATACCAGAACATTCGTGTTCCGGCTCCTGAAACTCCAAGGGCGGCACCGCTTCCAAAAGTACCCTCATGAATTAATGCATCATTGGAAATAATATGCAGAGCACCGGCCGGATTCGAAGTTCCTATCCCAATCTTGCCATCAGATTTTATTCTTATCCTTTCTGCATTATCTGACTTTATTACAACATCTGCAGCATTAGTGCTTCCAATGAAATTGATTGCGGGATTTGTTCCTGAGTTGCCCATCAGGTCCCAGTTCCCGGTTGTTGATATACAATTCAATGAATATAGAGCAGTATCAGAATAAACAGAATGATTTGAATTTATTGAATATCCTGCAGTATCTGCAAACATGGATGAATCTGAAGAATATGAAAATGACACAGAATCAGAGGTATATAATGATTGAAATGCATACTCTGCAGTATCAGCGTGAACTGAATGGCCACCATTTAATGCAAAAGACAATGAATCGAACGCGATATCACCCGACGGGGCCCAGTTTACACCGTTCCATTTCAGAACAGCCGAAGTGCTGATTCCGCTGGTATCAACATCAATAA
>DASVUX010000010.1:0-16250 GCA_036386835.1 Bacteroidia bacterium
TAGGATCCAGGTGATTATGGGTATCTGAAAGAAGTGCTATTCTCTGCATGCACAATATTAAAAAAAAAGCAGCAATGATCTTCTCCGTTCTTAGCAGTTCCGGGATAAGAATTACTTCACAATTGTAACATGCCCGATATATTGGTGACGTTCCCCAACCTTATCTTTTACATTGATCATATAAACATATACATCAACCGGGGCGATCTCGTTGCTGCCTCTCATTGTACCTTTCCAGGGCTCGTTTATGTCTTCCGTGCGGAACACCAGGTTCCCCCAGCGGTCATAAATCGCCATTTCAAATTTGTCGATGTTTTCCCCTTTTACGAAGAACGCGTCATTCAGCCCGCTGCCGTTAGGGGTGAAGGCATTCGGGATATACAATGTAAAGTCAGGTTCTATGACCAGGCAATGTGTAACAGAGTCAACACATGCCGGAGTATTCTCCACTTTCAGTTTAACGCAGTATTCGCCTACATCAGAATAGGTATGATCCGGGCTGGGGAAGCTGCTTATATTATTTAGCAGATCCAGGGAATCACCGAAATTCCAGCTCCAGCCCGAGGCATTGACGGACTGATCAGAGAACAGGATCTGAGGATAATTGATTGAAGCAGGCTGTGGGCCGTAAGTAAACTCTGCTTCCGGCATGGCGCTAACAGTGATCATGTTATTTGTTGTAAGGGAACTGGTACACCCCGCATTTGATGTGTCGGAAAGTGTAACCGAATAAACCCCTGCCGAATTAAAGCAATGCACAGGGCTTTGAATGCTGTTCTGGGTATTATAGGTGGTTCCGTCAATTGTCCAGTTCCACCCGGTTATATTTCCACCTGTAACCGAACTCAGGTCATTGAAAGTAACACATAACGGTGCACAACCTGAAATCACGCTGGAACTGAAACTGATCACAGGAAGAGGATTTACCGTAACAGTTACTACATCTGTTGCTGGAAGTGTTGTGCATCCATCCGTAAGTGTAATTGTATAGGTTGTTGTAATAGCAGGTGACACGGTAAAATTTGAAGCTGAAGAAGAACTGCCCCCCGGTGACCATGTATAAGTATAACTCAGATCCCCGCCCATTCCTGCGGCTGTTAATAACGTGCTTCCCCCGGAACAGATGTATTCATCATTGCTTGCAGTAACTGACAAAGCAGGCCTTACCGTTACGGTAACAGAAGGAGAGTTGACGGAAGGACAACCGTTGCCATCGACAGCGCTCACTGTATATGTGGTAGTTACTGAAGGTGAAACCATATATGGATTCCCTGAAAATACGGGAGATGCCCATGTGTAAACATAACCTGTGCCTTGTGTGCCGCCAACTGCTGAAGCGCTTAGGGTTGCACTTTGACCAATACAGATCGGGGGAACCGGAGCTACCGCATCGATAAAAACTGCACCTGGCTGGGAAAGGGTTGTTGTCACAGTGGAGGTACATCCCGCAGAATCTGTAACGGTTAATGTGTAAGTTCCTGAACACAAGCCGGTTGCAGTGGCTGCAGCCTGGCCATTATTCCATAAGTAAGTGTATGGCTGGATCCCGGAACTTGCCGTCCCGGTAGCGGTCCCATCACAACCACCATTGCATGTTATAGGGGTAGTGCCGGTAAGCGCGGCTGTTACCCCGGGAGTATTGATTACAGTTGTTGTTGCTGTCAGCTGGCAATTGTAAGCATCAGAAACAGTCACCGTATATGTCCCAGCTGCAAGATTAGAAGCGGTGTCGTTGGTCTGGCCTCCCGGTGACCATGCATAGAGATAGCCGGGTACTCCTCCTGCAGCATTAACCCAGGCAGATCCGTCAGGCTGATTGCAATGAGATGTAAGTGATGCTGTTGAAAGTACAATTGGCGAAGGCTGCTGGATCTGCACGGAATCACTTACAGTACACCCGATCAGGTCGGTAACCGTTACAGAATCAGTTCCTGCACAAAGCCCGCTGATAGAAGGTGTGACAGGACCGGACTGCCAGCTATAAGTATAAGGAGGAAAGCTGCCCGCTGCGATAACATTTGCAGTTCCGTCACATGCATTAAAGCAGCTTGCCGGTGTTCCATCCGCTGAGATCAATAATTGTGTTCCCGGTGTTATTGTAACCACATCGGTTCCCGCACATCCGTTAGGATCGGAAACGGTTACCGTATAGGTGGTTGTGGCTGCCGGGCTAACCACAGGACTGGCACTTATGGAGAATCCGGGTGATGAAGGCTGGCTCCATGAATACGTGTAAGTTCCCACAGGGCTTATAACCCCGAGTGTAGCTGAAGTTCCGGCACAGATGCTGTCATCAGCAGTGGAAACAACCGTAAAGCTAGGTGATACAGTAACAGTAACAGCAGTTCGCGGACCCACACATCCGCTCATGGTGCTTTGCACATAGTAAGTTGTTGTGGCAGTAAGAGATGGTGTTGTAAAGGATGCACCTGTACCTGATAATGTTCCCCCGGTTGCAGCAGTATACCAGTCGTATGTACCCCCGGGTGCAGTCGCTGTAAGCGTAGCGGTTGCGCCTGAGCAGATAGTTGTTCCCGCGGCTGCAGGAGCGGTTGGAACAGGATTAACTATAATGCTGACCGTTGCGGGGCTGCTCACACAGCCTTGTCCCATAGATGTAACTGTGAGAGAATATGTACCGCCCATTGCAGGGCTTGCATTCAGCAGCGGGGGAGGATTTCTTACGGCTGCAGTATAACCGTTCGGCCCGGTCCAGCTGTAAGTTACGCCCGATATGTTATTTGCGGTAAGAATGATGGTACTCCCCGCACAGATGGGAACAGGATTCGTACTTCCGTTAATACTGGGTATCGGAGGGGCAGGTGTATTATAAATAGTAACTGTAACGTTACCCGCTGGTCCGGTGCAGCCACTCACGGTAGCGGTCACAAGGTATGTCCCGCTTGCAGCATTGGTTGCAGGT
This sequence comes from Bacteroidia bacterium, assembly GCA_036386835.1. Lineage (GTDB taxonomy): Bacteria > Bacteroidota > Bacteroidia > 2-12-FULL-35-15 > 2-12-FULL-35-15 > 2-12-FULL-35-15. The sequence goes on from DASVUX010000010.1 coordinate 2,924, forward strand.
GCGATACCGGGATTTTGCAGCGTAGAGGTGAATCCGCCAGGACCACTCCAGGAGAAAGCTGCTCCCGGGATATTTGGAGTGGTAAGATTAAGTGTTGCCCCGGTACAAATTGGTGAATTGCTCCCTGCGGCAGGTGCTGACGGTGTTTGATTAACAGTTGCGCTCGTGGTAGCGGTGCAGGTTGCGCTCGAAGTAGTCACAGTAACTGTATAGGTTCCCGTTGCTGCCGTTGTTGCCGCAGATATTACAGGGTTCTGTGCTGTGGAGGAAAATCCGTTAGGACCTGACCAGCTGTAGGAAACAGCACCTGTCACAGCCCCTGCGGTAAGGTTGAGTGAAGAACCCGAGCAGACCGGGCTGTTATTGCCTGCAGTTGCCGTACATGGCGTGCAGTTGGCCGGTGCAGTGTAAGTGGTGGTCCTTGTGCAGGTTGGAGTTGCGGAAAATGCAGCTGTAACATTACATGCAGCCCCGTTTGATGTAATATTCGGAATGTTATAACTGAGCGGACTTGTAAAAGGAGCATTGAAAGTCTGGCTTCCACCGCAGCTGTTCGTTACTGTTAACGTCCCGGTAGTTGGAGGTGTAGTAAAGGTTATTTGCCCGGAAACCGAATAAGTATTAGTAGCGGGCGCACAAGCGGTAGTTGTGGTGGTCAAGCCTGTTATATCGCAGAGTACGGCACAGGTGGTGGAGCCGTTACCGGAGCTTTGAGAGAAAGAAATCGTTGTGGGCTGATTGGAAAAATTCGTGAGAAGAAGCAAATAATACTCTCCGGCCATCCCGCCTGTAATATCAGCAATTTCAGGGTTGGTTCCCCCGGCATAACTGCAATCCTCAGTATTTGCAGCGGTTAATGCTGCTGCTGAGCAATTTGCGGTTGGGGAGTTAAAAGGTCCATAAAGTATAAAATCAATATCCCTGGGCGGGTTCGCTGTGATTGTAAGTGCAATACTCCCGGGAGTGCTGACCTGCATATAGAACCAGGCAGGATTCGGCTGACTGAAAAGGCATCCGTAATTTGGACCCGCTTCCGCAGTACCCGCATTTGTACTTGCGGGGTAGGTGGTAGTTCCTGAACAGAATGCATCCGCACCGCTGCACAATGAATTTTGTGAAAATGCAGGGAACATCGAAAGGACGAGAAGAAAAGTAATATAAAGAAGTCTCTTCATAGTTGGGACTATTTCTTATTAAGGGTTAGCCAGTTCCGTTTCTGCTCTTCACTCATCCCGGAAAAAAAGCTTGTTGCCTGTGATTTAAGACTCATCAATAACTCTTTTGTTTCTGCAGTGGGATTCAGTTTTTTTACCCTGAACCAGGCAATATTGTTATTCCCTGAATTTATCCGTATAAGTGCAGGCTGGTCAAACGCGAGCTTTTCGAAATAAATTTTTTCAGCTTCCGAATTAAACGATGACAGGTTTACTGCATAATAATTACTCTTCGCATCGCTTTCTGCTATAACAAAAAAAGCATCTCGGAAATTTAAATTATGATAATACGGGATAGCATCAACCTGGGCCAGGTTTAATTTAACAGAAAATACCAAGAGAAGGGAAAAGATGATCTTAAGGGCCGTTTTCATAAAACAATGATCTTATTTAAAGATGCTAAGTTCGCTTAAAAAGTTGCACGAACGGCTTCTAATCAAAATGAATTGTAATTAATTCGTTCTATTAAGAAATGAGGTAATAAACGCACTTCCGGAAGATACCGGTTAATTACCGGGAAGTTTTACATAAAGACTGCTGTACAGAACCTGGCCGCCCGGATTGATGGTCTTTTTTTGCGTTTTTAGCAACTATGGCTATGCCATAAAAAATAATAGCAATTAGTAGTAAAAGCAACTTTTTCACGAGAGTAGTTTTTTGATGTTTTTATCCTGGGAAAATGAAAAACACCGGTTCTGTATTATACAGATGTGAATTTACGATAAAAGTTGCATTACCTGAGGTTTTTTGATGAAGAGGCGAAATCGGCAGGGGTCAAGTTGCTGGTAATCAGGATTAAATTTCTTCAAGGCTTGATTTTTTCAGCCAGCCGACATTTCCATTCGCTATCCTGATTTCAGTCCACTCCTCATTTTTTTCTGTAATCACCACTTTCGTGCCTTCGTGAAGTATAAATAGTTTTGTGCCTTTATCCGAAGGGGAGCTGCAGACTGTAACGGAAGGCACCATAATAATTGCAGATCTGCTTTCAAGAGCAGCAGAGTACTGGCTTTGTCCCATGAAAAAACCAAAAACCGCCAGGAGTATAAGGCCAGCACCTCCAAAAAAGCCTGTTTGCCTGAGCCCGGGAGAAGTACCAAAAACATATATGCAGAAAAGAAGCATGGCAAGACTCACGGAGACGATCACGAAAATGCCCCATTCTTTTTCTGACATTAGCTGGGTGATCCCATTTTCCCATTGTGCGAATAAAAGCTGTGGCGCAGCATCAATCTTGTCTTCCGTTCTCTGGTTGGCAAGTTTCAGATTAATATTAATGTCTTCATCATCCGGATCAATTTCCTTTGCCCGTTCATAATTGAGGATAGCACTTCCAAGATCATTCATTTTGAAATATGAATTCCCCAGGTTAAAATAAAGGTCAGCCGATTCCTGCCCATCGTTTAATATACTTTCGTATAGCTTTACGGCTTTTTCATATTTCCCAGCGGCATACGCTGCATTCGCAGAATCATAGGCAGGAATTGATGCTGCCTGTGCAATGACATTCACCAAAAAAAATAAAAAGAAAAACGGATTATTTAATTTCATCTTCAATTTTGGTAATGAGTTCAACGGTACTGTTATAAATATTCCGGAGGTCACCGGAAACAGCGCTTGGAGCATAGCGTGCATACTCGCATGTATCAAGGGTTGATAACAACTGCTGGATGTTTATTTCAGAAACATTTCTGTTCCTGAGGCTTGCAGTAATATGCTCCCTGTTCAGGTCAGCTCCGGCAATATTCAGTTTATTGCTGACATAGCCATACAGTGCATGGGAAACTTCAGAATAAAAAATTTCTTTATTGTTCGACTGAAGATGCTGCTCTGCTGCCGATAAACGTTTCTTCGCCATTTTTGTAGCTTTCCTGCTTCTGACAGCAACGATATCTTTATTCTCTTCGATTTTCTTCCTTCTGTAAAGTAAAAGACCAGTGAATGCAAGTATTGGGAGTATGAGGCCGGTATAAAACAGGGGTGAGCCAAAGAAATACTCATCCTTCCTGTGAAGCCGGGGCTCTCCGGTCTTTATATAGCGGATGTCATTTCCGAGGCTTTTAACTTCTTCCTTATTTGCAGGAGAATAAACACTTGCTGAGGTGTTGGAAGCATCTCCCTTATCCACGTGAATGTTTAATTCAGGCGATGGAATGGTTACATATTCTTTTTTGGAAGGATTAAAAAAAGTAAAGTCAAGATCAGTGATCTTATAGTCGCCTTCATGGCGTGGAATAACAAGATAGTCGAAAGTGCGGCTGCCGCTGATTCCTGCTGCACCTACAGAAATATTCTCTTTCAGTTTAGGATCATAGATCTCAAAATCTTCAGGGAAAGCAACCTTTGGGGGATCAATCAGCTTTATGTTACCTTTGCCGGCAAGTGTGATCATGAGGTTCACAGCCTCATTCGCCTTTACTTTATCCTTTGAAAGTTCAACCTTATAAGTGTAGTCACCAACTGCACCTGAAAAACCAGCAGGCTTTCCTTCCTCCGGTAGAGGAAGGGCTTCGATTGTAACAGGTTTGGATTTCGCTTTTACAACCACATTCTCATAGCCGGTCCCCATCATCTGTTCGAAAATATCCCTGGGTTTGCGGTTAGATCTCTGGCGGACAGTGCATTCTATTTCAAATGGATCTATTGTGAGCTTCCCTGTTCGCTGCGGTATCGCAAAGGTGCGTTTTATTTCAGTAACTGCATAAGTAACCCCGTCAATCGTTTCATTTGTCTGCCCGGAACCCGCTTTGCTTTCCTGCAGGAAAAATCCCTCAAAAGAAGGCATCGTTGTTATATTCAACTGCAGGATATCAACGCGGAAATATAATTTATAAGTGATGCTGATCTCTTCGCCAATGTATGCTTTGGATTTATTAACGACCGCTTTAACAATCACATTGTCATTATTGTTGGATGAAGGAGCCGTAACACCCTGGTTGTTATTTGGGTTCGGATTACCCTGGGCCTGGTTGCCGGAGCTGCCTTTTACGACTTCAATAGTAATTGGATTTGACTGGACAGTATTTCCGCTAATACTGGCAGAGGCAGGCCCAATAGTGAATCGTCCTTCCTTCCTTGCTGCGATCACATAAGTTACTGAAGTGGACTGGCTGATGGAACCATTTATGATGGAAGTGCTCGAGGATTGATAGGGCCCCTGGTACACCTCAAAGTCATTCATGTTTGGAAGCTTGATAGATCCGTTACCGTTCAGAGTGAACTGGATCTGGAATGCTTCGCCAACTGCAACGCGGTTTTTACTCACGGCAGAGGTAAGCTTCTGTCCCAGCGCAATGCCGGCAGTAGCTGTTATAAAAAATAATAGTGCAAATATCCTGTTCATTGTAGTAAACAAATATTACCAGTCCTTTTCGATTTTTACCTTCATGCCGGGCTGTCCTTTTTTCGCTTTTTCCTGGAGATTTTTTTCATCATTCTGCAAAGCGTCAAGTAACCGCTGTGCGTCTTCTTTGGAGATCTTGTTTTTCTGCTCCTCAGGTTTTTGCTGATCTTTTTTATCCTTTTTATCCTGGGCCTTCTTTTCCTGGTCTTTCTTTTCCTGCTCCTTCTTCTCCTGGTCTTTCTTGTCTTTATCCTTTTTATCGTCCTTTTTATCCTGGTCCTTATCCTTGTCTTTTTGCTGTTGCTGCTGCTGCTGTTTCAGGTATTGCTGCGCGCAGGCAAGGTTGTAACGGGTATCCTCGTCCTTTGGGTTGTTCTTTAAAGCATTTTTATAAGCTTCCACACTCTCTTTATATTTTTTTGATTTTAAGAATGAGTTGCCGAGATTATGATAAGCCTTTGCAAGGGTGTCTTTTGAAGTTGCTTTATGAGTAAGTGCCTGGAATTGCTCGGCTGCTTCCTCATATTTTTCCTGCTTGTAAAGCGCATCGCCAAGATTAAAAGCGCCTTTATATGAATTTTTATTCTTGCTGATTCCCGCTTTATAATTCTTCTCAGCCGCTTCGAATTTTTTATTCTTGTACTCTTTATTTCCTTCAAATATGAACTTCTTTTCCTGCTGTGCCAAAGAAGTGAACGGCAAAAGAAACATAAGAAAGAGAAAGGCGCTTTCTTGAAAATGCTTGAATTGTATATGCTTGCTAATAATCATTTTTTCTTTTCTCCAAAAAGATCAAGACGTTTATAGATGCGGCTTTTACGCTCACTTAAAAGGATTTCAGCCAACAGGAACAATAAAGCCCCTGCGATGAACCATTGAAACCGATCCTCATAATCACTATACATTTTACTGTCGAACTGCTTCTTTTCCAGTTTGTCAATTTCTGACAGCACACTATTCAGGCCCGCATCTGAATTGGTTGCCCTTACATATACCCCGTTTCCGCTTGCTGCGATCTCCTTAAGCACCTGCTCATTCAGCTTTGTAATAATGGTGTTACCCTCTTTATCTTTCCTGAAGCCATCCTGTACGTTTCCCTTATAAACAGGGATAGGTGCGCCATTCTCAGATCCCATCCCGATCGTATGGATGCTGATGCCTTTTGCTGCAGCGGCCTCTGCTGCATCCAACGCATCCTGGTCATGATTTTCGCCATCCGTTATGATTACCACCGCTTTGTTCTTTCCTTCATCCTTTCCGAAGGATTCAACAGCAAGATTAATTGCTTTTTCAATATCTGTTCCCTGTGTAGGGATCATATCCGTGCTGATACTGTGAAGGAACAGTTTTGCCGCGGCATAATCGGTTGTGATCGGGAGCTGCACATATGCTTCACCGCCAAATACGATGATTCCGATGCGGTCACCTTCAAGCTTATCGACCAGCTTGGCAATCGCCAGTTTGGAACGGTCAAGCCTGTTGGGTAAAAGGTCCTCTGCCCGCATGCTGTTTGAAACATCGAGGCAGATCATAATATCAGCTCCTTTTCGCTTCACTTCTTCCAGGTGTGTTCCAATCTGCGGATTGATCATTCCAATTACAAGGAGTACAAATGCTATATTTAAAAAGATGAATTTCCAGGCCTGTTTTGTTTTTGAAAGATCAGGGAACAGCTGTTTAATAACGGTGAGTTCACCATAATTCTTTAATGCCTTTTTTTTCCAGCGGGCGGTAAACCAGCGGATAAGCAGGATCACCGGGATCACCGCGAAAGCATAAACGAAATATATATTCTCGAACTGCATTTTTATAATATACTTTTGAAAACAGTGTTCCTTAAAATAAATTCCAGTAACAGCAATACGGCTGCTGTTACTGCAAAGGGAAGAAAACGTTCAGCTTTGTTCGTGAAATTCTTTTCTTCAAAAATCGTTTTTTCCATCCTGTCGATCTCTTTATAGATCTCTTTCAGTCTTTTATTATCAGTTGCCCTGAAGTATTTCCCCCCAGTCATTTCAGCTATTTCCGTCATCGATTTTTCATCTATGTTGACATCAATATAACCGAACTCGTATTGACCGTTAGGATACATCCCAACCGGGGAAAGGGCTTTTCCCATAGTGCCTACGCCAATTGTATATACTCTTACGCCAAATACTTTTGCTATGTCAGCGGCTGTCAGCGGGGCAACGGCCCCTGAATTGTTTACCCCGTCTGTAAGCAATATCACTACTTTACTTTTTGCCTTGCTGTCCTTTACCCTCGAAATGGCGGTGGCCAGGCCATCACCAATGGCGGTTCCGTCTGCAACCATCCCGGTCTTTATGCCTGAAAAAAGATTTTTGACCACGGCATGGTCGCTCGTAAGAGGACATTGTGTAAAGCTCTCACCACTGAAGATCACCAGTCCTATCCTGTCATTCGGCCTGCTGTCAATAAAATCCTGGGCGACATCCTTAGCAGCTTCAAGCCTGTCGGGTTTAAAGTCCTTCGCAAGCATGCTGCTGGAGATATCCAGCGACATTACAATGTCAATGCCTTCCGTTTTTACATCCTTCCAGCTGGAGCGCGATTGGGGCCTCATCAGAACAAGGATGAGGGCTGACAGTGCCGCCAGCCGGAGTATGAATAATCCATGCCTCATGTATTGCTTGGCGGAAGGTTTCACGCCTTCAAATCCCGATAATGATGAAACCCTCAGTTCAGGGTTATAGGTCCTGTTCTTCCATATATACCAGATAATAAGCAGCGGTATCAGAAGGAACAGCCATCGAAGGTCCTTATCGGCAAACGTTATATCATTGAAAAAGTCCAGCACTATTTCTTCGTTTTATTTTCTTCAATTGAATATTCTTCTTCTCTCTTGGTGCCATGAATAAAGTCTTCAACATTTTTCATGCTTACTTCATTTTCATCTGCGAGAGGCTGCTCCTTTGCAAATTTTACAAGGTCCGCAAGTGTAAGTACCATTTTCAGCCTGCGTTTGCTTTCATCATCAACTGCTGCATTCCTGAATCCGAAAAGGATCTCGTCAGTAGTCTGCTCCATCGCCTGGATCCTGAACCGGTTCTCGATATATTCCCTCAGGATGTCGGTCAGGCGGCTGTGATAAAGCTTTAATTTCCCTTCCTGCCATAACTTTTCTGCTTTGAGCTTTTCAAGTTTTTCCAGCGCGGTAACATGGGCGGGGATTTTCGGAGCTTCTTCAACGACCAGTGGCATCGGTACTTTGCGCATTCTGCGCACAATGATGATTATAATTATAATTGCCACGATCAGGGCTGCCAGGCCGTAAACCACATACATGTGATCTTTCAGCCAGTCGACCCAGGTGTATTCTTCTTCATAAGGTTCTTTTATGTCTTTTATAGCTTGTGTCGTATCTACGGCAATTGTGCCCACCTGGAGTAAGAGCGGCTCTGTCAGCGCCCCTGCTGTGTCGTTATTTATATCAAATTTGAAAGGCGGGATCGCCCAGTAACCGGAATCGAAGGAGGTTATATAAAGTGTTTTCGTCTGCGTAAACAGCAAGGGATCATTCTTGTCAATGATCGTATCGGTCTTCGACTGGCTGACAACTTCCACTTCTTTGCGGATGGTGTCTGCGATCTCCGGAAACTTAACTTTAATATGTTTACCATTATCAGCACGATACCGGATACTCAAAAGAAGCTTTACCTGCTGGCCGATCAGGATCTCATTGCTGTCGAGACGGGCAGATGCTTTTACATCCTGTGCTTCAGATACGGACGAAAAGCAGAGCATCGCTATCATAAACAGGTAGCAATAATATTGTCTCTTTTTACTGGCGGTCTTCATCTATTCTTCGTCTGCTGTTATCTTCGTTTAAATAAATTCGTAAGCGGGACAATATAGGATTCAGATGTACTGATGCTTGCGCTGTCCACACCGCTGCGCGTAAATGCTGATTTCAGCTCATCTTCCCTTTTTTTAGTATTCACAATAAACTGTGTCCGCACTTTTTTATCTGAGCTGTCGATCCATTTCAAAGTGCCTGTTTCCGTATCCATCAGCTTTATGAGCCCTATATTAGGCAGTTCCTGTTCGCGTTTGTCATAGATCCTAAGGGCAACAAGATCATGTTTTTTATTTGCGATCTTTAATGCGTCCGCGAAATCCTTGTCCATAAAATCGGAGATAATAAATGCAATGCTCCTTTTCTTTATTACTCCCGTCAGGTATTTCAATGCAAGCCTGATGTCCGTTTTCCTTTGCTCCGGCTTAAATTCAATAAGATCACGAATGATACGAAGAACATGACGCTTCCCTTTTTTGGGCGGGATGAACTTTTCTATCTTGTCACTGAAAAAGATCACACCAACCTTATCATTATTTTGCAGTGAAGAAAATGAAAGTACGGCACATAGTTCTGTAATTACATCCTGCTTGAGCTGTTTTTGCGTTCCGAACTCCCCGGAAGCACTCACGTCAACCAGGAGCATTACGGTCATTTCACGTTCCTCTTCAAAAACTTTTACATAAGGATGGTTGAATCTCGCAGTTACATTCCAGTCGATGGTCCTGATATCATCACCCGGCTGATATTCCCGTACTTCACTGAAAGTCATGCCCCGCCCTTTAAAAGCACTGTGGTACTCCCCCGAAAAGATCTGGTTGGAGAGCCCGCGTGTTTTAATTTCAATCTTCCTGACTTTCTTTAAAAGTTCTGATGTTTCCATATATTGAATGTGACAATTGAAAATTTGTTAATTGCTAATGAAAACCGTTTGGAGTAAGCTCTACGTGTGCTTTATTTCAAATTGATTCATTTTCAAATCTTCAGATTGATCTATGGTACCTCAACAGTGTTTAAAATTTCATTGATGATCATTTCCGAAGTGATGTTCTCGGCTTCTGCTTCATAAGTAAGCCCGATCCGGTGACGCAGGACATCGGTACAGATAGCACGGACATCTTCCGGGATCACATAACCCCTGCGTTTAATAAATGCATAAGCTTTCGCGGCCATTGCCAGGTTAATGCTGGCACGCGGAGAACCTCCGAAGCTGATCAGGCCTTTGAATTTTTCAAGTTTGTATTCTTCCGGGAAACGTGTGGAGAATACGATATCGACAATATACTTTTCGATCTTTTCATCCATATAAACATCTTTCACAACTTTGCGCGCATTCAGAATGTCTTCGGTGGAAAGTACCGGGTTAACCGTAGGATATTCACTTGCCAGGTTCTGGCGGATGATCTTGCGCTCATCTTCCTTGGAAGGATACCCAATCACAAGCTTCAGCATGAAACGATCCACCTGGGCCTCGGGCAGAGGATATGTACCTTCCTGCTCAACCGGGTTTTGTGTGGCAAGAACCAGGAAAGGATTAGGAAGCTTGAATGTTGTTTCACCGATGGTTACCTGCTTTTCCTGCATCGCTTCAAGCAGTGCGCTCTGCACCTTAGCAGGGGCACGGTTGATCTCATCTGCCAAAATGAAATTGGAGAAAATAGGTCCCTGCTTAACGCTGAATTCTTCTTTTTTCTGATTGTAGATCATCGTACCGATAAGATCGGCAGGGAGCAGGTCAGGGGTAAACTGGATCCTGCTGAAATTAGCATGGATTGTATTTGCAAGTGATTTGATTGCCAGGGTTTTTGCCAGCCCGGGTACACCTTCCAAAAGAATGTGGCCATTCGAAAGCAAACCGATAAGCAGCCGTTCAACCATGTATTTCTGGCCAACGATCACCTTATCCATTTCCATTGTTAACAGGTCCACAAAAGCGCTGTCGCGCTGTATGCGGGCATTTAGTTCTTGAATATCAGTCATAATTTCAGAGATTTTTGAATCGCGCTCTTTAGCATATTTGAGACAGGCAAAATTAACACTATGCCAATGACGGCAAGCATTTCCCGCTGTTAAAAATTGTTAAAGCCTGCTCATGGTAAATGTAGGTGTAAGCCGATTTTGTACCTGCTGTTCACAGGTTTATTTCTATCTTTAAGCCCACGATTTTATTCTGATGCCACGCTATTTTATCGAGCTTTCATACAATGGGACAGCCTATCACGGCTGGCAGGTGCAGGACAATACTCCGCTAACCATACAGCACGAGCTGAATACAATGCTTTCAAGGCTATTGAACACCGGAGTAGCTGTTACCGGATGCGGCAGAACAGACACCGGGGTTCATGCGCGTAATTTTTATGCACATTTTGATGCCGATACCGATCTTATTTCTGCAAAGGATAAATGGCTGTTCAGGTTTAATAATTCCTTACCGGGTGATATCGCCATAAGTAATATTTTTAAAGTTAAGGATGATGGCAATTCAAGGTTTGATGCTGTTTCCAGGACTTATGAATACCTGGTCACAAAGAAAAAAGATCCCTTCCTGATCGATGGCGCATGGTTCGTTTATGGTGAACTTGATGTTGAAAAAATGAACAAAGCAGCCGCCATGCTGTTCAGTCATAATGATTTCAGTTCTTTCGCGAAAAGCAATACCCAGAGTTTTACCAATAACTGCAGGATATTTAAAGCAGAGTGGAGGGAAGAAAATGAGATGCTGATATTTACTGTCAGTGCCGACAGGTTCCTGAGAAATATGGTGAGGGCAATAGTTGGAACATTGGCTGAAGTAGGAAAAGGGAAATTAACGCTGGAACAATTCAATGAAGTGATCCTGAGTAAAAACCGCTCGAATGCAGGATTTTCAGTTCCCGCTTGCGGGCTCTACCTGGTAAGGGTTGAATATCCGGCGGAATATTTTAATAGCTTATAAAATGACTGAGAAAAATAAACGATCTGTAATAGGGAAAGCGGTTGACCTGGTGATCCTGAAACGGATTTTTTCTTATGTACGTCCTTACCGTACTAATTTCGGGATGGCGGTTTTTACAACTATTACACTGGCTGGTTTAGCCATTGTACGGCCATTGCTTGTTAAATTCACTTTTGATAATTATGTTGAATTGCCCAATGCGGAAATGCTTCTCACCATGACCCTGCTCATGACCGGGATCCTTTTCCTGGAGGCCTTCCTTCAATTCTCCGATGCTTTTCTTACCAACACGCTCGGGCAAAAAATAATAAAAGACCTGCGGATCCAGGTATATCAGCATATAATAGGTTTCAGGCTGAAGTATTATGATAATACGCCCATCGGAATGCTTGTTACAAGAGCCGTTTCCGATATTGAAGTTGTGGCGGATATATTCTCTGAAGGGTTGATCGTGATCATTGGCGATATCCTGAAAGTACTTGTAATTGTGGCCATCATGTTTATGATGAATGTGAAGCTTACACTGATCGTTTTGCTGCCAATACCGCTATTGCTGATCTCTACTTATATATTTAAGAAATCTGTGGCGAACTCATTTCATGAAGTACGTACGCAGGTTGCGCGCCTTAACGCATTCCTCCAGGAACACATTACGGGGATGCGCATCGTTCAGATTTTTAACCGCGAAAAAGCGGAGATGAAGGCTTTTGAAGAGATCAATGGAAGGCACAGGGATGCAAATATCCGTTCAATTAAGGCATACTCCATATTTTTTCCTGTTGTTGAGATCCTATCATCAGTCGCTTTAGCCCTCCTGGTATGGTCCTGGGGCCATGATGTGCTTAATGGCCTTGCTTCAATCGGTGAGATGACAGCTTTTATCATGTTCCTTAATATGATGTTCAGGCCGATCCGGCAGCTGGCAGACCGCTTTAATACCCTCCAGATGGGAATGGTATCCTCGGAACGGGTTTTTAAAATACTTGATACTGTGGAAACTATTGAAGACAAAGGAAAGCAGGATGCAAACATGATCAGTGGCAATGTGGTGTTCAAGGATGTATGGTTCGCTTATAATGATGAGGACTGGATTCTTAAAAATGTTTCCTTCGATGTAAAAGCCGGAGAAACTATCGCGCTGGTGGGTGCGACCGGGGCCGGGAAGTCTTCCATTATAAATCTGCTGAGTCGTTTTTATGAGTATAATAAGGGTGAGATCAGCATTGACGGAATCAATATCAGGGACTATTCATTGTCAACCCTGCAACGAAATATTGGTGTTGTCCTGCAGGATGTATTCCTGTTCTCTGATACAATAATGAATAATATTACGCTGAACAATTCAGCCATCACACGCGAAATGGTAATCGATGCAGCGAAAGTCGTAGGAGCGCATGACTTTATTTCAAATCTGCCGAAGGGTTATGAGTATGATGTAATGGAACGCGGTGCGATGCTATCAGTAGGGCAGAGGCAGCTGATCTCCTTTATCCGCGCATATGTTTACAACTCCCGGATCCTTGTGCTTGATGAAGCCACTTCTTCGATCGATACGGAATCAGAAAAGATGATCCAGTTTGCGACAGATAAACTAACACAGGGAAGAACTTCCATTGTGATCGCGCACCGGCTTGCGACCATCCAGAAAGCCGACAGGATCATTGTGCTTGATAAAGGTGAAGTGATAGAATCCGGTAACCACCAGGCTTTACTGAAGAATAACGGCCCTTATAAGCGCTTGTTCGAACTCCAGTTTAAAGAAACAGTAAAACCGGCTTTATAGTTTTCCTTTCAGGTATTGACCAGTATAAGAGCCTTTGCACTTAACAAGATCTTCAGGTACCCCTTCAAATATTATAGTCCCTCCCTGGTTTCCGCCTTCCGGACCGAGATCAATTACCCAGTCTGCCGATTTGATCACTTCCACATTGTGTTCAATAATAATAATTGAATGCCCCTGTTTAATCAATGCATTAAAGGCAAATAGCAGCTTTGAGATATCATGAAAATGCAAGCCT
>DASVUX010000011.1:0-645310 GCA_036386835.1 Bacteroidia bacterium
GAAGATCCGGCTGTCAGCGCAAGCGCAACTACTGCAATGGCCGGAACATATTCCCTTACTGTAACTGTTAACGGCTGTACAAGCACTGCAGGGACGACAACTGTAACTGTAAATCCTGTTCCTGCAGCGCCAGCCCCGGGAAACAACGGACCTGTATGCGTGGGTGCTCCACTAAACCTGACTTCCAATACTATTGCCGGTGCAACCTACAGCTGGACAGGTCCTAATTCATTTACATCATCACTTGAAGACCCGGCTGTAAGCGCAAGTGCAGCTACTGCAATGGCCGGAACATATTCTGTTACGGTAACTATAGCAGGATGTACAAGTCCTGCAGCCACTACAACGGTTAGTGTTAACCCTGTGCCTGCAGCCCCAACCCCGGGGAACAACGGACCTGTATGCGTGGGTGCTGCACTAAACCTGACTTCCAATACTATTGCCGGTACAACCTACAGCTGGACAGGTCCTAATTCATTTACATCATTACTTGAAGATCCGGCTGTAAGCGCAAGCGCAACTACTGCAATGGCCGGGACATATTCTGTTACCGTAACTGTAGCAGGATGTACAAGTCCTGCAGGAACTACAACGGTTATTGTGAACCCTGTTCCTGCAGCGCCAGCCCCGGGAAACAACGGACCTGTATGTGTGGGTGCTACACTTAACCTGACTTCTAATACTATTGCCGGTGCAACTTACAGCTGGACAGGGCCTAATTCATTTATATCATCACTTGAAGACCCTGCTGTAAGCGCAAGTGCAACAACGGCAATGGCCGGGACATATTCAGTTACGGTAACTGTTGCAGGATGTACGAGCCCTGCCGGAACAACAACAGTTATTCTAAATCCTCCCGTGGTTCCCACTCCGGGAAATAACGGACCAGTTTGTACTGGTTCAGCTTTGAACCTGAATGCGAACACTATAGCCGGAGCCACTTACAGCTGGACAGGTCCTAACGGCTTCACATCTGCGCTTGAAGATCCGGTTGTCAGCGTCTCTGCAACTCCTGCAATGGCCGGTACATATTCTGTCACTGCGACTGTTTCGGGATGTACAAGTTCAATCGGTACTACTACTGTAACCGTTAACCCAATACCTAATGTAAGTGCGGGAGGTGACAAGGCACTGACCTGTGCCTCACCTTCTGTAACCCTTGACGGTTCATCCCTCACAGCCGGTGTCACTTATAGCTGGTCAGGACCGGGAGGTTTCAGCTCTTCTTCAGCAACGCCTTCAACATCCGCTGCAGGCACATATACATTAGTGGTTACAAGCAACGGCTGTACTTCTTCAGACCTGGTGAATGTTACCGCTGCTGCGGGAGCACCGGATGCCAATGCGGGAAATTCACAAACCCTCACGTGCTCGGTAACTAGCGCTGTTTTGAACGGCTCTTCTGCAACAGCAGGAGCTACATTCAGCTGGGCAGGGCCCGGAATAGTGTCTGGCGGAACTACTTCTTCACCTACTGTGAATGCAGCCGGCTCATATACTTTAACTGTTACGAATCCCGGCAATGGCTGTTCTGCAAGCACTCAGGTGGCTGTAATATCAAATGCAAATCCTCCGGGTGCTAATGCGGGAACAACACAAACACTTACATGCTCTGCATCCTCGGTTAACCTGAACGGGTCTTCAGGCACTGCGGGAGTTGCATTCAGCTGGTCAGGGCCGGGGATCATTTCAGGAGGAAATACCGCAACACCATCGGTAAATACCGCAGGGACTTATACATTGACAGTTTCTGATCCTTCCAATAGCTGTACCTCCATTTCAACGGTAACGGTAAACACAAACACGGCTGTTCCCAATGCAAACGCAGGTGCCCCTCAAACGCTCACCTGCAGTGCAACCACAGCTGTTTTGAATGGTTCTTCTTCTACAGCAGGTGTCAGCTTCAGCTGGAACGGGCCGGGAATTATTTCCGGGGGAAATACTGCAACCCCATCGGTGAATGCCGCCGGAACATATACCTTAACGGTTACAGACCCTTCCAACGGATGCTCTGCACCTTCGACTGTAATCGTAAATTCGAACAATTCCGCCCCGAATGCGAATGCAGGGCCTTCACAAACCCTTACGTGTGCTACGGGCTCTGTAACACTCAGCGGCTCTTCAGCAACAGCTGGGGCGATATTCAGCTGGTCCGGTCCCGGGATTGTTTCAGGGGGAACTACTGCAACTCCATCTGTGAATGCTGCCGGGACTTACACCTTAACCGTGAGCAATCCATCGAACAGCTGCAGTGCAACAAGTACAGTTGCCGTAAATGCAAATACAGGAACACCGAATGCTAATGCAGGAACTGCAGTCACACTGAGCTGCTCATCGCCTTCTGTAACGCTTAACGGCTCATCATCTACTCCTGGTGCAACTTTCAGCTGGTCGGGACCCGGAATTGTTTCCGGGGGAAATACTGCTGCACCATCAGTTAACGCTGCCGGCACATACTTTCTGACGGTGACCGATCCTTCTAATGGCTGTACGGCTTCTTCATCGGTTACCGTTAATTCCAACTCATCAGCCCCTGATGCAAATGCTGGCTCAACACAAACAATGACATGTTCATCCCCGGTAATTACATTGAATGGTTCCTCGGCCACCACGGGTGCCACATTCAGCTGGACCGGTCCAGGGATTGTTTCCGGGGGGAATACCGCCTCACCTTCTGTAAATGCTGCAGGCACATATTCATTAACGGTGACTGATCCTTCGAACGGATGTACCGCTAACAGCGCAGTTGTGGTCAATACCAACTCAACTGTACCTAACGCAAATGCAGGCACCTCTCAAACCCTTACCTGTGCAACAGGTACAGTTTCACTGAACGGTTCATCTTCTACCCCGGGTGCAACCTTCAGCTGGACAGGTCCAGGGATTGTTTCCGGGGGGAATACCGCCTCACCTTCTGTAAATGCTGCGGGGACTTATAATCTTACTGTTACAGATCCTGCGAACGGATGTTCTTCTACAGCCAATGTTTTAATTAACTCCAATAATACACAACCTGATGCGAATGCAGGAGCAGCTCAGACGCTCACCTGTTCATCAGGTTCAGTTACCCTGAATGGTTCCTCAGCAACCCCCGGAGTTGCATTTGCATGGTCGGGACCCGGCATTATGTCAGGAGGAAATACTTCTTCAGCAACTGTAAATGTCGCAGGTACCTATACATTGACAGTAACTGATCCTGCAAACGGATGCACGGCATTAAGTTCTGTAGCAGTGAATACTTCAGCAGGAGTGCCTGACGCCAATGCAGGAACATCACAGGCACTTACATGCTCATCAGCTACCACCACATTAAACGGATCTTCTGCAACTGCCGGGGTCACTTTCAGTTGGGCAGGACCCGGAATAATTTCCGGCGGAAATACAGCAACGCCAACAGTAAATGCAGCAGGCACATACACTTTAACCGTTACTGATCCCGCAAACGGATGTACCGCACCATCAACAGTGACGGTAAATTCAAACACAACTTCACCGGATGCAGATGCAGGAGCGGCACAAACACTGAGCTGCTCCTCCCCTTCAGTCACACTAAACGGTTCTTCCGCAACTGCCGGTGCTTTATTCAGCTGGTCAGGGCCGGGAATTGTTTCAGGTGGAAATTCGGCCAGCCCTTCTGTGAATGTTGCCGGTACTTACACCTTGACTGTGACTGATCCGGCTAATGGATGTACTGCTAATAGTTCTGTAGCGGTAAATGCAAATTCAGGGGCTCCTAATGCCAACGCAGGTAGCTCCCAAACACTCACCTGTGCAGCAGGCACTGTATCGGTTAACGGTTCTTCTTCTACCCCGGGTGCAGCGTTCAGCTGGTCAGGACCCGGGATCGTTGCAGGTGGAAATACTGCCAGCCCTTCTGTGAATGCTGCCGGTACTTATACCTTGACTGTGACCGACCCTGTAAGCGGCTGCACTGCAACCTCAACTGTATCGGTTGGATCGAACACCGCAGCCCCAAATGCAAATGCCGGGGCAGCACAAACACTTACCTGTACATCAACCACTGTAACACTGAATGGCTCTTCAAGTACTGCAGGAGCTGCATTTGCCTGGGCCGGCCCGGGAATAGTCTCCGGCGGGAATACCGCAGGCGCGGTTGTAAATGCAGCAGGGACTTATACAGTTACCGTATCTGACCCTTCTAACAGCTGTACGGCAACAAGTACTGTTTCTGTAAGTAATGCGGCAGGTGTACCTGATGCGAATGCCGGCAACACGCAAATTCTCACCTGCAGCAACACTACTGCAACATTGAATGGTTCATCCGTCACCCCGGGTGTTACTTACAGCTGGAACGGACCAGGGATTGTTTCCGGAGGAACAACTGCCACCCCTACAGTGAATGCAGCCGGAACTTATACCGTAACCGTAACAGACCCATCGAATGGATGCTCTGCGCCTTCATCGGTAACAGTAAGTTCGAACACAAGTACACCTAATTCAAATGCAGGAAGTCCCCTGGCATTAACATGCGCATCGCCATCCGGCACCCTGAACAGCTCATCAACAACACCAGGAGCATCTTTCAGCTGGAGCGGGCCGGGTATTGTTTCAGGAGGAACAACGTCCTCACCAACTGTGAATGCGGCCGGGACATATACACTCGTTGTAACAGATCCTTCTAACGGCTGTACTGCTAGCAGCACAGTAGTGGTAAATGCAAACTCCGCTGCACCAAATGCCAGCACTGGTAACCCGCAGACCCTTACATGTACAGCTGCCACCGTAGCAATTAACGGTTCTTCATCCACGCCAGGCGCAACGTTCAGCTGGACCGGACCTGGCATTGTTTCAGGCGGAAACACTGCTACCCCTTCTGTGAATGCTGCCGGTACTTATACCTTGACGGTGACTGATTCCGGCAATGGCTGCACTGCAACTTCCACTGTATCGGTTGGATCGAACACCACAGCTCCTAATTCAAATGCGGGGGCATCACAAACACTTACCTGTACATCAACCACTGTGACACTCAATGGCTCTTCAAGTACTCCAGGAGCTACATTCGGCTGGACCGGCCCCGGAATTGTTTCCGGTGGAAACACAGCTAGCCCGACAGTTAACGCTGCAGGAACTTATACGGTCACTGTAACCAGTCCTGCGAACGGATGTACACAAACAAGTACGGTTACCGTAACTGCTGCCGCAGGTGTACCAAATGTGAATGCAGGGAATAACCAGACGCTAACCTGTTCGAATTCTTCTGCAGCACTGAACGGCTCATCGAGTACTCCGGGAGTGACCTACTCATGGTCAGGGCCGGGAATCGTTTCCGGCGGCAATACATCATCACCTGTCGTGAACGCTCAGGGAACTTACACACTTACCGTAACCAATCCTTCAAACGGATGCAGCGCTGCTGCTTCGGTAAATGTTGCATCTTCTGTAGCCAGCCCTGCAGTCAATGCAGGAACTAATCAAAGCATGGCTTGTTCCGCAGCGGCTTTAACCCTGAATGGTTCTTCAACTACCCCGGGCGCTACATTCAGCTGGACGGGGCCAGGTATTGTATCAGGCGCTAACACGGCTTCACCTTCTGTGAATACCATTGGAACGTACACGCTCACTGTGACCAATCCTACAAATGGCTGCACTGCATCAGCAAGCGTTACTGTATCGCCTTCATCACCTATTATAGTTAATGCCGGGGCAGACGCTGTGCTCACACTTGGCTCGTCCGTTGCCCTTGAAGCAGGCGGTGCATCTTCTTATAGCTGGACACCTTCAACAGGACTTAGCTGTACCAACTGTGCAGAGCCTGTGGCTACTCCAACAGAAACCACAACCTACTGCGTGACCGGTACGGATGGAAGCTGTACTGACAGCGATTGCATTACAATAACCGTTGAGGTGCCTTGTGTTACAAATAAAGAACTGGGGGTGCCGAATGCATTCTCACCTAACAATGATGGCAACAACGATGAGTTCTGCCTGCAGGGATGGAGCGCCTGCATGACACAATTCAGCATCCTGATCTATGACCGGTGGGGCGAAAAAGTTTTTGAATCTTCAGAAGCCGATTTCTGCTGGGATGGACGATTCAGGGGCAAAATCCTCGACCCGGGTGTGTTTGTATATATTATACAGGCCAGGTACACTGTTGGTGACAACGTAACTAAAAAAGGCAACATTTCAATTATCAGGTAACAACAGGTATTAATTTAATTATAGAACCATGAAAAAAGCAATTTTACTCCCGGCCTTGCTGATCTCTATATCTGCATTATATGCACAGGATATACACTTTTCACAATACATGCAAACACCTTCCCTTGTCAACCCCGCTCTTACGGGCGCCTCAGCTGTTGTAAGAGCTTCGGTAATATATAAAGACCAGTGGAGGAGCGTAACTGTTCCCTACAAAACTTACGGGGCATCATTTGAAATGAAGTTTAAAGCAAGCAACTGGGAAAAAGCGGATAAATTTAAAACCAAGATCTATAAAAAGTCGTTCAGCCGCATGGCTGGAGGTTTATCATTTTACCGTGACCGGGCAGGTGATGGGAATATGGGATCCACACAGGCCAATCTTTCTCTTGCCACCTTTGTGCCTACCGGCAGGCACAGCTCTTTATCATTAGGGCTCCAGGCAAGTATCGTTCAGCAGAGTGTAGATGTTTCCAAGCTCGTTTTTCCAAATCAGTACGGTACATCCGGTTACGATCCCGGCATGAGCTCAGGTGAAAATTACGCTGCGCAGAACTTCATTTACCCGGATTTTGCAGGAGGCATTAACTGGAGCTATGGTTTTAATGAGAGGTCTATAGGAGCAAACAATGAGAAACGTGCAAATATCGGGGCAAGCGTTTACCATTTTAATCAGCCAAAGCAGCTGTACCTTGATGATTCGAAAGAGCGGCTCAACCCAAAATATATTTTCCATGCTGATATGTTATATGGAATCCGGAATACAAACGTAGCTCTTATTCCAAGCTTCATTGCCACGTTCCAGGGGCCTGCCATGGAAATGATCGAAGGGTTCATGGTCAAATATTATTTTAAGGAAGATTCCAAATACACCGGGATCATTAAACGTTCAGGGCTGGGCCTTGGTGTAGCTTACCGAAATACGGATGCTGTGATCTTTTCCGTGCTGTTGGAGTATGAAAATTATGCTGCGGGGGTTAGTTATGACATTAACACCTCTAAACTCAGCAGGGCGACAACCGGCCGGGGCGGACCGGAAATATTCGTTCGTTTCGTAACACCGAACCCATTCCTTTATCAGAAATCAAGAGCAAGGTTCAACTAACCGCTGGAAAAAATTCCTTACATATTACATACAACATTACGTTCCGGGATATGTTCCCGATAACGGGAGTAGCCGGGAATATAATTCCTGAAAGATGATCTTCCCATGGGTCATAAGGAATGTAATGCTTGCAAAGATCCTTCGTAAAACGGAGGATCTTTTATTAGAAGTAAGCCCTTACCTGCGCCCCACCGATATGAATTGATTTCACATCCTCGGACTTACGCCCGTCATAGGTAATGCTCAGCTGAAGATTATTGGAGAGCGTGCGCTGATAAGAAGCGCCCCAGGTAATATTCTGACCGGGCTTTAAAGCATCAAGCATTTCAAAGGAGAGCGATGAACTTTGAAGGTCATTGTAACTTATCCGTATATAATTCGCCTTGAGATTAAGACTTCCTTTATTCAGTACATTATACTTAACCTCTGCCCCGTAATCCTGCAGCACCGCATGCTGCCCGCCCAGTTCGTTCTTATTCTTCTTATCGGCATAACGGAATGAGATGCTTACACGGAATGCTGTATTCGGCTGATAGCTGAATTTAGGTGTGCCTTCATAATAAAGAATGGAATAATTTCTCGAAGCGAAGAATTGTGAATTACTTTTTTTAATCCCGTCTTTATAATCCATATTAAAGCTCAGCTGCTGTGTTATATTCCACCTCAGCTTAGCCTCTTTATAAATGTTGGAGCGCGAATCAAATCCATTCACCAGCAAAGCCTTGTTCCTTACATCATGGTAACTCAGATCCAACCCGAATACCGGACTCATCTGGTTAATGAACAAGGTATTCCTGAAGGAAGAATTAATCGTGAGCAATGTGCTGTCTTCTGTGCGTGCCAGGAAAGGATTATACGCTTTCGAAAGATCGTCTTCAGTAGATTTTCTATCCACGCGGTAAGAAGTCATGTTCGCAAAACGGGAAACGAATTTTCGGATCCCCTGCTTATTCGACCATATAACAGAGGGTTTCAGTGTGACCGTCTGGCTGAACTGGTTCGTATATGTTTTAATGTATCGGTCAGTCGGGGTGTATACTTTGATATATGTTGCCTGGTCGGCATACACAGCAACCTCAAATTCATTCAATTCTTTAACCCCGTTAAGGTTGTAATCATTCCATGTATAAACGCCCTGCCCGGCTGCAACTTCAATAAAAGAGAACTCCTTTCTTACTTCGAGTCCTGACCCGATCTCATAAAATGAATTTGAATAGACAAGACCTTTCCAGAACCTTGCATCATACTCCACCCGTGCAAGCAATGTATTATCCGGCTTTTGAACAGTCAACAACTGATCCCTTATCTGCAGCCTCCTGTACGCGGCATTTACTTTCAACTGACTATTCGGATCCTGGATCAGATGAAAGAATCCTCCGTAACTTTCTGCAAAGGCCGAGGAATTAAGACTTGTGGATCCCGAATCATTCCTCACTGCATAGTCTGTCCGCTGCTTGTAATTTAATCCATATCGGTTCTTTGTCGTGTCCGAATTCTGCGCAAATGCTTCCCATTCCCAGAACCGGTAACTGTTTGCAAGCAGCGAGTCTTTCCTTGAAAGCGCAAATTTATTCTGTTCGAACTCATCACGCAAACCAATTGTTAGCCATCGCACAGTTTGAGAAATCCCGCTTTTGTGCCTGTAGAAATCGGTATTAACAGCACTTTCCGAAGCCATTAAGCTTCCGTCATAAATCAGCTTAAATCCTTTTGTCCCTAAATTAAAGTTAGCCATGTGCTTCATGGCATTGTATTCATTCCCCTCAAGAAATGTATTGAAACGGTAAACCGCAGCTCCTATATTCTTTTTTGAAAGCCCGACCGCTGCACCTATGATGTGCTGGTCATCCGTGATCTGGGTTGTTCTCCTGTTCCAGTCGCGCTCAAACTCAACACTCCTGTACCTTTCTATAGGAAGAAAATATTTCTGCACGTATTCATAATTCACATTCGTAAGCAATTTAACCGGCCCGGCTATTGTATCAGCATTAACTCCGCCCAAAGGATAAACATTATCGAAATTCAGCTTAAGCGCATAGCCTGCATCGTCATCACTGTCAGCACGCGAGAATGTATTGATGTCATTATTGCTTGCCGCCCCTTCTATTGTAAGTTTTGAATTTTTATTAAAACTGTACTCCGCGCCCACGGTGAGCATTTGTTTTTTCTTGGGGGTGACGAGCTGTATGACCGGCTCATATGTTCCGCGTCTTCGCCCCGTAACTGTATCCGGCATCACCCATTGAAAAACTTTGCCGTTGGCTCCGGAAGTCACCTGGTTGTAATTCCCGTTTCCGGTCCCTACATTACTGAATGTTACCCTGAAATGAGCGCTGTCACTATCCGTACTGTAAACAAAGACACCCGGAAAGGTATAAGAACCGTACACCGAATCAAGCCTGTCATAAAGCACTTCACTGTTCGAAAACGGCACACTATCGTAACTCGGGATTACCGCAAGTGATAGTGTATCACCGATTGCCGACAACAGCTTTTTTTGCCCGGGGGTCAGGTCCTGCTGCAGCGGCTGGTTTTTACTATCCTGCTCGGAATACACATTCACGTGAAGCTTCAGCTTCCCCTGTTCATAATCATTCCCGAAATGCACAAGTGAACGTGCATAATTTTTATCGGAATACTGGAACTCTGCAACAATCCTTTTATCCTTTGTAATAAGTTGTTTTGCGGTGAAGGTTACCTCGGAAGTATTGTAATTGATCACATAATCATTTTCCTGCCCCCGTTCCAGAAGCCTTCCGTCTATGTATATTTTTTCTGTCCCGGATAAAACAATAATGAACGGTTCATTCTCCGCGCCTCTCAGCCGGTAAGGCCCCTGGTTGCTTTCAATCCCCTGGATCTGGTTCCGTGCGAACTTGCCGCGGGAAACTGCTGCGCTTAGTGATGTGGAATACAACCCCTGCTTAAAAGGGTCCTTATTTTCCGTGTTGGTTTTAAGCGCGGTTGAAAAATTAATCCCCTGTGCCTTTTTATTAAAATTCATAAAATATGAATAAGGCCTCAGCAGCTGGAAATCTCCTGCGATCAGTTTGGTGTTCTCATTTGACAGCTGGATAAAAACCTTATCGAATTCCTGGAGCTGCTGTGTATTTCCGTCAGGCTGAACAGGAATGTTGTTATCAGTGGCTGCCATAAGAATGTCAACATTGTTGCTGAGATGGCCGGAAAGCTGGAGGTTCAGGTTCGAGTTCACAACCACATCCTGGTTATTACCAAAGGTGATGCCCCTGGAGATACTTCCGCTTTTATTCAGTCCATCCATCTTAAATATATCATCGTTTCGGCCTTCTATGTCATACGTGAACGGATTGTATACACCCGACAGATCTGCCCGGATACGCCTGGCATCCTTATGTCGGGTTTCTTCCGAAAACAAAAACGGGAAGGTTTTAAAAGAAGTGATAAGGCTGTCGGGCTTTATGCTGTCCCGTTCCATTTTTGTCCTGTTGAGAAAAACCAGTCCTCCGGCATGATCTACCTTATAATAAGAAGTATCAAGAAGTGTCCCGTCAGCAATACGGATCACGAACGATCCCGGAACAATACTGAGCGTATCGAGCTTTAAAGTATCCGAAAGCAGGAGAAAGGTCTTTTTATATGAATTATTGGGAACCTGGCCATAAAGCCCTGCTGCCAAAAACACTGATATAAGAATGGTTAAACTTTTTCTAATTTCCACTTCAAAAGGGTATCACGCTGCGAATTCAAATAAAAGTACGAATTAAAATAATTTAGCTCTTCAAAATCAGAAACTTTGAAAAATGCTAAATTCACGCCCTGTAAAGAAATTCCCCGGCACAACAAGTACGCAAAAACATGGCAAAAATTATAACTTATAATGTAAATGGCATCCGTTCTGCTCTCAGCAAAGGATTGGCAGAATGGCTCAAAGCCGCAAGCCCTGATATTGTTTGCTTCCAGGAGATCAAGGCCGATCCCTCCCAGGTTGACCTCAGCATTTTCGAGAACCTGGGGTATTACCATTACTGGTTCCCGGCACAAAAAAAGGGTTACAGTGGTGTGGCGATCCTGAGCAGGATCAAACCCGATCATGTGGAATACGGCTGCGGGATGGAGAAATATGATTTTGAAGGACGTGTGATCCGTGCCGATTACGGGGACGTGTCGGTAATGAGCGTGTACCACCCGAGCGGGAGCAGCGGTGAGGACAGGCAGGCATTCAAGATGCAGTGGTTATCTGATTTTTATAACTACATCGAACAATTAAAGAAAGAGCGCCCGAAACTGATTATTTCCGGTGATTATAATATCTGTCATCGGCCCATTGATATTCACAATCCTAAAAGTAATGCCAACAGCAGCGGCTTCCTGCCCGAAGAACGCAGCTGGATCGACTCCTTCATGCACTCAGGCTTCGTGGACAGCTTCCGCTATTTTAACCAGGAACCGCATAATTATACATGGTGGAGTTTCCGGTCGGGGGCCAGGGGCAAAAACCTCGGCTGGCGGATCGATTATAACCTCGTAAGTGAGAATATTTCAGGACTGATGAAAGGCGCTATGATATTGCCTGAAGCGAAGCATTCCGACCATTGCCCTGCGGTGCTGAATATCGATTTTTGATTTTTGACCGCTGATCCTGCCGGGATACATTTTGTGTTAAAACTATATGAAATATGGTTATAATCTATATATTTGTGCCTCAGTGAAATTTTACATTAAGAATTGAATATGCAACTGCCGCTTCAATTCAGCAAAAAGAATTGTTTTATCAGCGGCCGGCTCCATAGTCCAATTAAAAAATAAATAATTTTCTATATGAAAAAAGCGATTTACTCATTACTGGTTGCAGGCCTTCTGGCGTCTTGTTCAAACGACAACAATTCCTCAGGAGAAGCCCGTAAAGCTAAAGGTGGTGTTTATTACGGTGGTGTTTTCAGAACAAATGAAGTGGAGGATTTTCGTAACCTGTTCCCGTTGAACATTACTGAAGTGACGTCCCACCGCATCGTTAACCAGGTTTATGAAGGCTTCGTGAAGCTTTCCCAGTCTGATCTTTCTGTAGTACCTGCACTTGCTGAGAAATGGGAAAAGAATGCTGATGCTACGCAATGGACTTTCTCTATCAGGAAAGGTGTAAAATTTCATGATGATGCTTGTTTCCCTGATGGCAAAGGCCGCGAGGTGACAGCAAAAGATTTTAAATATTGCTTCGACAGGCTTTGTACTGCAAGCCCCGAAAACCAGCAATTTGGAGGGTCTTTCAAAGACCGAGTTGTTGGCGCTAACGAATATTACCAGTCTACCATTGATAAAAAGCCTATAGCAGGTGGTGTTTCAGGTGTAAAGGTGATTGATGACTATACGATCCAGATCACTCTCCTTCATCCTTTTGCAGGTTTCCTTAACATCATGAGTACTCCGGGCTGCTGGGTGTATCCGCAGGAAGCTTTCGACAAATACGGTGTTGACATGCGCGCTAAATGCGTGGGAACAGGTCCTTTCCAGGTAAAAAGCGTAAAAGAAGGCGAAGCTGTTATCCTTGAGCGTAACCCTAACTACTGGAACGTGGATGAGCACGGCAACCAGCTTCCTTACCTTGATGCTGTAAAATACACATTCATCAAAGAAAAAAAATCTGAGCTTTTGGAGTTCAAACGCGGAAACCTTGATATGATCTTCCGTTTACCGATTGAAATGATCCCGGATATCCTGGGGGAACTTGATCATGCGAAAGAAGGCAACCAGCCATTCGAAATGCAGGTGGTTCCCGCAATGAGTATCTTCTATTACGGCTTCCAGCACCAGAGCGATATCTTCAATAAAAAAGATGTTCGATTGGCTTTCAACTACGCGATCGACCGGGAAAAAATTGTAAACTATACTTTACAGGGTGAAGGAATCCCGGGCAACTTCGGTATCGTTCCGCCTTCATTCAAAGCTTATGACAGCAAAGCACTGAAAGGTTATACTTTCGATCCTGACAAAGCACGTAAATACATGGCTTCAGGAGGATATCCCAACGGGAAAGGATTCCCTAAACTAACATTGCAGATCAACAGCGGTGGTGGCGACAGGAACATTCAAACTGCCGAAGTGATCCAGAAGATGCTGAAAGAGAACCTGAATATTGATGTCGAAATTAATGTAATGCCTTTGGCTGAACATCTTGAATACGTAGAAACAGGGAAATCACAATTCTGGAGAACAGGATGGGTTGCGGATTACCCTGATCCGGAGATTTTCCTTACCCTATTATACAGCAAGCACATCCCGGAAAAATTATCTGACAAATCTTACCTGAATTCTACACGTTATAACAGTCCTAGATTTGACTCGTTATTCACTGCAGCGCTTCGTGAGCCTGAAGAAGCTAAACGCATGGATCTTTACCGCCAGGCAGATCAGCAGCAGATCGATGACGGGTCTATCATGCCGATCTTCTACGAGGAGAACTATCGTCTTGTGCAGAAGAACGTGAAGAACTTCCCTGCAAATGCAATGGAATACCGTGATTTCAGCAAAGTTTATATCGAACCGCAGACTGAAAAGGCAGAACCTAAAAAATAATTTTTTAACTTTTATAAAAAAAGCCATCCTGACAGGATGGCTTTTTTATTCCCTCTTATTAACAAAACAGCTGTTTTGGGTGTGTAAAAACTCTAAGGGCGTATTGTTCAGCACTGCGTCATTATGAATAATATTGTACTACAAAAAAACTATCATCATGAAAAGCACTACAAATTATATTACCGCACTTTTAATTAGCGCAACGCTGTTTTCATGTGTTCCTCAAAGAAAACTTGAAGAAGAAGCCGCTAAAAGGAAAAGCTGTGAAACAGAACTTGCTGAACTGAAGACAAGGTGCCAGGATTGTGACACAAAACTCTTGGAAGCGAACAAATCAATCAATGACAATAACAAGGCAATTTCGGGACTTCAGAAAGACACCTCTATCCTTGGCACAAGCTACCGCAGCCTTACGGCTAAATACGATAAGCTTAACCAGATAAATGAACAGTTGCTGGATAAATACAACCGTTTGCTCGAGGGCAATCTTGCAGATACACGGAAATTATCCGGTGAACTGCAACTGACGCAGGAACAGCTCCTGAAAAAAGAAGATGAGCTGAAAAAATTGGCGGCAGAACTGGATGCTAAAAAGAAAAGTCTTGATGAGCTGACTGCCGAACTTAAAAAGCGTGAAGCACGCGTAGCTGAACTTGAATCTATTCTGAAAAGCAAGGATGACGCTACAAATGAGCTGAAGAAAAAGCTTTCTGATGCACTGATGGGATTCGAAGGCAAGGGCCTGACAATCACCCAGAAAAACGGGAAAGTGTATGTATCAATGGATGAAAGTTTGCTTTTTGCTTCGGGAAGCACAACCGTAGAAGCCAAAGGTGTGGATGCTCTTAAAAAAGTGGCTAAGGTACTTGAACAGAATGCTGATATCAATATCCTTATAGAAGGCCATACAGATGATGTTCCGATGGCAGGCAAAGGCGATATTAAGGATAACTGGGACCTAAGCGTTATGCGTGCTACTTCTATTGTTAAAATCATCACCAAAAACAGCAGCGTTGACCCTAAAAGGCTTACTGCAGCAGGACGCGGGGAATACTTCCCGATAGAAGCTGCAAAGACTCCCGAAGCCCGCAAAAAGAACCGCAGGACCGAGATCATTCTGACACCAAAGCTGGATGAGCTTTTCAAAGTACTTGAAACAAACTAATATTAACCAATGAAACCCTCAGCTCCGCTCATTATGGCTTAAGCCATACGGGCGGAGCTGAACATTTATCCCGGTCTTATTTTCCGGCAATTGTAACATTTCATAAAATTCACGTTATTTAATAATATGAAAAAAAGCCTTTTCCTCCTTGCCGCCTTATTAATTACCGGTATTTCCCGTGCACAGCTCGTTACGGAATACTGGGACATTGCACAAACAAAAAAGAAAAGCGAGCAGATGATGAAGAACGGCATGCAGGACGGCAAATTTACAGCCTGGTATGAAACAGGGGAGATTGCAAAAGAAGGAATGTTCAGCAACGGGAAGGAAAGCGGGAAATTCATGACCTACTATCCCGGAAAAAAGCCTAAATCGGAAGAGAATTACTTTTTCGGAGAAAAAGAAGGGGCTTGGAAATATTGGTATATCAGTGGAAACAAGGCACAGGAAACCTATTTCAAAAAAGATAAACCCGACAGCACATGGACCGGCTGGTATGACAACGGCAAACTTAAGAGCATTGAAAATTATAGTAAAGGCAAAAAAGAAGGTGAATGGACTTATTACTTTGATAACGGGCAAATGGAAAGCCGCGGCTTCTTTAAGAATGATCTCCAGGAAGGACTTTATACCGGCTGGTATAAGAATGGCAACCGGCAGCGGGAAGGGGCTTATAAAGCAGACAAGAAAACGGGCCCCTGGAAAGAATGGCACAAGGACGGCAAACCAAAGCAGGAGCTTGTACATGAAGGGGAAGACGTGCTGATCATGAACCTCTGGCTTGAAAACGGTGAGCAGGTAATTAAGGATGGCAATGGGAAATTCACTATCGTTTATGATACCGGCAAAAAGAAAGGAGAAGGCACATATAAAAACGGGAGGATGGACGGGGACTGGATATTTTATCTTGCCACGGGAGAAAAAGATTATACCGTGCATTATGAGAACGGAAAAAAGAACGGTATCTGCATCAACTGGTTCAGCAATGGAAAGGTGAAAAGCCAGGGGCCGTTTGTAAATGATAAAAAGACCGGCTACTGGAAATGGTTTAAGGAAGACGGAAAAATTGCAATTGAAGGCACATTGCAGGACAATCTCCGCACGGGAAAATGGCAATACTGGTTTGCAAACGGGACGAAAGAATCAGAAGGATATTATAAGGACGATCTGATGGACACCACCTGGACTTACTGGTATAATACTGGTGATAAATGGAAGGAAGGTAATTTCAGCAAAAACCTGAAAGAAGGTAAATGGACTGTCTGGTACGAGAACAAACAGAAGTTACAGGAAGGCAACTATGTAAAAGGGAAGGAAGAAGGCGTCTGGCTTTCATGGTTCGACAATGGTGTACTGAAAGATGAAGGCACCTTCACTGCGGGAATAATGAACGGCAGCTGGAAAGGATGGTACCCCAATAACAAACCTAATTATGAAGGCTTTTTTAAGAACGGCTTAAAGGATGGAAACTGGAAATATTATTACGACAAAGGCACGATCAAGGAGGAAGGCCCTTATAAAGAAGGCAGGAAAAACGGCCATTGGGTCTTTTGGACAAGTCATGGCTTCAAAGACAGTGAAGGCGATTATAAAGAAGAAAAGCCCGAAGGCAAATGGACATATTACTATGAAACCGGTGTGAAAATGATGGAACAGACCTTCGAAGACGGAAAACTAAGCGGTGATGCAAGCTCCTGGTATGAGAATGCACAGCTGAAAAGCACTACATCTTATAAGCTGATCAAGGAAAAAAGCGGCAGAATGGAAAGCAAGCCGGATGGCAAATGGACATACTATGATAAAAACGGAAAAATTATCATGGAAACCACTTACAAAAAAGGGGTGAAAGTAGAGTAATTACCTTCTTGCTTTATGAAGGGTGTGACCATGGCCTGGAGCACCGTGAGCATGAGCTGAAGCCTGCTTTTTAGCCTGGTTTTGCTGGATGAACTTGATCTTGGCTTCGTTTTCAGCCTTGGAGCGTTTTCTCGCCTTTACCGTACTGATCCACGCAATGGCAATAACTACAGAAAACCCAAGGATCATATAGATATAACTCATCAACTCATCATGCGCGATCTTTTCCTGTTCTTCCTTGATAGTTGATAGTGAATTCTTTAGATTTTTAAGGTCCTGGGAAAAAGCGGAGTTTGCTGCGGAGAAAACAAAGACATAAAACAGGATAAAACCTTTAATCACCTTACCCGTAACCCTTTCCGGAGATTTTATTTTTGACGTTTCCATATTAATTAATTTAAGATCAAACACTTGTGGAGTAGTCTTTAATCAACAAATATAGATTAGTTTTATATTTGTCCCGACAAATGTAAGCTATTTACCTATTAAGACGAAAAAAAACACGTTTTAGTTGCTTAAAAATATTTTTTTGTTAGGAATTTTGTTTGTATATTTGCAACTCGAAAACAGAGATATGAAATGAAAAGAGGGGACACGAGTCCCCTCTTTCTTTTGTCGGAATTGAGATGATCACAGTAGAAAAAATACAGCAGATCGCTGAAGCTAAAATTGCAGAAGGATCCAATTTTATAGTTGATATTGCAGTTAAGCCGGGAAACAATATTTATATCCTGCTTGACAACGATAACGGTATATCAATTAAAGACTGTGTGGAAATGAGCCGGCATGTAGAATCCAACCTTGACCGTGAACAGGAAGATTTTGAGCTTCATGTATCGTCACCGGGCTTGGATAAACCGCTGAAGACGCTTCGACAGTACATTAAGTACCTTGGCAAAGATCTTAATGTTACATCCCGGGAAGGGAAAAAATATTCAGGAAAACTCCTGAAAGCAACTGAAGAAGGGATCGAACTGGAATCAAAATCCAAAGAAGCGGTTGAAGGAAAAAAAGGAAAACAATTAGTAATCCGTAATATCAGCTTAACGTTTAATCAGATCAAAGAAAGTAAAGTTGTAATATCATTTTAAAATCAAAATCAAAAATGGAAAGTATCAATTTAATTGAATCATTCTCTGAATTCAAAGAATTAAAGAACATCGACAGAGCAACATTGATGAGCATCATCGAAGATGTATTTCGCAGTATGCTGTTAAAAAAATATGGCTCGGATGACAATTTCGATATCATTGTTAACCCTGACCGTGGTGAGATCGAGATCTGGCACAACCGCGAAGTTGTGGACGATGAATTCGCTGAAGACAGTTTTGATTACGATGAAGCAAAACATATCGGCTTAACCCCTGCAAAAAAGATTGATGCTGACCTGGAGATTGGTGAAGAGATTACTACCCCAGTTAAGCTTGATGATTTCGGAAGACGCGCAGTACTTGCCGTTCGTCAGAACCTTGTTTCAAAGATCCTTGAACTTGAAAAGGATGGAATCTATAAAAAATACAAAGAACGTGTTGGCGAGATCATGACAGGTGAAGTTTACCAGATCTGGAAAAAAGAATTGCTTATTCTTGATGAAGACGGCAATGAACTTTTATTGCCGAAATCGGAACAGATCCCTTCGGATTTCTTTAAAAAGGGAGACACTATCCGTGCGGTTGTTCAGCGTGTTGACATGAAAAACAATTCACCTATCATCGTGCTTTCACGTACTTCCCCTGCATTCCTTGAGCGTTTGTTTGAGCTCGAAGTTCCTGAAGTATTTGACGGGCTTATCACTATCAAGAAGATCGTTCGTGAGCCGGGTGAAAGAGCTAAAGTTGCTGTTGAATCTTATGATGACAGGATCGACCCCGTTGGAGCATGTGTTGGTATGAAAGGTTCACGCATCCACGGTATCGTGCGTGAATTGAGAAATGAGAACATTGACGTGATCAATTTCACAAGCAATGCCCAGTTATTCATAACACGTGCATTAAGCCCTGCAAAAATAACTTCGGTTAAACTGGATGATGAAACCAAACGTGCTGAAGTATTCCTGAAGCCTGACCAGGTTTCCCTTGCTATCGGTAAAGGCGGGCATAATATCAAGCTTGCCGGAAAATTAACAGGCTACGAGATTGATGTTTACCGCGACACCGATGTGGATGTGGAAGATGTCGACCTGGAAGAATTTGCAGATGAGATCGAAAGCTGGATCCTTGATGAATTAAAAGCAGTCGGCTGTGATACAGCAAAATCAGTACTTGAGCTTTCCATTGACGAACTTGTAAAACGCACCGACCTTGAAGAAGAAACCGTTAAGGAAGTAAGAAGCATTTTACAGGCCGAGTTTGAGTAGCGGTTAATTGTTATGGTTATTAGTGATATGGCTATAACCTGACAACTAATAACATTTAACTTTTAACATTAACATTTTTTAAATTAAATATGACAGAAAATAAAGTACAGCGATTAAGTAAAGTAGCGAAGGAGCTCAATGTTAGTATTGGTACTATCACTGATTTCCTCAAGAGTAAAGGTCATGCGATCGAGAATAACCCTATGGCTAAGATCACAGAGGACGTTTACGGGCTGTTGCTGAAAGAATACCAGAGTGAAAAAGCTGCAAGGGAAGAAGCTAAACAGATCACCAGCTCTACAAAGGCAAAAAAGGAAAGCATCACTCTTGATCCGGATGCAAAAAAACCGGAAGTTAAAAAAGAAGAGGAAGAGATCATTATCAAAAATGTTCAGCCGGCTGCAGTTAAACCGAAAGAAAAAGCTCCGGTTAAAGAAGAAGAGACAAAGATAGAAAAACCTGAAGAAAAGGAAGAGGAAGTAATCAAAGCTAAATCTGATTCCGATGTTAAAGTTAAAGTTGTTTCTAAAATCGATCTTGATGCGTTAAACACCAAGACCAAACCGGACAAGAAAACAAAAGCAGTTAAGGACGAAGAAAAGAAAACGAAAACTGCGGCTAAAGGAAAAACCAAAGCCAAGAAAGAAGAAGAGCCTGAGAAAGAGGCGCCTGTTGAAGAAATTCCTGTTGTTAAAACAGCACCGGAAGAAACAACCCCGGAACCTCCGAAAGAAGATTTCTATGAAACTAAAGTAGAAAAGCTGGAAGGCCCGAAGATCATGGGTAGAATTGAGCTTCCTGTGAAGGACGACAGGAAAAAACCTGTCGCTTCTTCTTCCGCCCAAAATGCAGCAGATAACAAGAAGAAACGCAAACGCATCAAGAAAAGCTTCGGTGGAACTACTATTGGTGACACGGTGCAGCCTAAACCTACCGGAACACCTTCATCAAATGTTTCCGGTTCGGAAAAGGAAAGGCTTGCAAAATACGAAGGCCGTGCATTAGGCACCGGAAGCTACAGGGGAAAAACAACAAACACAGGCCGCGGTCCTAAAGTTGAACTGACACCTGAACAGATCCAGGCGCAAATTAAAGAAACCCTTGCCCGTTTAAGCGGTGGAGGAAAATCAAAAGCATCGAAACACCGTAAATCCAAGCGTGACGCTGCCAGCGAACGTATGCAGGAAGAAGCGGATATGAACGAGGCGGACAAGAAAATCATTAAAGTTACCGAATTCGTTTCTGCCAACCAGCTTGCACAGATGATGAATGTTCCGGTGAACGAGATCATTTCTACCTGCATGAGCCTTGGGATGTTTGTATCGATCAATCAGCGCCTCGATGCGGAAACAATTGCTATCGTTGCGGAAGAGTTCGGGTACCAGCTCGAATTTGTGAGTGTTGAGGTACAGGAAGCAATCAAAGAAGAAGCAGATACTGAAGAGCAGCTCCAGCCCCGCTCCCCTATCGTTACGGTTATGGGTCACGTGGATCACGGTAAAACATCTTTGCTGGATTACATCCGTAAAGCGAATGTTATTGCCGGTGAGGCCGGAGGTATCACCCAGCACATCGGGGCTTATAATGTTAAATTAGAGAATGAGAAAACAATAACATTCCTGGATACACCGGGCCACGAAGCGTTTACTGCGATGCGTGCCCGCGGTGCACAGGTTACGGATATCGCGATCATCGTAGTTGCGGCAGACGACAGCGTGATGCCTCAGACCATTGAGGCGATCAATCACGCGCAGGCGGCAGGTGTACCTATTGTAATCGCAATTAACAAGATTGATAAACCGGGAGCAAACCCTGATAAAATCCGCGAAGCATTGTCCCAGATGAATATCCTTGTCGAAGAATGGGGCGGGAAATATCAGTGCCAGGAGATCTCCGCGAAGAAAGGTTTAAACATTGATGCTTTACTTGATAAAGTTTTACTGGAAGCGGAAATGCTGAACCTGAAAGCTAATCCTAATAAGAATGCAACGGGAACCGTTATTGAATCGGAGCTTGATAAAGGCCGCGGTTACGTAAGCACGATACTTGTGGAAGCAGGAACTCTGAATGTTGGAGACACTGTATTAGCAGGGTGTTTCAGCGGAAAAGTAAAAGCTTTGCACAATGAGCGTGGTGCTGTGGTAAAAGAAGCAGGCCCTTCGATGCCGGTGATACTGCTTGGTTTAAGCGGTGCACCACAGGCAGGTGATAAATTCCATGTAATGAGTGATGAGCGTGAAGCACGGGAAATTGCTGCCAAGCGTTTACAATTACAGCGTGAACAGGGTATCCGTACACACAAGCACATTACACTTGATGAGATCGGAAGACGTCTGGCTATCGGTGACTTTAAAGAACTTAACGTGATCGTGAAAGGTGACGTGGATGGTTCGGTTGAAGCCCTTGCCGATTCATTGCAGAAACTTTCGACTGAAAAAGTACAGGTGAAGATCATTCACAAATCCGTGGGTGCTATCAGCGAATCCGATGTATTGCTTGCTTCTGCATCCAATGCGATCATTGTCGGATTCCAGGTGCGTCCTTCAGTAAGTGCCAAGCGCCTTGCAGAAACAGAACAGATCGACATCCGCTTATACTCCATTATCTACAAAGCTATTGACGAGATCAAAGCCGCAATGGAAGGAATGTTATCCCCTGAATTCGAAGAGAAAACAGTATGTAACATCGAGATCCGTGAAGTATTCAACATTACTAAAGTTGGTACCATTGCAGGTTGTTTCGTTCTTGATGGAAAAGTTACCCGCAATACCAAGGTCCGTATCGTACGTGACGGCATTGTGGTTCATGATGGTAAGCTTGGTTCATTGAAACGCTTTAAGGATGATGTGAAAGAAGTGAATAAAGGTTTTGAGTGCGGACTGAACATTGAAGGATTCAACGATATCAAACAAGGCGATATCATCGAAGGTTATGAGCTGGTAGAGATCAAGGCAAAACTATAATTCAATTTATTGATTGTTCAAGGCCCTGTAGTAAAATACGGGGCTTTTTTTATCTATGCAGGGCATGAAAAAAAGAACCAGGGCCTATATTCTTCTTATTTTGATTTGTGCTGCCGGCTTTTTCTCTGCCCATTTGCACTTTTGCTATAACACATTCTATCGGCCCGCCCAGCTTTTTTCTGCTGCACTTGATAATAAACCGCTTGATGCTGTAATCGTCCCCGGAATCCCTTGTGATGCCGGCAGATGGGGATTTGTTATGAAGTGGAGGGTGCTCTGGTCGGTATTCCTTTATAAAAGTGGTGTCGCAAAGAATATCATCTATTCCGGATCTGCCGTTTATACTCCATATACTGAAGCGGTAATAATGTCCCTGTATGCGGAAAAGATGGGTGTTCCGAAAAAAAACATCTTCCTGGAAACACGGGCGCAGCATACAACGGAAAATCTTTATTATTCGTGGGAATTAGCAAAATCACTGGGCTTTAAAAAAATAGCTTTTGCAACCGATCCTTTTCAATCCCTGCTGATCGAGCCCTATATAAAAGAGTTTGGACTAGATGTCAGCCTGGTACCCAGTGTTATCAGCATCATGGAATACTTACCGCCCTTCGATGCCGCGATCGAATCCTATAAAGCTTATAAATTAGGTTTTGTATCCATAAGGGATCGTGAAACAAAAGAAGAGCAGAGCCGTAATTCAAAAGGTGAAAGAGTGCGGAAGAAAATGGCAAAAAAATTTCAAAATCGGCACTAATACCTCTTTTAGTCCTGTCATCCTGAACGGAACAAAGTGTAGTGAATGGGTTTCTAGTGTTACCTCACTTTAATAGAACGCAGATTTTCACACATCTTATGATGTTAAAGATCGTCTATGACGCTTTATGATAAAGATCTGATGATTCTACCTGGATTACGGTACTGCTCGGCAGAGGCAACCTCTTCGTCTCTCTGCGCGCATAACCAGACAAAAAACCACCGGCCTGTATCCAAACCGGTGCTTAATTACTATCTGTTATTTTTTAGAGAGCTCAGTGATCTCAGCAGGCATGCCAACTGTGCAGCCTGCGGGTTGAGGCATTTTAAGCGTATGATAATTGAACTGTACTTCTAATCCGTCAACATCAAATTCTTTTGCCAGCTTCTCCTTGGGAATAAGCGTAAGCTCTGTGCCATCCTGGGTGCAGATAATAACAGTTGCGCACCCGGCAGACCTATACTGATGGGATACTTTCCCTGATGTGTTTCCTGTAGCTGTTACCAATGAAGAAGAGTTAGCGGGGTTATTACCTGATGATGATGTTGTTGATGTAGCAGAAGATGCTGCAGAAGCTGTGTTCTTTTTTGATTTACATGCAGTGAATGCTATCATTCCAAGAACAATTACAAAGAGAATATTTTTCATAGGGAGCTTTTAAAATCAAAGCACTCATGCAAAATCTATTCCGAAGAACAGCCGCATGAGTGCTTTGATATATTTTAAAGAATTATTTTACATATACCTTCACAACTCTCTGGAAGTTTGGATTTCCAACCCTCACAAGGTACGTACCTGCTGAAAGCCCGGCAATGTTGATATTAGTCTGGAAAGCATTCGCAGAAGGCGTTATTTTTTTACCGCTGATCTCTTTTCCGTTAACATCAAAAAGGTCAACAACCATTTCTTCATTGGAAGGAAGGTTAGAAGCAGTAAGGTTGATCATATTATCAGCCTGGTATGTATTGAAAGTCGGCTGATTTGCAGCTTCATCAACTCCTACAGCGCTGGTAGGAATGCGGAATGAATAGATCCGCGTCCTTGTGCTGCTTTGAGCATAATCACCGGTGTACCAAAATGTAAGACCATCCGGATCAAGTGATAATTGTGCATAATCACCCCAACGGTTGGATCCTCCGCAAATACCTGTACCTGTGCCGTTAATCGCAGTTGTTTCTGCAAATGACATTGTTCCGGCAAGATCAGTAGCTAACCGTCCGGTATATCTTAAGCTGGGAGAAATATTTGCTGTTGCGCCCTGTGAAGGGGAAGCAGTTGTTGAAGCAGAGATACAGAACCCAAGTCCGATGCTTCCGTTATCATCCATTGCAATACTTTGCATCCAGCGGTTAGCACCGTCAGCAGGCGCATATACACCTTCCTGGTGAATTGCCCATGTTCCGGTAGCCTGGGTCTGGCGTAATTCCACCCATTTAATACTGCGTCTTTTTGTTGTAGGATCAAGTTTAACACCCCATGTTAATAAGGCAGTGTTATATCCAACCCATTTTCTCCATTGAACACGGTACTGCAAAACCCCACCGATTCCATCCAGCTTGCTGGTGGTACCTGGTGTCCAGATATCATTCCAGCTAGGATCATAAGATGCATCAAATGGTTGGGTCGGGATTGTAATAGTTGTACCAACAGTAGCAGTTGGTGTTGTTGGAACCCAGTTAACGGTAAAAGGGAAGATTTTCACAGCATCAGTGATACCGGCACCCCATGCGTTATCCGTATACTGGAATACAGGAAGCGGTGTTCCTGATGGAGGCAACCCTCCGTCTGCATCTGCAGGAAGCGGACAAAAGAATCCGGATGGAGCGGTTGGTGAAAAGGTTTTCTGGAAAGCCCTTGCTGTCGCATTACCAAGCAGCATCTTGTCTCTTTCGAAAACCATGATCTTGGAACCCCAGTTAGCAGTCATATAATAACCATCATGCCAGATCGAGAATTTCAGGTAATCCGGGAATGTACTTCCGGTATAAGTATAAGTATACCATGTTCCCAAAGGATCAGGAGTTGTTGAGATCGCAATATAGATCTTGTTGCTTGCACCGAACTGGCTTAAAAACCAGCGGTCCGCATAACGGTCATACATGATAATCGGGTCACCCATATTACCTACGGCAGGAGACCATAGTGATCCCATATTATTAATGGTAAGCATCGTAGTTCCTGTTTTGCTGTAAACTTTAACCGGAGTGGCGTTTACAGACTGAATGTAATGATTCGGGCCCGCAGCTCCTGATGGGTCAGGAGGACAACCTGCTCCTGTCTGTCCCAGCCAGTTTGCAATTGGAGGCAAAGGTGTTTTGGTGCCTGCATTTTTTTGAATCGAATTAGGATCAGTCCCATAAGCCGGGCCATCTTTTTCCGGTGTAAACTCAAATGTCTGAACCTGTCTTTTTTCACGATCTTTCGACTCCTCCTTTTCATATTCTTCGTAATCGATTTCTTCAGTAGCCAGTTCTGATAAAGGCTTTGAAATTCCAAAGCTTTCCAGCTTAAGCATTTCCACGCCATCGTTGCCTGCTGCAACCTGTGCGTTAACAGCACCTGTCAGCAACAACCCGGACACAAATAGTGTAATTTTTTTCATGAGCAATTAATTAAGTTTTAACAGTAATAGTTTAGAGAAATAATAATTATTCTGCTAATATGAGAATTTAAAATTAAATTTCCAAGAAAAGAGAACATGAATTAACAAGACAGGGTGTTTATTAAAGGGTCAGCGGATCAATGGCAGTTCAATTTCATCATTCACAATAAAAGCGGAGGGGAACTCTGCCTGGACTTCTTTGAGAAAACGGTAAGCCTCGAGTTTTGTCCTGAAATCCCCTACCCTGATATTGAAATTCGGCTGATCGTATTTCTCATAAGCCGGGACTTCAGGAAACCTTGAGATGAATTTTGCTTTAACTTCACGGGCCTTTGTCTTATCGGAACCAAAATGGATCTTGACACGATATCCTTTCAGTTCTGATTTCGAATTAACCTCCACATGTTTTGCAAGGAGCTCTTTAATTTTATATTCCTGCACCAGCTCGATTCTGCCCGTATCTGCAGAGTTCTGGGAACGGCCCCGGGCCGTAAACAAGCAAACAAATAAAAGGCTGATGATGAATGTAAGCTTTTTCATAAACATAGCGATACAAAGTTATTCAAATTAAAGCATCGCAGCCAATGATCATGCCTGTTTTTTTAATATAAACGAATATTGCTGCACAGGCAAAATCGACCAGGCTTTCATTTATAATGATAAATATTTCCTTTTTGCTGAGCATTTGGGGAGTATTTATTTTTCAGGCGAAAGGAGGGTTATTTAGAATCAATATAAATTAAATGTTTTTTATAAAATTTTAACTTTTTTTGAATCATCAATTACTCTTTCTTATAAATTTGCCCCTCGAGTAAAAGTACTCTCCCGAAAAAGCGGGCTATTCAACAGAGCTAAATACTTAAAAATCAATATGGATACATTGTTTAAAAAGTCGAAAAAACAAATTTTCGCTATTTTTTCCTTCCTTCTTTTATCACTTATTTTTAGTACGAACAATGCCTTTGCCGCTGACGGAGAAAAGATCTTCAAGCAGAACTGTGCTGTTTGTCACAGCTTGGGAAAAAATAAGCTCACAGGCCCGGGACTTGAAGGTGTAATGACCCGTGTCCCAAGTGAACAGTGGCTTTTCGACTGGACAAAAAACAACAAGGCTATGATTGCCGCTGGCGATGCTTATGCAGTCAAGGTATTCAATGAAAATAACAAAGCGGACATGACTGTTTTCGCTTCAACATTAAGTGATGACGAAATTAAAGCGGTTATCGGATATATTAAAGCGCCCCCTGTTGCTGCTGCTCCTACAACTCCAGTTGGAGGCCCTGTAGGTGAGACAACTCAAAGTGAAGAAGGTGTTAATCCTTTGGCAGTTCTTATCGGTGTTATTGCCTTTTTAATTGTACTTGTTGCTGTGTTGCGCGGTGTCCGCCATTCTCTTCAAAACCTGCACAACGAAAAGCACGGCCTTCCTGAAGAAGAAGCTGTAGGCGTTTGGGATGAATTAAAAGGATGGATCTACACTCATAAACGTACAACAGCAGTTATCATTCTTATCATAATTGGCGGATTGCTTACAAGCGGATGGTATGCCCTAAAAGGTATCGGTGTTTACGCTGATCCTGACCAGGACATGGTTTACCATCCTGAGCAGCCTATCGCCTTCTCTCACAAGATCCATGCAGGTGATAACGCTATCAATTGCCAGTATTGCCATTCAGGGGCAGAAAAAAGCAAGACCGCAGGTATTCCTTCCGTGAATGTTTGTATGAATTGTCATAAAGGAATTTCCAAAGGCCCTACAACCGGAACAACGGAGATTGCCAAAATTTACGCTGCTGCAGGATTTGATCCTGACAAAGGTGAATACAACAAGCCTCAGCGCCCTATCAAATGGGTGAAAGTTCATAACCTCCAGGATTTTGTTTATTTCTCTCACCAGCAGCACGTAAAAGTTGGTAAGCAGGAATGTACTGCATGCCACGGAGAAGTGAAGGAAATGACCACGGTGAAGCAGGTGCAGCCATTAACAATGGGATGGTGTATCGACTGTCACAAAAAGACAGAAGTACCGGGAATGAAGGATAATCCTTATTACGAAAGCCTTCACAAGAAACTTGCTGAAAAATACAAAGGACAACCGATCACCGTTGATAAAATGGGCGGTATCGATTGCGTAAGATGTCATTATTAGTCGGGAACCGGAAGAACGGAGACTGAGAACCAGTAAACAGAAATTTAGAATTTACAAAAATATGGCAACAAAAAAATACTGGAAAGGATTATCAGAACTAAACAATAATCCTGAGTTTGTTCAAAACGCAAATAACGAATTTGCAGAACAACTGCCCGTAGAAAAATTCCTTGACGATAAAAGCCTTGAAAATGATGGCACTAACCGCAGGGATTTCCTTAAATTCCTTGGATTCAGCGTAACTGCAGCATCGTTAGCAGCTTGTGAGACTCCTGTTAACAAAGCTATCCCTTACGTTGTAAAACCGGAAGAGATCACTCCGGGTGTTGCAAACTGGTATGCTTCTACTTATTATGACGGAAATGATTATGCTTCCATCATTGTAAAAACACGCGAAGGCCGTCCTATTAAGATTGAAGGCAACACGCTTTCAAAAGTTACAATGGGCGGAACCAATGCACGCGTTCAGGCTTCGGTTCTTTCTCTATATGATTCTTCCCGCTTACCCGGTCCTGTTGCCAACGGGGCTTCTGCTACATGGACAGCGATTGACAAAGAGATCGGTGCTAAACTGGCAGCGATAAGTGCAAAAGGCGGTGCTATCCGTATTCTTTCTTCTACGATCATCAGCCCATCCACAAAGGCTGTTATTGCTGATTTTACAGCGAAATACCCAACAACCAAGCATGTTACCTACGATGCCGTTTCTTATTCGGGAATTGCAAAAGCAAATGCTCAGTCATTCGGGCAGGAAGTAATTCCTTCTTACGATTTCAGCAAGGCGGATGTAATTGTGGGTATCGGTGCT
The DNA here is from genome assembly GCA_036386835.1 of Bacteroidia bacterium. GTDB lineage: Bacteria > Bacteroidota > Bacteroidia > 2-12-FULL-35-15 > 2-12-FULL-35-15 > 2-12-FULL-35-15. Next base: position 28,480 of record DASVUX010000011.1, read on the forward strand.
GATTTCCTTGCTAACTGGCTTTCTCCTATCGAGACTGCTAGCCAGTACGGGCAAACACGTAAGGTTGGCAAGGACAAAAAGAAAATGTCCAAGCATTACCAGTTTGAATCTAATTTGTCATTAACAGGCGCCAACGCTGATTACCGCGAACCGGTTAAAGTTTCTGAACAAGGTAAAGTTGCTGTAAACCTCTACAATGCTGTTGCAAAGATCGTTGGCGGTTCCGCTTTATCATCTTCTGCCTTAGCTGCGGATGCCACAATCGCAAAAGCTGCGAAAGACCTGGCTGCAAGCAAAGGCAAATCTGTTGTTGTCAGCGGATCAAATGATGTAAATGTCCAGGTGGTTGTCAATGCAATTAACCAGATGCTTGGCAATTACGGACAGACGATCGATCTTGACAACCCAAGCTATACTCACCAGGGTGATGATGCTGCATTCGCTGCTTTAGTTGCCGACATGGCAGCCGGGAAGGTTGATGCACTGATCACATACAATACAAACCCCGTTTATACTGCACCTGCATCTTTAAAATTTGCTGATGCTTATAACAAGGTTGGTTTGAAAATCTCCTTTGCCGACAGGGCTGATGAAACAGCTTCTCTTGCAAATTATATCTGCCCTGACCACAATTACCTGGAGTCATGGAATGATTTTAACCCTAAGAAAGCACACTACTCATTATCACAACCAACCATTTCTCCTTTGTTCTCTACCCGCCAGGCGCAGGAAACATTATTGAAATGGAGCGGAAACAGCCTTGATTACCATACTTACATGCAGAAGATGTGGATGGACCGCGTTTTCCCTATGCAGGGCAAACACATGCTGTTCGCTGATTTCTGGAACTATTCTTTACATGACGGAGCAATAGAAGTTGGTAAAGGACAGGAAATGACTGCAAGCGCAGTATCTGACAGCACAAAAACAGCTGCCCCGGTTGCTGTAAAAACTGAAGCGAAAAAGGATGCTCCTGCTGAAGAAGCAAAGCCAACAGCCAAAGTTGACCTGGGCGAAGCTGCATCCAAAATTGCTGCTGTTAAAGGAGGAGAATTCGAATTAGCGATATACGAAAAAGTTGCAATTGGTAACGGTAACCAGGCAAACAACCCATGGCTGCAGGAATTACCTGACCCTATCACTAAAATGACCTGGGATAATTACGTTACTATGTCCCCTCTTGATATGGAAGGCAAGTACGAAATGATGGAACGCCAGGACCGTGAAGCAAGTGTTGTAAATGTAACCGTTAACGGCACAACTGTTAAATTGCCGGTTGTACCTCAGCCGGGACAGGCACGCGGAACGATCGGTATCGCCCTTGGTTACGGAAGAGAAAAAGCCGGTAACCTGAGCATGAGAACAAAAACTGTTATCGGCCAGAATGCATATCCGTTTGTACAGGTTGCCAACGGTACCATGATGTACGCGGCACTTGATGCAAAAGTTGACAGCGCGAACGAAACAGTTGAAATGGCAGGCACACAGATCCACCATACATTAATGGGCCGTGATATCGTTAAAGAAACTGTTCTTTCAGAATACCAGAAAGATCCTAAATCCGGGAACCATGACCATATGCTGGTTACTCACTCAGGAAAAGTGAAAATGGCAGATGTGGATCTTTGGGATTCATTCGACCGTCCCGGTCACAAATGGGGGATGACAATCGATCTTAACTCATGTATCGGCTGCAGCGCCTGCGTTGTGAGCTGTACAGCAGAAAATAACGTTGCCGTGGTTGGAAAAGACCAGGTAATGAAAACACGCGAGATGCACTGGCTGCGCATCGACCGTTATTACACTACAAAATGGCCGAATGAAGGTGATGCTGCGAAAGAGAAAGCACACAAAGACGGTGTAGGAGCAATTGACATGTACCTGGATATGGAAAACCCGGATGCAGTGAACCCGAAAGTTGTGTTCCAGCCGATGCTTTGCCAGCACTGTAACCACGCTCCATGTGAGAACGTTTGCCCGGTACTTGCTACAAACCACAGCAATGACGGCTTGAACCAGATGACATACAACCGCTGCGTAGGTACCCGTTACTGCGCTAACAACTGTCCTTATAAAGTAAGACGTTTCAACTGGTTTAACTACAATGCAAACCCTGACTTTACTTTCAACCCGACACAAGACGACTTAGGACGTATGGTATTAAATCCTGACGTAGTTGTCCGTTCACGTGGTGTTATGGAAAAATGCTCAATGTGTGTTCAGCGGATCCAGGAAGGCAAGCTTGATGCGAAGAAAGCTGAGCGTAAACTGAAAGATGGGGAGATCAAAACTGCTTGTCAGCAGGCTTGTCCTACCAATGCAATCATCTTCGGAGATTTGAACGATGAGGAAAGCGCTGTTACAAAACTGAGAAAAGAAGACGAGCGGAATTACTTCGTGCTTGAAGAGATCGGAACGAAACCGACATTGTCTTACCTGACAAAAGTGAGGAATTGCGAAGAAGCAGAATTCGGTTTGGAGCAGGAAAAAGTAAACATGCACAAAGAAGAAGCTCATAGCTAACCCCGGTTACTTTGAACAATTTATAATTCAGAATTTATAATTAATAATTTTTATAAGAGAATATGCAGCACGAATCGGAAATCAGAGAGCCGTTAATCCTTGGTAAAAAATCGTATCACCAGGTAACTGAGGATATCGTAAGGCCAATAGAGGGCAAAGCTACAAAGCAATGGTATATGCTCCTTACCGTATCCATTATCTGCTTCCTGTGGGGTATCGGATGCTTGTGTTATACGATCGGTACCGGTATCGGTGTCTGGGGTTCCAACAATGGTGTTGACTGGGCATGGGATATCACCAACTTCGTATGGTGGATCGGTATCGGGCACGCTGGTACTCTTATCTCTGCAGTACTTTTATTGTTCCGCCAGAAATGGCGTATGGCGATCAACCGTTCCGCTGAGGCAATGACCATCTTTGCCGTAATGTGTGCAGCGATCTTCGTATTATTACACACAGGACGTCCTTGGCTTGACTACTGGTTGTTCCCTTTGCCAAACCAATTCGGATCCCTTTGGGTGAACTTTAACTCTCCGCTTATGTGGGACGTTTTTGCGGTATCAACTTACTTCTCCGTATCACTGGTATTCTGGTACACAGGTCTTATCCCCGATTTCGCGATGATCCGCGACAGGGCTGTTAAGCCTTTTGCTAAAAAAATGTACGGGATCATGAGCTTCGGCTGGGGCGGAAGTGCACGGCACTGGCACCGTTTCGAAGAGGTTTCTCTTGTACTTGCAGGTTTATCCACTCCGCTTGTATTCTCGGTTCACTCGATCGTATCAACCGATTTCGCTACTTCCGTTGTTCCGGGATGGCACACAACTATCTTCCCGCCTTATTTCGTTGCCGGAGCCGTATTCTCTGGTTTCGCGATGGTATTGACCTTATTGCTTATCATGCGTAAGATCTACCGCCTGGAGAATTACATCACTATCAAGCATATTGAATACATGAACATTGTAATCATTGTTACAGGTTCAATCGTAGGTGTTGCTTATTTAACCGAGCTTTTCATCTCCTGGTACTCAGGTGTTGAATACGAGCAGTACGCCTTCCTTAACCGTGCTACCGGTCCATACTGGTGGGCATATGCAGCCATGATGACCTGCAACGTTATCTCCCCGCAATTATTCTGGTCCAAGAAATTACGTACGAACTTAATGTTCACATTCGTAATGTCGATCATCGTAAACATCGGTATGTGGTTCGAGCGTTTTGTGATCATTGTTCCTACACTTTGCCGTACGTTCCTTCCTTCTTCCTGGAACATGTATTCCCCGACATTTATTGATATCGGGATCTACACAGGAACTATCGGGATGTTCTTTACATTCTTCCTTTTATTCACCCGTTATTTCCCGGTGATCGCTCAGGCAGAGTTAAAATCAATCATGAAGTCTTCAGGCCAGGAATACAAGGAAAAACATGCTGCCCATGGCAATGCTCATCCTGATGCAGGCCATGGACATGGCGGACATCATGCACACTAAACAATAATTGTTAGACACAGATTCAGAATTAAAATAATAAGATATGAGCAAAGTAGTAATACATGCAATTTTTGACGATGAAGAGCCATTGATGGCAAGCGCGCACAGCCTTCGTTCAAACGGGATCAAAGTAAAGGATGCATTCACTCCATTTCCTGTTCACGGACTTGATGCGGCTATCGGTGTTCCAAGGACACGCATCGCTATCTGCGCTTTCATTTACGGTTTAACAGGTGCATCACTAGCAACATTAATGATGTGGTATATGATGGTGGCCGACTGGCCGACTGATGTGGGGGGCAAGCCAAGCTTCTCATACTACATGAACATGCCTGCATTTATTCCTATCACTTTTGAGTCAACGGTACTTTGTGCTGCACACGGAATGGCAATCACATTCTTTTTACGAAGCTGGCTGGTACCGGGTGCAAAAGCAAAGAATCCTGATCCGCGCACGACTGATGATAAATTCATGATGGTGATCGAAACGAGAGAAGAGAACAAAGCAAACATTGAGGCTTTATTAAGAAGCACCGGGGCATCTGAAATTCATTACAAATAGCATTTTAGAATGCAGTTTATCAATTAGTATAGATTCGTAATTTGTAACAACAATATGAACAAGAAAGTAACAAAAGTAATTTCATTAATGGCAGTTTTCGGCTGTGTCGCAATAGCGTTCACTTCATGCGATAAGCGTGATCCGAACAGTCCGGGTGTTGAATTCATGCCTGACATGTACCGCTCCCCTTCCCTTGAAAGCAACATGGCTTATGTTGGGATCGAGAACGGGAAAGAAACGGGTGATACTTTACAGGCGAACAGAATGCCGGTAAAAGGAACTGTTGCAAGAGGCTACATGCCTTATGCTTACCCAAATACGGCAGAAGGATACGAAGCTGCAGGTGCTAACCTTCGCAACCCATTACAGAACAATGAATTTAACCTTAAAAAAGGTGAAGAGATGTACGGTAAGTTTTGTGTTCATTGTCATGGGGCAGGCGGAGAAGCTGATGGCCTTGTTGCAGGAAAATTACCCGGGCCCCCTCCAACTTACAGCTCTTTAAAAAATCTTCCGGAAGGAAAAATGTTTCATACTGTTTCTTTAGGAAAAGGGTTAATGGGAGCGCATGCACCATTAATGACCACAGAAGAAAGATGGCAGGTAGTTCTTTACGTTCAGAAGCTTCAGTTTCCAAACGGAAAGCCAACTTCTTCTGCAACTGATACAACAGCTACAGCAAAGGCTGAAGCACCAAAGAAATAATTTTGCTGAAATTTAAGTATTCGAGATAAAAAAGAAAAATTACAATTGATATGACTAACTTAAACTATACGTTTACAAGCAGAACCAGAAACATCACTTTTGGTTTAATGGGTATTGGCTTGATCTCCATCATAGCAGGTTTCTTAACGGACCATGCACCTGAAGGTGTGAGCCACGAAGATTATCACCACACACGTGTCTGGGCTAACCTTCTTGTGAACAGTTATTTCTACATGGGTATCGCACTTCTTGCTACATTTTTTATGGCTTTGCAGTATGTTGCCGAAGTAGCATGGTCGGTTGCCGTTAAGCGTGTTTACGAAGCTGTGTCAAGTTACTTACCGATCGGTGCAATTGTAATGTTCATTGTGCTTTTAGCGGGACAATTCCACGCACATCATTTGTACCACTGGATGGATCCTGCAACTACAGATCCCGCTTCTGAACATTATGATGAAGTGATCGCAGGCAAGGCAGGCTATTTCGCTCCATGGTTTTTCTGGCTCAGAACAATTCTTTACTTAGGTGTATGGTGCTATTTCCAGCGTGTATTCATTAAAGATTCATTAGAGCAGGACAGGCTTGGCGGAACAACCCTTCACTTCAAAACAATGGGTAAAGCTGCAACTTTCATGGTATTCTTCGCTGTAACTTCTTCCACTTCCGCATGGGACTGGATGATGTCACTTGATGTTCACTGGTTCTCTACAATGTACGGATGGTATGCATTCTCCGGGATGTGGGTAAGTGCAATGATCATGATCGTATTAATGGTTCTTTACCTGAAACGCAGAGGATATCTTGAGCAGGTTAACGAAAGCCATATCCACGATCTTGGTAAATGGGTTTTTGCAATCAGCTTCCTTTGGAGTTATTTATGGTTCATGCAGTTCATGCTGATCTGGTACACTAACATCCCGGAAGAGATCATTTATTTCCAGGAGCGTCTGCATGACTTCGGGTATATGAGCTTAATGTGGACTGTTTTCTTTATGAACTTCGCATTCCCGATGATCTTATTAATGAGCCGCGATGCAAAGCGTAATTATTTCTTCCTGACTTTCGTTGGATGTATCATATTCGTTGGCCACTGGCTGGATGTGTTCATGATGGTAATGCCTGCAACCGTTAACGGCCACTGGCATCTTGGCTGGCTGGAAATCGGGATGGCTTTAGGGTTCTTAGGATTACTTCTGTTCGTTATTCACAGGGCATTGGCAAAATCTCCGTTAATGGTTCAGAATCACCCTTATCTTGACGAGACATTACATCACAGTGTTTAAATCTTTTTTGCAGAGAGAAATAAAAATATAACGAACAACAATCAATACTACTATGATAAAGTTTTTAGTTTACGTTGCCATCATTCTAACAGTTCTTGCAGTTGGATATTTAGTCCGTGTATTCGAACTTGCTTCAAGTTTAAAGGGCAAAAAATCGGAAGAGATCACCGAGAAGGATAACCGCCTGATGGGTAAGCTGATGCTTACATTCGTTGTAGCATTATTCGCATTCATCGTATGGCAGTTAAAAAGCTACGGATGGAGAATGCTTCCTGAAGCTGCTTCTGTTCACGGTGTTGAGCTTGACTGGCTTTTTAATTTTAACCTTGCAATCCTCTGGTTCGTTTTTGTTGCAACTCATATTCTTCTTTTCTATTTCGCTTACAAATATTATGGTAAAAAAGACAGGATCGCCACTTATTTCCCGCATGACAACAGGTTAGAGATGATCTGGACAGTGATACCGGCTATCGTTCTTGCAGTTATCGTTATCTATGGTATCAAAACATGGAACCACATTACCAAAGTTGTTGATCCGAACACACAAATCGTAGAGATCTACTCAAAGCAGTTCGACTGGACAGCGCGCTATGCTGGTGCCGATAATACTTTGGGAGCTTCCAACTACAAGCTGATCACTGCTACCAATGATCTTGGTATGGATTCAACCAGCAAAGAAGGAATGGATGATCTTATCGTGAAAAATGAACTTCACCTTGTTGTAAACAGGGAAGTTGAATTCAAGTTCAGGTCACGCGATGTTATTCACTCTGCTTATTTTCCTCACTTCCGCGCACAGATGAATACTGTACCGGGCATGACTACAATGCTTCACTTCACCCCTACTATCACAACAGCTGAGATGCGCCAGAAACCGGAAGTTATCGCGCAGATGGCTGGCATCAATTCCGTTAGAAAGGCACGCGGTGAAAAGCCTGAAGAATTCAATTACGTTTTATTATGTAACAAGATCTGCGGAAACTCTCACTATAACATGCAGATGACGATCATTGTTGAAACGGAAGAAGAATACAACGAATGGATGGCTTCTAAAATGCCGAAGGCTGAAGCTGCAAAAGCAGCTGAGGCTCCTGTAAATAAAGAAAATGCTCTTCCTGCGGATACTGCAAATACAAACAACCCTGCAAAGGTCCAGGCCGGTACTGAAGAGAAGCACCCTGCAACAAAATAATCAAACAGAAAATTTAAACAAACACCAATAAAGTATACAATATGTCAATGGAGAATCACGGACACCACGATCATCACGGAAGCCACGAACATCACGGTCACCACGATGAGCATCATCATGAAGAATCTTTTGTGAGCAAATACATTTTCAGTATGGATCACAAGACCATCTCGCGTCAGTTCCTCGTGACTGCTGTGATCATGGCAACATTTGCAATGCTCATGTCGATGATCTTCCGCTTGCAGCTTGCATGGCCTGATGAAAAATTCGCTTTTATCAACTGGATCCTTGGCGATAAGTGGGGTAAGGACGGAATTCTTGAACCGGGAATGTACATGGCTTTGGTTACCATTCACGGTACCGTAATGGTGTTCATGGTATTAACAGGCGGATTGAGCGGAACGTTCTCCAACCTCCTGATCCCGTACCAGATCGGTGCGCGGGATATGGCTTCCGGGTTTATGAACATGCTTTCATACTGGTTCTTCTTCCTTTCAAGCGCGGTGATGATGGCTTCGTTTTTTATTGAAACAGGCCCTGCATCCGGTGGCTGGACGGTTTATCCTCCGCTGAGCGCACTGCCCCAGGCGATGGATGGATCCAAGCTTGGTATGACATTCTGGTTGGTATCAATGACATTCTTCATTGTATCTTCCCTCCTTGGTGGTTTGAACTACATCATCACTATTGTCAACCTGCGTACAAAAGGTATGTCAATGACGCGCATGCCGCTTACGATCTGGGCATTCTTCGTTACTGCCATCCTTGGTGTTCTTTCTTTCCCGGTATTATTATCAGCAGCTTTGTTACTGATCTTCGACAGAAGTTTCGGAACTTCCTTCTACTTATCCGACATCTACATTGGCGGACAGGCATTAGAGCAAACCGGAGGTTCACCGATCCTTTACCAGCACTTGTTCTGGTTCCTTGGTCACCCGGAGGTTTATATCATTATCCTTCCTGCATTGGGATTAACTTCTGAAATCATCTCTGTAAATGCTCGTAAACCGATCTTCGGTTACCGTGCGATGATCGGCTCCATCATGGCGATCGGATTTTTATCCTTCATCGTTTGGGGACATCACATGTTCATTACCGGTATGAACCCGTTCCTCGGATCTGTATTCGTATTTACTACATTACTGATCGCGATCCCTTCTGCGGTTAAAGCATTTAACTACATCACCACTTTGTGGAAAGGTAACATCCGTTTCACTCCTGCGATGTTATTCGCTATCGGTCTTGTATCAACATTCATCTCCGGTGGTTTAACAGGTATCATCCTTGCGGATTCTGCGCTTGACATTCCAATCCACGATACTTACTTCGTTGTAGCCCACTTCCATATAGTAATGGGTGTATCGGCTATCCTTGGTATGCTCGCGGGTGTTTATCACTGGTTCCCTAAAATGTTCCTGCGCCACATGAATAAGAAACTTGGTTATGTGCACTTCTGGCTGACATTCGTTTCAGCATACGGGGTATTCTTCCCGATGCACTTCCTTGGACTTGCAGGTGTGCCGAGAAGGTATTATTCAAACACTGCATTCCCTATGTTTGACAACCTTGTTGACATCAATATCCTTATTACCTGTTTCGCGATCCTGGGCGGACTTGCACAGATCCTGTTCCTGTTCAACTTCTTCTATTCTATTTTCCGCGGGCCTAAATCGGAAGTTAATCCATGGGGTTCGAACACGCTTGAGTGGACAACTCCAATGGCGAATACGCATGGTAACTGGCCTGGCGCATTACCGGTAGTTCACCGCTGGCCTTACGATTACAGCAAGCCCGGTAAAAATGCAGATTTTGTTCCGCAGACTGTTCCTTTGTCGGAAGGCGAAGTGGATGGCGGAGGACACCATTAGAACCCCGGCCTTATCCTTTCTATGCGCGGAAGCCTTAGCGCAGAAGTAAGAGAAAAAGCATTTTTAAAAGATCCCTGTTCGGCATGCGAGCAGGGATCTTTTGTTTCGGTGCATTTGGTTTCCCAGTGATTTTGTTTTAGATTGCGGTAAATTACTCCCTTCATGAAAAAATTTATTGTCGTTTGCTTCATCGCTTTTTCCTTTTTTGGTAAAGCCCAGAATTCTTTTGATCCTTATGATGTTTGCAATCCGACAGATGTCTCGGCTTATCTTGATAATTTCGACAGTTATACCGGAGAGTACCAGATCTTTTTAAAAGAGGGGACCGTTCCGCACCACTGGACTTCAGCAGCTCTTCAGAATAACGCGATCTCTTATAAAGTAGAGCTTGTATCTTTCCCTTTTACAACCAACTGCGTGAACTGCTATGGTACAGGTGCTGTCAATGCAACAGACAGGATCCTGAAAATGCCCAATAACATCACGTACCCGTATGACCCTGCCGAAAATGCATGGATCAGAAGCGGATCAGCATTTCCAACCCCTCCTGCAGGAACCACTTATGAAGTCCGCCTTTTAAATAAGTACGAAGGCGAATACGGTATCGTAGGTGATTATTCCGACCCCTCTTCCCTTATCAGTATCCATCTGATCGGAGAACTATCGGTTCAATACATTGAACCCAACAGAAAGATATATCCGCATTCGGTATTAAAGCATACGTTATATATGCATTGCAGCAATGATGTATCCACTCCTAAAGTAGACAGCTTTTCATTCATATTCGACCACACAAGAGGCAGAATGAGGAATTATCCTTTTTGCGCAACCAATGATATTTCCGCAGGAAACCGGCAATACGACATCGGGATGGTCCCATCTATTATTGACGGCAGCTATCAGCCTTCTTACGGCTCTTCGGGCCTGACCGACATCATTGATTATTATCCGCATTATCCATACGATAATATTTGTCCCGAGCATATTCCGGAAAACCTTACAACAGCCAACCCGCAACATTATATCCGCCCGGCACCGTATTCGCAGGTACAGGCTGTTCTGTCAAATGCGCAGACGGATAATGCCGCAGGACTGGAGGGTGACGGGACACCATTGGATGGCCTTCCCCACCAGTATGTTATTGACAGGCCGGTGGACCTGACTGTTATCAATCCTTCCGAAAAAATAATTTACAACCCTTCCGAAGTTTCAATCGACCTGAACCTTACAGGAGCAGGACAAGCGCTTGTTTTTCCTTCCGGGTATACTTTTAAAACAGTAAGTGGGATTTACCCTACGCAGGCAGCAGTGGCTGCAGCCGACCCCTACGATCTCTACCATCACGATGCCGATGTACCGGTAACCACAACACTTGCCTGTGATGATGTTGGCGCCAACGACAATGTATTTTCTTATTATTATGTTAAGAGCGGCAGCACTTTGAATATAATGCCCTGCGTGGCGATCTATGATACAAAAATAATTGTCCAGGCGGGTGCTTTCTTAAACTACAATGTAAATTCTGTCCGGGGAAACTTTATCGTCCAGAGCGCAGGCGGTACTATTAACAGCTCTTATACTTTTCCTGCGCCTGCAACCTGCCGGTTCGATTGCTTTGATAAGCTAAAGTATGATGACAGGCTGGGGAACATTCATATCAGTTCCAGCCAGTCATGGTCTTCCGCACCCGGTGGTATCCCTTCTGCCGTTGATACCGACAATGATGGTATTGTAAGAATATCCGGCACCTTAATAATCGATCCGGGCGTAATATTAACCGTTAACCCGGGAGTGCGCTTTGAATTCGGGGAAAACGGGAAGATGGTGATCTCTCGCCAGTCAAAGCTACAGGTTAACGGGAACGCAGCTAACCCGGTGATATTTACTTCAGTGGATTTTTGTGAGCTTGGCATGTGGGAAGGCATTGAAGTATGGGGCAAGCGGAATGAGAAACAGGGGGTTATCGCTTTATCACCCCAGGGGATCGCGAAGATCAATTACGCAAAGATCTCGAATGCCCGGACGGCACTGGCCACAAGGAAGGATCATGATGCAAGTTATAATGGCGGCATCATCCAATGCCAGAATGTGGAATTTTTAAACAATGCTGTTTCAGCCGAGTTTTTAAGCTATCACAATACCTTCCCGCCTGCCATCAATGAGATAAAAAATTTAAGCTATTTTAAAAGCTGCCGGTTCCTTGTAACGGGTTATCTGAATGATAAAACATACCGCCTTGGTGACGGGAGAAGGCTTGGCACAACCAACCAGCTTGTTTTTAAAGATGTGAACACCGTTTTTGTAGAGAACTGCCTGTTCGAGAACAATGCGCTGCAAAGTGACGGGATTACACCGCTCTTTGAAAGTGATAACCGCGGAACAGCGATCTATTCTTTAGATGCAGGGGTTTTTCTTACGGGCGGCCCAAAGAAAAATATTTTCCGCGGCTTCAGTGACGGGGTCTGGGCGTTAAGCACAGGTATAAACAATTGCATGGTTTCCATTACCGGGAACGTTTTCGAAAACAATACGAATGGCGTAGTGCTTGAGGGTACCCGCCTTTCACGTCTCCTGCAAAATGAATTCAAGGTCCCTGCACACACAACCAACGTTTATGCACTGCCGCCTTCTTATAATGCCGGTTACAATAAACCTGTAGGCTTATACCTGATAGGTGCCATGGATTTCAGGACGGAGGAAAATATCTTCAGCAATTACGGCCCGGTTAGCACGGACGGAATTCCTGTACAGGAATATAACTATGGAATGGTGGTTAATAATTGTGCTGGCCCCTGGGGAGATGGGACCGGGAATGCATATAAGAACACGTTTGCCAATGCCAATGTTGGCTTGCAGGCGGAGCTTGATAACAAGGGCGGCTTTTCTTATTCAGGTCTTCAATACAAATGCAATGAGTTCAACAGCAGAATTTCTTATGATGTTGTAGTTCCGGCATATAACGGGTTCCTTCCTCCAGTAAATACACTTTTGCGAAGTCAAGGATTGTGCAATCAACCGGGAAACCAGGCTGGCAATATATATACCCCATGTTCTGCCTCGCAGGATGTACAATTAAAATTTGATTTTCAATCTGAGTTTGATAATTTTGATTTTATATATCGTGATCAAGCTGGAAAAATCTCATGTGCTTCCAACCCAAGTTTTGTAGTGCCTTGTCCGGCCAATGATGACAATTCGTGTCCTTCCAATCTTAATATCTGTTATACTATCGCCTGCTTATTAACAACCCATACTACCGCTTCAGCGCAGGCGCTCAGCAGCTCTAATTCCTATAACAGCTTATTGGACGGGGGCAATACGGCAGCCCTGCTGGAACAGATCAACAGCAATATTCCCGAAGGCGCTTTAAAGCAATCCTTGATGGATAAATCGCCTTACCTCAGCGATGAAGTGTTGCTGGCCATGTTAAACAGGAGCAACCCCATGGCACCTGGGCATATCCAGCAAATCACGCTCGCCAACTCGCCTTTAACCAAGCCTGTTATGACCGCGGTACAGGAGGAAGGCTTGCCGGAAGGGATCTTTAACCGGATTGCAGCTGCCCAAACGGGGGTTTCACCCCGGATGGAAAAAGAAAATGAAGTGAGCTATTATGCTTTCCAGGAAAAGCTGGCCGAAGTAAACGTGAAGCAGGCATACCTTGAAATGGACAACCTCGACAGCCTGAAAATAGTGGCTTTAAAAGATACCACACTGGCAGGCTTGTTTAAACTGATGGAAGTGCTCCTGGCGAAAGGCGACCTGGCCGCAGCGCAGCTTTGCCGCAGCAAGATCATCAGCAAGGAAATCCCGCACATCAGTGACCAGTGCAGGTTTTTAAGCACCCGCCTGAACCTTGCCCTGGAAGGAAAAACATGGTTCGACATGAGCTCCGCCCAGGCAAGCCTTATCGAACAGATCTACCTGAACAATCCCCTGACCGCGATTAATGCCCGTGCCGTGCTTTCAATGACAAAAGGGCTGAAATACGAACGTTATCCTTTTGACCTGCAGTTCAATCACACGATGCTGCCACACGATCCTATAAGTAATATTCAGCAAGAAGAGCTAAGCAAGCTAAAAGTATTTCCTAACCCTGCAGCAGATATTTTAACTATAGAAATAAAATTGCAAGAAAATGAAAATGCTGAACTTTGTATTTATAATCTACTTGGAGATGAAATTTCAAAACGGGTTGTAACGGGGAGTAATCTTTTAACCTTGGATATTAGTGAGTACAGTAACGGAATTTATATGTGTATTCTTAAGAGTCAAAGTGGAGAAGCACAAAAACGTAAAATAATTATTTCTAAATGATGAGAGTCATACTATTACTTTTCCTTACTACCCTCAACATGGTTGGAGTTGCGCAGAATTATTTTAATAATAATTATGAGTATCATTCAAAAGTTGCTAATGCAACAGCTATTGTAGAAACCGACTCGGGATATATTTTCACAAGCTGCATTTATGCTAGTGGATATAACTCATTTTTAATTGTGCAAATTGGGCTGAACGGTGACACTGCCTGGACAAAGGAATATCAAGATACTCTTCACTCTTTTTCCACAGGAACTTCGAACTCTATCATTAAAACGAGTGATAGCAATTATGTATTTTGCGGTTCAAGGTTAGACGCGACAAATAACAGGGATGCCTGGTTAGTGAAATTCGATCCTAATGGTGACACCTTATGGACCAGAAGCTATGGAGGGGGAAGCTTTGACAATGCTAATGTAGTTTGCCAGGCACCTGATACCGGGTTCGTTTTAATGGGAACCACAAAGAGTTTTAGTGCGGGTCCCGCCTCTGACTTTTATTTAATCAAAACGGATAAAAATGGGATTCAGCAATGGCAACAGGTTTATGGGACGACTGCTTCCGAAGATTGTGTTTCTGGTCAAATTACGCTTGACGGTGGATTTATATTGTCCGGGCGAAAATCTAACATGTTTCATATCGTAAAAACAGATGCGAATGGTGGCTTTCAGTGGCAACAAACATATTCAGGCACTATAGATGTATGTTTTATAAAACAACTAACTGACAGCAGCTATATTTTAACCGGGTCGAAAACAGTAACCGGCTTAGGCTTTCAGGCATGTATTCTCAAAGTCAATAGTTCAGGGGCTCTAATCTGGCAAAAAACTTACGGTGGAAATCTCGACGACTGGTTTTATAGTCAGGCTGTAACCCTAAATGATGGAAGTATTATAACCGCAGGCCAAAGTATATCAGGAAGTATTCCAATTGGATTGCTCGTTAAAACTGACAGTCTTGGAAATTTGCAATGGCTAAGAAAATATTTTAAAAATCCCATTGGAGACAATTATTTTTATGATGTAAAATCAACTTCCGATAATGGTTTTATAATGAGTGGATTTGCTTTGGTAGCAACATCTGATCCATGGGTGGTAAAAGTGGATGAATTCGGCTGCGAAGTGGCGAATTGCAGTGTAGGAGTAAATGAATTTCAGATTTCAAATTCCAAATTGATTTTGTATCCTAATCCTGCGAATAATGAAATAACGTTACAAATTTCAGATTTAAATATTTCAGATGCTGAGATACAGGTAATAAATGG
Organism: Bacteroidia bacterium; assembly: GCA_036386835.1. Lineage (GTDB taxonomy): Bacteria > Bacteroidota > Bacteroidia > 2-12-FULL-35-15 > 2-12-FULL-35-15 > 2-12-FULL-35-15. Next base: position 43,690 of record DASVUX010000011.1, read on the forward strand.
GCTGGGAGAATTTCAACAGTTCCAGATTTCAGATTCGAAGATTAATATTTCAAATTTTAATGCAGGGGTATATTTTATGGTCGTTACCTTCAAAGACGGACAGCGCCTGACAGAAAAATTCCTTAAACAGTAGGTTGTTGAATCAGAAGTGCATGAAATTATTATTTAAAGTAATATTTATTTTCTTTCTCTTCAATACCCGCTTGGAAGCCCAGACCTATTTAAATAAGGTCTATAATTATAACTCTTTAACTTATAATAATGCGGCTACGAGTTCTTATGAATACCCCAACGGAGGTTTTTTGATCAGTGGCCAAAAATACTATTCCGCGGGATATGGCGCTTTGTGTTTTATAAGAATTGACTCGGCCGGAGATACATTGTATTACAAGCGTTATCCTAAAGCCTACTGTAAGTATTATGGCGGAGCTTCAGGGTCGTTAATACCCACTTTTAATAGTAATCTTATTCAATGCGGAGTTTTTGGAGACAGTGCAGGGAACTATGATGCTTTACTGGTAAAACTTACTGAAAACGGGGACACGCTTTGGACCAAAACATACGGAGGGGCCAATTTTGATAATGCCAATATCGTCTGCCAAACCCCTGATAGTGGGTTTGTAATGATGGGAGTCACCCAAAGTTTCAGCACTGGTGCAGCCTCTGACTTCTACCTCATAAAAACAGATAAGAACGGGAATCAACAATGGCAGCAGAATTATGGTACTACTTCTCCGGAAGATTGTGTTTCCGGTCAAATTACACTCGATGGAGGTTTTATCATGTCAGGCATCAGGAATAGCCAGCTGTACATTTTGAAAACGGATGCGAACGGAAATTTTCAATGGATAAGCAATTCGCGGGGACAGCGGGTACCGGGTTTATAAAACAATTAGCAGACAGTACTTACCTTGTTGTAGGAGCAAAGCTGGTATCGGGCTTCTCATATCAAGCCTATATGGCGAAGATCACAAAAACAGAAGCTTACATCTGGCAAAAAACATATGGTGGACCTGATGACCAGCAATTTTATACAATACCGGTTATTTTAAATGATGGAAGCATCGTTTGCGCAGGTCAGCATACAACAAGCGTTAATAATGGCTTACTAATTAAGATTGACAGTGCTGGTAATCAGCAATGGTTACGGACCTATTATGCAAGTCCTTCATCAAACAGCTACTTCTATGACTTAAAGGCGACCGGTGATGGCGGTTTTATCATGGTGGGTTCCGGAAACATAACGGGTCAGGATGCCTGGGTGGTAAAAGTGGATGAATTCGGCTGTGAGGTGGCGAATTGCAGTGTAGGAGTTAATGAATTTCAGATTCCAAATTCCAAATTGATTTTGTATCCTAATCCCGCGAATAATGAAATAACGTTACAAATTTCAGATTTAAATATTTCAGATGCTGAGATACAGGTAATAAATGGGCTGGGAGAATTTCAACAGTTCCAGATTTCAGATTCGAAGATTAATATTTCACATCTGGCAAGCGGTGTTTATTTTTTAACGGTAACTTCCGGTGATGCCAAAAGATCAACCGGCAAATTCATTAAGAATTAAGCTTTTTCTTAAGCTGGTTTTCATTCCTTATGAAGAGAGACTAAACAAGTCCGGAATGACTGCTCCCGCCCAGCAAAATCTTGCGTACCTTTGCATGTGCTTAAGTCATTCACTATATTATTTTTCTTTACGCTTGTTATGTCAATACAGGCGCAACCCACACTTGACACCATCAGGGATTGCCTCAAACAAAAACCACAGCTCTTTGCGAAATTTGACGGCAGGAATTCCTTCATAGAGAACAGCCGCGCGAGGATCTTCGGGTTTAAGCTCGGTGTAAGCTATGGGAAGCGTCTTCACTTCGGACTTGGGTACAACCAGCTGTTCCCTAATTCGGATGCATTTGACAAGATCCTGTATGTTCCTCATTCGTATAATGATCTCCGCCCTGTAACTGCGAATCTTCACATGTATTATGTTTCCGCTCATGCAGAATATACTTTCTACAAAACCAGGCATTGGGAGCTGAGCATGCCGCTTCAATTCGGTGTGGGTAAAAGCTATTATACTTACCGCTATCTTGGTTACAAAGAAAAAACCGAAGAGGCCTTTAACTTTATATATGAACCTGCGATCTCCATTGAATATAAAATAGTAAGGTGGGTCGGGATCGGTGCGGATGCAGGGTATCGTTTCATGATCACAAAGGATTCCCACCTGAATGATAATTTCACTTCACCAACTTACGCTTTTAAGCTACTCATCTATTACGGTGAGATCTTTAAAAGCATATTTCCGAAGAGTAAGCTGGCCGGGAAAATGTGAGCTTTTACCACGAAGGGACACAGAGAATGGAAAATGTTTTGCACAAAGGCACTAAGTCCCTAAGGGTTTTCTCGCAGAGGCACAGAGAATCCAACGATAGGGAATGAGTCTTTAACCTCGTAAAATCTGGAAGCTCTGCGCCTACCCGATGACCTTCGGGATACTGGTGATAACCGAACGAAGATCCCTCCGGGAAGCTTATCCTGAGCCTAGTCGAAGCGGTCGGGAATGACATTATGCCGGAAGAGGCATTTCGAGCTATAAAATTTATAGGGCAGGTGAACGAAGATCCATTCGTTGTCGCTCAGGATGACATTCTGCTGAGGTAAAAATTAGAGTTTTACAGTAAAGCCGCAGCAGGATCCGATCATAATTATCACAAGCGCTGAAAAACGATCTTTTTCTACATCAATATCGACTGTGGAGGAAACAATATTATCGCTGTATGAGAAGCTTCATATCCCATATCCCAGATGTAAAAAATCCCAGCGTATGTGCCGGGATTTTTAATTGAGTTCTGCCATCTTCTATTTTTGTGTTAATAATGTAACATGTCCTGTATAATCATGATACCTTGATTCAAAATCACGGACAACTATCTTATAAACATATACGCCATTCTGTGCGATGTCGCTCCCGTTAGTTGCCCTTCCATCCCAGCCTGTCTGGATATCATCAGTCTGGTAGATCATCTCGCCCCACCTGTCGAATATCATCATTTTAAATTCCGAGATCTCATCTCCCTTTGCTGTAAAATTATCATTCGTATTATTTCCGTCCGGGGTGAAGGCATTCGGAATGTACAATGTGAATAAAGGTTTAATCTCGATCTCCCTGTTAGCTGTATCCGCACATCCTTCGTCACTCACTGCTATGAGGGTAACGTTATAGATCCCTTTATCTGCATAAGTATACGATGGCTCCGCTATTGATGCAACACCGCCATCACCAAACTGCCAGCTGTAGCTGACTGCGTTGGATGACTGATTATGGAATTTATAAGCAGGGCTGATCGTAGTTCCGTCAGTGGGTTCTGCATTAAACGCGGCAACAGACTTCTTTTTAACTGTTACGTTATAAATAGTATTCCCGGAATTAACACAGCCTTGCGGGGATGTAACCGTCAACTCAATATAATACTGGCCTGTCATGGTATATACATGCTGGGGAGTAGTATATGCTGAAGTGAAGCCATCACCGAAATCCCAGTGAAAAGCGGAACCTGCGTTTGTACCGGATGCCTCAGAAAATTCCGCGGTTACCTCGCTGCAGGATGAATATGTCCGCGGCTGGAGATCTACCTGCGGAAGCGGATTTACGGTTACCGGAACAGATGAAGTAATACTGTTTGAACATGCATCAGTGACTGTTACCACATAAGTTGTTGTAGAAGCCGGAGCAACCGTAAACGGGCCGTTTCCGCCACCAATTCCATTGTTCCAGCTGATTGCGACCGGGCCGGTATTTCCACTCACAGAAGAAGAGATGGTTGTGCTTGTACCGGAACAGATCGCGACAGGTGCGCTCACTGTCAGGTTAGCAGCTGTAAGGCTTGTTACATTAATTGTTACGGCAGCAGGTAAACCGGAACATCCGTTCCCGTCTGTTGCAGATACGATGTATGTAACAGGTTCAACCGGGCTTACAACCTGGTTTGCACCGCTGCCAACACCTGCCCAGTTAAATGTATATATCCCGGAACCTCCTGTGGCCCCTGCAGAAATGGTCGTGTTCTGTCCAAGGCAGATCGTTGTGCTTCCTGCAGCACTGGTAACAACCGGTGCAGGCTGTGTTACAGTTAAGGCAGTATTTACTTCACAACCATTATTATCGGTTACAAGAACAGAGTATGTTCCTGGGCAAAGTCCTGTCAGGCTTGCACCTGTTCCACCGGCAGGCATCCATTGATAAGAATATCCACCAACACCGCCTGAAGGGATTACCACAGTTTGTCCGTTACATGCACCGTTGCATGTGACAGGGTATGCGGCTGATGAAAGAGCCAGCGCGGGCGGTTCGGTGATGGTAACATAGGAGTTGGCCACACATCCGTTGCCATCGGTAACGGTTGCAAAATAATTTCCCGGTGCAAGTCCGCTTGCCGACTGCTGATTCTGGGCTGGTGTGGTGCTCCAGCTGTAATTATAGGTTCCTGTCCCGCCATAAGCACCTACGGTGGCATAACCATCGTTGGCACCGTAACATGTAACATGGTTTACAACCAACCCGTTTGCCGAAAGGGCCGGCGGTTCATTAAGTGTAACCCCGGAAACAATGCTGCAGCCGTTAGCATCAGATACCGTCACTGAATAATTACCCGCTGTAAGACTGGTTGCAGTAGCTGTAGCCTGTACCGGGTTTGTATTCCAGCTGTATGTATAATTGCCTGTACCTCCTGAAGCAGTGACCGTTGCCGATCCTGATGCCGCACCGTAGCACGCAGGGTTAACCTGTGCTATAGTGGAAGCCATTGCAGCGGAAGGCTGGGTTATTGTCACCGAATCCATGGAAATGCAGCCATTTGCTGTTGTTAAGGTTACACTATAGGTTCCCGGTGACAGGTTGGAAATTGTTGCTCCTGATACGCCATTCGACCATACATAGGTATATGGCTGCTGGCCCCCGTTAGCATTGGCAGTCGCGCTGCCGTTATTCCCACCGAAACAGGAAACGCCAGTTGCACTTATTACCAGGTTACCCGGAGCAGCACCATTTGCAACTGTTGCAGTGGCCGAACTTTGACAGCCTCCGGCCCCGGTAACATTCACTGTATATGTTCCTGCTGTCAAGCCGTTCTGCGTTGAATTAGAGCCGCCTCCAATCCACTGATAGCTGAAAGGGCCTGCACCGGAAGTTACCTGCACGGCAGCTGTACCGTTGGAAGCTCCGCAGTTTGCATCGGTACTTGTCGTATTCAGTATAATTGCAGTAACTGTTATACAAAACGAATAGGTCTGGCTTCCGTTGAAAGGACAATTATCATCCCTGACGGTTACAGTAAAACAATGTGATCCCGGACCTGCGTCAGCCGCAGCTGGCGTCCAGCTAAATGTTCCTGTGGGGCGTGTTCCGCCTGAGCTGGTAAAAGTTGCAGCGGCAATTCCATTATTCCAGTTTATTGAAACATTCTGTGCTGAATCAGCATCGAACGAGGAGATGGTAAAGTTTACCGGTGCTCCTGCACAGGCTGTGAGGGAATATTGAGAAGTATTATTTATACCATTCACATAAGGGTTATTGTTTGTACATGTTATTGTTCTCATCTGGATGTCGCGCATTACTGTTCCCACCAAAACACCATTGCGCCATTCTTCCACAAGGACAGCGAAAACGGTCACTTCCAGCTGTGAGGGCCACATGCACATATCACCTGTAAGCCCGTTGAAAGTAACTGCAGGCGATGAAACAAGCGGCTGGCCTGCGGAATAAGGTGCATTATATGTAACCGTTGTTCCCGGCCCTGTACGCGGAGTGATCAGTGTATAAAACAATGAATCACCGTCTGCATCGGAAGATCCATTGTTAAAGCAGTAAGGCTGGCCAACGCAAACAAAAGGAATGGGTGGGTTTGAAAAATTCGGTGAACTGTTGCAGGGAAAATCAAGATTGTTAAGCTGCGCTTCTACATATATATTTTCCGCAGAAGGATTTACAATGGTGTTGATCGATGCATTCCTGCAGCACAGGCTGAAGCTGAATGTCCAGTCGGTACACTGCACCGGCAATGTGATAATGCCTGTGTATTTATATTCCTGGACTCCCGGGTAGGATCCGCCTGAACACTGTGTGTTCATTTGTGTACAGATAGGAGAAACTTCTATACCTGTGCCAGGAACCGGGTTTAATGTAAGCGTTAAGTTTTGTCCGCACGATGCGGAAGAAATATTTATCGAGGCTGTATTTGGAGCTGTAACTCCCGCGCAGTCGCGGTAAAAGGAGAGAGAGATCTGGTATTGATTTCCACCAAGGCATTGATATGTGATATCAGCGCTTTGGGCATGTGATGCAAATGCTTCATTCTGTGATTGAATGAACATTACGATGAAACTGATCCAGAAATAAATCCTGTGTGTAAGTTGCGTATTCATAACAACCTCCTTGTTTCTAAAAGCGTTAAACAATAAGTTAAGAACTACATGGTTAAACGCCTCCCTGAAATTAAGAGTTACAGAAAAGAGTATAAAATTCCGAAATTTAATTTTATGAAGAAGGGCCAGGCAACAGAACACGTAAACCAATCCTTCTTTATACACGCACTCCTATAATAAGAACATCATCTACCTGTTCCAGATCACCTTTCCAACTGTCAAAGCGCGCTGCAAGCTCTTTCTCCTGCTCTTCAATTGGCAGGGCGGCAATAGAAGCAAGCATTTCTTTGAGTTGGTTATACTTGAATTTTTTTCCTTTAGGGCCGCCAAACTGATCGGCATATCCATCACTGTAAAGATAAACACAATCACCCTTTTGCAGCCGGATGATATGGTTTGTATAGTTATCCACCTTGCCATCGGTATTCACACCTATGGGATATTTGTCGGCCTTTATTTCCGCCAGGATGCCATTGCTGACGTAATAGAGAGAATTGAACGCCCCGGCATACTGCAGTTCCAGGGTGTTCCTGTTTAAAGTGCAGAGGGACAAATCCATTCCATCTTTCACTCCTTTACCTTCTTCTGACTGGCGTAATGTTTTTGTGACTCCGGCATCCAGGTGCTTTAATATTTCAGCTGGCTTAACAAGGTTTACTTCATTCACCGCCTGCGTAAGCAGGTTAAATCCAACCACACTCATCAACGCCCCGGGAACACCATGTCCCGTGCAATCTACAGCGGCAAAACAAACAATATCATTCTTCTGTTCGATCCAGTAAAAATCACCGCTGACAATATCCTTCGGCCGGTAAAAAATAAAGCTGTCCGGGAGCATCTTCTGCCACGCTTCCGCAGGAGGCAATATCGACTCCTGGATGCGTTTTGCATAATTTATGCTGTCCGTAATTTCTTTTTTCTGAAGGGTTATTTCGGTATTCCTGTGCTCCAGGATCCGGTGAGACTTCTGCTTCATCTGCCAGCGAACGTAGAACAGCGCGGCCAGTGCAAGAATAAACATGGCTGCCACGCAAAGCATGATCATCCATAGTTTATTGCGGTTCAGTTCCAGAGCCTGGATCTCGCTGTCTTTCGTGAGGAGCTCGATCTCGCTTTGCTTTTTTTCCGATTCATACCTGCTCTGCATCTCAGCGATCTGCTTTGTACTGTTATCATTGAATAAGCTATCCTTGATGTTGGAGTATAATTCTTTATAATGATAAGCTTCCTTGTATTTATTCATCCCGGCATAGACAGCAGCCAATGTGCCATACGAAGCTTTCAGACCCTCTTTGCGGTTACTCTTCTCGGATAATGCAATGGCCTTTCTCAAGTATGAAATTGCTTCTTCATGCCGGTTCATGTGCATGAGGGTGCTCCCGAGGTTATTATAACAGGTTGCTATTCCGCTTTCATCCTTTAACTTTTCCTTGATCGCAATTGCTTTCATGCTATATTCATAAGCGAGCTGATATTGCTTCTGCTTATCGTAGATCATGCTAATATTCATGTAATTTGTTGAGATGCCGTTATCATCCTCCATCAATAAAAAGATGGAAAGCGATTCCAGGTAATATTCAAGGGCGGATTTCTCATTTTTTTGTTCCCAGTATATATTCCCGATATTTACAAGCGAAGTGGCTACGCCTCTTTTGTTCCCGAGTGAAGTCCACAGGTCAGATGCCTTCGTATGGTATTCGATTGACAGCGGATAATTCTGCTGTGAGTCATAAATGTTCCCTATCGCGCTATAACTCTTGGCTATCCCTTCCTCATCCTTCAGTTCTTCCTTCAACTTCAGTGACCTGAACTGAAATTCAAGTGCAAGGGACAAATTTCCCCGGGCGCGGTGAACGAGGCCGATGTTCCCATAGCACTTAGCCATGCCGGTTTTATCATTCATGCTGCTGAATATTTTTAAAGCGTTTTCCAAACTTAAAAGAGCAGCAGAATACTCAGCATGCTGCCATTGAAGTACGCCAATATTATTATATGCATTGGCGAGGCCTTTATGGTATCCTGTTTTTTCAGAAAGCGTTTTTGCCTTTTCGCTGTATTCCATCCCTTTTTCAAACGACTTCTGCAAATAAGATCTTCCCAGGTCGTTGAATGCATTTACCCGACTTGTATCGGAAATATCCTGGCTTTCCAGGTATGTCTCCAGCGAATCAATCCTTGAAACCTGTGCGTTAATAATACAGCTCAATAAGGATAAAGCAAGCAGGAAAGTGGGTGCGATGTAGTTTCTGTTATTCATAATATTATTTTAAACCCTTATTCCCATAATAAGAATATCGTCAATCTGCTCGAGCGAACCTCTCCACTCTTCTATCGTATTTTCGAGCAATTCTTTCTGCTTATTCAAAGGAAGTGCGCAGTTTTCTATCAATAACTGCTGAAGCTGCCTGTATTTGAATTTTTTGCCTTTAGGACCACCAAACTGATCGGCATACCCGTCTGTCAGCATATAAATAATATCTCCCCTGCGAAGGCCCAACGTCTGTTTGGTAAATGGTTTCTGTTCCCCATGGTACATACCAACAGGCATTTTATCCACTGCAAATTCTTTCAGCTCATTATTCCGGATCAGCCATAAGGGGTTATTGGCACACGCGAACCGCAGCCACATGCCTTTCATGTCGAACATGCAAACCACGGCATCCATGCCATCCTTACCTTCAGTATCCGACCCCTGGGGATTCAATGACCGGATGATCTCGCTGCGGACATGTTCCAGTATAAGCTCAGGTGACTGGATTTTTTTCTCAATTACTGCCTGGTTTAAGAATGAAATGTTCAGCAGGCTCATAAAAGCTCCGGGCACACCATGGCCGGTACAGTCTGCAACTGAAAGATAAAATGTTTCCTTATCACCTTCCGAACGGATATTGGCTGCCCAGTAAAAATCCCCGCTTACGATATCCTTGGGTTTGTGCAATACAAAATATTCCGGCAGATTTTTCTGCAGCAAGGCATCGGATGCAAGCACGGCCTGCTGGATCCTGCTTGCATAAAAAATAGAATCAGTTATCTCATTGCTCTTGGCTTCGATCAGATCACGCTGAAGCTCCACTTCCTTTTTCTGGGCACTTATTATTTCGTTTGATTCTCTTTTCTGGCGGTAGCCCCTGAATATAAAAACGGCAAGTACGGAAACAAGCAGGAACCCGATCGCGAAGAAAAGTGTCTGCATATTTCTTTGCCTTGCTTCAAGCTCCTTTTGATTAAGCTGTGCGGCTTGAAGCGCATTGTCCTTATTGAGGTTCTCTATCTGCAGCTGCTTTTTCTCACTTTCATACCTGGCTGCCATTTCATTGATCTGCAAGCTGCTCTCTGCGGTGATCACAGAGTCTTTCGTTCTAAGCAGCAGCTGCTGTGTCTGAAACGCCTTTGCATAATTCCCCTGTGCTGCATAACATAATGCAATCTTCTCATAAACACTTATCAGGTCGGTCTTTGATCCTGTTTCATTTGAAAGGGCAAGGCTCTTCCCCAGGTACGAAAGAGCAAGGGAATAATTCTTTTTCTCATAATACACCATGCCCATTCCATCATATGAAACAGCCTGGCTCATTTTATCCTGGTTCGGGCCGGAAAATGAAAGTGCCCTGTTATAATGTGCCAGCGCCAGATCGTATTCCTTTTTTTTGGAATAGATTATCCCCATATTATTCAAGGTGCTTGCAAGCCCCCGGGGATAATTTATTGATTCTTTAAGCCGTATAGAGACCTGGTAATTCTCAAGGGCATCATCCAGCCTGCCTTCATAATCCAGTACTGTACCTATATTATTGTATGCGGAAGCAATACCCACGGAATCACCAGCTGCTTCGTACATCTCAAGGCTTTTTTTATAATATCTTGTGGCCTCCGCATAACTGTGCATATCCTTATAGACACCTCCAAGACCGCTGTAAATAGCAGGGAGTGTTTTCTTATCCTTTATTTCTTCGAGGATCTTCAGCGCGCTGAGGTATTCCCCGGCCGCCTGCCTGAGGCTTGAAGTATAATAGTATATCAGCCCGATATTAAAATGTGCCTTTGCAATAGCCGATTTTCTGCCTGTCTGCTTCAGTAATTCCAATCCCTTCTGAAAATTTACAAGGCTCTTTTCAAAATCACGCTTATAGCCAAACACTGTTCCCAATGCAGCATAAGCATCCGACAGCACTAAAAGGTTCTTGCTGCTTCCATATTTCTTTAGGTTTGTTTCAGCGAACATCTGTGCCGAATCAATATCAATATTCAAATATTCATGCGTCAGTTCATAATACGCGATCATTTTTACGGTATCATGCACATTGGAAGTGAGAACCTTATTCAGGCTATCGATGACTTTTCTTTGTCCTGCTGCAGAAAATAATATGCAGGATAAAACAACCAACAGGAAAGTTCTTTTCATTATTCTGTTATTAAAATGTGGGAGGTCAAATCCTCAGGCCGATGACAAGCACATCATCTACCTGCTCCAATGCACCCTGCCATTCTTCATTTGTTCTCTGTAATATTTCTTTTTGCTCAGCCATCGGCAAAGCATGTATGGAGAGGAGCAATTCCTGGAATGGTTTATATTTGAATTTCTTTCCTTTCGGACCACCAAACTGATCGGCAAACCCATCAGTGAAAATATATATGCAATCACCTTTCTGAATTTCCCACTCATGGTTGGTGAACTTCTGCAGCTCCTCCCCTACAAATGCCCCGATAGGAAACTTATCTCCGTTGATCTCGATCACCTGTCCGTTCCTTATCAGCCATACCGGGTTGTTTGCACCCGCAAATTCCATTGTGGATTTCTTATAATTGATAGCACACATTGCTATGTCCATACCATCGCGGACTGTGGCTTCTTCCGGGTTCTGGTTTAATTTCCGGGAAAGCTGGGTGTTTGTTTCATTCAGGATCAGTGCCGGCTTTGCCAGGCCGAGCACATTAACTGCCTGGGTCAATATGTTATGTGCAACTATACTCATAAATGCACCGGGAACGCCATGACCTGTGCAATCGACTGCTGCAACAAGCGTTTGCGGGCCCCACTGCTCGAGCCAATAGAAATCCCCGCTGACAATATCCTTTGGTTTATAAAAAACAAAAGAATCAGGGAGAAGCTGCTTCACAATGCTGTCGGCAGGAAGAATGGCCTGCTGGATCCGTTTTGCGTAATGAATACTGTCGGTAATATCTTTATTTTTTTCATCGATCTCGGAGTAAGCGACCTGCAGCTTTTCTTTTTCTTCCAGCAACTCCCTGGTCCGAATCGCCACCTCTTCCTTTAAACGCTGCCTGCTTCTCTGTAAACTCCGCTCCCGCATTTTAATAAAGGCATATATCAGTGAAAATCCGATTGCAATGGCGATAATATAGAACCACGGTCTTTTCCAGAACGGGGGCACTATCTCAAAACTATAGGCAACAGGTTCCGGGTTCCACACTCCATCATTATTGGAAGCTTTTAAGAGAAAAGTATATTGACCCGGCGGAAGGTTGGAGTAAGTAGTGCTTGTTTCTTTCCCTTCAGGCAGCCAGTCTTTATCAAAGTTCTGAAGCATGAACCGGTACCTGACCTTATCAGGAATAGTTTGTGATACGCCTACAAAGTCGAATGTAATGTGATTCTTATCATAGGGCAGTGAAAGATTGATCGGGAGGCCGTTATAGATGCTGTCGGAATACTGGCTTAAATCCACCGACTCCAGGAATAAACGAAGATCCGTTATTTGAGTTTGAGGTGGGATCTTGTTTTTATATTCAAAATCCGGATTGTAAATGGTAACCCCATCAATTGTCCCTATCCAGAGTTTTCCATCGACATCACGATAAAAAGCATTCTGGTTGCATTCCAACCCTATAAAACCTTCTTCCTTGCCATAATGCTTCAGCACTACTTCCTTCTGGTTAACGTAAGCCTTTATATCAAGCCTGTCGATCCCGTTGTTGGTCCCTATCCAGAGATAGCCATGATCATCAGCATTAACATAATAGACAGTATTGGAGCTTAAGCCGCTCAGCTCATTTATGGTATAGAAATTTTTACCGTTATACACAGCAACCCCGAGGTCGGTACTTATCCATATGTACCCAAGATGATCGCGAACGAGATTCCTGATCCTGGGGAAACCCTCCGGCCGGGTGATCGATGTGAATCCCTTCCCGTCATATTTTGTGATCTTATCAACAGACCCGAACCACATATCTCCAAAATTATCCTGGTAGATCGCATTCACTCCCTGGCTTGATAAACCTTCCTTTACCCCGAACAGTGTGAACGTTTTTCCATCGTACACATCCACCCCGTTCTCATGAGCGATCCATACATTCCCTTTCCTGTCTGTTATCATTGCAGGGATCCGTATCCCATGCAATCCTTCTTTCAGATAAACATTTTTGAAGTTCTTCCCATCAAAAACACTTATGCCGCTTGCGGATGTCCCGAACCAAATATTCCCTTTTTTATCTTCTGTGATGGACCAGACATTGTTGTAGATCAGGCCGTCCTTCTGACTGTAATTTTCAAAAACAGCCGAGTCCGTTTTTTTATTCCGGTTATAATCGAATTTTGAAACGCCACCACCCCAGGTGCCTATCCAGAAATTATCACGGCTGTCCTTAAAGATTGACATTACCGTATTGTTCACCAATCCGTGCTTCTCATTGTAATTTATAAAAAGATCATTTTGATATTTGCTCACTCCACCTGCAAACGAGCCAAACCACATATTGCCTTCGCGGTCCTGGCTGATTGCATCCACCATATTCCCGCACAAGCCGTTGGCTTTTGTGATTGTCTGGATCTTTCCGTAAGTGATCTTCATGACACCTTTAGCGGTTCCCGCCCACACATTCCCGAGTGAGTCCTTGAATAATTTATAAACGGTTTCGTAGAACTGGCTTTCATTAATTATTTTGAAAGACTGGGAGCCGGTGTATGCTTTTGAAGGATCGTATTCGTGAATACCGCGATAACTAGTAACCCAGACTTTCCCGTTATTGATCAGGATATCGCGGTTCCGCAGATCGGTTAATCCGTCTTTCATGGTAAAGTGTTTCATCGACTTTCCATCATAACAGAAAACACCATTCATCATGGTAGCTATCCATGTATTGCCGAGCTTATCCTGTTTTATTGACCAGACCTGGAAGGAGCCGATGGAATCATTTCTTTGAAAAGGTTTGAATGTTTTCCCGTCATAAAGGTAGATCCCTGAACTGGTACCTATCCAGCAATTGCCATCGCTGTGCCTGTAGAAAGAATAGATGCTTTTTTCACTTATCTGCGGATCATGGAACTGGTAGACCTTGTTGTTATAGAACCTGCTTAAGCCTTTGGTAGTACCGATAAAAATATTTTCCTTATCATACTGGAAGATGGAAAAAACGCGGTTATTGCTTAGTCCGTCACGCGTACTGAAATTTGTAAAACGAAGGCCGTCAAAACAACTAACTCCACCGCCATTGGTAGCAAACCACATTCTTCCGCTGTTATCCTGGATGAGGTCAATGATCTGCGACTGGGGGAGTCCATCCTCGATCGAATAATTCTTAAAATTCAGCAGCTGGGCATTTGCACTGAAGCAGATGCAAAAAACCAAAAGAGATATGAGTGATCTTTTAATGGGCACAAATTGTCATTGTGTGTAAAACATCCCTAAAATAAAGGAAAAATCCTATATAATACAAACTAATTTATATAAAAAATTGCTCAAAAAACACTACTTTTGCAGCCTTAAATTTTCAATAAAAATGATCTCAACATCCAATCTTTCCTTACGGTACGGCAAACGTGTATTGTTCGATGAAGTAAGTATAAAATTTACACCCGGAAACTGTTATGGCGTTATTGGCGCCAATGGCGCGGGCAAATCCACTTTTCTTAAAATTCTTTCCGGAGAAATTGAGCCTACAACAGGGCAGGTTTCCATTACACCGGGAGAGAGGATGAGCGTCCTGAAACAGAATCACTTTGAGTTTGATGAATTCCATGTATTGCAGACCGTGATGATGGGCAATAAAAAGCTCTGGAATGTGATCAAGGAAAAAGATGCTTTGTATGCAAAGCCTGATTTCAGTGATGCAGATGGAATCAAAGCCGCAGAGCTGGAGACCTATTTTGCGGAAATGGAAGGCTGGAACGCTGAAAGCGATGCTGCGAACCTCTTAAGCGATCTTGGAGTAAAAGAACAGTACCATAATACATTGATGAGTGATCTGAGCGGAAAGGAAAAAGTGCGTGTGCTCCTTGCCCAGGCGCTTTTCGGGAACCCTGACATTCTTCTGCTTGATGAGCCTACCAATGACCTTGATGTTGATACAATCGCATGGCTTGAGAACTTCCTTGCGGATTTTCAGAATACCGTGATCGTTGTTTCCCATGACCGTCACTTCCTGGATTCGGTTTGTACACATATTGCGGATATCGACTTTAACAAGATCCAGCTTTTCACCGGGAATTATACTTTCTGGTATGAGTCAAGCCAGCTGGCACTGCGCCAGCGCTCCGACCAGAATAAAAAAATGGAGGACAAACGCAAAGAGCTCCAGGATTTCGTGGAGCGTTTCAGCGCGAATGCCTCCAAATCAAAACAGGCAACAAGCAGGAAAAAATTGCTTGAGAAGCTTGTTATTGAAGATATTAAACCCAGTACAAGAAAATATCCCGGAATCATCTTTAAAGCGGAACGGGATTGCGGTGACCAGATCCTAAACGTGGAGAACCTCAGTAAAAAAGGGCCGGACGGCACCACTTACTTTAAGGATATTACTTTCACGATCAACAAAGGCGACAAGATCGCATTCCTTTCAAAAGAGCATATTGCCATAAGCTCATTCTTTGATATTATAAACGAAGAAGCCGCAGCTGACAGTGGTTCATTCATATGGGGAACTACTATCACGAGATCTTATCTTCCAAATGAGAACGCAAAATATTTCACGGCTGATTACAATCTAATTGACTGGCTGCGGGAATATTCAAAAGACAAGGATGAAACATTTGTCCGCGGTTTTCTTGGCAGAATGCTTTTCACCGGTGAAGAAACATTTAAAAAATCGAATGTGCTTTCCGGGGGAGAAAAAGTCCGCTGCATGGTGTCCCGCATGATGCTCACAAATGCGAATTGCCTCATTCTTGATGAACCAACGAACCACCTGGACCTCGAGTCCATCACTGCCTTCAACAATGCCCTGAAAGACTGGAAACATGTTGCGCTGTTCACATCGCATGATCATGAATTTATGCAGACAGTTGCGAACAGGATCATTGAATTAACACCAAACGGGGTAATTGATAAACGGATGACGTATGATGACTACATCAAGGATGAAGGTGTTAAAGCTTTAAGGGAAAAAATGTATCCGAAGATGGAAAAGGTTAAGTAATTATCAAACTCTGATGCAATCTGAACTCATGAAATATATCTTCATTTTATTTACCTCAGTCTTTTTATCATGCTCTTCTGAGAAAAAAGAAGCTCCCCCTTCGCAGACATCGGCAACAGGGGATTCCCTATCTGCGGATCAGATAGCTGAAATCAAAAGAATCCATTCCACCTTTAAGGAAGTTTACCCTGTAAGTATTAAGGAGTTGATTGAGAATTTCAAACACGATCCTGATGTTAAAACTGAACTTGGTGTATGGGTGAATATGGCCAATGCGTATGAAAGTTATTTAAATACAAAACAACCTCAGCCTGATCTTAACACAAGGAAAGAAATATTTTCGTTGATACTGAATCGTTCTATGATGCCGGCAGAAGAGGCATTAAAAGCAGCTCAGCCTAAACTACTGGACCAGGAAGAGGCCCAGCGTGTGATGAGTTTTTATAAGGCTGAACCGATCCCTATGGACCAGGATTCCATACACAGTCTTTAATATAAAAAGAACGCCAGCAAATTGCTGGCGTTTTTTTATTTAGATCTGCTGCCCTGCGGCTTTGGATTTCTTCTGAATGGCTTTTTCTTTCCGCCACCCGCAAATGGCCGTTTCAGTTTCACCTCCGGTGTATATGCTGGGCCTTGCCCAAGATGCTCCGGCAACGGAAGCTTCTTTACCTCTGCACCTATGAGTGTTTCAATCTGGAAGAACTTTTGCTGATCGTATTCGTTGATAAACGTCAGGGCGATACCTGTGGATGAGGCCCTTGCGGTACGGCCGATACGGTGGATATAATCTTCCGCATCACCCGGCACATCGTAGTTGATGACCAGGTTTATGTCTTCAATATCAATGCCTCTTGCGAGGATGTCTGTTGCTACAAGAATCTGCGTCTGCTTGCTCCTGAAATTCCGCAGTACTTCTTCGCGTTCATTCTGTTCAAGGTCGGAATGGATAGCTTTCGCTTTCAATCCGGCCTTCCGCAGATCACGGTCAAGCTCCTTCACCTTTTGTTTTGTTGAGGAAAATATGATCACCGAGCTAAGCTCTTTTTCCTTATCCTTAAGAATCGACTCAATCAGCCTGTTCTTCTGGGCATCGTACGTAAGGTACGCTCCCTGCATAACTCCTGCAGCGGGCTTGGAAATCGCTATGCTGATCTGTTCCGGCTCATGTAAAAGCTTGGTGGCAAGTGTCCTGATTTTAGGCGGCATTGTTGCAGAGAACATCAGCGTTTGCCTTGTTTTAGGAAGATAAGTGGTAATCTTGAGGATGTCATCCACAAATCCCATGTCAAGCATACGGTCTGCTTCATCAAGGATCAGGTGTTTTACGTCATCGAGTTTTACATAACCCATGTTAAGGTGTGCCATAAAACGGCCGGGAGTGGCGATGATCACGTTAGCCCCCTGGGTAAGCGCGCGCTTTTCGGTTTCAAAAACACTGCCATCACTTCCGCCATAGATGGCGATAGAGCTGACAGAAGTAAAATACGAGAAGCCCTGTATAGCCTGGTCGATCTGCAAAGCAAGTTCACGTGTAGGAACGATGATCAGCGTATTGGTTGTAGCAGTATCTTCTTTTGCAAGTTTGTTGAGAATAGGCAGCACGAATGCGGCTGTTTTCCCGGTGCCGGTCTGGGCAACTGCAATGAGATCCTTGTTTTTTAAAATGATAGGGATAGCTTGTTCCTGTATCGGGGTGGGGCTTTCAAAGCCCATTGAATCGAGGCCTTCCTGCAGGCTCGGTTCGAAGTTAAATTCACTGAATTTCAAAATTGTTCTGATTATATTATTTACACGAAGATACGCCTAATTTTTCACTTTCCCCCGCTATTCGGACTATCCTTTTCCACATCGGATAAGGACTTCAGAAATAATACAAGATCTTCTTTTTCCCTCGCATCAAGCAACAGCGAATCAAAAGGAAGCGTTTGATTGGGAACTTCAAACCCTAATCCTGCACCGCCCCCTTTGTGATAGAACTCAATCACCTCCTCGAGGGTGTTATAAACACCATTGTGCATATACGGAGCTGTATGCTCTGAATTTCTGACAGTCGGGGTCTTAAAGGAGTGCTGATGTTCGGGGAACCCGGTGACTTTCACTCTTCCCGGGTCATTATCCAGGGTTTTATTTTCTGGTGTTCCAGGGACACCAAGCACTTCAAATTCGGAATCCATGTAAAAAGGCGGTACCGTGCCATTGAACAATGGAAAGAAATGGCAGCTCCCGCATAATGCCTTGCCGGCAAAAATATTATACCCATTCTTTTCCCGTTCGTTAAGCGCTTGGTTGTTTCCCCTCAAATACCGGTCGAACCGCGAGTCAAAGGATATCAGTGTTTTTTCGTATTCCGTAATTGCCTTCTGAACTGCATATCCGGTTATCCCTGAATCACGGGTGTTTTTAAAGGCTTCAGCAAAAAGAGAACGATATTTTTTATCATTTTTCAGGTTCATGATTATTGTGTCGAGGTTCCCATGCAGCTCTTTCTCATTAACGATAACATCAGAGATCTGCTGCTCGAGCTGATATGCCCTGCCATCATAAAAAAAAGCTTTTTGGAATGCAACATTATAAAGTGAGGGGGTGTTCCTTTTCAATGAAGATTTCCCGTCAAGGCTTGAATTAACTTTAAGGCCATCGATAAAGTAATTACCGGGAGCGTGGCAGCTCGCGCAGGAACGCTTATGGTCGCCTGAAAGCAAGGGGTCATTGAACAATTGTTCACCCAGCTTTGCCTGCCTGGCAAGATTAAACGTATCATCATAATAGATGGAAAAGAACCTGAGATTGAAATTCTGCAGGCTGAAGAAAGCCGGGTTATTAATGATGATCGCCTGTTTGCTGTTTCGCCAGGGCAATTCACAGGCATTGTGGAACTTTACAAAAGCGGCATTTAAAGGATCCAGGTAATCAGTGATGATCTGGAGCCTGTTGCAGGAGTTAAAATCAGTATTTTTTGAGAGTGCATCCTTTGCAAGCCGTATCTTTTTATTCAGCTCATTATAAACGGGATCTTTTTTATAACGGATGTAGGGCTTTATCGCTTGCTCGATACCTTCCAGGCAATATTCGCTCTCCCTGATTCCATGGCCGGAAATAGTTGCATCATAGCCATTCAGGCTGAGGGAAGCGATTCGGTAGATCTCAAGCTGCATCATCTCCAGGAGCATCCCATCGTTGAACTCAGCCGTGGTGTAATATGAGTAAAGCTGTCCGAATTGCTCGTTTAAAAGTGTGTATTCCTTCTGAAGCTTCTCACTATTTATTTCTTCACCCCCGTAAAGGATCTCTTCAACTACCTGGAACCCCCGGGGACTCATCATTAAACCATTTTCTTCGTCATGCTTCGGCACGAGGGGCCCATTAATAAAAAGTTTTGCTTCTCTCGGGGAATAATACTCTATAAAAAATTCTATGTGCTTATAACTGCGCCTCTGTTCCAGGTAATCGCTTTTCAGTTCCGCAGCAGTCTTATTCTTTAAGCCTGCCGAAACTCCTGCCCGGAGTACATGCAATTCTTTCAGGATATATAACCTCACTTCCTCAGAAACCGGAACCTGCGGTTCCGGTTTCATGGAAGAAAGCTGCATAAGGCAAATGCCGGAAAATACTAAAATAAGGGCCAGGATCTTTTTCATCCTTTAAATATAGTTTACTGTATGGTCAGCCGGAGCACTTTTTGCTGCTTCCCTATATTTATCCTTACAAAATACATTCCCGCTGTTAAGCCAAGGTCCCATTTATCTATCGGGAAAGTATGGGTTCCTGCACTTACATTCTGGGCATTAAAAACCGGGTACACCCTTCCCGCAACATCCACCAGCTTCACCTCAACTGAGGCCGGCTCATTAACGGACATCACCAGTTTGGCGGCATCTGGTGTAGGGTTCGGGTAAATGGCAAACACTTCTTCTTCTTCAGCATTTTCAATGGATTCTACTGCGGTGGAAAGGAAAACAGAAACACTGGATGTTGCTGCATCGGTACAACCCTGTGAATTCGTATATGAATACGTGATTGTATAAGGTCCGCCCGCTCCTGCCGTTCCAGGGTCAAAGCTGTTACCTGCAATCCCCTGCCCTGAAAACACACCGCCTGCCGGAGTTCCTGTAAGCGTTACCGGTTCATCCCCGGCAAGATAATTCGCATTCAACCCGCTGAAAGATGCATTCGGTATAGCATGAACACTCATTGTCCTGGTGACTGCTTTTGATCCGCAGGCATTGAAGCCTTTTACCATTATGTCATCACCGTTGGAAAGATTCCCCGATGTAAATGTGTTTACACTGCCTGCCGGTCCCTGGGAAATATTCTCACGGAAAAACTCATATGTTAGTGCGCCACCGGCCGTAAAAGTTACAGCAGTACCTGCACAGATGGAATTATCGGCATCTGATGATGTAAGTGTCACGGCAGGGATCACAGCGTCAACCCGGAATGCACCGGATGACTGGCTGTTCTTAACGGGGGCCGTGGAAACTATCCGGACTTTATAATTACTTCCCGAAACGCCCGCAGGGATCGTTCCCGTTATTGTACCGGAGCCAGTGGAATTAAGTGTTCCTATGCTTTGCGCGGATGAAAAACTTCCATTCGCATCACTCAGCTGCAACTTAAACTGGTTACCGGAAGTAAAACTGCCACTGACTGTGTAAGGTACTGTAAACTGAGTCCCCGCACATTTAGCTGACTGATTCACATTGGTCATGTTTATTCCTGCAGCTGCAGAAGCGTTCACAGTAATGTTAAACGTATCTGCAACACACTGGTACTGGTCGTTGACAATACACACAGTATCTCTCACAGGAGTAAATGTCACACTTCTTGAAGAAGCTGATGAATTCTTCCAGTCATATTGCCCAATCCATGAAGCGCTGAGTGTTACTGCAGCACCCTGGTTGATATTTATATTCCTCACCTTGTTGGCATCTTTTATAATGGTGAACTTATCTCTTATCACACCATCAGCACACAGCCATTTTGCATCCAGGCGGTTCCCCTCTACCTCAAGGATCATCGATCCGCCATCGGTTGTATTTGAATAATGCATGGCATTATGCGGGTAACTTGCCTGTGGTGACCCCACATACCCGGAAGAACCAGCTACAATGTAAACCGCCCCTGTTCTGTTAATGGAATCTTTTAAATATGTACATGAATTTGAAGAGCCGTCATATTTTCCGCTCGACTGGCTGACATTATAGGAAGAGGTAAAAGATGTTTCACTCCCGTAATAACCCTTCATCAGCTTGCTTCTTTCATAAGTATGGCTGTGTCCGCAAATAATCAGATCGACACCCATCCGCTCAAGGATCTTAATAAAGTTGGTCCTGATCCTCACCAGCTCTGTTTCTGTATCCGAATTATGTGTTCCCATTGTATATGGGGGATGATGGAAATATGCAACTACCCATTTCTTAGTGTTTGCAGCAAGATCCTGCTTGATCCATTGTACCTGCGCACCGGTACTGTCATATAGCCTCGTGGAGTTGTTTTCACGGCCATATGAATCAAGCGATAAAAAGTGGATATTGCCGTAATTGTATGAATAATATGCTTCTGAATTGGAGGCTACCCCTCCCGCTTCACCATTCTTCGGAAGATCGAACATTGAAAAATACGGTACATTATGATCGTTCTGACGATCATATGAATTCGCATAATCATGATTACCCGGAGTCGGCCACATGGTGGCATTCTTCAGGATAGTTGACTGGTAAACATTAAAAAAATTGGATGTATATTCCGCGTCTGTTCCTGACATATAAGCGTTATCCCCCAGAAGAAGCCATCCATTGGTCACATTATTTCCCATATAAGAAAGATATGCATCCCTTACATTTTTCTGGATGGTTGAATTCTTACCGCAATCACCATTTATCCAGAAAGTATATTTACCTGTCTGCCCGTTGGAAGGCGCTGTCAGGAAATAGTTCTGCGGGCCGGATTGTAATTGTACGGAACTGGAACCGATAGAATAATAATATTTGGTATAGGGGCTTAATCCCGAAATCTTTATGATATGTTCAGTAACCAGGGCAGAATTATTTTCTGTTGAACTCAAAGCGCCTGCGTTGGTTCCGTACATCACTTTGGAATTGGTGGGCACATCTGTACGCCAATGTATGGTAATGGACGATGATGAACCGTTCTGAAGATATGGGCCCCTGGTAAGCGCTGGCTGAGCATATACAGCGGCTGCAGTGCTGCAGGCAAGTATACTCAGAAATGCACAACGCTTTATGGAAGCTGATAGTTGTTTTAACATTTTTTTAGTTTTTGTGATTTTCCTGTCTCTTATTTAGAACGCCAGGAGGGTGAAAAAAGTGTGTAAGAGCTGGTTTTAGTTCGGTCAAAACCATATATTCGTAATTATTAAAATATGTAATGTTTAAAGTGATTTTTAATTTATTTGGCTGGAAGATTACACACTACCTTCCGGATGAAATTAAGCAGTGTGTTGTGGTGGTGGCACCGCATACGAGCAACTGGGAATTTGTGTTCGGGATGGGTGCGATCAAGCACATGAACCTTCAGCCGCGTTTTGCAATTAAAAAAGAATGGATCCGCTTCCCCTTTAAGAGATTAATGCTTAATTCCGGGGCATTGCCAATCGACAGGAATGCAAAGAATTTACTTGGGGAAAAAAAAGGCACGGTTGATGCAATGGCCGAGCTGTTCAAAAAACACGAAAGACTGAGACTGGTAATCACCCCCGAAGGCACACGGTCAAGGATGGAAAAATGGCGTACAGGGTTTTATCATGTAGCTGTTAAAGCGAATGTACCTATTGCCCTCGGATTTATGGATTACGAAAAACGCGAATGCGGAATAGATAAAATCATTTATCCAAGCGGGGATTTTAAAGCTGACATGAAAATCATCATGGAATTTTATAAGGACATTAAAGCCAAACATCCCGGAAATTTCAGTGTGGATACCGAATTAAGTAAATAAAAAAGACATGAAAAGAATACTCAGTGTATTTGCAGTTCTAACTCTCGGAAACGCGGCATGCAGCCTGGATGCTCAAAACCGGGCGATCAGCTTTGAACACGACAAGTGGGAAAATGTGCTTGAAAAAGCCAAAAAAGAAAACAAACTTATTTATCTTGATTGTTTTACAACGTGGTGCGGGCCCTGCAAATGGATGTCGAAAAATGTATTTACGAATGATACCGTAGCCGATTTCTATAATCAGCATTTTGTAAATGTTGAAATGGACATGGAGAAAGGTGAAGGACTGAAACTTGCAAGAAAATACGGTATCCGGGCGTATCCAACAATGCTTTACCTGAATGGTGACGGTGAGGTCATTCACCGGAAATGCGGCTCGGCTCCGGCACAGGCCTTTGTCAATACTGGGAGGTCAGCACTCGATCCGGAGCAGCAGCTGGCCACATTCCGCAAAAAATTCGACAGTGGAAAATATGAAGGTGGCTTTGCAGGAAGCTATTTCGGCCAGCTTCAAAGCGCCTGCCAGGATTATAAACATGAGCTTGCCGCATATTTTTCAACACAAAAAGAAAGTGACCTGGCTTCGCGTGAAAACTGGAATATAATTTACAGTTATTTAGAAGATTATTCCTCGAAGGAGTTTACATATCTTGAAGCTAACAGGGAAAAGTTCTCGCAATTATACACGGATGATTCGGTATTGAGTAAGATCAGTCATATCTATTCCTCCGGGCTGTCCACGGCTATCCGTAAAAAAGATGAAGCGGTTTATAAAACCCTCAGGGAGAAAGTTAAAGCTTCGGGCATAAATAATTCAGAACGCATATTGCTTGAAGCCGATCTTCAATATTATTTAAAACATAACGAGTGGAAGGAGTATTCTGTATCTGCAATCACTTATGCTGAAAAGTATGCGAAAGATGATGCGATGCAGCTGAATGCCCTTGCCTGGAACATATATGAAAATGTTGACGATAAGACCGTACTGGAAAAAGCTTCGGGCTGGGCAAAACATTCTGTAGAGCTAAAGAACATGTATGCGAACCTAGATACTTATGCATCCCTGCTCTATAAACTGGGCCGGAAGGCAGAAGCCAGGAAGATTGCCGAAGAAGCAATTGAAGCTGCCAAGAAGGACGGAAGCTCCTATTCCGAAACTGAAGATCTTTTGAAAAAAATTGGAAAGCTGAATTAGCAATAAGAAACCCTATCTTGCTGATGGATAATTTCCGAATATCACTTTTTATATGAAGCACCTTGCTGTGATCTTTTTACTGCTCCTGTTAAAGATTTCCTTTGCCCAACAGGTCCCTGCACCTGAAGAGAACATTCCCTACCTGGTTACCTTTGCAAAAGATGGTGTAAAGTCATGGGGGGATGATGACTTTTCACAGACCTGGTTCTTCGTGGTCCCCAAATTCCAGACGAAGCCAGTCTATATCCGCATCTTTGATCCCGAAACAGGCGGAAAACTGGATGAAAAGAAAGGTGAATTCAATACAAAAACACAGTTCAGCGTATATGGGGGCAAAACCTGCTTTACAACAAAAGACGTTCGTGAAAACCAACCTAAAGGAAATTACAAAAGCGGGAACCTGCTTTACACAAAAACTTTTGGCAGCAATGAGATCTATGACGGTGACTGGTACACCTTCGGGCCTTTTAATCCCAAGGAAGGCGAATTTGTGAATGAATACGGAGGCTGTATCTTTAAGATTATTGCTGAAGGTATAAGCGGAGATGACGGAAACCTTTACAGCTACTTTCTAAGTGAATCACCAATGGAAAACAAAGCTGTAGAAGGCGGGAATGCCTTTACTTTCGAGTACACTTTCCGTCTTTCGGATAAGCAGGATAATACAGCGCATCTTTATCCATTTGTGGAGGAAAATGTAATATCAGTCAAGATCTCCAATTTTGATTTTGATAATGACGGCAATGTTAATATCATCTCTATTGCGAAAAAACAGGAAACAAGCAAGGCATCGGGTGACAATGTATGGGCATCAAGCATCCACAAGATAGCAGCAGAAGAAAAGAAGACGACACTTGATGTTCAATTCATAAAGAGTAAAACAAACTTGATCCGCAATAACAATGTAACGCTGTTTGTAAGTAATCAATATGGCGATATGCTTCCTATCTATACAATGCCGATAGGCGGAAGTCCTAACAGCAATTACAAAGTGCAGTTTGACAAAAAAAAGAAAACAACGACTTATTAATATCCTGGTTTGAAAACAGCATTTAGAGTATATATAGTCCTGTCATCGGTACTGCTTTTCTCTTTCAACGTCTTCTCTCAAGCTTACCAGTTCAGGTCCTATGGA
This sequence comes from Bacteroidia bacterium, assembly GCA_036386835.1. Taxonomy (GTDB): domain Bacteria; phylum Bacteroidota; class Bacteroidia; order 2-12-FULL-35-15; family 2-12-FULL-35-15; genus 2-12-FULL-35-15. The sequence continues at coordinate 68,775 of DASVUX010000011.1, forward strand.
ATCGATAACGGGATATCACAACCGTATATCTATACGATCAACCAGGATAAGAACGGATACCTGTGGATAGGCACGGGAGAAGGCCTCTGTAAGTTTGACGGCCTCAGTTTCCGCTCTTTCTATACCAAGGACGGCATTGCGGAGAACTTCGTAACTGCGAGCTATAAAGATCAGAACAGAAATCTCTGGCTGGGCTTTAACCAGGGAAGCATTACATTCTATGACGGAAAGAACTTTAAATCCATCAACACTTCCGGTTTTGCCAAAAGTCCTGTAACTGCCATTACCGGTGATGAAAAGGGCAACATCTGGTGCGCCACTCAAAATGACGGCATCTTCAGGATCAGTAAAATATTTGAGGTTTCTGTTTTTAAAATTGAATTCGACAATGAACATATCTATTCCCTCGCCTTTGTGCGGAATGACCTTCTCCTCGCAGGAACAGCCAGCGGCCTTAAACTTTTTGAAATGCTTGGCACTGATCAAAAGCCAAAATTTGCAGGAACAATCACGGGAATTCCTGAAACCCGGATCAGCTGTATCCTGAGAAAAAAGAACACGACCAGTTTCTGGATAGGGACCCAGGACCAGGGTTTGTTTATGCTTACTCCCACTACAGGCAAAACTTTTAAGGTCTTTTCACTAGAACCGGACCTTAAGGTCGAACTGAAAAACATCCAGGTGATTCATGAAGACGATCAGTCCAACCTCTGGATAGGCACCTTCGGCTCGGGGCTATATAAACTGGTGCTTACGGCCGGCATGTTAAAATACAATGAGTTCCTGCACCTGGATGAAGACAACGGACTTGGCAGCAATGATATTAAAAGCATCTATTCTGACCATGAGGGGAATATCTGGATAGGGACCTATGGTTCAGGCCTTGTGCACATCACTGATAATTACTTTACCTTTTTCCGGGAAACCGAAACTAAATTCTCAAACAACATCACTTCTCTAAACGTGGGAAGTAATGTCCGCTGGCTCGGAACTGACAAAGGGCTTGTTAAAGTTGATCTCTTGGGGGACAATAAAAAAATCTTATATAATTCCCTTAACGGATTTGTAAATGACCGCGTCACCGCTATCTACCAGCCGGATAGCAATTCACTAATTGCCGGCACCGAAAAGAGCGGGGTTTTTATGATGGATGTTAAGTCAGCTTCCTTTAAAAAACTCTTTCTCAGCGATGATGAGCTGTGTAATTCGATCAATGTAATAACCGGCCATAAAAACACGCTTTGGATCGCCACAAAGAACGGTATATTCAAGATGGACCGTGAACGTAAGATAACCGTACATTTTACTACGGAAACCGGGTTGCCTCACAATAACATCAATTTTATCTATCATGACGGGAAACAAACATTATTGGCAGGTACACACAGTAATTTCCTCAGCAGTATTGATATCAATACCGATAAAGTAAGCAACAGGAAGGTATATGATGGCACAGATCTTCTTACCATCACCGGGATTATCCGGGACAAGGAAAACAACACCTGGCTCAGCACCTTTGGGAATGGGCTTTTTAAAGTAAATGCCAATATAACAAGTTACTCCGCTGATGACGGACTCGCCTCCAATTATTGCTATGGCCTTACTAATGACGGCTCAGGGAATATCTGGATAGGCCACCGCGCGGCCCTGAGCAGGTTTAAGACTCAAAAAAACATCATAGAGACCTTCAATAAAGGTGAAGGGGTTAACGGAGATTGCAATTACAATGCATTTTTCAGGGATGCAGACGGCAATGCATGGTTTGGTACAACAGACGGCTACATACGGTTTGATCCGCATAAAGATAAAAAGAACACCATTCCGCCTATTGTAAACTTCTCTTCCGTCAGGATCAATGACAAGGAGATCGCTTATGCCAGGGAGATCGTCCTGCCTTACGATAATTACAAACTTCGTCTCGACTTTATTGGCATCAGCTTCAAGGCCAACTCCAACATCCTGTATCAATATAAGCTGGAAGGTTTCGATCCGGACTGGTCAGAGCGCACCAAGGTTTCTTTTGCCCAATATGGAAAGCTTACGGATGGTGAATACACTTTTCTGCTAAAAGCATTTAATAATGACGGGGTAGGTAATAACACCCCGCTTAGCCTTAAAATAATTATTGAAAAGCCATTCTGGAAAAAATGGTGGTTCGTGGTTTTTGTGATCGCGTCCATATTTTACATCATTTACTTTTACATTAAGATCCGTGAACGGAATCACCGGCAGTTCCAGGTACAGCTTCAAAAAGCCCTCAATGAAAAAACACGCGAAGTCATCTCTCAGAAAGAAGAGATAGAACGGAAGAATAAAGATATCACAGACAGTATCCGGTATGCTAAACGGATCCAGGATGCACTGCTTCCCGAAGTTAAAAAGCTTAATACCATTTTCCCGGATTCATTTATCTTTTTCCAGCCGCGGGATATTGTCAGCGGTGATTTTTACTGGTATGAGCGCTATGGAAATAAAGTAATCGTTGCGTGCGCTGATGCCACAGGACATGGGGTTCCGGGAGCATTTATGAGCATGATCGGAAGTACGCTGCTTAAAGACATCACCTCACGGAAAGGTGTTACTTCACCGGCATTTGCACTAGCAGCCCTTGACGATGAGATCAGGGCACTCCTGAAACAAAATGACGGAGAAAATGACCAGACACAGGATAGTGTTGATCTTGTGATCTGCGAAATAGATATCAAGACACATTTTGTGAGGATCTGTTCCACCAAGCGTTCGGTGTTTGTTTCAACGGCCGAAGGCTTGCAGCTTTTGAAAAAAGAGAACAGCGAGGACCAGCAATATGAGACGGTAGACATACAGCTTTCAAAAGGTGATATTATCTACATGTTCACAGATGGATACCCGGATCAGTTCGGAGGAGAAAAAGGGAAGAAGATCAAGGCTGCGAACATGAAGCTTATGCTGGAACAAATCAGGACCCTGCCATTTGATAAACAGGAAATGATTGTTGACAGGTATTTCAACCGCTGGAAAGAAGGCTATGAACAGGTTGATGATGTCTTGTTCATTGGGATCAGGCTGTGATTGAGAAAATCTGAATGCCAATAAAACGGTTTTACCTGGACATTTCCAGCGCCTGCTCTATGTCTGAGACTATATCAATGATATTTTCAAGACCTGCGGAGATCCTGACAAGCCCTGGTGTAATCCCTACCGCATTCCGTTCCTCTTCACTCAGTTTGGCATGCGTGGTAGATGCAGGATGAGTGGCGATTGTCCGTGTATCGCCCAGGTTTGCTGTTAAGGAACACATTTTCAAAGCATCGAGAAATCTCCTTCCCCGCTCAATCCCGCCCTTAATTTCAAAAGAAACAATACCTCCGCCCATGCTCATTTGACGCTTCGCAATTTCAAACTGCGGATGCGATGGTAAAAACGGATACCGGACCTGTAAAATTTCGGGGTGTTCCTCGAGCATACCTGCTAATTGAAGTGCATTAAGGGAATGCCGCTCCATTCGTATTGCAAGCGTTTCCAGGCTTTTGGAAAGTGTCCATGCATTAAAGGGCGACAACGCAGGGCCGGTGCAGCGGCAAAAAGCATAGATCTCCTTTATTAATTCCTTCTTCCCTAATATGATCCCCCCCAATACACGGCCTTGGCCGTCAAGATATTTCGTTCCCGAATGCGTAACCAGGTGGGCCCCGAATTCTATCGGGCGCTGAATGAAAGGTGTTGCAAAGCAATTATCAATATTCAGGACCAGGTTATGCTTGTTCGCAAGATTTCCCAGCCATCGCAGGTCAATTATATCAAGTCCCGGATTTGAAGGCGTTTCTGCAAAGATCATCCGTGTATTTTCCTGAATGAGCTTTTCCCATGTTTCCGGTTTGTTTACATCTGCATATGTACATGTGATTCCCCATCGCGGAAGAAACTTGTTCAGCATGGTATGTGTTGAACCGAATATTGATGCTCCTGATATGATGTGATCACCACTTTTCAGAAGTGCCATAAAGCCTGCGAACACAGCTGCCATGCCGGAGGCGGTGGCATACCCGTCTTCCGCCCCTTCCAGGGCACACATCTTCTGGATAAGTTCGGAACTGTTCGGATTGCTGAACCGGCTGTAAATGTTCCCTTCCGTTTCATCGGCAAACATTGCCCGCATCTGTTCCGCATCTTCAAATGTAAAACTGGATGTCAGATACATTGGAACGGAGTGCTCCCTGTGCTGGCTTCTTTCAGATTGAATGCGGATCGCGTTTGTTTCAAATTTTTTCATAACCTCGCCTTACTCTTTCCCATTACGGGAGCGGAGAACTAAATTTCGTTAACACTGACTTTATAACTGATCTTTGCTCCTGCGATCTCAAGGGTTTTAGAAACAGAACAATATTTATCCATTGAAAGCTGTACGGCCCTTTCTGCCTTTGCCTTATCTATCTTGCCTTTCAATTTAAAATGTATTTCCACTTTCTCCCAAAGAGCAGGCTCTTTCCCCTTTTCCCTTTCCGCATCTATGCTGATTTCGAAATTTTCAATTACCTGCTTTTGCTTTTTCAATATCAGCACAATGTCGATTGCACTGCATCCGCCAAGGCCCATAATCAGCATCTGCATAGGACGAACACCTTTGTTATGGCCGCCAATATCCTCACTGGCATCCATCAGTGCAACATTACCTGTTTCACTCTTTGCTTCAAAGTGGAAGGCATCATCAAGTCTTTTAAATTCTATACGCATAATTCTGTTCTATATCACTTTTGCTCAAAGAGTGAAAATGTTCTTAACTATTTTAAAATCTCTCCGCTGCATTCCACTCGAAATGATCCATTTATAAATTTCCTGTGCTATCCAAAGGTAATTAAAATTGTAAATTTTGATTAGTTTTGCCCCAAGCATGAGCAGACATCTTTTCACATACCAGCAGCCCTTGCCGCTGGAGAACGGCAAAACCCTTCCTGCTGTTGAAATTGCGTATCGTACATATGGTTCATTGAATAGCAGAAAGGACAATGTGATCTGGATTTGTCATGCACTTACCGCAAACAGTGATGTGGCGGATTGGTGGGATACGCTCGTAGGAGAAGGAAAGACATACGATCCTTCAATACACTTTATTGTTTGTGCAAATATTATAGGCTCCTGCTATGGATCAAGCGGCCCGCTTTCAATTAACAGCGAAACACAAAAGCCTTTCTTCAGCACTTTTCCGCAGGTAACTATCCGCGATATGGTAAATGCACATATTATCCTTCGCAGGCAGCTGAACATAGAAAAGATCAATACGATTGTCGGGGGCTCCATGGGCGGTTACCAGGTGCTGGAATGGGTGTTAGAGGAACCGGGAATATTTGACAAAATGGTGCTTGTAGCCACCAGCCCCCGGGAATCGGCATGGGGAATTGCCATACACACTGCACAACGCCTGGCAATTGAAGCTGACGTGACATGGGACGGAATGCGAGCTGATACAGGGGCGAAAGGGCTAAAAGCTGCGCGCGCTATCGGGATGCTGACATACAGGAATTATGGCTCTTTCATTAAAACACAAACTGATGAAGAACATAAGCTTGATAATTTTAAGGCAAGCTCCTACATCAATTACCAGGGAGAAAAACTTGTAAAACGCTTCAACGCGTTCAGCTATTGGATCCTCGGAAAAGCAATGGATTCACATAATATAGCAAGGGGCAGGGGCACAATGGAAGATGTTTTGAAAAGCATTAAAACCAAAACCATTATAATCGGGATCTCCAGCGATCAGCTTTGCCCGGTCACAGAACAAAAATTCTTGGCGCAGCACATTCCGCACTCAACTTATATTGAGATTGATTCTCCATATGGTCACGATGGTTTCCTCATTGAAGGAAAACTTATCGGTGAAGCTATTGCTGCAAACCCATAACCGCTGCGAATACACCGCGTATTACCTCCGACATTTTATCGAGGTCCAGCGTATCGATCGTATCTGACTTTTCGTGATAATTAGCATTCCGGTAAAAGGATGTATCAGTGATCATCACAGCTACGTAGCCGTATTTCCAGTAATTCAGATGATCGGAAAAATCTATACCGGGAATTGCTGCGGGTGCATTCAGCGAAATGGTACGGACTGAAGAATGGTTTTTCATTTGCCTTTTGATCCTGCGTGTGGTCCTTCCCTGCCCTGTCTTGCCAATCACCGCTATGAAATTCGCTTTTGTCGGATAAATTAATTTCATGACCCCCAATGGATACTCCTGTGAATGCGGCTTATTTGAAAAGTATCCGATCATTTCCAGGCAAATCATTGCTTTTACTTTTATTCCTTTGCTATGCAGCATCTTTGCATGCACTGCGCTTCCCATCCTCTCAGTACGGAAATTCGGGGGCTCTTCAAGTGTATATGCTACCAGATCAACCCTGTATTTCAGGCGGGAATTTTCATTTTTCAGGAGCCTTGCCACTTCAAGCAATCCGGCTACCCCGCTCGCATTGTCATCCGCTCCCGGCTGGTGCTCACACACATCGTAATGCGCGCCAATGATAATACGCTCACCTTCGCGCGGACCGAAAGAACAGATCACGTTCTTATATTCTATTGACCCGGCAAAATATTTCTGTTCTTCAACATCGCTTGTCAGTTTCAGGAATTCTCCCCTGATGTATTCCGCACATTCATTCAAACGCTTCGGATTACCGTCAAACCTTGGCTCAGTTGAACCGGCGAGGAATTGAAGATGAGCCATGATCCGCGTCTTATCAACTGCAGTGCTATCGGAAAAACAAATGGGATCTGCGTAAATGCAGATCCCATTTGTTAATATTAAAAGAAAAAAGAAAATTGTCCTTTTCATTAATTCGTCCCTTTTTCAATCGGCACTTCACCGCCCGACATTCCACCGAGGTCACGGTCGAAAAAATACAAGCCGCTCTTATCATTCCCGATGAATCTTAGCTTATCCAGCACTCTGCGTGACAGGGCTTCTTCTTCGATCTGCTCAGAGACATACCATTGAAGGAAGTTATGTGTGGTATAATCCTTCTCTTTCAGGCAGATCTCAACCAGGTTGTTGATCTCAGAAGAAACCAGCTCTTCGTGTTTCAGCACCTCTTCAAAAACGAACTGAACCGATTTGAAAGTTTGGGGCTGGGCTTTCAGTGCAGGGATCAGGGCTTTGCCTCCGCGCTCGTTCACATATTTAACAAGCTTTAACATGTGCATTCTTTCTTCATCCGAATGCGAATAAAGGAATGCTGCCACACCTTCGAGACCCTGCGTTTCTGCCCACGATGCCATGGCAAGATAATATTGAGAAGAGGATGCTTCCAGCGCTATCTGCTGGTTTACTGCGGATTCTACTTTTTTAGTAATCATTTTGTTTTTTTAGTTTTTATGGATTATCACTTTTCGTGACATCTACTGAAGCAAAGTTAAACCTTTTTTTGTTTTATAAAAAAGTAATGCCACTGGCCGCGGCTTGAAAATGCTATTGTATTTATAGGCTTTATAATGTACCTTTATGAATAAATCCGCGTTATAAAAAACAATGACCGCTAATTACCAAAATCTTATAGAAAAGCTGGATGAATTTATCCGGAAATATTACAAGAACCAGCTTGTCCGTGGATTTATATATACCATTGGCCTTGTACTTGTCTTTTTCATTTCAGTAACAGCTCTTGAATATTACGCACATTTCAGCACAAAAGTCCGCACCGCCCTTTTTTATGCCTTCATAGTCTCCAGTCTGTTTATACTGGTAAAATACATGGTCATTCCGCTTACGAAACTATACAGGTACGGCAAGGTAATTTCCTACGAAGAAGCTTCCGGCATTATCGGCCAGCATTTTCCGAATGTACAGGATAAATTACTGAATGTCCTCCAGTTGCAGCACCAATCTTCCGGATATGAATTATCGAATACGAACTATGAGCTGCTGAACGCCAGTATTGACCAGAAAACAAAAGAGCTCAAACCTATTCCTTTTACGTCTGCGGTGGATCTCTCCGAGAACAAAAAGCATCTCAAGTATGCACTGATCCCTTTGCTACTAATAATGGTGATCCTTTTCGCAGCACCAAGTATTATTACGGATGGCACGAAACGTCTCGTAAAACACAGTGATCATTTTGAAAAGGAAGCGCCCTTTGAATTTGTGATCACGAACAATGATCTTAAAACCGTAGCGCAGCAGGATTACGAATTAAAAGTCAAGCTGAAAGGTGAAGAGATTCCGGAGAATGTGTACGTTGAGATTGATGGAAACGAGTTCAAGCTTAATAAAGAGAATATAATTAACTTCAATTATCTTTTTAAAAATGTTCAGAAGAGCACCACTTTCCGTTTAACTGCGGATGGATTTACCTCACGTGATTATGAGCTTGTCGCTTTGCCGAATCCGATCCTTCTGAACTTTGATATTGCGCTTAATTATCCCAAATATCTTAACAAAAAAGATGAAGTGCTTAAAAACACAGGCGACCTGATTGTACCTGCAGGCACCAAGATCAGCTGGAATTTCAATACTGAAAATACCAGGCAGCTCCGCTTAAACTTTAATGACACCTCTTTTGCTGTTGAACAGAATGCAGAAAATGCATTCAGTTATTCCACTAAAGTTTTCCGCGACAAGAACTACTCGGTAAGCACAGCTAATCAGTTCCTGAAAAGCAAGGATTCTGTAACTTATTCCATCAATGTTATTCCGGATGCTTATCCACAGATCGATGTGGAAGAAAAGAAAGATTCGGTATCTACCCAAAAACTTCATTTCCGTGGACAGGTTAAGGATGATCACGGTTTTACCCGCCTTACTTTTAATTATCGTTTTATAGTAAACAATGATTCAGCGGTAAATGATGAACACAGGAAGATGACGACCAATTCAAAAGCACTTGTAATTAATACGCAAAGTACCCAGGATATCTTCTTTCACTACTGGAATCTTGGTGAACTTGGTGTAAATGCCGGTGACCAGATAGAATATTATTTCGAAGTGTTCGACAATGACGGGGTTACAGGAAGCAAATCGTCCCGTTCTCAAAAGATGGTGTTCAAGGCACCTACGCTGGATGAGCTTTCTGATAACACCGAAAAGAATAACAATAAGATCAAGGATGACCTTGCTGAAAGCATCAAACAGGCAAAAGATGTTCAGAAAGCCCTGGCTGACCTGCAGCGTAAAGTTGCTGAGAAAAAAGAGCTGAGTTGGGAAGAGAAAAAGAAGATGGAAGACCTGCTTAACAAGCAGAAGGAGCTTCAGAAGAAAGTCGATAATATAAAAAATGAAAACGCGCAGAATAACCAGCAGCAAAACGAATACAAGGCACCTGACGAGGAGATGCTGGAAAAACAGCGTCAGCTTGAAGAGCTGTTTGATAAAGTGATGACTCCAGAAATGAAGGAGAAATACAATGAGCTCCAGAAATTACTGGAAAAGATGGATAAGGATAAAGTCCAGGAAGCTCTTGAGAAAATGAAGCTCGACAACAAGGACCTGATGAAGGAACTTGACCGCAACCTGGAGGTTTTCAAGCAGATGGAATTTGAGCAGAAGCTGCAGGAAAATATCGACAAACTGAATGAGCTTGCAAAAAAGCAGGATGAGCTTGCAAAGCAAACTGAAGAAAAGAAAGCAGATCCAAAAGAGCAGAAAGCCAAACAGGATGCCTTGAACAAGAAGTTCGATGATCTTAAGAAGGACATGAAAGAACTTGAGAAAAAGAACGAGGCGCTTGAAGATCCTAAGAAAATGGAGAACACTGACCAGAAGCAGGAGGATATTAAGAAGGAGATGGAGAAGAGCAGTGAGGAGCTGAGCAAGGATCAGAAAAAGAGCGCATCCAAATCGCAAAAGAACGCTGCGCAGAAAATGCAGGAAATGAGCCAGCAGATGCAGCAAATGCAGGAAAAGGAACAGCAGGAACAACAAGGAGAAGACATTAACAAACTTCGTGACCTGCTTGAAAATATCGTTCAGCTTTCTTTCGGACAGGAAGCTTTAATGAATGAACTGTCGAAAGCAAAAACGAACGACCCTCAATATTATAAACTTAACCAGAAACAGAAGAAACTGCAGGATGATTCCAAGATGGTGGAAGACAGCCTTCTGGCACTTGCAAAACGCGTTCCCCAGATAAAGGTGGCGGTGCTGCGGGAAACGAGTGCAATAAATATGAATATGGAAAAGGCGGTTGAGGAAATCCAGGATTCCCAGACACCTTCTTTTAATGGCAAGAATCACAAACAGGAAGCGCTGAGCCGCCAGCAGTTTGCCATGACCTCCATTAACAACCTTGCATTAATGCTCAATGAAGCATTAAGCCAGATGCAGGCACAGGCACAAAAGAAAAGCGGGAAACCGGGCAGCGGCAGCTGTAATAAGCCGGGAGGAACAGGTTCAAAGCCATCAGCGGCATCGATGAGGCAAATGCAGGAAGCTTTGAACAAGCAGATCCAGAAGCTGAAGGAAGGCATGGAAAAGAACGGTAACAAGCCGGGAAATAAGCAGGGCGGCCAAGGCATGGGCGGGACAATGAGCCAGGAACTGGCAAGACTTGCAGCGCAGCAGGAAGCTATCCGTAAGGAACTGAGTAAAATGGCAGATCAGCTGAATAAAGACGGTAAAGGCGGAGGAAATCTTGGAAAGCTGGCCGAAAAAATGGAAGAAACTGAGACTGACCTGGTGAACAAGATGCTCAGCAACGAAACCATGAAGCGCCAGCAGGAGATTCTTACAAGGCTCCTTGAATCAGAGAAAGCAGAGAAAGAACGTGAAATGGATGAAAAAAGACAGTCAAACGAGGCAAAAAATGAAATTTTTAGTAACCCTGAGGAATTTTTAGAGTATAACAGGTTGAAACAGAAAGAAACGGAACTACTCAAAACTGTTCCTCCGTCTTTAAACCCGTATTACAAAACGAAAGTCAACCAATACTTTAACAATTTCGAAGACTAATTATATGGTACTTGCAGAAAATCAAAAAATCCGCATTTCTTCTAAAGCCGAAAACATAATCCTTGTTGAACGCATGATTGAAGATGTATGCGATGTTTTTAACATTAGCGAAGATTATTACGGTAACATCCTTGTGTCTCTTACAGAAGCTGTAAACAACGCGATCTATCACGGCAACAAAGCCAATCCCAATAAAAGCATTGATATTTCATTTAAGTCGCACCCTGACAGGGTTTCCTTCAGTGTGAAAGATGAAGGCCCTGGATTTAATTTCAACGCCCTGCCTGACCCTACTAACCCGGAAAATATTGAAAAGCCGAACGGCCGGGGAGTTTTCCTTATGCGTAACCTTGCTGATAATGTCACCTTTGAGGATAACGGCAGCAAAGTGGTGCTGGATTTCAGGGTGCTTGATTAGACACTATTTATTTAAAAGATAAAACCTCCTGAGAATTCAGGAGGTTTTTTATGTACTTCACTGCAGTATTATCTTTCCCTGCTGAACTTCGTTGAGTTCATTAATGATCTTATAAATATACAGGCCTTTTTCTTTTCCTGTCAGATCCACTAGTCGTCTGTCTTCTTTAGATACGGAAGAATGTACTAGCCTACCACTTATATCATATATCTCTACCGTTGAACTTTCACCAATCTCAAAGCTGAACACGCCTGTCCCGGGATTCGGATAAACTTTTACTACCGGTGGAGTCTTATGATAATTTTCAAGAGATGTTGGTAAAACATATTCATTGATGCTAATATTTGTTACAACAGCAGTGTTATAATCAAAATATATAGAGGCGCGATTTGGTATTATTGTGCCTGCTGGTAATCCCTGCTTTGGCTTTATCCTATACTGAATAAAACCTTTTGATCCTTCAGGATCACTTGCGCTATCAGGAACCATAATATTATTAAAGCTGACAATCAGTTCTTCCCCAGGGACCCACGACAGTGTTGACGACCTGAATGAAACAACATTCTCATGGCTATAATTGATCACCTGGAAAGTTTCCACCACAAGATTGGTATCCAGTATATCCTTTAATACAACCCGTTGGGCTGGTGCAGTCCCTGAATTCTGAAAATGGATTGTATAGGTAAAATAATCATCATAACCCGGGCGTACTTTTTCGGGATAGGTTTCTATCATATTTGGATCTAAAGAGTTTCGTACACTATAGCAGAAGTGATAGATGTTGTTACCGGGATTATTATCCCCGTTCAAAGGAGTAACATTAATACTGACACATATCGAATCACCGGATTGAGCCAATGTATCAGTTTTAAACATTAATCCGAAAGCTGTTGAATTATCGATGCTGCCGAAATCAGCTATATTATAAGAAAATGATCCACCGGCTACAATTGGCATCATAGCTCCGCTTGCCGCCCCTTGATAAGTGACGGGCCCTGAAACACTGATCTGCACCTGGCCACCTGTTCCCGCAGAACAGTTCAAATTAAACCAATGGCTCATGTCACCCGCTAAAATCCTTAACATATGTATCATTCCCGGAAAAACCATTCCGGAAGGAAGCACCGACTGAACACCAATATCAAAACCGGGCTTGCATTTGAGATCGAAATTCACATTTGAGAGAGCCGGATTAATTGCTGTTATGTTTATGGTTGAATCCTGTGCCGGTGATACACATTGAAAAGTATATGGCATTCCGACCATATCAAGCTCAATATGATATACTCCTGTATCATTGGAAGCAAACGTATAGAATGAATTGTATCTGGAATATGTCTGATTCCTAAGAGTTCCTGTTCCATCATACCGCATAAGGTGAATATTCCTAAGAGCAGAATCATTATTTTCTCTCAGACAATTGGTGTTCACATCTTCATAGGTATAACCGGAAATTGCACTCGCAATATCGCAATTGCCAGGATTAGAGATTGAATCTTGTTCACAAAGAGGATATATATAAAGATATGGCTCCATTATATTTAAATAATTTGGCAAACAGGTGAAAGGATTGCCGGAAATTGAGAAGCCTGTCATACCTAGTGGAATACCTGCATCGATGGAGGAAGGAAATGATGGGAAACAAGAAATTTGATTGCTGTCACAATACAAAATAACGAGGTTGTTTGGAAAAGACGAAATAGAAGTCAGATTATTATTACTACATGATAAATATTGAAGAGAAGATGGTAACAAAGGAAGTACTGTAAGTTGGTTATAAGAACACCCTAATGACGACAAATTGGGCGGCAATGGAGGAAGAGAGGTTAACTGATTGTTGTCAACATATAACTCTACACTTGCAGCAGGTAACGGAGGTAGGCTACTTAGGAAATTATTGCCACAAGATAATTGTAGCAAGCTATTCGGCAATGCAGGCAATGAGGTCAGTGTATTATTATCACAAGAAAGATATTTTAACGTACCCGGAAGGTCTGGCAAGGTTGACAGTTGATTCCACTGACACATTAAAGTGTCCAGAGATCGAGGTAATGCCGGTATCGTATTCACCCCCCCTGAAACCCACAGGAAGGTAAGGCTATCAAAATACTCAATACCGCTAATATTGAAAATTGTTCCGCTAGAAATTATTAGTTGAGTTTCATTGGTTATAGCCAAGCAGGTTGTATCCATCTGGTTCCCGTTCAGACATCCGGGATAATTGTTCTGAAGGAAAGTCACAAAACCAGGATCCGGTATCGTAACATAGTTTTGCGCACTTGCACTGAAACTTAGGAACAGATTTAGGGCTATTAAATATCTCATTGCAGGTTTTCTCAAAGATACTTATATCCATGTGCCATTAAAAACATAATATTCCAATTGTATACATGTCAAAGGCAATCTATACTGACTAATAAATCCTATTCCATATCTTTAGGTATAAATATTTAGAAAGAATTGAGGCAATATCTGATAAACATAAAACTTATCCATGGCTCTACTTTACTCAAAATCCCTTAAACTCTCCGCTTTAATAGTTAGTCTTTTGATCTATTCAATGAATGTCTGTAGCCAGACCATACCTGCTTCGCGGACTGTTGACTGGAGCCTCGCAGGATTAAGGGATAGTGTAAATGACCCTTCACTTTTTATAAATGCCACATCTTTCGGAGCACAAGGTGATGGTGTAACAGTTAATAATCTCCCTTTACAGAATGCTTTTATCGCTGCAGGAGGCAACCCTGCAGTCATTTATTTTCCTGCCGGAACTTATCTCTTCAACTCATCTGTGAGCGTACCTTCAGGTATCATCATCCGCGGGGATTCTTCGGGCACCACAGAGATGAAATTTGATCTTTCCGGAACCAATTCCAACCTGTTTAATGTCAACGGCACGTCTTCAGCAACTGAATTTCCTCTTCTTGCGGATGCTGTAAAAGATGACACATTCTTCCTTGTGCCTGGCGCTGCCGGTTATACTTCCGGAATGTTCATTAAACTATTCCAGGATGATGATACACTGGTTACCTCCTCATGGGCATTAAATTCTGTAGCACAGGTGCTGCAGGTCACAGGAATAAACAACGATTCCGTTTTCCTTTCAAGCCCGTTACGAAGGGATTACTTATTGTCAGAAAACGCACGGGTAAAACAACTCTTCCCTAAAACCAATGTAGGATTCGAGTGCTTTAAAATAGAACGCCTGGATTCTACCGCAGGACAAACCTCCAATTTTAATTTTGATATTGCTGTTAACTGCTGGATCAAAGGGGTGGAAAGCTACCGGACGAATTTTGCTCACGTTGCTGTATCAACATCCAGTAACCTTCTCATCACAGGCAATTACTTTCATCACTCTTTCGGGTATGGCGGTGGCGGCCGTGCATATGGTGCCCTGCTTCAGTTTTCAACAGGTGAAGTACTGGTTGAAAACAATATATTCAGGAACCTCAGGCATTCAATGATCCTCCAGGCAGGAGCAAATGGAAATGTGTTCGCGTATAATTATTCTCTTGATGCATACTGGAACGAAGGGAGCTTACCGGTGAACAGTGCGGGGGATATGGTCCTTCACGGCAACTTTGTTTTTGCCAATCTCTTTGAAGGCAATATCGGTCAGAATATAGTTATTGATAACTCACACGGCATCAATGGACCGTTTAATACATTTTTCCGCAACCGTGCAGTGAGGTACGGGCTGATCATGAATAACAACCCGGCTTCCAATGATCAGAATTTTGCCGGGAACGAGATAACCAACACAGGCCCTTTCATGGGAAATTATGTATTATATGGCACAGGACATTACCAGTATGGTAATATGATCAAAGGGGTTCTGACTCCTGCAGGGACGAACGGCCCTTTGCAGGATTCTTATTACACTATATCCAAACCCTGGTTCTTCGGCGCAACGCCATGGCCTTCTATCGGCCCGCCTCAGCCTTATAACACAGGAACGATCCCTGCAGCGGTTAACTACAACTCCGGTAATTATACAATATGTAATGATATTCAAACGGGGATATTCAATAGTGTTGTAACTACTGTGAACGTTAGTATTTATCCGAACCCTGCAAGGAGCTCTTTTACGTTAAAAGCGGAAGGATTTGATCCTGCCGGCCTTCATATAAAGATCTTCGATTCCTTTGGCCGCCTTGTATATGAGCTCAGAAATCACCAGGCAGAAATGCTTATAGATTTAAATTCAGCGAAAGGTGTTTATATGATCGTGGTGACTGATGGAAAGAATCTTTGGCAGCAGAAGCTGATACTGAATTGATCAGATCACATTATATTCCGGGACCCGTCCTGTCTGCATAGAAATATAATAAACCTAATAAATGTGCCTCTAAATTTCCTAACTCCTTTATCTTCAGTAAGATTTTCGGATTCCTGTCATAAAAAACGCCTGTCATCACCCTGAATTTCTGTAAGTTTGATTTGATTTAGAACGCACTGCAAGGAGCTGGATTATTGCTCTGCCGGTGCTGCCCTGGTCATACTAATCATGTTTAAAAATTACTTAATCTTTTTCATATTCCTGCTTGCCTCACCAGCCCTTGTTGCCCAAGGATGTACAGTGGACATTAGCCCATCGGGAACTAGCATATGCGCTGGAGGCAGCATTACTCTTACCGCATCGGGCGGAACTGCCTATAACTGGAATCCCGGGGGGGCAGGTACCAGCACTATTACTGTATCTCCTGTAACTACCACTACCTATACTGTTAACGGTAACTGCCCCGGTCCTAACGCCATTGATACGATTACCATTTTTGTAAGACCGCTTCCTGTTGCTACCTTCACAGCACCTGCATCCGTTTGTGCAGGGTCACCTGTCTTATTCAGCAATACTTCTTCCGGAACAGGGTTATCCTATTCATGGAATTTCGGTGACCCAGCGTCAGGTGCTGCGAATACATCAACCTCTGCCAACCCGTCCCATACTTTTTCATCGGCTGTTGGAGGAGCAACACAAAATTTCAATGTGACCCTCACAGTAACCAATAATTTTGGCTGCCCGCAAACTGTCACCAACACTATAACTGTCAGACAACGTCCGGACGCAAGCCTTGCCGACTACCTGAGTTCAGGTGCATTCACCAATTGCGGCAGCGGTAATTTCGATCTTGAAGTGACTAACACCTCTATTACAGAAGCGACCAACAGCAGCTATACAATTTCATGGGGTGATGGTTCTTCCAACTTTGTTTCCTCATCGTGGATGCAAAACGATATTGCTAACCATACTTACGCATCACTTGGTTACTTCTCGCTAACTCTTAATGTTACCGGAACAAACGGTTGCGCTTCCACATCGACATATTCCGTATACAACGGTTCCAATCCGGCGGTAGGGCTTGGGAATCCGGGCGGTACCGTTAACCTGTGCCTGCCGACCTCTCTTACATTCCCAATAACGGGAACAGCAGGCAACGCTCCGGGCACCACTTATCTCATTACAACCAATACGGGTGCTCCTTCCGTAACCTATACCCATCCGCCACCTGCAAGCTATACACACACTTTCACAACCTCCTCGTGTGGAGCTGCAGGGGGGAACACCGCCAATTCATTTTATGTACGGATTAAAGCGATCAACCCATGCGGGTTTTCCGAATCTACGATTGAGCCTATTACCACAAGTGTGAAGCCTTCAGCAAATGTTTCAATCTCACCTGATACGGTTAGTTGTGTGAATACACCATTTGTCTTTACAAATACATCTATTGTCGGAATCTCAGTAGATAACAGCGGAACGTGTGATTCACGGAACAAGCCTCAATGGCTAATCTCTCCTTCTATCGGCTGGGGGCCGCCAACCGGGACAAACAACATGCTTGGCTCCGCCTCAAACCAGCTCGGAAGAAACCCGCCTTTACTGGCTAATCCCGGCAGCTATGGTTCTCCGACACTCACCGTGCCTTTTACGTTGCCCGGCACCTATACAATTTCCATGATCGTTGGGAACACCTGCGGAAATGACACGCTTTCAAGAACGGTTTGCGTTGAAGTTCCGCCTAATCCTTCATTTACGGTTTCACCTGCTACAGGATGCTCTCCATTGGTTGTTAACATCACTAACAATTCTACACTTACCAACCAGTGCCGCCCCGCACAACGCTTATGGACAGTGACGAAAAACATCTCTACCTGCCCGGCTGATTCCGCAAATGATTATGCTTTCATTTCAGGTACCAACAACACATCCTTGAACCCGGTGTTCCGATTTAATAACCAGGGAAGCTACACGATCACACTTGCGCTGACAAACAAATGCGGAACCTTTACTTATACACAGGTGGTCACGGTAAAACGTAAACCTGTAGTTACGATTAACCCGGTTGCAGGCAACTGCGGGACTGTAACTGTGACCCCAACAGCAAATGCGAGCAACTGTGCGGACAATCCATTGACTTACTTATGGACATTCGGAGGGGGAACTCCTTCAACATCGACACTTGCCAACCCGGGAAGTGTAACATTCAGTTCGGTTGGATCCCACACGATCTCAGTTGCTGTAACCAATGAATGCGGAACAACATCCGTTGCTACAACTTTTAATATTACACAACCGCCAATTGCAAATGCAGGAACAGATGTTCCGATTTGTACAGGACAGCCGGCAACGTTGTCGGGTTCAGCAACATTAGGAGCAGCCGGTTATACATACAGTTGGACTTCTCCGGCAGGACTGGTTTCTTCGTTGCAAAATCCTGTTGTTACTCCTTTCTCAACAACAACCTATACATTAACAGTAACGGATGCCACCGGATGCAGCAGCACTGACATGGTGACCGTTACTGTTAATCCGCTTCCTACAATAAGTGTTAACTCCCCTTCAATTTGCGCAGGTCAAACTGTTGCATTGAACGCTGGCGGTGCAACAAATTACTTGTGGAGCACCGGTTCAACAAGTGGGGGGATCAGTGTAAGCCCGGGAATAACGACAAGCTATACGGTGACCGGCACTGACGCTTCAACGGGCTGTTCACAAAGCGCTGTAGCCACAGTAACTGTTAATTCACTGCCGGCTGTAAGCGCAGGAAGCGATATCACATTATGCAATCAACCCATTGCCCATACCCTTACAGAATATAGTCCGGCTGGCGGAACATGGAGCGGAGCGGGCGTTACAGCCGCGGGAATATTCACTCCGCCTGCCGTGGGATCTTTCCCATTAACATATTCTTATACGAATCCTTCGACAGGCTGCAGCAATACTTCCGGGATAACCATCACTGTAGTCGCTCCCGTCACTGCGAATGCAGGAACAGGAAACACATATTGCATGAACCCAGGAATTGTTACACTTGCTGGCTTCAGCCCTTCGGGCGGAACATGGTCAGGAACGGCAGTTTCAGGAAATACCTTTAATCCATCCGCTGCCGGACCCGGAACATTTATTTTAACATATTCAGTGGGCGCAGGCACTTGTATCAATTCCGATACGATCCATGTTATGGTTACTCCATTGCCAAATGTTACGGTAAACTCAGCAACAATATGTGCAGGTGAATCTGCAACACTTACAGCAGCAGGTGCTACATCCTACTCCTGGAACACAGGTGCTTCGGCTAGCACAATTACAGTTACCCCTGCAGTTACAACAAGCTATACCGTTACCGGAAATTCGGCTGCAAGCGGCTGCTCCCAGTCTGCCACAGCAACCGTAACTGTAAACCCGCTGCCTGTTGTTATTGCCGGAAGCGACATCACTTTATGTAATCAGCCGATCCCATATACACTCAGCGGTTATAGTCCCGGTGGCGGAACATGGTCTGGTCAGGGTGTTACAGCCGGAGGTGTATTCACTCCAACCATGACAGGAACATTCACTTTAACATACGCATTTACAAACTCATCAACAGGCTGTTTCAATAGCGACAGTATCATTATAGATGTGATTGTCCCGGCAATTGCTGATGCAGGAACAGGATCTGTTTATTGTCTCAATTCAGGTATCACTGCACTTACCGGATTCACTCCGGCAACCGGAACATGGTCTGGACCAGGTGTTGTTGGAACTTCTTTCAACCCGGCTTCCGCAGGTGCAGGATCTTTTATACTTACATACTCAGTAGGCGCAGGTACCTGCCTGAATACCGATACCATCCAGGTCACCGTAAATCCATTGCCGGCTGTCACTGTGAACTCCACAACCATTTGCGCGGGGCAGGCTGCAGTGTTAACTGCAAACGGGGCCGACAGCTATACCTGGGATACGGGATCAAACATGAATCCGCTGTCTGTATCCCCCGCTGCAACCACCACTTTTACAGTTACCGGAACAGCATCTGCAACCGGTTGCCAGAACACAGCAGCAGCAACAGTAACTGTTAACCTGCTTCCGGCAATTACAGCAGGAAGCGATGTGACGCTATGTAATCAACCAATACCCTACACACTTACCGGGTACTCTCCCGCAGGCGGAATATGGTCGGGGACAGGTGTTACAGCCGGAGGTGTATTCACTCCATCGGCCGTTGGCGTATTTACACTTAGTTATACTTCAGTAAATGTATCCACAGGTTGCAGTAATTCAGACAGCATTATTGTAACTGTTGTAGCTCCTGCAATTGCCAATGCAGGTTCGGGAAATGTATATTGCCTCAATTCAGGGGTAACAGCTCTTACAGGTTATTCCCCTGCAGGGGGAATATGGACGGGCGCAGGGATTACAGGCAACACGTTTGATCCGGCAGCAGCAGGAGTCGGGAATTTTGTATTGAGTTATTCCATTGGAAGCGGTACATGCTTAAATACTGATACTATTCAGGTCATCGTCAATCCACTGCCAAATGTAACAGCCAGCTCGAGCTCAGTTTGTGCAGGGCAAACAGCTACGCTGACTGCAAATGGTGCTACTGCATATTCCTGGAGCAATGGATCAACGGGCAATCCGGTAATGGTTACGCCTTCTGCAACCACAACCTACACTGTTACAGGAACCTTATCAGCAACAGGATGTTCTGCATCGGCAACTTCAACCGTTACTGTTAACCCTTTACCGGTTGTTTCAGCAGGCAGCAGCATAACATTGTGCGACCAACCCATAAGCCATACGTTAACAGGTTATACGCCTCCGGGTGGAACATGGACAGGCACAGGTGTTACAGCAGGAGGAGTATTTACGCCCGCAGGGACAGGAGTATTTACGTTAACCTATACATTCATTAATAATATCAATGGCTGCAGTAACTCAGACACCATGTCTGTATTTGTAATTACTCCTGTAGTCGCAGATGCGGGGCCTGATGAAGCCGTTTGCCTCAATAGCGGGCTGCTCACCTTAACCGGGTACGTTCCGGCAGCAGGCAGCTGGAGCGGAACAGGAGTAACATCATCCGGAGTTTTCGATCCTGCACTTGCCGGAGTGGGCTCACATATACTGACCATCTCTTATGGAGCGGGAACGTGCTTCACACAGGATACAAAAACAGTTATAGTCAAACCACTCCCTGCTGTTAATGCGGGGCCCGGGCTGACAGTATGTACATCAACACCTGCGTTTAACTTAACAGGAAATAGTCCGGCCGGAGGAACATGGGTGGGAACGGGTATCAGCAATCCACTGACCGGAAGTTTTGATCCCGGCAGTTCAGGTGCTGGAACATTCACACTTACATATATTTATACGGATCCGGTTACAAGCTGTACTGACAGCAGCACAAGAACGATTACTGTCGGGGCATTACCTGTCGTGGCATTCAGTCACGTACCCATCGGATGCGTGAATGCCCCGGTAGTATTTTCGAATACAAGTACGGGGGCTGCAAGCTATTTATGGGATTTCGGTGATGGCACAAGCTCAGCCGGAACAGCACCATCACATATTTACACTGCCGCAGGCACATACACTGTTAAGCTGATAGCGTTTTCCAGCCTTGGCTGCTCAGACTCCCTGTCAGGTTCCATACAGATCATTACAGCGCCTGCTTCTGACTTTGATATTACACCACCTGTTGGCTGCGCACCACTGAATGTTTCTTTCACCAACAACAGCACAGGATCTTTTCTGTCCACCAGCTGGAACCTCGGTAACGGGACAACATCATCCCTGGTTAACGCACCGGCACAGATCTACACACAAGGAATATATGATACTGTTTATTACATTACTTTAACGAACACCAATCTTTGCGGAACAGACATCAAAACGGATTCAGTGCTTGTAAGGCCAATACCGGTTGGTTTCGGAACGAATGTAACTTCGGGATGCTCACCGTTATTGATCTCCTTTAATAATACTTCGACAGGAAATGCTTCAACTTATACCTGGAGCTTTGGCGATGGTACCGCGAACTCATCAGATGTAAACCCTCCTCCGCACGTGTTTTACACCGGCACTTCCGATACCACCTATTATATCACACTGATCGGAAGCAACATGTGTGGCAGTGACACTATCAGTAAACCAATCCTTGTTCATCCGAATACAGTAACTTCTTTCTTTACTACTAACCCAATATCCGGCTGTGGCCCTTTAACAGTTTCATTCACAAATTTCTCTACCGGGGGGAGCATCTATGAATGGGAGTTCGGTGATGGAAATGTTTCTACAAGCATGAATGCGACCCACATTTATACAGCACCGGGTATTTACACTTGCTATCTCTATGTAAACAATGGCTGCAGCTTCGATACCAGTTCCGTCAATATTACTGTGAATCCGGGCCCTTCTCTTTCCTATACTACCGATGTAAGCCTTACTTGTGCGAATCAGCCTGTACAATTCACCAATACTTCAACGGGCGCAGCTTCGTTTAACTGGAACTTCGGGGATGGGACTAGCTCAACTCTTACAAACCCTGTGCATTCTTATGGCGCCCCGGGGGTATATACTATAACTCTTTCCGGAGTATCGACTTCATTCGGATGCATTGACAGTGTAAGCCAGGCAGTAACGATCAGCGCCTTGCCTGTGCCCGCAATTGCAGCCGCTCCGACTTTTGGCTGCGGCCCTTTAACTGTGAATTTTACCAACACATCAACAAATGCAAACTTCTATGCGTGGAACTTTGATGATGGCAATACTTCTGCTTCTGCTTCGCCAATCAATACATTTACTCTACCCGGCACCTATAATGTAGTGCTCATTGCAGAAAATCTCCAGGGATGCGTGGATTCCTTATCAATTCCCATTAATGTGTATCCACAGCCTACTGCAGCCTTTTCCTTACCTGCTGTTTTCTCCTGTTCACTTCCTGCAAATGTCAACCTGGTTAACGGCTCCACCGGAGCCGCAACATATACATGGGATTTTGGAAACGGGCAAACTACCAACCTCAACTCACCTCTTATAACTTACACTGCACACAATACTTACCAGATTTTGCTCACGGCCGTTAACACATACGGCTGCAGTGATACGGCTACTGCCACTTTCTTTGCTATACCCACCCCGGTGGTTTCATTTGCACCGGACGTTTCAACCGGCTGCGAACCTTTAACGGTTTCGTTTACAAACAATTCAATCAACGGCACCAACTATCTCTGGCAGTTCGGAACTGGAGATACATCTTCATTAGTAAATCCCGCATTCACCTATAACAATGCAGGATCCTATAATGTAACACTTACCGTAAGCAATCAATTCTGCAGCAGCACTTTTAATGCTTCAACAATAAATGTGCGGCCAACACCAACGGCAGGTTTCAATTATGAACAGGTTTACACCGGCGATATTCCCAATGGCACAATAACGTTTAACAATATTTCGGCAGGTGCGAACAGCTATACATGGAACTTTGGTGATGGATTTACATCAACAGAAACGGATCCGATACACCAGTTTCCCGGGACCGGGCAATTCAGCACATTGCTTACTGCAAGCAATTCATATCAATGTACAGATACAGCCATTGTTACTGTCATTCCTGATTATTTCTCAGGCTTGTTTGTTCCGAATGCACTTATGCCTGACAACCCTGCAGGCGGGGAATCAACGCTGTTCCTGCCGAAAGGAAAATCACTCCGCGCATACCGGTTGCAGATATTTGACACATGGGGTATCCAGATGTTTGAATCAACATTGCTTGATGCGAACGGAACACCGGTGGAAGGATGGGACGGAACATCAAAAGGGGTTCAATGCCCACAGGATGTTTATGTATGGAAAATCGATGCAATCTTTACTGATGGAACAATATGGCCGGGCAAAAAATATCCTGACGGGAAGACAGATAAAACAGGAACAGTAACATTGATCAGGTAAAAATGAAGAAGGTATTATATATATTATTATTAACAGCATCAACGCAATTATTCGCGCAGGATCCGACATCCTCGCATTTCTCTTTAAATTCCCTGAACCTGAATCCCGCATTAACAGGCATCAATATGAATGCAAGGGTCGGGGTTAATTACAGGAATCAATGGGCCGGTATTCCCGGAAAATTTGAAACTTATAATTGCTGGGCAGATATTTATAATCCTGCTTTTAATGGAGGATTAGGCCTGCTTGCCATCCAGGATATCTCGGGAGAAGGCTTTTTTAAAACCACTACGATCGGGTTATTCCAGTCCTATGAAAAGACAGTCCCGAGGATCATCAGGATCAGGGCTGGTTATAATGTAACTGTTGTAAACAAATCAATTGACTGGAGCAAGCTCGTATTCAGCGACCAGCTGGACGCAACTCATGGGGAGATCTATGCTTCTAACATTGACAGGGCCTATCCACAGAAAACATTCGTGGATTTTTCTGCCGGGATGATGCTTGATTTTAAAATGATTAAAAGAGGAAGGTCAATCATTACAAATTCCGTTGGCTATGCAACTGCGCATCTTACGCAACCCAATGAATCATTCAGCGGAACACCCGAACAACGGCTCCCGAGAAAACATAGGCTGCATTATACAATGACGATCGAAGTGAAAAATACTGAGGAGGCAAAAAGCAAATCCTCCTTTTTTATTTCGCCAAATATTATTTATGAACGCCAGGGCCTGGGTTCAGGGAAGGGCGTGGCACCTTATAAAAATGAAGCGCAATTCTCCACACTTAATGTTGGTTTGTACGCTATGAAGCAGCCGATGATGGCAGGTCTTTTTTACAGGAAGAAGCATGCCGGGGGATTTAAAGACAATGATGCACTGATTTGTTTTCTCGGCTTGAAATTCAATCCGCGCAAAACTACGTCAATGAAATTCGGATACAGTTATGATGTGACTGTAAGCAAGCTTGCGACAAACTCAATGGGATCACATGAACTGAGCCTTACATTTGAATTTCTTGATGCAAAGCTGGGCCGTAAAAATGCTGCCATGAAAAAACGCAGAAAGAAAGAGATCGAGTGTGAAGACTTCGGCACACGATCCTTTGTGTTTTAATGACGTTGTAAAACAAAAAAGCCTCCGGAAAAGATCCGGAGGCTTTAAAAATTTTACAAATCCTTCTACTCTACAGTAACACTCTTCGCTAAATTTCTCGGCTGATCCACATTACAGTTACGCATAACCGCGATGTGATAAGAGAGCAGCTGCAACGGAATAGCAGCAATAAGAGGAACCAATATCTCATCTGTTTCAGGGATCTCGATTGAATAATCCGCCATTTCTTTCACCTGCTTGTCCCCTTCGGTGATGATCGCAATAATTTTTCCTTTACGGGCTTTCACTTCCTGTATGTTGCTTACAACTTTTTCATACGAGGTGCCTTTGGTCGCAATCACAAACACCGGCATTTCCTCATCAATGAGGGCTATCGGGCCATGCTTCATTTCCGCGGCAGGATAACCTTCCGCGTGAATATAAGAGATCTCTTTTAATTTAAGGGCGCCTTCCAATGCAACAGGGAATGTATATCCGCGTCCTAAGTATAAAGCATTGCTTGCATTTTTATAAATATCCGCGATGAATTTTATCTGATCATTTTTCGCCAGCACTTTCTGAACTTTGTCTGGAACTGCTTCAAGCTCACTTAGCAACTGGTGGAAACGTGATGAAGATATTGTGCCTTTCAGGAATGCAATCCGTAATGCCATCAGTGTAAGCACTGTAACCTGCGCTGTAAATGCTTTTGTGGATGCCACGCCAATCTCAGGACCTGCGTGTGTATATGAACCGGCATGCGTAGCACGTGCGATGGAAGAACCAACTACGTTACAGATGCCAATGATGGTTGCGCCTTTGGATTTGGCAAGCTCTATTGCCGCAAGTGTATCCGCGGTTTCACCGGATTGCGAGATCGCAATGATCACATCGTCTTCATAAACGATCGGGTTGCGGTACCGGAATTCCGAAGCGTACTCCACCTCAACGGGAATCCGTGCAAGATCTTCAAACAGGTATTCTCCAACCAGTCCGGCATGCCACGAGGTGCCGCATGCAACGAACACAATACGTTTGGCATTCACAAACTTTTGTTCGTATTCAGTGATCCCACCCAGGTTAACAACTCCTTTTTCGGAGCTTAGCCTCCCGCGCATACTATCTTTAATAGAACGCGGCTGCTCATAGATCTCTTTCAGCATGAAGTGGTCGAAACCGCCTTTCTCAAGGGCTTCCAGCTTCAGCTCAAGTTCCTGGACATAAGGAGTCTTAGGTTTATTCTTGATTGTTTTTATCTTCAGTTCTTTTCCGCGCTCTATGAAAGCTATCTCTTCATCTTCAAGATAAACAACATTCTTTGTGTATTCAACAATAGGTGTTGCATCGGATGCAATATAAAATTCATCTTCACCGATACCGATCACCATCGGGCTGCCTTTTTTCGCAGCGAATAATTCATTCGGGTTGTCTTTAGAAAGGATGACAATCGCATAAGCACCTACAACCTGGTTCAATGCCTGTCTTACCGCTTCACCCAAACGTACATTCTCTTTTTCCTTGATGTCTTCGATAAGGTGAATAAGAACTTCGGTATCTGTATCACTCAGAAATACGTGTCCGCGCTTCTTTAATTCTTCTTTGATCGGGCCGTAATTCTCAATAATCCCGTTATGGATCATCACCATATTCTTTGATGCAGAATAATGAGGATGGGCGTTCACATCATTCGGAACACCATGGGTCGCCCAGCGCGTATGCCCGATCCCGATAGTGCCGTTTGTGTTCTTATCAGCAATAAAATTATTCAGGTCAGCTACCTTACCTTTGCATTTATAAACATTAAGATCGCCTTCGTTGATCATTGCAACCCCGGCACTGTCATAGCCGCGGTATTCAAGACGCTGAAGTCCTTTAATTAAAACAGGGTATGCCTGTTTATTTCCTATATATCCTACTATTCCACACATTGGTTAATGAAGTTTTGTGTATGTAATATTTAATTTCATTTTCTGAGTTCCTGTGCTGCTTCCGCTACCTACTACAACCCTGTTTGCATTAATTGCACCACCGGATGCCACAAGGAACAAACCTGTATTCTGACGTGTTCCGTTAAGCACCTGCTGAACGTAACGGTCGATATTAAAGCTGTATTCTTTTTTCGTTGAATTGTATGAGCCTCCGAACGTTTCATTCGGATCAAACACATCCGGCAAAGGATAATTCTGATTGTTTTCATTTATCCCGAAAAGCACCAGCCTGGCGGGCACAGCGAAGGTGTCAAGGTTATACAAAGGATTTGTGACATCAACCTTGATAAGAAGTTCTGCGCGGTTGATCGCAATTTTTCCCGCGTCATTCCAATGCAGAAGATGCGGGATTTCGATCTTCACTTTTGTTCCTGCCAGCGACTGTATAAAAAGTGTTGTGTCTACAGAGTTTGAGGTGAGCGAGTTCTGCAGGTAAGAATAAGCAGAACCTGCATAATCATGCGCAAATGCAGAAAAACGCGCAACACTTGAAAGGCTCACATCATACTTTAAAGAATCCGAGATATCATTGTGATAAAAGATTGTAAGCTTGGATTGGATATCACCCATTTTAAAATGAAGGATGTTCCCTTCACCGGTTACCGGTGAAACAATATCCGAAGTGATATAAAGCCCTTTGGTAAAATTCTGAAACGTGGTATTGCTGGAAAGGTTGGTACCTCCATTGAGGATTACCTGTCCGAACATCTGCTGTAGGGGAACACGCAGGTGAGGTTTAACAGTATCGCCCATTACAACCACGTTTGTGGTGGGACGGGGTGTGAACACATGTCCGCCTGCAAGATCATTGGCACCGTATGCAATGGAATGATTTGAATAATAATCAGCGGTAGCCGACATGGTTTCATTCAACTGGTAAACACTGATGCGTTGCTGCTTGCGCTCTTTCTTCCCATAAAAATCGGAAGCGTATGTGAGAGAAAGCACTACAGAATCACACTGCGGGTTAAGCCCGAAATTGGGATTATTACCCGGTAAGCGCAATTGTGTATAAAGGGAAGCAGATGTTTTTCCGAATACAGGATCGATGTATGTTCCAAGCAGGGCATCAGCCCCGATTATAACAGATGCATCTGTATGGAGGGAATCCTCGCGGATTGTTGAAGTCACGAGGGTTGTACTGTCGATCCAGCCCACATTGAGCAGATCACTGGCGGGTTGTACATTCAGGCCAACAACGCTTTCTTCGTTACAGGAGCTAAGGGCTAATGCGGTAAGGCTTAATATAAAAAATTTTGTCCCGAATGAACGGGACAAAATTGAAGGTATCCTTTTTATATATGGATTCATAAAAAATCTATTCTTGTAAAATGACTTATTAGTCGGCCATTTCAACGACTTCCTCCAGGACCGCGTCATAAAATTCAGAGTAAGCATCTATGTATTCATCTGCACCTTTATATTCAAGAACCGGCTTGCCTGATTTCTTGATATATTTTGTAAGGTCTGCATTGATCTTCGGGCTTCCTATGATTACGCCATCAGCTAAATCAATTGCTGCTTTGCTGACGTTGACAAATGTAGGGTTTTTAAACCATTCCACATCTGCTTTTTCAATACCTTCATGAAGGACCTTTTTAGCGAAGTCCTTATTTAAAGCACCCGGGAATTCATCATCGGCATATACCGAATAAATGATCTTGGTGTCAGCAAATAGAGGGTTGTCTTTAAAGGATTTTTTCAGGTACAATGCCATCAGGCTTGTCATCCATCCATGGCAGTGAACAACATCCGGTGCCCAGCCAAGTTTTTTTACAGTTTCAATAACTCCGCGGCAGAAGAAAATTGCACGCTCGTCATTATCAGCGAAATGCTCACCTTTTTTGTCTGTAAGCGTATGCTTACGCTCAAAATACTCCTGGTTATCAATAAAATAAACCTGCATGCGTGCTGCCTGGATCGAGGCGACTTTAATGATCAACGGATGATCGGCATCATCAATAATAAGATTCATACCGGAAAGCCTGATTACTTCGTGCAGTTGGTTCCTTCTTTCGTTAATACATCCGAACTTCGGCATGAATAATCTGATCTCTTTTCCTCGTTCCTGGATTCCCTGTGGTAATTTGCGGCCTATAACGCTCATCGGGGTTTCATCTAAATAGGGGGTAACTTCCTGCGATACAAATAGTACTCTAGCTTTCTTCTTCATACGATCGAATTAGGGTGAGATTTAAAAAGTAATACAAAAGTAAGCAAAAATTTTCGAATTTTCAAAGTTTAAACATTAGATTTGACCAGTTTTATCGGAAAAAACCTTCTATTGATATTGATTTTGCTACTTTTTAACAATATTTAAAAATAATGATTATTATTAATAAAGTGGGAGAACTCCGGAATTACCTGGATAATCTCCGGAAAGAGCAAAAAACTATAGGTTTTGTACCTACAATGGGCGCCCTGCATGAAGGGCATCTTACGCTGGTGAAGCAAAGCAAAACCGAAAACAATATTACTGTATGCAGCATATTTGTCAATCCCACTCAATTCAACGACCCCTCGGACCTTGCCAAATACCCCCGGACGCTTGAATCGGATTCCCTGCTGCTTAAGGACGCTGATTGCGATGTAATATTTGCACCTCCCGTGAACGAGATCTATACGCGGGAAGAATTATCCCTGAAACTTAAGAATGTGGACGACAACAGCTGGAAAGAAGGTAAACATGTTGATTTCGGGATGCTTGATAAGGTTATGGAAGGCGAGCACAGGCCGGGGCATTTCAACGGAGTTGCACAGGTGGTAAGCAAACTTTTCAGGATAGTACAGCCAGATAAAGCTTATTTCGGTCAAAAAGACTTCCAGCAGCTGGCGATCATCCGGTCGATGACAAAGCAGTTGGAGCTTCCCGTTGAGATCGTTTCCTGCCCTATAATTCGTGAACCGGACGGACTTGCAATGAGTTCACGGAATACCCGGCTGAGCGAAACCGACCGAAAAGCCGCAAGTCTTATTTCTGCAACATTATTTAAGATAAAGGAGTATCAGGACAAACTCTCTTTTACTGAATTAAAGCAAATGGCTGCGAAGGAGATAGGAAAAGAACCCCGAATGGAGCTTGAGTATTTCGAGATCGCTGATGCGGATACGCTGCAGCCTGTTGCAAATAAAGCCGAGGCCAAAAGCGCTGTTGCCTGTATCGCGTTAAAATTAGGTGAGGTAAGGCTGATCGATAATGTGATGTTGTACTAACACTCCGACTCCGCCCGGGATAACATAGTGAATACGTTGCATTAGTTGTCATTCCTACCATAGCGAAGGAATCTTCTTATTCGAAACTCTAGATTTCTCGACTCCGCCCGAGATGACATCTTAAGTGCGGGATATAGTTGTCATTTCGAGCGGAGTCGAGAAATAGACTTCGACAATTTAACTCTCCACCTAACATTGAACAAGATCTGCGACTCCGCCCGAGATGACATTGAATAAGATCGCCTGACTCGCCCGATAACTTAATCCTCCAGCATCAGCAACGCTTCATTTAATTCCCCGAGTATCTTCCGGTTGTTCTGCGCCTGAGCGACTGCTATCCCCTTTTTATAGGTTTCAATTGCTTTTTCCGGCTGTAGGGATTTCTCATAGTATTTTCCAAGCTGGTAATAAGTTCCCAGATAACCGGGGTCTCGGCTGATAATCCCTTCGAGTGCATCAATAGCCGGATCTATATTGCCGAGCTTGGCAAATTCGAGTGCAAGAGCATAGTTAAGGAACGGATCCGAAGGGTCCTCTTTTAACATCTGAAGTATTTGTTCGAGGCGGGCCAATATTACAGCGCTGATTTAAACTGTTTTAAAAACCTAACATCATTCTCAAAGAACAAACGGAGATCCTTTACCTGGTATTTTAGCATTGTTACACGCTCTACTCCCATTCCGAAAGCGAAGCCGCTGTACTGCCTGCTGTCTATCCCGCAATTATCGAGTACTGCAGGGTCCACCATGCCGCAGCCAAGGATCTCAACCCAGCCGGCTCCTTTACATATATTGCAGCCATCGCCTTTACAGAACGGGCAGGAAATATCCATCTCCGCGCTGATCTCGGTAAACGGGAAAAACGAGGGGCGTAAACGGATCTGTGTTTCTTCCCCGAACATTTCTTTGGCGAAGTACATTAAGGTTTGTTTCAGATCAGAGAAGGAAACCTTCTTATCAATATATAAACCTTCCACCTGGTGAAACTGGCAATGCGCCCTGGCAGAGATCGCCTCGTTACGATATACGCGTCCGGGTGAAATGGTGCGGATGGGAGGTTTGCTGTTCTCCATAATATGCACCTGCACAGAAGAAGTTTGCGTACGTAAAACTATATCCGGATTCTCGTTGATATAAAAAGTATCCTGCATGTCGCGCGCAGGGTGGTCTGCCGGGGTGTTCAGAGCTGTAAAATTATGCCAGTCGTCCTCCACTTCGGGCCCTTCAGAAACAGTAAATCCTATTTTCGAAAATATATCGACTATCTGGTTACGGACGATGGATAACGGATGGCGGGTGCCCACAGCAAAGGATTCAGCTGGCATCGTAAGATCAAGGTTGTTGCCCTGCTCATCTGTGTCCGACTCAAATTTTTCTTTCAGTTCGTTTAATTTATCCTGTGCCTTATTCTTCAGCTCGTTCAGCTTCTGGCCCACCTCTTTTCGTAATTCCGGGGCAACTGTCTTAAATTCATCGAACAATTCACCCAGCTTCCCTTTTTTACTTAACAAACGGATCCGGAATTCCTCCACATGCTCCCTGCTGCTGGCAGTAAACGAATCGATCTCTTCAACTAATTTTTCTATTCTCTCTTTCATGTTATTCTTTACTCCCGGTTTTAACGCAACGAAGTTACTTAATTATTGAAATACTTTTAATCCGCACATCTTCAACCGGCCTGTTATTCTTATCTGTTTTAACCGCTGCAATGTTATCGATCACTTCAAGCCCTTCATACACTTCACCAAAAACCGTGTAGCTGTTATCGAGGTGCGGTGTTCCGCCAACTGTTGTATATGCCTGAATCTGTTCAGGACTAAAGGCATACACGGGTAAGCCCGGCAGTTCCGCGTCCACTTTTTTATTAATAATGTCATAAACAAACTTAACGCTGTCGATCATCTCGGCTTTATTGTATCTCTTATATTTTTCCAGATATTCCTTATTCTCTGTCCTGTTGATCACATCATTAAACAGTTTCATTTTGGTGATTCTTTTTGCCTGGACTTTTAACAGCGAGTCTGTCCATACACGGCCTTGTACAATGTAGAACTGTGACCCCGAAGAAGCCTGGGAAGGATTTTCAAAATCACTGTCGCGTGCCGCGGCAAGCACCCCTTTTTTATGAAAGAGCTTTGGGTTGAATTCAGCAGGCACGGTATAAGAAGGGCCGCCATCCCCAAGCAGCACACCATAGGGCGCTTTCTTCGAATCAGGGTCACCTCCCTGGATCATGAAGTTCTGGATCACACGATGGAACAAAAGACTGTCGAAATAATGCTCATTGGCAAGCTTTAGGAAATTATCCCTGTGCAACGGGGTTTCATTGTACAGCCTGATTTTCATTGTTCCCATGTTGGTTACCACCAGCACCCTGATATCCCCCGAAACATCATCTTTGAACGTAAGAAAAGATGAAAAAGCGACAACGGCAAGGGATAGAAGTGCCATGACTACGGATTTATTTTTGTTTTTCATCAATATTGTATTAAATTTGTTTAGTAAATATAATTATCCTTGGCGAGAACAGAAGGAACCTATTAATAAAATTCGTTTTTTACAACAATAAAATCATCCTCATGAAAAATTTTACTTTTAAATTTTCTGCGTTTGCTTGTGCTTTTATCCTGCTGTTTACAGCATTTAGCAGCTCATCATGCAAAAAAGATAAAACGTGTCACGGTACGGTTCATGTTGTTGATACAGCAGGTGTACCGGTTGCGAATGCAACTGTAAAGCTTGCTGCGCCTTCGGTTAATGGTGACGTTACTTACAGTGAAACTACTGACGGTTCGGGAAATGCCAAATTCGAAGTGAAGCTTCCGGCTATATTCGATGTTACTGCAACCAAAACCACCTATTTCGGAATGGTTGGAACAGGTGTTCTCCGCCTTGACGAGCCGGGCAAGACCAATGAAGTAACTGTTACGATCGAATAATTACTCCCCGATCAATTCATTTGCCTTAAAGTATTCAATGATGGCCTGCTTAATAAGCTGCTGCTGCTGCATTGGCTTTAGCGGGGGAAGCTTTTCATTAACTTTCCAGTGCGGCCAGCCGTCTTTATCGAGGCCTTCATACTCATAATAACCATACGGTGTAAGCAACGTGCAGATGGCAATATGCATTACATCCAGCTTCTCATTCTTATTCAGCTTCACCTTACCTTTCCCCAGTTCCTGGATACCTATTAAAAAAAGGATCGCCTGCTCATCTATTTCTTCACCGAATTGTGGTGCAAGTGTCTGCATTACTTTTGTAAACTCTGCGTCTGTTTCTTCTTTATTCACTTATCTATGAATTACAAATTTGTACTCATTTACTACTACTCTTTGTGCCTGGCCATTTCCAACCCAAACAGGAATGTGCCAGCCGGTTCGACCATAATTGGCAATTCAGGATGACCGCCTTTCCTTTAATGAGAAGCATTCTTTTCCTGCGGTGCAACAGGGGGCTCCATAACATGCCCGCACTTTTTACACGTCCGCATTTCCTGGCTTCCGTAAAATAAAGCAAATGTTTCCTGGAACTGTGTCATGATGTTTGTGAGCTTAAACTTTCGCTCATACAACAAATTATTACATTTCTCACAAAACCACATCAAGCCGTCCTCTTCGCCTTCCCTCCGTTTACGCTCCATTACCAGGCCGATTGTATTCGCCCCCCTCATGGGGTTATGAGGCACCCTGGGCGGAAGCAAAAAGATATCCCCTTCTTTAATATCCACGGTAACCGATTTTCCATCTTCCTGGATGCCGACTTTAATATCGCCCTCCAGCTGATAAAAGAACTCTTCACTTTCATTAAAGTGATAATCTTTCCGGGAATTTGGTCCGCCTACTACCATTACAATGAACTCCGTATTCTCGTAAACAACTTTATTCCCAACGGGGGGTTTTAATAAATGACGGTTTTCATCAATCCATTTTTTGAAGTTGAAAGGTCTTTGTATTGACATGGTTTCTATATTAAAATTTAATTGTTACCTGGATTGCGTATGTTCTCGGAGGCTGCATATCTGCAGGCCTTCCAACATACTCATAATTAAATACATTATTTACAATGAACCCTACTTTTGCCATTTTGTTCATTTGATAAGAAAGCCTTGCATCAAAAACCAGGTCTCCGTTCTTATTCTTTTCGCGGTATTCCTTCACTCCCTCAATTCCTGAAAGGGGTTCTACAAAGAAGCGGTCGATGTTTTTCATAAAACTATTATAGCGGCAGCTTCCGCCAAGGCTGAACCTTTTATATCCAAATTCAACATCTCCTTTGGCTGTATGTTCATACCTGTACTTTAAAATATTCTGGTACGTTGTGCCTTTGGCTGTATCCACAGCAGGGTCAAAATCCACTTGCACAGGATTGATGTACGTGTATCCCATCAGTGCGCTCATGTTCACCGGACCTATTTTTCCCTGCCCCATCAGGGAAACTTCAAATCCGGTGATCCGGGTATTCCCCACATTTTGCGCCATAAAACCGATCCCTAATTCCTGGGCTGTCGGGGTGGGACCAGCGAACGGATATTGCAGAGGCCCATACTGCCCGAATGTGAACTCCATCATGTCCTTATATTCTGTCCTGAAAAAAGCAAGATCTATAAACCCTTTCCACTCACCCAGGCTGATCCCCTGTTTGATCCCAATCTCTGCGCTCCATCCGCTTTCTGGCCTTAAGGTATCATTCGGATAAAGGTCAAGCCCGCTCGCAGTGGTTTTAATATAACGCTCAGCAACACTGGGGAAGCGGAAGCCCTGCCCGAAGGAAGCACGGAGGAAAGTAGCTTTGGCAAGCTGGTAATTCAGACCTAAGCGTCCTACAGGCTTTACCTTTGATTTCTTTGCAAGAACTTTCGATTCATCCAATAAAAGATAAACATCTTCCTCTGTTTCCACGGTATCTGTTTTGAAATATTCACCTCTTACACCCAGCGAAACGGAAAGCTTTTTAAAGAATCTTTTATCGAGCTGCAGGTATGCAGAGGCATTAGTGCTGAAATGCGTGCCGTAAAGCGCTCCCGAATGCACTTCATTATAATTGCAAACAAGCCCTGTTGTGGCTGTGAAATCTTTTTTGAACCGTTTCTGGAACTGGTATTCGCTGTAATATACATCAGCCGTTGATTCCTGGTTGGTGCTGTTCAGGTTTTTGGTCCTGAAGAACCTGCCCCTTAACGAATGCCTTGCACCGTTTTCCGTATGATATGTAATGAATGGATCAATGTTCGTCCTGTAGGTGGTAAAATGGCTCAGGTCACCTCCGCTTGGGCGGTATGCCCCGCTGTCGGCATTCTGCCAGATCAGGAACAGACCTCCCTGTGTGCGGATCGTGTTTGCATTTACTCCCACTGCAAGGCCTTTGATCTTTTTAAAGCGATAGCGGAGATTCACATTTAAACGGTAGCGTTGCTCCGTTTCCAGCTCACGATAGCCTTTATCATCAAATATATTAGCTCCTATCACCAGGTCGAGCTGCCTGATCTTTTGTGCATGATAAAAATTCACCCCACCGAATGTCGGGTTACCATCCTGCCACCAAACAAGCGCATTTCTTTTCGGACGGTCATAATATCCCCCGTTAAAAACGAGCTTTGTTTCAGGCTCCTCTTTAGCATAAGCCGTACGAAAATTGATCACACCGTTCAATGCGGAAGAACCAAATAAAGCGGAAGACGCTCCTTTGATCACCTCGATCTGTTCGCAGTTCTCTACCGGCAGGAAGTTCCATTTAACGTCACCGGCATCAGCAGTAAGCATTGGCATTTCATCAACCATCAGCAGCACCCTGCTTCCCGCACCGTAGCTGAAGCCGCTTCCTCCGCGGATGTTCGCCTGCCCATCGATCATGTTCACGCCCGGGACCTGCTCCATGATGGTTTCAATATTATTTGTGTTCTTGTTCTCTATGAGTGATGGCCTGATGACCTCCATAGAAACGGTTACATCACCAAGCCGCTGCTCGAAACGTCCGGCAGAAACCACTACAACATCCAGCTGTTTCGAATCTGACTGCATTTCCTTATTAAGGACAAGCGTGTCATTTTCTTTGAGATCCACTTCAGCAGTTTGTGACAGGTAACCCGTGAAACGGAATTCGATCTTATGTTTACCGGGCCGGGTCCTTATGAAATAATTACCGTTAATATCTGTCACAGCACCCGTGGAATCATCGAGGACAGCATTGCCTCCAACGATGGTCTCCTTATTGGCGGAATCGGAGATCTTCCCTTTTAGATAAGCTGACTGGGCAAACGAAGCAATTGCATGAATGAAAAATAACGGAGTAATCAATTTCTTCATCTGTCTCTATATGGTTACAAATGTCATTGCTAAAATTAATTTTCAACAGCAAGGGCACAGCATTCTTTAATTTCTATTTTTGTGTTCTATGAATAGTGCAATGTACAAATAATTGCATTTTCACACAAATATGAACATGGCGGCCCAATACTCCGGGACAAGGTGTTCAGGATCATAAAAGATCTTTTTTCAATTGAAATTATTTATTGTAAATGGAGAATCTTAAATATAAGATCGCACTCACATTGATCCATAATATTGGCGATGTCCGCGCGAAGAACCTGGTGTCCTATTGCGGAAGTGTGGAAGCGGTGTTCAGAGAAAAACGGTCTGCGCTGGAAAAAATTCCGGGCATCGGGACTGTGTATGCAAAAGCAGTAACTGAACAAACGGTATTTGCCCGTGCGGAAGAGGAGATCCGTTTTATGCAAAAACATGGCATAACACCGGTGTTTTATCTTGATGCTGCTTATCCGAAGAGACTAAGTCATTGTGAAGACAGTCCCGTTATGCTTTATATGAAAGGTGAAACCGATCTGAACCAGGAAAAAGTGATCAGTATTGTGGGCACACGGGAAGCTACCGATTACGGAAGAGAACTTTGCGAAAAGCTGGTTGCTGATCTTGCACTATTTAATCCACTTATAGTAAGCGGGCTTGCCTACGGGATAGATATTTATGCTCACAGGGCAGCGCTTGAAAACAACCTGCATACGGTTGGCGTATTTGCTCATGGGCTGGATAAGGTGTATCCTGCGGTGCATAAATCAACTGCGGAAAAGATGATGCGACAGGGCGCATTGCTCACTGACTTTACGAGCGGAACAAAACCTGACCGCGAAAATTTCCCCCGCAGGAACCGTATCGTAGCCGGAATTGCTGATGCTACTATTGTTATTGAATCCAAACGTGACGGTGGATCACTGATTACCGCAGACATTGCCAACAGTTACAACCGCGATGTTTTCGCATTTCCGGGCAGGGTTGGCGACCCCACTTCGGAAGGATGCAATAATATCATCAAGCAAAACAAAGCTGCGCTGATCCAGTCGGCAGCGGATCTCATTTATATAATGGGCTGGGAAGCGCTGAAGCCAAAGAATGTACCCGTCCAAAAACAATTGTTCCTTGAGCTTAAACCGGATGAAGAAACTCTCGTGAACGTTTTGAAGGAAAAAAATGCGATCAATATTGATGACATATGCCACAGCGCGAAGATGCCAATGAGCAAAGTATCATCATTGCTGCTTACGCTGGAATTTTCCGGTATTGTGAGATCACTTCCCGGGAAAATGTATAAGTTGAATTAAGGGGTAAGGAATGAAGCCAGAATTCTAAGAGTATAAAAAAAGCTAAGAGTTGCAGCTAATTGTAAGGAGGAGATAAAAATCCTGAGGTACAACTCAAAACAAAAAAGTCAAAAGAGGGATTAACCACCTTTTGACTTTTAACTTAATCGTTTATGGCTTTTTATTCTACTGCCTTCAACTTCTTATCGATATCAGCCACTACTTTCTTCTGTGCTTCTATCTCCGCTTTTTTCTTATCCTGGTCAGTTTTGTTCTTTACAATGTCCTGCTCGGCTTTTGTGATCTTCGCCTTGTAATCGGTGATATCATCGTTCAGGTTCTTGTTCTCCTTTTCAAGCGATTTCTGCTCGTCCTCAAAGCCAGACTGGATCTTCTGGGCGGCTTTCAGCTTGTCGGCAATAGCCCCTTTGGTTGCTTCAACGGCAAAGTCTTTCACCATGTTCTCAGCCACTTTATATTGGTCCTTGTGTTCACCTGAATTTAAATAAGCACCTCCAAGATCAAACGCTACCACGAATGTAATTTCCGGATCGCCTTTTTTTCCTAGAGCCTTCCCATAAATATCAATCGTGTTGTTTCCCATCTCCTTAATAGTAGCATGATCAACGAAGATTGCACCATCCTTTGAAGAACGTTTACCATCATATTTTTTCATGTAAGAACGGAAAGCGTCTTCGGCATCAGAAGGACTGATCTCATAAAGAGTAACAGTCAGTGCATTATGGCCTCCGCCACCAATGTTTTCATTTGACTCCTTAACCTTGATTTTTTGTGAATAGCCTGCAATACCTATGGACATTGCCATAACCAGCGTAAATAATTTCTTCATGTGTGGGATTTTTTAAATGTCAAGTACAAGATACAATTCTTCTGTCAAATAAAAAATTATTCTTTATCGTCAAGATCTGTCACCCCGCCTGATACTATGAACTTCATCACCTCAGCTGAGGAAGCATCTACAATGGTGATGTGATCTGCAGGAACGATAAGAAGGTTGCCTGAGAAGGAATAGGATAAAGGGACATATACAGCATAATGCCCTTTTTTAAGATTAAGCTCCGAAAGGTCTTCCTGGGTGATAAAGCCCAGCTGCTGGATATTATTCTCCTTGTTGATTGTTACAAGGACGGGCTTGTTGAACCTCTTTTTACTTCCGACAAATGCGGAGAACAGGTCTTTGATAGAGGAATAAACGGTCTTGATCACGGGGGTGTGTTCCAGTGCACTGTCAAAGGTATTGAACAGTGGCCTGAGAATAATAGAAGATCCAAGCAAACCCATCAGGAATATAAGTACCAGCGCTGTTAATATGATTATAAAAGGGTCGATCACCGGGCTGACAATAGTTCCAAAAACGCTGAACAATGAGCCTACCCAGACAATTACCTTATAAACCACAATACCGGTAACTGCAACGGGAACGGTAATCACAAGTCCCTGGATAAAATAACGGATGATCTTTGACATCTATTGCTGAAATTTCAACGCAAAGTTAGGAATAATGCGACACCGGAGGGTTGTAACCCTATTTTTCGTAGAAATGCATTTCTTTCATGTATTCCCATACACTTGCAGGAACAAAATAGCGGACATCCTTCTTTTCTTTTATCGCATTCCGGATCATGGTGGAAGATAATTCGATCTGCGGTGCATTTACCTTTTTAATCTGCGCATGAGCAGACAAATCCGTTCCGGGAGTGCCATGCCGCGGATACACATAAATCTCATGGTACTTCAGGATCTCCTCATAATTCTTCCACTTATGAAAAGTAGAAAGATTGTCCTCACCCATGATCAGGACAAAGTTATTTTCAGGATACTTCTCTTTTAAATGGGCAAGCGTGTTAACCGTATAGGATGGCTGCGGTAATTTAAATTCGGCATCACTGGCTTTTAAACGCGGATTATCTTCAACCGCTGCCTGCACCATTTGTAAACGGTGCCGTTCATGGAGCAATGAACTTTTATTTTTAAGAGGGTTGTGGGGAGAAATAACGAACCATACTTTATCGAGGTCGGTGAATTCAAGCATATAATTGGCCAGCACCATGTGGCCGACATGGATGGGGTTGAAAGAACCGAAAAACAAACCAACCTTCATGATACGGATAACGAATTTGTTACGAATTTACGAATCCTGATGCGGGTAAAACATAAATAAACTAATTTACCAATCTCTCCTTTTTTTTGAGACAGTTTCGTGAATCTGAAATATGACATTTGAAATTTATTTCAACCACATAAACACCTTTGGGTTGTTCTCAAACTCTTCTATGTCTTTAGTGCAAAGTATCGCTATAAAATCGAGCATCGGCAGCAAGCCGAAACAACCTCCGAATGTTGCCACATATACAACCGGGATCCAGGGTTTTGATCCGAGCATAACACGGTGCGCACCCATGAAGCCAAACGGGAAAGGAAATGCAAGCATAGCTGAAATGAGCTTTTTGCGTTTTGCTTCATCGAACCCTTTTAACGACCTGATATTTTCCATCGATTTGAACCTGTCGGGAAACTGGTGATGTCTGTTTCCTGTAGTATCGGATGCGATCATAAAAAAACGCGGTGAAGAAATGCCTTCCATGGCGAATACCATCATCAGCAATACAAAAAAGGCTTTTTTCATGGTATTGATAAAGAACGCCCCCGCTTGTGCGGGGGCGTAAGGAATTTATTTTGCAGCGCTGAAGCGTTTTGCGACTTCTGCCCAGTTGATCACGTTCCAGAAAGCGGTAACGTAATCAGGTCTCCTGTTCTGGTAGTTCAGGTAATACGCATGCTCCCAAACATCAATACCGAGGATTGGCGTACCTTTTACCTCAGCAACATCCATTAAAGGATTGTCCTGGTTTGGAGTTGACGACACAGCAAGCTTGCCATCCGTAACGATCAGCCATGCCCAGCCGGAACCGAAGCGTGTGGCAGCCGCAGCTGCAAACTGTGTTTTGAATTCTGCAAATGAGCCGAAAGCGCTGTTAATTGCCGCAGCAAGGTCGCCTGAAGGTTCTCCGCCCGCATTAGGTGCCATGATTGTCCAGAACAAGGAGTGGTTAAAGTGGCCGCCACCGTTATTACGAACAGGCATCGGGTATTTGGAGATGTTTTTGCAAATCTCTTCAATGCTCAGTTTTTCAGCATCGGT
This sequence comes from Bacteroidia bacterium, assembly GCA_036386835.1. Lineage (GTDB taxonomy): Bacteria > Bacteroidota > Bacteroidia > 2-12-FULL-35-15 > 2-12-FULL-35-15 > 2-12-FULL-35-15. Next base: position 109,380 of record DASVUX010000011.1, read on the forward strand.
TCCTGCAATTGCAGCGTTCAGGTTTGTAACATACGCCTGGTGATGTTTGCCATGGTGGATCTCCATCGTTTTAGCGTCAACATGAGGCTCCAGGGCGTTGGCAGCGTAAGGTAATTTTGGTAATTCGAATGCCATATATGATTTCTTTTTAAAGGGTTAATAAATAGAAAAATTATCATTCAAAGGTATGTATTTTTTGAGCGGCCGGAAATATAAAATCATTAAAAATCAATTGCTTTTCTAAAAAACGTCAGCCCTAAGCACTCTCCAAAGGAGAGAGGAACAAGGACAATTTTCAGGGTTTTCAACATTAGGGTGTTTAAATAAAACCCTTACAAACTGATTCCCAGGTTTGTTGATATGTGTTTTTAATTACCTTTGCACGCAGATACTAGTACTAACCCAAACAAACAAACAAATGAAAAAATTATTTACTTTAATGTTAGTTGCAGGCGGAATGAGCCTTGTAGCTTGCGGACCTAGCGCTGAGGAAAAAGCGAAAATGGAAGCTGATGCAAAAGCGAAAATGGACTCTTTATTCAATGCTGCAAGCCAGTCAATGACTACTGATACAACAGCTGCTGCTCCTGCAACAACTGATTCAACTGCTACAGCTCCTGCAACAACAACAGAAGAGCACCACTAGTCTGAACTTTCAGATATAAAAAAGAACCCTTCCACACGGAAGGGTTTTTTATTTCACCAGCTCCAGCGCTTTCTTCAATACATTGTCCTGCACCTGGAAAACAGGATAGAAGCCTTCATTGTTCCAGATATTGCGGGCGATCAGCGCTTTTAGCTGATTCTTGATGATGCTTTCGGATTGTTTGATCTGCTGGTCATTTCGTTTCACACCATTCTTCTCAGCATACTTAATGAATTGCTCCATGATGTCGGAGGTGATCACAAAGCTGTCTTTGTACTTTTCAATCGTTTTGTATCCGCGGATCTTTAATCGTTCCTTATCTGCATAAGCATACGCGAAGTCGTTGACCAATCCGTTGAAGAGAACTTCCGTCAGGTAATGAGAACGGCCGGAAGTATCGAGAGGCACGAACACATCGGGTGTTATTCCGCCACCGCCATAAACGATCCGCCCGGATAAGGTTTTGTATTTAAGGGAATCTGCAAACTTGATGCTGTCAGCATTTTCCAGCTCACCGGTTTTATACCGGTCATATTCCTCCAGATAATAATCTTCTATGTCACCGTTGTATGGTTTTTGAATACAGCGGCCTGAAGGTGTATAATAACGTGCAATTGTTAATCTCATTGCCGATCCGTCACTGAATTCGCTTTGCTCCTGCACGAGCCCTTTACCAAATGAACGTCTGCCAACAATAGTTGCGCGGTCATTGTCCTGAAGCGCCCCCGCAAGGATCTCACTCGCGGAAGCGGAACCGTCATCGATCAGCACAACGAGCTTTCCTGTTTCAAAATCACCTTTACCGGTTGCCTTGTAGTCCTTACGAGGACGTGCTTTTCCTTCTGTGTATAAAATGCCCTTTCCTTCATCGAGGAACTCATCTGCAATGCTTGTTGCGGTGTTCAGGTATCCGCCACCGTTCCCGCGAAGATCAATCACAAGGCTCTGCATTCCCTGCCCCTTCAGCTTTTCGAAAGCTTCGAGGTATTCGTTATAAGTGGTCGCAGCAAACCGCGCAATCTTTATATAACCTGTTGCGGGTGTCAGCATGTAAGCTACATCAACACTGTAAATGGGGATAGTACCCCGGGTAATTGTAAATTCAAGCAGTTTGCTTTTTCCTTTACGCAAAACGGTGACTTTAACCTTTGTACCACCTTCCCCTTTCAGCTTTTCCATCACCTGCTTATTCGTGATCTTTATGGCTGCCACGGGCTTGCCATCCACTTTCACGATCCTGTCACCTGCTTCAATTCCTACCGCTTCTGCGGGTCCGCCTACGATAGCATCGATGACGCGGATGGTATCGTCAACAATATTGAACTCCACCCCGATCCCTTCAAAATTTCCCTGGAGCGGCTCATTGTTGGCAGCAAGCTCATCTGCGGTGATGTAGCTGGAATGCGGGTCAAGTGTGTGGAGCATCGCAGTGATCGTATTCTCAACGAGCTTTTTCTGGTCGATCGTGTCCACATATTCATGATCAATGTACTTCAGGATCTCTTCGATCTTGTTGAACCGTTCCGCAGTATTCACATTGATGGTGCCGATGTTCCCGCCAAGGTTAAAAGTACTTCCGATAAAAATCCCAAGAATAAGTATGAGGGCGAAAAAAATAGGGAGATAGATATAAAATTTAGGACGGTTCATTTCAGTTGGCAATTAGCAGTTTGCACAGGCAATTAAAACAGTTGGCAATTCTTTCGTTGAGCCTTATGCTTATTGCAAAGATACAAAATTCGAAAGGGAAATAGAATTATATAGCAGGAGATGCTTTTTTATACTGCTCTACCGTAACTCCGAACTTTCTAAGAAAATCAACACCTTCATCACTTTTCAGGCCTTTAAAATCGGCATAGGAATTTGTGAAGATCACTCTTTTTATTCCCGTGGTATAGATTACCCTTGCACATGCGATACAGGGGGAAAGCGTAACGTATAAAGTGGAGCCTTCAATGGAGACATTGTTCTTTGAAGCATAAAGGATGGCATTCTGCTCGGCATGCAAGGCAAGTGAGCAGCTTCCTTTACTGTCGCGCGGGCAGCCTTCCTGTGGCCATTCTATGTCACAGTTATGCGTTCCTGCAGGCGGGCCGTTATAGCCAAGGGAAACAATGCGTGTATCTTTGGTAAGTACCGCGCCAACCTGCGCTTTTACGCAATGTGAACGTCTGGCGAGATTTTCGGCCAGGTCCATGTAAATATCATCAAAGCTGGGTTTCATACGGATAGCGAATAAATGCGAATTTACGAATCTGTGTTTGTTTATATAACACTTATCGGGAGGGCGAAATTACGAATTATTTACTGAGAAGGACCTTATTCGTTGGAACTTCGCATAGGTAAGATCCTCCGCTGCGGTCGGAATGACATTTTGCACGCGTTTAAAGTAATAAGATGACCGAAGGCTCTTCAAATTAAAACGGGAATACCCTTTTATGCATGCTCCCCTTTTGCTTCATCCAGCCTTTAATCAGGTCATTTGAATCGGGATGGCCATACGATCTTTTCACCATGTCTTTCAGATCAGCGGGAGAGCTCACAGGATCGGCAGCATCGAAGAAGCCATAGCCACTGTATTTACCTTCCTGTACAAGTACAACAGATCGCTCTTCCGCATTCCTGCCTTTATCGAGAAGAACGAAATTAGTATGCTCAAATATATATCTGTCAAGAATCTTCTGTGCCCTTTTATTATAATAATTCACCTCTTCATCACCTGCGCAAATGCCATTGCATTTTTTTATCTGGTGGTTGAAACATACGGAACCATCTTCTGTTAACCCGCAATAACGCAAACATAGCTCGTATTCATCGATCCAGTTTTCAATCCGCTCCCTTGCCGTTGAGTAGGTGGTGAAGGTCAATAGCGTATTCTCAGCCTCATCCGGCTGCACAATCTTAAAATTAATGATGTTATTCTTATCCCTGAACCAGTCGATCGCGTGTGTAAATTCAGCTGATTTGCGTACACGATTATACTTAGGCTTGTGCTTTTTGATCTCTTCCGATTCAAGTAATACCGCAATCAGGTCACTGCCGGTAAGCACCCAATCTACATTGTACAGTTCATGCAGCATCTGCTTTCCCTTTTTATCATCACTGTTAAAATGACTGATGGCACGGTTGTACATATTCACACTTTTGCCGATGTAAATGATGTTCCCTTCTTTATCCAGGAAATAATAAACACCGCACTCTTCAGGGATTTTATTAAGTATATACTGCTTGATCTTATCGATCCTGCGCACCATGATCTCTGCAGCACCCATGTTTTTGTACTGGGGATGTGCGGCTTTGAGTCTTAACAACAGATCGAGGAGTTCAGCTGTTGCAAGTGCATCGCCTTCTGCACGGTGGCGGTTCTCGATGTGAATATTCAATCCTGCGCACAAATTACCCAGGCTGTATGACAATCTTCCCGGCATTAATTTCCGGCTGAGCTTTACTGTGCAGAGTGTTTCACGTTTGAACTTCGCACCGAGACTTGCAAATTCTTCCCTGATGAAATTATAATCGAATGATGCGTTATGAGCTACAAAGATCCGGCCTTCTGTCATTTCCATGATCTTTTTTGCCACTTCGTGGAATGCGGGAGCGTCCTGAACCATCTCATTGGTGATCCCCGTGATCTTCGTGTACATCGGTGAAATGTAGCAGCCAGGATTAATGAGCGTGCTGAATTTATCCACAACAACAAGGCCGTCATGAATGATGATCGCGATCTCAATGATGCGTCCTTTCGGGTAAATGAACTTCCCCCCGCAGGTCTCTATGTCAACAATAGCAAACATTCCAGTATAAATTTACGATTCTTATTCTACAATTTCGGGTTTGTTCATTACTATTTCTTCACGGTTGAGCACCGGCAAACGCTTCATGCTGCTGACTTCCAGCGTCAGGAAATCATACTCTTCCGTTACCTTCCCGGTAAGCAGGTAACATCCCGGTCCGGTGAACGGACTTGTTTTCAGGGCAGGAGGAAAATGCACCGTATCAATCCAATAGCCATCCACGTCAAGGAAAGTACCGAAACACATGCGTTCCCCTTTGGAAGTGGAAGTGGGTTTTGTAGTAACGAGATAGCCGGGAATGGTAAGAGTTTCACCAATGAATTGTTTCATGTCTTCTGCCTTCATGTCGATCACAAGCGTATCACGGAGCAGATCAAAAGCAGAACACAAGGTAAAACCAAAAAGCTCCTGGTCATCAAATGCGTCATCAAGCCATGAATCGGTGAACTTCGGCAGCTGCCAGTTCCGTGGCTCGACCTCAAATAATTCGTTGACAGCATCTTTCTTTTTGAGCGGGTTGATCAGGGAATGAATCTCCCACAACAATTCCTTTTTATTCCTTCCTGTAAATTGGAATGCACCAGCGCGGATCAGCAGACGCATTTGTTCGATGGAAAGCGGAACACGTTTTACAAAATCACGTAAATTGATAAAATTCCCATTAAGAGACCGTTCATTCATGATAGCTATACATGCCTGCTGTTCCAGCTCTCCTATCATGTTAAGTCCTAAGTAGATCGTTTCTCCTTTGATCTCACATAACTCAGTGCTGTTATTGATGCATGGCCGTTTGATCGTGGCTCCATGCATGCGTGCTTCGTGCACATAGATCTCTTTACGATAAAATCCACCGCCATTGTTGAGGGTTGCCACCATGTATTCAAGCGGATAGTATGCTTTCAGGTAAAGCGCCTGGTAGCTTTCCACGGCATAGCTTGCAGAATGGCCTTTGGAGAATGCAAAATTTGCAAAGCTTTCGATCTGCGTCCAGGTTTCGGCCACAACTCTCTCATTATGGTTTAAGGCTTTGCAGTTATTAAAGAATTTCTCACGTACCCTCCAGAATTCGTTCCTCTGCTTGAACTTCCATGACATTCCTCTTCGCAAATGATCGGCCTCTTCCAGCGACAGGCCTGCAAATACATGTGCTACTTTGATAACATCCTCCTGGTAGACCATCACACCATACGTTTCTTTCATCAGGTCGTACAGTTCCGGAAGTTTTTCCCGGGCTTTTTCCCGTACTTCTTCATCCCGGAAGCGGACAATATACTCCCGCATCATCCCGCTTTTGGCCACACCGGGGCGGATGATGGAACTTGCAGCAACCAGGCTTAAATAAGTTTCAGCCCGGAGTTTGGCCAGCAGCATACGCATGGCCGGAGATTCCACATAAAAACACCCGATAGCTTTGGCGGCACTCAGCAACTTCTTTACTCTTTTATCTTCCTTGAATTTTTTTATGTCGTGAATATCAATTTCATCTCCTTTATTCTCCCGGATGATCGTGAGGGAATCTTTTATTTTTCCTAATCCGCGCTGGCTGAGAATATCAAATTTATACAACCCGATGTCTTCCGCTTCCAGCATGCTAAACTGTGTTGTAGCATACCCTTTGGGAGGGAGATTGGTAGCGCAATAAGCGTGTATCGGCTCCTGGGATATGATAATCCCGCTGGAATGGATGCTGAGATGGCTTGGAAACCCTTTTAGAACGCTTGCATACCGCAGAACAAGTTTTCCGAGTTTATCTGTTGCAGACTGTTCATCAGTTAAGGATTGCAGCTTGTCAATTTCTCCCGGCGGCAGCCCGAAAACCTTCCCCAATTCGCGCACTACAGCATCGTGCTGGAAGGTATTATAGGCTCCCATTAAAGCCGTCCGATGATTTGGCTTCCCGGTTTTATCTCTCCCGAAATGATCGAAAATATAGCGTGTGATATCATCACGGTCTGTCCATGAGAAATCAATATCAAAGTCTGGAGCATTCGCCCTGTACAGGTTAATAAAACGTTCAAAATACAGGTCCAGCTCAATCGGATCCACATCAGTAATCCTTAAAAGGTACGCAAGCAGGCTGTTGGCACCGCTTCCCCGCCCCACATGATAATATCCTTTGTGCTCTGCATATCTTACGATGTCCATATTGATAAGGAAATAAGAAGCGAAATTCATCTGCGCGATCACCTCTATTTCTTTTTCCATTCGTGCAAGAACAATCTCGGATGGCGTTCCGAAACGGTATATCAGCCCTTCCTCACATTCCTTTCTTAAAAGCGCAAGATCACCTTCTTTTGTGCCTGTATAATGTTGAAGGTTCTTATGTGCTTCCTTACCATACGTAAATACTATTCCGCATTCTTTGAGAATATGCTCTGTATTGGAAATAAGCTTCGGATAAAAAGCATAAGCAGCATACATCTCCTGTCGTGACAACATCCTCTCACCAGGTTCTGCCTGTTCTTTCACTGATAATTTACTCAACAAGTTGTTTGTGCCGATCGCTCTCAGCAGCCGGTGCGCGTTAAAGTGAAGTTTTCCCGGAAATGTGAGCGCCTGCAATGCCACCAGTTTTTTTTCCTGGTGCCGTGCAGGCAGGAATTGCAGCTGCAGAAGATCTTTAATTGCAATGCCTACATATTCATTATCCCTGAGCTCCCAGCCTTTGTAGCTCATTGCCGGATAAACCACAAAAGCATTCTTGAACCAGGGAGCTTCATTTCCAAACTCTTCCCCGCTGTGCAGGTGAGCTGAGAGATGTTCGTTCAATTCGCGGAAACCTTCGTTATTCATCGCTATCCCCACATATTTCTGTTCAATTCCATTTCTGAAATCGATACCGAGGATAGGTTTCAGCCCATAGTCATTTTTGGCGAGGCGGACAACATCCAGGCAGGCAGAAGTGTTATTAATATCGGTAAGTACGAAAGATGAGTATCCCTTCTGCTTTATTTCAAGGAGGAGGTCTTTAGGAGCATACGTTCCGTAACAAAAGCTGTAATATGTATGGCAGTTGAGCAGCATTGCTAATAATACGCTCCTACGGAGCTGGTATAAAGTCTGGTTTTTTCGTTAGTAACAGTGCGCTCCTACGGAGCTATTTTATTATCTGTTTAGTTTCTCACAAGTTTGAAACTTCAGCACAGCAAAGAAGATGCAGAGTCCGCAAATTAGTTTTGTATTAATAATGCGCTCCTACGGAGCTTTGATCGAAATTGATATTGCTGTTATTAATATAATGACGGAGCCCGATTCCTGTTTGATGCTGGCCACGAACTATGCGTTCCGTAACCTATCTCCCTCTGCTGTGTTATTTCCAGAAACGCAAAGCGGGCAAGCGACTTTTAACTGCTCTTTAATCACTTTGCTGGTGGTCATCTTTCCCTGAACCTCTGTACCTCAGCTTCTCCGTGTAACCTCAGCTACGCAAGCCGTTGAAAGGGTTAAAATTACTTTGCTTGATTCCCAAGCCTGCTGCGCGCTGGATCACCGTGTCATCTCCATACCGCCTCCGCATTTTGTCCATTGCCTGGTAAAGAAGGATCTGCTGTGATGAATCCTCAAAGAGGTTGTACTGGTAGCTTCCCTGCACGAGATGGCTGAACCGCACACCGATCAGGCGGATGAGCATTCGTTTCTGGTAAAGCCTGTCGAACAGCTCTTTCACTTTTTCAATAAGCGTATGATCAAGTGAAGTATACGGGATCTGTGCCTGCATGGTGTATGTGTTAAAATCAGAGTAACGGATCTTGACAGTTACACATGCGGTTAGCTTTCCTTCCGAACGTAATTGAAAGGCAAGCTTTTCTGTCATGCTGACCATTAATGATTTCAGCATTTTCACATCAATTGTATCATGATCAAACGTGCGCTCGGTGGAAATAGATTTTCGTTCGCAGTAGGGTTCAACAGGAGAGTTATCGATGGCATTCGCTTTTTTCCAGATCACCATTCCATTCTGGCCAAGTACCTGCTCCATCAGCTCAGCGGGCATGTCCTGAACGGTTTTTACCCATTGGATTCCCATATTCCGGAGGATCATGTACGTTTTATCGCCCACCATCGGGATCTTTTTTATGGAAAGCGGAGCCAGGAATTTTTTTTCTGTACCCAACCCTATTTCTTTTTGTCCGTTTGGCTTTGCCTCACCTGTTCCCACTTTTGCAACCGTTTTATTTGTTGAAAGCGCAAATGAAATAGGCAGGTTTGTCTCCTTTATGATCTTGTGCCGGAGCTCTGTTGCCATTTTAAAACAGCCGAAAAACTTATCCATTCCGGTGAGGTCAATATAAAACTCATCAATGGACGGTTTTTCATACACAGGTACGTCTTCTCTGATGATCTCCGTAATAATATTTGAATATTTGCTGTATTGTTCTGTATCACCGCTGACTACTATCGCATCCGGACAAAGCTGTCGTGCCATTTTGATCGGCATTGCGGAATGGATTCCGAAAGTCCTTGCTTCGTAGCTGCAGGAAGCAACTACACCCCGGTCGCTGCTGCCACCTACTAACACCGGTTTCCCGATAAGTTCCGGGCGTACCAGACGTTCAACAGAAACGAAGAACGAGTCGAGATCAATATGCATTATAGAGCGATTCATGACGGAGTAGTTGGGATATAAAGTTACTACCGGAAGTAGGGAATTGTAGCTACGGATTGTAGCATGTAAAATAATACGCCCCGCCGGGGCAGGACAATTTATTAAAGTCCTGATTACAATAAGCTCCTCCGGACCTCAGAAAAGGCATGGCCAATCATAATTCTGGAATGATGTAGTACAATAACAAACAAATTCTTTAGCCCCGGAGGAGCCTATTGTTTTATTTTGCCAGGATCAGCTTTTGGGAACGCCTGAAAGAATCGGAGGTGACAGTGAAATAGTACAACCCTGCCGCGTAACCGGAAAGATCGAAAGAGTGCTCTTCATATCCTGAAACGGAATTAACATTCCATGTTTTAAGCAGGATGCCTCTTGAATCAACCAGTGTGACAGTTAATGGCATAATGCTTTTAAGTGATAACGCCATTTTTACCAAGCCGGAAGAAGGGTTCGGATAAAGGAAATTCACAGTTTTGTCATAACCTGAAGATTGCTCAGGCACGGATACGGGACTATAATACTCCCTGGGGGAATTGAAAACGCTTTCAAGACCGGCACTATTATGAACTACAAGTCCATGTTCAGTGGCGATCCAGATATTATTTAAACGGTCAACTGTCATGTCTCGAACCAGAGTAGTAGTAAAATCGATAACAGGAACTCCGAAATTAGCGGGAATCACGGTGAAGATTGATGTATCAACAAACGCTGTTAACCCAAATTGGGAGGAGTTAATCCTACCAAGCAAGATTGTGGATGTGTCTACCTGCAAAGGAAAACCTGGTCCAACCGTATTAACGAGGTTCGTAATATTTACTCCATCGAATTTATAGAGTACATCATTACCTTGAGCACCTCCAGATACAACTGCCTCCCCATCGGGATTTGCAGACATTCTATGAACATAATTACCCGGAATTGGACTATTGGACGAATTATAAACTGTCCAAAAAATCCCATCAAAAGAATGAAGCCCACCGCCATCAGTCCCTACCCATAATCTATTCTGCTGATGATCCATGGCTATAGTCACTAAACTATTAAATGGAGAATTGGAAGCATTATAACTAGTCCATGAAGAACCGTTATATTTCCACAGATCGCCATGATATCGTGCAAACCACATATTCCCGTTATTATCCTTCACAATTCTCACAAAAGGATTTGCTGCAGCCACTGTATCAATTATCAGGGTATTGCTTACCCGATCGAAACATTTTATTCCATCACTTGACCCTATCCATATTTTTGTTGAGTCCACGTAGAGAGAAGAGATTAGCGGACCAACAATTGGTGCACTCATTACGTTGTAGATGGAGTTTCCGCACATGTCGGAAATAAAGTGATTGCCTGCACTATTAAACGTCTCCCATGAAAATCCGTTAAATCTGCTTAATGCAGAAACGGCACCATCCGACTGAGCTATCCACATATCATTGTTCCGCTTGTCTTGAGCGATTGCAGTAACATTTGGGTAGGATAATGCTGAATTGACCGGATTAAAAAATGCCCATTTTATCGCGGGATCATATACTACAATCAACACACAGGTGTCGTAAGCGCTATAAACCCCATTTTCTGCTTTAACAACAATATCAAAAGTATCCGGTCGGATGGATGCTGTATTGGTGATCACCAGGTCTGAATTTGAATATGGGGCATTCAGCACTGCAGGAGAGAATGTCGTATTCAGGTTGCAGGGTTCTGTGGTGGCCGAGAAGAACAGGCTGGAGCTAAAACCAAGGTATGGTGTTCCTGAAACATTGAATATTGCAGACTGCCCTTGGGTCACTACCAGTGTATCCTGTGCAATTGCGATAGTGAAATAGGTCTGGGAAGAGACATTGAGAGCCTCAACCAATAAAAGGGAGATTAGGAAATGTCTCATAAATTAAGAATTGATATTTTCAAATATATGATATTTTCAGAAAAGCGACATCTGCTCCATCTTCAGCCTGGAAATGCTTGTTTGGGAAAGAGGGTCTGCGAGAACTTCATATACCGGCATTTCTTCATAACGCGAAGCCACGACTACCTGAGTATTTCCTGCATGCTGCATAAAAAGTTCGTGTGCAAGTTCTGGCGTATTGTTATTCTTTGAAAGATGGGATAACAGTAACAGGCTTAAGGAATCCGAACGATGATTTTTAAAAACCTCCAGCGCCTGGTGATTGGATAAATGCCCGTGACCGCCACTTATACGCCTCTTCAGGTAATAAGGATAATTGCCGGTTTGCAGCATCTGCTCATCATAGTTCGCTTCAAGAAAAGCAGCATGGCATTGTTTGAAATTTTTTATGAGATGCTGGCAAGGAGCACCGATATCCGTATAAACACCTACATTCACTCCGTTACCACTGATGGTAAAACTATACGGGTCAGCAGCATCATGAAACTTGCGGAAAGGCACAACTGTTAAACCGCCTACTTTTATCTCTTCATATGCTGCAAAGGAATGGACAAGCAAGGGATCTATTTTCAGCTTGCCGGAAACCAGCGTGTTCTCCGTAATATAGACGGGGAAGCGGTATTTTTTTGCCAGTACCTCAACCCCACGGATATGATCTCCATGCTCATGGGAGATAAACAGCGCCTTCACTTTTTCCATCGATAATCCTAAACGCGCCATGCGTTTATCAGTCTCCCTGCAGGAAAGGCCGGCATCCACCAGTACGGCTTCCTCCCTGTTACCTACATAGTAACAATTGCCGTTGCTGCCCGAATTAAGCGATGTGATAAAAAGTGACATGAAATGCAAAGATACGATTAATCATTCCCCACTTCGCCACTGTTAAAAACAATTTAACGGCATATCTTCCACACTCCCTCCGGAATTCAGCACTGCAGGCCTGCGGTATGTATTTTTAGAAATAAAGAACATGAAAAAACTATACTTCTTTTTTGTTATTACTGCTTTGATTTCATGTGACCAGGATGAACCAGGAAGCACCACTTCAACAGGTTCTTTGCCTCCAGTCTCAGCAAAAGCCCCTGACCATTTAATTTTCGTTTGGCTGGAAAATAAGAACTACAACCAGATCATTGGTTCAGCTTCAGCCCCATTCATCAATTCTCTTATTCAGGAGGGAACGCTGTTTACGAATATGCATGCCCTGGGGCATCCTTCGTATCCTGAATACATCCGGTTCTTCTCTGGTACTTCAAACGGCAAAAAAGACGATGAGTGCATTTCGGGTAAGCCATACAACAATGCGAACCTCTTCACCCAGTTAGCTGCAAAAGGAAAAACTTTCGCATGGTACAGCGAGGACCTTCCTGCGGCAGGCAGCGATGCCTGTTATGCGGGGAAATATTTTGAACGCCATAATCCAACCCAGTGCTTCTCGAATGTGCCTGCACAAGCTAATAAACCCTGGAGTGCTTTTCCCGCTGATTACAAGTCGCTTGAAACGGTCGTTTGCATATCGCCTAACGTTGAACATGATATGCATGACGGGAGTATCCTTAAAGGTGATACCTGGGTGAAAGATAATCTTGGAAAACTGATCACCTGGTGTAAAACAAATAATTCAGTTTTTGTAATATATTTTGATGAGGATCATGGCTCTGCCATAAATCATATTCCCGTGATCGCGGTAGGAAGCCCGATCAAGGAAAATTTCAAGGATACTGTTCATTACGATCATTATAACTGGACGAGAACTATTCTTGAACTGTATGGAGCAGAACCGATAGGAAATGCGAAAACCAAAACAATGGTGAAGGATTGCTGGAAATGATCAGTGTTTTCCCTGCGCTTTCTGTGTACTGGTGCACGGGATGGTTCCATATGAGCAGAACACGCAACAGTCTCCTGCCTTTGGCCGCAGGCGTGCATTGCACTCTTCGCATTCATACATGATTTGGCAGGAATCAAGGGGAATCGGTTCTTCCTTTTTGTATTTACAAATTGGACATTTAATGACTGATTTATGCTTAATTGTTTTAGGCATGATCCGGAACATTATGAAACAATAAAAGCCATTAAATGGTCTTCGATGCTTTTCACATTTGCACTGATATAGTATGTTCTCAATATATTCCTGCTGCTGACAAGTACATATTTAATTTTTTGGTTAAGGACTCCCCACGTATTTGAACCGGATTCTGTTATCTCGCGTTCTGTGCGGAACTCCTGTCCCCTGATCTTTCCGAATATGTGCAGCCGGTATTTCCCGGCAGGGAACCTGCATACATATATATTGAGGCGCCCTTCATCAACAATTGCATCAGAATAATCAATTTTTATTGTTTCCGCCTGGGAAGAGATATACCTGTCGACTAGATCTATTCTCCTTTCTTTTATCTCAGGTGGAGAAGCGGCCAGGTCGACCTTAAAATCTACTATTTCAATAGGCTTGCCATCATGGGCAGGCAGTTCAAATGCAGTCATATAGTTTATTTCATCCCGGTATTTGCAATTTGCGTTCCTTTCTGTTTTTACAATCTTTCTGCGAATTTTTTTCAACACTTTTACTAAGAAACGGGAAAGTGGCACCGTTTTTTAGTCGGTTTATTTGGAAAATTTTCTACAATTCCCCAGTTCTTATATTATTATTATTAAAAAAAAGCCCGGTTATCGAACCGGGCTTTAAATATAAAAACAGGAGTTACCTGGTGGCCTTCATAATTTTAACTGTAACAGGCTGATCCCCGGAATAATATTCCAGGAAATAGCAGCCGCATGGTGTACTATCGTCCAGGGTGATTTTAGGATTATCATTCAAATCACAGGTAAAGCTGACATTCTTACCATATATATCACGGATATTGATCCGTGCCGGATCAATCAGGGTGCGATCAATGTTCTTTATATAGAATATATTTCCGGCAGGATTCGGATAAACCATTGCGCTTTTATTCATTTTCTCAAAAATTCCAACAGTAGCGGGCGTAAAAGAATAATCCTTTACATAGCAGGCGTCTTCTGCCGGGCACTGAACCCTGATCCATCCGTATGCAAGATTTCCTGAATTCTGGTAACGCAGCCCGATATATTTATCCCCACCGATAAAATCATTTACATTTTTATTTCCTCCACCTGCCCCGGAGTGATCAGTTAGGTATAATATTGTATTGTTCCACACCGCACCCGGAGCATCAATGGCTTCCCCGCCATTGAGCGGCCTGGCCACATTTGTTACATTCCAGTTAGAATTGGCCGGGACGTATACCGAATCGAGCCGGCCCATGCGAATACTCACATCAGGATTTAATGCCGTGATGCTTATATAGGCGGATGATCCGCCGGAACTGACCGCACCATGAGCAGTAAATTCAACATCATTACCCGCGTCCCCGAAAATATTGAGCCCATACAATTCATGTGTGTAAGGAGTTACCGTATAATTCATCAGGGTATCAGGTGTGATGTCCACATATCCTGAAAATATAGTTCCCGCATTGTACTGGGCGTTCATTTGGATTGAGATACCGAAGCAAATCGGCAGAAGTAAGAGTTTCTTCATGTTGATTTTATTTTTAGGTTATTACTAATTGGAAGGGAATACCCTACCGGTGTAATCATGAAAATTTGATGCCTTTTAGGGATCTGGAATAAAGCTCCGGATAAGACGGATATTTTAAATCTAAATAATGTCTGTTATTTTATACCTATTTAGTATATTTGTTTGCTATATAAAACATTATGAAGACAAGAAAACCGGTCCTAATGGCTTCTTCAACCAGGATCCTACAGGAAATGGGCGGGAATATCAAGCTCTCCCGGCTTCGAAGAAAATTGAGCGCACAACAGGTTTCCGAGCGGGCGAATATCAGTCGCGCTACATTATGGCATATTGAGAACGGCTCACCGAGTGTGGCGATGGGAATTTATTGCCAGGTGTTATTTATTCTCGGGCTCGATAAGGATCTTGTTAAAATTGCTGCGGATGATGTTCAGGGCAGAAAAATGATGGAAGGAGAATTATTAAAGAAAAGGGCTCCCAAGAGAATCAGCGTTCATCTTCCTACAAAACATAGCAAGGATGTAAAATAAGTTGCTATAAATTTGAAATATGAAAAACATCGGAACGCAACTTTCCCTTTTTGGGTTTGAATCTACTTTGAACATCCTGCGACAGAACCAGCCTGATCCCCAGTTGGGATTTGAGTACCTGGTCCTGATCTCTCCCTCTCTTAAAATCAAAGAACAGGTCCGTGAGCTTAAAGATCAACTTGACCGAAAAATCGGAATTTCAAAAGAGAATATACATTCTGTTCCGCATATTTCACTGCTTATGCTTCGCCAGGCAGAAAGCTGTGATACAAATATTATCAATTGCGTCACGCGGGCACTCTTTGAACAATCTGACTTCAACATCCGGATTGCAGGGGCACGGACCTTCGACCATACTTACACCCGGGACCTGGTATTAAAAGTTGAGAGTAAAGAAACGGAGAACGTTTTTTACTCTTTATGCTCTGCATTCAGGATAAAACGACCGGGTACTTTTGAGCCCCATATTACAATTGCAAGAGGCATTACAAAGAACAAATTTGAAAAATTGGGAGCATCGTTTCATGACTTTGACCTTTATGCCGATTTTATATGCAGCAAGATCATCGTTCTTAAAAGGACGGTTGAGATAAGCGGGAAATCAACCAAGTATTCCAAATACACAAAGATCCATGAGGCTCATTTAAATAAGGGGCTGCGGATGAAGAGCGCGTAGTTGCTCAGATCTAAAAACAAAAACCCCATCTTCTTGCGAAGATGAGGTTATGTTTAACTTTCAGGGTGGAAGCCCCTTGAGTGTACCCCAAAGATAACACTTTCGAATCAATATTAGGATAGAAGTGCAAAGCAATCTTACAAAAAGATAGTTTGGAGAGTTATTTCCTCTGCCTACACCTGACGGTCTTCCAGTTGTGCTTGGTGCATTTACTAATCAATATCGTTCATTTGTACCCTATGGGTTGAGCTTTTCCAACTTTTTAGATTATTTTGAGATAAGTTGATGAATTCATTCAAAAGGATTCCGCCACAACAAAGTAAAAGTAACCGCCTTCTTTTCCGTATCCATAATCAAATCGAATGTTGAGACGTTCACTTGGATTTGCTATAAATCGTAAACCTGCGCCAATAGAATATTTAAGAGTTTCTGTTGAAAGATCTTTATGACTTGAAAAAACATCCCCTGCTCCGGCAAACGTTACCATTCCAAATCGCCAAAACAGCGGAAAGCGATATTCTAACTGCCCTCCAATGAAATTTTTGTCCCTGAATCGGTTCTTTGGATATCCTCTTAAAAGATCATCATTCCCTACGGCAGACATATCCAAAAAAGGAACTTGCCCAAACCCGAAACGAGCTTTAGTTTGTAGGGCAATAACATGTTTTGTTTTTACCTGCCAGAATTTTTGATAGAGTGCGTTCACAAAAGAGAAATTAAAGGTGCTTCCTATCGATCTGGAATAAAAGTATGAAGATAGTTCAAACAAACTTCCTTTGTAAGTGTTGATCACGTTATCACGGCTATCGAATATACCGACAGCGCCTATGGCTGATTGTATCCCTCCCTTATAGCCTGGTACTGAACCTCTCTCAAGAATTCCGCCTGGGGTATAAGCAAATCCATACTCCCTTTCAAAATGGTAGTCAAGACCAACAAATACGGAGGGAAATATTTTTTTAAGGAAAAGAGATTTAAAACTTAAAAGATTATATTCATATTTTTCTTCATCGCTTTTCAAGGAAGAATTTCCTATACCATAAAAGCGATCCGGAAAATTCCTGTAGCGCATTTCGCCTTTTAGTAAGTAATTTTCGTTTCGTGTAAACACATTCCACTGCCCCCACAAATCCAGTTGTTTATTTTGTGTGTAATCGCCAAGGAATTGTATGTTGGATACCCTGGTTTCATGTTCAGTACTATCTCTGGCACCTAATTTAAAATAATAAACACCTGCCGGGCCTCCTGCCCATCTTGTATCGGGGGTATAATAAATTAGCGGCAGTATAAAAACTCCCTTTTTTTCTTCATCAAGGGTATCATTAAGACTTTTAAAACCAAACAGGCTCTTCTTATGCTTGGGTTTGCTCTCCTGAGAATATAGACCCAAAGCATAAAAAGCTAGTATAAATAAAAGAATATATTTCTGAACCATTTAGAATCTATCAAGCTTTAGAGCCTTTGCTTATTATTCTATCTTATCCCGTTAAGTAATTCTTATGCCAGAAGTAGAAGTACTATCTATTAAAATTATTTCCTGTAATGTAGCTTAAAAGAGCATGATTAGCAGTGTTTTCACACTAGCGCTAAATACTTTAACCGGAAATCATTTAAGAAACATTTGTCAACCTCTAATTCTGAACGCTAACCTTGCAGGAAATTGAACAACTTAACTACTTGAAAATAAACTTACTTTAAATTTAAACAGAAATAATTGAAACAAAAATGTCCTGATAATTAGGTAATTATCAGGGCAATCTCGTTTTGTCCTCAGCTGAAAAAGTCGAACTTTTGAGATGATACAGAGGCTTAGAATTTTGAGGGATAACTACATGCCAACCATTAACTTCTCAAAATTGTTCCTGTTTTAATCCGCATAGATTGATGTCCATTAGAATTTAGGCCAGAATTGAAATCAGGAAAAACTAACTGCTAAAATATCAAATGATTTTTTATTCAAAACCCTTGATTTTGTTGAGATAATCAAACAAAAAACCGGATCATGTTTAAATGATCCGGCTTAGTACCCGGTGCCGGAGTCGAACCGGCACAGTTTCCTACTGGTGTTTGAGACCAGCGCGTCTACCAATTCCGCCAACCGGGCATTTTACTGAATCGGGGACGCAAAACTACCGAATTGTTTTGGAATGGCAAAAAAACAACCTGAAATAGTAGAACAGCGCATGGATTCAAATTAATTATTTGTTTATTTCCATTCGTTTATTACTTTAGCCACGAGCTACTCCCTCGACTATTATAAATTCAGTTTTTTTATAAGTTCCTGCCGTTTGCTGTACAAGCGGGAATGAATGATATTATTATAACCCAGAGTACGTTTATTCACTAAAAAATAATTTATGATCAGAATTGCAATTATCGGGGCCGGTGTATCCGGCCTGACCAACGCCTGGTTCCTTAGAAAAAAATTCAACTCCAGCCAGGCTTCCATTACTATTTATGATAACGCAGGTTCCGTAGGCGGGAATGCCGAAACCATGGACATCATCTTAAAAGATGGTTCCAGGCGCTGGGCCGATATGGGAGTGAATGACTTTAATAAAGTTACATATACGGAGATGGTTAAATTGTGGACGGAACTTGGAATCATGGACACGTATTGCAAGCCACTCATTAATGAAGAATCTTTCTGGAAAGGAGGAACAAGTGATTATAAATACTGGGTGGATAATGAGGGGCTTGTAACTAAACCCCCGGGTACTCCTGCCGATACAGTAACCATCCAGACTGAATTGGGCAACTTTAAAACCGCGCTTCGTGAATGGTTCAAAGATCCTTTAAAGGATCCTGAAATTCTGGTGGGTCAATGGGTAAAAGGCCGCTTCGAGCCTGAATTCATTGATAATAACCTGTATCCCCGGATCAATGGAATGTATTACGCGCAGGAATATAGCCAGCCGGGAGTGCCGCCCCCTTCCCTTATGCCGCTATGGATGGTCGCTCATTATTACATTCTCCAGGAAGGCTTCGGGCTTGCCAATGGTCAGATGGACGAAGCACGGCAATACTTTGTAAACGGTAGCACACGCTGGCTTGAATTCCTTCAGCAAAAACTTGTTGCCCTGGATGTTAAAGTGGATAAAGAGACCTTAAGCTGCAGTCGTTTATCCGTACAGCGTGACCAGCGTACGAAGGAGCTTGCGATCATAAATAATACCTCCTTTCTTCAGTATGCGGATATCGTCATTTTTGCAACCCATGCGAATGTTACGCAGGAGCTCATAAAATTTGAAGCAACAAGTTCTGGGGATCAGAAGATGATAGATGCGCTTCCGAACTTTAAATACGGCACCTATGAAGCATGGGCATTCTCCCATCAGGATCCGGCTTACCTTCCGGGCCAGGGCTGCGACAAAACCTATAATATCCATATTTATGATTATAAGACATCGGGGGCGGGGGACAGATGGCCATATACGATTACCTACATTGAGAACTATCACCAGTCGATGAACCCTCCGGGCCCTTTATTTTACACCACTCTAAACCCTTACACAGAACGGGAACCCGCAAACATAACGAGGCAGCAAAAAGACGGCAGCCGCGCAGTAACTACCTTTCACCATGTTAAGCTGGATCTGAACGCTATGAAAGCGCAGAAAACAATTAATGATGTGCAATTAGCAACCCTGGGTGGGAAATACCGATCCTTCTACTTCGCAGGAAGTTTTACGGTTGGGGCAGGCTTACACGAAGAATGCATCAGGCAAGCTATCGCCATTGCGAATAAAATTGAGAAACCGGGAGAAGCATTCACTGATCATCTTTACAATTTTGAAAAAGGTGCTGAGAGATTTGCACCGAACTATATAATGGAGGCCATTACTCATCCGAATTAATGGCTTTTCAGAAAAAACATTCAAACCAAAATATAAACCCTTAACTAAAAACTTATGAGAATAGCCATTATCGGTGCCGGTGTTTCCGGGTTAACGACCGCGTATTATCTAAAAAAGAACCCTGCAACAATGGACGCGGAGATCGTGATCTATGAGAAATCCGATAATGTCGGAGGCAATGCCGACACCATAAATGTGCTTGTTCCAACATCCGATGGACCACCGCTGGAAAGATGGGTGGACATGGGTGTGAATGACTTTAACCTTGCCACCTACACCCCTCTTATCGAGCTGTGGCAGGATCTTGGCATCATGAATAATCAGCAACCCTGCCCGGTTGCAAGCGATTACTGCAGTCCCCTGATCGATACGGAATCATTCATGCTGCCGGGACCTGATAACAGCTACCAGTACCGTTATTGGGTAGGAGCCGGGGATGCTATTACGGTTCCACCGACCAGCATTGCAAATGCAGATCTCCTTTACAATGGCATTAAGACTTTTCAAGCAGACCTTGCTGCATGGTACAATGAGTATCAAACAGAAGGTGCGAATGAGATCACTATAGGCGACTGGCTGCTTACGAAGAACTATTCCGATGAGTTCATCACAAAGAACCTTTTCCCGCGGATCAACGGAATGTATTTTACAAGGGAATACTCTGAGGGCCATGTTCCGCCTCCACATTCAATGCCATTATGGATGGTAGCCCATTATTATATTTTACAGGAAGCATACGGACAACCGGCTTCACCCTGTACACGACAATATTTCGTGGGCGGCAGCCGAAAATGGCTTCTACTCCTGGCGGAAAAACTTGTTGAAATGAACGTAACTATCAACCTTAACTCCAATATTAACAGTGTATCAAAGATTACGATGTCAGAAAAGATATCTAAGATGATTGTTACGGCTGATGGCGCGGAGGAATTTTTCGACAAAGTAGTTTTTGCCACCCATGCTGATGACACATACAATATGATCGATGAAACATTCAAGTCGGATGAAATGGTGCAGGCTTTGAACAGCTTCACTTTCTCGCCAACTACGGTGTATGTTCACCAGGATGCATCATTCTTAGGCCCTCGGGATTGTGACCAGACTTACAATATTCATATTTACGATTATTCCGATGCTACGCCTACTACACGTTACCCATATACTATTTCCTATATTGTGAATAAGCATCAGAATGATCCGGCCAATCCCGATCCGAGGATCCAGAACTGTCCGTATTTTTATATCACCATCAGTCCGTTTTGGGCTCCGCAGCCTGCAAACATCCTGCTCCTGGCCGATCAGCCGCAAACACAGGCAATCACTCAATTATGGCATGCTAACATGGACAATAACTCTGTTAATGCCCAGGTTCTTATCGACCAGATCCAGCTCGAAGTAAAAAAGGAAAGATCATATTATTTTGCAGGCAGCTTTGCACGCGGTGCGGGATTGCATATGGAGTGCATCATTCACGCGCAGGAACTTGCAAATAAGATCGCTGATCCTAATTACACCCCGGTTCAGACATACAAATTCGGCAGCAAGGACAGGCATTTCGCTCCGAAATATATTATGGATGCGATCTCAAACCTGAAAAAATAATCATCACCTAAAAACTTTGTCACGGAGTATTAATTCTGTAAATTGCACTTGAAACTAAAAAAACATACAAAAAATATGGAAACAACCAAACTCCCGAATGGCGTAGACATGGAATCTGTTGGCGGCTTTGTAGAAGCAGTAAAATCAGATAATAACAATGCAAAAGTAAGCTTCGTTGCGGAATCGAACTGGAAAGGCGGAACCAAGGCAGAAGTAAATGTAAAAGAATTCTTTGCGAACGGCAATGTAGCTTCACGTCCTGAGCGCCAGTTTAAATTCAATGTTACTGAACCATCCCAGTTGGGCGGAGCGGATGATGCTCCTAATCCTGTAGAACTTTTAGCTGCCGCTTTATGCGGATGCCTGACTGCGGGAATTGCTACTAACTCAGCAATGTTCGGAACAGAGCTTGAAAAATTAAACATAAAAGTTAAGGTCGACTTCGACCTGATGGGTGTTTTAGGTCTTGACCGTTCTGTAACCAACGGGGCTCAGCACTTACATTATACCGTTACTTTAAAAGGTAAGGCTGCGAAAGAAGCGCTGCAAAAAACAAAAGAAACGCTTGACCGTAAATCTGCAATTCTTACCACTCTTAAGAATCCACTCAACGTTACTACCGAATTCATCGTAGAAGACTAAATTTTCTTAAAAAACACGATCGCAAAACCTTTAACAACAATTAAGGGTTTTGCTTTTTATATATGGAAACAACCGTAGGAGTTGGTTATAGCGAGCTGTTCGACAGCTATAATGCCGGGATAGAATGTGCATCTGAAGCTGTTAAAAGCCTTGACGGACGTGCTGTTTCCACTGCGGTGATATTTACAACCGTACGACATGACCCGGAATTATTCCGGAAAGGGATCCGTGAGGTCATTGGTGAAAATTCAATGCTCATAGGCGGATACGGTGTCGGGGTCATCACGAATACTCATCTCGGGTATGATGGTTACCAGGCAGGGATCCTCTGCATTTGTTCCGAGTCTATTCTCATGGATGCAATTGTTGAACACAATGTATCCGTTGATGAATATGAGTGCGGTAAAAGAATAGCCGCCCAGCTCAAACAAAAGAAATTTAAAGGGGAGCCTTTCCTCTTTCTTTGCTATGATGCGGTTGACAGGAGTTCCGGAAGGCTTAAAATGAACATGGCCACTCCGCTCTGCAAAGCACTGAACGAAGAAATAGACTGCACGCAGTTTCCTATATTCGGTGCTGGTCTTACGGGGGATATGATGTTCCGCCCCACCAGGCAGTGGCTTAATCAGGATATATTTGAAAATACCGCTATCGGTCTTGTATTTTCAGGTACTGCGAAGATCGACAGTGTAATCATGCATGGATGTGAACCGGCCAGCGACTATCACACCGTGACGAAAGCCAATGGAACACTCATACTTGAGATCGATAATATCCCCGCCCTTGACTTTATGCAGAACCTCCTGGGGGAATCCTTGAGCTTTGAAGATTATGGCTTTTTTTTAACGATTTCCATGAACAAGGGGGAAAAATATTCAAAGTTTAATCCTGAATATTTTTCCAACCGGATGTGCGTCAATGTAAATAAAGAAAAGAAGGCGATAATCATGGTGGAGCCTGATATTGTTGAAGGTACCGAGATCATGTTTATGCGGAGAAGTGTGGACTTCGACTACATCAGCCGCTCTACCACAGAACTCATAAGTAAAATAAAAGAAGAAGGGAAAACCCCGCGGTTTGCCTTTTACATTGATTGTGCAGGCCGTGCTGCGCATTATTACGGCAGCGATATCGAGGATGCATCAATTTTACAAAAGACCCTGAAGGACATCCCGCTGTTTGGCTTTTATTCCGGTGTGGAGATCGCACGGCTGAACGGAAAGGCTGAACCTCTTGACTGGACAGGAGTATTACATATAATTTCTGAATAACATGAATATAGCCGGCTTTATTGAAGAAAAACAATTAAAGAAATATACAGGTGTTGAACCTGCAGAATTTTATTTATTGCTGAATGATCTCAAAGAAATCAGTATAAGTGAAGGGAAAGCTATTGATGGTGATGATCTCTCGGAATTATCACAGCGGCTTTTTATGGGGCTTGCCTATATAAAAGGACTTGTTCCCGTTAAGGAATTAATGGAACTTTTTGACATCTCGGAAAATGAATTTAACCAGGAAGGCAAACAGTCGGCAGTACTGCTTACGGGCCTGCTTACCCGAAAATTAAATACCAGTGATTTTCAAAAATATGAAGAGGTCATCAACTACTATCAGAACCGGATCGATAAGCTGGGAGGAGTTGCAGTAGCCGCAGATGCGTCCATTTCAACAATTAAATCGGAACTGCGCAAAAAAAATAACGGCCTCTCTTTATTGAACGAGCTGCAGGACAGCGTAGATGCCCAGATGTCTGTGGCTGAGATTTTTGAAACCACACTGAAAAAATTAAATGTCAGCCTTCGGATGGATGTTTCTGCTGTTCTCATGCCGGCAAAGGACTCTGCCACCTTTCATATTGAGTCGCAGTTCGGAAGCAATGTTGCTTTAAACCCTGGGCATACATTTGAAATCTCAAGCATGAAAAACAAATCCGATTTCATATTGATAAATAAGCAATCGGAAGAAAATGCCTTTTCGAAATTTATAAAAGAATCGCTGGGGCTGCCATACTTTGTTGCTGTTCCCATCTTTTCGCATAATTCACTTTTAGGGATCCTTGTCAGCGGAAGGTTAAAAGAGTTAAAGCCTTTCTTCCCACAGCTGAACGATTCCGATGTTGACCTCCTGAAATCCATTGCAGCTTTTATTTCCGTATCCTGTACAAATGCTAATCTATACAGCATAGCCGATCAGCTGGTGCAGGTGCGTACTGAACAGGTAGTACAGCAAAAGACGGAGATCGAGCTGAAGAATAATGAGCTGGAAGTACTTTTTAAGCATGTTACTGACAGTATCCACTACGCAAAAAACATCCAGGAAGCCATTTTACCGCCCCCGGGCGTCTGGAACACCTACCTTCCGAATTCCTTTGTCCTGTATAAACCTAAAGATATTGTAAGCGGGGATTTTTACTGGATCGACAAGAAAAACGACTGGGTTTACTTCGCATGTGTTGATTGTACAGGCCATGGTGTGCCTGGCGCCTTCATGAGCATCGTTGGATACAACCTCCTGAAAGATATTCTCATGGATGAGGCTATCTCAACCCCTGCCCAGATCATGGACAAAATGAATATTGGCGTTTCATCCACCTTTCACCGAGACCAGGCGGTTAGAAATACGAAAGATGGAATGGACATGACGCTCTGCGCCATAAATTTTCAAACCATGGAGCTTCAGTATGCAAGCGCTTTTAACCCATTATACCTCATCCGGAACAACCAGCTTATTAAACACAGTGCAGATAAATTTCCTGTAGGAATGGATGTAGACGAAACAAAACCGTTTACAAACAATATTATACAGCTGCAAAAAGGAGATTCCATTTATATCTCTTCCGATGGTTATGCTGATCAGTTTGGCGGACCGAGAGGTAAGAAATTCCTGGCAAAAAATTTCAGGGAACTCCTGCTGAGGATTTCAAACAATTCTGCAGAAGCTCAGAACACTGAACTGGATCGGACACTGGAAGACTGGAAAGACGGGCGGGAACAGGTGGATGATATTCTGATCATAGGGCTGAAAGTATAACAAGCCTTCAACACTCCAATTTATCGGCTGCATCATAGGGACTTTAGTATGGACAATTTGTTTTCAATAGAACCTTCCTACCCGAAAGGGTTCAGCTATTATCCTGACTTTATAAACCGGGAAGAAGAAGAAAAATTGCTTCAGCTGATCTCCGGTCTTTCACTCCATACTTTTATGTTCCGGGGCTATGAAGCAAAGCGTAAAGTGGCTAGTTTCGGGTACGATTATCATTTTGACAACAGAAGCCTGTCCAAGGGAACTCCCATACCCGATGGCTTTCTCCCCCTCCTTTCAAAAGTTGCCGGATTTCTGTCGGTTCCCGCGCCTGAATTTACCGAGCTGTTGGTGACCGAATATCCACCTGGCTCAGTCATTAACTGGCACCGGGATGCCCCTCCGTTTGACATAATTGCCGGCATTTCCCTGTTATCCGACTGCAATTTTAAATTACGGCCTTACGACAAAACAAAGCAGGGACGGGGTTCTGTCCTCAGTATCCCGGTCAAGCGATGTTCATTGTATGTTATGCAGGGTGCGGCCAGAGAAGAATGGGAACACAGCATTGCTGAAATGAAAACCACCAGGTATTCCATTACCCTGAGAACACTTCGTAAATAGGCCTGCTCCTTAATCGGGGAGGAACAGGAAAAAAGCCAGGGCTTCAATACAAGACAAGACGCGTTGAAAACGCACAAATCACATAAATATCTGGTAATAAAGCCGTAACACATGAGCGGCCTCCGGATAGCGGTGGTTTTGCCTGATGTCTTTTCCGGCTTTTTTCTTGGCCAAAACCTTAAATTTCATTACATTTGCAACCCTTATAAAAAAAGGTTATGAATCATAAAGTAAAATTATTTTCAGGTTCCGCATCCCGTACCCTTGCTGAAAGCATCAGCCAGAGTTACAAACAGGAATTGGGAAAGGTTTCCCTCCTTCGTTTCAGCGATGGTGAGATCCAGACTTCCTATGAGGAAACCGTTCGCGGCAGCGATGTATTTATCATACAATCGACCATGCCTCCTACAGAAAATCTTTTTGAGCTTTTATTAATGATCGATGCAGCAAAACGTGCATCTGCCAACCGGATCATTGCCGTGATCCCCTATTTCGGGTTTGCACGCCAGGACCGTAAGGATCAGCCGCGTGTTGCAATAGGTGCTAAAATGGTGGCGAACCTGCTTGCAAGTGCCGGAGCTACCCGGATCATCACGATGGACCTCCATGCTGACCAGATCCAGGGGTTTTTCGAATGCCCGGTTGATCACCTTTATGCATCTTCTATTTTTATTCCATATATCCAGGAGCTTGACCTTCCGAACCTTACGATTGCGGCCCCTGATATGGGCGGCTCCAAAAGGGCGAATGCTTACGCCAAGTTCCTTAAATCGGATATCGTTATCTGCTACAAGCAGAGAGCAAAAGCGAATGTGATCGAAAGCATGACGGTGATCGGGGAAGTGGAAGGAAGGGATATTGTCCTGATCGATGACCTTATCGATACCGGCGGAACACTTACAAAAGCTGCCGATATGATGCTTGACCGCGGTGCTAACAGCGTAAGGGCGTTTTGCTCCCATGCAGTGCTTTCCGGTAAAGCGTATGAGAATATCGAGAAATCAAAGATCACTGAACTGGTAGTGACAGATACGATCCCGTTAAAGCAGCAAAGCCCGAAGATCAAGGTGCTTTCGGTTGCCGACCTGTTTGCGAAAGTACTGCACAGTGTACACAATTATGAATCTATCAGCTCAAATTTCATAGCGAGCGTTTAGAAAAGATATGCGCCAATAATTAAGACAGTTGACTGGGGCGCGACAGTCAATATAAACAACCGACCGATGCGAAAGCAAGGCGGTAAAAACAAAACAAAAAAATGAAATCAGTATCTATTAGCGGTTCGCCAAGAGCGAACGTAGGGAAAAAGGATGCAACGGCTTTGCGCAACGCAAAGGCAGTACCATGTGTACTTTACGGAGGTAAGGAACAAGTTCACTTTTCTGCATTATTCGCAGACTTCAGGGATCTTCTTTATACACCACATGTTAACACTGTAAATATCGACATCGAAGGTAAAAAATACCATGCGATCATCCAGGAAGCACAGTACCACAGGGTAAACGACAGCTTATTACATGTTGATTTCCTTGAGATCGTTGCCGGAAAACCGGTTGTGATGAACCTGCCGGTTAAAACTACCGGTGTTTCTCCCGGAGTTAGAGCGGGTGGTAAATTAAACAAGAAATTGAAAACACTTAAAGTAAGAGGCCTTGTTGAAAAAATGCCTGATACTATCGATATCGCTATCGATTCTTTACAGATCGGTGGAAATGTTCGTGTGAGTGACATCAATATTGACGGACTTACAATGCTTGACGCGCCAAATGTAACTGTAGTGAGCGTTCAGGTAACACGTGCTGTTGCCGCTGACGCTGCTGCTGCTGCAACTTCAGCACCAGCTAAAGCTGCTCCTGCTGCCGCTAAAGCTGCACCTGCACCGGCAAAAAAGTAATTTTTTCTTAATGTAAATTAAACCCCGCATCTCGCGGGGTTTTTTTATTTTTGTATAAAGGTCCTGAATGAGTAAATTCCTGATAGCCGGCTTAGGTAATATTGGCGATGAGTATGAAAATACCCGCCATAATATAGGATTCAAAGTCCTTGATGCCATTGCTAAAGAAAACGGCCTCAGGTTCAGCACCGATAAGCTGGCTGCCGTTACAACCTTTAAATTCAAAGGGCGAACGCTTGTCCTTATAAAACCTTCAACTTACATGAACCTGAGTGGAAAGGCTGTAAACTACTGGATGCAGGCGGAGAAGATCACGAAAGAAAACATTCTCATTGTCACGGATGACATTGCCCTCCCCTTTGGTTCGCTAAGGATGAAGGGAAAAGGAAGCGATGGAGGGCACAATGGCCTTAAAAACATCCAGGAAGTTCTGAACAGCGTGGAATATGCAAGATTAAGGTTTGGTGTTGGCAGCGAATTTTCTAAGGGCAGACAGGTAGAATATGTGCTTGGGAAATGGACCCCGGAAGAAGAAAAATTACTTGAACCCAGGATCATCATGGCGGCAGAAATGATCAAAGGCTTTGCAACTATCGGCTTACAGCTTACAATGACCAATTACAATAAAAAATAGTTAATTATAAATCAGCTGCAACTCTACAGCATCGCGTTGCATCTCAACTTAAAAAGGAAAAACATGAAAAAAATTACTTTATTTCTTTTAACGGCTTTTACAGCAATTAATGTTTCAGGACAGGTTACAGTTCAAAGCGAAGACTTCACAGCCTACACCGGAATGGCAGCAACAGTTCCGGCAGGATGGACCTTCGGCTATAACGGAAACTATACATCCACCCAGTCAGCGGGCACAAGCGGCCCCAACTCCTATAAATTCGGTGCAAACGATGCTACAATCACATCCCCGATGTTTACGCTGGCAGACAGCTTATCCTTCTGGATGAAAGGGAACAGTACTGATACCTTAAGCACTTTATATGTAATGGAATCACCGGATAATGTCAGCTGGGATACCATCGCGGTGATCAGGCCGATCAATACTGCAGCGACAGGCATGACCCTCGGCTTCCCTGTTTCAGCAACATCTCACTACATCGGTTTTACATACTTCAAGTCATTAGGAAACGTTGCTTTTGATGACTACCGCTTATTTGTTGCGGGAGCCACATCTATAAATAAAAACACAACTGATCTTGCTATTCATGTATCACCGAATCCTTCAGCCGGTATGTTCAGGGTTAATGTTAATAATTCCGTGAAAGCGCTTTTAACTGTGTACAACATAACGGGAGCTATCGTTTTTGAAAAAACAATCACTAACGACAATCAGCTGATAGACCTTTCTGCTGAAGCAAACGGAAGTTATTTTATGACTGTAAAAACCGAAAAAGAAACAATCACTAAAAAACTTATTATAAATAAATAGAACTATAGCCCATGAAAAAAATCATACTTTTTGCTTTAACTGCATTTACCACTGTAGCCGCAAACGGCCAAACTACTCTTCAGAGCGAGGATTTCACAACATACCTTGGAACGGCAGCTACGGCACCGCTTGGCTGGACTTTCTCATACCACGGAAATTACACTACCACAGCTTCCTCGGGAATAAGCGGACCTAATTCCTATAAATTCGGAGTGAACAACGCAACGGTAACTACTCCTATGTTTACAGATGCCGATACAGTATCTTTTTGGCTGAAAGGAAACGGTACAGATGCTAATTCGAAATTAATTGTTCTCGAATCAGCTGATAATATTTCTTATGATACCATCGTGTCACTGGGCCCGTTACCAACAAATACTACCGGAATGACCTATAAATTTCCGGTATCATCTGCTTCCCAATATCTGCAGTTTGTATATGTTAAATCACTTGGAAATGCTGCATTCGATGATTACAGGCTAATTCAGAATCCTCCTGTGGTTTCTTCAGTAACAGCTGGTTTCTCTGCAAACAATGTTTGTTTCGGTGACAGCACACACTTTATGGACCAGTCAACAGGAACGGGCGGACCGATAACTAGCCGCGTCTGGAATTTTGGAGATGCGTCTTCTTCAACAAGCATTAACCCTGTTCACTTGTATGCTGCTCCTGGCGGATATGAAGTAACTCTTACAGTAATTGACAGTTCTTTAAATACTGATACATACACAGATTCGGTTTGGGTGCACAACATTCCTGTTGCAGGTTTTGCATCCTCAGGAAACTGTTCAGGAATTTTTATGTTCACGGATACTTCTTCGGTAACGAACAGCAGCATCACAGAGTGGATGTGGACTTTCGGGGATCCAATGAGCGGAGTGAACGATACATCCTCGATGGAGAATCCCTCACACACTTATCCGGCTGGAACTTATACTGTGACTGAGATTGTATCAAGCGCTTTCGGCTGCAGCGACACTGCAAGCATGATCTTAATGAGTACAATTATAAACACTTCTTTAAATGCGAGTGTGATAGATGACAGTGTTTACTTTACAGGTAATGCCACTAACGGAGCTGGCACATACACTTATTCTATTGATTATGGTGATGGCAGTCCAATGGGTACTACCGCAAACTCAAGTCATATTTATACACTGCCGGGGGTTTACACAGCCTGCCTTACCGCAACTGATTCGCTTGGATGTGCTGACTCGTCCTGTGAAACATTTAATATTATTATAACCGGTATTAGCACGGTTTCTTATACTGAAATTCAAATTGTCCCGAATCCCTCAACGGATGGTGTTTTCATCTTTGATGCTGGTACAACCCAACCAGTCTTGATAGAAGTATATAATGTTATCGGTAAAAGTATTAAAACATTAAAAACGACTGCAGGACGAAACACCCTTGATCTTTCCGCGGAAGCTAACGGTGCTTATTTTATTACCGTTACAACAAACAAAGAAGTAATCACCAAAAAGGTAATTATCAGTAAATAATAATTGAATAATACATTATAACGCCCTTTCCGTAAAGCGGGAAGGGCGTTTTGTTTTTATCTTTGTATTACCGATGCAAAAACCCGAATACATACAGAATCTACTGCGTACACTGCCTGATAGTCCGGGCGTTTACCAGTATTTTGATGATGCCGGGAAGATCATTTATGTTGGCAAAGCCAAAAGCCTTAAGAAAAGAGTTGCCTCCTACTTCAATAAAGATCAATACGAAAACGGCAAGACACGCGTCCTCGTCAGGAAAATAGCCGATATAAAATACATCATTGTAAATACCGAGATAGATGCATTGCTGCTGGAGAACAACCTGATCAAAAAATATCAGCCGCGCTATAATGTCATGCTCAAGGATGATAAGACGTATCCATGGATCTGCATTAAGAACGAACGGTTCCCAAGGGTTTTTTCAACCCGTAATGTAATCCGTGACGGCTCCACTTACTTCGGTCCTTATGCTTCCGTTCGCGTCATGAATATGGTGCTCGAGCTTATCAGGCAGCTCTTCAATCTCCGCACGTGCAATTACCAGCTCACAGATGATAATATAAAAGCCGGCAAGTTTAAAGTGTGCCTTGAATATCATATCGGGAATTGTGCAGCCCCTTGTGTCGCCAAAGAAACTGAGGCAGAGTACAACCAGACGATCGCAGCGATAAAGGACATTGTGAAGGGGAATGCGAGTTCTGTTTCGAAATACCTGAAGGATATCATGCAGGAGCAGGTCGCTGCCATGCAATATGAAAAAGCACAGCTGACAAAAGAAAAGATCGATCTCCTTGAAAAATTCCAAAGCAAATCAACAGTTGTACATCCCACCATCACGAATGTTGACGTGTATTCAATCATCACGGATGAGCGCAGCGGTTATGTGAATTTCCTGCGGATCATGAACGGATCCATCATTCAGTCTCATACAATTGAACTCAAGAAGAAGCTTGAAGAAACGGCAGAGGAATTATTAACTCTGGCAATTATTGAGCTTCGTGAGCGTTTCGAAAGCAGCGCCAAAGAAATCATTATTCCGTTTGAAATTGAATTACAGCTGCCGGATGCTTCTTTTTTTGTACCGCAGCGCGGGGATAAAAAGCAGCTCCTTGAGCTATCGGAAAGGAATGTGGATTATTTCAGGAAGGACAAGATCAAGCAGGAAAGTCTTATAGATCCTGAAAGACACACTAAGCGGATCCTTGAGCAGATGAAGAAAGACCTGCACCTCACGGAAGAGCCACGTCATATCGAATGTTTCGACAACTCTAATTTCCAGGGTGCCTATCCTGTGGCAGCAATGACGGTTTTCAAGGATACCCGTCCAAGTAAAAAAGATTATCGCCATTTTAACATTAAGACAGTTGAAGGCCCTGATGACTTTGCTTCAATGGAAGAGATTATTTACCGCAGGTATAAACGGGTGCTTGAAGAAAATGCTTCTTTACCACAGCTGATTGTAATCGATGGAGGGAAAGGCCAGCTCAGCTCTGCGCTGGAAAGCCTTGAAAAGCTCGGGCTGCGCGGTAAGGTAGCCATTATAGGCATTGCGAAAAAGCTGGAAGAGATCTATTTCCCAGGCGATTCCATCCCGCTGTACCTTGACAAACGCAGTGAAACGCTTAAGATCATTCAGCAGATCAGGGACGAGGCGCATAGATTCGGAATTACCCACCACCGCAAAAGAAGGGATAAAGGAACATTAAAAACGGAATTAACAGAGATCAAAGGGGTTAGCGACACTACTGCAAATAAGCTTCTGTCGCATTTTAAGTCGGTGAAAAGAGTAAAAGAAGCCACGGAAGAGGAACTTGCAGCTATTGTTGGCGTATCAAAAGCCAAATTAATTATAGCGCATTATAAACCCGCGGGGCTTTGAGCTTCTATTTGTAAATAATTACTTCCCAGTTGTAGTATTCCATGTTTGCCTTACCGGGGTTCCAGAAATAAACCTTCAGTTCATCCGCGGGAGTTTTAAACTCCGGCAATACAAACTGGAATTCCATACTTTGTTTTAATTCCACTGGCCTGAAGTAATCGCTAATAGTAAAATTCTGATAGAACAGCTGTTCGGTGCCTGTCGTAATGGAAGCCACTAACTGCACATCCGGGATGTTCTTTTGAAACATGAGATCCGCGCTGACCAGCATCTTGAGTCCTGAACCGCTTTTAAGTTCCGCGGCTTTAACCGATACTGTCCTTCCGAACTCTGTAAGTGAATCTAATGAATCATGCCCATCCTTAACACTGTTGAACACTGAGCTGAAAACTACTCTGCCGGGGGTAATATTCAGGAACTCCTTCATTGTTTTAGACGCTGGTTTACTGCTTCTTTTGTAGAAGGATACAGTACCTGAATTTCCTATACATTCAAGCATTGAAGTGATATGCGGATAATTTTTAATCACATCAGATACCAGGTAAATATCCTGGATGGCTACAAGGTCCCATTCAGCCCACTGCAGTGCAGTCCCGATATTTTTGTGGGTTGTTCCCATCACGGTATAGCCTTTCCTGTTCATGAGGATCAAAGGCGCATTGGTTGTATAGGCATCAATCACCAGGATCTTTGCTTCTTTTGATACACCTATGGAATCGAGGAACTTTTCTGCACCTGTAAAGTTCTGCCTTGTTATTTCAACACGGTCCCAGGGAGCAGAAAAGTACCTTTCAGCCTGTGTATTTATATTAGATATAAGGAACAGGATGCAGGTAATTATAAATATTGATCCCCAGCCGAGCTTTTCTTTCCTTGTGCTTATGCCAAGGTCTTTTATCACCATCAGGAACAGTAAAATCACCGGCACGAAGAAGGAATCGAGAAAATAGTAATCATGCGCATAATACTGCCGCGCCATTGCGAAGAAGTATGCAACAGCGCCAATGCTGATTATCAAACACTGGAACCAGTATTTTTTATCTTCTTCCTTATGCCCCTTTTGCTTATAAAACCTCAGCACAGAAAAAAGTACCAAAACGAACATCAGTATATAATGCCACATGGTGAAATAATGCAGGCACCACTGATCATACATCTGTGCTGTTATCTCTTTAAATTCCGCAAAACTTTTGGCCGGCATCAGGCTGTTAAGGAACATATTCCCATACATTCTTCCAAGGTGGATATTATGAAAATAGGATGCGGCAAATACTGTAAAAGCAACTGCGAACGCTATAAGCTCATCTCTCCGGAACCGCTTTTCCCTTATCAACAGAAAAAGCTGCTGCGCTGCAATCCCAATGAGAAATATAACAAATGGCAAACGCATTAATGAGGCAATTAAGAGAAATGCCACTGCGAAGTACAGGTGTTTCCTCAAGGAACTTTCCTTGTATGAAAAGAAAAAATAGTATCCTGCAAAGACACATGCGATTGATGGGATGCTTGGTATGAACCCAGCCTGGTAATAAATATAAACGGGAGAGAAAAAGGCGAAACAAACCACCATCCATGCCTTGATCTCTGACCTGCAGATCTTTTTCGCAAGAAGATAAAGGAAAACGAGTCCCGCAATGCTGATCACCAATGTATATATCCTGAAAATTGCAGGAGCCATACTGCCTGCGAGCTTCATAATAAGCGCCACAATAAATTCATTCAACGGAAGATCCACCCGGGTTATGCCTTCAACTGTTTGAAGGTTGAATGTTGCAGGATGGAAAATATCAAAACCGTTATCAAGAAAACGAAGTGCTATTGCATACCGGTCGCTCTGAGTCCATGCGTGTATGAAAGAAGGAAACAGGTCAATGGTAGAGTAATACAGTATTATACTGCTCACCACCAGGAAAATTACAAGTAACGGGATAGAAATTTTATTTCGGGTATCTCCTATCATCGGCCGGATGTTTATTAAAACTAATTAATTTTTTTGTAACGGCACAAAGACTTGCCTGCTATCATAAACTCTTCCCCGTCCTTCTGCAATAAATGCCAGTACTGTCCGATGGTTAAGGGGAAAATTTCGAGCCAGTCGTTCTTTACCAGGTATATGTACTCCGACCTGAAAACCTCATTTACCAGTTCCTTATTCCGTCCGCCACCATGCTCCTTTGGAATAGCTTTTATATTTCCGGGATCAACAGCCGAAACAAGGTATGAGGTCCAGTAGTCAGCTATGATTGCGCATTTTCCCAGCTTTTTAAATCCTGATAAGCTTTCGATCCGCGGCTGAAGGCTCCCCGGCTCAACGTACCCCAGGAAATGTACAGTGCTGAATGAACCTATAACTGCAGTTATAATAATTACACTTTTAAGAACATTTCCTTTTCGTGCAGCCTGAATATTATCTACGAATAATAAAATACCCAGCAGTGCAGAAATATAAGTACAAATGTAGAAGCGCCTGCCATAACCGTCGGTGAGCGCCCACCGGGAGAATAAGATCACAACGAATATCAGCAGAATATCAAGAATAAAAAAGCGGAGCCAGAACTTCTGATCCGGCAGCAATATCTGCTTTCGTGCGAACCTTACCATTAATGCGATACTTATTATTAAAAAAAGATATAAGTAAATGCTCATCAAAGGCATGTTCTTGTTGAACGACAGAAGATTGATCATGGAATCTTTTGCAATGCGCAGGCCGTTCATCGCCTCAAAAAATGAATTTACACCAAGGTATTCCGCTTTTCCGGGAGGAGAAACGCTTTTCGCATATGAAACAAAACCGGCACACAGCAGTAAGCCTGCAATGATATATACCATGACTGTTTTATCGGGAAGCGAAAACCGGTGCCTTTTATAATGCACCCAAAACAAGGTAAATAACAAGGCAAAAACAGAAACAGCAGCAAGGTCGGACACCCATATCTCCGCAATGAATATTATGATCAATAAGGAAAGATACAGATGCTTTCTTTTTCCTTGAACCGCACTGCCTTCTTCTCTGAGAACACTTATAAAATACACCGCAAGCCCCAGTAAACAGTATTGAATTCCGTAAGGAAAGCGAAGGCTGTCAGCAAACCAGATTGGAGGAAGGAACCAGCAAATAGCCAAAATTATTTTAGTGAATGTTTTTTTGAAAAGAGTCGAAAAACCAAGGAAACCAGCCAGCAGTAAAAGATAATTACTTACCGACACCGCATTTACAGGTGAGAAACCGATCTGCAGGAATACCTGCGCCATCATCGGCACGATCGTACCTCCCCGGTTTTGCCCCCAGCAATAAATATTTTCGGGCAGGTGGTAATAATGCGTCATTAAAATGCTCAGGGCATCATCTGAATTTAAAAGGGGGTAATAACGGAAAGAATAAAGCCGGTATGAAACGATAAGTATGCAGCAAAGGCAGAGCCAATAAAAAAATTTCTCCCGCTTCCTATTGATCATGGATTTAAGAATATCGGCCGCATCAGGGCTCAGGACAATTTATCTGTAAGCAATTTCATTTCGATTGCGGGGGAGATCCGTTCATAAACTATATTGTAAACAGCGTTGGTAATCGGCATCTCTACTTTATATTTCTTATTGATCTCATAGATGCATTTTACACCGTAAAACCCTTCAGCGATCATATTCATCTCCATCTGGGCATACTTAACGGAATACCCTTTACCCACCATATTCCCGAACATACGGTTCCGGCTGAACTGTGAGTACGCTGTTACAAGAAGATCGCCAAGGTAAGCCGAGCTTTTGATATCCCGGTCGATCGGGTGCACCACATCCACGAAGGCCTTTATTTCCTGGATCGCATTCGATATCAGGACTGCCTGGAAATTATCCCCATAGCCAAGGCCGTGACAGATCCCGCTTGCAATCGCAAAAACATTTTTAAGCACCGCAGAATATTCCGTTCCGAAAATATCATCGGATACTGTTGTTTTGATGTAACGGCAATTCAGCTTCGAAGCCACATAGCCGGCATTCTCAAGATTCTGTGAAGCAATGGTTAAGTAAGAAAGTTTCTCCATCGCAACTTCCTCTGCATGGCACGGACCTGTAATAACACCAATGTTGTCCATCGGAATAGAATATTCGGTATTGAAGAATTCACCAACGATCAGGTTATGTTCAGGTACAATTCCTTTGATCGCGGAGAAAACCTGTTTGTCTTTGAAATCCTCTGCGGTCATGCCCGTAAGTGCTTCTTTTAAAAACGCTGATGGCACTGCCATGATCAGGATGTCGGCACCGGCTATAACTTCTTTCAGGTTTGTATTCAGGAGCAGCTTGCTGGTATCAAACTCAACAGAAGTAAGATAGTTGGGGTTATGCCTGTATTTGGAAATGTGCTCCACCACAGCAGTACTCCTGAGCCACCAATGTGTCTGCGCAGAATTATTACAAAGCATCTTAACGATTGCCGTTGCCCAGCTTCCGCCTCCAATAACTGCTATCTTTTTATCCAATTGTTTTCTTAAAATTTAATTATTTTCTTAAAGCAGTGCACTCCCCGACTTCCTCTTAACTATTAATTGTTGGTCTGATAAACAGGCCCTTCGCGTTTCACCAGGTTTCTTTCCTCCAGCGAATTCATCATTTTCTGAAGCTGGTTCTTTGACATCCCCAGGCTTTCACTGATCGTAGCAAGGGTTGCAGGGTTTTGTTTTTTCACCTCATCAAGGATCTTCACCTCTTCAGGCTTCAGGTCAGCGGCTGCCTTTTTAATTTCTTCCGGCCTCATCTGGGGGAAAAATAAAACATCCTGGATTGAAACATTGTTCGTCATGATCATTGCAAGCCGGTCGATACCGATAC
Source organism: Bacteroidia bacterium (assembly GCA_036386835.1). Taxonomy (GTDB): domain Bacteria; phylum Bacteroidota; class Bacteroidia; order 2-12-FULL-35-15; family 2-12-FULL-35-15; genus 2-12-FULL-35-15. The sequence continues at coordinate 146,404 of DASVUX010000011.1, forward strand.
CAATTCCTGCTGTTGGCGGCATGCCGTATTCAAGCGCGCGGAGGAAATCCTGGTCAATGAACATGGCCTCATCATCACCTCTTTCCATAAGCTTTACCTGTTCCTCAAAACGCTCACGCTGATCGATAGGATCATTTAATTCCGAGTAAGCATTTGCAAGTTCTTTACCATTCACCATCAGCTCAAAACGCTCAACGAGCCCCGGTTTGCTGCGGTGCTTTTTTGTAAGCGGGCTCATCTCGACAGGATAATCCGTGATGAAAGTCGGCTGAATATAATTTCCTTCGCACTTAGCCCCAAAGATCTCATCAATCAGCTTGCCTTTACCCATGCTTGGAGCAACATCAATCTTTAACTGCCTGCACGCCTCGCGCAGCTGCTCTTCATCCATGTTGCTGATATCGATCCCGGTAAATTCCTTAATGGAATCAAACATGGTGATCCGCTTGAACGGACGCTTAAAATCTATGGTTTTGTCCCCTACTGTAACCGCAGTTGTGCCATTAAGATCAAGCGCTATTCTTTCAATTAGCTCTTCCGTAATGTCCATCATCCAGTTATAATCCTTGTATGCAACATACAATTCCATTACAGTAAACTCAGGATTATGTGTGCGGTCCATCCCTTCGTTACGGAAGTTCCTCGAAAATTCGTATACCCCGTCAAACCCGCCAACGATCAGTCTTTTTAAATAAAGCTCATTTGCAATCCTCAGGTACATCGGGATATTAAGAGAATTGTGATGCGTAACAAAAGGGCGTGCGGATGCCCCTCCTGGGATGGCCTGCAACACAGGCGTATCCACTTCAAGATATCCTTTGCTGTTATAAAAATCACGGATCGTATTCACCATTTTAGTCCGTTTGATGAATGTTTCTTTCACTCCCGGGTTCACGATCAGGTCCACATAACGCTGACGGTAACGGAATTCGGGATCGGTAACTTCGTCAAAAGTGTTTCCGTCCTCATCGCGTTTAACTATTGGCAGCGGACGAAGGGATTTGCTGAGCATTTTGAATGTGCGCGCATGAATGGAGATTTCTCCTACCTTCGTTACAAATACATCCCCGGTGATCCCGATGATGTCTCCAAGGTCAGTTTGCTTTTTAAACAACTGGTCAAAAAGGCTTTTATCTTCCCCCGGGCAAATATCATCGCGCTTTATGTAAACCTGGATCCGTCCTGTGGAATCCTGCAGGCTGACAAAACAAGCTTTTCCCATATCACGGTTGCTCATTACACGGCCTGCAATGTTTATATTTTTGAACTCTTCCGATTTTTCCTGGCTGAAATTTTCGAGAATATCCCTGGCTGTTGCATTAATCTCCACTAATTCCGCGGGATATGCATCAATACCCATCTTTGTAATCTCTTCGAGTTTAGACCTTCTCAATAATTCCTGTTCACTTAGCTCAATGCTCATTTTGTAATTAAATTTTTGCGTAAATATACGCTCAAAGGGCTAATAAATAATGCATTTAGACATCAATTTTTGGCTTATTATTTAAGCAAATTATGTATTTTTACCACCCCTTGAGAATCTGAAATAACATGAAGACACTGGTAGAAAATTTTTCATCGCAACTCACTGAAGCAATCAAAATAGGAAGCAATGCGAAGCTTACTGCATCCGGCAAAGAAATTTCCAATGTGCTTATCTGCGGCCTGGGCGGTTCGGGCATAGGCGGCAGTATTGTAAATGAACTGGTAATCGGCAATGCAAACGTTCCTGTGAACATTTGCAAAGGATATTTTATTCCTGCTTATGTGAATGAGAACACACTTGTGATCATTTCTTCTTATTCAGGCAATACCGAAGAAACGCTTAACTGCATGACCCTTGCACTTGCAAAGAATGCAAAGGTGACGGCAGTTACTTCTGGCGGAAAAGTATTGGAAACGTCAAAAGCGAAAGGCTTTGATTGCATCCTTCTGCCGGGCGGCATGCCACCACGCTCCTGCCTGGGATATTCCCTTACACAATTATTTTTCATCCTTGATTTCCACAAGGTGATCAAAATGAATTTTAAAGCGGACCTGCAGTCTGCTGTTCAACTTCTTAATACCGAGAAAATTAACATCATTGCTGAAGCAACTATAATTGCTGAGAAAATAAACGGGAAGATCCCTGTGATCTATTCAACAACAAACAATGAAGGCATTTCTATCCGCTTCCGCCAGCAGCTGAATGAAAATGCCAAAATTCTTTGCTGGCACCAGGTTATTCCTGAAATGAACCACAATGAACTCGTTGGCTGGACCCAGAAGAACGATAATCTCTGTGTATTGATCCTTCTAGATAAGGATGATTACTCCCGCAACCTTGCCCGGGTTGATATTAACAAAGAAGTGATCAAGAAATATGCTGATGTGCGTGAAATTTGGTCAAAAGGAAATTCCGCAATTGAAAAAGCTATTTACTTTATCCATCTCTGCGACTGGATCTCTGTTATCCTTGGCGAGAACCGCGGTGTCGATCTTATGGAAGTAAACGTGATCAACGCATTGAAATCCAAACTTTCTGAAATTTAAGTTCGATTTTATCCTGCGCGCTTTCCCGGCTCTGCTCCAAAATGACCGCGCGATAGTCATTCGGGCGAAGCCGGGAAACGTGGGTCGTGATTAATTTAGCCTCAACCTCTCTATAACCAAATGCAAAAAGTAAAATTCACTGACCTCGGCCTCATCGACTATAAGATTGCGTGGGACCACCAGGAAAAGCTGTTTGATTCGGTTGTACAAACCAAGATCTCCAACCGTACAAAATCTCCCGGCTCTATTCTCCCGACTCCGGGTTATTTACTTTTTTGTGAACATCCGCATGTCTATACACTTGGCAACAGCGGCAAGCAGGAACATCTTCTGGTCAACGAAACTCAGCTCAAAGAGAAGAACGCAACTTATTACAAGATCAACCGTGGCGGTGATATAACCTATCACGGCCCCGGCCAGATTGTAGGTTATCCTATCCTTGATCTTGATAATTTTTTTACTGATATACATAAATACCTGCGGCTGCTTGAAGAAATGGTGATCCGCACATTATCAGAATATGGAATCAACTCGGGCAGGAGCAGCGGGGAAACCGGTGTGTGGCTGGATGCAGGCAATCCGTCAAAAGCGAGAAAGATCTGCGCCCTGGGTGTCCGCGCGAGCAGATGGGTAACAATGCATGGCTTTGCTTTGAATGTAAACGCAGACCTTAATTATTTTGGCAACATCATTCCCTGCGGGATCGTTGACAAGGCAGTAACCTCGATGGACAAAGAACTGGGGATAAAGGTGAATGAGGAAGAAGTTAAAATAAAGCTGAAGAAACATTTCGCTGAGCTTTTTGAATGTGAGCTGATTTAAACAATAATACCTGCACGCTGTTGATAGAGGTAAATAAAACATGAACTGCCGCTTTTCCATAAAAGACCTTGAGAAATTATCCGGTATCAAAGCACATACGCTTCGGATCTGGGAACAGCGTTACGGCATTCTTAAGCCGGAGCGGACAGACACCAATATCCGGTGGTATTGCAACGATAAGCTCAAACACCTCCTTAATGTTGCTTTCCTTTACGAGCGTGGTTACAAGATCTCCAAAATAGCGGCTTTGAATCCCGGCGATGTTGTTAAGGAAGTAAATAAAATTGTTGATAAGGACGAGAATGTATGTGATCAGATCAGGGGCCTCGTATTATCCATGGTGGAACTGGATGAAGAACGCTTTGAGCAGATCATCACGAATAACATTGATCATCATGGCTTTTCAGCTGCAATAGAAAAAATTGTTTACCCTTTTCTTAATAAAATTGGCGTTATGTGGCAGACGGGCAGCATTAATCCCGCCCAGGAACACTTCATCTCAAACCTGATCCGCCAAAAACTTATTGCTGCAATTGACCGGCAGCAGCCTGCACCGAATGAACACCGGCTGAAGTTCATCCTTTTCCTGCCCGATGGCGAGCTGCATGAACTAAGTCTTTTATACTTCAATTATCTCCTGCGTTCCGAAGGGCATTCTGTAACTTATCTTGGACAATCAGTGCCGCTGGAAGATCTTAAGAGAGTCGCGGAAATAAAAAAGCCGGACTATCTCGTTTCTGTGTTAACGCATATAATTGAGAAGCCCGAAACGCTCATTCAAGAACTTTCTTCATTATTTCCTGAAACCCATATCCTTCTGTCAGGCTCCCAGGTGGTGGATAGCCTTAAAAATCCGCCCGGTAATATTAAAGTATTTACCTGCCCACAGGACCTCCTCAAGTTTTTCCCTCAAAACTAGATTGGCATAATTCGCTGATCCTAAACTGGTTATATTATTAGTTATTCCTTCGACTAATATTCTGTTTAACTATTGTTATATTTAATTAAACAAATTTGTTTGATCTGTTTAATTTTTTTGTAATTTTGTTAAACAAATTTAAACCGTATTCAATATGACAGCAATAGAATTCAATCAACAGCTGGTGAATCAAAGGGTATCATTAAGGAACTTCGCATACAGCCTGACAATGAATAATGATGAAGCGCAGGACCTTGTGCAGGATACTTATGTGAAAGCCATTACTTACCGCGACAAATTTGCCGATGCAACCAACCTGAAAGCATGGTTATATACGATCATGAAAAATACTTTCATAAATTCTTACCGGAGGAATATTAAAACGCGGCAGATCATACAGCAAACAGATGATCTTAATCTTGTTAAGCCAATTGCCGGTGCCAACAGTCCAGGCGCGGAATCCCTCATCAATGAAAAGGAAATAAATAAAGCCATCGATGCGCTTGATGATGATTATAAAATTCCATTTACACGGTATTTTGATGGCTATAAGTATAAAGAGATCGCAGATGAAATGAACCTGCCGATAGGAACAGTAAAGAGCAGGATCTTCCTGGCCCGGAAGAAACTAATGACGGACCTCAGGGATTTTATAGGAAGTAATTAATTTGTGTTCGGCCTCATCATTCAACATTTCATTACGGCCGAAGCGCAGTATCTTCGGCATTTTTACACGGCCTTCTGCTTTCCGGTGATAAAATCATGACTCATATAAACATATTCTGGTTCAGAAGGGATCTTCGTCTTGAGGATAATACCGGGTTATATCATGCATTAAAGGAAGGCAGGAATGTTCTTCCTGTTTTTATATTTGATCCCGTGATCCTGAACCAGCTTGAGAACAAGGAAGACAGGCGTGTTGAATTTATTCTGCTCGCGCTGAAGAAATTACAGGAAGAGCTTGCCGGCTTCGGGAGTTCCCTTTTGATCCTGCACGGCAAGCCATCAGATGTATTCCAGGATCTTCTCAAAAAATATTCATTAGTCAGTGTATATGCCAATCACGATTATGAGCCGTACGCCATATCACGTGATGACTCGATCGGGCAGTTTCTCGCAAAGAATAAGATCATATTTAAAACCTACAAGGACCAGGTGATCTTTGAAAAACATCAAATCACAAAGGATGACAATCAGCCTTATACTGTCTTTACCCCATACATGAAGAAATGGAAAAGCAGGCTAAGTGAACTATCATTACAGCCTCATCCAACGGAAAAATATTTCAGTCGCTTTTTAAAAACCATTCCTTTCCCCGCCTTTACATTAAAGGATATCGGGTTTAAACCAACAGGAATAAGATATTGTGCACCCTCATTGAATGAAGGGCTGGTCCGTAATTATAATGAAACACGGAATTTTCCTTCTGTTGACGGCACAAGCCGGCTGAGTGTTCATCTGCGCTTCGGTACGGTAAGTATCCGTGCGCTGGTTTCCAGGGCAGCGGTACTGAATGAGCAATGGCTGAATGAACTTATCTGGCGCGAATTCTACATGATGATCCTTTTTCATTTTCCCCATGCTGCAAGCGGTGCTTTCAAAAAAAAGTATGAAAATATCCCGTGGCGGAATAATGAAAAAGATTTTGAAGCCTGGTGCAAAGGCCAAACCGGGTATCCAATCGTTGATGCAGGGATGCGTGAGCTCAATGCAACCGGTTTTATGCATAACCGTGTCCGCATGATAACAGCAGGTTTTCTTGTAAAACATTTACTGATCGACTGGCGCTGGGGTGAAGCTTACTTCGCGGAAAAACTTTCCGACTTTGATCTCGCAGCGAATAACGGTGGCTGGCAATGGGCGGCCGGATCAGGCTGTGATGCAACACCATACTTCCGGGTGTTTAATCCATACGAGCAGACAAAACGTTTTGATCCGGATTACGAATACACAAGGAAATGGGTGCCTGAATTTAAGGAGCTGACTTACGCACAACCAATAGTGGAAAATAAGTTTGCAAGGGAAAGAGTATTGGGTGTTTATAAGAAGGCGTTGAACCCCTGAGCTGGTCTCAGCTGGCAGGATGAGTTGGCAGCGGATGTACGTTTAGATATTAATCCATCAAACTTCTATCACTTTATTATTTGCCACCACGTAAATGTCCGAAGCCAGTGTTCTTTCAAGAACATGCAAGCCCGTTAAGCTTCCGAATGCCGGCATGATCAGCTGGTTGGGCAGGTTATAAAAGCAAGGAAGCTTTATGTTCTGCCTGCCCCTTCCCTGCAGGACGAACCCCGGGTGTATATGTCCCGCAACATTTACAAAACCATCCGGGACCTTTTTCAATGGTTCATGTGACAAGATTAAATCCTGCAGCTCAAGCGAATGTTCAACAACCTCCAGGCATAACTTCTGATAATATTTCCGGTCAAGGATATCATGATTGCCTATTATAAGCATGAACCTGATTCCTGATCTGTATGCAACGAATTCACAAAACAGGTTCCACTCACTGTTATGGGTACTGTGAAAAAGGTCCCCGAGGACAATGATCCTCTGCGGCTGCTTTCTTTCAATAAGCTTGTTTAACCTCATATAATCCTGTTCGGCACTTTGAGGAGGTATGGAGATCCCATTCTTCCGGAAATGCATTGCCTTCCCGAAGTGAATATCAGCTATCACCAATGTGTTTGTTTCAGGAAGGAACAAAGCCTTTTCCGGAAGCAACTCAACAACAGTATCCAACAGTTTCAACTGCATCTTATTTATTATATCATCCTCAGTGTAATTCATAAATCTGAACAAGACAATATTGATGCCTGTTTCAGCGCGTCCTTAATAATCCTCAATCTTTCCTCATCTGTGCTTTTATTTTCATCACACGGGCCTCAATATCCTCATTGGTGAATTTTCCTCTCCACCGTTCTGTAAAGATCGGGAAAGAAAAAGGTGAAAAGCGTTCGGGATATTGGAGGACGATCTTCTGCCGTTCTATCCTTTCAAAGGCTTTCCGTAAACGTGCGATCTCCAGCTGGAAATCATACAGTTCATCATAGCATTCCTTGAGCAGGAGGTTATCTTTTTCGTAATCTTCAAACACACTAAAGAATAATTTCGAGGAGGCTTGTAAATGTTTTGTTTTTATCTGCTTGCCTGGAAAACCGGTGAATACCAGTCCGGCTATTGCTGCGATATCACGAAACCTTCGCCTCGCCATCTCTGTTGTGTTCATGCTTTTCCTTACATCATCCACCAGGTGCCGCGAGGAAAAAAGATCACTGTCGATCGCTTCCTCAATGGGAATATCCTGGTCGCTCAGCAATTCAAACCCGTAATCATTCATTGCAATTGAGAAAGTGATCGGCCTGAACATAGCTATCCTGTTGGCCATTATAGCCGCCATCCCTTCATGCACATATCTTCCTTCAAACGGATAAACAAACACATGACACCCTTCCCGCGTTTTAATCTTTTCGATCAGCAGCTCGTTTTCATGCGGCAGCAGCGAACGCTTTTTTTGCTCTTCCAGCAGCGGGGCAAGGAATTTCAGCTCCCGGTCAGTCGCAGTTCCTTCGTAATATTCATTCAGCCGCTCCCTGATCATTGCGGCAAGCTGTGACGATAAAGGCATCTTACCCCCTTCCCATGACGGGATTACCCCGTTCTTGCTTTTGCTTGGGCGTACCTGTGCAGTCATATCTTTTACACGCACCAGCTCCAGGTTCCTTCCTGCAAACCAGAAGACATCACCGGGCTTTAACCGCGACAGAAACCACTCTTCTATGCTGCCGAGATATTTTCCCGAAACGAATTTGACGGTCAGCATCGTGCTGCTGACAATCGTTCCCATACTCAGGCGGTGCTGCATGGCTGTTCTCCGGTTGGTGACTTTGTAGATACCGTTTTCAATGATCACTTTATGAAATTCATCATAAGCATAAAGTGATTTCCCTCCTTTTGTTATAAACTGCAGGCACCAGTTAAATTCATCCTCTGTAACGGAATTATAGCAATGCGTTTCAATGATCTCACCGTAGATCTGCTGCGGCTCAAAACCCTCGGAAACTGCAAGGGTAACCAGGTACTGCACGAGAACATCGAAGGACCTTACAAAAGGGATCCTGCTTTCCATCCTGTTATTTGTAATGGCATACCGCATGGCGCTGCCTTCAATAATTTCAAGGGAATGGGTAGGCACAAAATAGATCCTGCTGGTGGCCCCGGGCTGGTGCCCGCTTCTTCCGGCACGCTGCATGAACCTCGCAATCCCTTTCGGGGAACCAACCTGGATGACGGTATCCACGGGACGGAAATCAACACCAAGGTCGAGGCTGCTTGTACACACAACCGCCTTCAGTTTGCCATCATGTAAAGCATTCTCCACCCATTGCCTGGTTTCTTCGCCTAAAGAACCGTGATGTAAAGCAAGCACACCGGCCAGGGACGGATCGGTTTCCAACAGGTGCCTGTACCAGGTTTCAGCCTGGAAGCGGGTATTTGTAAAGAGTAATGTGGAATTATTCGCATGTATGATCGGGAGAACTTTATCAACCAGCTTTAAACCGAGATGTCCTGCCCATGGGAATTTTTCAAGTGTATCAGGCAATACCGTTTCTATTACGATCTTTTTTTTAATATCCGCACGGATCATTACACCTTTCTCATGCTCTGAGCCTAAGAGAATCTCTTTGGCCTCTTCCATGTTCCCGATGGTAGCGGAGATTCCCCATACTTTAAGGTGCGGATTGATCGCTTTCAACCTGGATAACGCAAGTTCTATCTGGACACCCCGTTTGCTTCCCAGCAGCTCATGCCACTCATCCACCACTACAAACTGCAGGTTCCTGAATAGCTCGGGGTATCCTTTCTGTGCAAGGAGCAGGTGCACACTTTCAGGTGTTGTGATCAGCCCCTGCGGCATCCTCTTTTTCTGTTTTGCCCTCTCTGCAAGCGGAGTGTCCCCCGTTCTTAATCCTACTGTGTATGTCAGTTCAAGATCCTGGCTCACTTGTTTCGCTGCATTTAAGATCTCCTTGGACAACGCACGCAAAGGAGTGATCCATAAGCAGTGCAGGCCTGCAGGTTTTTTCTTTTGATCCAGGTAATGCTGAAGCACACCAAACCAGATGGCGAATGTTTTTCCGTAACCGGTAGGCGCGTTAAGCAATCCGGAATTGCCCGCGGCTATGCTCTTCCAGGTTTCACGCTGAAAGGCATGGGGTTTCCATTGCTGTTGATCAAACCATTGCTTTGCGGCTTTCATTTATTCTTCTGCTATCCTCTTCTTGTGAACTCGTCATCCCGTGCTCCGACACAGGATCTCATGAATGTTAGCAATATCTAATTTACAGATCCCGTGTCGGGACACGGGATGATATTCAAACTGATGATCATTCCCGGATTAATCGACTTTCAAACTCTCGATCAGCTGCAGCAGGTCATTTTTGGTATTTGCTTCCTTCGGGCTTTTATCTGTTCTCCATCTTGCGATCCGCGGGAACCGCAATGCAATCCCTGATTTGTGGCGGGGCGAAGGCTGAATGCCTTCGAAGGCAATCTCAAATACCTGTTCCGCTTTAACACTGCGTACAGGTCCGAACTTATCGATCGTGTTCTTCTTGATCCAATTATCAACCTGCAAAATTTCCTTATCGGTTAAACCGGAATATGCCTTGGCAAAAGGAACGAGCTCTTCTCCGTCCCAGATCGCGAAAGTGTAATCTGTATACAGGTTAGCTCTTCTGCCGTGCCCTTTTTGGGCATAGATCAGCACTCCATCAACTGTAAGCGCATCAACTTTCCACTTCCACCAGTTGCCTTTTCTTCTGCCTACTTCATAAACGCTGTCTTTTCTTTTCAGCATCAAGCCTTCACAGAGGAACTCACGGGATTTTAAACGCTCTTTCTTTATCTCCTCCCAGTTGCTGCATTCAAGTACCGGGGAGATTATTAAGGGTAAAGAAGAATTCCGGGATGCTCCTTCTGAGAGCAATTTTTCAAGCATCAGTCTCCGGTTCTTCATTGTTTCATTCCGCAGGTCGTTGCCATTCAGCTCGAGCAGGTCGTAGCACATCATCATCAAAGGGGCATCTTCAAGGATTTTCTTAGTAAGGTTCTTCCTGCTGATACGGGTTTGCATGATATGAAAAGGCAAAGGCCTCCCGTTTTTAACGGGGAGGATTTCACCGTCTATTACCGTTCCGTCCGGAAGTATATCTATGAGAATATTGAATTCAGGAAATTTTTCAGTGATCAGCTCTTCGCCCCGGCTCCAGACAAATAATTGTTTATCTCTTATTATAATTTGCCCCCTTATCCCGTCATACTTCCTCTCGATCTGCCAATCTTCAGGGAGACCAAGCTCTTCCGGCTGCTGTTCAAGCTGGTAAGCAAGATAGAACGGGTAAGGTTTAGAATGATCGTCATTCTTATTATCGGAAAACAAAAGTTCCTGCAAGGTGATATTAACAGGATCCCATTTACCGGTGAGCCGGTGCGAAACAATATTCTCATCCAGTTTATATTGTTTGGAGAGCGCTTTAATGACAAGCTGCTGGGACACCCCAATCCTGAAAGATCCCGTAATAAGCTTATTGAATACGAACCGCTCAGCCGTAGATAAGCTTAACCAGCTATCCTGCACGAAAGTTTTTCTTTCCTGTTCATCCTCATTGGCGAGATCCATCAGGTTCTGCATGGTCTGGTGCAGTGAATATTCTTTTCGTTGCACAGAAGGCGGAAGTGCCAGTGTGATGGTTTCCGCCAGATCGCCCACAACATTGTAGGATTCATCAAAAAGCCATTCGGAAATTCCTGCAAGCTGCATGCACCAGGTTTTCAGCTCAGCGGTCTTGATAGTCCTCTTCGGTTTTTTCCCGATCAGCAGCGCCACACACCAGATAGCATCTTTTACATCAGCTTTTGAAAAGTAATTCACAAGCGCATCAACCTTCGCATTCGTCTTGGTTGTTTCATCAATAGCTGTATATAAATCTGCAAAAGCTTTCATATAAATTATTTGTTCATATAAGGCCATATGGTATATGCCATTATTTTTCCCAGTTTGTTCCGATGGAAATGGCTATTTCATATGATCTGTTCGGCCTGTTCATTCTCTTCCGGTTTGTTCTCTTCGATATTCTCACCTTCATATAAAGTGTCCACCTCAACGGCATTCAGCTTATATTCATCACGAAGCCATTTTGCATAAATTGATTTATATCCGTGGGTAACATAAATATTCTCTGCCCCCGTAGCTCTTACTGCATAATTAAGCTGCTGCCAGTCGGCATGATCAGAAAGAATAAAACCTCTGTCCCCGCCTCTTCTTCTCCTGGCACCGCGCAATTGCATCCAGCCGCTGCAGATGCCGAGGCTGAAGGGTTCAAACCGTTTCAGCCAGGGAGTACCAATGGCGGAAGGCGGGGCAATGATAATAGCGCCTTTAACTTCCTTCTTATTGAACTCAAATGCAGGCCTTGTGCCGGGCAGCAATAGCGAACCAGGCATCCTCATGTTTATATTCGCAACGGCACCGTGCGTGTATATCCCCCCAATCGAGGGATCCAGGTGTTTCAGGATCCGCTGTGCCTTGCCGAGCGCATATCCGATAATCACCGAATTCTTTTCCTGCCCTGCGTTTGTGCGCCACCAGTTATTAATGTCATCATGCACCAGCTGCGGCTCAGGAAAATTATATACAGGCAGCCCAAAAGTGGATTCTGTAACAAAATGATTGCACTTTATAACTTCAAAAGGAACTGAAACATGATCATTCTGCAATTTGTAATCCCCGGAAACCACCCAGACTTTACCTTCGAATTCCAGCCGGACCTGCGCTGATCCCATGATATGACCGGCAGGATGCAGACTTATTCTTACTCCATTCATAGTAACCGCCTCGTTATAGGCAAGTCCCTGGACATTTATATCGCCACCCAGCCGGAGCTTTAAAACAGGAAGTGAATCGTGATGTGACAGGTAATGTTTGCTTCCCCACCTGGCATGATCGGAATGGGCATGTGTGATAACAGCTTTGTCGACAGGTTTCCAGGGATCAATATAAATTCCTGCCTGCTCACAAAAGATCCCGTATTTATCGAACTTCAGCATCCTTCTCTTATAAATTCATACTTCACAATGTTATCCATGGCCTGTATATTATTGTTAATTTTGCAGTAACAAAGGATTATGAACTATTATATCATCTATAAACCATATAAGTACATCTCACAGTTCACCTCCTCGCACCGTAAAAAAAAGTGCCTTGGTGAAATGGGGTTTGCTTTCCCGAAAGATGTTTATCCTGTTGGCCGCCTGGATGAAAACAGCGAAGGGCTGCTGATCCTGACAAATGATAAAAAACTGAATTTCAAACTGCTGAACCCGGAATTCGCCCATAAGCGGGTTTACCTGGTGCAGCTCCAGGGAATTATTACCCAGGATAAAATTAAGGAACTGGAATCCGGTGTTACCATTGCTTTGGATGCCGGCCCTTACCTGACGCGCCCATGCAAAGCAAGGATCGTTCCCAGGCCCGAAAAGCTTCCTCCGCGGGGCCATCCCATAAGTGAAACCCTGCCTACTTCGTGGATCGAGCTGACACTGACAGAAGGCAAATTCCACCAGGTTCGGAAAATGACAGCAGGTGTTGGCTTTCCATGTTTAAGACTGATCAGGATTGCGATTGAAGATATCCGTCTTGAAACCATGCAGCCGGCTGAAGTCAGGGAATTAAAGCGTGATGCCGTCTATAAAAAACTGCATATCGAAGAGTAGGACTGCCTTGATTTTTAACTTATTTTACTTACTTTCGTTATCCGACTAATTATCATTTATGCGTGTTTTAAGCAGCCCTTTTATCGATAAGCTATTTCCCGTTATCCGGCTGAACCTGCTGCTTTTATTCTTCTCCTTCTTATCATTCAACCATTCCTTTGCACAGGCACCCGGGATGCTGGAATTTTCCGGGCGCGTGATCAAGGACGGCAAACCGTTTTCAGGGGCGACTGTGACAATCTACAGAAACGGCACAATTGAGCAGGAAGTGCTGAAACCTGGCAAAAACGGCAAGTTCCGGGCATATCTTGTATTTGGTGTTGATTATAAAGTCGCATTTTCCTACCCCGGCTGTGTGGACATGCATCTCATGGTATACACCAGCAGGCTTCCTAAAGAACGCAGCGATCTTTTCCCGCTTTACCAGGCTGACATTCCGTTCTTCGAAAGCAATGACCCTGGAATAAGGGTATCCAAATTCAAAAGCCCATTCACAAAAGTAATCTATGATGGAAAAAGAGCTTTTATGGATGATGAAGCGTACCTCGCAGCCTTCCTGAAAGACCTGGTTATCGATCCTGCTGAAATAGCAAAGCTCAGGGCGGAAAAAGAGGCAAAGGAAAAAGCGGAAAAAGACAAGCTTGAAGCAGCCGAAAAAGCAAAAAGAGATGCTGAAGAAAAAGCAAAAAAAGATGCCGAAGCCAGGCTGCTTGCTGAACAAAAGGAGAAGATGGATGCACTTGCCAGGGAAGCGGAGCTCGCACGCCTGAAGGCTGAAGAAGAAAGCAAGCAAAGCGTAAATCAAACCATGGAAACAGAAGCAATGCGGCTGCAACGGGAAAAACAGGCTAAGGAACAGCTCGCCAAAAAGAACAAAGAGATCAAAGCTAAATATGAGAATGAACTGTTAAAGCTTGTTGCTGAAAATGAAAGGATGGCCAAGCAAAAGGCCTTCAACAAGCAAAAGCAGGAAGCCCGCACAAATACTGTTATAGAGCAGATGCGCAGAGAGACGGAAACAAAAGCGAAGAGCGACAAACTGCGGGAAGACATAAAGCTTAAGAAGAAAAAAGAGCTTGAGAATAAGCATTATAAAACTAACGAAATGCGCAAGCTGGTTGAAGCCGCTGCATTTGCTGAAAGATCAGTAAAGATAGGAAGCCGGAAATCAACTCCTGACCCTAAGGACTATGTACGCCAGGAGCCGCCTAACGTGGCAGTAACAATTGATGAAGGAATAATGAAAACCACCCGGACAACCACTGTTACACAAGGTAAAAAAATGGATACTTACCGGAAAGAAACGTATTTCTGGGGCAGGGCTTATTGTTATAAAAATAACCTGGAGATAGATGAATCCCTTTACAATACCGAGATCGACCGCATTGCTTCTTACAGGAATAAATAACGAACGATATTAATTTGACAATGTATCAAATGAAAAACAATAAGATCTTTCTTGCATTCTTCCTGTCATGGCTGATGAACTTCACAGTGATGATGAATGCGCAGACCACCAGTTTTATCTACTATGGTGTGGAGCAGGGGCTGTCGCAGTCGCAGGTGCAATGCATCACACAGGATGATAACGGAAATCTCTGGATAGGCACCCTTTCAGGACTTACACGCTATAACGGAAGGGAATTCAAAGTTTACTCCCGCACAGATTCGCTTGCAGAAGACTGGGTCACCTCATTATGTAAAGAAAAGAACGGAAATATTCTATTCGGGCACTGGGCAGGTGGCGTGTCCATGTTCAATTCGAAAACACAAAAAATTGAAAACCTTAACCTCGAGGAATTCACCCGCTTCAAAACTGTAACTTCCATCACACAGGACAATACCGGAAGGTTCTGGATCGCTACCGAAGGTGCCGGTGTTTTTGTTTACGATCCCGCCAACAAAAAAATGGTTACCCTCACCAGGAAAGATGGATTAAGCAGCGACAATATCTATAACGTATGTGCCGATCAGAAAGGGAACATGTGGGTCGGAACCGATATCGGGATCACGATATATGACTCAAAAGGATTATCAGTACACAGCATTCTGAACCTTGGCAACGGCCTTCACAGCAACAGGATCACCTGCATCAGCCTTGTGAATGAAAATGAAATGTGGATAGGCAGCGCAGATGCCGGAGTAATGGTGCTGAAAGTAAAAGATGATTTTTCTGTAAAGCTTCCTGTTAAAGCAATTGAAAACGCAGGTCAGCGGATCGACATGAAAAACGGGCTGGAATCCACCTTCATCAACTGCATCACGGAAGACAGGACGCATAATGTATGGATCGGCACAACCGGTGGCGGTGCTGTTAAATGCGTTCCTTTTCCTTCAAAGGACAGGGGAGAAGCCATCAATAAAGCAGTTGTATATAACTACAACACCAAACAGGGTTTGAACTATTTTAATGCCAATGCTATTTTCCAGGACCGGGAGAATAACGTTTGGATCGGGACAGATATCGGCCTCAATGAATATCACGGAGAACGTTTCCAGGTATATGATGAAGCGGACAGCCTGACGAACAACCTGGTATGGACAACACTCTGCGATCGCGATGGAAATCTGTGGCTGGGAACAAATGACGGAATCTCCAAGATCTCTTTCAGCTATTCTGAGATCAATCATAAACAGAACCACTCGCTGAAGAACTACAATACGAAAGACGGCTTAAGCAGCAATGTGATCCTTTCCTCCTTTGAGGACAGTAAAGGTAATCTCTGGTTCGGCACCGGCTTCGGGGGTGTTTGCCGGTTCGATAAATCAAGCGGAAGATTTGAAATAATCAATAAGGAAGGCGGTCTTGCAGGAGATGTTGTTTTCACAATCTGCGAAGATAAAGATGGTAATATGTGGTTCGGCACAAAAGAAGGTGCATCCCGGTATGATCATGCTACTAAGATCTTTCGTAATTATACAGTGGCTGATGGTCTTGGCGGGAATAACGTTTACCGGATCTTCAAGGACAGCAGGGGCAATCTCTGGTTTGGAGCCCTTGGTGGGAACCTCTCTATGTTTGACGGCTCCACATTTCGCTCTTTCGATGAGGAAGACGGGATGAAGCACCGTTTCATCCTGTGTATTAATGAAGACAAAAATCATAACCTCTGGTTCGGGGCATATGGTGGCGGACTTTATAAATATGACGGCAAAAACTTTACAAACTATACGGTAAAAGAAGGTTTAACAACAGATTCACCTTATTCGATCATCTGCGACAATGAGAATCACATCTGGATAGGGAGCAGCCGCGGGCTTGATAAATTTGATGAGGCGACAAAAACCTTTAAGCATTACGGCAAAGCAGAAGGCTTTCTGGGTGTAGAGACCAATCCAAACGCTGTATCTATGGATAAGGACGGCAATCTCTGGTATGGGACCATCATGGGTGCTGTGAGATATAATCCGAAGGAAGACAAAGCAAATACAATAGAGCCGCGAACATTTATCACCGGGCTGAAACTTTTTATGCAGGAATCTCCTTTTCCTGATGATGACCGCTTTTCATACGATCAGAATCATCTTACATTCAGTTTTGTAGGGACAAGCTTAACAAACCCCGGGAATGTCAAATACCAGTACAAGCTGGAGGGCTTTGATAAAGACTGGCTACCAGGATATACAAAAGCCAATGAGGCTGTTTATACCAACCTGCCCCCCGGCTCTTATACTTTTATGGTACGTGCCTGCAACAGTGACGGCACATGCAACATCCAGCCGGCATCCTATAAGTTCTTTATCGCTCCGCCATTCTGGCAAACTGCTATCTTCTATTTCCTGGTAGTTCTCTTTGCTGTGTTCGGCATTTATGTATTTGATAAGATCCGTACACGGAAACTTCTCCAGTCGAAAAAAGCGCTTGAAGAAAGGGTTGCAGAACGTACAGAGGAGCTTGCTTCAAAAAATGCTGAACTTGCTGAAAAGAACAAGGATATTACTGACAGCATCAGGTATGCAAAACGGATCCAGGAAGCAATTCTTCCTCCCGATATCCTTGTAAGGAAATACCTGCCGGATTCATTCATCTTTGCAAAGCCCAAGGACATTGTGAGCGGGGATTTTTATTGGGTAAACAAAAAAGGGGACCAGGTGATCTTCGCAGCAGTGGACTGCACAGGTCATGGTGTGCCAGGGGCCTTTATGAGCATTGTGGGCCATAACATACTTGAACAGGCTTTTAATGAAAGCAGCTCTCTTACGCCATCACTGCTTCTCGACAGGCTGAATAAAGGAGTGAGTGAAGCGCTGAACCAGACCACAGAAGATACAAAGCTCCGTGATGGAATGGATATCGCTTTATGTGTTATAAATTATAAAACAATGGAACTGCAGTTTGCGGGAGCATACAATCCTTTGTTCATTATCCGCGGAGGAGAATTCATTGAAGTGAAAGGCGATAACATCGCTATCGGAAGTTATATTGAAGCACAGCAAAGCACTTATACTAATCATAAGATCCAATTACAGAAAGGAGATATTATTTATGTATTTACCGATGGATATATTGACCAGTTTGGCGGGCCTGACGGAAAGAAATTCAAGCTGACCCAATTTAAAACGATGCTCTCTTCACTCTCAGGTGTTCCTTTATCCCAGCAGGCGGTTATCATAGAGAAATCTATGGAACAATGGAGAGGCGTTCTTCAGCAGGTGGATGATATTCTTGTGATTGGGGTGAAGATATAGCCCGGGAGAAATATCTTGGGTCCAAGGAAATGTTGAATTCAACAATTTACGAGGTGAGTTGCTACTATTAACTTGCCTTATCCTTAGCCCTTATTAAAAAAGAAAAAGTCAGTCGTTGCGGACTGACTTTTCATTGCATTTTAAATGCGCTCATGGTATTTCAAGATTTAAGATTTGTCCAGAGACCTTACGGGGTCAGCCTTGATTCTTTTGCAGAGACCTTACGGGATCAGCTGCGGGTGGAGGCCTTACGGGGCCAGCCTTTGATTCTTTGCAGAGACCTTACGGGGTCAGCTGCCTTTCATTTCTGCTCCTCCTTACGGGGCTTTGTGCAGTTATGATTCTACTCTACCATATTCCAATATGATGCCGGAATTTATTAAAGTGACTTCACATTAAAAAAAAAACAACGTAACTACGCCAGGAACCCCAAAATTATCGCCAATAAAGCCTTTCATGATGCCTGGAAAAATTTCAGCCGGAAAGAACAAAGAAATTCACAGAGAATTTTTTCCCCACAAATGAGATTTTCTTAGACATTCTACCACGGACGGTAGTGTTTTTCAAAAAAAACGTCCCACTCTTGGCAAGAGTGGGACGCCACGTTTAAAAATTTAGCAAAGCGCTCCTTTAGTTCGAAGACCCCAGGTCGAATTGTAATGCATCTTCAAAGGCCATAGTTATATCGCCTTCAGCAACTATCCCGTGCCCGTTAGTTAAACCGTTATCTTTTGTAACTACTTTTTTCCCTGCCTTAATAGCAGAAACCGGTGTTACGTTTAAACCATTTAACTCTATCCTGAGTTCTTTCAGGCACATACCTAAAGCAATTGCTTTTTTGGTATTTGTAATAATGAACTCCACATCAAAATCATCAGGAGATGATTTCGACTTCACGGTAAAGTCGATCCTGTTCTCAATGCAATAGTCGATCAATGACTGAATATTCTTTTTCTTCACTGTCACTGTCGGTTTATCTTCGTTCATAAAACTCATGGCAAAAAAATTTTTAAATATGTATACTAATTAATAACCAATAGTAAAGTTAAAGGAAAGGATTCCGAAATCAAAGGGTAAGATATGAACAGGAAAACACGGGCTGTTTATTAATTGTTGAAAATTAAAGAGTATATTTTTTCCAAGAAAAGCATAAAAAAAAGGGTAAAAGTGTCATTTTACCCCTTTTTAATCAAAATTTAAACCTTTTAGTTCTTTACCAGGCTCAGGATCGAATCAAAGATCCAACGGCCATCCATATTGTTTAAGGTTTTATCAGTCGCCCTTTCCGGGTGAGGCATCATTCCAAAAACATTCTTTCCGGAATTACAAACTCCGGCAATATTTTCCGTGGCTCCGTTCGGATTTGAGTCAGCGGTGACATTTCCTTTTTCATCGCAGTAACGGAAAAGGATCTGTCCGTTATCATTAAGCTTTTTGAGGGTTTCCTTATCCGCGTAATACTTACCTTCTCCGTGAGCAATAGGGATTTTGAGTGCTGTGTTTGCCGGGACCTCTGAGGTTATCAGCGTTGAGTTATTTTCTGCTTTTATAAAAACATTCTTGCAGATGAATTTACGTTCATCGTTATGCATCAGGGCTCCCGGTACTAACCCGGCTTCACACAGGATCTGGAAACCATTACAAACTCCAAGTACATATCCACCCTTTTCAGCAAAAGCGATCACCTTTTCCATGATTGGTGAAAATCGTGCTATTGCTCCCGAACGCAGATAATCACCATAGGAGAAGCCTCCCGGAAGAACTATAAAATTGCACCCCTGAAGGTCAGTGTCCTTATGCCAAAGCTCAACAACCTCCTGCCCCATTATATTTCGTAATACATGTATCATGTCCTGGTCACAATTTGATCCCGGGAAAACAACCACTCCGAATTTATTCATCTTTTTTAAATTTTGTTATGCAAAGTTAAAAATAATCAGCCTCTGTAAGACATGTCCGGGAGAATGTTTAAAAAATGTTTACTGCCAGGTTTATCAGCAGCAATGCGATAAAGAGAAGGAAAAGAAGTTCGCCCCAAAGTTCTTTCCTGATCCGGATAAAATAATTTGAACAGATCACAGAGAGCGGAATGGCAAACAATGCAAAACTTATTGGAGTAATTGCAGGAACAAGAAAAATGGAGAGGCTCGCAAATGCTGTCATCCAGAGCATCAGTATCAGGGCCTTCTTGGTTTTCTGCGAACCTCCACCGAGGTCATTGAAAAGCTTCCCGAAAGACAGGAGCACTATAATAAGTCCCGTGCTTGCCAGTATATAGAAGAACTGGTTCAGTCTGGTTCCCTGTTCTTTAAAAACTATAGGAAAGAACATTTTATCATATAGCAGGTAATCCAGTGTATCTTTCCAGAAGTACCAGGAAATAACAAATATGAAGGGCACCAGTACCCCAAAGAATGAAATGATCCATTCTCTCCACATAAATGGGCGAAAAAGAATAAGTGCGATTCCCAGCAACGGGAAGAGTACTATACATGGCAAATAGAAAAGTGTTGCAACTGAGATCAGGAGGCCTGCATCAAAAACCTGTGAGAAGGCAGTGTCTTTACGGTAGGAGTTAAGGATCTTGCTCAGGGCAAAAAGCAGGAACAGGTTGGCAAAAAGAATGGGATGCAGCTGAAGCATATCTATATGTATGCTGAGAAAAGCAAAGTAAAGCAGAGCAGGAAGAGCCGTCTTGCGCGTAAGAGCTTCGTTTTCATTTACAATATAATTCAGCAGGAAGCCTTCTCCTGTCACCAGGAGAATTGCGATGATATTACACAGCCATGGAATGCCTGCAACAGGACGGACAAGCAGCTCATAAAAAGGCATGGAGTGCCGGACTTCTGAAAGATGCAACGCCCCGAAACCAAAGGACCATATTATAATGGCTATAAGCGGAAGAATAAAGAATGCCGCGGGGCTATTCGATTTTAGGATTCGGACGATCATTTACGACCTAAAAATACGTTGATTTTTTTATGGAATTTCAAATTAATTTGTACTTTTGGCCCTGTTGAATTAAATATTGACACTATGAACATGACAGACATTTTTTACGGAACAGGGGATTTTTTCCAATGGACATTCAAATTCATTAAAGGTTCAGGGAATGTTCCAAATGTGATATTCTGGCTGATCATTTGTACCCTGATGGTAGTGTGGCTGCGCATGCAGGCCCGTTTTAACCAGGAAGCCAAAGAAAAAGGCACTTTGAAATAGTACCTGTTTTTATAATTTATAAAAAGCCCTGAAAGGTAAACTTTCAGGGCTTTTTTTTAATTCCGCTTAAACGTGTTTTTTTTTACAAATATATACTTGACATCCTTTTTTATTTTTATTACCTTTAATTTCAGAAATCATCCCCTTGATTTGATAAGAAGAGAATAGTGAGCTTCTTTTATCGTTAAATGATTTTTCAAGAATGAAAAATATAGTAAAATCAGGTGTTTTAGCTGCAGTGGTTATTGCTTTTGCAAGTTGCCAGAAAACTGAATTTAATTCAGTCGCACCTGTTGATGCGCAGGAAACTCCCGTTTTCAGGGTTCTTGGAGGCGAAAGTACGGAAGGAACGGACGGGAACCTGTTATCAGACCGGGATAAATGCAAGAAGTGCCACACTGCAGGATCCAAGACAATGGGCCTCGATCTTAACGCACCGTTTATGCCAGATAACCGCTATGGTAGTATCGAAGAACTTGTAAATAATTTTGATTTTGTAAATAATGTGCATTTACCAGTAAATGCCCTTAGATCCAATCCAACAATTTCCGAAGAACAAAAGGCCGGTCTTATCAGCTATCTTAAAAGTCTTCAATCAAAATAAAAAAAGCCTTTCAATTTGAAAGGGCTTTTTAATTACTTGTAATACACTTCGAGGTCTTTCCCTATATCCGCCCTGTAATATTTTCCCGCGTACTTAATTCTTTCCGCGCTCTCAAATGAACTCTTCAAGGCCTCCTTCATCGTGGTCCCGAAGGATGTGAGCGCCATTACACGCCCCCCGTTCGTCATCACTTCTCCTGAAGGAGAATGCGTTGTCCCGGCATGAAAGATAAGGCTCCCATCTATTGTATCCATTCCTGTCATCAAATCTCCCTTTTTGTATTCTCCCGGGTATCCTCCTGCAACAAGCATTATCGTGGTAGCAAAGCGGGGATCCACTTCAAATGTTTTTTCCTCCAGGTTTCCGTTAGCAACTCCTTCAAAAAGGTCGAGGAGGTCTGATTTAATTCTTGGCAAAACAACTTCCGTTTCCGGATCACCCATCCGCACGTTGTATTCAATTACCTGCGGATCACCATTTACATTCATAAGTCCGATAAAAATAAATCCTTTGTAAGCAATGCCCTCTTTTTTTAAACCATTGATCGTTGGAATGATCACACGCTCCTCCACCTTCCTGATAAAATTTTCATCTGCAAAAGGGACAGGAGATACAGCACCCATTCCCCCGGTATTAAGACCGGTATCTCCTACCCCGATCCTTTTATAATCTTTTGCAGCCGGAAGGATCTTGTATGAATTTCCGTCAGTAAGAACGAATACAGAGAGTTCAATCCCTTTTAAAAATTCTTCGATCACTACCTTCGCGGAAGCATTCCCGAATTTAGCGTTGGCAAGCATTTCAGAAAGTTCTTTCCGCGCTTCATCCAGTGTTTCCGGTATGATTACACCTTTCCCTGCCGCTAGCCCGTCAGCTTTCAATACATAGGGCGGCTGCAAAGTTTCAAGAAACTTTAATCCTTCGGCTAGCGTTTCCTTTGTGAATGTTTCGTACCTCGCAGTCGGGATGTTGTTCCGCATCATAAACTGTTTAGAGAAATCTTTGCTGCCCTCCAGCTGTGCACCGTCTTTTTGCGGACCTATCACGGGAATATTTTTCAATTCACTATCTGCAAGAAAATAATCATGGATCCCTTTTACCAATGGATCTTCAGGCCCTACAACAACCATGTTGATATTATTCGCGAGTACGAATGCCTTAACAGCATTGAAATCGGTGGCAGAGATCTGTACGTTCGTGCCCACCGCTGCAGTACCGGCATTTCCCGGGGCAATATATAGCTTACCGAGTTTTTTACTTTGAGCTAATTTCCATGCATATGCATGTTCGCGGCCGCCTGAGCCAAGGATAAGAATATTCATTTTATACCAGGATTTCGTTGGGCAAAGAAACGGAATTTTCCGGGCAGAAGCCCGGAGAAATAATCAGAAATTATCCTATTTTAAAATGAGAAGATTACTTTTGCCTTATGTACATTACTCCTTCCATTTTTAACTCCGGGAAAATAATCGCTGCACAAAGCACGCGGGAAGGCGGAGTGAGCCCGGCACCATACAGTTCCTTGAACCTGGGGATGTCGGTTAAGGATGATCCGGGCAACGTATTAAAGAACCGTGAGCTTTTTTTCTCAGCGCTTGGAATTAAACAGGAAGATGTTACCAAAAGCCACCAGGTGCATGGAATAAAGGTGTTAATTGTGAATGGACCTGTCACGACTGAAGGTTATGACGGCCTCATTAGTAACCGGCCGGGAGTATTTCTTGCGGTATCAGTCGCGGATTGCACACCAGTTCTTATTCACGATGAAAAAAACAATGCTGTAGCTGCCCTCCATGCGGGCTGGCGCGGAACCGCAGGCGGGATAGTTACCGAAGCGATGAACCTCATGGGAACGGCTTACGGTACAAAAGGAAGGGACTGCAAAGCGTTCATTGGTGCCTGCATCTCTCATGAAAATTTTGAAGTGGGTGAAGAAGTGGCTGCGCAATTCAGTAACTCAGTAAAAACTTTTCAGTCCCTGAAGGGGAAATGGTTCATTGATCTTAAGGGTGCCAATAGAAATCTTTTGATCGCAGCAGGAGTTCCTGAGGAGAATATAGAAACCTGCGGACTTTGCACTGTCGCTGACAATGACAGGTTCTTCTCACATAGAAAGGAAAACGGTCTTACCGGCAGGATGATGGCCGTTATTGGCATCCGGAAGACCTGATTATCCCGATTTTTGTACATTTATCTTTTATAACTCACGGCAGCAATATTGAAATCAAAGCGCATTTCCTTATTTTTCCTGATGCTGGTGTTTGCCACTCCCGGTTTAAGGGCACAGCAAAACAAAGCGGATAGCCTTCAGCAGGTGATTTCCAATTCCGGAACTGACACCACCAGGGCGAATGCGCTCATTGAACTTTCCGGCCTCTTCCGCAAAACAGATATTAAAAGGTCGTTCTCGCTTACAGAAGAAGCCCTGGATGTTTCCCTCCGCAATCAATATAAGCTGGGTATCGCCAAGGCTTATAATTCAATGGGCGATCTGTACCGTATTGAGTCTAATCTTACGCGTGCCAAAGAGTTTTACTTTAAGGCCTTTGATGCTTTCAAGGAAGCTGATGATCAGAAAGGGATCAGTTCGGCTGCAAACAATATAGGACTCCTGTATGATAGCCAGGGCATGTATGCAGACGCGCTGAAATTTTATTACGTTTCTTTGAGGATTAATGAAAAGTCAAATGACAAGGCTTCCATTTCCTATTCTTATAACAACATCGGGGGCATAAACGAGTTACTTGGAAACTATGAAGAAGCGCTGAAATTTTATTTCAAATCACTGGCATTAAAAGAAGCACTGAAGAATAAAGCGGGGGTAGCCAACACCAACAATAACATCGGGGAAGTTTACAAAAAATCAGGCAGGTATGATGAGGCAATGAAGTATTATCAGCGCTCCCTCCAGCAAAAGAAGGAACTTGATAACAAGCACGGGATGGCCAATACTCTCAACAATATCGGTGAAGTCTACCTCCTCCGGTCCGTGTACGGCAAGGCCCTGGAATATTACAACCAGTCGCTGCAGCTATTCATCGAGCTTGATAATAAGCCGGGGAGAGCAGCCGTGTATAACAATATCGGCTACCTGTTCCTGAAAATGAGGCAGTATGAGCAGGCAATGAATTATGCGAGAAAGGGATTGTCCCTATCCATTGAGATCGGGCTTATCCCTGAACTACAAAAATCATATCAGGTACTTTCGGAGATTTGCACGGCATCAGGAAATTACAAAGAAGCCAATGAGTACATTAAGCTCAATGGTTATTTAAAAGACAGTCTTCATAATGAGAAGAGCACAAAGCTTATTTCCGAGATGCAGGCCAAATATGATCATGACAACAATAAGAAAGAGATTGCGCTTTTAACCAAAGAGAAAGATCTTCAACAACTGGAACTTTACAGTAACCGGATCCTTACTGTGTCTGTTTCAATTGGCTTTGGGCTCCTGCTAATCCTGGTGATCGTTGTAATTAAAGGGTATAAGGAAAAGCAGAGAGTTAACAGGCAGCTCCTTGAACAGAACATCAGCATTACGAAGCAGAAAGAAGAAAAAGAATTATTGCTGAAGGAAATCCATCATCGTGTAAAGAACAATCTGCAGATCATTAACAGCCTGCTGCGTCTGCAATCTCACCAGATCAATGATCCCCGCTCCATCGCGCTCTTTGAAGAATGCCAGAACAGGATCCTGTCAATGGCAATGATCCATGAAAAATTATATAAATCAAAAGACCTGGCCAATATTAATGTGGATAACTACATCCGCACCCTTGCAGAAGGACTTATCCGCTCCTACTCAACGGATACCCCGGTAAATTTAAAGGTGGAATGTTCGGTTGAAAAAATTGGAATAGATACGCTGATGCCTTTAGGATTAATATTGAATGAGCTTATTTCGAATTCCCTTAAATATGCTTTTACAGGAAGGAATGATGGAAAAATCATTATCCGAATTTATAAAAAGGGCACCGGGCGCCTGGAGATGCTGGTCTCAGATAATGGCGCAGGGCTGCCAGCGGATTTCTCATGGGAGAATCAAAACACCCTGGGAGTCGAACTGGTAAAAACATTAACAGGACAGATCAATGGCACCATTGAAATCACAAAGAACCCGGGGACTGCATTTAAAATCACTTTCGAGGATGTGGATAAGGCCTGAATAACATTCATTTAAAAAGAAAGGCATCCGGATGGATGCCTTTCTTTTACAACGGTATATTTCCGTGTTTCTTCTTCGGTAATTTTGCAACTTTATTCTTAAGCATGTCAAAAGCACGGATCAGTTTTTCACGTGTATCTTCCGGCTTGATCACTTCATCAACATAGCCCCGTTCCGCGGCACGGTATGGATTGGCAAAATGCTGTATATACTCTTTTTCTTTTTCAGCCAGCTTTGCCGCGGGATCTGAGGCTGCTGCGATCTCTGTTTTAAAAATGATCTCTGCTGCGCCTTTGGCACCCATTACAGCGATCTCCGCAGAAGGCCATGCATAGTTCATATCTGCACCAATGTGCTTGCTGTTCATTACATCATAAGCACCACCATACGCTTTACGCGTGATAACCGTGATCCGCGGAACCGTTGCTTCGGAAAATGCATACAATAACTTGGCGCCATTGGTAATAATGCCATGCCATTCCTGGTCAGTTCCCGGCAGGAAGCCCGGAACATCTTCAAACACAAGCAACGGGATATTGAAGCAATCGCAGAATCGAACGAAGCGCGCTGCTTTTGTAGAGGAATTAATATCAAGCACCCCTGCAAGAAAGGCGGGCTGATTGGCTACAATCCCAATGCTTTTACCGCCCAGCCTTGCAAAGCCCACGACAATGTTCTCTGCAAAGTTTTTATGCACCTCCAGAAATGTATCTGCATCAATCACACCTGTGATCACTTCACGGATATCATAAGGCTGATTCGGGTTTTCCGGAATGATCTTGTTGAGGTCCGGCCGTTTTTCATTACCGTTGCTCTCATAAGGAACGCTAGGTGCTTCATCCTCGCAATTCTGAGGCATATAACTCAGCAGGGCTTTTATATTATTGATACATTCAATCTCATTCGCACAGGAAAAATGTGTAACACCTGATTTGGTTGAATGTGTGGAAGCACCTCCTAATTCTTCTGATGTCACCTCTTCATGCGTCACAGTCTTAACCACGTTAGGTCCCGTTACGAACATGTAAGATGTGTTCTCCACCATCATAATAAAATCAGTAATTGCAGGCGAATAAACAGCGCCTCCTGCACACGGTCCCATGATCGCGGAAAGCTGCGGAATAACTCCTGAGGCCAAAACATTCCTGTAAAATATATCGGCATATCCACCCAGGGAAACAACGCCCTCCTGGATCCTTGCTCCGCCACTGTCGTTCAACCCGATGCATGGTGCACCGTTCTGAATTGCAAGATCCATGATCCTGCAGATCTTCTCTGCATGTGTTTCACTCAGGGAGCCTCCAAACACGGTGAAATCCTGTGAAAAAACATACACCAGCCTGCCGTTCACTGTACCATAACCTGTTATAACGCCATCACCGAGGTACTTCTCCCTTTCAAGGCCGAACTCCGCGGAACGGTGTGTAACGAACATGCCGATCTCTTCGAAGCTTCCTTCGTCCATCAGAAAGTGCAGGCGCTCACGTGCTGTAAGCTTGCCTTTTTTATGCTGTGATTCAATCCTTTTGGCACCACCCCCTAAATGGGCTTCTTCAATCTTCTTACCCAGATCCTTGATCTTGTTTTCCATATCTTATTTCAGTAATGAATATAGTTTACCATCTATATATTTTCCGTCCTTAAAGTACGCTTTTTTTAAAGTCCCCTCATAAATAAATCCGCATTTTTCAACAACTTTCTGTGATGATATATTGTAATCAAAAATCGTAGCTTCCAGGCGGACGAGGCCGTAGTATTCAAAAACGAGTGCTGAGAATGCTTTAATCGTTTGTGTCATAATCCCCTGGTTCCGGTGGGCTTTCCCCATCCAATATCCTATTTCATCTTTGTGTGAACCCTTACCATACTGGCTATGCAAGCTGATGCTTCCTGCCAGCCGTCCCGCTTGTGTACGTACCTGCCATTTCATCGGAACACCGAATTTCTCATTCTGCTCCAGGCATCCGGAAACATAAGCCACAGCATTTGCCCTGGTGTAGGGAAAAGGTACTTTTAGTGTGCCGTTATATATCTCAATATCATTAAGGTTTTCAACCAGCGCATCCAGGTCTTCCATCCCCGGGGTATGTGTGAGGTAATATCCCTTGCCAAGCTCTACTCTATCAGAAAACATCTTTCTTTATTTGTGTATCAAAATTATTAAAATAAAGCTTCGGATATATTTTTTATATTTGGTTAAGACCGTGTATTATGAATTACAATTTAGATAAGACCGACCTGAAGATCCTGAAGATCCTGCAGGAAAACGCCAAGATCACCAACCTCCAGCTTTCGGGGGAGATCGGGCTTTCTCCCGCACCCACACAGGAACGGGTAAAGAAACTTGAAAATGCAAAGTTAATTCGCGGCTATCACGCACAACTGGATCCTGAAGCCCTGGGTATTGGAATTAATGCGATCATCCAGATCACACTCACCCACCAGGTAGAAAATGCGATCAGCAATTTTAAAAAGGAGATCAATAAGATCCCGGAAATTATGGAGTGTTACCAGGTTACCGGCAATGCAGATTATGTAATGATCGTGATGCTGAAAGATATCCGGGATTTCGAATCACTGATCTCGCAGAAATTAAGTAAAATGGAAGAGATAGGACAGATGCAGACAATGGTAGTTTTATCGAAGCCAAAAGATTCCAAGGTTTTACCAATTGAATATGAATATTGAAGAGCTAAGAGAGTATTGCATTAAAAAAAAGGCCGTTGAAGAAACGCTGCCCTTCGGCCCCGACACGCTTGTATTTAAAGTGGCGGGAAAGATTTTTTTATTGGCGGGACTGGACAGCCGGCCACTTCAATTCAACGTAAAGTGCGATCCGGAAAATGCAATTACGCTGCGTGAGCAGTATTCAAATGTGCTTCCCGGTTACCACATGAATAAAAAACACTGGAACACTGTGATCGCTGACGGATCAACCAGCAACAAATTATTGAAAGAATGGATCGATCACTCCTATGATATAGTTGCAAAAGGGCTTACGAAAAAAGAAAGGGAGAAGCTCGGCTAACCTGCTCCTTGATCTCATCCGAAAATCAGGACTGGCGACAGCTACTCATCAAACCGCACAGATAAATAATTTATTATCCCTTTTATTATAAATATTGAACAGTGATTTAAAGTTCACCTGTGCTATGATATAATTTGTCCCCGCTGACTTATATTCTTCTTCCACCGAAAGAATATCCAGGTCTTTTAACTGTGCGGGATCCTGGTATCTTACATAAAGCTTTACCGGGAAATCGTATTCGATCTGCGGTTTTCCAACTTCAATAACAGAACCGCCATTCATTTGTTTCTTCAGTTTTTTATATCCGTATCTATAATCATAGGTTAATGCGGAAACATCTGAAAGTACTGCACTTCCTGTCGGGTGGCTGCCAGCACCCTTCCCTACAAAAGTTTGCTTGCATGAGTATGCGCCTTCAACTTCTACGGCATTGAATTCATAATTGACATTAAACAATTCACTGTTCCGGTCAACAAAATGCGGGATAGCATACACTCTGAACTTATCACCAACTTTATGTGAAACGGCCAGCATCTTTATTCGCAAGCCGCGCTGCTTCGCATATAAAATATCATCATAGCTTACGTTTTGAATGCCTGTATTAAAGATGTCCTCCGGGTCCAATACAATACCGAACGCATGGACCGTCAGCAACAATGTTTTAAATTTAGTGTCAAATCCGGCAACGTCAAGCCATGGATCGCTCTCAGCAAAGCCGCTTGACTGGGCATCAGCGAGAACATCAGCGTAATCTTTATTCTCCAGCTCCATCCTTGTCAGGATATAATTACATGTTCCGTTCAAAATCCCTCTTACGCTGCTGAGCAATTCATTATCATAATATTCTTCAAGGTTCCGTATGATAGGAATGCTGCCTGCAGCTGATCCTTCGTAGATCAGGGCAACATTGTTCCTGGTCTGTAATTCATACAGCTCGCGGAAATTCTCGGCCAGCATTTTCTTATTTGCGGTAACAACGCTTACGCCATTGTTCATTGCCTGCTTCACGATAGCGAACGCTTCATCTGCATTATCGATGAGCTCAACAATAACGTTAAGATTATCTCTTTTTAAGATCTCTTCCTTGTCAAAAGTAAAAAAGCGGCTGTCGATCTTACGTTTTTTATCCCGGTCTTTAACGCAGATCATCTCAATGTTCGCCTTCAGGCCCTGCGAATGGTTTAATACATCATAAAGCCCCTGTCCCACACAGCCGAACCCGAATAACCCGATTTTAATGTCTTTGTTTCCCATATCTTTAATTATTGTTGTGATAAAGAGATTTGGAAGAATTTCCAAACCCATTCTCATTGTTAAATTATTTAATTCATTCTTCTTAACAGCATTCTTAGCCGCAACAAAAAAAGGCTTTCCAATACGGAAAGCCTTTAAACAATATATTGATAATACCGGCTTCCCATGCTAAAAACACATCATGCGGCCCATCATCAGGCTGCTGATCGTTTTTAAAATATGAGTTGCGTTGTTATTCATAATTCCTTATTCGGGCTGCAAATATACGGGTGTTATATTTTAAAAACCAAATTATTTTTTCATTCCTGTTATTTAACAATGATCTTTCCTGCAACATCGGTAGTTCCGGAGCCAATGATACGGTAAAAATAAATACCGTTCCCCAATCCGTTGCGTGGGACCACAAATTGCTTTTCCCCGATACCGTTAATCTGAACGACATTTTTTCCAAGGAGATCAGTCAATTCAAAATTGAAAATTTCACCGGGGTTATCTGAGTTAACAATAAACGTTACGTGTTCGCTAAAAGGGTTTGGATAAGCAGAAACACCGGTATTAATAATATGTGATGGGACTCCAACTGAAAATGGAGAGGATGGCCCGTCCACCACGGTAAAAGAAATCGGGGTGCCTGCGCGGCCAATAGAATCAACCGAAAAGATGGAGTCGCAATATGTATGCACACAACCGCTGCCGTTATCAACAGTAAGGCAGATCTCGTATGGGCCGGCACCTGCATAAACATGCGATGGATGCTGCTGGGTAGACGTTGTGGTATCACCGAAATCCCAGAGATAGCTTAAGGGCCAGCCGTAAGACAGGTCCGTGATTGTATATGTGTTCGGATCTGGCGAAGAGAAATTATCACCTATGTTAAACAAGGCATTGCAGGGATTCAACGTTCCTGAAACATTAATTGACCGGCAAAGAGTATCTCCGCATCCGGAAGAAGTTGCAGCTATAAGACACACATTGAAAATACCGTTTCCTGGATAAGTGTGCGTAGGCGATGCTGCTGTTGAAGAACTGCCATCACCGAAATCCCAGAGATAAGAAACAGCAGTCCCTGTTGAATTATTAAAGCACCAGAAGTTATATGCATTGGTGGAATCCGGGACCATGGTAAAGTTTACCTGCCCCGCATCTTCAATCGTTAATGTTGTAAAAGCGGAAGCTGTCGCACAGCCCCCGGTGGCTGCAAGTGTATTTGTAATCGTGTAAACTCCGGAAGCGGATGCTGCCAGGTCAACTTCACCTGTAACGTTACTCACGAATATTATCCCGGCAGGGGAAGAAGAAAACATGCCGGCCGAAGCGCCTGCTGCTAATGCCGGTACAATGGCTATGTTATCACCGGTACAATATGCAGGATACGTATACGAAAAGGCAGCATCAGGCGGAGCTGATATCATAAGACTGGTGGTATCGCTGTCAGGGCAAGCGCCTGAAGTTGTATAAATGACATAATAATTACCCGGAGTGCTGGCCGCCAGGTTGATTGTTCCTGATGCGCTTGTGATTGCCAGGCCCGGGCCCGCAGAAAACGTCCCTCCCGCCAAGCCTGTAATAGTTGGGGTTGGGTTAGTTGCATTCTGACAATAGGTTGCGCTGCTGTATGAAAAAGATGCATCATCAGCCGGATTAACATTTACTGTAACCGTTGCCGTTTGGGCACAACCATTCTGATCTGTTACGACTATAGAATAAGTTGTTGTGCTAAGCGGGGAAACGACAGGGTTCGCTATGTTTCCGGAATTCATCCCCGTTAAAGGCGCCCAGCTATAAGTATAGTTTGGCGTACCGCCACTAACCGAACTCGTAAGTGCTACAGCAGAACCAGCGCAAATAGTAGAGGATGGCGGAAGAGTAACTGAAACAGGCGTTCCGGAAGTAATCACCGGAGAATAAATTGATGAACAGCCGTTTGCATCCTTAATGACAATTGTATGGGTCCCCGCGCCCAGCCCGGTAAAATTAGTCGTTGCCGCCCACGGTCCCCCGTTCAGGGAGAATGTAAAAGGCGAAATCCCGGTGAAAGAGCTCAGGGAAATTTCACCATTGCTTGTTCCGCAATAGTCATTGGTAACGGTCACCACTGCACCCGGACCGCTCGAAGGCTGAAGGATGGTTACGGAAGCAGTTGCATCACTCATATCGCTCATGTCAGTAACAGTTACGGTATAGGTTCCCGCACACAGTCCAACAACATTCTGGGCCGTTGATGTGTATCCTGAAGATGATGTCCAGGAAAATGCAAAAGGCCCTGTGCCGCCTGAAACTGCAGATGCTGCTGTTCCATTACATTGCCCGTTGCATGTTGCATTGGTGAATCCGCTGATGGATGCCGTGTGTCCTGCTGCAATAGCATAAATGCCCAGGATACTTAATTTAACGGTGAAAATTATTTTTTTCATAATGGCTATTTTATTATCACTTTACCCATTCCTACAAGTCCTGCATTGTTGGTTATTGTATAGAAATACATTCCGTTCTGCAATCCGCTACGATTAACAGTGAATTGTTTTTCATTCGTCCTGAACTTATTAACTGACTTTCCTAAAACATCTGTGATTTCTAATGTATATGTTTCATTCACTTTTTCTGAACGGATCAGGAATGTCGTTTCATCAGAGAATGGATTTGGATAAACTGAAACCTTACCGTTATCACTTACCTGCTGTTCTATTGCAGCAGCAAGATTGTATGTATTAACCGCAGTGTTTGTAATCACCGGTGCGTTAAAGTCAAAGTAGATGTAGGCTTTGTTCTCGACAACCTGTCCGGCAACCGGGGCATTCAGCTTGTTTATTTTGAATTGTACGTGGCCGTGACTTGCTGCTTCATTCGTATTGCTGTCGGGAAGCATGATGTTATCAAAGTGCCACCTGATGACATTTCCCGGAAGCATTTCCACAACATAATTATGACTAGCATTCAGCATCTGGAAACTCATCGGATCAAGTAAGGAAGATAAGGTATCATCAACAGTGATGTTCACAGCCGGGCCGTTACCAGTATTCTGGAAACGGATCAGGTATGAAAACTCATCTTCTGTCAATGGAATATCACCATTGATACCAGAACCTGAAGGAGAAACTGTTTTATCATTCGGATCATACGAGCCTGTGATTATCCGGGTATAGGTGTAAATATTACAGCCGGGATTCGCATCAGTCCCGTTTGAAACAGATGCACTCGCAAACGCAGTGGTTACGGTCCCGACCGGAGCTGCTACAGGAGTATTAAATATTACACTAAAGCTCATTGATGAAGACACGATGAGTCCCGAGTAATTCCAGAAGATAGTATCTCCTGATATGCTGCTTGGAGCAGGATAAGCAGAAACATAATCAAGGATCCCTGGTAATACGAAATACACTGAGCCATTGGCTGTCTGGTTTCCTGCATTTGACAGATAAACATTGTAATATCCGCTAAAGCCCGGTACTATACCGCTGCTCCAGGCATACACGCATACGTCATGGATCGGAGGAATCACATAAGAAAAATTATTATTTGGCACTGTGCTGCTGCTATTTACTGTTATTGCATAAGAATTAGTACAGGCTGCTTCAAGGTTGGCAGTGTTTGAAGGCGTTACCGTGTATCCGCCGGAAGGAACCCAAATGCTGTAGTAGCCTAAAGTATTAGTATATCCTGAATATGTATTAGTCCCGTTGCTTGCAGTAATCATGTATCCCGACAACCCGAAATCGCCTGCATCGAAGACACAGTTTGAATTATTGTCGCTATAAGCCGTGCCGGTTATATAGGCGTATGTTGTAACCGTTGAGACCGTATAATAATATGTGCCGCAATTGCCGCTCGAATCTGTAACAGTGACACTGTACATACCTGCACCTAATGAATATACATCTTCCGTAGTTGCTCCGTTGCTCCAAAGGAAGGTGAATGGGGGCGCAATTCCGGAAACAGACAGATCGATCGAACCGTTTTGCAATCCAAAACCGGATTCATGAATTATATTGTTTGTTACTGTAATGTTCGAAGAGTTTGTAGTAGTTACAAAAAGAGTGAATGTTCCCGAGCAGCCATTCATATCGGTTACTGTTCCTAAATATGTACCAGGGCACACACCAGTAAAGTTTCCATTTGTCTGCTGCGGTGCTCCATTGCTGAGATCATACAGGTATGGTGGTGTACCGCCTCCTGCCGCCAGGAAAACCGATCCGTTACATGCACCGCAGGTTGAGCTGCCGTTATTTCCTGTTACAAAGACCTGCCCGGCAGTATTGATAGTTGCGAGATCTGATATGGTGCATCCAGAATTATCAGTAACAGTTATTGTATAGTTACCTGCGCAGAGATTGGAAATTGAGGCGGTACCTTGTCCCGAAGGTGGTGTGGGAGCCCACATATACGTGTAGGGGCCTGTACCTCCTGAAACACTTACATTCGCAGTTCCGTTGCAAACATTACATGAAGTGCTTGTAGCACTGACTGTAGTGGTCATGTTGCTGGATGAAGGTACTACCGCGGTAACATTTATAGTACAGCCGTTAGCATCTGTTACCTGTACAATATAGGTCCCCTGGCATAAATTCGTTGCTGTTTGAGTAGTAATCCCTGCGGGAGACCACAGGTATGTGTATGGCGCTGTGCCTCCTGTAACAGATACTGTAGCGCTCCCATCACAAGCACCGCAAGTTGCCGGGGTAACACTGCTGATTGTTCCTGCAACAGGTGAACTATTTCCAACTATTACATTCTGCGGCATCGACTGGCAGCCCATGCTGTTTCCTGTAACAGTAAACATACCCGGACATAAACCGGTAATAGTGGATCCGGTTGCTGAGAATCCGTTGGGTCCGGTCCAGCTATAAAATATACCTGGTGCATTTGAAGTTGCCACTGCAAATCCATTACAGTTCCCGCAGGACGCATTCGAAGTTGATGTAGAAACAACGGGAACAGGATTAACTGTTACAGTGGCTGTAATTGTTGAAGTACATCCCGAAGCTGTTCCCGATACTGTATAAGTAGTAGTTGTTGTTGGAGTAACCATAACCGAAGCGCCTGACATACCGCCCGGGGACCAGGTATAGGTCGAAGCTCCTGTGGCAGTTAATGTTGCCGACATTCCCTGGCAGATAGTTGATGAATTAACTGTAATAGCCGGAGCCGGATTTACAACTACCGTTGCAGTTGCAGTTGCCTGGCATCCGTTGGCATCATAAACCGTAACGGTATATGTTGTGGTAACAGTCGGACTGGCAACCGGGCTGGAAACGGTAGGGCTGTTTAAACCCGTCATTGGCGACCATGAATACGCATACGCAGGAGTTCCCGCGGTTGCGGTAGAAAAAATGGAAGCCGTTGCGCCTGCACAAATAGTTGTTGTGCCATTTGTAATTACCGCCAGCTGCGAGGGTGATCCGATAAAGAATGAAGTGGTATCAGCACATCCTGCTGTCACATCATTTACAATAACGTAGTAGCTCCCGGAACATAAATTATAAACTGAATCATTCACCTGGTTGGGAAGCACAGCATAGGAAGAAGAAACATACGAGTACGTATAATTCCCGCTTCCGCCTGAAGCCAAAGCATAGCCATGACCGTTACATGCTGAGAAGCAAGTTACCTGGTTCATGTAAAACGTTGTGTTCAAGCCCGGGCAATCCGCCATAACAGCGAATGACAATGCCGAAAAAACGATCAGAAGGATTTTTTTCATGTTTTATAATTTAGTTGTTCGAATTCAGCCTTGCTGAAAGCTGTTTATTTAATAACGACTTTACCTTTTCCTACTACCTCGTGTCCGCTTGTGATAGTGTAAAAATAGATCCCGCTGTTTATACCATTACGTGATACAGAAAACTGCTTTTCGTTTGTCCTGGTACTTTTTACCGTTTTACCCAGAACATCCGTAAGCTGGAAATCGTAGCTTTCATTAAGATTAGAAGAGTTAATAACAAACGTAGTCTGTTCAGTGAACGGGTTAGGATAAACCGAAACATTGGAAAATATTTGGCTACCATCAGCGATCCCGACAGGTTCAAGTATAGTATTTACAACCGTATTAGTTACAATGGCAGGATTGAAATCGAAATAAATATGTGCAGTATTTTTAATCTGGGTATTAAATCCTAAAGGATATGGCCGCTTTATTCTGAAAGATACAGAACCATGACTGGCCGGTTCATTGCTTGTGCTGTCAGCCAGGTAAATATTATTAAAATTAAACTTCACAACTCCGGGAGAGATCCATTCAGGAGACATTGCATGACTTGAGCCAACGATCTGCAGGCTGCTCGGAATAAGGTCGGTATCTAATGTGTCAATTATAGCAACATTAATTGCAGGCGCATTCCCGGTGTTCTGGAAGTGAACAGTATATGTTAAAACGGTATCCGCGAAATAATCTATACCTCCGTTCATACCAACTCCGGCAGGTGAAACTTCTTTAAAGTTAGGATCATAAGAATTCACAACCGGGAGACAAAAGTTATAATCATTATTTAACAGATCAACATCTCCGGGTAAAACATCCGTAAATATCCTGAAGCATAATTGGTCCCCGGCAGTTACCGAGGTGATGGGGGTCAGATGGATATTTGCAAAGAAGCTGTTCCAGTAACCGCCCGAAGAGATGTTCGTTAGGTTTGCATAGTTCCAGGTAAGCGTGTCACCGCTGACAGCCGGCAATGGAACAGAGCTCTGTGCAGAATTATAAACGACACGGTTATCAAGAACAAGTCTTAACGACCCCGAAGCTGTATTGCATCCTGTATTACTAACTGAAGGGAATAAGTAAAATGGCATTCCCGGGCGCACAACACCTGCGGAGCCTGCATATGTTTGAACATCTATATTGCTTGAGCATTGTAAAGCAAAATCAATATTATTCTGCGGAACTGTTGTACCATTATATACAGAAGGAGAGCAAGCAGCAGATGGGAACATGAACTGGTAGTTCGAAGGCAATGAAACCGAATAACCGGTCATCCAGTCCTGCTGAATATTTACAGAGTAAAGTCCGTTCATATCAGTATATCCCATAAGCGTTGTTGACCCGGAAGAAAACGGATTTGTATAATTGAATGGTGCCATTAAAGGAATTGATGATAATGACTGGTCGCCCGAATTAAATGCACAATCCATGTTATTATCAATATAAACACGTCCTGAAACCATTCCGTAATCACATGGATTGCTTACCATCAGGGGATAAAAATTATTAATGTTCGAGATTGTATCAGGACCGGAGATCACAGTAACGGTCGGGCCGAAGAAGTTCGCCATTCCACCCGTAAGCTGGTCATCAGGAATCATTGAATTGAAGATAGGCACCGGCAGGTAAACCATCCAGGGATTGGCGCCCGAAGTATTCACATCACTTACTATAAGTGTATTGGTCCCCTGATCTTTGATCTTGACAGAATCCCCCATAAAGGAATTTGAAATATTAATCATGTACATCAGGGTTCCTGTGGAGTAGCACATGTTGGAATCGTGTGCCATCATGGGCTGAGGCATAACATTAAGGTCGCCCTGCATATAACTTTGCGCTTTTGCGGCAATGGTGGCTGAGCAGATCAGGAGTAACAAGTAAATTTTTTTCATAATGGTTAAGTAATTGAACAATGATTTTTTAATAAGTTTTAACTGGATGCGTATTTCAAAAAGTGTTTCAGTCTTTCTTTGTTATGAGATGAATTAAAAACGTGTTTGGTTGCACCCATCGAAGAAAAAATGAATTACATCGACATTATTCTCTGTATTCCAATAGTTTGGGGACTTTATAAAGGCTTTATGAAGGGCCTTATAGTAGAGGCTGCCACTTTTATTGCCTTTGGTTTGGGTGTTTGGGGGGGAATCCACTTTTCTGAGTATGTAGCGGAGCAGCTTAAGGCATACTGGAATTCACCTTATCTTCCCGTTGTTTCTTTTGCGGCAACCTTCCTGGTAATTGTGATACTGATTTACCTTATTGCCAAACTGATCCAGCGTATGGCCGAAGGCATGGCCCTAGGGGCATTAAACAAGATTGGCGGAGCGCTTTTCGGGGCTCTTAAGTTCGCTATGGTTATGAGTGTGGTAA
The DNA here is from genome assembly GCA_036386835.1 of Bacteroidia bacterium. GTDB lineage: Bacteria > Bacteroidota > Bacteroidia > 2-12-FULL-35-15 > 2-12-FULL-35-15 > 2-12-FULL-35-15. The sequence continues at coordinate 184,482 of DASVUX010000011.1, forward strand.
TATTCGTGATTGATTCGGTTGAAGAAAGCTACCCAATGATCACTTTTAAGACAAAGGAAGAGTCCCTGTTATATAAGCCAGTGGGAAAGATCGCACCAACATTGATCCCGGCCTTGAACAAAAGCCGCGTTGCTAATTTACTACCAACTGCCGATAGTATGAAGGTAGAGGTAAACGTAAAGATGAAGGAATAAACTTTCTCAGCTCCGCTTCCTGGAAAGACACAACAACTAAAGAAAGTTCCCAGAGAGGATCCGGGCCTGTGTTACAACAACCTGATGATACAATCAGGATACAATCCTAAAGCAACTGTTAAAAGAATCGTTACAATGAACAACAGCTTATGGTTAGTGGTAACCTCTATTGTTGTGTACGCTTCAGGCTGTTTAAAAAACATTGCGATGATGATCCTGAAATAATAGTACACACCAATCACCGATGCAAGTATCGCAATTAGCACCAGCCAGCCGAATCCGCTCTGGAATGCAGCTGTGAAAATGTAATACTTGGCAAAGAAACCCGCTGTTGGAGGAATTCCGGCCAGTGAAAGCAAAGAAACTGTCATGGCTACAGCAAGCAAAGGATTCGTTTTTGCCAATCCGTTAAATGAGCCGATCAGATCATTCCCACGCGCAGCAGTTACAATACTCAGAACACCGAAAGAAGCGATTGAACCGATTGAATAAGCAAGGGTATAAAACAACACCGAGCTTTGCGTGAATTGGTTTAAGGCAATCAGCGCAAGAAGCATATAGCCGGCATGCGCAATGCTTGAGTAAGCCAGTGTTCGCTTTATGCTTGTCTGAACAACAGCAGTAATATTTCCTACGAGTAATGTCAAAGCTGCGATCACGCAAAGTACATCAATCCAAACACCGCCGGCACCTGCAAATGTGGAAGCGAATAAACGCAGGAAGGCTGCAAACGCTGCTGTTTTAACAATGGTTGACATGAAAGCTGTCACAGAAGTTGGTGCTCCCTGGTACACATCCGGTGCCCAAAAATGGAAAGGGACTGCAGATATTTTAAACACCATGGAAGTAAGCATCAGCAATACACCTACGTAAAGAATACCAGGAACTGTTCCTGCGTTGGAAGTTATGTAATCGGCAATTGTAGGAAGGTCAAAAGATCCGGTTGCACCATAGATCAGGGTGATACCGAACAACAGGAAACCCGTTGAAAATGCACCAAGGATAAGATACTTGAAACCAGCCTCATTAGAAGACACATCATCTTTCTTGCTGGCTGCAAGTACGTACATTGGAATTGAAAGGATCTCAATGCCGAGGAACAGCATTGTCATGTTTGTATAGGATACCATTACAACTCCGCCAACCAGCGCGAATAGAATCAGGGCAAAATGATCGGTTAAGCTTGATTCCTCTTTAAAGAAGCCCTCCGCCATTACAAACCAAAGAGTAGTAATGCCTATAAGGACAGAAGAAAATGCGACAGCGAAATTATCATAGCGCATCATGCCGTACCAGGTCTTGTCAGTGTTCCAGTCCACCAGGTTCAGCACAAAAGTTGTGATAAGGCCGAGGATAATCACCGGATACAATAGTTTCTTAAAGCTGAAGATTTCAGCCAGTAATGCTATTACACCTAATGCAGAAAGTAATATTAATGCTGTCATATTTTTATTTTTTCTCCACAGATTTCACAGAGTAATTCTGCTTATCGTAAATCATTTATTTATTTTCTCACAAACATCCTCTTCTCTTTAGGCAGGGATGCAAGTGGTATATTTTATTTTCCTGCTGCAGTTCTGAATGTTTCAACCAGCCTGGTAACTGCCGGCTCAGAAATATCCATCAACGGTTTTGGATACACACCGAACACGATCACTGCTGCACAGATTATTACAAGCACTGTTTTTTCATATCCTTCAAGCGGTGCAAAACCTGATGTTACAGGCTTGGTTTCCCCAAGCATTACAGACTGATAGCTTCTCAGCATATAAACGGCACCGAAAATTACCGTTAATCCGGCAAAGGCTGCGTGCCATGGATTGAACTGGTATAATCCGTTGATCAGCAAGAACTCACCTACAAAGCCATTCGTTAATGGGAGCGCAACACTTCCCAACAATACAATAAGGAACATCACTGCAAATTGCGGGTTCACATTCCTGATGCCTCCCAATGACATGATATCTCTTGTTCCTGCGCGTTTCTGAATTATGTCCACAATGAAGAACAACCCTACCACATTCACACCGTGACTGATCATTTGGATCATGGCCCCTTGTACACCCTGGGTGTTTCCCGCAAGGATACCTGCAGCGATCAGCCCAACGTGAGCGATAGATGAATAGGCGATAAGCCGTTTGAAATCTGTTTGAACAATGGCAATACAGGAAGCATAAACGATTCCGATCACTGCCAGGGTTATTGCAAAAAATGCCCAGTGTTCAACACCCAGCGGAACAATAGGGAGCAACCAGCGGATCACCCCATAAATCCCCATTTTCAGCATGATCCCCGAAAGAAGCATCGTGCCCTGGGTGGGGGCTGTAGTATAAGTGTCAGGCTGCCAGGTATGGAATGGGAAAATCGGCATTTTGATCGCGAAAGCCATAAATATTGCCCAGAATACATATCCCTGGTGGGGAACATCCATCTTTCGGCCGGCAGCATACAATTCAGAAATATCAAATGTGTGGCTTGGCGTATGGAGGTACAGGTAGATCAGGCCAGCAAGCATCAGCAATGATCCACCGAGCGTGTAAACAAAAAACTTGAACGTAACGTGCGCGCGGTCATCTCCGCCCCATAACAAGCAAATAAAATAAATAGGGATAAGGGCAAGTTCCCAGAAAACATAAAACAGGAATCCATCAAGCGCAACAAACACACCAACTAATGCAAATTGCATGGCCAGCACCAGTGAGTAGAATCTCGGGGAGTTACTGTATGGTTTTCTGAAAGAAGAAAGAATTATAACAGGTACTAAAAAAGTTGTCAGCAGGACAAGCAACAAGGAGATGCCATCCATTCCAACATGCAGGTTGATCCCCAGGGAGCTGATCCATGGCATATTGAATTCAAACTGTGCATCAGCATTATGCTGGAATTGCGCAACCGCTGCAACTGAGATAGCAAATTCAATAACAGCAGCAGCCAGGGCAGCTTTTCTAACCTGTTCCCCTTTTACCATTAACAGCAGCAATGCTGCAACCAAAGGAAAAAATATAAGTAATAATGTGATCATATATCTGAAATTCTAAACTTTAAATTTTTACCGCAAAGACGCTAAGGCGCTAAGTTTTTTAATTTTATTTTTTAAGACGCGAGAGCAAACTGCTTGTTATGTCTAATCTTTAGTTTTAATTGATGCTTTTCACTAATACAGATTCGTAAATTCGCACTAATTCATTCTGAACCCTAAAACAGCTGGGTAAATAAGATCAGCACAATACTAATCACCATCACAAATACATACAATCCGATATTTCCCGTTTGCACCTTCCTGATAACTCCGCTCACACCATGTACTAAACTTCCGCAGCCATTCACAAGTCCATCCACTATCTGGTTATCTACTACTTTATATAAACCCTGCCCGATAAAATTTAATGGCTTCGTGATCACTGCCTCATACAATTCATCTATATAATACTTATTATAAACGAGCTTATGTACAGGCTGCATTTCTTCCTCTTCAGCCGCAGGTAATTTCTTATTCACCACATAAGTTTTATAAGCGAACCAGATTGCGATTGCCATTACTGTGATCGCCACACCCATCAGGATGTATTCTGTTTCATGTGAAAGATGATGAACCAACCGGAAGTGAGAATCATCAAATACAGGCGCTAAGAAGCTCTCCAGCCAATGATGGCCTCCAAGAACTTCCGGCAATCCTATTAAACCGCCAACAACAGAAAGCACGGCCAGCACGATTAAAGGAATCGTCATTGATTTTGGTGATTCGTGGAGATGATGCTCCTGTTCATGTGTTCCGCGGAAAGTATTCCTGAATGTAAGGAAGTATAAACGGAACATGTAGAAAGTTGTCATCCCCGCAGTAAGCACCCCTACAAACCACAAGACCTTATTATGTTCATATGCATGTGCAAGAATCTCATCCTTGGAGAAAAAACCGGAGAAACCCGGGAAACCGGAAATTGCGAGGGTTCCGATTAAGAAAGTAAAATGCGTGATTGGAATGTATTTCTTAAGGCCTCCCATTTTACGGATATCCTGTTCACCGCTCATCGCATGAATAACGCTTCCTGCCCCAAGGAAAAGCAATGCTTTAAAGAATGCATGTGTCATTACATGGAAAACGGCTCCTGTATAAGCACCAACACCCAGTGCAAGGAACATATATCCCAACTGGGAAACCGTTGAATAGGCAAGGACTTTTTTAATATCATTTTGCGCAAGCCCGATAGTGGCGGCAAACAAGGCTGTGCAGACACCAATAACTGCGACCACTGCCATCGTATCCGGAGAAAGTGTATATAAAATGTTAGAACGGGCAATCATGTAGATCCCGGCCGTTACCATGGTGGCAGCATGTATTAACGCAGACACAGGGGTTGGGCCTGCCATTGCATCAGGCAGCCAGGTGTATAAAGGCAGCTGTGCACTCTTTCCCATTGCTCCCACAAACAGCAATAATGTGATCGCTGTCAATACCGGTGTGCCCGTTGCATAACTTTTCGCCTGCTCAAATACTTCATGATAAGAGATACTGCCGAAGGTCACGAAAATCAAGACGATCCCTAAAAGGAAACCAAGATCTCCTACCCTGTTCATGATAAAAGCTTTTTTAGCGGCATTATTATAAGCTGTATTCTTGAACCAGAACCCGATAAGAAGGTATGAACATAGTCCGACACCTTCCCAGCCTACGAACATGATCAGGTAATTTGATCCCAATACAAGAAGAAGCATAAAAAAGACAAATAGGTTGAGATAAGCGAAGAATCTTGAGAAACCTTCATCATCATGCATGTATCCCGTTGAATAAAGATGAATGAGGAACCCGATCCCTGTTATGATAAGTAAAAACAAGGACGAAAGCGGATCTACAAGGAAGGAGAATGGTATGGACAGCTTCCCGGCACTGATCCAGTTAAAAAGATCGATAGTGGTTGATTGTTCAGTTCCTTCTGAAAGCTGGAGAAAAACACCGAGTGAAACAGCAAATGCTCCAAGTACTGCGCCACTGCCAATAACACCAACAAGCCCCTTTGATAACTTTTTCCCGAATAAACCAATGATCAAAAAACCGATCAACGGAAGAAGAGGAACCAACCAGATTAATTTTATCATAATTTTTTTAATTTTTATAACACACCGTATGAGACTGCCAACTGCCGATTGCCAATAACTCTACCACTTTAATTTACTCAGATCATTGATATCGGTTGACTTCGAGTTCCTGTACACACTCATCAGGATCGCAAGTCCTACTGCCACTTCAGCTGCCGCAACAGCCATAATAAAGAATACGAATACCTGGCCCTTGCTGTCTGACAAATAAGTTGAGAAAGCAACAAGCAGCAGGTTTACTGCATTCAGCATTAATTCGATCGACATAAATATAATGATCGCATTCCTTCGGAAAAGAACACCAAGGACTCCTATTGTAAAAAGCACCGCGCTTAATAAGAGATACCAGTTGATCGGAATTATTTGTGTAATGTTCATATGTTATAATTTCAGATTGCCAATTCAAATTTGAGATTTGAAGCTCGTTATTTTATATTTTTCTTTCCAAGCATTACTGCGCCCACCATTGCACCTAATAATAGTATGGATGCAACTTCAAACGGCAGGAGGAATTCATTGAACAATGTTTGTCCTAATTTTTCAATCAGACCGATGCTTCCGTCATACGTGCCTGCAACAGGCAGCTGCTCAGCGCTTTTTAAGGATCCGACAAGGATAACAAGGAGCGAACCGCTTGCAACAGCTGCGGTTCCTTTTAACCATAGGCTTTTATGAGGCTCGGTTTCTTTATTAAGGTTTAACAGCATGATGACAAAAAGGAAAAGCACCATGATCGCACCTGCATACACAATGATATGAACAGCTGCGAGGAACTGTGCATTCATCAGGACATAGTGTCCTGCGATAGCGAAAAAGGTAAGTACGAGATAAAGAACACTGTGAATAGGATTTTTAGAAAGGACCACCATCAGGCCGAACATTATGGCGAGGAAGGAAAGGAAATAGAACAAGTAAGTTGTCATATACGAATGTCGTTGTCTGTGTTTTTTAGCTGTGACCTAATTTCTTTTTCTGAACAGGGCGCGGGTTCTCCGGGTTCATTTCTGTGCGGGTATTCAGATCATGCGTTTGATTATGCTGATAATGCTTGTCTTTCTTGAATTCTTTAACTGCCGGTGACTGGCGCTTAGAAAGGTCGATCGGGTTTTCTTTTGATTCAACAAGAATATCCTTGCCGAATACTAAAGCTCCGCGGTTATACATCGTATCAACTTTCCTATCGGTTAAAAAGATCGCTTCCTTCGGGCAGGCTTCCTCGCAATCCCCGCAGAAAATACAGCGAAGCATGTTGATCTCGTATTTAGCAGCGTACTTCTCTTCGCGGTATAAATTTTCTTCGCCCGGCTGACGCTCTGCAGCAGTCATTGTGATCGCTTCCGCAGGGCATGCAACAGCACAAAGTCCGCAGGCTGTACACCGCTCTGCACCGTTCTCATCACGCTTTAAAACATGTTGCCCCCGGTAAACCCCACTGAATTCACGCGTTTGCTCCGGGTATTTTATTGTCGGTTTCTTCCGGAAAAAGTGGCTGAAGGTAATGATCATCCCGCTGAAAATCGCAGGCAGATACATTCTCTCCATAAATGTCATTTCTTTTTTCGAAACAACTTTTGATCTGTTCGTTAATTGCATTTGTTATCAGTTGGCAGTTGCAATATTGCAGTTTGCAATCTATGCACTGTATGTTGTTTACTCTTATTAATTTTTCAATTGGCCTGGTGGCTGCTTGCTTATTAGTTTAAATGTCCTGTGAAATACATCACAAAACCGGTGATCACAATATTAAAAATAGATAACGGAATCAATATTTTCCATCCTAAATTCATCAGCTGATCATACCGGAAACGCGGCAATGTCCAGCGGACCCACATGAAGAAGAAGATGAAAAAAGAGATCTTCATAAACAGGAATACGATCCCGAGAATAGCAAGCACATTCGGATCATGAACCCAGCGACCTACGAAAGGCATGTTATATCCACCAAAGTAGAATGTTGAAATAACCGCTGAAGAGATGAACATATTAATGTATTCAGCAAAAAGGAAGAAGCCGAGCTTCATTGAGCTGTACTCTGTATGATATCCGCCAACTAACTCTGTTTCACACTCAGGAAGATCGAATGGTGCCCTGTTTGTTTCTGCAAAAGCGCAGATAATAAATATAAGACATCCTAAAGGCTGATAAACTACATTCCAGTGCCATCCTGACTGCTGCGCTGCAATATCTCTAAGACTTAAAGTACCTGTAGTCATAACAAGTGCAATGATTGATAAGCCCATCGCGACCTCATAGCTGATCATCTGTGAAGAGGCGCGGATCCCGCCAAGTAAAGAATATTTATTATTGGATGCCCATCCACCGATCATGATCCCGTAAACTCCAAGAGAGATGACACCGAATAAATACAGGATCCCAATGTTAAGGTCGGTGATCTGCAAAGGATATTCTGTCCCGTTGATCCACAATGATTTCCCCCACGGAATTACGACACCTGTTAAACAAGCTGTCAGCATCGCAATAGAAGGCCCAAGGATAAATAAGGTCTTATTTGAAACAGAAGGGATCATCTCTTCTTTCATGAACATCTTCACTGCATCAGCAAGCGGCTGAAGGATCCCGAAAGGTCCCGCCCTGTCCGGCCCGATCCGGTCCTGGAGGAATGCAGCGATCTTCCGCTCTGCATATGTGCTGTAGGTAGCGACAAGCAAAGTAATTGCGAATACCGCAAGAACCATTATACCTTTATATATTAATAAATCAGATAATCCCATAATCGATCTTTATTTTAAAGCTGATAATTGTCTTTGCTGTTTACTTACATCTAATTTCAACTGTGCAAGGTTCTCATAATGATTTGCAGAGATCACCGACTGGCGCTCAATATGACGAGGCCCCTCGATTGTCCAGTCGTTGATATGTTTTTTCTCAAAGCGGCATTCATTACAGATCCACTCTTCCACTTCACCCCAGATATTTTTCCTTGCTGTAACACGCAATACATCCGTACCTTTTAACCATAATGCTACTTTACCAGTACACTTTGTACATGAACGGTGAGCATCCATCGGCTTGGTGAACCACACGCGGCTCTTGAAACGGAAAGTCCTGTCGGTCAATGCGCCAACCGGGCATACATCGATCACATTTCCTGAGAAATCATTTGTGATCACATTCTTGATATAAGTGCTGATCTCTGAAACATCTCCCCTGTTCATAACACCATGTACACGTGTATCGGTGATCTGATCAGCTGTTTTCACACAACGGTAGCAAAGGATGCAACGGGTCATGTGTAATTTTATATAAGGTCCGATATCGATCTGCTGGAAAGTTCTGCGTTTGAAATCATAACGTGTTTTTGCCATTCCGTGCCCGTAACCTAAATTCTGAAGGTCGCATTCTCCGGCCTGGTCACAAATAGGACAATCAAGAGGATGATTGATCAGGAGAAATTCAACAACTCCCTTGCGTGCTTCAAGAACATCAGGAGATGTTAAATTCTGAACTTCCATTCCGTCCATTACATTCGTCCTGCAGCTTGCAACCGGTTTAGGCATGGGGCGGGGATCCTTTTCAGAACCTTTAGTCACCTTCACGATGCAGGTGCGGCAATAACCACCGCTGGTCTTTAAATTGGAGTAATAACACATTGTAGGAGGTGCGATATTCTCTCCTGTATAATTTTTATCTTCCACAATTTTTCTCGCAGCCTGGAGGATGGTTGTCCCATCAGGTACTTCTATTGTGTGTCCGTCTATAGTTACTTTAGCCATTTTGTAATTCAGTTGGCAGTCTGCATAATTGATCAGTTGACAATACAGCTAGATCAATTTACAATACTGCATAAATTATTAATTTTCAAAAATTACGCGTTCACCGGATTAAGATTGTGAACATTGTAATAATGCTTTACATCCTTTATTTTTTCCGGATAATTAATGTATTCTTCAAACTCTGCACGGAAGTGTCGGATAGCGCTTGCCACAGGCCATGCTGCCGCATCGCCAAGCGGGCAAATCGTATTCCCTTCGATCTTGCGCTGGATATCCCAAAGCAGATCGATGTCACTCGGCTTACCATGACCTTCAATGATACGGTGCAATATTTTCTCCATCCAGCCGGTTCCTTCACGGCATGGTGAACATTGTCCGCAGCTTTCATGATGGTAAAAACGCGCGAATGTATAAAGGTTTTTTACGATGCTTGTTGTTTCATCATAAACTATAAAACCTCCTGAACCAAGCATGCTTCCTGTTGCGAAACCACCTTCACTTAGTGATTCGTATGACATCAGGCGCGGCTCTCCTTTATCATTTTTTAATATTAATTCTGCAGGTAAAATAGGAACGGAAGAACCGCCGGCAACAACTGCCTTTAATTTTTTCCCGTTTAAAATTCCACCGCAGTACTCATCTGAATAAATGAATTCTTCAACCGGCAATCCTAATTCTATTTCATAAGTACCAGGTTTGTTAATATGTCCTGATGCAGAAATTAATTTTGTTCCTGTGCTTCTTCCAATACCGATCTTTGCGTACTCATCACCGCCCATCATAACGATCGGGCAAACAGCTGCAATTGTTTCAACATTATTCACAACGGTTGGACGGCCCCATAAACCTGCAACAGCCGGGAATGGCGGCTTGATACGGGGATTACCGCGTTTGCCCTCCAATGATTCAAGCAGTGCTGTTTCTTCACCGCAGATATAAGCGCCAGCGCCAACCTGCACATAAAGGTCAAGCGAGTAATTGGTCCCTAAAATATTTTGTCCGAGATAACCTGCTGCGTAAGCTTCTTCAATTGCTTTTTCAAGAATGCGTGCAACGTAGAAGTATTCACCACGAATATAAATGTAAGATGATTTTGCACCGAGGGCATAACTTGAAGTGATCATCCCTTCGATAAGCAAATGAGGAATCTTCTCCATCAGGTAACGATCCTTGAATGTTCCAGGCTCCGATTCATCTGCATTGCACACAAGATGACGGTCAACACCTTCCGGCTTTGCCAGGAAACTCCATTTCATCCCGGTTGGAAATCCTGCACCACCGCGTCCCCTCAAGCCTGATTTTTTCACCTCTTCGACTACATCGTTCGGGGTCATTGATTTTAATGCCTTTTCAACCGATGCATACCCGCCTTTTTCCCTGTACACCTGGAGTGTATGGATATTCGGAACTTCTGCGTGTTGTATTAATAATTTTTTGCCCATTATAATGTATTCTTATAATCAAGATCGGTATAACTTCGTTGTTTTCCTGCTGCGCGGTACTCTTCAATAAGGTTGTCCACTTTTTCAAGGGTCAGGTTTTCGTGGTAAGATGCCCCGCATTGCATCATTGGCGCTGAACCGCAGCTTCCAAGGCACTCAACTGTTTTCAGCGTAAACATTCCGTCAGCAGTAGTTTCGCCTTCCCTGATGTTCAAACGCTTCTCAATATGTTTTACAACATCTTCAGCACCACGCACCCAGCAGGATGATGTACGGCAAATTTCAAGCATGCATTTTCCAACAGGCTTCAGATTGAACATCGAATAGAAAGATGCTACTTCATATACTTCAATTGGTTTGATGTTTAAGATAGAAGCAACGTAATCCATTGACTCCGGGCTTAACCAGCCGCCAAATTCAGCCTGGGCAATATGAAGGATGGGGATCAGGGCCGATTTGGATTTATCAGACGGGTAACGTCCTATGATCTTATTCACCGTTGCTAATGTTTCTTCGTTGAATTTAATTTCCTGTGACATCTGTATTCTGTGTTTCAGGTTGACTTGATTGCCAACACTAAATTGTCTTTTATTTATGCGTCTAACTCACCGGCAATTACATTCATGCTGCTCATTGTAAGAATGGCATCTGAAAGATAAGCGCCCTTGATCATATCGGTATAAGCCTGGTAATAAATAAAACATGGCCTGCGGATGTGCATCCTGTAGGGAGTTCTTCCACCATCGCTGATGAGATAAAAACCAAGCTCTCCGTTTCCTCCTTCAACACAATGGTATACTTCACCAACAGGGACATCTGCTTCACCCATCACAATTTTAAAGTGATAGATCAGTGCTTCCATGTTGTTGTATACTTCCTGTTTCGGGGGAAGGAAAAACTCAGGAACATCTGCATGAAAAATTCCTTCCGGTTCTTTTTTCACTTTTTCAATCGCCTGTTTGATAATGCTTAAGCTTTGCCACATTTCTTCTTCACGCACCATAAAGCGATCATATGTATCACCTTGTGTTCCGACAGGAACTGTAAATTCAAATTCTTCATACGAACAATACGGGTTCATTACCCGGACATCATAATCGACACCTGCAGCACGCAGGTTAGGCCCGGTGAAACCATAACCTAAAGCTTTTTCAGCAGTGATAGGACCGCAATTTATCGTACGATCCATAAAGATCCTGTTGCGCATCAACAGGTTCTCAAACTCTTTTAATTTACCCGGGAATTCATTTAAGAACTTATCTAGAAATGCCCATGCTTTAGGTGAAAAATCTCTTTCCAGTCCACCGATACGCCCAATATTGGTAGTTAAGCGGGCTCCGCATAATTCTTCGAATATGTCGTAAATGCTTTCTCTTTGCTGGAAAATGTAAAGGAAACCGGTCATTGCACCGGTATCCACACCTATAACGCTGTTACAGATTATATGATCTGCGATACGTGCAAGTTCCATAATAATAACACGGAGATACTGAACACGCTTAGGAATTTCGATCTTCAGTAATTTCTCAACGGTCATGTGCCAGCCCATATTATTGATCGGTGATGAACAATAATTCAGACGATCCGTCAATACGGTGATCTGGTAATATGGCCTGCGTTCTGCTATTTTCTCAAAAGCACGGTGGATATAACCAACGGTGGATTCCCCCTCGATAATAATCTCACCATCCATTTTCAGGACATTCTGGAAGATCCCGTGAGTGGCAGGATGTGTAGGACCAAGATTCAGAGTTGTGTACTCGTTCTCTATCAGTTCCTGGTTAGTATTTTTTTCTTTAGCCATTGTATTAAGTCAAAGTGTTTAAGTCAAAATAGAAAGAGTTTCCTTGTTTTGACTTTTCTCTCTTATTCCCTTATCGTCCGAACATTTTATCATCCTTATCCTCGCGTGTCCCATCTTCAAGAGGATATTCCTTCCGCATAGGGTGATACGTCATTTCATCCATATTTAATATTCGCTTGAGATTAGGATGCCCTTTAAATATGATTCCGTAGAAGTCGTATTCCTGGCGTTCCATCCAGTTGGCTGTAGGAAATAAGGTTGTTATTGTGGGAAGATTGGGATCGTTAACCGGGAAGAATGTTTTTAAACGGATACGGTGGTTTTTCGGAAGATTATGCAGCTGGTACATTACTCCAAGCTCCTGGCCTTTATTGTCAGGAAAATGAAGGCCGCACATCGTGGTAAGAAATGTGTATCCCAGTTCTTCGTCTTCCTTTAAAAATTTGAGCACATCATAAATTGCGTCCCTCCTGATAATGAAGACCGGGAAATCGTAATGCTGTTCGGCCGCAACAACAGCATCCCCGAATTTTGCTGTTAATCTGTCACCAACTGCTGCCAATAATGTGTTTTCCATATTGTTATTCAATATTGTATTTTGCTAACAATGCTTTGTATTCCGGAGTATCCCGCCTTCTGATCGACTCGGATTCCACCAGTTTCTGGATCTGTAGAATCCCGTCAAGTACCTGTTCAGGGCGTGGAGGGCAGCCGGGGATATACACATCCACAGGTATGATCCTGTCGATCCCCTGCAATACGCTGTATGTATCAAAAACACCTCCACTGGAAGCACATGCACCCATTGAAAGTACCCATTTAGGTTCAGCCATCTGCTCATACACCTGGCGCAAAACAGGACCCATCTTTTTGGAAATTGTTCCCATCACCATCAGCAAATCAGCCTGGCGCGGAGAAAAGCTTAAGCGCTCAGCGCCAAAACGACCAAGATCATAAGTTGAAGCCATGGTTGCCATAAATTCAATCCCGCAGCAAGAAGTAGCAAAGGGTAATGGCCACAGGGAATTAGCCCGTGCCATCCCTACCACTTTATCTATCCGTGTAGCGAAGAACCCCGGCCCTTCAATGCCCGGAGGGGCATCCGCATCGAGGTTTACATTAGATTTTTCTTCTTTACTCATTTTTATCCTTTCCCGCCATATGCGGTTATTTTTTAATTTAACGTTATTACCATTCCGGGAACCTTCCGTGCTTCTTTTCCGCTCTGAACCACCTGTACGGCCTCTATCAGCACTTTATTTCCCATCTTTTTCTTTTTATGCAGTTCCTGGATCGACTCCAGTGCCTGTTTACTGAATGCATTTCCTTTTGAAGGATATTCTATTTGTATTGTATCTTTTTTCTCGGCTTTCTGTATTGTAAGAATAAAAGAATTAATACTTACTCCTTTTTCATCCGCTATCAACTCCTTTTTGCAGGACATAAATTCATCCCATGTCATGAAGCAATTGCCTGTTTTTCCGCACATTGAATACAATGGTTTTTCTTTTTGCGCACTGCCTGTAAAGGCAAATAACAAAAACAGGCAGATCAGCTGAAGCTTTACTCCCACTTTAACGCCCCTTTTTTGATGATGTAATAAAATCCGACCAGCAGAAAGCCAACAAAAGTCAGCATTTCAATAAAACCAGTAAAGCCCAGGCTTTTGAAATTCACTGCCCAGGGATACATGAAAATAACCTCCACATCAAACAATACAAAAAGGATCGCCACCAGGAAATATTTAATAGAAAAGGGTATCCTGGCATTTCCCTGAACTTCGATACCGCACTCAAACGTATCTTCTTTGATCTTTGATTTTCTTTTCGGGCCTAAGGCATGGGTTGCAAACATAGTAGTTACAACAAATCCAAGCGCAACAATAAACATTAATGCAATAGGTAAAAAATCAATTGGAGTACTTGATGCCACCATAAATGTCCTGTTTTAGTTTAGAAGGTTCAATTTTAGGTATTTCTTTTGAAATATCCTTAATTTTCACTACAAATTTACGATTTTTCCTGCGAAATGAAGCGCCTGAAAAGCTTATTTAGACTAATTACAAGCTGGCATTGTTCAACTTCAAAAATTCGCGTTTAAATGCTTTACCAAAAAAAATCGCCCGGTGATTTTCCACCGGGCGACCTTATTTTCAACTGATTTACTTTAATAAACAACGATCTTTTTCACGGTTTCTTTTTTGCTGTTTGTCAGGCTGATGGTATAAATACCCTGGCCGTATTCAACAACACTCATTTTCTTATTATAGCTACCCGAGAAGTCTTTCAGGTCGTCCTTAAAAATGAGCTGACCTAATGCATTGACGATCTCAACAGTATAATTTCCCCTTTCGGCAGAATAGAACGAAATATTAAAGTTTCCGTCATTCGGGTTAGGGTAGATCAGTAATCCGTAAGGATTGGACATTTCAACAATTCCAACACTTGTTATTACAACCGGGGCGGAGCCTGCAGATGCGCAGCCTCCTGTTGTAACTACAACTGTATACGTACCATTAGCAAGAACGGTATAGGTTTGGCCTGTAGCGCCTGCAATAGGATTACCATCTAAGTACCATTGATTTCCTGAAGCAGAGCTTGATGTAAGATCAAGTCCAAGCTGAGAAATTGTTGGTGTTGATGGAGTAGAACCGGTATTGCCAACGTTAGCAGAAGTTGTAAATGTACAGCCATTTGCATCTGTCACCACTACAGGATATGTTCCTGCTGTGAAACCCGTATAACTGGTGGTCGGAGTTGATCCGCTGCCATTTACTGAATAAGTGTAAGGCGCAGTTCCTCCTGTTGTGGCACCGATCATTATCGATCCGTCAGAAGCTCCGCAATTCGAATTCGTGCTGGTAACAACTGTTGCTGTCGGACCCGGTATATTTGTAACTGTTGCAGTTGTACTGAATGTACAAGAGTTCGCATCTGTGACAACCACCGTATAAGTTCCTGCTGCTAGACCATTGTATGTAACGGTAGTTGTTGAAGCACCACCATTCACAGAGTACATATAAGCTGCTGTCCCTCCGGTTGTGTTTCCGATGTTAATCGCACCATTCGCGTTACCGCAAGTCGCATTCACAGTACTTACAGCCTGAGCTGTCGGGCCAGGGGTATTTGTAATTGTTGCCGATGTGGTGAACATACATCCTGCAGCGTCCTTTACAATAACAGGGTACGAACCCGCTGCTAATCCCGTATAAGTTACGGTTGTTGTGAACCCGCTGCCGTTCACAGAGTATGTATATGGACTTGTTCCGCCTGTAGCGGCTCCAATATTGATACTTCCGTTTGAAGCTCCGCACGTAGCATTAGTCGTGCTGGTCGATAATGCAGTCGGACCGGATGAATTAGAAACAGTTGCCGTTGTGCTGAACTGGCAACCGTTGGCATCCTGTACCACCACAGGATATGAACCTGCAGCTAAAGCCGTATAAGATGTAGTTGTTGTAAAAGCACTTCCGTTAACTGAAAAAGCATACGGCCCTGTTCCGCCGGTGGTCGCACCTAATGTTATTGTTCCGGTGGACGCACCACACGCGGTAGGCGTTGTTGTAGCTGCCTGAGCAGTTGGACCATTAACAACAGTTACAGCTGCTGTTCCTGCTATACTTGTACAACCGTTGGTAGTTACAGTCACGCTGTAAGTTCCTGCCATGGCTGCTGTTGCAGAAGGACGGGTTGGATTCTGAACCGTTGATGTAAAGGCTGCAGGCCCTGTCCATGCATATGTTGCACCAGCTACTGTTGGTGTGGATAAAGTAATTGTAGAACCCACACAAACCGGGGTTGATGCTGTAACAGCAGGAGTTGCAGGAACTGCATTGATCACGACTGTTGAAGTTCCCGCAGCACTTGTACAACCTCCCACTGTTACAGTCACACTGTAAGTTCCCGCCATTGCTGCTGTTGCAGAAGGACGTGTCGGGTTCTGAACTGCTGACGTAAATGAGGCCGGGCCTGTCCATGCATACGTTGCACCAGCCACCGTTGGTGTATTCAATGAAATTGTTTGACCTGCGCAATCAGGAGAGCTGGTTGTAACAGTTGGGGTTGCAGGAACTGCATTCACCACAACTGTAGCTGTGCCCGCTGCACTTGTACATCCGTTGGTTGTTACAGTCAAACTGTAAGTTCCTGCCATGGCTGCTGTTGCAGAAGGACGGGTTGGATTCTGAACTGCTGACGTAAATGAGGCCGGGCCCGTCCATGCATATGTTGCACCAGCTACTGTTGGTGTAGATAAAGCAATTGTAGAACCCACACAAACCGGGGTTGATGCTGTAACAGCAGGAGTTGCAGGGACTGCATTGATCACGACTGTTGAAGTTCCCGCAGCACTTGTACAACCTCCCACCGTTACAGTTACACTGTAGGTTCCCGCCATTGCTGCTGTTGCAGAAGGTCGTGTAGGGTTCTGAACTGCTGACGTAAATGAGGCCGGGCCTGTCCATGCATACGTTGCACCAGCCACCGTTGGTGTATTCAATGAAATTGTTTGCCCTGCGCAATCAGGAGAGCTGGTTGTAATTGTTGGCGTTGCAGGAATATTGTTTACAACTACCGCAACTGTACCGGCTAAGCTGGTACAGCCATTTGTTGTTACAGTAACGCTGTACGTTCCTGCCATTGCTGCTGTTGCAGAAGGACGGGTAGGATTCTGGACAGCTGAAGTAAAGGATGCAGGACCAGTCCATGCATATGTTGCACCCGCAA
Organism: Bacteroidia bacterium; assembly: GCA_036386835.1. Taxonomy (GTDB): domain Bacteria; phylum Bacteroidota; class Bacteroidia; order 2-12-FULL-35-15; family 2-12-FULL-35-15; genus 2-12-FULL-35-15. The sequence goes on from DASVUX010000011.1 coordinate 201,474, forward strand.
CTGCAGGCGTTGACAAGGTAATTGTGGAGCCCACGCAAACCGGTGAATTAGATGTTGGAGCCGGAGTTGCCGGTAGTGCATTTACAACAACCGAAGCCGTTCCGGCAGCACTTGTACATCCGTTAACTGTAACAGTAACACTGTATGTGCCTGCCATTGCAGTTGTAGCAGAAGGACGGGTCGGGTTCTGAACCGCGGACGTAAATGAGGCCGGTCCTGTCCATGCATAAGTTGCACCAGTAACTGTTGGTGTATTCAGTGATATCGTTTGACCTGCACAATCAGGAGAGCTGGTTGTAACAGCCGGAGTGGATGGAATTGCATTCACCGTCATTGTAATCGCGTTCGATGTAGCCGGGCTGCCGGTTACACCTGCAAGGTTTGAGGTCATTATTACTGTAACAACCTGCCCATTTGTTAAACCTGTTGTTGTGTAAGTTGGACTGTTCGTTCCAACGTTGGAGCCATTCACCTGCCACTGGTAGGAAGGTGATGTTCCTCCGTTTGTTGGAGTAGCGGTAAAAGTCACCGAAGTTCCTGCACAAATTGTGTTATCGGTATCGCTTGAAGCAATGTTCACGGAAGCAACAGCACCCGCAGTACTGTTAATGTTAATGTCATCCAGGTAAAGATTCTGACCGTAGCGGTTGGTAACTTCAAACTTAACAACAATGTTCTGTCCTACATACGAAGCCAGGTTTACTGTGTCTGTATCCCAGTCAGCTGCAACTGAAGGAGTGAAGGTAGCGTTTGTAGTCCCGCTTGTTGCCAGCTGTACGCCTTTTTTATAATACACTGCGGAGCCGTATGTTGCACCGCAATCCGTGGAAACATAGACTCTTAATTCATCATGATAATTATTAGGAGATGCGGCATCATTATAATATCTGTATGCTCTTTTGAATGTCATTCTTGGAGCAGTGGCACCAACAAGACTAATAGGACTTGAGAGAAGGTTATCCACCTGCATTGTGTCCGTATTATAGTTCCAGCACTCAATCGCAGCGCTGCCTGCGGCACTACCCGTGTTACCTGCGGCAGGTCTTCTTACAAGACCTTTGGCACCTGCTGTTCCCCATGCAGCTGAAGGTGCATCAGCATTCTGAACCGACCAGCCTGTGGGAGGAAAAGTTGCGCCTTCAAAATTCTGCACAACCGGTAATGCTCCTCCTGATATTGGAGTTATATAACTCGTCTTTATTTCACTGTCATTCCCGCTTGCGTTTGTAGCTAGAAGTGTGACTGTGTAAGGTCCAACGGTATTAAATTGCACCTGCGGGTGCTGGGAAGCTGCAGTTGTACCTCCAACATAAGTAACAGAAGTCGGGCTGAATGTCCATGCCCACGAAGTCGGGGTGTTTGTGGAAATATCAGTAAACGTTACTGTTGAACCTACGCAGGGCGCTGTGTTGCTCGCTGTAAAATTTGCTACCGGAGCCGCCGGACCGCATGTAGGGAGCTGAAAGGAAAAGATCCGTGTTCTCGCTGCGCTGGCACCTGTGGTACCTCCCATGTATTCTGAAGTACACCAGAAGGTTACTCCGTCAGGGTCAAGCACAAGTTGTGAATAGTCACCATCACGGTTAACACCGCCTGTTTGCGAACCTGTACCTGCAATTGCGACAGACTCTGTTACAGGCATTGTACCTAACGGATCACAAGGCCTGCGTCCAGCATAATACAATCCAGGATAAATAGATGTCGCATCCGATTTCAGGTATGTAAATCCGATTGCACCGTTATTGTCCATCGCGATTCCACCCATCCATCTTGTAGCAGCATCAGGTGTGTATGTACCTTCCTGGTAAATTGACCACGCTCCTGTTGATTGATTCTGGCGTAATTCGCACCATTTTAAGCTTCTTTGAGATGCACTTATCCTAACGGCCCATGTCAGACATACTGTATTGTAACCTGCCCATGATTTCCACTGGGCACGGTAAAGTACGATGCCACCGATGCCATCAAGTTTTTGAGTAGTGTTGGGCTGCGGGATATCATCCCAGCTTGGGCTGTATGAACCGTCAAACGGAGCGGTAGGAAGCACCCCGGCTGAAGTAATAGTAGCTGTTGGAGTTGTGGGCGTCCAGTTAACAGCCATTTTATAAATGTTTACGGCATCCGTGAATCCGCCACCCCATCCGTTATCGGAATAAGAGAAGATAGGACAAGGTGTTCCTGCGGGAGGCAAAACCCCGTCAGAAGCATCTCCTGGCATTGGTACAAAGAACCCGCCACCCTGCGGAGGCGAAAAGTTAGTATAAACCGCTCTTGCCGCCGGATTTCCGGCAAGCATTGCTGTTCTTTCAAAAACGAATACCCTCTGAGTCTGGTTGGAAGTCATGTAATACCCATCCTGCCAAACGCCAAACTTTAAATAATCAGGAAACTCAGGTGAAGTGAAAGTGTATGTATAATATGAGCCTAAAGGATTATTTGTCTGCGATATCGCAATGAACATATTATTGCCGGCAGTTCCGAACTGTGAAATAAACCAGCGGTCAGCCGCTTTATCATACATGATGATAGGGTCACCGTCATTAGAAGTTGCCGGGGACCACAAGCTGCCCACGTTCGCTGTGGAGAGAAGCGCTCCTGTGGATTTGTTATATACCCTGAAGGTGCAGGCATTAATTGCCTGGATATAATGAGTTGAGCTTACGGATCCGGAAGGGTCCATAGGGCGGAAACCTGCTGCATTTCCTCCCAGGAAGTTCATTATCGGGGCTTTATTGGGAACCGTACCCATTTCTCTTTGTATTGTGGCTTCATCATTCCCGTATGCCGGGCCATCCTTCTCAACTGTAAACGGGAAATTATGCGGCTTCCGCTTTTTCCTGTCGGGGGATTCCTTCCATGCTTTAGGATGCGGGGCATTGTCATCAACGGGATTTTCTGCTGCGAGCTCACTTAAAGGACGGGTAATGTGAAAATCCGAGCATTGGATAGCAACGGAACCGCTGCTAACTACTTGGTTCATCGGAAGTTTTTGTGCCGACAAAGCACTGAACATACAAACGCCCGAAAGAATAAGTGTGATTTTTTTCATGAGGTATTTACTATTTTAGTTTAGAGGATGCTAAAGGTAAAAAATTGAATATATAATTCCAAGAGAAAAGCATCACAAAAACACCTCAAATTAAGGTTTCGGAACCGTTCACATAAAAAAAGCCTGTCCGGACGAACAGGCTTTTAACAAAGAACAAGAATGACTAATATACAATCATCTTCTTAACCGTTTCCGATTTTGAATTTGTAATGCCAATAGTATAGATGCCCTGCCCGAATTCAGTCACAGTTAATTGACGGATATAGCTTCCTGTGAAATCATTCAGTGTTTCAGAATACACCTTTTGGCCCAGTGCGTTCATGATCTCGATCCGGTAGTCGGCCTTTTCGTTACTAAAGAACGACAAGGAAAACTCCCCATTGTTCGGATTCGGATAAACCATAAATTCATTGGCTGCGGCTCCTTCACTTATTCCTACAGTTGTAACAGATGTAACTGCAGAGGATACTGATGAGCATCCATTAACTGTTACTATTACAGTGTAGTTGCCATTTGCGAGGAATGTATAATTCTGACCTGTTGCTCCAGCTATTGGCGATCCATTCAGATACCACTGATTACCGGAAGCTGCACTTGATGAAAGCACAGAACCGGATTGAGTTATTGCCGGGGCCGGCGGAACAGGATTAACCATCATGCCAATACTGTTGCTTGCCGCTGCTGAAGGGGTCGCACATAATAATGAAGATGTGAGTGTGCACGTAACTACATCACCGTTATTTAAAGCCGAAGAAGAAAAAGCCGGGGAATTGCTTCCTGCTGCAACACTGTTTACCTGCCATTGATAGACCGGGGAGCCACCTTCATTATTAACCGAAGAGCTGAATGTAACAGGATCGCCAGCACAAATAATATTTGAAGGTGATACGGAAATCATAACCGAAGGTGTAACGTTGGTTCCGACACTCATAGTAATCCCTGCAGAAGTTGCAGCCGCGGGGCTTGCACACACAGCACCAGAAGTCATCGTGCAGGAAACCACATCACCGTCAGCCAATGTTGAAGATGAATAAACCGCAGCATTAGACCCTGCATTCACACCATTCACCTGCCATTGATAGGCTGGCGAATTTCCCCCGTTATTCCCGGAAGCCTGGAATGTAATTGGCTGTCCGTTGCACATAGGGTTCGATCCTGAAGCAATTGACACTGTCAGCGAAGGGATTACTACAGGATTAACAGTCATTGTAATGGCATTCGATGCTATTGTTGCAGGCGATGCACATGTGGCATTGCTCGTCAGTACACAACTAATTATATCGGCATCAGTCAAAGCGGAATTGCTATAAGAAATTCCTGTTCCGGCATTCGACCCATTCAGCAGCCATTGATAAGCAGGACTTGAGCCGCCATTGGTTGCAACCGCTGTAAATGATGCTGCCGACCCTGCACACATCGGGTTGCTGCCTGAAGTTTGGGTAATCGTAATTGCAGGAGTTACGCCCGGGTTTACGGTTACCGTTGTAGTTCCTGCGGGGCTGGTACACCCGGAAGCGGTGACAGTCACACTATAGGTCCCTGCCATAGCAGCTGTAGCAGGTGAACGGGAAGGGTTCTGCAATGTCGAACTGAAAGATCCCGGACCACTCCATGAATAAGATGCGCCCGCAACAGTTGATGCGGTGAAGTTAATTGACGTGCCTGCACATACAGGGGCATTACTTCCTGCTACAGGTGCGGAAGGAACAGGATTCACCGTCATGGTTATTCCTGTGGAAGTTACACTTGCAGGACTTGCGCACCCTGAGGAGGAAGTCATGGTACATGTAACAACCTGTCCGTTTGCAAGCTGTGATGAAGAATAAGTAGTACTGTTTGATCCTACATTTGAACCGTTCACCTGCCATTGATATACGGGAGATGTTCCTCCATTTGCCGGAGTTGCAGTAAACACAACATTTGATCCCGCACATAACGGATTCGTTCCTCCTGTCTGCACCACAGAAACGCCAGGTGTAACAGTTGAATTGACTGCAACTACTGTTGTACCTGCCAGGCTGGTACATCCGCTTACCGTAACTGTTACACTGTAGGTTCCTGCCATGGCTGCTGTAGCTGAAGGCCTGGTCGGGTTCTGAAGTGCGGATGTGAACGAAGGTCCGGTCCAGCTATAGCCAGCACCGACCACTGCGGGTGTGCTGAGATTGATTGAAGTGCCTGTACACACAGGGGTGTTGCTTGACGCAGTAGGCGTTGAAGGGATAGGCGTAACACCAATGCTCACAGTAGAAATATTACTCTGGCATCCGTTTACAGTAACCGAGAGTGAATAAGTTCCCGCCATAGCTGAAGTAGCGTTGGTTAATGCCGGAGGATTCCTCACGGATGCGGAATAACTGTTCGGGCCTGTCCATGAATATACCGCTCCTGCAATACTATTGGATGTCAGCGTAATAGTACCGCCTGCGCAAACCGCAGCCGGGGTTGTGCTTCCATTTATATTCGCTATTGGTGCAGTTGGGGTAGCATTCACAGTTACCGTAGCGGTGCCCGCTGGACTGGAACATCCGTTAGTCGCGACCGTGACACTGTATGTTCCGCTCATTGCTACAGTTGCCCCCGCTCTTGCCGGATTCTGTGCCGTACTTGTAAATGATCCCGGACCCGTCCATGAATATGCCGCTCCTGTTACAGCAGGTGTGCTAAGGTTGATAGTAGCGCCTGAACATAAAGGAGAATTGGTTGTAACTACCGGGGTTGCAGGGGTTTGGTTTACTGTCGCTACAGTAGTACCGGCAGCGCTAGTGCATCCTCCAACAGTTATTGTTAAGCTGTATGTTCCAGACATTGCAGCTGTAGCAGAGGTCAATGAAGGATTCTGCAAAGCGGATGTGAACGATAAAGGACCGGACCAGCTATAAGTTGCACCGGTAATGGTGCCTGTGGTTAAATTTAATGCGGACCCTGAACAAACAGGTCCGTTATTGGCCGCAGCCGGTGCGGCTGGTGTTGGATTTACAATAACATTCGCTGTACCAGCTGCACTTGTACATCCTCCAGAAGTTACAGTTACACTATATGTGCCCGCCATGGCTGCTGTTGCAGCAGGACGTGTCGGGTTCTGTACTGCTGATGTAAAGGATGCAGGGCCGCTCCATGCATAAACTGCGCCCGCAACTGCCGGGGTAGATAAAGTAATTACAGATCCCTCGCACACAGGGCTGGATGCTGTGACAGCTGGCGTTGCAGGGACTGCATTCACAACTACGACAGCTGTACCGGCTGCACTTGCACAGCCCCCCACAGTTATTGTTAAGCTGTAAGTTCCCGCCATGGCTGCCGTTGCAGAAGGCCGTGTTGGATTTTGTACTGCTGATGTAAAGGAAGCAGGACCGGTCCAGCTATACGTTGCCCCCGTTATTGCGGGCGTTGATAAAGATATGGCAGACCCCGCACAAACCGGTGAACTTGCTGTTACTGCAGGGGCAGCGGGTGTTGAATTTACTGTGACCGCAACCGTTCCAGCTACGCTGGTACACCCCCCGGCAGTGACCGTTAAGCTATAAGTCCCTGCCATAGCTGAAGTAGCAGATGCTAAAGAAGGATTCTGCAAAGCGGATGTAAATGATGCAGGGCCGCTCCAGGAATAGGTAGCCCCGGAAACCGCAGCTGTGGAAAGATTGATAGGCGTTCCGCTGCAGACAGGCGAATTAGATGCAGGTGCAGGTGTAGCGGGCAATGCATTCACTGTCATTGTGATTGCGTTTGAAGTTGCCGGACTGCCGGTAACACCCGGTAAATTTGATGTCATCTGGCATGTAACAACCTGGCCGCTGGTTAAAGTGCTTGTAGAGTATGTGGCACTGTTTGTTCCGACATTTGCTCCGTTTACTTTCCATTGGTAAGAAGGTGTTGTGCCGCCATTGACTGGTGTGGCAGTAAATACAGCAAGCGCCCCTGCACATATCGGGTTGGTACCTGTCGTCTGGGCAATGCTTACACTTGCTGTTGGTGAGCCTGCACCGGTAAGATTAATATTATCAAGATAAAGCATCTGCCCCCAGCCTGATCTGCTGGTAAATTTGAGAGTCACATTAGCTTGTCCTGCATACGAGCTTAAGTTCACTGTTTCTGTTCTCCATTGTGTATTCGTTGGAACGAACATGCTGGTTGCATTATCAGGTGCTGTTTGCAATCCTGTATAACCGCCTTTATTATAAACGGGTGTCCAGGTCACCCCGCAATTCGTGCTGATGTAAACAATAAGCGAATCTGTATACGTACCATTGTAACGTGCATAAGCCACATCAAATGTCAGCTGTGCAGAAGTAACGCTTGCAAAAGAATATTTTGGGGTAATAATTTCGTCAATTGTTCCGACAATAGATGCTGCCGGGGAATAATTATCCATTGCAACGCTGGAGGTGCTTGTGCCGAACCCGCCCACTGCAGTACTCTGGGCCCAGGTAACATCTGTATCCGCGTTGGTCTGGTACCATCCGGCCGGAAGATATGGTCCCTGGAATCCTTCAGCCAAAGGCAAAGCAGAGGTTCCGCTAACTACTATATACCCCGTTTTCGTTATGGGGTTACTACCGTTTGTATTGGTTGCCGTAAGTGTAACATTATACGTACCGGGAGTATTATAACAAATGTTGGTAGGGTTCTGAAGGGTTGATGAAGTGGTTACAGCACCGGTAAAGGTCCAGCTCCAGCCTGTTGGCGCACCACTTGAAAGATCGGTAAAATTAATGCAATCACCGGCACAGATATTTGTCCTGTTCGCTGAGAAATCTGCGACAGGAGGTGAAGTCCCCGGAGTAGCGAGATCTGACTGCCATACTCCACGGCCAAAAGTTGCTGCGCGCAACTTAGATGCGCCATAATGAATCTCCAGCTCTCTTACGCTTACGTTAGGAAGCCCTGTGTTGTAAGCGGTCCAGGCAGCTGAAGAGTTATCCCGGGTATAAACTCCAACATCCGTTCCGACATATAATACATCCGTTGGTGAACTGTTTTGGTAAACGATGCAGTTGGCTGGAATGTTCGGGAGGCCTGTTGAATAATTGGTCCATGTAACACCGGCATCAGGCGAATACCATACTTTATTGGCAGCAGAATATCCTGAAAATGTTACCCAGACATGGGCAGGGTTGTTAGAAGCGACAGTTATATAAGTAATGGCAGCCGATGCAACAGGAAGTGTTCCTGTCCTGTCAACAAAACTTGTCCCGCTGTTAACAGATGCATAGAACTTGTTGATCTTTGCCATATACAGATAGTTACTGTCGGTTGGAGCATAAGCCAGTGCACAGATATTTCCTGTTCCACCTGTCACTGTCCCTAAAGCCGTCCATGCGGTCCCGCGGTTCCTGGAACGATAAGCCTGAGCCTTACCAACAATCATTGTTGAAGCCTTTTGCGGGTTGAGAATGTATGGAGTTACCCAATCACCATCAGCATTAACACCTGTTCCACCGGATTGAACGATCGTTGTTGTTAAATTTCCACCTGTTGTAGTCCTGTTGATCTCACCATAATACAACTCTCCGTATTGAACATTTGCATTTGACCAGTCAATCGCTGCTTCCATTCCATCACCGCCTAAAGGCCTTGACCATGTAGTTGTACCGCTCCACCTGTTGGTGCCATTATCCTGCCAGCCTGTAAGAAGTAAATTAGCATTTGTTGCTGATAAACCTATCCTGTAGATCTGGGCAATCTGTAAGCCGTTGCTAAGATCGCTCCATGCGGTTCCCGAATTTGTGGTTTTGAACAGACCGCCATCACAGCCCGCGAAATAAGTTGTAGAGCTCCCGGGAATAAATTCCAAAGCATGGCAATCTGCATGCACATAAGGGGCACCGCTTCCTGTCCAATGTGCATTGATTGTCCAGTTAGTCCCTCCGTTTGTCGAGCGCCAGATATTCACCCCGCCCACAATGACTATGTCTGCATTTGTTGGCGAGGCAGCCAGGGCAAGATCATACCAGCCCTGGCCGCCTGCATCGGAACCTGTGTTAGACCAACCAAGTATGTTTGGAGTTGTTGCACGCGTTGTAAAGTTCAACCCGCTGTCGGTTGAGCGGTATAACCCCTGGAACCCATCATCAGACGCGAGAGACCCCAGGACATAAACGTATGCAGGGTTCGCTGCAGTAACAGCAATTGACAAACGGCCTACTACGGTATTTGCAGGAAGCCCTGAAGTAATATTTGTAAAAGTTGTACCGCCATTTGCCGAGCGGTAAAAACGTGTTGTACTTGCAGCGTACACAACGGTGGTATCGCCCGGTTTATATTCTATGTCTTTTATATTTGCAGCTGCAGTTGCTATCTGAGTCCAGTTAGCTCCGGCATTTATAGTTCTGTAAACCCCATTGCTGGTAGCGGCAAAGATCGTGTTCGGATTAACAGGGTTCATTAATAAACGGCTGATCACTCTTCCGTTTGTTACAAGCCAGTTCAGTCCTGTAGGTGACCAGGTAGTTCCACCGTTAGTGGATTTAAGGACACCCACACTGTATGTATCAGATGCGTCACCATCACCTGTAGCGAGGTACATGACCTGGTTATTCGTAGGATGGATCGCCACATCGGTGCAGCCTATCACGGCAAGATTATCAGTATTGGTTGTCCAGCTCGTACCACCGGTAGTTGATTTCCAAAGGCCTCCGCCGGGGGAACCGACCCAGATCGTATTTGTTGTTGCAGGATCGAAGCGTACAAAATTTACCCTTCCGGCACCACCGCCACCAGTAGGTATTGATGTTGTCGGGCCGATAATGCTCCAGTTGGCAGCCAGCGTATTTGGTGTTGGACCTCCTGACATGCCACGGCTCTGGCCGGATGACTGGCTGGAATAAAAGTCTTCGTAATAGTCGTTCATCGCACTGATCATAACAGAACGGTCTCCTGTAGGATACACCCGTGGACGCATAAAATCTTCCCAGCGCTTAAACGCTTTCCAGCCCGGAAGTTTTTGCTTCATAATTAAAGGTGCGTGTCCCGGAGCGCTCGCTGATTTGGTCTGAGTAACAGGACCCGGAACTTCAACGTACACAGCCCTGGAAGGATCTGACCAATACTGTTCAAATGATTGCTGAACGGAATAAAAATTCACGGAAGGATCTTCCATCATGCTTTTCCAGCCCTGGGAATAAACTGCAGTACTAATAAGAATGGCTGAGCATAATAAAAAGGGTATGCGTTTTTTCATAGCATTTTATTTTAACGGAATAACGAATCTAATTTTTAATTCGCGTATTATCAAGTTTTTATATCGCTTTTAGACGAATAATCTGTTTTAATAGACAATATTTTAAAACCGCACAGAATCCTTATAATAAAGGAAAGCTGATTAGTCCGAAAGTGGGTTGATTCTCTTTTTACTATTGAAAGCTATCTGTTTTGCCTTGTTTCTGCCATCTGGCATGTTTTTAGAAACTGATGATTTGGTTTAAACATTCTGATGTTGATTACTTTATTTCGATATTCTGAATGCCGAGTATTTGTTTTATAGCTTTATCAAAACATTTTTAAAACGTTCTGTATTTATGGTGAAAGAGAAAAAAATTTTCGTTCTTGATACGTCTGTTATCATTTATGATCACATGGCGGTTAAAAATTTCAAGGAACATGATGTTGTAATACCCATTACTGTTTTGGAAGAGCTCGACAATTTCAAAAAAGGGAATGACACAAAAAACTTCGCTGCAAGAGAATTCACACGCTATATCGATAAGATCTCAATGGGGAACACTCTCCAGGACTGGATCAACATTAATGGCAAAGGCCATGGAATGATCAAGATAGAGATGCATACTAGTTCGAAGATCGATGCTGAAAAGATCTTCGGGGAAAGGAAAGGCGATCACCGGATCCTGAATACAGCAATGTATGTTGCCGAACAATATCCTAAAAGGAAAGTAGTGATGGTGACCAAGGATATCAACCTTCGCATCAAGGCCAAATCTTTAAAGCTTACTGCTGAAGATTATGAAACAGGGAAGATCAAGGATGTAAATGAACAGCTTTATACCGGCAGGAGTGAGATCCAGAAGGTTGCTCCCGAAGTGATCAATGAGATCTACGAAAAAGGATTTTGCGAAACATCAAAACTTCTCAAGAAGCAGAAACCTTCTTCCAATCATTTCTATACGCTGAAGAACGGCTCTAAATCTGTTCTCGCGTCATACAGCCCAACAAAAGATGTCATTGAACGCGTTAAAAAAGTTACTGCCTTCGGGATCAACCCAAGAAATGCGGAACAGGCTTTTGCACTTGATGCCATTTTAAATCCCAACATAAAACTTGTTTCTATACAAGGTGTTGCCGGAACAGGAAAAACCTTGTTATCCCTTGCTGGCGCGCTGGAGCAAAGGCGAAACTATCACCAGATCTATCTTGCGCGGCCGATCGTTCCGCTGAGCAACAAGGACATAGGTTATTTACCGGGAGATATTAAATCGAAGCTGAACCCATATATGGAACCGTTATGGGATAACCTTAAATATATAAAAAACCAGTTCAGCGAAAAGGACCGGGAGTATAAGCAGATCAATGAAATGGTGGAACATGAGAAGCTTGTTGTATGCCCGCTTGCTTATATCCGTGGAAGAAGCTTATCCGATGTATTCTTTATCGTTGACGAAGCTCAGAACCTGACCCCGCATGAAGTTAAAACTATTATTTCACGCGCAGGAGAAAACACTAAGATGATCTTCACAGGTGATATCTACCAGATAGATACTCCATATCTTGATACTCAGAGTAATGGATTGTCCTACCTGATTGACAAACTTAAAGATCAAAACCTGTACGCTCACATTACACTCGAAAAAGGTGAGCGCTCGGAACTGGCAAATCTTGCCAATGAATTCCTCTAGGAACATAAAGAAAAATAAAACGCTCCTGCTGGTCAACCGGCAGGAGCGTTTTTATTTTTAAAGGCTATTCCGAGATAATAATTCTTTTCGTTTCAAGATAAGAATCCGTTTCTACCTTCAGCAGGTATGTTCCGGGCGCAAGTCCGGACCTGCTGAAAAAAGTCGTCTGTTTTCCTGCCGCTTGATTTTCATTAACAATGGTTTTCACAAGAGCGCCTTTTACATCGAATAATTCTATCAGTACATTGCTGTTTTCACGTAATACATAATTAAGTTCCGCTGTTTTTACCAGCGGGTTCGGATTTACCGAGACATTTAGTTTTCCTGTAAGTAAAGCATCCTCAACCGTGGTACTGCTTCCGAAATAATGATACGTGGTATTGTTTGCAGCAACATTCGGAACCCCCAGTGTATCGGTAACTGTATTATAAAAGATATCCGCCGGGTTACTTACCCCGGTCGGCACTACAACTGATGATGAAGAAAATGTATTGTTGAAGCGGGTGATTTTACTTCCATTTGACCATGAAGACACATAATAATTTCCCGAGCCATCTTTAGCTATCCCATCACAATTTCCCAGGGAGGTTGCAGTAAGGATCGAAGTGGTAGAGTCGGCAAGGTTCACCTGCCTGATGGCTGCGGATGTGCCCCAGCTAACGAACACGCATCTGTTGTTAGGTTGATCAAAAATAATTCCGTTCGGTTTTGCTGTCAATCCGCTGACAAAAGTAGTATATGTCTGAGCAGCAATATTAATCCTGTATATTTTATAACCATTAAAATCAGTAACGAAGAGATTTCCGTTATTGTCATGAGTAATGCCATTCAGGAAGGCAGCACCTGTAACTGTTAAATTCATCACCTGTGCTGCCGATGTGAGATCGTACCCTTTCACGTGGTTGCTTTGGTCACAAACATAAAGAACCGAACCAACTATTTCTATCCCGTATGGAGAACTTGGCAATGCTGTGAATACAGACAGGGCACCATTTGCGCTGTTCCTCGCCAGAATATTCCCTCCGCCTGTATTAGAGATGAGCCAGCGGTTATTAGCATAATCGAACTCTATACTCTCAGGACTATTATACGTTTGGGAATAAGCGCCAAGCGAAAGAAGTACGCCCGACAGGTAAAGGAAATTTTTTATCATTTTGTTTGTTAAGTTGAAGGTATATAATCGATTAGCTTTCTGATATTTCTTCCAGGTCCATCTTACAAACCGGGCATTGCCCTGCTTTATCAAATTTTTCCTCTGTGCATTTCATCGGGCATTGATACTGGGTTTTTATATGTTCGTCTTCAACCTTTGCCGGTTCGGCACTTTGACTGCAACTAACAGCCAGAACAAGCGTAACAAAATACATTGTCAATATTAGGGTATGTTTTCTCATTGGCAGCAGAATTAAAGTTTATTATTGACCAAATTACAGAAATTTATTAACAAGGGAAATTTTCGAAAACTTATAATTATATTTGTATTTCGCGTTTAACAATCATATCGAATGAAAAGAATTTTACTGCTGACTTTGCTTTTTACCGGAATATCTACCTTTTCTCATGCACAGTCTGCAGGGAAAGGCAGCAGTGAAAAATCTGGCGGGTTTTTCAGCCGGATTTTCAAGAAGGAGCAAAAACCTCATGGTCAGATGCGCCATTTTGATAAGCAGAAAAAAGATCCGAAAATGAAAAATAACGGTACGTCTTACCGGAGGAACCGTAAAAGCAAATACAATGTTGATGGAGATGGTTTTGGTACCGCAGGCCAGGGAAAGCAAAAGCGAAGAAGAAAATAATATTTAATCCAAATAAAAGATCCGTTTAAAACGGATCTTTTTATTTTACTTCTATCATCGTTGAATCCACATACTTCATAGCAAGCATATAATAGTATCGACTACCGAACATTCCACAGATTTACTGAGAAGCGGGACTCCAGTTCATTTTCAAGGGAATCGGGAAGCGCAGGAAAGAAATCGATCCCGGTTAAATGCTCAACAGAGTCAATGCTCACAGCGTAATTGAAAACAGAAACTTTATTTGCGCAATTGGGCATCACAAAAGCGATAGCCTTTAATTCAGGCGGCTTTGCATCCAGAACGACCTTGTAATAAAATTCAGGCACTGAAACTTTGTTCCCGCCTATTGATTTTAAGTTCCCGTTCAGTACGCCTGCAGTAACTACGAACACCTCTTCATTATCTTTTGCCCACTGCCTCACATTCCCTTCAAGTTTTTTCCAGATGCCCCTGTTAAATGCCGGCAACTGAGGACTCATATTGCTCATCAGGAATGATTCGCTCATGGCAACATCATTCCAGGCCATATCACCGGCAGGACAAAGATGGCCGCGGTCATAGCCTGACTTTCTGTAATCCGCAGGGCTGGCTGAGCCTGTTAATACATCATTGTCAGCCCTGAAATCATCACCGCGTTCCTCGGAATTATTCAAACACATAGCGGCTGTGAGACGATAGGCAACCCACTGTGCCTGTTCATGATGTTCATTGTAACAAACAGAAAATGCTTTATGACTGATAACCAGTTCATCAACTGAATGCTTTGGCACAAAATTTTCCCTGAAAGTTTCCAGGCTGTCACCAAAAGGCCCACATCTGTAAGCCCTGCTTTTACTGAAGGGAAAAGTCCATGCAATGCAAACGACAAATAAAAGGGGGAATGATTTTCTCAAAAACAGCTTACATTTACAAAGTTGAAATAATGTGATTAAATATACAAAATAGATGAAAACGCTTTACATAGTCCGTCATGCAAAATCTGATAAAGATAATACCACCCTCGAAGATATAGACAGGCCGCTGAATGCAAGAGGATATCCTGATGCGCATGCAATGGCCTTAAAGCTGAAGGCTGCCGGGGAAACACCGGAGCTGATGATCTCAAGTCCTGCCATCCGTGCACTGACAACCGCTCTGATCTTCGCAAGAAAATTCAACTATGATACAAAGAAGATAATCCTGGAAGACAGTCTGTATGAAACAGGTATGGAAGAATATATGAATGTGATCCATAATACACCGGACTCCTATTCCACGGTAATGATCTTCGGGCATAATTCCACGATCTCTTCATTGGTGAACACATTAACCAAACCGTTTACCGACAATGTACCCACATGCGGCATCATCGCAATTTCATTTCCCGGATCAAGCTGGAAGGATGTGGCGAAAGGGGCGGGTAAACTTGCATTATATGATTTTCCCAAAAACTTACAGCGTTAATTAAATGTTAAGGTTTAACACACCTGGTTTTTGCATCAGTTTTTTTATGATTTTTAATTAATCAATTTTAACCCACATGGACAAAAAAGCACTTCGTAAAGAATTAGAACTTGCATTGGTGAAATCAATCGAGGAAACCCTTAATAAACGCAATGCAATTGCAGGAAAGCAGATTAAAAAGAAGATAGAGGATGCTTCCAAAACTGTTGCTAAAAAATTCTTCAAGGTAATTAAAGAATTAAGCGCTGCGAATGCTTCAAAATCAGCTTCTGTAAAAAAGGCTCCTCTGAAGAAAGCTGCGCCTGCTAAGAAAACCAGTATAAAGCCTGCGGCTAAGAGGAAAAAATAAACCGTATCTTAGTTTTGTTTTTAGCAGCTGATTTATGACCAAGAGGAATACGATTCTGATCAACCGTGAGTTAAGCTGGCTGGCATTTAATGAAAGAGTATTGCAGGAGGCGGAGGACGAGGCTGTGCCACTTATTGAACGCATTAAATTCCTGGGGATCTATTCAAATAACCGTGATGAATTTTTTCGCGTGCGTGTTGCCACCCTCAAACGTACTGCCAAACACCACAAGAAAGCGGACGGGCTGATGGGTGAACACCCGAAACGCCTATTAGACAAGATCCAGAAGATTGTTATTGAACAGCAGAATAAGTTTGAAACAATTTACCAGAAACTGATCCGTGAGCTGGAAACCCAAAACATCTTTATTATAAATGAAACGCAGCTAAATACTGAGCAGGAGCATTTCGTTAAAGAGTATTTCCGTGAAAAGGTGATGCCCTCGCTTTTCCCTATAATGCTTGGGAACAACAGCTTCCCGTACCTCAAAGATAAATCAGGCTACCTGATCATCAAACTGGGAAGGAACAGCAAGACCAAAAAAAGTAAATATGCTCTTATTGAGGTCCCCACAGATGTACATTCGAGGTTTGTTGTTCTTCAGAAAGAAAATGAGAAAACCTATATCATCCTCCTGGATGACGTGATCAGGGTTTGCCTAGAAGATATTTTCCCGAATTTCGAGCATGACTATATAGAGGCATACAATATAAAACTAACAAGAGATGCGGAAATGGATATTGATTACGACCTTTCCAAAAGCCTTATAGAGAAATTATCCAAGGGCCTTAAAGAGCGTAAAAAGGGCCAACCCGTGCGTTTGGTCTATGATGCGCAGATCGCGCCTGACATCCTTAATTTCATAATGAAGAAGATCAAGCTGCGGAAAGAAGACAACCCGATTCCGGGCGGAAGATATCATAACTTCAAGGATTTTATTTCCTTTCCAACTATCGGCCCTCCGGAACTGATATATAAAAGGAACCCTGCATTGAAACATCCAGATCTTGCAGGCCAGCCCAACCTGTTTAAAGTACTTGCGAAGAAAGATGTACTCCTCACCTTTCCATACCAGTCTTACGAGCATGTGATCGATCTTTTACGCGAAGCATCCATTGATCCTAAGGTTCAGAGCATCCGCATCACACTATACCGTGTTGCGAAGAATTCCAATATTGTAAAGGCCCTGATCAACGCTATAAAGAACGGCAAGCAGGTAATAGCCGTTGTAGAGCTCCAGGCAAGGTTTGATGAGGAAGCGAATATTTATTGGTCTAATAAGCTGCAGGAAGAAGGTGCCAAAGTTTTATATGGCGTGCCCGGCTTGAAAGTTCATTCAAAAATGTTCCTTATTGCCCGGAAGGAAGGCCGAAAAATTAAACACTATGCACACGTTGGAACCGGTAACTTCAATGGTGATACTGCAAAAATATACACTGACCACAGCCTGCTTACCGCAAACAAACTAATAACAGACGAAGTAGAAAAAGTATTTGGCTTTTATGAAGACAATACCAAACCGGGGAATTATAAGCATTTGCTGGTTTCCCCGTTCTTTATGCGTAAAAGGCTTATTCAGCTTGTAAATAAAGAGATCCGGAATGCCAAAGCCGGGAAACCGGCTTACATTATCCTGAAACTGAATAACCTTGTTGACCCCGCAATGATCAAGAAGCTTTATGAAGCCAGTTCTCACGGTGTACAGGTAAAACTGATCGTGAGAGGAATCTGTTCACTGATAGCGGGGGTTAAAGGACTCAGTGATAACATTGAAGCAATAAGCATCATTGACAAATACCTGGAGCATAGCCGGGTGTTCATATTTTGCAACAATGAGGATCCGAAATACTTTATATCTTCGGCTGACTGGATGACAAGGAATCTTGATCACCGCTCAGAGGTTGCACTGCCGATATATGATATAAAAATTCAGCAGCAGGTAAGAAGCATTATCGATACACTGTGGAATGACAATACGAAGGCACGTATTTTGGGAAGCAAACAGGATAATGAATACCGTAAAAACAAATCGGTTACGAGGGTACGGGCACAGGAAGATGTGTACCGGTTGTTGAACCAAAATAAAAAATAAAACATTGAAATTCGCAGCTATAGATATCGGGTCGAACGCAGTAAGGTTATTGTTCTGCAATGTTCATATTCATAATGGAAAGACATCCATTAAAAAGGCGGAGCTTATTCGTGTCCCGATCAGGCTTGGTGAGGATTCTTTCATTAATAAAAGGATCTCGGTAAAAAAAGCCGACAAGCTTGTGAAGGCAATGACTGCATTCAGGAACCTGATGGACGTTTATGATGCGGTGGATTACCGGGCATGCGCCACTTCCGCAATGCGGGATGCCGATAACAGGTATGAAGTGGTGGAGCGGGTAAGAAAGGAAGCGGGTATAAAAATAGAGATCATTGACGGAAAGACAGAAGCTGATATTATTTACTCCAGTCACATCACCCAGCATCTCGATAAGGACCAGAATTACCTTTATATTGATATTGGAGGAGGCAGCACCGAACTTACATTGTTTTCAAAAAACAAGGCGGTTGCCTCGCAGTCTTTTAACATTGGAACTATCAGGCTGCTTCATGACCAGGTGGATAAGGATTACTGGGGCTATTTCAAGAACTGGGTGAAAGAGATCTCGGCCGGTTACAGCCCTCTTACCGCGATTGGCTCCGGAGGAAATATCAACAAGCTTTATAAGATGACCTGCAAGAAGCCCGGGAAACCTTTATCTGTTACAAAGCTGAAATCGCTTTGCGAGCTTATTGAATCTTACACTTACGAAGAACGCATCCAGGAGCTTGGCATGAACCCTGACCGTGCAGATGTTATTATCCCTGCTTCCAGGATCCTTCTGACTGTCCTTAAAAAAGCGGAGATCGAAAAACTCATTGTTCCGCAAATCGGGCTCTCAGACGGCATGGTACACCAGCTGTATGAAAAGCACCTGGAAAAACTGATTGTCGAAAAAGATCTGAGCTAAGCCAGGTAATCCTTCCACTTTTCGGATTCAGCAACCGTTTTCAGCAATTGATTTCTTTCCATTAGGAATTTCTGAAGATACCTTTTGAGAACAAGCCTGGAGAATAATTTGCCCAGCATCCCGAATGGCGCCTCAAAGAAAAAATCATCTTTCATGATTGTCCTTCCACCATTCCATTCGAAGAAATGCTTGTGTTCTATCTTTTTAAAAGCACCTTTAAGCATACGGTCTTCAAAAAAGAAGGGCGGATCCATGCCTGTTATGACTGATGTTAAATTCTGATACACACCAAAATGTTTGGCTCTCCAGGTGACCTGTTCATCCTTGCTGATGAGTCCGCTTGTTTTACCTGCAATTGCTTTCTCGTTTGTATGCGATGTGGTGATCACATGAAAATCAATGCTCCTTGCCAGGTCGAAGCAGCGTTCCACCGGGGCGTTGATAATTGTTGTCAGTTGTATGCGCGGCATTCTTTATTTTTTAACAAGGTCATTAATAGCTGATTCCGCTGTATTAAAACGAAATGTAAACCCTTCGGACAATAGTCTTGCAGGAACAACCCTCCTGCTTTTCAGCACGAGCTCCGTTTCCGTGCGCAGGACAAATGCGCCAATTTCAAGCATCCATTCTGTTGCCGGAAGCCCTATTATCATACCCGTCCGTTCCCTCAGCAATTTCATAAAATCTTTGTTAAGAATGGGTTCAGGAGCGGCAAGATTATAAACGCCTGACCGGTGGTTCTGTATAAAATAAATGATTGCGTTGATAAAGTCCACCTCGTGGATCCAACTGATGTATTGGTTACCTGACCCCATTTTTCCACCGAGGCCTGCCCTCACAAGCTTTTCCAGAACTGGCATCACGCCACCTGAGCGGCCCAGGACCATCGAGATCCGCAGGGAGACTTTATGCGTTAACGGAGTATGCGCTTTATTAAATGCATCCTCCCATTGTTTACATACCTCAACAGAAAAACCACTGCCCATCTCTCCATCTGATTCGCTCATCTCTTTATCTTCCGCATTCCGGTATATTGTGGCTGATGCTGCATTGATCCACATCTTTGGCGGGGAAGCCGACTTCCGGATAATTTCTCCAAGAATTTTTGTAGCATTTACACGCGAGGAAATGATCCCGGCTTTATTCTTTTCGGTATAGCGGCAGTCAACGCTTTTCCCTGTAAGATTGATAACTACATCGGAAGAATCTATTTCTTTCGCCCAGCTGCCTGTAGTTTTACCGTCCCAGTTCAGATAACGGACATTACCGTCCTGCCGCTCCGGCCCCCTTGTAAGTACAATTACTTCCTGGACCGAATTACGAAAATGCTTTATAATTGCATTTCCAAGAAACCCTGAACCACCGGCCAATAGTAGTTTATTTAATTTCATAGCTCAGGTTTTTAAACCGGTTTAACAAAACTTTGTTGTGGGAATCCTTGTGCCTGGCGGGGTTTGGAACCGCTTCTTAATATCAGCAGCAGGAATAAATTAATAAACAGCACGAGCCCAAGTATAAGTATAAAGCCGCCAAGTTTGGAGCTCAGCACTTCCATGAGACTTTGCAAATTATTCAGCTCTTCGAGCATGTTTGTCCTGGTGACCTCGTTATATCTCCACTCTGCCCGGATCCTAAGGTTGATAATTGCAAAACCCAGGTTTACCAGGTAGAACCCCACCTGCAGTAATTTGTTTACAGAAAAGGCAAGCTCTGTCTGACCATGGAAAATATCCACAAGAAAAGCTTTTCCATTGTTATGAAGGGTCCTGGCAACCCAGATCGTCAGCGCTACTGCAACAGGCAGGTAGATGCTGTAAGCTAATACCGTGTAGTTCATGATAGTTATAATTTAAGTTTAATTAATATTTATTTGTTTGTTCCTTCTTCCAATAATGATCAGTGTTATTACATTGAAAAGATGCATTACACCAAGGGTCAGAATGATTACACCAGCCTTTATACTTAAGACTTCAACCGTTTCCCTGAAGCTTCCGACCGTTTCCCATACTTTAAGGGCCATAATCGTATACCCTGCATTTACCAGGTAATAACCCGCTAAAAGCACTTTATTAAGCGAATCCGCAGTGTTTTCGTCCCCTTTGAAAGTGTTGACCAGGAACGCCCTCCCTCTGCGGAAAAGCACAGCGCCAACATACAATACGATATAGAGCGTTAACAGGAGATAAGAGATGTATGTAAGTATATTGTAATTCATGATTTCAAAACTTTCAATAATTATTGAAACATTACGGCAAATTTTTTTACTTCATCAGCTTCATAAAAGATCCGATGAGCCAGTTCTCATCCGCTTTGATAAGTGTATCCAGTGTGGTGTCTGCCTTCTTCGCGAAGCGCTCAATTTGTTCCATTGTATCTACAAATGCTTTTACATTGCGGTCACGTTTATCACCATCCACTTTTTTCACCTCATCAAGTACCTTGAATATCGGTTCAAGCTCGCGCTTCCTTCTTTCTTTCGCGATCTGCTTAAATACTTTATATATATCCTTTTCGGCTGAAAAATATTCTTTGCGTTCACCCGATCTCAGTTCTTTCTGTACAAGCCCCCAGCCGATAAGGGTCCTCACATTCATATTTGCATTTCCCCTTGAAATGTTCAGGTCTTCCATGATCTCTTCTGCGGTAAGCGCATCGGGTGAAACCAGCAGTAAGGCATGCACCTGTGCCATGGTCCTGTTAATGCCCCAGCTGGAACCAAGGGTTCCCCAGGCATTTATAAACTTTTCCCTGCTTTCTGCTAATTTCATTTACAAAAGTATTACAGTACAAATGTAATATCTATTCGGAACTTTCAAAACTTTCTGAAAGTTTATTTTAATTTGCCAATAAAAAACCCCGGGGTCACCGGGGTTCTTTTTAATTGCTCAGGAGCTGAATATAACCCTGCTTATCGTATTCGGTTTCGTTTCTTGTCTTCGCTTTTAAGATATAGAAATATGTACCATCCGAACTGCCTGAACCGTTCCAGCCCTGATCCTGGTCAGTGGACTCGAACACCTTGTGTCCCCAGCGGTTGAAGATGCTTATCGAATAGGAAACCAGTCCGTTTGATTTTACTTTAAATTCATCGTTGATACCATCCCCATTAGGAGTAAATACGTTTGGAATGATAACCTGGCAATCATTTGTAACTTCGTAAATCACTGTATCGCTGCTGAAATTACCACAAAGGTCCATTACCATGATCTCATACATGTTAACGCCTTCCTGCGTGGCCATAACCGTTGCATTAGCTTGGTTGGAACCGGAAATAGTATCTGTTATGATTCCTGATATTATTGACCAATTGAATACATTTCCACCGAAACCACCGGTAGTTGTTGAGTTCAATAATAATGGCTCGTCAACACAAACGGCCCCATCAGGTCCCGCTGTTACAACAAGCGGTGTGGCTGTAAGAACGTTCACAGTTACGCTGTCTGTCACAGGGTCGGCACACGCTGCAGTTCCTGTAACAGTGTAAGTTATCGTAGATGTGGCACCGGACACGGTAGTAGCACCGGTTGTATTGGATAATGCAGTGGCCGGGCTCCATGTATAATTTGTTGCGCCAGTAGCAGTAAGAACATTCGGTACTCCAGGGCATGCAGTAATGTCCTCTCCTGCGTCCACAGTCAATATCACTGAATTAGCAGCAGTTACCGTAACCACATCAGAAACAGGATCCGCACAGGCAGCTGTTCCTGTAACCGTATATGTAATTGTGGTCATAGGGCTGGACACCGGGTTAGCGATGGTTGTGCTTGAAAGCGCTGTAGCCGGGCTCCATGTATAGCTGGTCGCACCTGTGGCATTCAGTGTTGTTGAGGCGCCCGGGCAAACAGAAACATTACTGCCGGCATCCACATTTAGGATTACCGAATTGACCGCATTAACAGTTATGCTGTCGACCTGGGTAGGAGCACAAGGCACATTGGCGGTAACTGTATAGGTGGTGGTTGTATTGGTTGTCGCTACAGGGTTGGCAATTGAAGGATTTGAAAGGGTTGCAGCAGGGCTCCAGACATATGTTGAGGCTCCTGAAGCGCTTAATGTTGTTGGCGTGCCGGGACACACGGTTACATCTGCACCTACAGTTAAAGTAAATGTTGCAGGTGGCAATGCGATCACACTGATCGTAGATGTATCTGCACAACCGCTCATGTTGTCTGTAACTACTAAGGTATAAGTTGTATCACCCGGAACAAATGCCCCTGTGCTCTGGGAAGTCGGGCTTGCTATCAAAGGATTTGGTGACCACAGATACGTAAAGTTGGCGGTATCAGCAGTTCCTCCGCAATGATGGAACCGGATCTGCGGATGTGCCATGGCCGTCTGTGGGAACGGGTTAAGAGTTGAACATTGCTCATCAGAATCGCTTAACGAATAGATCGTAGAAACATACGTGGTGGCATCATTCGTTGTAATACAGTTATTCGTGTAGTTTGAGCCCGGATTTAACTCGCTGAAGCAAACCTGTACAATCACATTTGATATTCCGTCCCACTCGAATGAACCGGTAAACGGATGTGCATTCCAGCCTGTTGTAACATTGTAGGTTGCCGCAGGGAACACGGTCATGATACCAGGTTCAAAATCTGTAGCGCTGCTTGGGAAGCTTGTTAAATTGGTACAGGTCATTCCTATTGAAAAATTGTGATAGGTGGAGATCCCGTTTATGGAAACAACATTGAAATCGATCTGTTCGATCTTTCCGCCCGTGATCCCTGCAGCATTTAATTCAGCTGCTGTATAAAGGTATTGCTGGCGAACCGATGTATACCAGTTTCCATATGGTGCAGGGTACGTGGTTGTAGTGTTGGATCCATTACCTGCACCTACAGTACCCGCTACTGCTCCTGAACATCCTACCGGGCTTACACCGCAAACTGCAGGAACTGCAGCTCCGAAATTTGCATGCAGCTGGATGGAATCACCAAGGCAAGCCGCAGAAGTGTAGCTTAATGTAGGATCCGGAGGGTAAGACGGTATTATTGTGATTATTGTAGTATCGAGCTTCACGCAGCCAACACTATTCGTGATCGCTACGTAATAATTATAAGTGCCCGGGGTGGTGATAGTGGCCACAGGATTCGGGATAGTGGTGCTGCTCAGGTAAGTTGCAGGGCTCCATGAATATCCATAAGTTCCGGTCGGGTTCACAACCGTATTTAACTGGATTGGATTTGCAAGACAGGATGTAGCTGTGCTTTGTGTTGTAGTAAATGTATAATCAGGAGTAACGAATACTGTTACGGTATCTATATTGATACAGGTCCCTGTAAGATCACTTGTGACGATATACGTAGTAGTATCTGTTGGTGTAGCAACAGGATTAGCACACGGATTACAGGAAAAATTTGTTCCTACAACAATCGGAGGTCCGCTCAGTACCGTCCAGTTAAAGGTTGTTCCTCCTGTAGCGCTCAGGTTAGCACTTTGATTTCCGCAAAGAACCGTATCGCTGTTTGCAATTGTTCTGATCGCAGGCTGCACCAAAGCAGTAACGGTATCTTTTTTCTGGCAACCAAAAGGACTGGTAATATTCACATAATAAGTAAATGTCCCGGCTGTGTTAATTGTCGCTGTAGGATTTGCGATAGAGTCATCATCAAGATCCGTTGATGGCGTCCAATAGAAATCATAAGTTCCGGCCGGTGAACCTGAAACATTGAACTGTACAGATTGATCAAGACAAAGTGATGCCGTGCTTTGAGTGGTTGTAAAACTGAAATCCGGAACAACTGTAACGGTTACTGTATCCTTATTAACACAGGTTCCGCTAAGGTCACTGGTTACTTCATAAACAGTGGTCACTGATGGTGTGGCAACAGGGTTGTCACATGGGTTACATGAGAAATTAGTTCCTATTACTATGGGATCACCGCTGATTACCGCCCAGTTGAAGATGCTTCCGCCTGTGGCTGCGAATGTCGCAGACTGCGGCCCGCAAATGATCTGGTCAATTCCGCCAAGTGTCCTTGGCTGCACCTGGATGTCGTAAACAAATGTTTGCTGACCCGGTACCGGGCATGCACCGTCATTTACAGTAATGCTGAACGTAGTATTTGTATTTGCAGTTCCTCCCGGAGCTGTCCAGCTTATCGTGGCAACAAGAGGATTTGAACCAGAAGTTGTGATCACTGAACCCGGAAGCACAGAGGCAAGATTGGATATGATAAACAAGCTATCTGCTGAGTTAACGTCTGTAAACGTTGCGTTGAATGTAAAATTTGAGCCTTCACATAATTCTATTGAGAATGGCCCTGTTTGCACAGCCGTACCAGTCATTCCGGTAATTGCACCGGCACCGGCATCCGGAACAATATTAGAGCAGTTCTGAACGATAAATTGTATATCACGCATTACTGTCCCGATAAGGTTTCCCGCGGCATCGAATTCCTCTACAAGCACAACAACCACAAAATTTCCGAGAGTTGTTGGGGTGAACGTAAGCATTCCTGTAAGCGGATCGATCGTAATACCTGGTATTGGGGAGGAAGCAGAATAACCTGGATTGTAAGCAAGATTTGTGGACGTACCTGTACCAAAATCGTAATCCAGGGCATTCACTAATGAATAGTACAGGGAATCACCGTCTGTTTCCACCACACCGTAACTGTAATTTACTGCCTGACCCTGGCATACATAAGGGATCGGCTGTGAGGTAAAGGATGGAGAATTATTACATGGTGCGGTAACACTGTTTATGGTTGCTTCTATATAACTTCCGAAAGAGGAAGCATTTACAAGATTCAATACCGCATTATTACGGCAGCAAACATTCCATTGGGCAGTCCATGTATCACATGGAGGAGCAAGCGTTACTGTACCGGTGAAATTGAAGACCCACATACCCGGTAAACTACCTCCGTTACAGGTACTGTTATTCAGCTGTGTAGGACAAAGCTGTGATATTTCCGTCCCGCCCGGGTTAAGAACATTTACTGTTGTGGTCATTGTCTGGCCGCATGTACTGGTAAAAGTTATTGTCTGCGTTGCACCCGGATCAAAGCCAAGACAATCAACAAACAGGTTTAAGTTGATCTGGTACTGGTTATTACCAAGACAAACATAACTAAGATCACCTCCTGCAATGTGGGAGGCTTTAGCCGGGTTAATTAAGAAAATGGAAAGGAAGAAAATGGACGCAATTATTTTTTTCATTTGTATTGATTTTGTGTAATAACTCAAAGAAAATTAACAGTTATATAAAACCGATAATATATATCGTTTGCTAAAATAGTCTTTTTATTTAAATTACAATGCAGCGGGGAAATTCCAGCTCTCCCCTGCTTTCCCCTATTAACTTCCGAGAACCTGCACATGCCCTTTTTCTTCTGTTTCAGAGCCATCGGCCCCTTTGATCTTTAAGATGTAAAAATAGGTTCCGTCCTCTGCCTTACCGCTGTCGGAGGAGCCATCCCAGCCACTGGCCGCGTCTCCACTCCATTCATAAATCTTTTTTCCCCAGCGGTTGAATATAGCGCCATCCACCCCGGTGACACCAATCGACTGGATCCCGAAGAAATCATTCTTATTATCACTGTTTGGTGTAAAAACATTCGGGATGGAATAGGTCATCTCTTCAAACACCTCGATAGTGAATACTGCTGAATCGACACAAGGGAAGCCTCCGTTGGTAGCATACAACAGTACGGTGTAGGTTCCGTTTGCCGCGTAAATCGCAGATGGGTCGGTTAGTGTTGAAACGGCTCCGTTGCCAAAATCCCAGGTATAATTTATTGCTCCTGTAGATGTGTTCGTAAAGCTAACAGTTAAAGGTTTAGGCCCTGAAGGGGGAGTTGCCGTAAAGGACGCATTGACATTAGATATTTGCCCGACATTTACCGTTTGTGACGTTGCGCATCCCAAAGCATCAGTAATTATCACATTATACATTCCCTGGCTTAACGAAGAAAATGTATTTCCGCTTTGCGGTGCATTTCCGTTAAGGGAATACATAAAGGGACCTGTTCCCCCGCTTACCGCACCAATTGTTATCTCACCGTCATTATCAAAACATGTTTCATCGCTGACTGACGCTGTGGCTACTGTAATCGTATTGCTAACAGTTACAACCACCGTATCACTGTCTGTACATCCTGCCAAATTTGATCCTGTGACGATATAGGAGGTTGTCTGGGAAGGATTGGCTGACGGATTTGCAATATTGCTGATATTAAGTCCGGCTGACGGGCTCCAGAAATAGGAATTTGCTCCTGAGGCATTCAGCTGAGCGGACAGCCCGCTGCAGATGCTTACATCCTGCCCTGCATTAACAACCGGAACGGAATTAACGGTGATGGTCACCTGCGAAGTCGCGGTACAGAATCCTGCTCCTGTAACGGTTACGGTATAAGTTGTTGTTGTAGAAGGGAAAGCAAAAGGATTCTGAATTATTGTGCTGCTTAACCCTGCAGCAGGTGCCCAGGAATATGTCACACCTCCGCTGGGATTAAGTATTGTACTGTCGCCCATGCAAATACTGGTATTTGTTCCTGCATTGGCAGCCGGTATATTATGAACCACTACGGTAACCGTATCCTGTGAAGAGCAGCCATTGAGATCGGTACCTGTTACAGTGTACAAGGTGGTTACGCCCGGGGAAGCAACAGGATTTGGTATGTTCGGGTTATTAAGCGAACCCGCGGGTGACCATGAATATGTGTTTGCACCGCTTACAGAAAGATTTGCATTTGAACCATTGCAGACTGAAAGTGAAGCACCGGAATTCACTGCAGGAAGCGAATTAACCCCAACAGTAACATAGGCTGTATCCGAGCAGCCGGAGCCTGCTGTACCAATCACCGTATAGGTTGTTGAAGAAGAAGGAAATGCAAGCGGATTTGCGATGGAGTCATCGCTTAATGTTGCAGCGGGTAACCAGTAATATGTAAGAGCTCCGCTAACGTTCAGCGCGGTACTATCTCCCTGGCATATAACAGCATTACCGGCAGCAGTGATGGTTAAACCATTCAGACCAATATTAACAGTGTCTGTATTCACACAGCCATTGGTATCAACCCCGGTAACTACGTATGTAGTTGGAGAGCCAGGACTTGCGACCGGATTAGAAAGAGTGGAATCGTTTAGTGTTGCACCGGGTGACCACATATAGCTGTCCGCACCGCTTGCGTTCAGGTTGATACCCGATCCGATGCATATGCTAAGGTCTGGTCCTGCATTCACTGACGGCAGTGAATCAACCCTTACAAATACACTGTCGATACCTGAACATCCGAGTGCATCCGTAACCATAACTGTGTACGTGACAGAGGAAAGCGGCCCCGCAACCGGATTAAAAACAGATGTATCACTCAGGCCTGCCGAAGGAACCCATGCATACTGCATCCCCCCTGAGGCTGAAAGCATGATGCTGTCTCCTAAACAAATACTAGTATCAGCACCGGCATCTGCAACCACGGCAGGAATAATTGTAATGATTACGGAATCACTGGCGGAACAGCCGGTACTGCTATTGGAAACTGTAACATAATAGACCATATTACCTGTCGGGCTTGCCACAGGGTTTGCTATGGACGGATTACTAAGATCTGTGGCCGGTGACCAGAGATAGCTATCTCCTCCGCTTGCCCCCAGCATTATACTGCTACCCTGGCAAATAGCAGTATCCGGGCCTGCATCTGCTCCCGGGTTAAGAATAATAACGGAAACCGTATCACTGCTGCTGCACCCTACGGAGTTGGTGATGGTTAATGTATAAGTTGTTGTTACAACGGGTGTGGCCACAGGAGTAAGAATGGTAGAATCATCAAGGGTTGCAGCCGGGCTCCAGGAATAAGTCCCGACTGGTCCGTTTCCTCCAAGCATTATATTATCCCCGCTACAGATCCCGGATGGAAATCCTGCATCAACAACAGGTGCAAACTCAACCCCTACAGATACCGTATCAAAACCTACACAGCCGGATGCGTCAGTGACCATAACGGTATAAACGGTTGTGGAGGACGGGCTGGCGATCGGATTTGCAATTGCAGGATTGTTAAGTCCTGTTGCAGGAGACCAGGAATATATTGTGCCTCCGCTAGCACCAAGCATAGTGGATGAGCCCTGGCAGATCTTCGTGTACGGACCTGCGTCAACAGGAATATTAATGGAATTAACCACCACGGTATCTGTGTTATTACCTCCGGTAGCAACCCCGCAGCCATTAGGCCCGTCCACTTTTGCATAATAATATTGAGGAGAGGCGACCGGGCTTAGTGTAACATTGGCCCCTGTGCCAACAAGCGCATTGGATGGGAATTCATACCAGTTAATGGTGTAAGTTGCTGAGCCGTTTGGCGTGTACCTCCAGCCCTCGTTGCTGGCTGTCCATTGCGTGTTGTTCCGGCCCGGAACCGTGAAGGCAACAGTACCTGCCGCATTATGAACTCCTTGGGTTGCAAGGCCGGGATTAGCTGTTGGCCATGAAAGACAGTTTGGTTTACTAACAATAAAATTCTCTATCGTATTCCAGGTCTCATATATGATTATCTGAAAGGTTCCACGGTTTCCCGTGCATTGATACATTGGAATATTATTCCATGTAACCACCAATCTTCGGAAAGGAGCTGTTCCCAGTGTTTGATGGTTTATGTAGGGCCCTGTTCCGAACCCTGGATGCCAGTCCTGCCATGGCCCCATGATGCAATTCTTAGGGACTGCCGCAACTGTAGAAGGGATAGTAGCTGCAGTGTATGTGGTTGCGCTTGCTCCCTGCGGGGTAAATGCAATCCAGCCATTAGACCCGATGTAGAAATTGGTGTAAGAAGTACCAAAAAAACAAAACGAAAACCCGATCGGGAAAGGACCAACCTGTGAATCGTCAGTTGCAGAAGACGTAATACCACCAGTTAAAGGTCCCGGAGCAAAGGGAATGCTTGAAACAGCGTAGGAGTTTGTAGGCAGGCTGCCGGGTGCAGTTGGTGCACCGGGTGGCGTTATGGTGGCAGTCAGGTTTACTGAGCCCCCGGAACAGATGTTTGAAACCTCCGGCTCTGCATCTATTGTTTGTGCTCTTAGAAACTGGGTATTAAAATATATTAAGGAGAGTATAAAAAATAAACGTTTCATCAAATCTGATTTTTTAAAGTTTACGGGAGTAAAAGTACAAAAACCTTTGATAGCGGCTACGTTTTTTTCGTACATCAGAAGTCCAGCACTGTATTTAAAAATCTGACCTGCAATTCAATACAAAAAGAGCAAACCTTACCTGGTCAATTTGATGGTTCCTTTTTGGTCGTATTTTTTGCCGTCAATACCTATTGCATTGATAATGAAGAAATAGATTCCTTCTTTAGCGGGTTTACCTTCCAGGTCCTTTCCGTCCCACTGGCCTTTTGTGCCCTGCCATTTATAAATCGTAGTTCCTGTCTTGTCAAAAATAACCACATCCATGTTAGAAATATCCTGGCTGTTTACTTTGAACACATCCACAGAACCATCTCCGTTCGGAGAGAAAGTAGTGGGAACTGAAGAGATGGACGAGTTACCGAAGACTTCTATTTTCACACTATCGGTGGATATTTTCCCGTCAGGACCGGTGGATGTGAGAGAGATGGTATATATTCCCGGAATATCATAAACATGTACAGGGTTTGCACCTGTTTCTTTCTGGCCGTCACCGAAATCCCATTTGTTAACCTTACCGGTGCCGCTGTTTGAAACATTGACGATCAGCGGTACGGTGCCGCCAATGGGTGATGCGGAGATAGATGCAATCGTGTGATCAGAATACTGGCTGATCACCTCTTTCATTTTTTCTTTTTTGATATGTGTCGGGCTTTTATCCGTCTTCTGTGCTTTCCCGCTCTCTGCCGGCAGAGTATTCTCTTTTACAGCCGGGGTATTGCTTTGTGCTGATGTGTTATCTGTTAAGAATTCTTTAATCTCCTGCGGGGCTAAAGGTTTAACGGTTTCATGCTGTTCCCCGGCCACCGGTTGCTTTGTTTCTGCGCCTGGCTTTGGCTGGGATTTCCCGCCTAAATTCATGATCACTACGGTAGATATTACAGCCGCGGCAGATGAAACCACAGCCACAATCGTACTTGTGCCTATCTTATTCAATAATGCTTTTCCAAGTAATCCGATCCCAATACCTTTCAGGGCAGTCTGTATGTTGGACCATACACCAGGACTCACCTCAGCCTCAAAATCCTTAAACGAATCCTTGAAAAGATCCTCTATATCGTTTTTCTTCATAATTTATTCCCTGTCTACCGGGATAATTTTTTGCAAATGAGCTTTCGCCCGTGAATATTGAGATTTGGAGGTGCCTTCGGAAATTCCAAGCATATCACCTATTTCTTTGTGGGAGTAGCCCTCAATAGCATAAAGGTTAAATACGGTGCGAAAACCTGTGGGTAGTGTCTGAATGATTTTCAAGAGATCCTTCGCAGCAAAGCTTTCGCTCATGTAATTGCTTGAAGGAAGCATGAATTCAACACTCTCCAGTTCTATGTTTTGTTTCAGTTTCTTGTTTTTTCTAATGTTGGTAAGGGCCGTATTCACCATTATCTTTCTTACCCATCCTTCCAGTGAACCTGCGCCCCTGAATGTTTCGATGTTCTGAAAGACGCTGATAAACCCATTCTGCACTACATCTTCAGCCTCTTCGTGATTGTCGCAATAACGCAGACAAACACCCATCATTTTCTTTGAAAAACGCTCGTACAGATGCCTTTGAGCTATGGCATCTTTTTTAATGCAACCTTGTACTATTTGCTCATCGGTCATAACGTTTTTCTACCAGTTAAGACACAAAGTTGCAACATTTGGTTGCACAGGAAGTGAAATTTTTACTTTTTATTAACAAATGTATTTTTAACCAATAAACAATAGCACTTTTGAAAAATGGGAAAGAAATTTAAAAGCAAAACACAGGGTAAAAAAAAGAGTTATTTTTTTGAAGAGGTACTCAATGTGCTTTCCAAATCGCCTTCTAAAAGCTTAAATTACAAGCAAATAGCATCCGAACTTAACGTTACCGACCACTCTCAGCGATTACTCATCAACTCCATACTTGAGGAGCTTGAAGCAAACGATGCCGTATCGCAGGTGGAACGGGGCAAATTTAAACTTAAAAGCACTGAACGTTATATTTCCGGCAAGGTTGATATGACGGCTTCTGGAACCGCTTATATCATATCGGAGGAATCAGAAGATGACGTGCTTGTAAACCAGAAAAAGACCCTTAATGCCCTGCATGGCGACATGGTGCGGGTATTATTATACCCTAAAAGAAAGGGGAAGCAGGAAGGGGAGATCGTTGAGGTACTTGAACGCGCCAAAACAGAATTCGTGGGAACAATACAGCTTTCACCCCGGTTTGCATTCCTTGTCCCAAGCAACAACAAAATGCACGTGGATATTTATATTCCGCTGGAAAAACTCAACGGGGCAAAAGATGGCCAGAAAGCTATTGCAAAAATCGTTGAATGGCCTAAGAATGGTGTAAACCCAATAGGCGAAATTAAAGAAGTGCTCGGGGATGTTGGCGATAACAACACCGAAATGCATGCAATCCTGGCGGAATACGGCCTGCCTTATCATTTCCCGAAGGATGTGGAACGTGCTGCTGACCTTATCCCTGTAGAGATTACTGAGGAGGAAGTCGCTAAAAGACGCGATTTCCGTAAGATCACCACATTCACGATCGATCCGGTGGATGCCAAGGATTTCGATGATGCTTTATCCATCCAGAAACTAAAAAACGGCAACTGGGAGATCGGGGTACACATCGCAGATGTGAGCCATTACGTGAAGCCGGGCTCTATGATTGATATTGAAGCGGTTAGCCGTGCTACCTCTGTATACCTTGTTGACCGCGTGGTTCCCATGCTTCCGGAAATCTTATCCAATAATGTCTGCTCTTTACGTCCTAACGAAGAAAAACTTTGCTTTTCAGCTGTTTTTGAAATGACCGATGAAGCGGAAGTGGTGCAGGAATGGATTGGCCGGACTGTAATCAATTCCGATAAACGTTTCACATACGAGCAGGCCCAGGAAGTAATTGAAACAGGCGAAGGGGACTTTTCGGAAGAGATACTTACGCTTGACCGGCTTGCCAAGATCCTTCGTGCAAACCGTTTCAAAAAAGGAAGTATTGCATTTGAAAAAATGGAAGTGAAATTTCACCTTGATGAAGCAGGGAATCCAACCGGAGTTTATTTTAAAATCGCAAAGGACTCAAATCAGCTGATTGAAGATTTCATGCTGCTGGCTAACCGTAAGGTCGCTGAATTTGTTGGCAAGGCGAAAGAAAAACAGGAAGGCAGGAAAGAAGCTGAACCGAAACGCGCTTTTGTGTACCGTGTCCATGACAAACCCAATCCCGACAAGCTGGCAAGCTTTGCTGAATTTGTCGGCAAGTTTGGTTATAAGCTGAACATTAAAAATGAAAAAAGTGTTGCTGATTCACTGAACAACCTTTTAAAGGAAGTTAATGAAAAAAAGGAATCAGGCGTGATTGAATTGCTTGCGATCCGGACGATGGCAAAAGCGATCTATACCACAAAGAATATCGGTCACTACGGCTTAGGCTTTGAATATTATACTCATTTCACTTCTCCGATCAGGCGTTACCCCGATGTAATGGTCCACCGGTTATTGCAGCACTACCTGGATGGCGGGAAAAGCGCTGATGCCGAAAAACTGGAGGAGGATTGCATTCACTCTTCCGACATGGAGAAACTGGCGGCAGATGCGGAACGCTCTTCTATCAAATACAAGCAGGTGCAATATCTCAAGGATAAGATCGGGCAGGAATATGACGGAAAGATTTCCGGTGTTACAGAATGGGGGATTTTTGTGGAAATAATTGAGAACCATTGTGAAGGAATGATCCGTTTACGCGACCTTACTGATGATAATTATTTCTTTGATGAGGACAATTATTGTCTTCGCGGAAAAAAGAACGGAAAAGT
Organism: Bacteroidia bacterium; assembly: GCA_036386835.1. GTDB lineage: Bacteria > Bacteroidota > Bacteroidia > 2-12-FULL-35-15 > 2-12-FULL-35-15 > 2-12-FULL-35-15. Next base: position 234,895 of record DASVUX010000011.1, read on the forward strand.
ATTAACCCTGGGAGATGAAGTAAGAATAGAAGTGAAGCGTGCCGATCTTGTAAAGAAGCAGCTGGATTTTGCACTTGTTGAAATGAAGGATCAAAGGCCCGGTGAAAGAAAACAAGAAAGAAGCAACTCGACTTCAAGGAAATCTGAGCCGGGAAAAAAATCTTACGGGAATAAACGTTCTGGAAATGCCCGGCAGGGAAATGAAGAACCTAAGCATGAGCGGCCGTTAAACGAACGTCCCCAGGCAGAGAATCCGAATAAAAGACCTGAACCCAAAAAAGGTACTGAAGGAAAAGCATTCAGTGATGAGTGGGGATTTGAGATCTGATTCTCAGTCGATAAGCGCCTCTAACAGCCTTGCTGTGTCGTCTCCTGACTTGCTGTTCTTGAGGTTCAGCGGCTTTAATATATAGCCTGTTACGCCCAGGTTTTGTGCAGCCATCTTATCATATTCTTCCCCGGAAGTAGTAATGATGAATATTTTTATGTTTTTAAGGCTGTAATAACTTTTAACTATTCCTAAAAATTCAAGGCCGTTCATTTTCGGCATGTTTATATCCAGCAGGATCACATCCGGCTGGATCTTGTTCTCTTCCGATGTAAGCATTTCAATAGCATCCACGCCATTATGTGCAACATGGAGCGTGTGGTTAATGTGGTTTTTTTTGAGTGACCTTCTGATGCTCTCCACATCCAGGTAATCATCCTCCACTAAAAGAATAACACTGTTTTTCATATCTGGTTCTTAATATCGGCCTTTGGCCAGGTAAAAATAAATGATGTGCCTTTTCCTAACTCGGACTCCACCCTGATCGTCCCTTTATTGTCCTCTATCACTTTCTTAACGATGGCAAGGCCAACGCCCGTACTTTCAAAGGCATCACGTTCCTGCAGTGTCTGAAAGATGATAAAGATTTTATCAAAATACTTGGAATCAATCCCGGGCCCATTATCAGTAACATAAAAACAATAATGGTCTGTGAATTCTTCTGAACGGATAATGATCTTCCCGTCTTTACGATGGTTATATTTTACGGCATTGCTGATCAGGTTGGAAAAAACCTGTTCCAGGTGGAGCTTCTCTGCAAACAATGTCGGCATCGGTCCGATCACCACATTATAATTACGTGGAACGAGCAGGTCTATTAATTCCCTGACAAGAATTTCGAGTTCGATCTTTTCGGTCCCACGCTTTATTTTTCCTACCCGGGCATACTCCAGCAGACCGTTAATCATGTTCTCAAGCCTGTTTGTTCTTCCTTTGATCAATGAAAGGTTGTGCCTGATTTCGGGTGTGGTGTCCTGCTCGTGATCTTCTTCCACCCAGGAAACTATATTTGCAATCCCACGCAGGGGTGCCTTGAGGTCATGCGAAACCACATACGCGAACTGGTCAAGTTCCCTGTTCTTTTTTGTAAGCTCGTTAAAATTCTTCTCCAGTGTGAGAGACATGGTATTCAATGATATTGCAAGGTTATTAAGCTCATCTTTCTTATTATCTTCAATAGTGCGGAATTCCCCTTTTGAAATCGCCTTGGCAAGATTTACCATTTTGGAGATCCTCTTGGTAATAACCCTGATGAGATAAAAGCTGGATATAATTGCAAGAAATACAGAAGCGACTGTAAGTGAAAGGGTAATGATTTTTGTACTTTCCAATGATTGCTGGAGTGCTTTTCTTCTTTCCTGCCTGATCTGGTATTCAAGATTATCAAAGCCACGGAAAATATTCTGGATGCGGTCATTAAGCTTTTTGCCAACTTCTGTCCTTAGCTTTGTTTCAAATAACTGCTGGTATAATTTACTTGCATCCGGGAAGGTATCGAGGCGCGTAGTTATAAGCTGTTTTGAATATTGGATCCACTGGTGGTGCAGCTTATTAATCGTATCCAGGTCATTCTTTTGCGCAGTGGTAGAAACCAGTCCGCGCTCCTCTTCCAGCCGCGGTGGAACACTTTTGAGTCCATGGTAATATGGCTGCAGAAAGCTTTTTTGCCCTGTAAGTAAGAATCCCCTGAAACCGCTCTGCATCTCAATCATTTCTTTCTGAAGCAGATTTGAGTTCCGGATGATCGTTTCTGAATTACTGATATAGGTCGTATTCCTGATGACTTCGTTTGATAACTTCTGGTTAACAAAAAAGTCAATTACAAAAATAAAGATCAATATAAAAAAGCCCGTGAAGAGCTGAAACTTTATCGACATTGCTGAGTATTTACAATAGAATTCCCATTGAAGAATTCGGGTAATGCGATATTAAGTATAAAAAAATAAAATCGGAATTGAGAAGATGAGAATTCTTACTGTAACGCAAAAATTGTAGAATCCATTCTACAACTCTGTTAATATTATTCAGGAACCGGCTTAAATTAAAAAAGCCATCGCTTTTTGCAATGGCTTTTTATGAGTGGTTCCCTGGTTTTTAAACCATGTTCAATCTTTTTGACAGATCATCTTTATAAGAGCCCCCGATCGGGATCAGCTTTTTGTCTTCTTCAAGAATCAGGTTTGGCTGTTCGATCGCAACGATCTTATCGATGCGCACAATGAATGAACGGTGAACCCTGATGAAATCACTTGCAGGTAATTTCTTCTCTATATCCTTCATTGTAGAATGTATGGTGTAGCGCGCGCTTGCAGTATTGATCACGACATAATCCTTAAGCGCTTCCACAAAATAAATATCGCTTGTTTTCACTTTTACAAGCCTTGAATTCGACTTAACAAAAATTATATCCTTCGATTCTTTATTTTCAACTATCGAATAAAGAAAATCGCGTTCCTTTTTAACATCCGTTTCTTTCTCATGCTTGTAGATCGCCATTTCAATAGATGTATGCAGATCGATCTCTTTAAAAGGCTTGATGATATATCCGTAGGGTTCTGAAACTTTTGCCTTGCTTAATGTGCTTTCATCAGCATATGCAGTAAGGTAAATCACAGGGATGTTGAATTTTTCACGGATCTGGCCTGCTGCTTCAATGCCGCTCATATCGCCTTTAAGCATGATGTCCATCAGGACAAGGTCCGGTTTAACTTCTTCCGCTGTACGGATAGCGTCTTCACCGGTAGAACACATTCCAACCACAGTATAACCGAGTTTTTTCAAGCTGTGCTGAATGTCTTTTGCTACTATGCTTTCGTCTTCAACTATTAGAATATTTGTTTTTGACATCTTCTATATGCGGTTTTTTACTTGATTCTGTTTAAATATGATCGTGTACTTTGTGCCGTTGGATGAATCCATCTCAATACTGCCGTTCAACTGGTCGGTCAAAGTTACAACTAATTGTAATCCGAGCGACTGTGTATTCCTGTAATCTATTTCCTTCGGAAGGCCTATGCCGTTATCAGCGACTTCCAGCACAAGGTTCTCCTTATCCAGGACCATTTTTACCGAGATCTCCCCTTCGCCTTTTTTATCGACAAATGCATATTTTAATGCGTTGGAAACGATCTCGTTAATGATCAATCCACATGGAATAGCCAGGTCTAAATTAAGAAAAACATTTTGAATGTCAAGACTTAATTTTATTTCCTTGTCAAAATTAGAATACGATTGTATCAGGTTATGAGAAAGATTAACCACATATTCGGAAAAGTTAATGCTGGAAAAATCTTTTGTCTGGTATAAACTTTCATGGATAAATGCCATTGACTTTATCCGATTCTGGCTTTCCTTCAGTATATTAAGTGTTCCCTGGTCCTTCACGTATGATGACTGCAGGTTCAGGATGCTTGATATTACCTGGAGATTATTCTTCACGCGGTGATGTACTTCTTTGAGCAACACCTCTTTTTCCTGGAGCGACTGTTTAATCTTTTCCTCGGCAAGCTTTTTCTCCGTTATATCATTTCCTATCCCGGATATTTCCCTCACATTGCCGTTCTCGTCAAAGATCGGGTTAAGATAGATCTCGCGCCAAACAACGTCTCCGTTACGGTCTACCAGCTTTGTTTCAAAATGCTGGCGTTCGCCCCGTAATGCAGCTTTGTCTTTCTGAACCCAGAAATTATTATAATCGTTTGATGTGAGCATTTCGTCAGCAGCCATGTTTAAACCGATAAAAACTTCGGTGTTATAATGCTTCTTAAAAAAATGTGCGAAGTTCTTATTATAGGAGGTGAGGCACAAATTGGTATCAAGGGTCCAGATCACATGTGAACTGCTTTCGAAAACTGCATTCAGTTTTGCTGACTGCCCTCGTAATTGTTCCTCCGCCTGCTTGAGCTCCGAGATATCACGCGAAACACCCATTGCCCCAACAATTTCCCCGACTTCATTCCGGAGTACCGAAGCGGATAAAAATGCAGTGAAGCGCTCACCGTTTTTCCGGATATTACTTACTTCTCCTGAATAAACCCCTGTTTTAAACAGCTTCTCATCAGTTATCTGGACTCGTTGCTTTGGGTCTTCATAAAGCATGCTTACGTGCTTTCCGATCACTTCCTCGGGACTGTAGCCAAACGTGCGCTGCGCTGCAGCATTGAATTCAGTAATAAACCCATCCTTATCAGAGGCGCAGATCATATCAAGTGAGCTTTCTATCAGCAGCCGTGTGTATTTCTGGGATTCCTGCAGCTGTAGCTGGATGACCTTCCGTTTGGTGATCTCCTGTTCAAGCAATTCGTTTGTTTCCTCAGCGATCTGCGCGCGCATCTGTTCCTTTACGAGCTGCTTCTGTGTGGATATGTCATGTACTACTGTTAAAACTGCATCTTTACCATTAAATTTAATGAGGATCGGCTTGGTCTCCACTTCTCTTATTTCACCTGATAGGGTTTTAATTTTTATTTCGGTGAACTCCTGGGGTTCGCCTGCAATGACTTTACTAATCCGGCTCAGGATAGTTGGCTTGTATTCCGGGAGAAGGAAATCGAAGAGAGAATAGTTCAGGGCCTCTTCAGGATCCCTTATTCCTACAAGCCTTGTAGCGCTTGGATTTGCAAATACAACTTTACCGTTAATGTGTATAAAGACGCCATCTGGTGAATAATCGACAAGGCTCTTGTAGTTCTCCCTGCTGCGTTTCAGTTCCACCTCGAATTTCTGACGGTCCGTGGCATCTATAATAAACCCTTCCAGGAACAAAAGATCGCCATCTTCTGAAAAAACCCCCTCCCCTTTTTCCCATACCCATTTCACTTCATCATTAGCTGTCTTTATCTTATACGAAAGCACGTAAGGTTTTTTGCGCTCAAGCGCTGATGCAACCTTTGCTCTTACCTTCTGCCTGTCTTCCGGCATAATCAGGTCATTGTATGCGACCTTTTTATTGTGGATCATATCAACCGGCCTGTAACCTGTTAATTCCGCACAGCCCTTGCTTACAAACAACATTGTCCAGGAACCGTCAAAGTTACACCGGTAGGCCATACCCGGCAGGTTATTCATTAATGTAGAAAGTGTCCGTTCGCTTTCACGAAGGCTGGTCTCATATTGTTTGCGTTCTGTAATATTATAAATAACAGTTGCTTTGATCGTCTTTCCGAAATAGGGGATGTTCTGTGCTTTTGTTTCCACGGTCATTATAGCTCCATCCTTCCTTACGGTTTGCACTTCAAATGGCTCGGACTTAGGAAGTCGTGAGAATTTTTTGGCCATGCTTCTCTGTTCGGGAATGACGAAATCATCAACAACATCTTTCCCAAGTATTTCATTCACATGATTATAGCCGTACATTTTCAGGAACTGATCATTCGCATCAATGATGCGGCCGTGTTCAGAAAAAACGATCCCTTCAAAGGTTGCATTCGAAAGTATCTTAAATCTTTCTTCGCTTTCCTTCTGCTGGGTGATGTCCCTGGAAATCCCTTCAATTGCAATAATTTTTCCTTCACTGTTCCTTACTGGCGTGTTTACAGTTTCTGTCCAGACAGCTGTACCATCCTTGCGGATCCAGCGAAGTTTAATGTTAGGTTCACGTACATTATTGATCGGCCGGTTCTCAAAAATAAGCTTCTCCGAATCCCCGAGAATGTGCCGGTCCTCGGGATGAATGATCTTAAAGCCAAGGTTGGGGTCCTTATAAAAATCTTCCGGAGTATAACCGGTAAGATTATAAATAGAAGGGCTCACATATCCATATCGTGGTGCGGGGCGGAGTTCAAAACGATAAACTACATCAAGCGCATTCTCTGCAAGCATCCTGAATTTTTCTTCACTTTCCTTCAGCTGGCGCTCTGCATTTATCTGAGCGCTGACATCTCTCACCAGCCCGAAATTCCCAATGTGATTACCTGATGCGTCTATCTGGGGCGTGATCCTTTCTTCGATCCAGATGTATTCTTTTTTTGAACGGTGATAAAACCTGTAAACAAACTCCTGCGGCTTCCTTGTTCTCCTTAGGTCCTTCGCAACTTTTCTTATTTTATCTATATCATCCGGGTGGCATAATGCTACAAGTGTATCCCCTGATTTCTCATATTCTTTAGGTGTTACATCAAGGATTTGTTTTATCTGCCTGCTGAGATACTTTACTCTTCTTTTCCCTTCCGGCAAAAACTCAATGTAATAAACCAGTTCCAAAATATTATTCAGGACCTGTGAAAGATCCTCGCGGCTTTGTTTTAAAATATCCTCATTCTTCTTCCGCTCTGTAACATCCCTTGTGATTCCTTCTATTGCGACCATCCTGCCTTTACTGTCGTGCACAGGTATGTTCACGCTTTCGATCCAAACCACTTTCTTATCTTTCCGGATACTTCTGAAAAGCACCGGGGGCAATACAGCTCCGCGCTTTGCCTTTGCGATCTTTGCATTGTTGGCATCAGCAATTACCCGGTCCTCCGGGTGAATTATCCTGGTGCCCAGCATCGGGTCCTTATAATATTCGCCCTGAGAATATCCCGTGATCTTTTTAACTGAGGGACTGATAAATTCACATGCAAAGTCCGGGTACACCCGGTAGCGGTAAATAATATCTGCTGCATTCTGTGCAAGCATCCTGAATTTTTCCTCGTTCTGTGAAAGCTTCTCCTTCGCCTCTACTTCTTTGGTTATATTGGTTGCTTCAACAATTACTGCAGCGATTTTTTTATTTTCATACAGCGGTGTTGCTTTACAGGAAAAAACAGCGGCCTTTCCGGAAACAGAGTACGCTCTGGTCATGTATTCCCTGGACTTCCCGGTTTTAAAAACGGAGGTGATGGCGTTGCGCACAAGAGCGCGCGATTCCGGGAACACAAGATCAAAAGCCTTTTTACCAAGCACATCACTTTTTTTCCGGCCCTTCCCGGTTTTATTGACATCAAGAATGTTTAGCTTATGATCAACAACAGCAACAGTATTACCGGAGTGCTTAAAAACGCTTAGCCAGGGAACTCCTGCAACCTTTTTTTTGGAAACGGTGGCCTTATCCCTGTTTTTTGAATCAAGCCTTCGCTGAAGCTTTTTGAGTTCGGCAATAAGCTCTGATTTGGTTTTAGAGGAGAGAGGCATATTTTATTTGATGCTTGGCTCTGAGGTAGGCGTTTCGGGTGTTACTTTAACCCCGTCAAAACGGATTTCAATATCATTCTTAAAAAGTATTGTCAGGAAAAGGAAACCCGACTCATCATAAAACTTCCAATCCCCTTCTTTTAATCCGCCAACATACTTTCCTGTCTGCCTTTCTTTCCCGTTCGGATAGTAGAATGTCTGTAACCCGTCAGGAATGCCGTCAATGAACTTTCCTGAAAAGCGTAATTTCCCGGTTGAGGTGTAATAATGTTTCCACTCTCCATCGCGTCTGTCGGCCTTATAGCTGCCTTCTTCCCTGTAGTCAGGAGCTTCCAGCACCCAGGGCCCTTCTTTTAAACCATCAATGTATTCGCCCTTCGTGATTATTTTTGCACTGTCAGGACCAGCATCGCTGTATTCGGTCATCATGCCATCCTGGAGATCATTCCGGTAATTCTCTTCCCTTAAGAGATTGCCGCTTTCATAGTACCACTTCCAGATTCCCTGGGCCTTGCCCTTTTTATCATATTTCCCTTTCTGCTCCACTTTACCGTTTGCATGATAGAAGACCCATTCGCCAATCCTTTTTCCGTTGAGATATTCGCCTTTTGATTTAACCTGACCGTTCGGGTGATACTCCACCCATGGCCCCTGCTGCCGGCCCGCTGTATCAAGGATTCCTTCACCGGTTAATACTCCTTCGGAATACATTTTAGCCCCAATCACTTTTCCTTCGGGAGAGAACTCCCGCTGTATGCCTTCTGCCACACCATCCTTATACGTTGCAGTGAATTTAACCGATCCATTATCGTGATAGGTTGTTTTAACATCCAGCTTCGCCAGTTCGGGAGCATTCGTCTGAAGAACCCCGTTAATGTATTTGGTGGTATTTACAAGACTCCCTTTGGGTGAGTATTCTTTGAGATAACCGTTCATCTTGTCATCGGAGTAAGTCACTTCCGTTTTGATCACACCTGTAGGATAGAAGGTTTTCCACATCCCCTGTTTCAGCCCGTTTGCATCCTTCCGGTTGATCTTTTCCTCTTTCTGCACAAAGCCCATTTTGTATTGGGTGATCGTTATAATGGTGCTGTCGGGCGCATACTCATATCCGGCCCCTTCCTCTTTACCCGCTACAAACGGAATCGTTTGCTTTACCTTTCCATCCTTATAATAATTCACCGTATTACCCTGCTTTACATCATTCTCGTAATTTTCTGCAGTGACTACAACCCCTTCTTTTGTATCATAGATTTTCTTAGGGCCATTCTTCTTTCCTTCCGTGTAATTGAATTCAAAAGCAAGTTTGCCCTGCTCATTGTAGAAACGCCAGGTACTATCGAGCATGAAATTCTTCCGGTTGCCTTCCGATTTAAGCTTCCCGGTTTGAGAATACGTTTTCCAATAGCCGTCCGGCTTACCGTCTTTCATCGGGCCTTCGCTGGAAACTACCCCATTATCATAATAGAATTTATTATAGCCGTTGGGATTGGTTGGTACCTGTGCGTATAAACACACAGGTAAAAACAATAAGAGCAGTCTGAATATGCTTTTCATAATTTATCTTCTATACAAATTTAATCAAAAATGCAGCGGTTTCAAAACAGAAGAAGCTCCTCATCTGATTTTTCCTGCTTTTTTAACGTCTTTTGCAATGTCATTAATTTCAGGTCTTTCAGAATAATGTTATACTTTTATAAAAAACAACGTACCATGTTACGATTAAAATTTTTAGTGCCGGGGTTATTATGTTCGGGGCTATGTGCAGCCCAGATCACCATTACCGCTGCTGACATTGCGAATGCCGGGGATACATTACGTGTTAGCACCCTGTCCACAACCCAGGGAATTAACCATACTTTAACCGGGCCGGGATATACATGGGATTTTTCAAGCCTTCAACCTGATATGCAGCGATTTGAAAAATTTGACGCACCATCCGCCTTTCCCTCTCCGTACAACCTTCTTTTTAATCCCGCGAATACTTCTTATGGTAAAGTGAATTATCAGAACATAGGTTCTGTTTTTCCGGGATTCAGCATTGATGCGGATTACGATTTTTTCAAGGAAACAGCTGTCATGCTGCGCCAGAACGGTATTGGCTATGTGCTGAACGGCATACCGGTGCCAATGAATTACTCCATGCCTGATACCATTTATGAATTTCCTGTTGAGTTCGGGGATACAACGAGCGGAGATTATAAATTTTCAACCCCTTCGTTTGCAGCCATTCCGTTCTATTATGGTGAAGTAGGCCACCGTGAAAGTGTTGTGGATGGATGGGGAGATCTCATTACTCCTTTCGGCACATTCCCTTCTTTGAGGGTCCGTGCTGTGATCACCGCTACAGATTCTCTTTACATCGATACTCTTGGTTTCGGTGTTTCGATCCCACGGCCTCCAAGGTTTGAATACAAATGGCTTGCAGCAGGATCAAAGGTGCCGCTGTTACAGGTGGATGCAACAGATGCGGGAGGGTCTGAAATTGTAACAGGTGTGTTTTACCGTGACAGCGTGCGGAATGTGCCACAGGTAGGCATCCAGGAAATTTACACGATGAGCGGTTTTTCTGTTTCCCCGAACCCCTGCTCTGAGACAGCTGTTATAAATTATAGTTTAAACGGTTACGCTAAAGTAAAGATCAGCATCTCTAATACCCTCGGCCAGGTTGTTTCCGTTATCTCGGATGAAAAGCTGCAAGCAGGGAAACAAGCTCTGACAATAGATGTTAAGTCGCTGGGACTTGAAAGTGGGATTTATTTTGTGACGCTGGAAAGCGGGAATAAAAGGGACGTAAAGAGGCTGGTGGTTGGGAAGTAACGTGTCATTTCGAACGGAACAACGTGAAAGAGAAATCTCATTATAAAAGATTTCTCCTTATAGTCGAAATGACAAATAAGCAACGGGTTAACCTCTGCTCATATTATCACCTTGGAGAGATTCCGTCTCGCAGCACGGAATGACGATCATACTGCATCCTGTCTGTCATTTCGAACGGAACAACGTGAAGAGAGAAATCTCATTATAAAAGATTTCTCCTTATAGTCGAAATGACAAATAAGCAACCGGTTTACTCTGCTCATATTATCACCTTGGAGAGATTCTGCCTGCAATACAGAATGTGCGGTCTGCGCAAACAGCTTATTTACTGCCTTCTGAAAATGTGGAGATCGCAATGATCTGGATCTTTCTTTCAAGTGCGGCTGCAGGGCTGTAAACAGAATTCTTGGTATCATAATAATCATCACTCACATTCGGCCTGGCTTTTAATTCCCCGATCTGCTCATCGATAAAAGTTATACTGCCCTCATTAGAATTTTGATTATCCAAATACTTTACGAACACTCCATTCTGGTATTCCATGAAATAATTGCGAAGGCTCGAAATCCTTCTTTTTGCAAGATTAACGTTGTAATCGGTTGATGCCAGCGGGCTGCAGAACCCCTTCATTGTTATGGTCACTTTTTCCTTATCCTTTAATACTTTCAGCATCAGCTGCGCGAATTTATCAAGGTCCTGCATACCTGCATCCACGCTGTCGTCAAAGAGATTATCAATATCGCTGTATGCCCTTTCAATATTCTCCGCGGCAGCACCTTTAGAATATTCCTTTTTATACTGCTCCCGCATAGCGGAATAATCTTCATACGTCTTCTTATAGTTCTTTGTTGTTGTTGTAGCAAGCGTTTTCTTGTCAGGCTCATCATTGTGAAAATACAATGTAAGTGGCACAAGCAGCTTCATCTGCGTTACAAAGATCTTTGTACTGTCAACAACCACAGGCGGTTCATCTATCCGCGGGATCTTAAATGTGTAAATGTCATTGCAGCAGCTTTCTTTTTCCTCAAAATAGGACCCGATTCGGTTAGACGATAAAAATGCTGCTGTTTTCTGAGAATTTATACTGAAATAAATATCGTTATAACTGGTATTGATGGGTGAACCAAGGTTCTTTACATCAGAAAATTCTTTGTCCTTAAATTCGCTTCTGAAAATATCAAAAGCCCCCAGTCCTTTATGCCATGTGGAGGAGAAAAATAGCTCCTGGCAGGGTTTGCAATAAAACGGTGTGATCTCATCTTCAATAGAGTTTATCTTCTTCCCTGCATTTACCGCCTTATCAAAAGTCCCGTCCTTATTTATTCTGCTGTACCATATATCCATCTGGCCTTCACCACCGGGCCGGTTGGAAGAAAAAAACAAGACTTCCTGTTCACCTAGAAAGCCAACCGCAGGCTGCGTGTTATTTGTTCCCTTTTTATTGATCTCTTCGGGAAGCAGCTGCAATGGGGACCAGTGGCCATCTTTAAAATCTGAAGAATAGATCTCACAATTAAACGACTGTCCGTCTTTCTGAACGCAGCGGGTTATATAAACTTTTGTAAAATCATTATTGAATGCAGTATTCGCGTTGTGGATCCCGTTCTTGTTAAACAGTGAATCCAGCTCCTCTGCTTTCTGCCATCTGATGCTGTCCTTCTTTGAAGTATAGATCTTATTATAACTTACATTATTCTTCTTGTCGTGGTCTTTTTTATCCCGTAATGAAGAGAAATATAAAACACTGTCCACCTGGATGGGCGCATATTCAGATACTTTGCTGTTCACTGCACTGTCAAGATGGATCACATTTACCGACTTGTCAGCCCCGGCCATCAGCAGCTGTGCATAGTCACAGGCAGCAACTTCCTGGATCGCCTTTTTAACGTAATAGCTGTCCTTTTTCTTTTTATTTTTCTTAGCATATTTATCGAACATCTTTTTGGCATCCTTGTATTTCCCTTTATTCTTCCTGATCATTGCAAGCCAGAAGGAGCATTCAGGATACAGCTTGCCCTGGGAATCTTTTTTAAAAACTTTTGAATACCAGTGGTCGGCAATATCGTAATCATAGTTCAACCGGCTGGCTTCAGCATATTTATACTGGATCGCCATATCGCTGGAGTCCTGGTTAATTGCCTGGTTATAATAAATCGCTGCCGAGAAAAAATCATTGTCCGCAAAAGCTTTATCGCCATCTTCAATTAGCTGTTTCAGCTTCTGGGCTTGAAGGGGAGATGATAGATAGGAGATATTAGATATTAGAACGGCAATAAGAACAAAGAGAACTCTTGAGTATTGCCTCATAAATCCATCGCACATACGTGGACTCTGTTCAGCATAACCATTATTTACTGCAGCAGGTAATGAAGAGATTGCTTCGTTAGTGCCTCGCTCCTTCGGTCGCCATAGGCTTGCTGCAGACGATGCGCAATGACGTTCCGTATCAATGATCCTGGTCTCCGGCATACTTACATATAAATTGGACAAACGCGTTTTTTGGCAACGAAAGGAACGATCTTCTTAAAAATATAAATGACGGAGATCTCGAATCCACCTCTGCGGTTTGTTGCTTCGATAAGCTTTGAAGTATTCACATCATAGCTGATCCCGACATTAAAATTCCGGTAATCAACGTTGGCTGCTAAAATGAAAGCATCCTTAACACGGTAGAAAGCACCAAGAGACACGGCTGTTTCCAATCCATTCACTCCTTTCAGGTGATATTTACCAAACAACCCCAAAAGTGTTTCCTGGAATTTGCCCTGGCGTTGGTACATAAAGCTCGGCAAGATATCAAGTTTCGCAGCCACCGGGATCTGTCCGAGGCCGCTTACTGTTGTCTTTATATCCAGGCGGATATCATCATCGTTAAAGAAGGATTGCTTCGGCCTGTTAAGATGGAATGCGGACACACCGAAATTAACTTTGGTGCGGTTGGTTTTGCGCCAGTAATAAACGAAACCAGCTCCCATGTCAAAATATGTAATGCGTGTCCTGGAGAAGTTCTCACCGCTTGCGAGCGATGCGTTGTACTGATCACCGTCATACTGGTTGTCGAATGTAAGGGCATTCACATTAAAACTTTTTGTGGTGATCCCCGGTTGGATAGCAACAGAGAGGAAGTGAGCTGAATCTTTCGTAAGCTTTTTGATATATGATCCTGAAAGCAGGACCTGGGTTGTTCCGAAACGTGAATCACCTGATTTGTCATTGTTTATCTGCAGACCAACACCGGGAACATCATTTTCAAGCCTGGTTTTTAAACGGGTATCGCCTGCAAGCGAAAAGGTTTTGTAAGGCACCGGGATTGCAGACCACTGGCTCCGGTAATTCCCGGCAAAGCGCCAGTCGCCATCAAACAAACCGGTTTGGGCAGGATTTAAATTCTGGGGAGAAGCGTTGAACTGGGAATAATGAATGTCCTGTGCATAGGAAGACCCTATACACAAAAACAGGAAAAATAATATGAGATTATTTTTATTCATCTATCGTATCAATGTTGTATTTCCTTTTTTCCTAAGCTCATCCCCGTTATAGCATTTTCCTCTTAAATACCATGCAAACACTGCAGGGTCAGCCTTCATGCCGTTATAAAAACCATCCCATCCTTTTGTAATATCATTTGTTTCAAACACCATTTGCCCCCAGCGGTTATAAACAGCAAAATACACTTCCGTTATATCATTGCTTCTTACATAAAGAATATCATTCTCACCATCCATGTTCGGAGTGAATGTATTCGGAACAAAAACATTATCGGCCTTGCACTGCATTGATACCACATAAATAGTTACGGATGCAGTCCTTGGGCAGCCTGTAGAATCAAGGATTGAAACGGTATATGTGGTTGTTTCAGTTGGAGAAACTTCCGGGTGAAAGCCATGTATATTGCTGACGCCCGTGACCGGAAACCATGTGACGGTAAGGTTCGTATCCGTTATTGCATGGATTACAGTGGCGGTGCCTTCAGGAATTGTATCCGAATTTGCAGTTGCCGACAGCGGGTATATATTCGGATCGATCACATACACGGTTGTGGACTGTGTTTGCAGGCAAGTGTCACCCAGTGAATTTATCGTGCTGATAGTTGCGGTATAGGTTGTTGTAACAGCAGGATTTGCAACCGGGTTTGCGATTACAGAAGATGAAAGTGATGCAGAAGGAGACCAGCTGTAAGCAAATCCTCCTGTTGCCAGGAGCTGGGTCCCGTTCTTTTCTATACATATTGTGTCATCCGGGCTGATGGTTGTGGTAGCACCGTTATAACTTACCTGGACGGTTGTGGTATCACTGCAGCCATTGATGGTACTTGTTACAAGCTCCACATCATAGCTTCCTGCTGCGGCAAAAAGATGTGTCGGGTTCTGAAGGGTGGATGTTCCCCCGTCATCAAAATCCCACTCCCACGATACAGGCGCTACGGCAGAAGAATCGTAGAATGAAAACAGATCGGTGCAGGGCAATGCCGCAAAATCAAAGTCGGCATTTATCCCGGGAAATACGGTGATTGATAATGAAACGGTATCCCATGTCGAACAGCTTGCGGTATCTTTAGAATATAACTGAACGACATAATTCCCGGAAGGAGTGAATGTCTGTGAAGGATTAAAAACAGTCGAGGTTGTGTTTCCATTTCCAAAATTCCAAAGATAAACGGACGAAGATGGATTTTCGTTTGTGAATTGTATTGTTAGAGGATCGCAGCCGCTGGTGACAGGGGATGAGAATTGTGTTGTATCTGCCTTTAAATACACGGTTGTGGTTAGTACCAGCGGACAGGTATCATTAGATGAATTAACCGTTTGGATGGTTACGGTATAAGTAGTTGCCGTATCCGGACTTGCAACCGGGTTAGCGATATTCGGATTATTCAATGATCCCGCGGGACTCCAGCTATAAGCAAAACCACCGCCTGCATTCAGCTGTATCGAGGTTCCGGTACAGATCGTGTCAGCCGGGGTAACGGAAACCGGTGGCGGCCCGACAAGATTCACCGGGATGCTTATGGTGTCGGCACATCCATTAACTGTTTGTGTGATCAGCTGAACATTATACACCCCTGCTGAATCGTACAGATGTGAAGGATTTTGAATGGAAGCTGAATCACTATCGCCAAAATTCCATTCCCAGGAAACCGGTGCAGAAAATGAAGAATCATTAAAGTTTACCTGGTTGGTACATTGCAATGAGGCGTAATTAAAGCTGGCTGTGATTCCCGGGTAAACGGTTACATACTGAAATGCGGTATCATATATATTGCAGCTGCCGGGCTTGTTCACGATCAGTTGTACCATGTAGGTACCTGCATCCGGAAATGTATGAACAGGGTTAAGAACACTTGATGTTGTATCACCTCCGCCAAAATCCCAGAGAAATGTCCCGCCTGTACCGCTTTGATTCTGGAACTCCACAGTGAGGGGGGCACATCCATCGATATGATCAACAGTGAAATTTGCCTGTGCCAAAGGAACCTGGAAGTCAAGCCTGAAAACCCCGTTATTACAATTGTTGTTTTGGGTGTTATGGTTTGGATTTCCGGGCGTTCCCGGCCATGCGCCCGGTGTTACGGGAAAATCATCATAACCTCCGCAGCCTGCGCATACAGACTGATAAACAATTCCCTTTTTATCAAAACGGCTGGTGCCCCCATCCACATGCTCCCTGCTTTGTCCCCCACCGAAATATGAACCATATAATAAACTGGAAGCATTGGTAGAAAGAACCAGTAAATAAAAATTGAATCCATCAGTAGACGGTTGAATGGCATTGGGTGTAATCGGCATTCCGCCTGTTAAACTTCCTGTTAAAATATTTCCACCCCAGCCGGAAACGTAAATATTTTCGCAATAATCCACAAGAAATGCTGAAGGGGAAATAGTCGGGAATGGGGTTCCGTTGCCAAAAACCGTTGAAAATATAACTGTATTCAGTGAGTCATTTATTTTGGTGATGAACTGTCCGCTGCCGGGGTTGTTGTAGGTTCCCGGGGTCACCGGCATCGACCCCCTTGTTTGTCCCACCACATATACATCACCATCCTTGTCAAGCTGTACAAAATATGTCTGGTCATATTGGGCTGTCCCCCAATAAGTAGAAGCGATCATTGCACTGCCGTCCCCTTTGATCCTTGTGATGAACCCATCTGCCTGTCCCCCTGAATACGAGGGCCTGAGCACACCTGGAGTTGTGGAAAAATCAAGGCTCCGTGTTCCTCCCGCAACACATACATTGGAAGAGTCGTCTATGGCAATGGCATAACCGGCATCATTGTCTGATCCGCCAAGGAATGTGCTCCAGAGCAACTGGGACAGATCAGGATTCAGTTTCATGACTACTGCGTCCTGCTTGCCGCCAAGTGTGTTATCAATGCTGTTCACCATTGGAAAATCGCTTGACCTGGTTGAGCTGTTAATATATACATTGCCATATTGATCCACGTTGATCTCCCCGCGGTATTGATCCCCGTAATTGTATTGCAGGGAATCATATTGTGATTCATACACCGGCATGCTTTGGCCGGCAACAGGATCAAAGAAATTGTTTATGAACACACTGTCATTATTGTAATTTGTCCCGTCATTCAGGCTTCCCCCGATATATGTTGAACCAAGTAATGACGTTCCGGCTGAGTTGAACTTAGCGAGGTAGATATCTGTTCCTCCATAGAAGTATGTCCCGTTGTTATAGAAGTACATGGCTATCCCTCCGTTGAAGGTCGCATCATACGCGTTAGCACTAACGGGAAAATCCGTTGAGCCCGTTGCACCGTAAAGGAACAATTCATCCTGTGCATTTACTACAAGACTTGTAACCACCTCTGTTCCGGTAAAACCTCCGAGATAAGTTGAATACTGAAGAAATGCACCGGAGGAATCATACTTTGTAATTACAACATCCGTTCTTCCGTAAATATATGTGCTGGAACCGTTCCAGCTTGGATCAAATGCACCTACTGTAGTTGGATATCCCACTCCATAAGCAATTCCCCCGGAGTAAAGGTTCCCATCCGAATCATAAGTGGCAGTCATACCAAAATTATCCGCAATAGAACCCGAAGATGCTGCAAAAACTAAAACAGGATCAATAATTAACTCTTTGGTTTTATCATATCCGCGGGGAAATTTAAAATGAACGATGTTATCCTTCAGAACGAATTTACAAGGCACCTCAACTTCTTTCCCGTCTATTACCTGGTATGCATAAGGCTCCTGCTCCACCATCTCGTTAAGGCTTGTCTTTAACACAAGGGATCCGTTTTTCAGGCTGATGTTATCAAGGCCTTCGTATAATAAGCGGATCTCGTTGGGATCACCGTTCGGGGCGACAATAAAATTATATTTAATGTTATTTTCTTTTCCCAGGACCTGCAGCCCGATTCCTTTATAGAGTTCTTGATAATTTACTTCCTTAAAATTCCTTACTGCGGATGACCATTTTGATTTGTCATTGCCCATAAAGAAATTACAATAATCCGGTGTCGGGGCAGTGGATGAATGCGTGACTGCGGATGAAGAGTTAAGGAACGTCATCCGGAAAGCATGCGTGGCAATGTTTATTGAATTGCCTTTTCCTCCGACATGATTTTTTCTCAGGGTTTCCTTATCATAGAAATTATAGGTAAAGCAGTTTTTTTCCAGGAAGAGTGCACCGCCATCCAGATGTGCACGATATAACACATTCCTTTCCCACTGGTTTTTATTTTCTGTAAACTTTATTCCTGCCTGGGATTTTTTAGGCGTACGGATATCGCCTGCAAAAAGAATTGCCGGACTAAGGAAGAAAAACAGCAGAAGATATTTTTTTATGCTTGCTATCAAGTGTTCCGTTGATGAATCTATTCAAAAATAAGCAAAATGTCATTCATTTGCTTTGCTGTCTGCCACCAATAAGTAATATTCGCTTCCCAAGCCTGTTTTTAAGACCATTATTTTACTGTTCGGGTTGCATCTGTGCTGAAATTTCCCTCATTAAGAATTCCCTGCATTTAACGGCAGCAACTAAACTAATTAATTAAAGTAAAACTAATGGTGCGCAGTAATTTATTGTATCAGCGTTACATGCCCGATCTTTGATTTTATCTCATCTCCGGAACATTTTGTTTTGTACTTGACTTTCCATACATATACATCAGGTTTGGTAAGGCTGCCTTTATAAAAACCGTCCCAGCCTTCGTTCTGCTTTTCAGTTTCATAAATCAATTCTCCCCAGCGGTTAAAGATCATCAGATCAAAATAGGTGATGTCCGCGCCTTTGCCTGTGAATATGTCATTTAGACCATTTTCATTCGGGGTAAATGAATTCGGGAACCATAATACACCATTACCTAAACCGCCTTCGATGTTAATCGTGTCGCTCACATAACAACCCGAGGAATTCGCAACAACCCAATATACACCGGCTTCAAGCACCTCAATAGAAGGTGTGATCTCACCGGTTGACCACAAATAGCTGCTTGCCTGCACACCTGATTCAAGAGTATATCTCTCAACGTTACAAAGCGTTGTGCTGCTTGTCCACGCCACAGGAGGTATGGCATTTATCAAAGTTGTATCCGATACACTGCAATGCATATTGGATGCAACAACTATGTGTGGTCCTCCTGCTGAGGTTGTGATTGTCTGTGTCTGATCGCCTGTAGACCAGGAATAAGCTAAAGCTGTGTTGCCGGCATCCAGTGTAACGGATGTTTGCGGACACAGATCGATTGATGAAGGAAGGTTTACCACGGGATAAGGAACGTAGCTGATATTGACAGTGTCCTTATTCTGGCAGAATCCGACAACAGCTGTTACCCAATACTGGCCCGCTGTTGAAACATTAATGACAGGTGATGATGCACCCGTTGACCATAAATAGGTGGCACCGGGGGTGGTCGCATCGAGCGTGATCGCCTGTCCGGCACATAAGGTAGTATCAGGAACCAGCGGAATAAAATAAACTTCAAAAAGCACAGTGCTCGCAGTGCTGCTGCAGTGCTGATTCGAGGCAGTAACTATGTAGTTCCCTGTTGAGGAAGCATAAATATCCTCCAGAGTATCTCCTGTTGACCAGATATACTCTTCAGCTGATCCTCCCGGCTGAAGGAGTGCGGAATCTCCGGGGCAAATGGTAATGGCTGGAATGAGGCTTATTACAGGATAATCAATGTATCCAATGCTGATCGTATCATTCCGTGTACAGCCGGCAAAGGACAGGCTTACCCAGTATTCCCCGGCCGCTGAGACACTAATTGAATTGGTAACCGCTCCTGTTGACCACAGGTAAGAAGCTCCCGGATAACTGATATCCAATGTGATCGTTTGCCCCGCACACAGGTTTGTATCAGGCCCCAATACAGGAAAAACAAGTTCATAGGTGTTTGTGGCGGCTGTTGTGCTGCATTGAAAATTAGACGCTGTTACGGAATACGTGCCGCTCTCTGAAACAATAATATTCTGCGTGGTGTCTGCAGTTGACCATAGGTAAGCTGTTGCCGGAATTCCCCCATTCAGCACCAGCGAGTCATCCGGGCAGATGATTGTTGAGGCGGGCAGGGTGATCACGGGATAAGGAATATAATTTACGATAATTGTATCTGAACGTGTGCAGGGGCCGAGTGTCACCTGCACCCAGTATTGCCCTGCTGTTGTAACTGTGATAGAGGGAGTAACCGCGCCTGTTGACCACAGATAACTTAACCCGGGTTCAAAAACATTCAGCTGTAGGGTTTGCCCGTCACAAAGGGAAGTGTCATTTCCCAGGAACGGCTCCAGTATGATCTCCGCGATCTGCAGCGTGTCAGCGGTTGAACAATGATTGTTGCTTACTTCCACCCAGAATTCCCCGGGGCTTGTAGCAGTGATTGTTTGTGTAGAATCCCCCGAAGACCAGTAATAACCGATGCCCGGCTGGCTGCCGGCATCCAGGAGAAGATTGACGGATTCACAAAGTATGGTGTCGTTGCCCAGGCTGACTAGCGGGTATGGCGCAACTACAACTGTAAGATCGGAGGTGTCAGCGAAAAGGCATCCCGTGGAATCAATCGCTATGAGCCTCACATCATAAGTGCCGGGCAGAGGATACTGATGGGTTGGAGAGGATTGTGTACTGATGGGGCTGCCGTCTCCGAAATCCCACAAATAATTCAATGCATTTGCACTCGCATTATTAAAATGCACAGAGTCGCCTGCACAAATAGTGTCGTTCGGAAAAATGTTTGCATCCGCGCTTACCCCGGCTGTCTGGAAATCGAATTTAAATACCCCCATGTTGCAGTTGAACGACTTATTAATTCCGGATGAAGGCACTCCCGGAGTTAAAGGAGTATAAGTTGGCGATCCATAAGGCCATGAGCCGGGTGTAACCGGAAAGTCGTCATTCCCCCCACAACCGGCACAAACGGCCTGGTAAACAATTCCTTTCTTGTCGAAGCGGCTTGTGCCCCCGTCAACATGCTCCTGTGTTTGTCCGCCACCAAAATAGGTACCATACAATAATGAAGTTGCGTCTGGCGCCAGGACAAAAAGATAAAAATTAAAACCATCGGTAGCCGGCTGAAACGCGCCCGGAGTCAGTGGCATATTGGTGGTTGGGGTGCCAAGAAGAATATTGCCTCCCCAGCCGCAGACGTAAATATTTCCGCACACATCCACCAGAAAGGCTGCCGGGGAAATATTTACCTGTCCGTTTCCATTACCGAAAATTGTGGTGAAAAGCGTTGATGTGAGGGTGCTGTTCATTTTCCAGATGAACTGTTTACTGTTCGGATTTGAATAGACACCAGCTGAAACCGGCATGCTGCCAAGGGATTGCCCGATAATGTAAACGTTAAAAAAATTATCGAGCTGGATGAGGAAACTCTGGTCGTATGCATTCGTCCCTATCAGCGTGGAATTGAGAATAGCCGCTCCATCATTGCTGATCTTGGTGACATAGCCATCCGATTGACCACCATTATAGAGCGTCCCGATAGCACCTGGTGTTGTCGGGAAATTAACTGAGTTCGTACCACCTGTAGTATAAACGTTGGATTGCGGATCAAGTACAAGGGCATAACAACCATCATCCAGTGAGCCTCCAAGATAAGTGCTCCAGGTCATAGCGCTGAGATCTGGCGGCATTTTGAAAACAACTCCGTCCATGCCACCTCCCGGAGAAGGCTGTAAACAACCTGCGGTTACCGGAAAATCAGAAGAGTACGTGTAGCTTGCAATATAAAAGTTGCCAGCTGCATCCACCTGTACCTCACCGCGATAATAATCGCCATAATTAAATGCGAGTGCGTTGCTGTTATTAGTTCCTTCATTTGCACTGCCTCCTACAAATGTGCTCGCCAGCAGCGAAGTACCCGTGCTGTTGAACCTGGCAAGATACAGGTCGGTGCCGTTAACATATTCTGTTCCGTTGGCAGAAAAATTCATGTATGTGCCTCCGTTAAAAGTGGTGTCGAAAGCTGTGGACGTGACAGGGAAATCGGTTGAACCCGTAGCTCCGAAAAGCATGAGCTCATCCTGTGAATTTACAATAAGACTGCTCACCACTTCTGTGCTTACTGCCCCACCGAGGTAAGTCGAATATTGCAAAAATGTTCCCGAAGAATCGTATTTGGTGATTACCACGTCCGTTCTGCCTGAAGCCACGATCCCGCTGTACAAAGGGTCATAAGCGCCAAGCGTTACCGGGTAACCAACATTAAAAGCCGTTCCGCCCCCGTAAAGGTTTCCTGCATTATCATACGTGGCGGTCATTCCGAAATTATCTGCGGTGGACCCCGAGGAACATGCGAATACTAACACGGGATCGATCACAAGCTCTTTATTATGATCGTAGCCTTTCGGAAAATTAAAATGAAGAATGTTGTTCTTCAGCACGAACCTGCAGGGCACCTCTACCTGTTTGCCGTTAATGATCTGGTAGGCATATGGCTTTTGCTCAACGATCTCGTTCAGGCTGGTTTTTAATACCAGCGAGCCTTTAACCAGGGTAATGCTTTCCTGGCCTTCATAGAATAGTTTGATATCAGCTGAAGAGGCCTGGGGCGCAACGATAAAATTATACTTTAAGCTGTTTTCAAAGCCGAGTACCTGGAGATCGATTCCGCGGTAAAGGCTTTTGTAATATACTTCTTTGAAGTTTGGCACACCACCGGCCCATCTACTTTTGTCGTTGCCGATATAAAAGTTGGAATAATCAGGGCTTAAGCTTTTCCCTTCTGTTAAAGGGTTGTTTAATGCATTAAGGAATGTAACCCGGAAAGCATGTGAACGTAATGCATCATTGGTCCGCGGAGAAGGGCTTTTAGCGACATGGTTCTTTCTAAGGGTTTCCTTATCATAGAAATTATATGTGAAGCTATTCTTTTCGAGGAACATCGCGCCCCCGTCAAGATCAGCACGGAAAAGGATGTTCTTTTCCCATTGTGAACGGTTTTCAGTGAACCTTACAGAGCTTCTTGCTCCGGGGTGCTTTACGCCAGCGGCATGCACGCTTACCATTCGGGTAAACAACAGAAGTAAAAGAAGATACTTTGTTTGCAGACGCGTCATTTATTGGTTCCACCCGTTTAGATTAAGGGCTAATTACCAAAAATACGGCTTTTCCAGTTGAAAGTCAAACGCTATTTCCCTTCAATTGCCGCCAGCCCCTGCTTCGCCTGGGGATGGTCCGGCTTCAGCTGCAAGGTCATATTCCAGGCCTCACGCGCACGGCTGAACTTCTGTACAGTAAAGCAGGCGCCTCCGAGGTTATACCAGAGTTCGGGGTTTGAAGGGTCACAGAGCACAGATTTTTCCAGTAATTCTATGGCCTTCGGGGTATCTTTCCCCCCGATCTTCAGCGCTTCATTCAAATAAGCAGTACCTAGCAAAGGAAAGTTTTTCTTCAAATAGGGGTTGTTCGGGAAGATGGTTTTGGCCTTGTCCCAGTAGCTTTTTGCCTTGTCGTAATCCTGGAGCTTGAAATAGCAAACTCCAAGATTGAGGTATCCGTTCACGTATTGAGTATGTATGCTTATTGCCTTGTTCAGATGGAAAATTGCTTTTTGAAGGAGCTCTTTTTCCTGCGCTTTATTCTCCGGTTTTTCACTCAGGTCGACATACGCTTTCCCCGCATTACCATTCACAAGTGCACTATTCGGGACGGTTCCGGCATCTTTGATAAAAAGTGTATTGTCGTTCTTCCAGTCGGCATTCCTGTTAATAACCGCATAAGCTGCGGGAATTGAAATGATCGTCATCATCACAAGAAGTGCTGCGGTCCGTTGATGTTGACCAGTAGTGAATTTACCCACAAGCCAATGGATAAGGGCTGCGATGCAGATAATAAAGCCAAATGAAGAATGATACACAAGCCGCTCCCCCATTGTCGCCCCAACATCAAAGAACAGGTTGCACACAAGCGCAAGATGGAGTAAATAAAAAGCAAGCGCAAACGAGATGATATTCCTTTTTAAGAACAGCACTATGGTTCCTACAATCATTCCGGCATGGATCACAATAGACAAATACACCTTTGGGTCCGAGAAATTTGTATATGGTATCGTGCTATATGAGTAATCACTCGACAAGGGGTGAGGGAAAAACAGGAGGCGGAGATAATGATTGAGCACTTCTATCTTTGTGGCCCACTTTTCACTTGCAGTGGCAAACATATAAGGGTTGTTCAGGACGTCAGAGTTCTCTTCCGTGGCACCTTTCCCTACAATCTTATACCGTATCATCATATAAACAACAGCCACCACAATATATGGAATGGCGGAGGTCACACTTTTTACAAACGGATCCTTTTTAAGAATGAATAAGATCATTGGAATCAACACCACTAATGTGATCGCATACTCTTTTGAAAGCAGTGCAAGGAAATAAAATACAAGACCCCAGGCCAGGATGCCTTTCTTCCCGGATTCCTTGTATCTGAATACCGAGATGAAGGTTAGAATAATGAACAGGAAGGAGAGGATCTCATCCCGACTTTTCACATTCGCCACTACTTCGGTATGCATAGGGTGAATAAGAAACAGGAATGCCACCAGGAAAGCAAGGTCCGGCTTCTCTTTAAAAACATAATACAGGAGAAAATAAAAAAGGGCTACAATGGACAGGATATAAAAAAGCACGTTGCTTATATGTCTTACAGTAGCAAGATCTTCTTTGGGCTTATCCTTCTCCTTGCTTCCGAGAAGCTGCTGTTCAGCAGCAAAAGTTACAATTGACAATGGCCGGTACCTTCCACCGGATAATTGCTGCTTTGCATTCATCTGCCTGTAATAACTTTCATAGGCATCAGTACTCATGATCTTGGGGATGCCCCTGAAACCCTGCTGTACATAATCATTCTTCTCTATAACGATCCCGTCATCAAGTGCATATTCATTAAAAAACGAATTGGAGTAAAAAATAAAGCCGGCAACAATAAGTATTAATGCCCTGAAATGAAAGCCTGAAAATGAAAAAGAAGAACCGGTCTTAAATTCCGGAAGCTTTGCTGCTCCTTTCTTCGGCTGTTGTTTAGCCATGGCTTTGGTATGGTTTATGAGGCGTTAAGGCGCTTTACTTAACAGAAAGTTTTACCCCTTTGCTAATTTAAGAAACCTTATTTTTATCGTTCAAATATATAAACTTACTTGAATCTTCTGAACAAAAATAAATTTATACCTCTCCTTCTTGCGGTGCTGTGTTTTATTGCCGCTCATTTTATACATCATCCTTTCAGTGATGGCGAATCTCCGGCCCTGAAGGAATTCCAGGCTGTTCTTCATGAGAAGGAAAAGCGGCTTGATGAAGAGATGCTGGCGCTCGCCAGGCGGGCAGAAACCAGAAGCTATCCTCTGCTGTTCTCCGAAAAGCCCGGATATTATAATGAACTGATGAAGAATGAAGGCCTGGCTCTTCTGATCTATGAAAATGACACTCTCAAATTCTGGAGCGACAATTCCATTGCTGTCGAGAACTGGGTGAAAGAAGTTTGTCTCGACTCCAGGACAGCGAAGCTCAGGAATGGCTGGTTTGAAGTCGTGCATCCCCCTACCAATTCCACAACAACAAAAACAGTTGTTGGTTTAATCCTTATTAAAAATGAATATCCTTACCAGAACAAATACCTGGTGAATGAATTTCAGAAAGATTTCTCTGTCCCTGCCGAAACCCGTCTTATCACCAACAACCCCGATGCAAGCAACGGGATAAATAATATCCACGGCCATTATCTTTTTTCCCTTGAATTCAATCCTGCAAACAATACCATCTCGGCCTGGACGTATGCTGCTGTAATTTTAAATCTTGCGGGGTTCTTCTTTATTGTTTTGTTTTTACGGAACATGTCTATCCGTTTTCAAAACCGGATCGGTAAAAATCATTCGATCCTTCTTTTTATAACCGCACTCTTCTGTTTACGATACCTGAGCATCCGGTTTTCTTTCCCGGGGACCTTTTATTCCTTCGACCTGTTCAGCCCAAGGATCTTTGCAGACGCGGGATCTGTATGGCTTACCTCTCTGGGTGATCTGCTGATCAATATTACACTCCTGTTTTATATTAGTTTTTTACTCTACTCTAAGTTTAATTTTGAGCCCATCCTTTCCAGGATCAGGCAAAAGCCTTTTGCAACCTTTCTTGTGTTCCTCGGGTACTTCTGGTTTTCATGGCTGATCACAAAGCTGTTCTCGGGGATTATCCGCAACTCCAATATTCCGTTTGGGATCAATAACCTTTTCAGCCTGAATGAATACAGCTATGCCGGCATCCTCTTTTTCGGCTTACTGCTTTTTGTTTATTTCCTGTTTGCTGATAAAATGGTTGGACTCGTAAAGCAGATGAAGCTTGGCAGCGGGTTGCTGCTCACCATTTTCCTTTTTGCCACAACCATTCATGCCGGCATTTCGTACCTGCTCGGGACTCTTGACCTGATCATTATCTTCTGGCCTTTTGTCCTGGTAGTGTTTATCGCGCTAATCAGAAAAGATGCCCATTCATATCCATTCTCAGGTATTGTATTTCTTGTATTTCTCTTTTCGCTCTACGGGGTGCATGTTCTCTTAAAATACACCGAGATCAAAGAAAAGGAAAGCCGTAAGATCTATGCCGAGCGGCTGGCAGCAGAACAGGATCCTGTGGCGGAGCTGCTGTTCCAGGATATCGAAAGAAAGATCCTTTCAGACACAACACTGGTCTCTTTCGTCAGTGGCAATACACCTCAGCCTGCAGAATTTGAAAAAAGACTGAAGCAGCAATATTTCAGCGGTTTCTGGGACAAATATGATGTGCGCATGGTACTGTTCGACAGTATGTGTGTGCCGGTTGTGAAGTCGCAGAATGTGATTACGGACAACATGCTGCATTTTGATGAGCTCATAAGTGACAGCGCTGCAAAGACCAGCTCTGGAAATTTTTATTTTCTTAACAGCGTTTCCGGCAAGATCAGCTATCTCGCCAGGCTGCAGCTTAACAGGAGTCTTAAAACCAACTCCCGATTCGGACTTCTTTACCTTGAGCTTGATGCCAAATTCATCTCTGATGAGATCGGGTTCCCGGAACTGCTCCTCGACAGGAATATTGGCCTTTCCCAGGAATTATCCGGATATTCTTACGCAAAATACAAGAGCGGCCATCTTGTAAGTCAATACGGAAAGTTTCCATACAGCTTGAATTCGCTGGGGTTCCTGGAATCATCCGAAGCATTTACATTTTACAAATCCGATGGATTTGAACACCTGCTTTTCAGGTCCGGCCCCAAAACACTTATTGTCCTGAGTAAAAAAACAGATGGCCTGATCGGCCAGGTGACAACCTTCTCCTACCTTTTTACTTTCTTTAGTTTATTATTACTCTCTATACTCTTTTTCAGGCAGCTTTCCTCGGGGCGACTGATGGAAAACTTCAGTTTCAAATACCGGATCCAGGTCCTCCTGGTGTTTATTGTTTTGTCCTCGCTCGCACTTTTTGGAGGCGGGACTATTTACTATATCAAACAACAGTTTGAGACAAAGAATAAAGAGAACATCAGTGAAAAGATCCATTCGGTAAGGATCGACATTGAAGATAAGCTGCGGGCAGAGAACAAGCTTACGGCCAACCTTTCAGAATACATTTCTTTTGTTTTAAAAAAGGCGTCTTCAGTTTTTTTTACGGATGTCAATTTCTATGACACGCACGGGAATCTTTATTCGTCTTCAAGCTCCAAGGTCTTTGATGAAGGGCTTACTTCCAAAAAAATGAACCCCGAGGCATATCTCCAAATGGCTGTTCTGGGAAAAACCGAATTCGTACATGATGAGCGCATAGGTAAGCTCGAATATTTATCTGCATATATTCCTTTTAAGAACCAGGATGGAAAGCTGCTGGCCTACCTGAACCTTCCGTACTTCGCAAAACAAAGTGAACTTGAAAAAGAGATCTCCGGCTTCCTTGTCGCACTGATAAATATATATGTTCTGCTCTTTGCGCTCTCGATCATTACCGCGATCTTTATTTCTAATTATGTTACCAAACCGCTCAAACTTATCCAGGATAAGCTGAGCAACATCCGGCTAGGCAAGACAAACGAACCTATCGAATGGAAGGAGAACGATGAGATAGGAAGCCTGGTGAGTGAATACAACAGGATGATCGAAGAGCTTTCAAAAAGCGCGGAACTCCTGGCAAGGTCGGAACGTGAAAGCGCCTGGAGAGAAATGGCCAAACAGGTTGCACATGAGATCAAAAATCCTTTAACGCCAATGAAATTAAGTGTTCAGCACCTTCAGCGGACCTTTAAGGATCGTGCACCGGATATGGATGTGAAAATGGAGCGGCTCACAAAAACGATCATAGAACAGATAGACACGCTTTCCACAATCGCAACAGAGTTTTCCAACTTTGCGGTCATGCCGCGCGCCAACCTTGAATTCGTAGATCTTGCCGACACGCTGATAAACACTGCCGCACTTTATAAGAATACAGAAGAAGCGGAAATCATCTTTGAGAACAGGGCACAGGGTGATGCAACCGTTAAAGCAGATCACGAACAGCTGATCCGCGTGTTTAATAACCTGCTAAAGAACGCGATCCAGTCTATACCCGAAGGTGCCAGGGGGGTTATAAAAATTATTCTTGAAAAGGAAAACAGCAAGCTGCTTGTCAGTATTTCTGATAATGGTTCCGGCATCCCGGAAGATGTTGTGGACAAGATCTTCGTTCCGAACTTTACGACCAAAACAGGTGGAATGGGACTTGGCCTTGCGATGGTAAAGAACATTATTGAAACCATTGGGGGTCGTATCTGGTTTGAAACAAAAAGCGGGCATGGGACTACATTTTATATTTATCTCCCGGGCATTAATGAATCACAAAATCCAAATCCTTAATCAATTGTTTTTGTATATTCGTAACCAACAAAACAGGTTGTAATATGAACAGGCCAATACGGGTTTTAGTTGCCAAGGTTGGATTAGACGGGCATGACAGGGGAGCAAAAGTTATTGCTTCTTTTTTACGCGATGCAGGAATGGAAGTTATCTATACCGGCTTGCGGCAGACTCCCGAAATGGTTGTGAATGCTGCGCTCCAGGAAGATGTGGATGCGATCGGTGTAAGCATTCTTTCCGGTGCCCACAACACTGTGTTTCCGAAAATCATGTCGCTGATGAAAGAAAAAGGAATGAACGATGTTCTTCTGACCGGTGGCGGCATCATCCCTGATAACGATATTAAAAAATTAAATGAACAGGGAGTCGGAACCCTTTTTCCTCCGGGTACTGACACCTCTACTATTGTTGAGTACATCACAAACTACGTTAAAGAACACCGTAATTTCTAACAAGCCCGGCGCTCTGCGCTTCAGCCGAAAACTTTTTATTTATGACATTCGAAAACCTGCTCACTTCAATTGATAACGGGATCCTTACCATAACGATCAACCGCCCGGACAAACTTAACGCTCTTAATAAAAAGACAGTTAACGAGATTGGAGAAGCCATCAAAACGGCCAAAACGGATGATGCCGTAAAAGGTGTGATCATTACCGGTTCAGGCCCGAAAGCTTTTGTAGCGGGAGCTGACATTGCAGAGTTTGTTGGCTTGTCGGTAGAACAGGGAATGGCGCTTGCACAGGCAGGGCAGGATATTTTTCGCTCCATTGAAACATGCCCTAAACCGGTGATTGCAGCTGTTAATGGATTTGCGCTTGGAGGCGGCTGTGAGCTTTCGATGGCGTGCCACCTGAGGGTTGCCAGCGATAACGCGAAATTCGGGCAACCGGAAGTTAACCTCGGGCTTATCGCAGGTTATGGCGGAACGCAGCGCCTTATACAATATATCGGGAAGTCAAAAGCTGCCGAGCTGCACATGACGGGAGATATGTTAACCGCAGAACAGGCATTGAACTTAGGCCTTGTGAATTATGTGGTTCCTGCTGATCAGCTGATAGCAAAATGTATCGAGATCATTGAAAAGATAAAGACAAAATCACCAAAGGCAATTACGGGGGTGATAAATTGTGTGAATGCCTATTATGAGAACGGCAACGATGGCTTTGAGACAGAAATAAATGAATTCGGAAAATGCTTCGGAACGGAAGATTTTAAAGAAGGCACCAGCGCTTTCCTTGAAAAACGCAAGGCAAATTTCACAGGTAAATGAGTTAAATGTTAATTGTTAATTGTATATCCGTTTAACTTTTAACCTTTAACTAATAACATACAATTGAATCCTTTAAAGAAACTAGCTTCACAAACCGCCATTTACGGATTGCCAACTATTGTCGGGCGGTTATTGAATTACTTTCTTACACCCATTCATACCACTCAATTTAAGCCCGAAGCATACGGTGATGTTACTTCCGCATACGCTTATGTTTCCTTCTTGCTGATACTTCTGACATATGGAATGGAAACCACTCTTTTTCGCTTTTCTCAATCAGAGATCGAAAAGGAGAAAGTGTATTCTACCGCACTAACTTCTCTATTGATTTCTTCTTTCTCTTTTATCGTTTTAGCAAGTTTATTTGCTGCACCTATTTCGGATTGGCTCAAATTTGCCGGTCATCCAGAATACATTATCTGGTTCGCGGTCATTCTGGGATGCGATGCTTTCTCTGCTATCCCGTTTGCAAAGTTGCGCGAACAAGGCAAAGCCAAACGTTTCGCAATTATTAAATCCATTAACATTGCTATCAACATCGGACTAAATGTTTTCTTCGTTTGGTTCTGCAAGGATGTTTACGATGCTCCTCAATCAGACTACATATCTTTTGTAGAGAAGGTCTACGATCCCCGCATCGGCATTGGTTACATTTTCATTTCCAATCTCTGCGCAAGCGTCATTACCCTTTTATTGCTAAGCCCCGAGATTTTTGCTGTCAAATGGAAGATTGATCCAATACTCTGGAAGCGTATGATGAAATATGGATTGCCGCTGCTTATTGCGGGAATGGCGGGAATGATCAACGAGACACTCGACCGTACTATTATTCCTCACCTCATTCCAGGAGAGCTCGGGAAAAGCATGAACGGTATTTATGGCGCTTGTTATAAGGTTGCTATTCTTATGACCATTTTTATTCAGGCATTCCGATTTGCCGCAGAGCCCTTCTTCTTCAGTCAATCGAAAGAAAAAGATTCGAAGGAAACGAATGCCATAATCATGAAATATTTCGTGATCATTTGTTCTGTTATTTTCTTGGGGACCATGATGAACATGGGATGGATCCAGTATTTTGTCGGTGAAGATTTCCGTGAAGGGCTGGATGTTGTTCCAATCCTCCTGCTAGCCAATTTATTCCTCGGGATCTTTATCAATCAATCCATCTGGTACAAGCTGACCGGCCAAACTGGATATGGTGCGATCCTTACAATTTTTGGGGCGCTCATAACAATTTCACTTAATTTTTACTGGATCCCGCGTATAGGCTACATGGGCTCTGCCTGGGCTACGCTTATTTGTTACGCTTCAATGATGATCCTCTCCTATTTCTGGGGTAATAAACATTATCCTGTTAATTATGATTTAAAACGGATCTTCGGTTACCTGGGTTTATCATTAACTTTGTACTTTATCAGTTTGCTGGTAAAAACCGATAACATTACGATAAGCCTGGTGATCAACAACCTTCTTCTCGCTGGGTTTGTAATTATAATATGGAAATTTGAAGGGGCAAACTTAAAAAGTCTGGCATGAAAATTAAGATCATCAATAAATCAAAACATGAGCTGCCAGGGTACGCCACCCCGGGAGCTGCCGGCATGGACTTAAGGGCAAACCTTGACCAGCCTGTTGTTTTGAAATCACTTGAAAGGACACTGGTTGCAACAGGGCTTTTTATTGAATTGCCTTTAGGTTTTGAAGCACAGATAAGGCCGAGAAGCGGACTGGCATTTAAGAACGGATTAACGGTTCTTAATTCCCCGGGTACTATTGATGCGGATTACAGGGGTGAAATAAAAGTTATTCTTGTGAACCTGTCCAAAGAGGATTTTACTATAAATGACGGTGAACGTATTGCGCAGATGGTAATTGCAAAGCACGAACAAGCCGAATGGACTGAAGTTGAACAGCTGGAAGAAAGCACCCGTGGCGAAGGCGGTTTCGGAAGCACAGGAAAAAAATAACCCTCCGTTCTGGTAACGGATACAAACAATTTATTTGAAGTATGAAGATAATAATACCAATGGCAGGAATGGGCAAGCGCATGCGCCCGCACACATTAACGACACCAAAACCTCTTATCCCGATCGCAGGCAAACCAATGGTTCAGCGTATAGTTGAAGACATTACAAAAGTATGCGATGAAAAAGTGGATGAGATCGCTTTTGTTGTGGGCCGTTTCGGAAAAGAAGCTGAAGATAATCTGGTGAAAGTGGCAGAAAGCCTTGGTGCAAAAGGCAGTATCTTTTACCAGGATACCCCGCTGGGAACCGCTCATGCGATCATGTGCGCGAAAGAATGTGTAACCGGCAAAGTGGTTGTTGCATTCGCAGATACGCTTTTTAAAGCGGATTTTAAACTCGACTCCTCCAAAGAAGGCATTATCTGGGTTCAGAAAGTGGAAGACCCGAAACCGTTTGGTGTGGTAAAGATCGACAGCAACAATGTGATCACAGACTTTGTTGAGAAACCCCAGGAATTTATTTCGGACCTTGCGATCATCGGGATCTATTATTTTAAAGATGGTGATTACCTGCGCAGGGAATTACAATACCTGCTGGATAATAACATTACCGACAAAGGCGAGTTCCAGCTTACAAATGCGTTAGAGAACATGAAAGCGAAAGGAACGAAATTCAGCCCTGGAAAAGTAACGGAATGGCTTGATTGCGGGAACAAGGATGCAACGGTTTATACGAACTCCCGTATTCTTGAGTTTATCAAGGACCAGCCAAGAACAAAGAATTTTGTGAATAATAATTCAGTGATTACAGAGCCTTGTTTCATCGGTGAAGGCGTTCAACTTATCAATTCGAAGATCGGACCAAACGTTTCAATCGGGGCAAACACAATCATTGATAATTCAATTGTAAAAAACAGTATTATTCAGACCAACAGCAAGATCAAAAATGCTGAACTGAGCAACTCGATGGTTGGTAATTTTTCGGAGTTTACCGGGAAATCCAGCGATGCCAGCATCAGCGATTATACCACTATCAGATAGTTGAGAAGGAACAGAACATACCGCTTTTATTTACTGCTCCCTTGTTTTTTACTTGTGATCCTCTTTTCGTGCAAAACAAAAAAGGAGGCTTCGCAGCCGGCTGCGCCTGCTTCAAAAGCCAGCAGTGCAGCACCTAAAACCGGGCTCGAAGGAAAACAGCGTGTTGATTTTGAACGCTTGTTCTTTGATGCGAATAAAGAAAAAATGCTCGGAAATTATGATCTGGCCGAAACGCTTTTCTCACAGGCATTAAAGATTGATCCGAACAGCAGCGCAGCAATGTATGAGCTTGCAAACATCTATTCTTTCCAGAACAATAAGAACCAGGCTTTGTATTTCAGTAAAAAAGCTGTTGCTGCCGATCCTAAGAATATCTGGTACCAGTTATTGTATGCACAGTGCCTGAAAGAGAACAAACAACCCGATGAGGTGGCAAAAGTGCTTGAGAAACTTGTAAAGGACAACCCGGACAGGATTGATATGTATTATGAGCTCGCAAGCGCTTACCTGTTTGTCAACAAGCTTAATGATGCGGTAAAAACCTATAACAAAATAGAG
The DNA here is from genome assembly GCA_036386835.1 of Bacteroidia bacterium. GTDB lineage: Bacteria > Bacteroidota > Bacteroidia > 2-12-FULL-35-15 > 2-12-FULL-35-15 > 2-12-FULL-35-15. The sequence goes on from DASVUX010000011.1 coordinate 268,313, forward strand.
GAACGTATTGGTGTATCGGAAGAGGTCTCCATGCAGAAGCTGAAGATCCATAAAACCCAGGGTAACTTCGAAAAATCTGTTGAAGAGGCTCAAAAGCTGATCAAAGCTTATCCGAAAGATCCTAAATTCTACGGCATCCTGGGCGAGCTTTACCAGGAAAAGGGCCAAAGCGAAAAAGCCCTTGCTGCTTATAATGAACTTTTAAAAGTTGATCCTGACAATGCGTATGTACATCTTTCCCTAGCAGATTATTACCGCGGACAAAAACAAAACGAAAAAGCTTTTGAAGAAATAAAAATTGCATTCAGGAGCAAAGAGCTGGATATAGATACGAAGGTCAAAATCCTGCTTTCCTACTATTCCATTACAGAAACTTATGTTGAGCTCAAGCCGGATGCGGATGAGCTCTGCAGGATCCTGGTTGAAACCCACCCTGACGAAGCAAAGGCTTTTTCCATTTACGGTGATTTTTTATCAAGGGACAAAAAGCTGGAGGAGGCGAGGATACAATACCGCAAAGCAATTGCCCTTGACAAAGAGAAGTATGCACTGTGGAACCAGCTGCTTATAATAGAATCGGAACTGGAGGACATTGAAGCGCTTGAGAAAGAAAGCCGCGAAACAATGGAGCTTTTCCCCAACCAGCCCATCCCCTATTTTTATAATGGTGCGGCAAACCTGCAGCTTAAACGCTACAAAGAAGCCATTCCGCCTCTGCTGGAAGGAAAAGAATTCGTGTTTGACAATCCGCCATTGCTGGCCCAGTTTTATGCCAGCCTGGGTGATGCGTACAATCAGTTAAAAAAGCACTCGTCATCCGATTCCGCTTATGACAAAGCACTTGAGATAGATCCGAACAATATCTATGTGCTGAATAATTATGCTTATTACCTTTCCTTAAGAAACACCAACCTGGAAAAGGCGGAAGCCATGTCTAAAAAGTGCAATGAACTTCAGCCCAATAATAATTCATATGAGGATACTTACGGATGGATCCTGTACCAGATGAAACGTTACGAAGACGCAAAGATCTGGATAGGAAAGGCGCTTGATCATGGCGGAAGGGGCAATGGCACATTGCTTGAACATTATGGCGATATCCTGTACCGGCTTGGTGATAAGGATGAGGCTTTAAAATACTGGCAGGATGCGAAAAAGGCTTCCGGTGCAAGTGAACTGATCGACAAAAAGATCAACGATAAAAAATTATATGAATAGAATTCCGCCCTATATTACTTTTTTAAGAAAAGGGCAGATCGTGCTTTTCCTTCTTGCTGCAATGTCTTTTGCCGGCTGTAAAAATCAAAAAAAGATCACCCTTAATAACGGGAAGTGCATCCTTGATTTTAAAAATGCAAAAACGCTTACTTCGAACCTCAAAGCAAATGAGCTGCAGTTTACGTGGCTGAAAGGAAAGTTAAGTGCCGAAGCACTGATAGACAGCAGCTCCAACTCTTTCACAATCTCCCTTCGGATGAAACGCGACAGCGTGATCTGGATGTCGATCTCCAAACTGGGCATTGAAGGGGCCCGCGTGCTTATAACAAAGGACTCCGTTAAATTCACCAATACGCTTCAGAATAAGTACTTCAAAGGCGACTATGCTTATATCAGCAAACTGCTGAATACCGAACTTGATTTTGAAATGCTCCAGTCGCTTCTCGTGGGAAACAGCGTCTCGTTCTATGATGAGGACGAAAAAATTAAACCCGGTGTGGATGACTGCCAGTACACCCTGGGAACAGTGCGCAAGTTCAAACGGAGAAAAGTGGAACGCGGAAAAGAATTGAAAGAGCCGGCCCAGAGCATTTTCCTGGCCCCCGAGAACTTTAAGATCTCAAGGATTCTGTTCTATGAATTCAACCCCGACAGGAGCTTTGATGCACGCTTTGGCGATTTTACAGGGGTGGAGCACGGGCAATTCTTCCCGCAGAAAATAAACTATGCCATCAAGGCACAGAAGAACGTTACTATTGACTTAATTTACTCAAAGGTAACCTTGGATGAGGAACAAAGCTTCCCTTTCAAAATACCTGATAACTATGAACAGATCATCTATAAAGGGAAGTAATCATATTCCTTTTTTCTTTCTGTTGTTGTGCCTCATCCTGACCGGCACCGTGGATGCGTTCGCCCAAAAACAAAGCAAAAAGGACCTCGAGAACAAAAAGAAACAGATCCAGAAAGAGATTGACTATACCAACCAGCTGCTGGCAGAAACAAAGAAGAACAAAAAACGTTCGCTTACCGAGCTGGTTGCACTGAATAAGAAGATCTCGCAACGTGAAGAGCTGATCGCCAACATCAACAGCCAGATCTACCTGCTTGACAAAGAGATCCGTGAAAACAATGAATCCATAAAAGGCCTCCAGAATGATCTTACCAAGCTGAAAGCGGAGTATGCGAAGATGATCTATTACGCATACAAAAACCAGGACGGATATAACAGGCTGGTGTTTATTTTTGCCTCCAAAGATTTTGAGCAGGCATATATGCGTCTCAAATATCTTCAGCAATACAGCGAGTTCAGGCACCACCAGGCCGAAAAAATCACAAATACCCGGAAATCTCTCAACCAGAAGGTACAGGACCTTGAAGCAAAAAAATCTGATAAGCGTGTTCTGCTTACGGGTGAAGTCGCAGAAAAACAAAATCTCGCTTCGGAAAAAGGGGAAAAGGAACAGGTGTTCTCACAGTTACAAACCCAGGAAAGCAAGCTGAAAAAAGACCTGGAGAAGAAAAAGAAGGATGCCAACAATCTGCAGCAGGCGATCCAGCGTGCTATCCAGAAAGAGCTTGAAAAAGCACAAAAAGAAGCCGTGACCGAGAACAAGCCCAAACCTCAGAAAATCGTGCTTACCCCGGAAACACAGCAGCTTTCCAATTCTTTCGCCAGCAATAAAGCGAAGCTTCCCTGGCCTGTTGCCAAAGGAATCATCAGTGAACACTTCGGTGTGCATCCACACCCTCTTATGCCTGACATCGAGATCAACAACAATGGTGTTGATATCACAACCAATACCGGTTCACTTGCAAGGGCCGTGTTTGACGGAGAAGTGAAAGCTATTGGGAATATGCCAGGTGCCGGGGAGTTTGTGCTAGTAAGGCATGGCGAATACCTGACCATCTACGCCAACCTGAAGGATGTTTATGTAAAAACAGGTGATAAGGTAACTACCAAACAAAACCTCGGATCCATCCTTTACGATGATGAAGAAAACAAAACCGTGCTCCAGTTCCAGATCTGGAAAGGACAGACCAAATTAAATCCCGAAAGCTGGATTTTCAAAAGCAATTAGGCGTGTTTAAGGTTTATTAAGCATTAATTTCTTATCTTTGCCTCATTATTCTTAAAAACACCACACAATGTTAAACAGTATCATGTTGTTTATGGGCCTTGGTGCCTCTGAAATGATAATTATCCTTGTAATTGTTCTATTGCTTTTTGGCGGTAAAAAGATCCCTGAATTAATGAAAGGATTAGGAAAAGGCGTTAAAGAATTCAAGGACGCTTCCAAAGCTGAAGGAGAAACGCCTTCAACAGAAAAAAAAGATTGATCTAAAGAATTCCATAAAGCAACACCTCCTTCATAAAGGGGGTTTTTGTTTTTATACTATGGCTGTTAATTTTTGTCTGTACTAATTATCGATTAACCTTTCCTGTGAAAACATACAACTCCCTTTCGCTGATCCGGACTGACCTTGAAAACAACACACTTACCTGTGTAGGATTGACCAATGAATACCTTAGGTGCATACAGGAAAAGAATGGGGAGCTTAATATTTTCCTTGAAATTTTTGAAGCTTCTGCTTTAAAGAAAGCTGAAGAGGTTGATAAAAAAATAAAGGACAAAACCGCCGGAAAGCTTGCGGGTCTTGTTATTGCTTTAAAGGACAACATCTGTTATAAAGGTCACCAGGTATCAGCTTCTTCCAGGATCCTGGGGAAGTTCGAATCCCTTTACAGCGCCACCGTTGTTGAAAGGCTTCTTGCAGAAGATGCGATCATTATCGGGAGAACCAATTGCGATGAGTTCGCAATGGGAAGCTCCAATGAAAATTCCGCTTTCGGAAATACCAAGAATCCACATAATCCGAAGTGTGTTCCCGGAGGTTCTTCAGGGGGCTCAGCAGCAGCAGTTGCAGCGGGAATGTGCCTTGCTGCCTTGGGCACGGACACAGGCGGATCCATTCGTCAGCCGGCCTCTTTCTGCGGGGTTGTTGGTTTTAAGCCTACATACGGAAGGGTTTCACGTCATGGCGCAATCGCCTACGCATCCTCATTTGACCAGATCGGGCCCCTTACGATGAATGTGGAAGATGCGGCCCTTATCATGGAAGTAATAGCGGGGGCAGATGATTACGACAGCACCGCATCACAGAAACCCGTTTCTCCATATTCAAAAGAGCTTGGCGGAAACGGAAAAAAACTTAAGATCGCCTACCTGCGTGATTGTCTTGAAAACCCAGGCCTTAACCCTGAAATTAAAGCCAGGATCAATGAGATCATCGGTAAACTTAAAGCGGACGGCCACTCGGTAGAAGCCGTTGAATTCCCTTATCTTGAATTCCTTGTCCCTACGTATTATGTGTTAACCACAGCAGAGGCTTCTTCCAATCTTGCACGTTTTGACGGGATCAACTTCGGGTACAGGAGCCCGAATGCTTTTGACCTCGAATCTACCTATAAAAAATCCCGCTCAGAAGGCTTTGGCCAAGAAGTGAAGCGCAGGATCATGCTCGGGACCTTTGTGCTTAGCGCGGGCTATTATGATGCTTACTACTCAAAAGGCCAGCGGGTAAGGCAGATGCTCCGGAACAAAGTAAACGAGATCTTTGCCGGCCATGACCTGATCCTCTCTCCTACTACACCCGGAACGGCTTTTGAATTCGGGCAGAAAGGCGCGGACCCTATCGCGATGTATCTTGAAGATATCTTTACTGTCCTGGCTAATATCACGGGACATCCTGCTATTTCAATCCCTGCGGGCAAACATTCCAACGGGCTTCCATTTGGAATCCAATTCACCGGTAAAGCTTTCGCAGATGGAGAATTGATGGCTTTCTCAAAAGAGGTCCTTGAAAAACATTGATTTGTTTTTTTATCATCATGCGTACTGTCATTTCGAGCCGGGGAAAGTGTGACCGCATTTGATTCTAGGGTCTAATCCAAAGCTGGTTCTCGACTCCGCCAAAAATAGCCACCTCACACGCCAAATCATACGCTCCTTTGCTCCTCATATTCTCAGGTAAAAAACCTTAACTCGTCTAATCTTCTTGTTTCTTTAAACTATCATTGTTAAGTTTGTGCATGGCGGTTAATTATTCGATATGACGGGATCTAAAAGTTTAATCAGTGCATTTTTAATTTTCATGTTAGGCTGTGCATTACCGGCAGCTGCCCAGGTACCGGCCTCCCAGCCAGGCACACAAATGCAGGATGACCCCATCGCTTCTGTCCTTGACAGCCTTTATAAGCTTGACCTTTTTGAAAAAGGATACGGAAAGGTCATCTATTCCAAAAACCCAAAGTACCAGTTTCCGAAAGATTCCGTACCGCGCTATGATGAAGCTACCTATGCCGCGCGGCTTGAAAGAATAGACGCAGCCTCCCCATTCGACCTCCAGTATAATCCCGTAGTAAAAGGATATATAGAAATGTACACCATGCGTAAGCGTGAGCTCGTATCGAGGATGATGGCGCTGTCGCAATTATATTTCCCGCTGTTTGAGCAACAGCTTGATAAATATAACCTTCCCCTGGAACTAAAGTATCTTGCAATATGTGAATCTGCGTTGAACCCTCTTGCAAAGAGCCGCGTGGGCGCAACGGGCCTCTGGCAGTTCATGTACCCTACCGGAAAAATGTACGGGCTTAAGGTGTCTTCTTACATCGATGAGCGCTGCGATCCTTACAAATCAACCATTGCGGCCTGTGAATATTTTAAATACCTCTACGGTCTTTTTGGCGACTGGCAGATGGTGCTTGCTGCTTACAATGGCGGCCCGGGTACAGTTAACCGCGCCATCCGCAGGAGTGGTGGAAAAAAAACATACTGGGAGATCCGCCCTTTTCTCCCGAAAGAAACGCAGGGTTATGTGCCTGCATTTATAGCCGTTAATTATGTTATGAATTATACTGCTGAACACAACATGTATTCAGCCATCCCCAAAAAAACATTTCTTGCGGTGGATACCGTGAACATTAAAAAACAGATCTCGTTTTCCCAATTGTCTTCAGTTCTCGACATCCCCATTGAAGACCTTCAGTATCTAAACCCCAGCTATAAGAAAAATGTGGTGCCGGTAATCCCGGAAGAATTAAGTTACCTGGCGCTTCCGGCAAATAAAATAGGCACATTCGTTAATAACGAAAGCTCAATCTATAACATTAAGGGGGATTCACTCACCAGCCGTGACGTGCTTGCTTCGCAGGAAGTAACGAAAATACACACTGTCCGGAGCGGTGAACATCTGAGCACTATCGCGAAACGTTATGGTTGTACTGTTGCTGAACTGAAACAGTGGAACGGCATTAAAACAACCACCGTTAAGCCCGGGAAAAAGCTGACGATCTACCTGTATCAGAAAAAAAACGATAAGACTGCTGCAGTAGCTGCTGCATCAAAAGAAACCGGCCCTGCTGCGAAATTTAAATATTACACGATCAAAAAGGGGGATTCACTTTTTAAGATCGCAAAAGCGAATAACACAACTGTTGAAGAACTAAAACGTTTGAATGGTTTGGATGCTAAATCCAGCTTGATCCCGGGAAAGAAACTTAAAGTTGCTGCACTCTGAAGATCTTTTTTACTGCTGACTTTGGCTGCGCCAGGGTGAATGCCCCGAAATCCATTTATTTAGCGTATCTTTGTGAAATATTAATCACTCCGGAATATTTTTCTATCCAAAAACTTCCCGCTTAAAAATCAAATTTCTAAATGCAATTTCAATCATTAAACATTATTGAGCCTATTCTTAAATCATTAAAAGAGGAAGGCTACACAACACCAACACCAATACAGGCACAGGCAATTCCAATCGTTTTGGAGGGTACTGACCTCTTAGGCTGCGCACAAACCGGGACCGGTAAAACAGCAGCTTTCGCAATCCCTATTATTCAGCTTTTAAGCGCAAATAAATCGTACGACAAAAAAAGAAAGATCAGGAGCCTTATTGTGACTCCTACTCGTGAGCTTGCGATCCAGATCGGGGAAAGCTTTAATAACTATGGCCGTCACACCGGGCTGAAATGTACTGTAATATTTGGCGGGGTGAACCAGAACCCTCAGACAAATGCCCTTCAAAATGGCGTTGATATCCTTGTGGCAACACCAGGCAGGCTTCTGGACCTGATGAATCAAAGGCATATTTCTCTCAGCGATATTGAGATCTTTGTACTGGATGAGGCTGATCGTATGCTCGACATGGGTTTTATTCATGACGTAAAAAAACTCCTGCTTGCTTTGCCTAAAAAAAGACAATCGCTTTTCTTTTCTGCAACAATGCCGCCGGAAATCGTGAAGCTTGCAAATTCAATTCTTCATAACCCGTCTAAAGTAGAAGTAACACCGGTTTCATCCACTGCGGATACGATCAAGCAGTTTATCTACTTTGTAGATAAAGGAAATAAAAATGCATTGCTTGTTGACATCTTAAAAAACAAGGATATCAAGACTGCACTTGTTTTCACCAGGACGAAACACGGTGCGGATAAAGTGCAAAAGATACTTGTGAAAAGCAATATCAAGGCAGAAGCTATTCATGGCAATAAAAGCCAGAATGCCCGCCAGCGAGCCCTCAATGGCTTTAAGGACCAGACAATCAGAGTACTTGTTGCTACCGACATTGCAGCACGCGGAATCGATGTTGACGAACTGGAATACGTAATCAATTACGATATTTCCAACATTGCTGAGACTTATGTCCACAGGATCGGAAGGACCGGCCGTGCTGGCGCAAACGGAACAGCATTCTCCTTCTGTGACGCAGAGGAAAAAGCCTACCTGAAAGATATTGAAAAGCTAATTTCGAAGAAGATACCGGTTATTGACAATCATCCTTACCCTTTAATGGACCACAATCCCGTGAAGGCCGCTCCGCAACAAAACAGGAGGAGCAGCCACTCTGGGCAGAAGCCCCGTGAAGGTACTGCACGTCCTGCTCAAAAAAGAAGCTGGTCAGGAAAGTCAAGATCAAATAATCGCTAATATTTTTTATCTTTCAGAAAAATTTTATGAAATCACGGGTCCTTGTCATTTTATGTTTTCTTGTTTCCCTGAATGCCTTTTCTCAAAAAAAAGAAAAGAACACAGATAACTACACGTATATAAAATTGCATATTACGAATGCGGAAGGCAAGATCCTGCTTTTAAAATGGGGCAATACCTGGGAAGTGCCTGGCGCCAGGTACTCTGCGCCATACACTATAGATAAATTTGTCGATACACTTGCCGCAGAAGATGGAATAAAGATCAGCAACCCTAAACTTTCTGCACTGTTCACCGTGGAATACGAGGACCAAAAAAAATTAGCTGTTATGCAGTATTACAGCGCCTCTTATGTTTCCGGATCCCTGAGGGTGCCTGCAGGTTGTGGTGACATTAAGTGGTTCACTCTCACCGAAGCGCTGGAGATCCTCACTTTTGATGACATGAAAATGGTGATCAATAAAATCAAAGAAGACCCGGATATCGTTTGGGGGGCTGCGTTATACAAACGAACAGACCGGCAGACCAACCAGCCGGTCATTTCCCTGAAAGAACCTTTTTACAAGCTGAATTGAACCGCTAGATCTTATTTAAAGCCTGGTCCAGGTCTCCAATCAGCAGCTCAGGATCTTCCAGCCCCACATATAAGCGAACCATGTTCCACGGCAGCGGATTTTCAAAACTCTTGCTGGCGGCCAATGCGCACAGCGGGAAAATGAGGGATTCATAACCACCCCAAGAAGTTGCCATTGTAAAGCGCTCCAGGCTGTCACAAAAACGCTCCACTCCGGCCTCATTTTCAGCATTGAGAACTATGGATAACAGTCCTCCTCCCTGCTTCATCTGCTTTACTGCCAGCGGCAATTGTGGATTACTGGCAGAGAAAGGGTAATGTAATTGTTTTATTTTAGGGTGGTTTTCGAGGAAATGCGCTACTTTTTTAGCGCTCGCGGCACTTTGGTTAACCCGAAGCTCAATTGTTCTTAAACCGCGTAAGACAAGGGCAGCATCATGGGGAGATATACAGCTCCCGATAGTCATGTATTCTTCAGCCATCATTTTCATGATCCTGTCCCTGCTCCCGCAAACCACACCGCAAACCACATCGCTGTGACCGTTCAGGTACTTGCTCCCGGAGTGCAGGACCAGGTCGGCCCCCAATATGATCGGGTTTTGGTTAATTGGTGAGTTATAGCTGTTATCAACCACCACCACAATCCCTTTCTCCCTCGCCATTTTGGTTACCGCTTCAATATCCTGCATTTCAAAGGTTAATGAATTCGGGCTTTCCAGGTAGATAAGCCTGGTCGAAGGGAGGATTGCTTTTTCAAAATTTTCCGGCTCTCTCCCATCAACAAATGTAGTTGTAACTCCGTATTTTGAGAGGTATTTTGTGAGAAGATTCCCTGTCCAGCTATACGGTTTTTGAACACATACAACATGGTCACCGCCCTTCACAACACTCATTACAGCTGCAGCTACCGCTGCGCTGCCACTGGAGAAGACAAGTGCATCCTCCGCTTTTTCCAGTGCAGCTACTTTCTTTCGAAGTGTTGCTACTGTTGGATTATATCCTCTTGTATAAAACGGGGTTTCAAGTTCGCGGGTTAATTTTCCGCGCATTTCAGAAACAGTTTTGAAGCAGAAATTTGTTGTCTGAAATACAGGTGGAGCCACGGAACCATAGTATTCATCGCGCTCTTCGCCTAAGTGATTTAGAATGTAGGAGATATCCATAGTGCTATTTCTTAAAAATAAAATAAACGGCTAATATCAGGAAAATAAAGCCTACTGCATGATTCCATCTTAACGTTTCGTTTTTAAAGAATATCAGCGTGAATCCCACAAACACTATCAGCGTAATCACTTCCTGCAGGACTTTAAGCTCTACAAGGCTGAATGGACCGCCATTTTCACGGAACCCAATCCTGTTGGCGGGAACCTGGAAGAAGTATTCAAAGAGAGCGATTCCCCAGCTTATCAGCACGATAGATATGAGCCCGAGGTTTTCAAACCACCTCATCTCCTTGAATTTCAGGTGTCCATACCACGCAAAAGTCATAAAGGTGTTTGAGAGCACCAACAAAACAATAGTCCAAAATCCTTTCATCTTTTTGAATTTAGAAGGTCCAAAAGTAGCAAACTTTCTTAGCAGGTTGTTCTTAAGCTTGGTTTTCAAAAGAGGCAATTTTAGGCATTTGTCGTGAAAATGTAGGGAAAAGCCCTATAACTGGCGTTGTTAAAGAGTTTCCGGGCAGCCCGTTTTTGGACGTCTTTAGACGTTTTATAGGCACTGGGAATGGTGTAGTGCTTTAAAGAGCTCTTAGCCTTATACAGAGCCTTATTTATGGTCGGACTTTGTGGTTTTAAGGAATTTATAATTGAAAAGAAATCAGGGATAGAATTAGCACATAAACTCTTGGTAAGTTCAGAATCAAGTCCGTTTAATTATAAGTAAAACATATGAATGTTCAATTCGGCCGAATAATAAAACAGAATAAAAATAAATATTTAAAATATAAACCCTGTTTCACGTGAAACAGAATACAGATATTCATTCTGAGTTAGGATGGTTTATTATTGGAACTGCTAATATACTCATTACTCTGTATTAAGATTCGTAACTCCTATGCATAGGATAGAATATATATATATCTTTCTCAAGGTGAGATCTGTCCTTAATTTGCTTTTTAAGATCATAAGGATCATAAAATATTACCTGATATTTTAATCAGTCGCAAATATCAAAATTCACGGCTATATTTCATTAGTTACGCTTCAATATCCAAAGTATATTTCGGGAGAGATTAAATCCTGTTCCACGTGAAACAGACTTTAAAAGATATAATTAAGTTTATATTTAAAGGTGCGATATTAATTCAGTCCTTAATTTAATTATTGTTTCTTCATGTCTTACCACAGGTCTTAGGGAGTATAGGAGTGTAATTTCAGGAAGATAAGGTGCTTTGAGTATTCATTCCTACTTTCCGAACAAGAGGATAAATACAGAAATTACTTTCGTATTAAATATATTTGGCTTGAAGAGGTCTTACCGGATTTAAGTGCATAAATATTTGACCGGAATCCATTCCAAACAGCTTTAATTATATTTGCTTTTCCTGAAGTTATTTTCTCACTTAATAATGAAACATAAAATGAATCGAAAATCATTGGAAGTATTCGGAACATTTTTAATCCATGATTCCTGAATAATGTGTCTATATCCTTGGGAGTAAAATGATAAAGATGTCGGGGAACATCGTAGGCCGCCCAATTTTCTTTATAAAGTTTTGCATCAAGAGAATCACAATTCGGAACGGCTATAATAATTATTCCCTTCGGCTTAATGAGGCGCTTTAACTCCTCTACTCTTTCGTTAAGATTTGGCACATGCTCCAATACGTGCCACATCGATATAATATCAAATGACTCATTTTCCAAGAGGACAAGATCTGATTCCTTGCGGACATCTAAAGCATAATTCCTTATTGCCATTTGCCTGGCATCGTCATCAGGTTCTATTCCTAATGTCTGCCATTTAGCACTTTTACAAGTGTTTAAAAATTCTCCCGTTCCACAACCAATATCAAGAATCCTTCCGGTTTTAAAATACTTTGAAATCAGTTGAAGCTTTTTTAACAGTGTATATTTTCTGACTGTTTGATAAGTAGAATTAATAAACCCCTTTTTAGTGTTGGAATGGGAAACATATTCTTCAGACTTATAATATTTGCCTAACTGATTATTTTCAGGTCGTGGGTTGGTAAATTTAAATCCACAGGAATTGCATGAAACAATCTGAAATGTTTCACGTGAAACAGTATTATCTTTACACGCTAAGAACGGTGAGAATTGATTAAAGTTACAAACCGGGCAATTTGATAATTGATCCATATTTCATTGTTCCACGTGGAACTTTATTATTCTATTATATAGTGTTTCACGTGGAACTATCGTCCCAGGTAGATCATTAAAATTGATATGTCAGACGGGGTAATCCCTGAGATCCGGGAGGCTTGTCCTATTGTTCGTGGTCTTATTTTAGTAAGCTTTTCCCTGGCTTCTGCAGACAAGGAGGTTAATCTTTTGTAATCGAAATCATCGTGAAGAACCAGGTCCTCTAACTTAATTTGCTTATCGGCAAGCTCATGCTCCTTTGAAATGTATCCTTCGTATTTCATTAAGATTTCGGCCTGCTCAATACACTCCATACCATAATTAGATATAAAGGACTTTACTCTCTCTGAATGCAAAGCAAAATCTAAAAGGGTTATGGTTGGCCTGGTGAGAATGCCAAACATTTTTACTTTCTGAGTAACAGGTGAGGAGCCAATCGCTTCTAAAGCCTGATTGATTTCTGAAGGTTCAATACTTTCTTTTTTAAAGAAGCTGATTATTTCATTAACGCCTTTAATCTTCTTATTCACCCTCTCCAGTCTTTCATTAGATGCTAATCCCAGCTCATGAGATTTAGGAGTAAGACGTACGTCCGCATTATCCTGTCGTAACAAAATTCTATATTCGGCACGGGAAGTAAACATACGGTAAGGTTCTTCGGTACCCTTAGTAACAAGGTCATCTATTAAAACTCCAATATAAGCCTCAGATCTCTGGAGAATAAACGGGTCCCTTTTATTGATTTTCTGGTGTGCATTTATACCGGCCATCAAGCCCTGGCATGCAGCTTCTTCGTATCCTGTTGTCCCGTTTATCTGACCCGCAAAATATAAATTCTCAACCAACTTTGTTTCCAGTGTGAGCGCTAATTGCTGAGGCGGAAAGTAATCGTATTCTATTGCATATCCAGGACGAAACATTTTTACATTCTCAAATCCCGGAATCTTTTTCAATGCTTTGTACTGAACATCTTCGGGAAGGGAAGTAGAGAATCCATTTACATAGATCTCAACTGTATTCCACCCTTCCGGTTCAACGAAAACCTGGTGACGGTCTCTCTCGGAAAAACGAGTTATTTTATCTTCAATACTTGGACAATATCTTGGACCTAATCCCTGGATCCTTCCTGTGAACATCGGTGATTTTTCAAAACCGGTCTTCAGGATCTCATGGACTTCTTCATTCGTATAAGTTATATAGCATGGCATCTGACCTTCGGGTCCGTTTGCGAATGCGTCTGTCTTTTTTTTCCTGAATTCAAACTGTTCAACATCCAGGTAAGAAAACCTATCCGGGTTTTCATCTCCATGCTGAACTTCCATTTTAGAATAATCCAGTGATCTTCCATCAACACGGGGAGGGGTCCCTGTTTTCATTCTACCGGCTTCAAATCCTAATTGCAATAATTGCTCTGTAATCCCGGTAGAAGATTTTTCACCGGCACGACCGCCACCGAATTGTTTTTCTCCAAGATGAATAACCCCGTTAAGAAAGGTTCCGTTCGTCAACACCACGGCTTTACATCGTATTTCTACATCCATGCCTGTTACAACACCGCACAATTTTCCATGCTCTATAATAATCCCTTTTACCATATCCTGCCAGAAATCCAGGTTTGGTGTATTTTCCAGCATCATTCTCCATTCTTCAGCAAAACGGTGCCGGTCACTCTGAGCGCGGGGACTCCACATTGCGGGACCTTTTGATCGGTTCAGCATACGGAATTGAACCGCGGTTCTATCTGTTACAATTCCGGAATAACCACCTAAAGCGTCTATCTCCCTGACAATCTGACCTTTAGCTATTCCTCCCATGGCAGGATTACAGCTCATCTGGGCAATCGTCTGCATATTCATAGTGATCAACAGGGTGGAAGAACCCATATTTGCAGCAGCAGCAGCAGCTTCACAACCGGCATGGCCGGCTCCGACAACAATTATATCATATTCTTTAAACATTCTGTATTTACTAAAAAATTCTGCAAAAGTAGTGAATTGTATATAATAATTTAAATAATGGTTTCAGAGAGACTTAAGGTTCAGATTTTATCAATTTACCATATTGCTTTTCTCTGCCCGATCTTAATTCATAGAAATAAAGGCCTTGTTTTAAATCTCGTGTATCAATAGAGATGGTTCCGGAGAAATTCTTTTCTAGTAATGTTTCTCCACCTAATGACCTAAGGATTAAATTAGTTTCATTAAAATCCGTAGATCTAATAGTAAGGTTTTCATTAAAAGGACATGGAGAAATTTTAAATTTTTTTGAAATACTATTAAAAATTCCTGAGACAGTATCACTAATTTCGCTTGTGTCAGAATTTACAATAGTGTCAGTTAATATCAAAGTATCAGTTAATATACTATATGTAATTCCATAATCCATAATTTTTATGCTGCCCATTGGATGGTATGTAGCCATATGGATATATCCAATCACCGTGTCTGATACAGTAATAATCCTTACACCTGCATAAGCGTCATTAATATAACTCCAGTCGCCACTATAATAAGTTGTACCACTCATTGAATAATAGCAATATGATTCCATGTTAACAGTGGCACCGGGTAAAGACCAAAAATTTGAAGAATTTATATTCATTCCGTTCATTAAAACACTTACATATCCTCCTGCAGAATCTATAACAACAGAATTATTATTTAAACATTCTATTTTCGAAACCCTGCTACCACCCCCAGGATTGTATATACGAACAAGATCTATTTTAAAATCATTTATAGCATCTCTGTTTAAATCTAAAAAACATGCAAAATGATTTCCCGCACTTCCACCACTAATTGCAGTTAGATTAGTATCCGGTACAAAATCATAAAATTGAATTCCAATTCCATTCTGACCACATATTATCTGACTTTTAATAATTGAGCTACTAAGACCTATGAATATAAATAATATGAATTTTTTCATTACAATCCCATTTTAGCAGATAAATCAAGCATTCTAATTATAGGTTTTTTAGCCTGTTCAATTAATTCCGGGGAGAGTATAATTTCCGGTAACTCATACTTAAGGCAATTATAAAGCTTTTCAAGGGTGTTTAGCTTCATGTGCGGGCAATCATTACAGGCACAGGAATTGTTCGGTGGAGCGGGTATAAATACCTTTCCCGGGTGTTTTTTCTGCATCTGGTGTATAATACCCGCTTCTGTGGCCACAATAAATTCATTGGCATCTGATTTCCCCGCATAGTTTAATATACCGGTTGTGCTTCCGATATAATCCGCTGCGTCAAGCAATGCAGCCTCACATTCGGGATGAGCCAGTAATTTAGCCCGGGGATGCTGTTCCTTTAGCCTGATTATTTTTTCAAGGGAAAAAATCTCATGGACCATGCATGCCCCATCCCATAAGACCATATCACGGCCGGTTTTTTTACGGATATAAGCTCCCAGATTCTTATCCGGGGCAAAAATGATCTTTTGGTCCTTTGGAAGGCTCTCTACGATCTGAACGGCATTTGTAGAAGTACAAACGATATCAGTAAGAGTTTTTAATTCTGCTGTACAGTTTATATAAGAAATTACAAGGTGATCAGGGTATTGCTTTTTAAACTCCGCAAATTTATCTGCGGGACAGGAATCAGCAAGTGAGCAGCCGGCACGAAGGTCGGGAAGGAGTACTTTTTTATCCGGGCAGAGGATCTTGGCTGTTTCCGCCATGAAATGCACTCCTGCAAAAACAATAATATCTGCATCTGTCCTTGCCGCTTCCTGGGATAATCCCAGGCTATCCCCAATGTAATCGGCAATATCCTGGATATCTGCATCCTGGTAATAATGGGCAAGAATGATCGCATTTTTTTGTTTTTTGAGTTTCTGAATTTCTGAGAACAAATCTAGCGAAAAATCCAACGGAACATCAACAAAACCTTTTGTGAGCAAATCGTCACTCATATTAATAATAATATAAAATATTTAAAATTTAAATAAAAATGTTGTTGTTATTGGTCTGTTAGTGTACTGTATAAAAAATTCCCCAATTGATTGTTATTTCAGTTATTAAGAATCAATTAACATGTTTTAAGCATACTAAGTTTTATAATAGGCTGATAAAGAGAAATTTCCCTATTAATCAACATACTGTTAGTAACGTTTTAATATAACAAATATTCTGCAAATTTACTGTTAATTGTGTAATAATACTGTTAATGTTTATGTGTGAAAGTCTTATAAATTTATGATGTATTAATGGAAAATAATTACATGGCGAATGCTTATGCAATAAAACAAGGAAAAAATTCCACACTTTTAACACATAAAACATTCTTATCAACAGAAACTGTGTTAATAAGATTTAAAATAGGGGGTTAATTATCAGCACTTTATTCTTGAACTTTACAAACGTGTTGAAAAGGGTGAAAAGCTGTTAATTACTGGTATTTGAAGAGGGAAGTACCGGACTTCCGAGGTGAAATTTTATAATAAAGAAGACAATAGACTGAACGTGACGGGATTAAAAGTTACGATTTTAAAACTTCGTGCCAACTTATATTGAATTAAGATGAAAATAGCAATCGGATGTGATCATGCAGCTTTTGAATTAAAAGAGAAATTAAAGCCTTATTTAGAATCGAAAGGGTTTAAAATTGAGGATTTCGGATGTTATTCGGAAGAAAGAGCGGATTATCCGGATTTTGCTCACCCCGTTGCAATTTCAGTAGAAACGAAAGAATCAGATTTTGGTTTACTGATGTGCGGCAGTGGAAATGGTATTAACATGACCGCGAACAAACACAAAGGAATCCGTTCGGCTCTCTGCTGGTCGGCAGAGATAGCAGAACTCGCCCGCCAGCATAATGATGCCAATATTCTCACGCTGCCGGCCCGGTATATTTCGGAAGAAGAAGCCAGGAAATGCCTGGATAAGTTCTTTTCCACCTCTTTTGAAGGAGGAAGGCATACTGACCGCGTAAAGAAAATCTCTGAAAATTGCTGATCCCCGAAATTAATAACGAATGTTTCCTAAATATACCCTCCTTTTTACCATACTATTTCCTTTAAGCATTTATTCCCAAAAGGATTCAACAGCCGCCAGGTACTCATTAAATGTGACTGCAGGAGGGATGAGCAAAAATCTGCATATTCTCGCTTCTGATGAATATGAAGGCCGGGAAACGGGGAAAAAAGGGCAGAAAATGGCAGCTGAATATATTGCGGCCCGTTTTAAAGAATCCGGGATACCCCCCTATAAGGAAAACTCGTATTACCAGGAGTTTCCCGTAAATGTAATTCTCCCGGCCCCTGCCGATATTACGGTTAACGGGAAAAAATTCAAAGGCAACAAGGATTTCTACAATTTCCCGGGCCTTACGGAGCAGAAGACCACATCAGCCACTGTTGTTTTTCTTGGTTATGGCATAGAAGAAGAGAAGTATAATGATTACAGGACCGACATTAAAGATAAGATCGTGATGGTCCTGGGCGGAGAGCCATACTCTAAAGACTCTATATCCTTAATTACAGGGAAAAAATCGCCTTCGCTTTGGAGCACCTATTATAAAACGAAATCAGAGAAAATCAGAGAAAAAGGCGCACTGGCCCTTTTAATTGTTGTTGATGACATTGAAAAAGAAATGGCGGTTAATAAGCACCGGCTGGAAAAGCCGGCTATGGTAAAGAATAACCAGGGACGCCAGATGCCGGTAATTTATGTTTCAAAAGAAATGGCTGATCAGATCCTGAAAAAGAATTCTGTCGAAAAGATAAAGAACAAAATCTCCGGGAGCGGAGCTTCATTAAACCTGGAGCTCAAAAGGGAAGTGACAATAAATGTGATTAATACCGCACAGAAACTAATGACCGAGAATGTCCTTGGATTTGTGGAGGGCAGCGACCTGAAAAATGAAGTGGTGGTGATTACTGCGCATTATGACCACCTGGGAAAAGATGAAAACGTTGTTTACAACGGGGCGGATGATGACGGTTCGGGGACCGTTGCGGTGATTGAGCTTGCCAAAGTTTTTGCGCAGGCGAAAAAGGATGGAAAAGGGCCCAGAAGGAGTATGCTTTTTATGACTGTTTCAGGTGAGGAAAAAGGCCTCCTGGGATCATCTTATTATGTTGATCATCCAGAGTACCCGCTGGAAAATACGGTTTGCGACCTTAATATTGACATGATCGGCCGCCTGGATGAAAGACACAGCGGTAACCCGAACTACATTTACCTGATCGGCTCAGATAAGCTGAGCTCAGAACTTCATGCGATCAGCGAAAAGGCGAACAGCACCTATACCAATCTCGAGCTGGATTATACCTATAATGACGAAAAAGACAAGAACCGTTTCTACTATCGTTCCGACCACTATAATTTCGCTAAAAATGGAATTCCTGTTATTTTTTACTTCAACGGTGTACACGCGGACTACCATAAAGAAACGGATGAAGTAGAAAAAATAGATTTTGCCAAGATGGAAAAAATCACCAGGCTGGTATTCTTTACGGCATGGGAAGTGGCGAACAGGAACGAACGGATTAAAGTAGATTCGAATAAAAAGTAGGTCAGATAACTAAAGCAACAACTAACTAAAATGTCGAAAGAACTCGAATTATTTTTAGAAGCATCGGAGAAGAAGGCTTTTGATATTGAACACCGTAAAACGATCAGTTATAACATAGCCCAGTACGACAAAAAAGTTGTTGTCGGAAAAGAACAGTTCTCGAACCTTGAGCTTGCAAAGACAAGGGCCGCAGCAATAAAGCAGAAATCAATTGACAATCTTGAAAAATACCTGGTGGAATTTGAGGCCGCGTTTATCAAGCGGGGTGGAAAGGTAATCTGGGCACAGGATGCTGAAGAGGCACTGCGGGAGTCCGTTCAGATCATGAAAAAAGCAAATACCAAAACAGTGGTGAAGGCAAAATCAATGACCACGGAAGAGGTAAACTTTAACCAGGAACTTGAAAAGAACGGCATAGAAAGCATTGAAACGGATCTTGGCGAATATATAGTCCAGCTCAGAAAGGAGCCTCCATACCATATTGTAACGCCAGCCATGCACCTTTCCAAAGAGGATGTGGCAAAAACCTTTAATGAGAAAAAGGGGACACCGCTTGACTGGACATCGGAACAGATCACAAACTATGTAAGGCTCCAGTTGCGGGAAAGATACAGCAAAGCCGAAGTCGGGGTAAGTGGTGGAAATTTCCTTATAGCGGATGCGGGAGCTGTTGCCGTTTCAGAGAATGAAGGAAACGGATTGATGTCAATGGCTTTTCCGAAGATCCAGATAGTGATAGTCGGACTCGAAAAAATAATCCCTTCCATGGCTGATCTTGACCTTTTCTGGCCCTTGCTGGCCACCCATGGCACAGGACAGAACATGACGGTGTATAATACCATTTACAGCGGGCCAAAGCAGGCCGGGGAAACAGATGGCCCGGAAGAAATGTATGTGATCCTCCTTGATAACGGCAGGACAAACCTGCTGGCGGAAACAGAACAGCGAAGGGCGCTTTCATGTATCCGCTGCGGTGCATGCCTCAATGCCTGCCCGGTTTACCAGACTGTTGGCGGCCACACCTACGGAACAACCTATAGCGGCCCTATCGGATCAGTAATCACTCCTTATTTAAGGGGTATTGACGAATTCAAGCACCTGAGTTTTGCATCCACACTTTGCGGTAAATGCACTGACGTTTGCCCCGTGAAGATTGATATTCATCAGTTGCTGCTGTTGAACAGGAGCGATGCTGTTAAAAAAGGCCATACGTCCAAAACCGAAAACTGGGTATGGTTTTTCTGGAAGGGGGCAATGCTGAAACGCAGCAAGATGGATAAGGGCGGGGCAAAGCTGAAAAATTTCATGATAAAACAATTCTTTAAGAAACAATGGGGAGACAGAAGGGATATGCCGCAGGTGGCGCCTAAAAGCTTTAACCAGATGTGGAGAGAACGGAAAGGAATGAAGTAAGGCTTACTTTCTTATCAGTTTGATATTTGTATCAAAGTTTCCCGCACTTAAATTAAGAATATAAAATCCTGCCTTCAGGTCTTCCGTATTTAATACGGTTTGAGCGCTGCTTATTACCCCGCTTTTAACAGCACGGCCCTCTGAGGAAAATATCGTGAATACAGAACCTTCCGGAGCACCTTGCAGACTCAGCACGTCTGAGAAAGGGTTTGGGAAAGCTGTGAAGCTGTTAGGACTGAAAGCCAGTACCCCGGTACCAATATCAAAGAAAAGAACATCGCTTTTAAAGTTCTGGTTTGATGCTTTTAGCCGGAGCATCAGCGTAGCGGATCCGGGGTTTACAATCGGTTTTTGGAAGCAGGTTGTCCAAAGGGCTCCTGAATCAATGGAATATTCATAATCTGATACATCCGGGAACAAAGGATTATTGGTCCAGTCAAATGTTTGATTAGCTGGATTGGTAACAGGATTAGAGGGTGCATTCGGTCGTACAGGCAAAGGAAGCAGGTCATATAAAGTATTTATACCCGGAGCCGACAATGTATCACGGAAAAACACTGTTTCACCCGGAATTACCGGTATTTGCAGAGATGAGCCGGCTTGATAAACATTGAAATCAGACTGGCTGGAATATATCAGAGATGCAGATACATTCTCATTTGTCGTTTCCGCAAAATAGTTAATTGTAAATGCTGAAGTGTCGCGGAAAAGGTATGGAGCTTCGATTTTGATCCGGTCAAATATGGCCTGATGGCCAGCTACAGAAGGATGAATGCTGTCAGTCATTCCCATCCCGGGAATCCAGTTGCTGGCAGAAGCCGTTGAAACCGCACTGCCCACATCAATATAAGCACCATTATAATCATTCCGGATCCAGCTGTTTACCATAGCAATAAAAGGCAGCCTGTCGCTCCTGGGACTAAGCGTAGCGATAATTGGAATAATATTGTGCTTCTTAAGGGTGTCTATGTGCTTAAGGATATTGTTCTTCCAGAGAATGAAATTATTATCATTTACACCAATTGCTATAAGGCCGTATTTTGAATCTTTAAACCAGGTGGCTTCCTTGGAAAAGCGCGAGTTTACGCTTGCTGAGGTTTCTCCACCTCTTCCCATAATTGAAACATTATTATACCCGATCGAATCTTTAATTAAAGAAACGTATCTTTCGTTTGCGCTACCCAGGGCATTCCCTTCTATAAAAGAATCGCCCCACACGGCAAGTCGGGGAGCGGTGCTTAAAGGAGTCGACAAGGTGAAATCCGTAACACCGATTTTTCCCGTAGTACATCCGATAAATGGGGTGCCCCATAAGCAACCGAAATACGGGGCAGGATAACTGAGAGAATCATAGATAAAGTAATCGGTGCTGTCATTTGAAGTTACCTCAACAACAAGCTGGCGAACTCTTTTACCTACCCGGATCTTGTATGTATCACCAATGACTAAATTGAAGGGAAGTGGAAACTGTGTAATAAAAACAGGAGTTGTATTATTAAGACGGTTAATAATAACATTCGTTGAATTTAAATTACCGGAAAATTCTACCATGGTTCCTGCAATCCCCGAATATTTACCGATCCCAAACCGGAATGCACCTGTGGAGCTCACCGTATCGACACGAACTTCAAAATTCATGTCAATTTCATCAAGTGCGGTTTCAGAAGAAAAATATGCTTTATTCGACTGTATACTTCCTGTACCTGTTATCCCAATAACCCCTCCGGAATTAGAACACCCGGTAAGGGAAAGACTGTTCAACCCTGATTCAAGAATGCTGTGCTGAGCACATACATGGATTTGCTGCCAAAGCAGGAAAAGGGTTGGAATTAATAGTTTAAATTTGTGCAAAATGCTGAAGGGTGGTTTTTACCGAAGCCAAAGATAATCTTTCGGCTCAAATAATTCACAATAAATGATTGGTTTCCATACAGAAGACGTCCGCTTTAACCTGAAGAATAAATCTGTTTTAAAAAAGTGGATCACGGGGATAATTGAAAAAAAGAAAAGGAAACCCGGTGACCTTAATTTTATTTTTTGTTCGGATGAGCATCTTTTAGCGATCAATAAGCAATACCTTGATCATAACACCTATACGGACATCATCACTTTTGATTATTCCAAAGAAGACAATAAAATGCCGGTTTCAGGGGATATTTTTATTAGTATTGAAAGAGTGGAAGAGAACGCAAAAAAGTTTTCCAAAAGCTTCGAGAATGAGCTGCACAGGGTGATCATCCATGGCACGCTCCATTTGCTTGGCTACAAGGATAAAACCAGGCCGGATAAAGAAAGGATGACCAAAGAAGAAGACAGGAGCCTGAAAGTTCTGAAAACGGCAACAAGCAGGCATTAAATCAACACCTGTCCTATTTATTAATTCCTCACTACTTCTCGATTGCCTCCACACCCGGCAGGCTTCCGCTTTCAATATATTCCAAAAGCGCCCCGCCCCCGGTAGAAACGTAAGACACCTGATCGCCAAGATTGTATTTATTGATCGCTGCAACACTGTCGCCCCCGCCAATTAAAGAAAATGCACCTTTTTTAGTTGCTACTACGATCGCATCAGCAACCGCTTTGGTCCCGTGCTCAAATGAGCTCATTTCAAACACGCCCATAGGGCCATTCCAAAGGATCGTTTTGGAATTGGCAATAACATCAGCGTACATCTTTTCTGTTTCCGGCCCGATATCAAGACCCATCCATCCGTCAGGGATTGCTTTTATATCAACGGTTTTCTTGTTCGCATCATTCGCGAAATTATCAGCAGCAACAGCATCAACAGGAATGTAAATATTCACACCCTTGGATTTTGCATCAGCAAGAATATTTAATGCGGTCTGGAGCTTGTCTTCCTCCACGAGGGATTTGCCGATATTGCCTCCCTGCGCCTTTACAAACGTAAATGCCATTCCCCCCCCGATAATGATATTATCCGCTTTATTGATAAGTTGTTCCAGGATAAGGATCTTGTCGGAAACCTTAGCACCGCCCATGATTGCGGTAAATGGTTTTTCAGAATCATTTAAAACCTTGTCAACAGAAGAGAGCTCTCCGCTCATTACATATCCAAAACATTTATTTTCAGGAAAGAACTTTGCAATTACTGCGGTGGATGCATGGGCGCGATGTGCAGTCCCGAATGCATCGTTCACATAAAAGGTCCCGTACTTTGACAGTTTTTCGGCAAATCCTTCATCCCCTTTTTCTTCTTCTTTGTAAAAGCGCAGGTTTTCGAGCAGGAG
Source organism: Bacteroidia bacterium (assembly GCA_036386835.1). Taxonomy (GTDB): domain Bacteria; phylum Bacteroidota; class Bacteroidia; order 2-12-FULL-35-15; family 2-12-FULL-35-15; genus 2-12-FULL-35-15. The sequence continues at coordinate 291,598 of DASVUX010000011.1, forward strand.
CACTTCGCCGGGCTTTAAAGCCTGTGAGGTATTCAGCGCATTCTCTCCTATGCAGTCATCTGCAAAGGCAACCGGCTTTCCAAGCAATTTACTTAGATGGGCGACAATATGTTTAAGCGAATATTTATTTGAAGGGCCATCTTTCGGCCGGCCAAGATGCGACATAAGAATTACAGAGCCGCCATCTTTAAGGATCTTGCTGATCGTAGGCAGGGCAGCCCGGATGCGGGTATCGTCCGTAACGCTGAATTCTTCATTAAGAGGGACATTAAAATCAACACGTATCAGCGCTTTATGGCCCGAAAAATTGTAATTATCAACTGTTTTCATATCCTTGGTTTTGGTGACTGCAAAAATAACTTTTCTCATTTATGAATAAAGGTTTTTCTGAGAAATGAATGAAATTTACCGATGCCCGGAATTTAAGCTCCCGGCAACCGGGAATAAGGTAAAGATGTTTGCCCGGACGCAGGGTTTAAAATATGTCCTTCCCGTTTCCCTTATGCCGAATGAATTTGTTATCTTTGGGATCGCTTTAATTTACACGAAAGACCGGAAATGTTATTCAGTGAGATCATAGGCCAGCAGTCAGCAAAAGAACGGCTTTTACGCTCTGTTTCAGAAGGGCGTATCAGTCATGCCCAGCTGTTCCTTGGACCACAGGGAAGCGGGAGCCTTGCGCTGGCAGTAGCATATGCACAATACATATCCTGCGGCAACAAGCAGCCCGGTGATTCCTGCGGAAGCTGTTCTTCCTGTGTTAAATACAACAAGCTGATCCATCCGGACCTTCATTTCGTTTATCCTGTTGCGCTTTCCAAAGAGGTCCGCGTAAGTACCGACCTAGCTGCAAAATGGAGAGAGTCTTTTCTTGATAACCCGTACATTACACTTTTTAACTGGTTTGAGAGCCTGGATGCAGAAAACAAACAGGCGGTGATTGGTGCTGAAGAAAGTAGTGAGGTGCTTAGAAAACTCAGCCTTACTACATACGAGGCGGAATATAAGATCATGATCATCTGGCAGGCGGAAAAAATGAACCAGGCAGCCGCGAACAAGCTGCTGAAGATCCTTGAAGAACCACCTGACAAAACACTTTTTTTACTGGTCTGCGAAAATGAGGATCAGCTGCTGCGGACTATTGTTTCACGGACGCAGCTCATCAAAATTCCAAGGCTTTCCGATAAGGATCTGATGGAAACGCTTGTTGAAAACCACGGATTATCGCAGGAAGCAGCAGAGAAAACAGCACACCTTGCAGACGGTAATTATGCGGAAGCGCTTTTGCTTGTCAGTGAGAACGAAAATGCAGCTCACAACCTTTCGGGTTTCCAGAAACTGATGCGGTCAAGTCTGAAATTCAATCCCCAGGGGGTTTTTGCCTGGATTGACGAGATGAATTCAGCAGGCAGGGAGCGGCAGAAGAATTTCATTAATTATGCGCTTCACATTATCCGCGAAAGCGTAATGCTGAATTACGGTGATCCAAGCCTTGTAAAGCTTGGAGCTGATGAACAGGAGTTTGTAAAGAAGTTTGCTCCTTTCATTCATGCAGGAAATATTGAAAAATTTACAGAAGAATTAAACAAAGCATATTATCACATGGAAAGGAATGCAAATGCAAAGATCCTGTTTATGGACCTTGCATTCAAATTCAACGAATTGTTGAATATTCCGAAAGAGGAAATGGCAAGAAAGAGTTTGTAGTTTCGAAAAGCCTTAATTTGTAAGTGTGCTTGTTATTGAAAATTAGAGAAACAAAAAAAGCAAAAGAAACAATCAGCAATTTGTGTATAAAGGCAGGCGCCTTACCAATTGCTGCTCAACTAATCAACTAAAAATATGGGATGTAGTGGATGTTCAACCGGCCGTGGCTGCAGTACAGCAAGTACAGGATTGCCAGGAGGTTGTAAAAATAACGGCTCGTGCGGTGCAGGCGGATGTAATAAATTAAACGTTTTTAACTGGCTGGCCAATATGGAGCTTCCTGGCGGACAGCCGGAGTTTGATATTGTAGAAGTGCGCTTTAAGAACAGCCGCAAAGAGTTTTTCAGGAATGTGAATAATCTTCAGCTGAATGTAGGTGATGTGATAGCAGTAGAAGCATCTCCCGGGCATGATATAGGGATTGTTTCAATATCGGGTGAGCTTGTGCGCCTCCAGATGAAAAAGCAAAAAGTCAATCCTGCTTCCCCGGAGATCAAGAAGGTTTACCGCAAAGCAAAGCAGACCGACATAGAAAAGTGGCAGGAAGCCCAGGGACTCGAGCAGGCAACGATGTACCGCGCCAGAACTTTTGCAGTGAAGCTTGGCCTCCAGATGAAGATCAGCGATGTAGAATACCAGGGTGACCGAACCAAAGCTGTTTTCTTTTACACAGCAGATGACCGAGTGGATTTCCGCGAGCTTATCAAAGTTCTTGCAGAAGAATTCAAAGTGCGGATTGAGATGCGCCAGATCGGTGCGAGGCAGGAAGCCAGCCGTCTTGGTGCGATCGGATCATGCGGAAGAGAACTGTGCTGTTCAACTTGGCTTACAGATTTCAGGTCTGTTTCAACCAGTGCAGCACGTTACCAGCAGCTGTCGCTTAACCCGCTCAAGCTGGCCGGTCAGTGCGGCAAGCTGAAATGCTGTTTGAATTACGAGCTTGACAGTTACATGGACGCACTTAAAGATATTCCTGAAGTGAATAATGTAAAGCTGGAAACAGAAAAAGGCAGGGCATTCCATCAAAAAACGGACATTTTCAGAAAGCGGATGTTCTTTTCCTATACACATGAACCGGATAACTTTATCCAGCTCAGCGTGGACCGCGTTAAAGAAGTGATGGCGATGAACAAAGAGGGAAATAAACCGGCTGATCTTCTTGTTCACATTGAGAAAAAAGTGCTTGAGAAAGCGCCTGATTATGAAAATGTAGTAGGGCAGGACAGTCTTACAAGGTTCGATAAAGCGAAGAAACAAAAGTTCAAAGGCAACAAGAACAACAACAGGAGGAAAGGGCCGGAGGGAGCCCAGAACCCAGCGCAGCCGAAGCCACAGGTTGCCAAGGGACCGAACCCGAATCCTAACAGGAGACCTAACCCAAACCCGAATGCGGCCCCCGCTACAGGTAATGCGGATAAACCCAATAATAATAAACCAAACGTTAACAAACCGAATAACAGGCCGAACCGTCCGAACAGGAACCGTCCGAATAACAATCGCCCGAAGCCAAATAACAATCCTCCGCCTCCGGCACCATAGTGCTGAGGTGAATTAAGTATGCTCAAAAACCAAATTAAAAACCCTATCCTGTCTGCAGCAGTTTTGCTGTTCGTTATGATTTTCTCTTCTTCCTGTAATGATAACAGGATATTTGAAGAGAATACGGAGATCCCCGGGAGCGGGTGGGACAGCAGCAATGTTATAAGCTTTAACGTGGATATTAAAGACCCTGCTTCAGCCGCAGATTTTTACGTGAACGTAAGAAATGCGGATGGCTATCCGTACAGCAACTTGTTTCTTTTTGTGAAAACAAAATTTCCGAACGGCAAGTTTTCCAATGATACGCTTGAGTGTCTTCTTGCTGATGAAAACGGCAAATGGACAGGGAAGGGAATAGGAGATATTTATGATAACAGGATCCCGTTTAAAAAGAATGTACGTTTCCCCCTGGCCGGAACTTACACATTTGAAATACGGCACGGCATGCGGACTCCCAATGTCCCTCTTATAATGGATATCGGGATGCGCATTGAAAAATCCGAATAATAAAAACGCAGATCAGGTGAGTGCAGAAAAAGCTAAAAAGCAGAATTTTAAAAAATACGCGGTCTGGTTCTGGATCCTTTTTTCAGGTCCTATCCTGGCGGTTTTACTTGTTGTATTAGGCATCCGCCTTTTTGCTGACCTCCCGAACACAGAGGAGCTGCAGAACCCCAAAACCCTTCTGGCAACAGAGATCTACACCAGCGACATGAAGGTCATGGGGAAATATTATGCAGAGAACAGAACAAATGTGAAGTTCAAAGACATTTCACCAAATGTTGTTAATGCGCTCATTGCCACAGAAGATGCCCGCTTTTTTGAGCATTCCGGTGTTGATGTCCGCGCGCTCGGCCGGGCTGTTTACGGGGCGATCACAGGCAGCTCGAGCAGCGGTGGAGGAAGCACGATTTCACAGCAGCTTGCCAAAATGCTTTTCCCGCGCGAAGAACTCAGCAAATTCCAGCTTGTAACAAGAAAGATCAAAGAGTGGATCATTGCAGTGAAGCTTGAGAAGGAATATACCAAGGAAGAGATCATCGCTTTATACCTCAATAAATTTGATTATGTCAACAACGCTGTTGGAATAAAATCTGCCGCACAGATCTATTTTGATACCACGCCAGACTCATTAAAGATGGAACAGGCTGCAATGCTTGTGGGGATGGCAAAAAACCCGGCTTACTTTAATCCGAACCGTTTCCACGATCGTGCAGAAGGGAGAAGGAATACGGTCCTGATGCAGATGCATAAATACGGCTATCTCACAAAAACAGAGCAGGATTCGCTTATAAAAATACCATTGAAGCTTAAGTTTAGGCCCGAGAACCATAACGATGGTTTGGCGCCTTATTTCCGGGAATACCTCCGTGATGTATTCCTGAAAAAGTGGTGTGAGGAGAACAGGAAGCCTGATGGAAGCAAATATGACATTTACCGTGATGGATTAAGGATCTACACAACCATTGATTCCCGGATGCAGAAATATGCAGAGGAGGCGACTTCAGAACACATGAAAGAACTGCAGGCCGCTTTTTTCAAAGACTGCAAGCAAAAAAGAAATGCCCCGTTTGCGTGGAACGTGAACAAAGAGGAGATCGCGAATATTATGAAGCAGGGAATGAAAAGGTCGGAGCGGTACAGGGTACTTAAAAAAGGCGGCCTGAGTGAAGATGCAATAAGAAAAAACTTTGACAAGCCTGCGGAAATGAGCCTGTTCACCTGGAATGGAGAACTCGATACCACGATGACGCCATGGGATTCTATCCGTTATGCGAAGACCTACCTCCAGGCAGGTTTTATGTCAATTGAGCCTCAAACAGGCTATATAAAGGCATGGGTTGGAGGGATTAACCATAAGCATTTCCAGTACGATCACGTTCAGATTGGACACGCAAGGCAGGTAGGTTCTACATTTAAACCTTTTGTTTACGCGCTTGCTATTCAGGAAGGGTATTCCCCCTGCTACAGGCTGCCGAATGTTCCAACAACTATAACATACGATGGAAAAGACTGGACACCAAGGAACTCAGATGATAAGAAGAACGGCCGGATGATGACATTGCAGCAGGCGCTTGCCGGCTCCGTGAACTATATTACAGCATACCTGATGAAACAGTTCGGCCCTCACGCAACTGTGGACCTGGCGAGAAGAATGGGAGTAGTGTCACACCTGGACCCCGTGCCATCAATTTGTCTTGGCACAGTTGAAATCTCTGTATTTGAAATGGTGGGTGCAAATGCTACATTTGCCAATAAAGGAACTTGGATCGAACCAACCTTTATTACACGCATCGAAGATAAGAACGGAAAAGTAATCGCAGATTTCACACCCAAAACGGAAGAGGTGATGAGTGAGGAAAAAGCGTATGTGATGATCGAGCTGATGAAAGGAGTTGTTCAGATGGGTACGGGAACACGGCTAAGGACCAGGTTTAAACTGAATCAGCCTACAGCAGGAAAGACAGGGACAACGCAAAACAACTCTGACGGATGGTTCATGGGAATAACACCCGACCTCGTATCAGGGGTGTGGGTAGGAGGAGAGGACCGGGCGGTGCATTTTAACTCTACGGACCAGGGACAGGGTGCGAGCATGGCCTTGCCTATTTATGGCAGGTACATGCAGAAAGTATACAGGGACAAGTCAATTAAAATATCGCAGGGGAACTTTGACAAGCCATCAAAAACGATTGAAATTGAAATGGACTGCAGCAAGTACAACGATGAACTTCAAAAAGAAACAGAGAATTTTGAAACAGAGGACTTTTATTGACCCTGTTAGGTAAGTTATCATCCCGTGCTCCGATATGGGATTTGTTAAAGGAAAACTGTTAACAGTTATGGGATTCCGTGTCGGAGCACGGATGACGTTCACAAAACATTAATACAGATCATGAATAAAACAGTAAAAAACGCAGAAGAAGCGATCAGGGATATCCGCGACAATGCGGTCCTGATGCTTGGCGGGTTTGGGCTTTGCGGCATTCCCGAGAACACGATTGCTGCACTTGTTAAGAAAGGTGTTAAAGGCCTTACCTGCATTTCAAATAATGCCGGGGTCGATGACTTTGGGATAGGGCTGATGCTTAAAACACGGCAGGTGAAAAAGATGATCTCTTCTTATGTTGGTGAGAATGCAGAATTTGAAAGACAATTATTAAGCGGTGAGCTGGAAGTAGAGCTTATCCCCCAGGGCACCCTTGCTACAAGATGCCTGGCTGCGGGTTACGGAATGCCGGCTATTTTCACTCCGGCAGGTGTCGGCACAGAAGTGGCAGAAGGAAAAGAGACACGTAAATTCATGGTAGATGGTGCCGAAAAGGAATTCCTGATGGAAATGGCTTTTGATGCAGATTTCGCCATTGTTAAAGCCTGGAAAGGCGACACACACGGGAACCTTGTTTATCGTGAAACAGCAAGGAATTTTAACCCGATGATGGCAATGGCCGGGAGGGTAACTATTGCTGAGGTGGAAGAACTGGTGCCTGCAGGAGAACTTGATCCCGATCATATTCACACCCCCGGAATTTATGTTCACAGGATATTCCAAGGAGAAAAATACGAGAAGAGGATCGAGCAAAGGACGGTTAGGAAGAAGCAGTAAAATATTATTGGCTGTCATCCCGTGCCACGACACGGGTCTTATAAATAGAATTCGCAACAACTAAACAGATCCCCTGAGCGCGGGATGATGATAAAGAAACACAATGCTAGACAAAACAGGGATTGCCAAAAGAATCGCAAGAGAAATAAAAGACGGCTATTATGTTAATTTAGGGATAGGAATTCCGACCCTGGTAGCCAATTACATCCCGCAGGGGATGAACGTAGTTCTGCAGTCGGAAAACGGCCTTTTAGGCATGGGTCCATTCCCCTTTGAAGGTGAAGAAGATCCAGATTTGATCAACGCTGGAAAGCAAACCATCACAACCGTTCCGGGATCAGCATTCTTCGACTCCGCAATGAGTTTCGGAATGATCCGTTCCCGTAAAGTGGACCTTACCATATTGGGAGCCATGGAAGTTTCAGTGGATGGCGATATAGCCAACTGGAAGATCCCGGGAAAAATGGTAAAAGGTATGGGTGGTGCAATGGACCTGGTGGCTTCTGCAAAGAATATCATTGTGGCAATGCAGCACGTAAACAAGGCGAATGAATCAAAACTCCTTACGAAATGCACGCTTCCTTTGACCGGAGTTCGCTGCGTTAAGAAAATCGTGACTGAGCTTGCGGTGCTTGATGTTACTCCCGAGGGATTCAGGTTGCTTGAAAGAGCCCCCGGAATAAGTGTAGAACAAATTAAAAATGCCACAGAAGGAAAGCTGATCATCGAAGGAGAGATACCTGAAATGAAAATTGAATAGTAATATGGAAAGAGCGAATTTGTGGAGGAAGGCGGAGCCTGTCCTCTTTTTGCTTTTTGTTCTTTATACTGCAATGCCGGTTTTGGCGCATCCATTTTTTCCTACGGTTGACGGGCCGGCACATCTCCACAACGCTAATCTTTTAAAGCAATATCTTTTCTATGGTGAAACGTCCATTCTGAATTTCTTCGATGTCAATACACACCTGAATTCTAATTTTGTTGATCACCTCTGGTTTGCTGTATTCGGCCTGTTCCTGCCTACGCATCTTGTAGAAAAGACAATCCTGTTATTTTATGTGCTTGCGCTGCCATATTCTTTCCGGTACCTGGTAAACAACATAACAGCTAATAAGGTTTCAGGGCGGATAGCCTCGTACCTGATCCTGCCATTCGTTTATTCATTTACCTTCAGGATCGGTTTTTTCAACTTCTGCATAGGCATCCCGCTTGTTTTCTGGACGCTTGGTTACTGGATACAACACCGCGGGCAAATGACCGTAACAAAGACCATCTGGCTTGCCTTTTTAGCAACGATTACTTATGCTTCTCACCTCTTTAATTTTATGCTGCTTGGAATCATCCTGTTTACAAATGAGTTCCAGTACATTATAAGGTCAGGTACCCTGAAAGGGGTAATAAATAAAATTAAAGCGCCTGTGCTTATTTTTCTCCCGGGGCTGCTGCTTTCGGGAATCTTCTTTTTCTCGAATAGTTCTTATGAGCACGCGCCTCCCACTTTCCTTCCTTTTTCCAAGCTGACAGAGACGATTACAGACCTTAGCCCGGTAATTACATTAAGCTATGAAAGGGAGATCTTGTTTGCGCGCACACATGGTTGTGCTCTGCTTGTTTTGCTTTTGCTCTGCATTTATGACTTCTTTAAGAACAGGAACAAGCGAGAACAATTCCATCCTAAATGGATCTTCTCAGCGCTGATTGTGCTGGTGCTTTTTTATGTGTTCCCCGACTGTATTGCATCGGGAGGATTTATATCCATACGCTGGGCACTTTTCTTTTTTCTCGTGCTGATCATACTTATTGCTTCTAAAGAGCTCCGGCCTGCATGGCTTATCTTGCCCATCGCAGTAATGCTGATCAATCACATCTTCTTTATTCAATACCACGATAAAGAAACAGCGGTCCTCAGCGCTGATGCGGAAACACTTGCGAATGCTGAAAAGCACATGGAAACAAATTCTGTTTTGCTGCCTCTGAATTATTCTACAAACTGGATACACATCAACCATGCGAATTACATGGCCACGCAAAAAAATATTGTTAACCTCGACAATTACGAACCCACCAAACCGCATTTCCCGCTGATCTGGAAGAAAGGAGAGCAGGTATATGACCTGATGCAGAAATACGGGAACAGGAACCCTCCCTGTATAAACATTCCGGGTTATGAATCAAAAACAGGACACAGGATTGATTATCTCAGCCGGTTTTGCTTTGACGGGAACACAAGCGATTCCTGCAACCTGATTGTGGAAGAAGAGATAAAAGCAAAGTTCGAACTCATTCACCAATCGGAAAACAGGCGCCTGCTTTTATACAAGAGAAAACCAAACACTTGATGGAAAAAAGACTTAAGGAGAACAGGACACAAACAAACTTGCTGCTGATAGTTGCAGCAGCTCTGCTCTTCCTGTATGCTGCGGTTAAGGCAGCGTTGCTGGCAATTACCTGGGATGAGGCATACACATACATTGAATTTGCAAGGAACGGAAAGATCTTCCTGGATAAATATGAAATGATGTCGGCCAACAACCACATATTGAATACAGCCGGAATGATACTCTTTACAAAGCTTTTCGGGGTTCACGAGTTTGTGATGAGAATACCGGCACTTATTGCTTACGTGTTATTCCTTTTTTATTCTGCAAGGCTTGTGAGGCAGATTGCTCCCCAATGGCTTGCCCTCAGCGCGTTTATTGTTTTGAACGTAAATCCCTACATGATCGATTTTTTCTCAGTTGCCCGCGGCTATGGTCTTTCATTGGGATTAATGATGGCGAGCATTTATTATTTTTATTTGTTCCATAAAGGGCCCGGTAAAAAGAAACCGGCACTGATCTCAGTAGCCTTTGGTTCCCTGGCTGTTTTCGCGAACTTTGTTCTTCTGAATTATTTTGTTGTGCTGACAGGATTACTTTGTTTTCTGAGTTTTTATTCTGCAAGCCAAACGGTTGAAAGTTTTCGCGAAAGAATCCTGGTTGTGGTTAAAGAAGTTGGATGGGCGATGATCTTAGCAATACTTGTGGTTCTTTTCGTGCTTCCAATTGCCAGTTCCCTGAAGGAGGCGGGAGCGTTGTTCTTTGGCGGTGAAAGAAGCTTTTGGTCGGACACGATCAGCACCATAACCGACAGGTGTTTTTACGAACAAGGATACAACTACTGGATACAGCGCCTTGCAAAAGGTTTTATGTTTTTTGTCCTGCTCATCTCCTGTGCATACTTCCTGGTAAGGCTTGTTAAAAGATCAGTTACAGTTAACACACTCTTCCTTGGATCGCTGGTTTGTTTATTGATTTTCTGTTCATTATCAACGGTTGTTCAGCATCACCTTATGCAGACACCCTACCTGCTCGACCGGACAGCTTTGTTCCTGGTTGTCCTCTTTCATCTCGTGGTCGTATTCTCAGCGATGGAGCTTTCGAAAGAGAAGCGGCTTGCGGTCTTTGTAATGTGCGGATATTCAGTCCTGTTAGTAATACATTTCTGCTTGTGTTTTAATCTTTCCTACATCCTTGAATGGAAGAATGACTGCAACACGAAGGAAATGCTTGTTGACCTGGAAAGGACCAGGGAGATCCCAGCGGGGAAGGAAACTGTCAGCATCGGGATCCCACTGATCTTCGATCCGGCAATTAACTTCTACAGGGAAAAAAATAATTTAACATGGCTGAACACCGCCTGGAGGGACCAGACAAACAGCAGGAACCATGATTATTATTTTTTATCTCAAAACGATCTTCCCGACTTCAATATGGATTCACTCGAAGTGATCAGGACATACCCGGTAACAGGCAACGTGCTGGCCAAGCCAAGGTTCAGGCCCAAAGAGATCGAAGCGGCTGTTTCTAAAAAGATCAGTTTTGAAAAAGAAGAAGGCGGAAGTTTTCTTGTTGGCAGTGATATAGAGTATCCCCAGGGATTTTCGTATGTCATTAATGACAGCATTACTCCGGTTAAACAGGGAATTTTCGCTTTTTATGCGGAGGTGAAAGCCCCTGATATTTCCCGCAACAATCTAATAATGGTCATTTCTTTTCAGGATGAAAAAGGTAATCTTTATTCCTGGCAGAAGGCGTATGTAAAAGATTTCATCCAGAATGAAGGTGAGTGGTTCAGGGCGAGCTTTACCTGCATAATCCCGCAGGAAGCAAAACAGGGTCATGAAGTGAAGTCATATCTCTGGAACCCTGATAAGCACGAACTTTATATCCGCAGCCAGGAATTTAAGTGGTTATCCTATCTTTATTAGGTGGGGTATTTTCATTCTTTAACAGTGGACAATTAGCGGAAAAACCTTAATATTGCGCCCTTACTGGCGCATTTATATTATTGCTTTTGGGCTGTCCCAAAGTTTTAATATATTTGGAAGCAGAACAGGCGCCACAGCAGTGTAGCCGCCAAACTAAGAATATCAGTTAAAAATGATCATAAAAAAACTTTCTATTGTAATACCGGCTTACAACGAAGCGAGGACCATACACCTTATACTTAATAAAGTGCTTGCGGTTAAACTGGTGAACAATATAGAAAAGGAAATAATTATTGTTAATGATTGTTCAAAGGATGCGACTAAAGAAACAATCGAAAAATATATAGCTGACAATAACGCCTCAAATATTCGCTTATTCAACCAGGAATACAACCAGGGGAAAGGAGCAGCCCTGCATAAAGGAATTTCTTTGGCAACAGGAGAGTTTTTAATTATACAGGATGCCGATCTTGAATATGATCCGGAAGAATACAACCAGCTTTTAAGGCCGATCATCAGTGGGTTTGCCGATGTCGTTTACGGATCCCGGTTTGCGGGAGGTGAGCCGCACAGGATCCTTTTCTTCTGGCATACTATAGGCAATAAAATGTTAACTTTTATGTCGAACATGTTCACCAACCTGAACCTGACAGACATGGAAACCTGTTATAAGGTTTTTAAAACAGAAACAATCCAATCGATAAAGTTAAAAGAAAAGCGTTTTGGGTTTGAGCCGGAAGTGACAGCCAAAATTTCAAGGATCCCTGATATCCGGATCTATGAAGTTGGAATTTCATACTATGGAAGAACTTATGAAGAAGGAAAGAAAATAGGGTGGAAGGATGGGTTCCGGGCGATATGGTGCATAATGAAGTATAATATATTTTCTAAATAAAAAAAACATGAGAACAAATATTTTTTTAGCTGCGATTACAACCCTGGTCCTTTCATCTTGTGGTTCATCAGAACGCCAGGCCGATGAACAGAAAGATTCTGTAAGCTCCATCCATTCAGATTCCAAATTCATTATTAAAGCATCGAATATGATGTATTTAACGATTAATCCGGATTCCTCTTTAGTTGCCAACCAACCCGATCCTACAAAAGCTGAGGTATTTCAGCGGGTAGATCTTGGAAACGGTAAAGTAGCTATAAAAGCATCCACAGGAAGGTTCCTTTCGAATAACCTGTCAAAAAACTCTACTGTTGATGTGATACGCGAGAAGCCATCGGGATGGGAAGAGTTCGAAGTGATTGCATTAGATCCAATCTCAGTTAATATAAGGTCATTTGACGGAAAATACGTTTCGGCAGATATAGGCTCAGACGGCAAAGTAACTGCAAATCGTGATGCAGCGAGCACCTGGGAAACCTTCTCCTTAGAGCCTAAATAATTCCGTCTTTAAGCATGAGAGGATACATCCTGGCTTTTTTATTGTTTTCTTTAAGTGCGATGGCCTACTTGTCATTCCCTCTTACCTCAAAGGAGCATTTTGTATCTCTTAAAGGCAAAGAGTTTATTTTGGATGAAAAAAGGTTCTTTCCGATGGCATTAAATTATATTTTATCCCTTCAAACAGACAAGGATAAAATTTGGGTTGCACCTTATTCGGGATACTACGCACCAGGAAATTTCAAACACAGATTTACTACTAAGGATTCCAGTTTAATGAATCTTAAGGCCGATATGGACCTTATCAAAGAAATGGGGTTCAACACGGTGAGGTTTGTGGGGATCGACATTGTTCTTGATGAGAAAACTGGTGGGCAGTCTATAGGAGCCAACTATGTGAATGATTCCAACATCTACTTCAAATTGGATAATGATAAGGATTACGAACGGTATTTTTCTGCTCTCGAAGATCTTTTCAGGGTAGTTGATAAAGCGGGATTAAAGGTTATATTTCTTAATAAAGTCCTTCCTGATGTCAGATCTACAGAAGACCACTTGCTAAAAATGGCGGCCCGCTTTAAAGATGAGCCGGCATTAATGGCCTATGACTTTTTTAATGAACCATTATATTTTGATTCACCCGAGAGAAATAAGAAAGATGTTTTTGAAACGGTTAACCGATGGGGGAAAATAGTGAAGATGTATGCACCGCATCAGTTATCAACTATTGGCTTAGAGGGGATCAGGGAGGTTTTTGAATGGGATCCGAATATGCTTGGGGTAGACTTCGTTTCCCTGCATCCTTATGAATATGAACCGGAACAAGTCAGGAACGAAATATACTGGTATGGTAAATATATTGAGAAGCCGTGGATTATCGGGGAAACTGCAATTCCTGCCGACAATGATTCTGTAAGTTACGGAGAGCAGGTAAAATTTGCGAGAAAAACCCTTGAACAATCATATAACTGCGGAGCTTCAGGCTATTCCTGGTGGCAGTATAAGGATGTGGAATGGCAGGCATTTCACGCAAATTTTATGGGTATTGTCAACATGAAAGGTGAAACCAGGACTAAATCCCCTAATATCAGTATTACAGGTACCCCCAAACCGATAGTAAAAGAATTTCAGCAGTTTAACACCGCTAAACCTAAAGGCGATTGTGTTTTTCTTCCTAATTATTATAATTATTCAAATCATAAAGATTGTCGTATTAAAGGGATGCTGACAGACACTGATGGCTCACGGATTGTCGGAGGAGTAATATTGGCCTGGAACCAATGGTGGTCACATTCTTATCATACAATTACAAAAGAGGACGGCACTTTTGAGGTCCTTGGAGATTTTCAATTTTATCACTGGATGGTTTCTGCCACAAAACACTCCATGGTGCGAGGAGATGTTCTTCCAGACACAGCTCACAAAGAAAACGGGGGTATTCCAACAATGAATCTTGGTACGATCAAATTGGAAAAACTTCCTTTTATAAACTAAAAAGGAAACAGAGCAGTACACAAACGCAATCAGAAGATGCAAAAGATCTCATTATCCTGTTTGATTATAATTGCTTGTTTTCTGATCGGGTTAAACTTTATTTTTTTTCCCCAGAATATACTTTCCTGGGATGTTTTTGGCTACTATCTGTATCTGCCGATGACATTTATTAATGATAACCTGGGTTTACAGGACACCAATATCCTCCGGTCAATCCTTGACCAATATCATAATTCTTCCACACTTTATCAGGCCTACCAAACTGAAACAGGGTCCTGGGTGTTACGATATCCCATGGGAATGGCAATACTTTATTCACCCTTCTTTTTTATGGGTCATCTTTTAGCAGGATTCACAGGTTTCGCCAGGGACGGATTCTCACAACCATATCAAACAGCAATCTTATGCGCAGGGATATTCTACAGTATTACAGGTTATTATTTTTTGAGAAAGATTCTCCTGCATTACTTCTCTGATCTCGTTACCGGGATCACCTTATGTATGCTTTACTTCGGAACGAATTATTTCATGCACTGCAGCTTTGTGGGAACAAATGCAATGTCTCACAACTACCTGTTTACACTATATGCCATTCTGATCTGGCTTACCATTCAGTGGCACAAAAACTTCTCCTTAAAAACACTTGTTTTACTCGCTATCGTGAGCGGATTAACAATCGCGGCAAGGCCCAGTGAAATGGTCTGCCTGTTCGTGCCATTACTGTGGGGAATAGGTTCAACCTATAGTATTAAAGAAAAACTCTGGCTCTTTTGTAAACAATACAGGGATCAGACAATAGCATTTTTTGTAATTCTTTTTGTCATTGGAATGCCGCAGTTGCTTTATTGGAAAATCATAACCGGAAAGTTTCTTTTCAACAGCTATGGAGACAATGCAGGAGAAGGTTTTGAGTTCGCACACCCCTTTATTTTTGAGGTCTTACTGAGCTTCCGGAAGGGCTGGCTCATCTATACTCCTTTAATGATATTTGCGCTTCTCGGCCTTATTCTGATGGTTAAGAAGAGAAAAGAATTTTCCTACCCTGTCCTTGTCTATTTTGTGATTAACTTCTATATAGTAGCCAGCTGGTCCTGCTGGTGGTATGCAGAGAGTTTTGGCCAGCGGGCATTGATCCAGTCGTATGCATTAATGTCCATTCCCCTGGCCTTCTTCGTCAGTACAATAATCGAAAACAAAAACCAGGTCTTAAGAAGATGCCTTTTTATATTGTTCAGCTTGTTTATTATTCTTAACGTGTTCCAGACATGGCAATATCTTAACGGAGTTATACACTCATCGAGGATGACGAAAGAAGCTTATTTCTCGGTATTTGGTAAACGCGATACTCCCGCCGATTTTGAAAAAATGCTTCTTATGGACAGGAATGGAGGGCCAGTCATAATAGATGGTTCAGAGTATGAAAAAACAGTGGAAATAGTTGAAGAGTTTGAGAACGCAGGCTCAGGTGTTGCAGATCCCCATTATTCGGGTGCTCATTCTTTGAAAATGGATTCAGTGACTATTTATTCGCCTGCGATTGAAAAAGCATATAAAGAGATCACCGATAAGGATCACGCGAAACTAAAGGTTAGCATGTGGTTATATAGCACAGGCAGGATTACAGATAATCCCGGATCGCTGGTTATTACATTTGAACACAATAAATTTGCATATGGTTATTCTGCGAGTGATAGCGAAAAACTTACAATAGAGCCAGGGAAATGGACAGAAATATCTGTTAACTATCTTACCCCGATTGTCAGGAATAGAAAGGATAAGCTCAAAGTCTATTATTGGCACAGAGGTAAAGGTGCTGTTTATATCGATCGTCTGAAAGTAGAAGTCTGGACACCTAAAAAGTGAAGCGCTTATTGAGGAATAATCCGGAATCGTTCTTTAATTCCGATTGAGTCACTTATCGCAAAAAGCTGCCTGTTGTTATCATCAATAGTCAGAAACTTTCCGTTAAAAGCTTTAAACGCAACTACATCTTTTTCCAGCCGAACGACAACAAATTTCTCCCAGCCCCCTGCTTCTTTTCTTTTGGCGGTGATTTCTTTATTATGAGTTATTTCTGCACTAACAAACATTCCGGTGTGAGCCCTTAAGGACACGAGATCTTTCTCATGGTTTTCAAAAACAAAGGTTTCCCAGGTGGACCCAACGGATTTGTTAGCGTATAATAAACTGTCTGATTCAGCACATACATACATGTTATCGAAGGCTGTTATAAAAAAGCTGTTCTTCAACTCAGCTGCTTTTTTGTAGGAACTGGGAGTGGCATCAAAGCTATTGCCTTTCTTTGCCTGCTCAAAGTCTGGATAACTAACCAAATCTTCGTACTCGGGGACTTTTTCAAGCCGTCCAAACTGTTTAAAATATAATTCTTTGGTCATTCCTTCCCAGTGGAGGGTTAACTTCTCATATTGAAATGTCTGGAATATGTTGAGCCAGATTAAGAATGCGGCTACCAGATAAAAAAGAATATTTAACATTCTTTTCTGCATTGTGATATATCTGACCAGGAAGGCTATTGGTAAAGAAAGCAGGGCATAGCAGTCAATCATGCTTCTCTGCCCGAATGAGCCCCCGTACCACCAGCACCACCAGGAAAAAATAATATAGATGTTTATGGCGAGGAACAGGAAAATACCGGACCTGATTTTCTTTTGGTCGGGAGCCGGGATAAAGAGCCCGATAATTGAAAAAGCCATCATAGGAGTATAAACAAGCCAGCCTTTTCTGAAACTAAACAACCCTTCAATAATCCTGGGGCGATCAAAGAAAAACCGCTCATCAGAAAATGAATAGTAGAAGTAATTTCCCGTTACGGTTTTCCAGTATAATAATTGAGGTATCCAGACAAGAAAGGCAAACAGGATTATAAGATTTATCAGGAAGCATTCTTTTCTGAACAATGATAACCGATGGGAAAAGTCTTTAAGGCTGGAAACATTATACAAAGCGAAAAACACAACGATAATGATATTGGTCGGTCTTATCAGAGTGATCAGGCCTAATAGTATTCCAAGCACAATAGTGGTAGAAATGGCATGGTTTTCATGCCATTTTATGGAATAATATACAAATACCGAAATGAGACAAAAGCTGTAGGAATGGGACATGGTGGCTGACTGAGAGGAATAGCAAAGTAAATTGGTGCCGAGCCCAACCAGTAATATAGTAATTGCAACATGGTAATCAGAAAATGAAAAGTGCTGTAAGGTTTTACGCAGGAACCCAAGCCCAACCAGCAGGAAGAAGATGCTGCTCAGCATAAGGAAAATCTTGTAAGGCTCAGAAAATCCGTTTTCAGGATAATGCGTCAGAGACGCATATATATGAGCAACAAAGAAAAAAGGAGAGTACATAATAGCTACTCCCATGGTCGTTTTAATTACCGCAGCTCCCTTGTCAGTATAACTTGGCCAGAACATATAATAATTATCAGCGAGCCTGTAGGTGCTTTTTTCAATTTTGATGTCATCATAAATAAATTTAGCAGGTAGATAAGCATAGTATGAATGGACATCATGCTCAATAACCCGATTCTGCTTTTCCCAGTTTTTAAAACTAAAATCAATAAGAAAGCAAACCAGGATAACAATCGATATTGCGAAGGATGAGAGTTTAATCGCGGATAAGTGTTCTTTAACAGATAGCATAAGTTATAATTTTGCTAATTTGCTTGAATAAGCCTTACTTGAATGTTGTTTTTAATATCCTAAAACCATCAGGGCTTCAGTTTTTTTCTTCTTCGGCAACAGGAAAATTATTTTTTCTTCATTAAATAACACATAATGATACCAGGTTCGTGCGAAGCAATAAAAGTACATATTGTTACTTAACAGTGCAAGCAATTAGGCACACTATAAACGGCACTAACTAATAATCCTGTATAATTGTAAACATCGCACTATTATCTACGGAGTCCTTCTTGGCAAAAAGAACAGCAGTTGCAGAATCAGCAGAAACGTATTTATTATTGGCTGCTTTAAAAGCAACAGTATTATCCCTGAGCTTTACTAAGGTAAAGGTTTCCCAGTCACCTATTGTGTTACGGCTTGCAGTAATTTCGTTGTTGAGCTGCAGTTCAGCGCAAAAAAACTTTTGTGATTTGGCACGAATAGAATGCCTGCCATCGCCAAAATCTATAAGTTCAAGTGCTTCCTGGTCACCCGGATTGATTTTATCGGCACTAACTGTGTTGCTCCCGGTTTGCACACATAGATATTTGCCATTATAAGAGCGTAAAAAAATTGTCTGCCTGCTTTTTTCTGACTTGCCACCAATAGTTAGCCTTTCCGGGGGCACCTTTTCCAAGGTATCATTGATTGAGCCTTTTTTTGCAGCATCATAGTTTGGCAAATCAAGATAGTCCTTGTAATTGTCAATTTTGGCAAGCTTACCGAATTGCCTGAAATAAAGCTCTCGTGTCATGCCTTCCCAGTGGAGCGTTTGTTTCTCGAATTGTATTGTCTGAAAGATATTGAGCCAGGTTAGAAACAAACAAGTTACTGCAAAGGCTACTGTAAATGCCTTTCGCGGGATTCTTAATATAAAGTTTACGAAGAATGCCAGCGGGATACAAAGTATAGGGTAGCAATCAATCATGCTCCGCTGCCCGAAAGTGCCGCCATACCACCAGCACCACCAGGAAAAAATGATATAAATATTGAGAATCAAAAAGAGTATGATAGAAGTTCGGAACTTTTGGAGAGCCCTGTTCTTGATAAAAAGGCCAAAGAGTGCAAACCCCATTATTGGAGTATAGATGAGCCAGCCTTTCCGGAACCCAAAGAGGCCTTCCACAATATGTGGGCTCCCAAAGAAAAATCTTTCATCACCATACGAATAAAACAGAAAATTACCCGTGGTAATATTCCAATAGATGCATTGAGGTATCCAGGTTAAGGCAACACAATAGAAAATAAGATTTAGTATAAAATATTCCTTTTTAAAGAAAGAAAGTTTTTGTTTGAAGCTTTCCGGTGAATTAACATTATATAGGAGAAAAAAGACTGAAACAATCAGGTTGCTGGGCCTGATCAGGGTGATAAGTCCTAAAATTATTCCAATAACTATTGAGAGTTTTCCACTTGGGTTTTCATGCCATACGACCGTTAAGTACACAAAAACAGCAATGAGGCAGAAGTTATAGGTATGCGGCATGGGAGCAGATAGAGACGAATAGCAAAGCAGGTTTGTCCCCAGGCCAACAATTAATATTGTAATCGCGATTGTAA
The DNA here is from genome assembly GCA_036386835.1 of Bacteroidia bacterium. GTDB lineage: Bacteria > Bacteroidota > Bacteroidia > 2-12-FULL-35-15 > 2-12-FULL-35-15 > 2-12-FULL-35-15. Next base: position 310,833 of record DASVUX010000011.1, read on the forward strand.
GGTCTGACAGGTGTAACCGGAAAAGAATTTTCCGGATAAAATGAAGGCCAATGCAAAGATAAAAGATGGCACTGATGAGGAGCGCAATTTTATAAGGTGCTGAAAACCCATTCAGATCATAACTAAGTAATTTCGCTGCTAGGTGCCCGGTAAAAAAGAATGGGGCATACATAACCGAGAGCCCCATAGTGGTCTTGATCAGTTTTTTTCCATCAGTAGTATATACGGGCCAGAAGAGGTAATAATTATCATCAAAACGGTAATCACTTTTCTCCAGCTTAATATCATCATAGATAAATTTGGCGGGCAGGTAGGAATAATACCAGTGAACATCGTGTTCGATCACCCGGTCTTGTTTTTGCCAGTTCTTAAAATTATAATCAAGTATAAGGCAGGTGAGGGCAACAATCAATATTGCAATACCGGACAATTGTATTTTTTTCAGCACCATCAGGAGTGTTTCAATAAGGCGCGCTAAAAGTACATTTTGTTACATGGTTGTGCAAATCATGCGCGATTGAGGCTGGGAGAAAGTTTTACTTTCAGCAAAGTGTGAAGCGTAATTATTTCTTGTGGAAGATGCGGGATTTCAGCAAGCCGGCTTTATTGAAAAAATAGGTGATAGAAACTCCCAGCACACCAAGTCCATAAATCATACTTCTTTTAAAGTTAATGGAAGAAGCTTCATCGAAGTATTTGGTCGGACATGTTACTTCAGCCACTTCAAAACCGGCATAGAATACCTGGGCAGCCATTTGGTTGTCAAAGACAAAATCATCAGAATTTGCGTGATAATCTATTGTTTCAAGAACCTCCCGTGAAAAGGCCCGGTAACCAGTGTGATATTCGGAAAGCTTTTGGTTCATTAAAATGTTCTGGGACAAAGTAAGCACCCTGTTAAAAAAATACTTGTACAATGGCATTCCTCCCTTTAGGGCGCCCTTTCCAAGAATCCTCGAGCCGAATACCGCGGGATACAGATCCTGCGCAATAATATTTGCCATCGAAGGGATCAGCTTCGGTGTATACTGATAATCGGGATGAAGCATTATAACGATATCTGCACCCAGTGAAAGCGCTTTGTCATAACAGCTTTTTTGATTGCCGCCATAACCTTTGTTCTTCTCATGCTTAATGATGTGCCTGATGCCTATTTTTGAGGCTACCTCTATTGTGTTATCTTTACTGGCATCATCTACAAGGATCACTTCATCCACTATATCGAAAGGGATTTCATTGTAAGTCTTTTCAATAGTTAATCCGGCATTATATGCCGGCAGTACAACGACTAATTTCCTTCCTAAAATCACAGATAAGTTTCTTGATGTTAACAGTTAAAGATATAAATATATTATAAACTTATTTTTAAGCTGCCAGATGAATGTGGTATAAGATGTTTATCAGGAAGGAAGCCAATAAGTGAACACTTATTTGGCTTTCACAAAGTCAAACACCAGGTCATCAAAAGAGAACGTGTTTTTGCCTTTGTTCCAGATATAAAGCTTAATAATGTATTCAGGCTGGAGGAACTCCTGTTTGATCTTATACGTAAGGTTAACCGAAGACCATTCACCAAGCTTCGCAGGCTTGATAGAGCTGCTTTCCCAGAGAACATTCTTTTTCGCCACAGTGTCATCGATAGAAAGCACAAACACTGCATCGGGGTAGAGCTTATCCATCATGGCATTAAACGAAACCCTGATCCCGGTTAGAGACTTATACGAAGAGATCTCTTTAATCTGCCTGTCGAGGCCAAAACCGTATTCAATTTTATCGCTTACCGCCCCGCTGAATTTCCCTGAAGAACCTTTGCTGGAATCAACCCGGCTGTCTGCAAGACTTTCAAAGTCATGAAATTCATAATAAATGGTGGAGGTAGAATCGGATTTGACTTCAGAACCGTCTTTTTTCCTGTTTGAACAGGCAGAGATAAAAAGCATGCAGCAGGAGGCCGCGAGCATCAGGGATAGGCGCATATTTAACTTACGATAAATTGTTGTTTCCTGTCAATGGAAGCCTGGATATCATCGAGCTGTCCTTTCGGAATAGCACCGATCAGGTTCTTCGTGTATTCTGTCTGCGGGTCATTATAGATTGAGTCAGCATCGCCCATCTCTTCTACTTTGCCTTTGTTCATTACCACCATCCGGTCGCTCATAAACTTAACTACGGAAAGGTCATGTGAAATGAAAATATATGTAAAATCAAACTCCCGTTTCAGCTCATTTAAAAGGTTAAGCACCTGTGCCTGGACAGAAACGTCAAGTGCGGAAACCGATTCATCACAGATGATGAATTTAGGCTTCAGTGCAAGTGCACGGGCAATACAGATCCTCTGCCTTTGTCCGCCGGAAAATTCATGCGGATAACGGTAAAAATGGCTCTCATTCATATTAACACGGTGCAGCAGTTCCACAACGCGTTCTTTTCTTGCTTTATCGTTCTCAAGGATCCCGTGCACCTGCATCGGTTCCATGATCGCCTGGCCGATCGTGATGCGTGGATTCAGGGAAGAGTAAGGATCCTGGAAGATGATCTGGATGTCTTTTCTCAGCTCACGCATGGCAGCATTCCCCAGCTTGGTAATATTCTGGCCGTTAAAGAGAACTTCCCCGCTTGTCGGTTCAATCAATCTTAATACAGTTCTTCCCAAAGTTGTTTTTCCGCATCCCGATTCTCCTACCAATCCCAGCGTTTCCCCCGGGTAAACATCAAAAGAAACATCATCTACAGCGCGTACAAAGTCTTTGGCTTTCCCGAAAATGCCTTTATTGATCGGGAAGTAGGTTTTTAAATTCTTAATTTCAAGGATCGGTTTCTTTGCGTATAAGATCTTGTGGGCCGAAGCCCTTTCTTCTTTAGTAACGACAAGCCTGTTTGTGACCTCGGCTACTGACTGGTGGCTCTCCACCATCTCACCCGTGTCACTCGTGTTCATAAAATCACTAACCGTTGGAAGCCATTGTAACCGCTTGCTTAAAGGAGGACGGCAGGCGAGGAGTCCTTTGGTGTAAGGATGCTGAGGGTTAGAGAAGATTTCAAGGACAGTCCCCTGCTCAACGATCTTGCCCTTGTACATTACAACTACTTTATCAGCCAGTTCAGCGATCACGCCAAGATCATGTGTAATGAACATGATCCCCATGTCGTGTTCCCGCTGAAGCTTCAGCATCAGTTCAAGTATGGTTGCCTGTACAGTAACATCAAGGGCTGTGGTAGGCTCATCTGCAATAAGAATGCTCGGGTTGCAGCTCATGGCCATCGCGATCATTACACGCTGTTTCTGGCCGCCGGAAATCTGGTGAGGGTAGCTGTCGAAAATGTTTTCGGGGCGCGGGAGCTGAACGATCTTAAAAAGATCGATCGTCCTAGTCTTTGCCTCTTTTTTTGTGCATTTCTGATGAAGAAGGATGGCTTCCATCACCTGGTCACCGCATGTATAGACAGGGTTCAGGGAAGTCATCGGTTCCTGGAAGATCATTGCGATCTCATTTCCGCGGAGGGTCCGCATTTCTTTTTCGGTAAGCTTAACAATGTCTATCGGCCCGCGGGATTTCGAATGGTAAATGATCTCACCGCCGGTGATCTTTCCCGGGGGATTTGGAATAAGCCGCATGACAGATAAAGAGGTCACGGATTTCCCGGAACCTGATTCACCAACAATACCAACCGTTTCCCCTCTTGAAAGCGTAAAGGAAATATTATTCACCGCCTTCACAGTTTCATCTTCGGTACGGAATTCAGTAACAAGGTTCTTGATCTCGAGTAGAATGTCTTTAGCCATCTTGCCAAAAAGGATTGTTTCAAAGAGTGCTAAAAGTACATTTTGTAAATGAAATATGCAACAAAATTAAGACTTGCAGGCGGTAGGGGAAGATAAAGAATCCCAGGAAGGGGATAAAAATCAATTCTTTTCCGGGTAGATGGAAATCGAGATCTTGCCCGGAGTGCCGTCTGCAGTGAAGTCTGCGCTTTCATCCGAAAGGTTGATGTTAATATTGCCCCTGTCAGCCGATTTGACCGACCAGACATTATATCCCATCTGAGTTTCATTCTTTCCGAAGTGATCGTCAAAGTAAGTCTTGAAAGCATTAAAAACACTGTCTACCTTGTTGATGTTGTTGATATACACAAACGACTGGATCTCTGACAAGCCGTTCTCATCAAAGTCGTAAGCGATGTCAAATGAGCCAAGCGTATCGATCCGGTGTTCGAAATAAAGATAGTTTTCATCTGCTTCCGTTGCTTTCGCAGTTTCCCGGGCAAGCACGGAATCCATTTTATCCCCGAAGTTAAACCCGCGGAAAGCCCCGGTATCAGTTCGCATGACCGTCTTCACAAACACACCGTATTTCTCAAGGGGGTCTTTTTCTTTTTTGCTGCATGCCGATAATAGCAGAACAGTAAAGAGAGCCAGAGGAAGTAGTTTTTTGAAAGATAAAAAAGACATTGTTTGTATTAAGGTTGTGCAAAGATAATCATTTTTTAGGTTGGAGAGAGGAGCGAGGAGGTGAGTGAGAGAAGTAGTAGAGGGAATAGTGTTTAGGACGTTTCTTTTATTCTCGCCCTGATCTTGTTTGCCAATCCACTGTTCTTTAGCGATTTCAATTAGTAACACTCTTAATTCAGCTTCTTGCTCCTTTGTAATGTAATTTCTTTTTTTAGAAAGAGTCGTACAAACGACACATTCCTTTAGTGATCTTTTGGATATTCTTAAAAATTGATTAAACTCTTTATCAGTACTCCCGGAACCTTCACCAATATTAAGTGCGATTGAAGTTGCCGCTCTCCGGAACTGATCGGAAAGGTTAAAACGTTCGATAGCAGGAAAGGTCTCTGTTAACGCATAAACCCGGTCAATAAAAACCAGCGATTTTTGATAAACCATTAAGTTTTCAAAATTGAATGTATTCTCCTTTATCATAAACCATTAATTATAAATCAAGGTAGCCTACTCCCTCGAACCTCCTTCCTCCAATCTCCTCCCTAAGTAATAACTATATCTTCATTCTCTATCAACCCCTCACCCTTAAACTTCAGTATTAGCTGTGCTACAGTAAGGACATCCTTCTGGCAATATACCACGATCCGCGGAAGGTTTTTTTCCTCCCAGTAAACACGCGCCACATCACTTCCGTCAATGTCGTCTTTCGGGGTTGGGATATTAAACACGGCAGCAAGAAGGTTCAGCGAAGTATAGTTCTTGTAATCACCGAACTTCCATAATTCCAGCGTGTCAAGATGGGGTACTTCCCAGGGTTTTTTACCCGCCAGGTTTAACGTTTTAGGAAGTTTCAGGCCGTTAATCAGCATCCGGCGGCACAGGAACGGGAAATCGAACTCCTTCCCGTTATGCGCACAGAGATAATTGTCCTTCCGGTTGAAGTGCTTGTTCAGCAAAGCGGAAAAATCCTGCAGGATCACTTTCTCATCATGCCCCGAAAAGGATTTAATCCGGAAGGTTTTATCATTAAAGAATCCCACAGAGATGCAGATCACCTTTGCGAATTCCGCATACACGCCTGCTTTTTTATAAAGATTTTCAGGAGTTTCGGCCTGCTGGAAACGGAACCTGGAATTCCAGAGTTCACGCATGTTTTTCGGAAGTTTCTTATAGTCATAAACCACCGGTACTGTTTCAACATCCAGGAACAGGATGTTTGAAAGCTTAATGTTATCGAGCATAAATTAGTTTTTTGCTCTCCCGGAGTATAGGATGAGATGTATTATTTAATCATTACTCCCTTTTTGTTTATGTAGGGAATCAACACAAAATTCTCTTCTTTTATAGTTTCAGGAAGGAAAATGTACTTCTTGTCATACATCACCTTGTTATCGTAAAAGCTTACCCAGAACTCATTATTCAACCCGAATACAGTATCAAGGATCGGTTCTATCTTGCGAAACTCCTTGCTCTTCACTTTATCCAGGAAGTGCCGGAGAGTCGATGTCTTGACTTCTTCGTCATTAAACAAGCCATAGCCCATTGAGGAAACCAGCACCCCTTCAATATCATTAGGTCTCATGTTAATGAGATAGACATTCCACTCGGTTTCCCCCAGTTCATTCTGCTCATTCACCACAGCTACAGCAATATCCTTCACTTCCGGAGGAGTTATATCTTTCTTCATTTACTGATCAAAATTGTGCGAAAATAAATAATTTTAAAGACCTGCGCTGAAAAACTTTTTCAGAACGCCTGCAGCTATTTGGCGTACATGTCCAGTGCCGCATCCACATAATAGAACATATCTGCCGGATGTGCATTTCCCTGTGGCTTTTCACGTTTGCTGCCAAGGCGAACAACCACCATTTTTTTATCGGGGATACAGATGATGTATTGCCCAAGGATCCCGCGGGCGTAATAAATGTAATGACCCCTGTATTCGGGAATGATCCACCACGCGTAACCGTAGTTATCTATTTTTTTGCCGTCCGGATCGTTCAGCTCAGCCGGAACAATTGAGCGGGCAACATACTCTTTATTAATGACCTGGCTGCCGTTCCATTTCCCGCTATCAAGGAATAACTGTCCGAGCCTTGCAAAATCAGGCGCGTTGGAGTTAAAGCAGCAGTAGGCTTTTTCCATGCCGTCTTTCGAATCAAGGCTCCAGAGCGCATCATTTTTTGCTCCCAGCGGCTTCCAGAGTTTTTCAGACATATATTCACTCAGGCTTTTCCCCGTTGCCTTCATGAGTATAAAAGCCAGCAGCTCAGTATTTCCGCTCAGGTATTTAAAAACTTTCCCGCTTTCTTCAGAGACCTTATAGCCATAAGTAAGTTTTTTAAGATCGCTGCCATAGTAAGCCTGTGCAGGATAAGCGAAGGGACTCACATAATCTTCATCGAAATTGATCCCTGAGCTCATGGTGAGTAAATGTTTTATAGTCAGCCTGCTGTTATCACCTTCTTTGAACTCCGGAAGGAAGTCTCCCACTGGCTGGTCCACGCTTTTGATTTTGCCTTCATCTATGGCAGCACCTACGAGGATCCCAACAAATGTTTTTGCCATGGAAAAGGAATTGGATCTGGAGTCGGCATTAAAGCCATCCCAGTATTGTTCATGGATCAAGGAGTCGTTTTTCACCACCACAAATGCAATAGTTTGCATTTCAGTGAACTTCGGCTCGAGTGCAGCAGGGATTTTTTTTGAATTGTACTCTTTCGAATGAGGCCATTTTTGTTCTGTGCCCGCTTTAACAACGCGATTATCGAAAATATCAAATTCGCTGATGCTTGGCCCTGGGCGGCCTTTTAAATATGTATTTGCAATCCCTTTATAAAGGTAACTCCTGCCGGAAACAAGAATTGCGATATTCAATATCACAAAGAGGATGAGAAACCATGCCCCTATTCTTTTTAACAATTTCATTTTATCACCGCTTATTTATTGTTCCTTCAAAGATAAAGGAATTTATAATACCTGTTCATGCGGGTTTAGCTGGAATATTGGAAGAGCTCTTTTACATGAAACTCACCTTTGCTTTTTTCTGATAAAGGAATGGGTTCGGTGTGACAAAGCGGATAAAAATTTCCGGCCCGCCACGTCCGGTACTTGCCTCGCGGAGTTTGGACGTATTGAGATCATAACTCATACCGATAGCATATTGCTGGTATTCCACCAGCAGGGAAATAATCATCGCATCCCTGTTCCTGTAATATGCACCTATACCCACCGCTGAACGTTTCAGGTAGCCGGTGTATTTCGAATCCTGGCTGAAATAATACTTTACCATCATCCCTCCAACAATCTCGCTAGAAGGAGCCTGGATCTGTGCCATATAGCTGGGGGCAAGCGCTACATTGGAATTTGGAATCCCTACAAGAAAGTCCCCGTGAAGCACATACTTCATGTTAAGCCGTTCGCGTGTATCAGAAAGGAATTTTTGCCTGGGCTGGTTGAAATGATATAAAGAAACACCAACGTTTGCACGGAATTCATTGTTGGCACCGATGGCTTTTTCATTATACCCATAACTCCATGCAACCCCGCCTGCAAAGTCAGGGTAAATAAAATTATTCGCGCTGAAGGTTTCACCCTGGTCTATATTTGGATCATAAGTTGTTCCGCTGTACTGGTCAGGGAAAAGAAGCTTGGAGTAATCTACTTTTTTCTGTACAAGGCTTCCCTGCAACCCCAGTGACAATGAGCTGTTATTTGTCAGAGGAACAAAAGTAGCCAGCGACAAATTTACCTGTGTTGAGCCCATGTTTCCATCGCCTGCTTTATCGCTGTAGAAGGAAAGCCCGCCCGCCATACGGTTAAATGCTTTCTTATAAGTTTTGGTGAGGTTCTTTCCTGCTTTTTCCCAGTTGCTTCCTTTGAATTTTAACTCAATAGATGCCCCATAGGTTTTATACGGAACAGTGATGCTCCGCCATTGATCCTTATAAATAACACTTGCCCTCATTACATTTGAAATGCCGGTTAATGCCGGGTTCACAAGCGAAGGTGTTTGGTTGTATTGGGAAAAATGGAGATCCTGCGAAAAGATGTTTGCACTTGTCCCGGCTATCAGTGCTATGATGAAGATTGACTTTTTCATGTTAGTTATGCTTTACTGATTAACGGATAAGTGAAATATTTCCTTTGGCATCCACTTTTGTCGAGTTGGTGAATGTTGCATTTATAAAATACACGAATACTGCAGGGTCCAGCGCTTTTCCGCGATAAGTACCATCCCAGCAGAAGGATGCATCGGACGATTCAAAAACCTTTTCACCCCACCTGTCATAGATATAGATTGTAAAGCTCTGGATGCAATTGCTCCATCCCTGTAAGCAAAAAATATCGTTGCGAGAATCCCCGTTTGGAGAAAATGCATTTGGCACTGCAAGGTCTTTGTTTGTAGGACAAGGGATCTCAATGTTCACACGAACACATGCTGTGTCCTTACATGTTGCGCTGTCGGCAGTCACACAGTATGTCGTGCTTTCTGCGGGAGCTGCGGTAGTGACGGCACAAGCGGTACAACTTAACCCCGGTGCAGGCCCCCAGAGATATGTTTGCCCTCCTGAAGCAGTCAGTGTTGTGCTTTCGCCCAACATGATCGTAACATCAGGGCTCACGGCAGCAGTAATACTTCCTGTAGATAGAACCGCAGCTACAGCGGTCTGGCTGCAACTGTTGGCATCTGTAACAGTAACCGTATAGCTCCCTGCCGCAATGTTTGAAATGGTTGCTGTTGCTGAAGAGTTGCTCCATACGGGGCTGAGGACACCATTACCACCGCTTGCTGAGACAGAAGCCGAACCATCCGGATTTGCACATGTGGCAGGAGTCGTACTAACATTTAACTGTATGGCCGGGGGCTGTGTAATTATTCCGGTTGCTGTATTAGAACAGCTTCCGCTGGTCACTGTAACGGTATAGGTGCCTTGCGCGAGTCCATTAACGGTAGCAGCAGCAGCTCCGCCCGGGCTCCATGAGTAAGCATATGTGCCTGTTCCACCGGAAGGCGTAACGGTGGCCGTTCCGTTGCTGTTACCGTTACAGGAAACATTTGTGGTTGAAACGCTGGCTGTAACACCGGTGCTTGGGGCAATGGTCACATTAACAGAAGAAGTGCAGTTTCCAAGGTCTGTAGCAGTAACGGTATATGTTCCCGGGGCAAGAGCTGAAGCACTTGGAGCGTTGCCTCCTGCCGGCAGCCAGTTATAGCTATATCCGGGACTTCCGCCAGTTGCGCTTATGCTTGCAGAACCATTATTAAGTCCACAGGTAGTATTAACAGATGAGCTGACAACCAGGGCAATTCCCGTTGAAGGTTGTGTTATGGTAACTGATGCCGTGCTGATACAATTGCCGTTATCGGTTACCGTAACGGTATAAGTACCTGCCGGAATACCTGTGAGCGTATTAGGAACAGTGATATTATTGGTTGTTTGCAGTGTACCGGTGCTGCCTGTCCAAACGTAGTCGTATGGTGCAGTACCGCCGGCAGTGCTTGCAGTGGCGCTGCCGTTTGTCCCGCCAAGACAACTTACATTCACCTGTGAGGATATGGTAGTTGTGGCTCCTCCTGAGTTGCTCACACTTGCTGTTGCCGAACTGAGGCAGCCGTTATTATCAGTAATGGTAATTGTGTAGGTACCGGAAGCAAGCCCGTTAAGAACATCTGGTCCGCTGATATTATTATTTGTCTGGATTGTTCCTGCCGGTCCGGACCATACATAATCATAAGGTCCAGTGCCCCCGCTGGCCTGTGCTGTAGCTGAACCGTTGGCAGAGCCGCAGCCTGCAGGTGTTGTACCTGTTACCGACACTGCAGCAGCGTTGGCCGGCTGGGTGATCGTAACGCTTGTATTGCTGATACATCCGCTGTTATCCGTTACAGTAACGGTATATGTTCCTGCCGGAAGGGCGCTTAATGTATTAGGTACAGTAATGTTATTTGTGGTCTGCAAAGTTCCGGCTGAACCTGTCCATACATAATCATAAGGAGAAACACCGCCTGCAGCAGATGCAGTTGCATTTCCGGTTGGAAGACCGAAACACAGGACATTTGTCTGGTTCGTGATAGTTACCGTTGCTCCTCCGATACTCGATACATTAGCAGTCGCTGAAGAAGTACAGCCATTGTTATCTGTTATTGTAACGGTATAAGTTCCTGCGGCAACCCCGTTTAAGGTGTTGGCGGTAGTTATGTTATTTGTTGTTTGCAGGATTCCTGTGCTGCCTGTCCATACATAATCGTATGGTGAACTTCCGCCACTTGCCTGCGCTGTTGCATTCCCGGTGGAGAGCCCGCAGGGTGTGCTTGTTGTGCCGGTTATGGAGACCGCGGCTGCGTTGAGCGGTTCAGAAATAACAGCGGTAGCGCTGCTGACGCAGCCGGCATTATCAGTGACTGAAACAGTGTACGTTCCGGCAGTTAACCCGGTCAGTGAATTCGGGCCGGCAATATTGTTAGTTATCTGCAGCGTTCCGCCTGCCCCTGTCCATACATAATCATAAGGTGAAGACCCGGCAGCGGCAGTGGCAGTTGCTTCACCGGTTGCTCCGCCAAAACAAGGCACATTACTCTGTGAGCTGATGGTTACGGTTGCTCCGCCTGTACTCGATATGGTAGCTGTGGTTGTAACAATGCAGTTATTGTTGTCAGCAACTGTAACAGTATAAGTGCCAGCAGCCAGGCCGCTTAGTGAATTAGGACCTGCAATGTTATTTGTTGTTTGAAGTGTTCCGGCCGAACCCGTCCATACATAATCATAAGGCCCTGATCCACCAGCAGCGGTGGCTGTTGCGCTTCCATTGACAGCTCCGCAAGTGGCATCGGTAAAAGAAGTGATTGATACATTTGCAGCGTTTGAAGGTTGGGTAATCACAGCAAGAGCTGTGCTGATGCATCCTGCATTATCTGTGACCGTTACTGTGTATGATCCTGCCGCGAGCCCGCTCAACGTATTTGCGCCTGCTATGTTATTTGTGGTCTGGAGCGTTCCTGAAGAACCTGTCCATACATAATCATAAGGAGACGATCCTCCGCTGGCTGCAGCTGTCGCATCTCCTGAAGATGCCCCAAAACAAAGCACATTGGTCTGACCTGTGATGCTGACTGCCGCTCCGCCGGTATTTACAATAGTTGCTATCGCAGTGGCGCTGCAGCTGTTATTATCTGTGATTGTTACAGTATATGTTCCTGCAGCAAGGTTGCTTAGCGTGTTGGCAGTCGAAATATTATTTGTAGTCTGCAGCGTTCCCGCAGTGCCCGTCCATACATAATCGTATGGGCCTGTACCTCCCGAAGCTGTAGCTGTTGCACTGCCATTGCCCGCACCGCAGGATGGATCAACCGAACCGGTAATTGAAACAGATGCCGCAGAAGCAGGCTGAGTGATTGTTGCAGTTGCAGTTCCTATACAGCCGGCATTATCAGTTACAGTAACTGTGTAAGTTCCTGCTGAAAGATTGCTGAGGGTGTTGGAACCTGCAACATTATTTGTTGTTTGCAGTGTTCCTGCCGCTCCCGTCCAAATATAATCATAAGGTGATGAACCACCCGAGGCAGCAGCTGTAGCACTTCCTGTCGTCCCGGCAAAACACAGAACATGGGTCTGGGAAGAAATGCTTACAGTTGTACCTGCTGCACTGGTGATCGTAACTGTTGTAGTGCTCGTACAGTTGTTGTTATCTGTTATAGTTACGGTATATGTACCTGCTGCAAGACCGGATAATGTATTGGATCCGGCAACATTGTTTGTCGTTTGTAAGGTGCCTGCCGCCCCTGTCCATACATAATCATAAGGAGAGCTACCGCCTGAAGCGGCAGCAGTTGCACTTCCGTTCGCGGTACCGCATGAAGCATTAGTGGAACCTGTAATTGAAACAGTAACAGCATTTGCAGGCTGTGTGATTGTTATGGATAAAGTACCTGGGCAATTATTGTTATCGACAACATTCAGCGTATAGGTTCCTGCAGGTAAATTACTAAACACCTGGGATCCTGCAACATTGCTGAAAGTGGCGACAGTTGAAGCCCCATTCATTAAGGTGTAATCATAAGGAGAAGAACCGCCGGTTGCAGATACACTTACACTTCCTGTTGATTGCCCGAAACAATTCACGTTAACCTGCGAAGCGGGAGTCACTGTGAGAGTTGGGCATGCTGTTGGACATGCAGGAAGAGAGGCTAAGCTGTTGATCATAAGAATAGAGCCGGTATTATCTATAAGCCTGATCGGATATGTTCCGGAGGGGGTTATTGTGGTTCCTGTAGCAAATGTGTTCCATGAACTTACAGTTGTTCCTGAACAGAAAGGAGGAAAGCAGTTTCCTCCCGGACATGCACTGCAGTCAACGGTGGTTGTCGAGTTTTGCCAGTTATAGGGAGCTGTTCCGCCGGATGCCGTAATGGTTCCATTAGGATTTTGACATGCAGCTAATGTACAAGGGTTAACTGTGATCGAAATGGAATCTGATCCGCAGGGTAAGGTGTAAATAATGGAATGTGTTCCCGCCCCGGCAACAGACGGACTAAATACTCCCGTAGCTGCATTGACTCCTGGTCCGCTCCAGGTTCCACCAGGAGTTGCAGCTTGTAATGTTAATGGTGCAGCGCTTGCACATACAGGACCTGCACTGCAAATAGTGGCGTTACAACAAATAATTGTTATTGGTGCACATGCACCAAAGGAGGAAATAGATTGAACATAACCGGTTCTGGGACCAGAAGTCTGGGTGGTTGAACCTGCGACAATTACATCTCCCGAAGTACTTACAGTAACATCAAAAACAGTAAATGGTAGAGCAACGGAACCGATCTGGTTTAAATTCGCATCATATTTAATTACTGAATTTCCTGAACCAACATACACATTTCCACAAGTATCAACATCCAACCCGCTGTTCCCCGGGATACGGCCTACGGTCCCAAAGCCACTTGCAACGTTTATCCCACCCGGAATAGGCGCTGTTGTAATAATTGACAGATTATTTAGCGATCGTTTGGAAACAGTTGAACCGTTCTGTGTATATAAGAAATTTTTGTTGGCACGAATGGCCATTATTCCTGCATTATCATACCGATAAGAGGGATTATAGTAGGCAAAATTATAAGTGCTGTTAGTTTTGAAAATTGAACTGTTGGAGGAACAGCCTGTGAAGTTCTGATTAATTCTGCCAACGGAATCCAAAATAAGAAAGTAATATTTTCCATTTGGGGCAGAACAAATTGACCGTACTTCATTAGGCCCTACTGCCGCTATAGGAGGTGGTGATAGTTGGGTGTCGTAGCCAACAATTTTGGTAGTAATAACATTCCCATTAGTAACGTTGAGATCAAAGATGGCTCCCCTTAAAGTAAATAAACCAGCCGTTCCTCCAATTATCAGGCGTGTTTGGTCACAATTAAAAGAAATGTTCCATAACTCCTGTGAGTTCCCGCCTATATTATTGTTAGTCCACAGGTTTGCCCCGGCAGTGCTTACTTTTGAAATCTTGGATTGTGTTCCGGAGGTGACATATGAGTTCCCTGCCAAATCAACTGCGAATGTTCCCAGCCAGTAGTTAGCAGTATCCCATGTAGTATTGTAAGTCCATTGAAGCACACCGGTCGAACTATATTTTAATAGTTTCATTGGTGAATCGCCTCCTATAATGTAAACATTCCCCGCACCGTCTCTTTCACACTCCCATACACTATTCGAGTTTGTTAACCCGGTTGGCATTACCGTCCACGGATCGATCGTTATTTGTTTGGTCTTATCATATGGTTCAAGAGCAAAAGAAACAGTTTTTCCTTTTTTAACAAATTTGGATGCAATTGTTGAAGAGGAATGATTTGTATAAAATGTGAAGGGAGCATGGTCAACAAGGTCCCCAAACTTAGTTGGAATAATAATATCACCATTAGTGTTCAGCCTGACTGCAGATGAATACTTCATTTTTACTAATGAAATATCGGCACCCGGGTGTAATATCAGTGCATATTTGATCCCGTTCTCAGGATGGAAAACATATTCAACATCAATGTTCGGATAAAGATTTTTGTAAGTCAGCTTCCTGAAGGCCGGAATATTACTGATGTCTTTTTCTTTGCCCTTTGTACCTTTCGTAATATATACATGATAATCAGTTGTGGGTTCTGAGGCGACCAGCTGACAATTGGTGTTAGCGCCAACCCATGTCATATTAACAATGTCAGTGGAAAACTCCATCCGGTGCTCTTCGGCTTCGATTTCAGCATGGGATTTACCATTTAAGCGTTCCCTCTGCTCACGTTCTTTTTCTTCAGCGAACTCCCTCGCACGCTCTTCCGGATCTTCATCACTTCCTTTCTCCTTTTTCCATCTTTTCAGGAAACTGTAACTTAAGCCATTCGAGGTAAAATAGATCATGCTGGCACCCCCATCAAAAGCATATTTTACTGCCGATCTTTCTAAGGCAGGTTCTGACGCAAGCTTAAACTGACCTTTATTCTCTATAAAGGACTTCTGAGTTTCATTTTTGGCAACCCAATTTCCAGAGGAGGTGTTTTGACAATATGTTTCGACATTAAGCGTCAGAAGTAATGCTATAGTGATAAGAGGAGCAATGCTTTTCATTTGTGTATATTTTGCAGAAAAATAAATAATACGGACAACCTTAGGCAGTCCGTATAAATAAAGAATGTCCGTTTTGCGTGCCGATTAAAAAATAATCACACAGATAAATTGAGGCTTTGTCATGATTTGTGGATTTTGGGTTCTTATCTTCAAAAATAGACGCACATTAAACTGGGTCAAGTTCAAAAACGGGTCATTCTTGGAAGTCTGATTCAGCATAAACTTGCGGAAGCACCTTAGTTATTATATATTTGAGTCTATATTCTTGGCAATATGACACCATCCGAAGAACTTCACCAGCTTATTAAAAGCATGAACATGTCAGAAAAGAGATATATCAAGATATACTCTTCACGGCACGTTATAGGAGGAAAGAACAATTATCTGCGCCTGTTCGATTCGATTGACAGGCAGGATTCATATAACGAAGCGGCTATTAAGAAGCATTTCGCGGGGGAAACATTCATCAGGCACCTTCCTTCCGAAAAAAACTACCTGTACAATAATCTGCTGGACAGTCTCACTTTTTTCTATAAGGACAAAAGTTTCCTCGCTCGTTATTGCAATATCCTGATCGAGATTGAGATCCTTTTTAATAAAGGGCTTTTTGACCAATGCAAGAAGCTTATTAAGCGGTCCAAGAAGGAAGCGTACAGCCTTGAAAAATTCTCCATCCTGCTCCTGGTGCTGCGATGGGAAACACTTGTTTACATTAAAGATGAGGAAGAAAAAAGCCTTTACAGGAATTTTGACGAGGAGCTGAGGATCCTTGATCTTGTGAGGACGCAGTCTGCTTTTATGCAGCTTGCCTTCAATATCCAGATCCAGATCGATAAAGGAAATGTTTCAAAAGAACTGATCAGTGAAAGTGAGAAGAGGCTGAAACAGCTTTATCCCAAAGAAAAGGAAAAGACCAGCTTCTGGATCAATTATTATTATCATTCCGCACGCGGACTCTTATTCTCTCTAAAGAACAAGCAACAGGAAAGGTTTGCGTGCTACCGGGAGATCAAGCGCGTAATGGACGAAGCCCCGCAATTCATTAAAGATTTACCCCTGATCTATCATACGAATTATAACAACCTTGTTAACGGCATGTTCGTCCTGCGAAAATTTGATGTGGCGGAAGGGCTAATCCGGAAGCAGCGGTTTTTCCTGCAGGCTCACGGCATTAAAAACCCGATCGTGCAAAAGATCAATTTTCTGAATACGGCAGAAAATGAACTTTACCTGTACTATAAACTGGGCGATATTGAACAGGGGGAAAGAGTTGTGAAAAAGATAGAAGCGGAGGTGAAGAAGATCAAGCCATCCTTCAGCCCCGTACTGTATGACCTTCTTTTCTTTATGGCTGTAACCGATCTGATGTCGGGAAACCACAACAGATCAATAAAGTGGCTGAACCGGATTCTGAATGCGGGGGAGGAAGTATATTTCCGGAAGGAACTCCGGTTAAACACGCGTCTTCTTTACCTGATAGTGCTGTTCGAATCCAACGACTGGTTGCTTGAAAACCGGTTAAATGCTACACGGAAACTTTTTGCAAATGAAAAATCATTTAAGCTCCAGGTGACTATCCTGGAGGCGCTGAGGATAATCTTTGAAGACAATTCCAATTCAAAGAATAAAGCGGCCTTAAAGAAACAGATCACAGAGATCAGGAAAATGCAATCAGCGTCTAATGAAGAGTTAATGAATAAAACTTTTGATTTCCTTGAATGGATGGAGAATAAGATCGCGGACGGAAAAGGAAAATGGGCTTAGCCATTTTGGTTCAAGCGAATGCCGGGCGGTGATCTTAACTTAACACGGTTACGATCTGAAGGGTCGTAATGCTGAAGAAACGGTTATTTCAATAATTCTCCCGTTAGTTTTCTTAACTCGGTTTCGGAAGCTTTTAAATTATACCTTGCGTTCACAAGCCGTGTAATCGCTTCTTCGTAGGATTTCTGGCTTTCCTTGATCTCGAGGTAATTTCCAAGGCCAAGACGTAAACGCTCTGTTGTGATCTTCATGCTTTCTTCTGCAAGCTTAATGTTCTCTTCTTCCAGTAAAAGCATTTCCCTATCACCCAGCCACCGTGTATAGGCAATATTTGCACTTGAAAAAAGAAGGTATTTAGTGCTTTCTGCATAGATGTTACTATTTTCAAGGTCAAGCTTTGCTGCTTTTACCTGATTACTTGTATTCAGGCCGTTAAACAGGTTCCAGGAAAATGTAAAGCCAACGTTGGGGCCGTGAGTTTGATTGTAGAGTACAAGCCCGGCACCATTCTGGTTGCGTCCGTACTGGTAACCTGCGCTTATGGCAAGCTGGGGTAAGTGCTGAGATCTTAGTTCTTTAATATACTGATTAGAGACAGAAACATTTTTTCGGGCCAGTAAAAATGAAGTGTTAGTCTTTTCGATATTGGATTTTATTTCTTCTGCGGATTTTACTTCATTAAAAGCAAAAACAGAATCAACAGTAAATGTTGAGTATGGATCACTTTTTAAAAGCAGGAGCAAGTCACCCTTAAATTGGTTTAAGATATTACGCTGTGTGATCAGGTTTGCTTTTTGCGCGTTAATGTCGAGTTTGGCCTGCAGCAGCTCTACGTTGGATCCCGAACCCAGGGCTTGTTTTTTTTCTGCGATCTTGATGCGTTCCTCCGAAACAGCCATTGCAGACAGGATACCTTTAATTAATTGTTCCTGTTTTACGATCTGGAAATAGGAAAGCGTAACCTGCTGAATAGTATTTTCAATCTGCAGTTTTAAATTAAGCTGTCCGCTTTCTTCAAGATATTCAAGGCGCTGTTTTGCAGCGAACATTCGCAGGCCGTCAAAAATTGTCCAGTTCAGGTAGGCACCCGCATTAATATTGCTTGATTTCACACCGCTTTTATCCACAACAGTTCCTGTGGAGAATTCCTGGCGCGTATTATTATTTGCGATAGTTCCTCCGGCTGTTACATCAAGGCTCGGCAGGAATCCTGCGTTTCCCAAAGTGTTTTGTGATTCGGCTATTGCAGCTGTATTTTTTGCAATTTGGATGTCAAAATTATTCTTTAGCGCGGTTTCAATTACAGCCTGGTATGTTAAGGTTCCGGCACCCTGGGCATTAACGCGCACAGATACAAATCCTGCGAGGAAAGCAAATGCATACAATCGTGTAAGCATAAAATTATAAGACCGGTGAAAAGCAATAAGACTAATCATGTTTTTTTTCCTTTGAAAGATAACTGTAAATAGCAGGGATCACATAAAGTGTAAGAATAAGAGAAAAGAGAATCCCCCCTACGATCACGATCCCCATTCCCATCCTGCTCTTGGCGCCTGCTCCAAGCGCCATCGCGATTGGCATTGCGCCCAGGGCAGTGGCGATGCTTGTCATCAGGATCGGGCGAAGGCGCGCAGCTGCAGCTTCCCTGATCGCTTCCCCTTTTGACATCCCTTTTTCCTTGAGCTGGTTGGCGAATTCAACAATAAGGATTCCGTTCTTGGTAACAAGACCGATAAGCATGATGATACCGATCTGGCTGAAAATATTCAGTGTCTGGTTGAAATACCATAACGACAAAATAGCCCCGGCAAGTGCAAGCGGTACGGTAAGCATGATCGTGAACGGATCTACAAAACTCTCGAACTGTGCAGAAAGGATCAGGTAAATGATCAGCAGCGCAAGGAGGAATGCAAAGAGAATATTCGAAGAGCTTTCCGCGAAATCCCGTGAAGCACCGGTCAGTGAGGTGGTGAAGCTTTCATCCAGGACTTCCTTTGCGATCTTCTCCATTTCAGCGATACCATCACCAACAGTTTTTCCGGGGGCAAGGCCGGCGGAAACCGTAGCAGACTGGTACCTGTTATAATGATAAAGCTGCGGTGGCGAGCTTTTCTCTTCAATACTTACAATATTATCCAGCTGAACCAATTGTCCCCTGTTGTTCCTTAAATAGATGGAAGTAATGTCTAGCGGTTCGTCACGGTTGGCGCGCTCAAACTGCCCGATCACCTGGTACTGCTTCCCGTTCATTGTAAAGTAATTGAAGCGCTGTCCGCTTAGAGCAAGCTGTAATGTCTGGGCAAGGTCAGCAACAGATACTCCAAGGTTCTTTGCTTTATCCCTGTCGATAATGATATTTAACTCCGGCTTATTGAATTTAAGGTTGCAGTCGATTCCCTGGAAAACCGGGTTCTTCCCCGCAGCCTCCATGAATTCAGGCAGGACCTCTTTCAGCTTGTCGAAATTAGGGGCCTGCAGAACAAACTGCACAGGCAAGCCTGCTCTTGCGCCACCTGCGGAAATGGTTTGTTCCTGGATCACATAAATTTTCCCTTCCGGGAATTTCCTGCCTTCCTTCATGATATAATCCGCGATCTGTTGCTGCGATCTTTCCCGTTCAGAAGCATCCACTAAGGCAAGCCTTACAAATCCGGTGTTTACAGCTCCTGAGCCAGTAAATCCGGGTGCAGTAACGGTAAGGCAGATCCTTTTTTCAGGTACGGAATCAATGATAAACTGTGTGAATTTGTCAACGAAATCATCTGTATATTCGTATGAGGCACCTTCAGGTGCAGTAAGTGAAACCCGCATCCAGTTACGATCCTCAAGCGGTGAAAGCTCGCTCTGCAACTGGCTTCCCAACCCGAAGATCAGGGCGACTGCTGCAAATAATATCACGATCGCAAGCCATTTCCTGTTTAGAAAACTGCCCAGGGAATTTGCGTAATTAGAAGTCATTCTTTCAAAGAAAGGCTCCGTCATTTCATAAAAGCGGCTCTTCTTGTGTGTTTTCCGCACCATCCTGGCATTCAGCATCGGTGTCAAGGTTAGCGATACAAAAGCCGATATAAGCACTGCCCCGGCAAGTACAACTCCAAATTCCCGGAAAAGCCTTCCTACAAACCCTTCAAGAAATATAACGGGCATAAATACCGCAGCCAGTGTGATCGATGTGGATATAACAGCAAAGTAAATCTCCTTTGAGCCTTCGTGTGCCGCCTGGATAGGAGGAAGCCCTTCTTCGATTTTTTTATAGATGTTTTCCGTGACCACGATCCCGTCATCAACAACAAGGCCTGTTGCAAGTACAATTGCAAGAAGGGTAAGCACATTTATAGAATACCCCATCAGGTACATGATAAAAAATGCTCCTATAAGTGAAACGGGAATATCAATTAACGGCCGGAAAGCGATCAGCCAGTCGCGGAAAAACAGGTAAATAATGATGATCACAAGTACAATCGCGATCATTAATGTTTCGGCAACTTCTGAAATTGATTTCTTGATGAAGATCGTATTATCAAGAGCTGTTCCTACTTTATAATCTTTAGGAAGGTCTTTTTTTATTTCTTCAAGACGTTTGTAAAACTCATCAGCGATCTCAACATAATTTGCACCGGGCTGAGGAACTAGTCCCATCCCGATCATGGGCGTGCCGGAAAGCTTCAGGATGGTTTCTTCATTTTCAGGTCCGAGTTGTGCCGTACCGATATCTTTAAAACGGATCACCTGGTCGCCTTCCGATTTGATAAGAAGGTTATTAAAGTCCTCTTCGGTCTTGAGCCGGCCTACTGTTTTTAAAGTAAGCTCTGTGGTATTTCCGGCAACTTTCCCGGTTGGCAATTCCACATTCTCTTTATCAAGCGCGAGTTTAACATCCTGCGGTGTTAAGCCGTAAGCTGATAACTTCACGGGGTCAATTCGCATGCGCATCGCATACTTTTTTTGTCCCCAGATCTGGATCGTGCTCACCCCGGGAATGGTTTGGAGCCTTTCGGCAAGCACATTCTCGGCAAAATCGCTCACTTCAAGCTGCGTCCGTGTATCCGATTGAAGGGTAAGTGAAAGGATCGCATCGGAATTTGCATCGGATTTTGTAACAGTTGGAAGTCCGTCAATATCCTGGGGCAGCTGTCGGATGGCCTGGGAAACTTTATCGCGAACATCATTTGCGGCAGCTTCAAGGTTTGAGTTGAGGTTAAACTCTACTGTAATGGTGCTAGATCCCTGGTTACTGGAAGAGGAGATTGTCCTGACACCTTCAATACCATTAATCGCTTTTTCCAAAGGTTCGGTGATCTGGGATTCAATAACGTCTGCATTAGCACCGGAATAATTGGTTCTTACGGTGATTATTGGCGGATCAATGGAAGGATACTCCCTAACCCCTAGAAATGTATATCCGATCCCGCCAAAGAGAATAATGATCAGGCTCATTACAATGGCAAGGACAGGCCGGTTTATGCTGATAGAAGAAATATTCATTAATGCGTTTTATTTTTTAAGCTGGATAATTTTAACATTCATTTCAGGTTTTAATGACATGATCCCGGTGGTGATCACGGTATCACCTGCTTTTAAGCCGGACAGGATCTCAACACCGGCATCCGAGCGAACGCCAGTCTCTACCTTCTGGGGAAAAGCTTTTCCATTCCTGACAATAAAGATCTTGCTCCCTTTCATCTCCGGGATCAGGGCTTCAGAAGGGATCATAAAGGACTGTTTTTTACTCGCGATCAGCTCCACCTTCGCAAATGCGCCCGGGTAAACGGTGCCTTCGGGATTGTTGTAAATTGCCCGGACCATCATGTTCCGTGTTTGAGAATTGATGCGCGGTTCAAGCGCGGCCACTTTTGCACTCAGCTTACCGCGGATGCCTTCCACAGAAAATTTTACTGTATCACCAACTTTAACGAGTGCGGCATATTTTTCCGGAATGGCAAAATCGATTTTGAGAAGATCGGTCTGCTGAATACTTGCTATAACATTTGCATTTGTCACAAAGCTTCCTTCGCTTACAGATTTGAGCCCGATCTTTCCGCGGAAAGGTGCCCTGATCTCTGTTTTCGCTATCTGGGCGCGGGTAAAATCCATATCCGCTTCAATCGTTTCCAGTTCATTCGCTGCAACATCATATTCTTCCTGGCTTACCCCTTTAATGTCAAGCAGGCCTTTTACCCGGCCTTCCCTTTCCCTGGAAAGTTTATACTGAAGGTTCAGCTTTTTCAGTTGTGCCTGGAAATCGGCATCATTTATCTTCGCCAGTAACTCACCTTTGTTCACGATGGTACCTTCTTTAAAAAGGACCGCGACCAGTTTGCCTGACATTTCGGGGCGCAGTTCAACTTCTTCTGCAGCCAGGACAGTCCCGGAAGAATAAATATTGTTCTCAAGCATCAACGGTGAGGCCACATACCCGGTTGCAGCAGCTGTCTGGGCTTTTGGGTTTCCTCCTTTTGGCTGCTCCCTGTTCTCCGGTTGAAGGAAAAAGATCTTTACCAGCACCAGCGCTGAAATAATAATTATGATGATCAGTAAGGTTCTCTTCTTCATGCTTTTCCTTTTTTCGCTTTTTTATAGTTGATGTAAATTTTCTGGGAAGGCAATGGTTCCAGGTTACTCTGAACAAGGTGCATGCAGCGGTACAATTCTTTTTGCTGCTCTTTGCTTAACCCTTTAAAAGCCTCTTTGTTTAAGCTGTCAATCGCTTCATGGATTACCGGAAGGACTGCTTTTGCCTTGGATGTGAGTTCTATAAAGTGTTCGCGCCTGTCATCAGGGTTAACGCTTTTTTTAATGTATTTCTTTTTAATCAGGTAGTCGAGCCGGCCTACCATGGAAACCTTATCGATTTTAAGGCAATCACAGATGCATTGCTGTGTGCAGCCGCCTGTTGAACCCTCAATAAAGATCAGGATAGAATAATGACGTTCGATCTCCAAATGTTCCAGCCTTTTTGTAAGCGCACCAAAATAGGTCTTGGCAAGGATGGCAAGAGCACGCCCAAAGGGCAGGGATTCTATAAAAGTGTGATTATTCATTTTCAACCGGCTGCAAAGATAGTTAATTTAATTAATAGTTAGCAATACGAACTATTATCTGTTTTCACGCGCTGTTAAAAAGTCTAAAACTTTATACCATCCGAATCCGTAGATTAGGCTATGATTAAGAAAGCGCTCGTGTGTATAATACTGATCTTTAAGTTCCTGAATCCTCTGGCAGCAGGGAATGACAGTTTAAACGTAAGGCATGAGAACTATTTCCGGTACACTTATGACAACGATTTTTTTAATGCAACGGACCGTTATTATACACAGGGGGTGCGACTGGAGCTGGTACTGAATACTTTACAAAGAAACCCGGTTTCAAAAGCGTTGTTGAGGTTTGAGGGAAAAAATAATTATCATGGGATTGCATTTGAAAGGGATGGATTTACACCGCGCAGCATAAGAGTTGATTCGGTTTACCGGGGCGAGCGGCCTTATGCAGGGTTTTCCGTATTGTCATTCTTCCTTATTTCCCTGGATAAAGCTGGAAAACAAAAGCTTTATTCCCAGCTTGAGTTAGGGGTTATCGGCCCGCTTTCAATGGGTGAAGAGGAACAAAAGTATATCCACAGGAAATTAAAGAATATTCAGCCTCTTGGATGGGAGCATCAGGTGAGAAACGATATTGTCCTGAATTATACAGCCCGGTACGAAAAAGGACTTGTTTCACATCCTAATGTGGAACTGATTGGCCTGGTTGAGGCCAGGGCCGGGACATTATACGATGATGCCAGTACGGGATTTATGATGCGGTTAGGGATCATGCACGGATATTTCGATAATCCGGGACTCTCTAAAACGCCAGGCACACGTAAATTTCAATGTTATTTTTTTACCAGGTTGATCGTTAAGGGCGTTGCATACAATGCAACCATGCAAGGCGGGATTTTTAACAGGAGCAGCCCCCATATTATCAGTTCCGCGCAGATTACCAGGATAGTAGGTCTTGCAGCAGCCGGTATAGTGATATCCTATAAAAGGCTAAGCCTTGAATACAGTAAATCCTACATAACACCGGAATTCAACGGGGGGCTTTATCATGGCTGGGGAAGAGCGGGTATCAACGTATGTTTCTAGGGGAAGGTGAACGCAGCGTGTTGACAAACAGGTTTAAATTTTATAAATTTGGTTTAAACTCAAAATTCTCCCCATGATAAAAAAATTCCTCCTTTTCGTTTTTATTCCTGTTTTTAGTATTTCGGTTTCAGCCCAGGGTGAAGCTGATCATTGGTATTTTGGTGTTATGGGCGGGCTTGATTTCAGCAACGGCACACCTGTAGCGGTGAGCGGAAGCCTTAACAGCTCCGAAGGAACTGCTTCGATATCATCCGCGGCAGGTAACCTTATGTTTTACACTGATGGTGTAACAGTATGGGATTCAAGCCACACTGCGATGAGCAACGGGTCCGGATTAATGGGTGATGTTTCAACAACCCAGTCAGCTATTATTATCCCTTCACCAGGTTCCGCAAGCAGGTATTATGTTTTCACACTTGCTGCTGATGGTGGTGCCGCAGGTTTCCGGTATTCGATAGTGGACATGACGCTTAACGGTGGAATGGGAGATGTGACTCCAACAAAAAATATATTTGTTACCGATAGCATTACGGAAAAGATCTGCGCGATCCGCGATGCAAACGAAACCGGTTACTGGATAACCATTCACAAATGGGGGACCAACCAGTTCTATTCCTATCACCTTACCTCTTCAGGATTATCTGCCCCTGTGATCAGCAGCGTGGGTTCAGTCCACACAACCTCTGCTATCCAGAATACTTACGGGCAAATGAAATTCAATATGTGCGGGGACAAGCTGGCACTTACAACAGGATATTTAAATACCCTTGAAATATTTGATTTTGACATAAACACGGGGATGGTCTCCAACCCGATGATTTTTAGTATCGGATATCACGTGTACGGAGTAGAGTTTGCCAAAGGCTCCGGATTGTTGTACCTCACATCCTATAATCCATCTTCTACACTTACGCAATACGATATTACGCTTTCAACCCAGGCTGCCATTGATGCTGCCAAAATACCCTTGAGTGTCACCCCGGACTTATATGCTTTACAGATAGGGCCTGACGGAAAGATCTATGTGGCCCAGTCATTCAGCAACCCCTTTATTGGTGTGATCAATAACCCTGATATATACGGGTTCGGTGCTAATTACGTAGAAAATGCGATCCATGTGGATCCAATGGGGAACGGTGTAATGGCTGCTTTAGGACTGCCGGCTTTTATGCAGAATTACCTCAAAAAGAATGTGACCTGTGCTGTTGGTATCGAGGAGAGCAACGCGGAGCATTTTCCTGTTATTTACCCAAACCCGACAGCTGGTGAATTTAACATCCGGTCATCCGGAAAGTCGCTCATTTCCATTTATGACTATACCGGGAGGCTGATTGAATCAATTCCGGTCAATGGGAACGCAGTGTTTGGAAAAGATTATGCTGCGGGAATTTACCTTGTAGTCTGCAGGCCGGAACAAAAAGGCCATACATTTAAAATTATAAAAGAATAAATTCTCAAAGAGAAACTTAAAAAACATCATGAAGCTTCATGGTGTTTTTTTTGTCCGGAAGAATCCCTGTTTCCTTTATCTGTGCTTAATATTCCCCATTTTAACAGTGGTGAATTTTTTGTTGTTTTCGTATAAAAACAATAAATAAATGTTAAGACTATTACTACCAGTATCGTTAATATGGATCTTCCCCTGGATCTTTACCCCATGGACGAAAGCATCCGATAATTCAAAGCCTTCAAAAGTACAGGTTAAGAAACAGGGAAAGAATTACCAGCTTCTCGTGAATGGCGCGCCTTATGTGATTAAAGGGGCAGGCGGCTATAAGTATTTCAACGACCTGAAAAAGTACGGGGGAAACTCTGTGAGATTGTGGAGTACGATCGGGGCGAAAGAATACATGGACAAAGCGCATGAGCTGGGCCTTACTGTTACACTCGGCCTTGATCTTGGACTTGAAAGAAGAGGTTTCAATTATAACGATAAAAAAGCGGTGGCGGAACAGCTGGAATACATGAAGAAAGAGGTCCTTAAATTTAAGGACCACCCGGCTTTGCTGATGTGGGGCGTTGGAAATGAACTGGACCAGTTTGCCAAGAATTACAATGTCTGGAACGCTGTGAACGATCTTTGTAAATACATTCATGAAGTAGACCCTAATCATCCTACAACTACTATGCTGGCGGGTGTGCCGCTCGACCATGTTAAAGAAATAATGAAGCGTGCCCCGGCACTTGACGTACTTTCCCTGAATGCGTTTCTTGATCTGCCGAATGTTCGCGGCCATCTGAATGAGGCCGGATATAAAGGCCCATATATGATCGGGGAATGGGGTGCAGCCGGATACTGGGAATCTACACTCACTCCCTGGGGTGCATTTGTGGAACAAACAAGTACGGACAAAGCAAAAATGATGGATGAATATTACCAGAATGCTATTTCCAGGCACCCCGACAGATGCCTCGGTTCCTATGTGTTCTATTGGGGCTACAAACAGGCACGCACTCATACCCTGTTAAGCCTTTATTTAGAAACAGGTGAAGAAACAGGAATGATCGATGTAATGGAAAAACACTGGAAGGGAGTTGAGCCGGTTAATAAATCTCCCCTCGTATTGCCGATAGGTATTGATGACCAGAAAACGCATGAAGGCGTTTACCTCAAGCCCGGCACTTCTCATATGGCTTATACGGATTGCAAAGACCCTGACAATGATCCCTTAATTTATAAATGGGAGATCTTCCACGAAAGCCAGGAAAAAAAAGAAGGAGGCGATAAAGAAGAAAAGCCCCAGGCTATTGAAGGACTTATCATTGATGGTAAAGGCAAAGCCCTGTCATTTAAAGCTCCGGAAAAACCGGGTCCGTACCGCTTATTCCTCTGTGTTTATGACGGCAATAATAATGTGGCTACGGCAAATGCCCCTTTCTATGTGAAATAGAAATGATAAGGGGAATAATATATTTTTCTGTTTTGACAACTTAATTTTGTGCCTTAAAATGATTCTTTCTGATCTGCCGGTCCGGTTTGAAAACTTCATATATAACTATATCGGAAGGTCGGGTAAGACTACAATGATGTTTGCGGAGGGGATAAATTCCGGATCATCCTCTCGAACAATTTCCGGTAATGGAATACTCTAATACATTACTGGAAAACAGGAAAGACTGCCGATCGATAATCTGAGGGAGCAACTCTTGATTCTTAATTAACAACCTGGAATTTTTAGGGAGATGGAAGATGACGAAGGAACATAAACTATTTCGAAGTAAGCAGCTTGCTCATGTATTCATTGTGAGACTGAACCCAGCCGGCAATTCTTTGATGACTTCTTTCCATTAATTCAGGATACTCAGCTGAAATATTCCTGGATTCGAACGGATCATTTTCAAGGTCGTACATCTCGGAAAGATTCTTAGTCGCATTATAGATATATTTTTTATTTCCTTCACGGTATCCGAAAAGGTAATCGGCCCATGGCGTAAAGAAATAAACCCGGTCATTAAGAGTCGAAGTGAAAAGATCTTTACCCTGCCATTGATCCGCTGATGGATAGCCCAGCTGGTTCATGATGGTAGGTGCAATGTCCACCAGGCCTCCAATACCCGGATGGCGTTCAGCTTTGAAGGCAGGATTTATGAAGATACAGGGAACATGAAGGTTCTCCTCGTAGATGCCCGAAGCGTGCGTTGTCTGGTTATGCCTTCCAAAAGCTTCTCCGTGATCTCCTACCACAACAACCAGTGTTGATTCATAAAGCCCGTTTGATTTTAATTCTTCTATCAGCTTTCCAAGTGCAATATCACTATGGTGAACAGCGTTCAGGTAACGGTTGAAAGTCGGATCTGCAGGTGCATATGCTTTTTCTTCCCCGGAAACAAAATAAGGATAATGCGTCTGGTATGTCCACATCATAGTGAAGAACGGTTGGGCAGTATCTTTTTTTATCCAGCTGAAAAGATCTTCGGCGGTGCATTCATCATCCTTCCCGTCAAGGAAATCCCATTTTTCATCTTTAACTTCAAAGTGTGCCGAGCATTCGAGCGTATTACAATCTTTTATTTCATCGAATTTCCTGTTGCCTAAAAATTCACCGGCTTTCTGAAACCGGTTATCCGCAGAATTAAAAAATGCTGTCCTGTAACCGCGTTTCTTTAATTCAGAGCTGATTGTTGCAATCGGCAGGTCGGGATGTTCCTTGGTAATACTGTTATACGAAAGCCATGGATATGTTGAACCTAAAAGACTAACCATCGAATTGTTGGTAGCAGGTGCATGGGCATAAATGTTATCAAACACGACAGCTTCGGAAAGATACTTTTCAAGCTGGGGCGTTACCTGGTAACCTTTTGAATATGGTTGGATATATTCTGCAGGTGTTGACTCCAGCACAAACACAATGACATTTTTAATCTTAGGATGCTTTTTGTGAGGTACAGGCTTTTTACTGAAAAGCTCAAACTTGAGACTGTCATCCACGCTCATTGTAAACAATGCAGGTTCACCGGAGAAAGGGCCGAACGATCCGGCAAAGGCCACAACAGGGTTGGCCAGCGTGTCGTAGTTCCAGTTATAATGTTTGATGGCATCAGGAGCAAGTGTAATATAAATGGCGCTGGTGCAAACAAGGGATGATAGCAAGGTACCCTTCATCCTGAGCCGCTGAAGCAATAATTCTGTGACCATCAGTATCAGCATCCCTGTAAAGAATGCGGCCATACATACCATAACGATCTGGAGAATGTATTCAACGGTAATATTGCTTGAAACAGCGGCATGAGAATCAGCGCTTTTTAAGAAATCAGAATAATAGAGCCAGGGATAATTGAATGGCTTGCCGATCGTTTCTACTACGCGGATATTCAATATTCCTGCAACAAATGAAGTGAGTGCCACAAACAGGAATGATCCGGTTAACAGCGAGCGGACCCGGGAATTTTTTGAAATGCTTAAAAGCAACAGGAAAAATCCGGAAACGATAAGAACATAAACAACATCATAGAATCCTGCCCACAGTACTTTAGGGAACGAGCGGAAGGGGTGAAGATAGAGATCCCAGGATTGTCCTGTAATGGATGCGCGTACAAAGATCAGCCCGAGTGCAAGTACAATGGAAGCCGAAATAATGATCTTCACAGGGCCTGTATTTATAGGGGTGCTTCCCAAACGGTAAGTCCGCAGGATGAGAAATAAAAAGAATAAGACCGCGGATCCGCCAAGAAGCGGTGTTGCAAAATCCAGGATGCTTAGCGCAGCTTTCGGCCTGACATTCACTTTTGAGTTGATGAGTGTGACATTATTGCTTATAGCAGCCGTGTGATAATCCTTTTGGGGCGGCATATTAAGATCCCAGACATCCACCGGTTTACCGGCAGGGCCCTGGGTGATCCAAAAAATATAATCCATCATCGTGTTAGCTGGTAGCGCTAATTCAGAGCTGAAGCCATACGGCTTTTTCTTCATTGGCGTATAAAGGAGATTGTCTTTTACAAATGAGCCTTCCGGCCGCATGGCTTCCGCAGGTATTGACCAGCTGTTGATCCCCCATACCATAAAGACTTCAGAAGCCTCTTCGGAAACATAGCGGATCTCCTGCTTCACAAGGGAAGCCGTGTCAGTATCCGAAGCGCGCGAAGCGAAGGCCTGGCAAAATGCAACTAATAATATGATAAAGATCTTCCTCATTAATAAACTTTAATAGGGACTGAAGATGTGTTAACATTGCCGTTCTTATCACTCACATAAAGGTATAAGCGATAATTGGACGGGCTGCTTGGAATTTTTAATATCACTTCTGATTCGTCTACATCGCTGATGAAGGCGTCCACTTTTTGAAGAAAGTCATCCTTGTGCAGGGCCCATTCATAATTCAACGCTGCATTTTTACCATTTTCAACAACAGCAGTGAAACTGTATTCCATTCCCGGTTTAACCTCCTTAGGTATGCGAATGCTGCAGCCGCCTATAGTTTGGGTTTTAATGCCCGTCCATTCCTCTTTAAGCGCATAGTAAGGAAGCTTAACCCTTCCGCGGTAATCAGTTAGTCCAAACCAGGTGTTGCTGCCTTCCATGCGGTCATGCCAGCAATAAGCGATACCTCCGATATTATAACCTTTGTTTGCTTCTATATAATGATTCCACTGATCGCGGTACCATTGTGCTTTTTCAACTTCACTGTCTTCCACAAGAAGTTTTTTTGAAGTCCTGTTATAGTGAGGGTCCCAATATCCGCGAGGCCCGAATTCGGAAACAAGATATGGTCTCAAAGAATCGAACTGGTAGAAAACATGGTTCAGCCTTGAGATCTGCTCACGATAGTAAGAATTGACACCAATAACATCAATGGAAGGCGCCCCGTCATGGAAAGCGGCAAGTTCACCCGGAAGTTGGTATTCCTCATGTTCCATGCAGCTTAGAACCGGCCTTGTAGGATCAATATTGTGGATCCGTTGTGCAAGCATTTCAATCATCTGCACATAACTCTGGCGTACCTTTGTAAGGTAAGGTTTTGAATAATTGTGTTTCAGCAAGCCCCATGTTTCATTACCAAGTGACCAGGCAACCAGGGAAGAGTGATCTTTAAATGCCGCAACCTTTTCTTCAACATTCTCAATATATTCCTGCACTTTCGCGGAATCTTTGTAGTAGTCAACGGTCGGATCGAACCAGAAACCATAGAGAACATTCAGATTGTATTCACCTGCAATATTTAAAACATTCCTGTCGTAAATACCATGGTCATATCTCCGGATGGTGTTCGCACCCATCTCTTTAATTTTTTGCATGTCCTTTTCAACCTGTCTCCGGGTTAAAGGCATGTTTCCGTCCCTCCAGTCGTGTGCAGTATTATAAGCCACACCCTGAACATAATAAGGTTTTCCATTGACAATAAGATCAAACTTCCCCGGTGTTCCTTTAACAAATTTTGATTTGTAATCTGCTCTTTTTCCTGTTTTAGCAGGTGCATTGTAAAACACCTCTTTGTTGAATGGAGCTGAGTCAAATTGCTGAGCAATCGTATTTATAAGTGATTCGTTATTCATCCCGAAATCAGTCACATAATTACTGCCTCTTTTGGATGTTGTTTTCTTCTGGTCATAAAACACCACTGCACGGACTTCTTTATATTTTGTCCTGATGCTGTTAAAAGCATCTTTATACCATACGGATTGTAATTCTCCTTTTGCTGCGCCCATTTCGGTGATGATAAATGGCTTTTGGAGCGGACCTAACAATTCCCGGTATGGTGTGTACATTTCGGAAAAGGAGTAAGAATCAGAATCCGTTTTTGCACCGGCATAATTCAGACAGCTGATGCCGATCCAGTCTACAAATTGCGAACCCGGGTAGAATGCTATAGATGATGAGCTTTTCGGGCTCCAGATCCATGTAATGTTAGAGATCCCAAGGTCATTAAAGAATGTATATGCGTATTGCCATGCTTTTACAAATTCATAGGACGAGTTGTGCAGGTTCTGTTTGTCATCAAATCCTGGTGAAAAGTTCATGTACACCGGATTGCTATATTCTCTGAGAGCAGCGGCATATTTCTCAAGATAGGCATCATACTTCCCAGAACTGATATTCCTCCAGGTAGAATCATCTGTAGATGGCATGTCCAGGTTGATCATCGGGATCACATTCATGCTTTTGAACATATTAAGTTCGGCTCCCGCAATTGCATTTGTATCAAGTGGTGCATGGACAGAAACAATTTCAAAATTGTTTTTCAGCGATTGGTTTAGCTGTCCGACTTTAATAGTACTTTCATTTTCTCCAAGCGTTATTCCCGTAAAGAAGCCCCCGATTTCCTTTTGTTTTACAACTGAAGACGGATCAGCACTTTCCACACTGCTGTAGCTGAAAAATAACAGAGCAGTACCAATAAGCAATGCGATCGGGCCATTACGAAGGATCCCGTAGATGATATGCTGAGTCTTAAAAGCAATGTTACTGATATGGTTATTTACAGTTGCAAGTATGGAAACCGAGTTGAGGCTTTTTTTCATGGAATCCAGGAAACGCTGCTGGCTCATGAAAACAATAAAGGCCATCATCGAAGCATTGAGTATTGCATAAAAAGCCATTGCAAGGCTGTATGGCGACCAGTCGATGCTCAATCCATACGCTATTCCGGCCCCGCAGATCAATGCGATGATAAGGTTGGGGAGACTCAGCTTAATGAAATTCTGGTGCGCATCCTCTTTTGGCGTAGGTATATAAGGAACTTTTATATTAAAGATCGAGTAGATGAACCCAACCAGGAAGATCCACCAGGTGGCCGTACGCAGCAACCCTCCTGCAAGATGAAACCCGCGTTCATGTTTCTCAAGGAGCCAGCGCTGAGCAAACAAACGGATGATCATGGAAAGCGCACATAAAGGCAAAAAGAACATTCCAAAATCCTGCAGGTCCACTTCCCATGGCACTTCCGCCATTGACAAGGCGATCAGGGGGATCAATATATCAATAAAGTTGATCAGGCCGAAAAGGAAATATAATGGAATGGTAAAATAATGAAGCTTTTGCCTCCAGGTAAAATTCTTATATAGCTTCGGATAGGTGCGGAACAGGAGTTCAAATGTTCCTCTTGACCATTTTAACTGCTGGCTGTAGTAAGCCGATAACGTTGCAGGAACAAGCCCGCGCGTCAGCACCTCAGGAATATAGCAGGATTTCCATCCTTTTGCATGCAGTTGCATGGCAGTATGCATATCTTCTGAAAGCCCGGCTGCGTGTCCTCCAATGGAATCAAGGGCTGTTCTCCTGAAACTGCAGTTTGCACCGATAGCCTGCACAGTGCCATAGCTGTTCATGGACATCATCATCGGTCCGTAGAAATGGTATGTCTGTTCAGCGGCACCTTTGGCAATTATACTTTCTGACTGATTGCCGTAGGCCTGAACACATTGTACAAAACCAATCTGCGGATCTTCAAAGTAAGGAAGCACCCGGTCTATAAATTCAGGAACTGGTACGTGGTCAGGATCAAGAACTATACAAATGTCACCGGTAGCCTGTTTTAATGCATTGTTTATATTTCCTGCTTTCGCATTGATTTTTTGGACACGTGTAACATGTACAACTCCAAGCTCCTTGCAAATGCTTTTTAAATATGGGTCATTGCCTTCATCACATAAATAGTTCGTATGTGGATATCTTATATTGACCATAGCGCGAAGCGTGCGGACGATCATTTCTTTGGGTTCTCCGGGACAAGCCGTAGTTAGGACATCGACAGTAAAATTTGTTTTCAGAGGGGGAGGCACCGGGATACTGAGGTTCCAGTAATGGTACCATTCATGCAGCATTTTAACGAGTTTAAAAAGCAATGCAATGGTTAGCATCCAGTAAATTGGCTGGTATCCGATATGTTCCGGCCGTACGAACCACCATACGAACAGTGCCATAATTGCCAGTGCGCATCCGATCAGTGCTCTAACTGTCCAGATATCCTTCTTATTAATCTTCGAGATCTTAATGATCTCTTTCGCTTGTTCGTAACTATTCATCATTCGCTCAAGTAGTGTCTGATATTCCCCAATAAAAATTCATACCTGATTAAAATGAAGAAGCCATGCTGTTCGCATGGCTCCAAGAATGCAGAATCATATTAACCAATAAAACCTATGAATCTGACTGCTTTGAATAATGGAAATGTAATATTTAAGGGATACCTACCGTTTCATCCGTCCCGGATTCTCTACTTCCATTTTCTGAATTATGTCTTCCGGTATGACTCCCGGTTCCGTCCCACTCACCAGTGTTTTCGCCTCTTTCATCTTCCTGGGAACTTTTTCTTAAGTTAAGCTCTGACCTTACATCCTGCTGGCCCAACCTTGACTTAAACGGATCATTCTCCCAATCTTCAACATGCGTCTTGCTTTCACTTCCTTCATGTTTTCTCTCGTTATCTACTGCCATTCCGAATTCCCGGCCATTTCCAATGCTGTTCTCCATGCCCATGCCGAAATTATCCCATTCTTCCTCTTTCCTCTCTCTTTCACGCCATGTGCTTTCCTGTCCGGCTGTATTCTCAACTCCTTTGCTTTCAGGACCCTGCGAACGATTTTCAGGTAACTTCCCTGTACCCGAACCACTTTTCTCCCCACCTTTATTTCCTCCTGTAGTTTCCATAATTACCTCCGTTTTTTTATCTGATTATTATATATATGTAAAACGGAATCAGCAGGGCACGATTGCACGAATTTCAGAAGGTATAGCCAAAACAGGAAAAATCGTCGTTGAAAACGGGAGGTATATAATGGGATTCGGAATGGCTTAATGAGGAATTTTCCTCCGAAGGGTTAAAAAATGAGATGAATCATGGGCAGTGTGGCTTTATTTCTCCTCAGGAAGGTTCGTTGAAGGAGCGGTTTTAATAAAAATGAAGGTTGGATTGCAGGAAGGCAAGAGCGATGATGCAGGATTATTTAATTCTTAGAGGCCGTTGCCATTTACTCTTAACAGTATGCGTCCGGAGCCGGTGATGTAAACCATATTTTCCATTCTCGTTTTTCTCCATTATAACGATCTCGCAATTGTATGGATTGGCTATCACTTCAAACTCTTCAATCGTCCAGTGAAACCAGCGCATTAAAAACAAGCGGATGGCCATTCCATGCGTTATGATAACAGCATTATCAGGAAAATCTTCCTTTTCAAAATCCCGGTGGAGGCTGCCAAAAAAATCGCTTACCCTGTCATACAGATCTGCCGCTGATTCTCCGTCGGGGATCCGGTAATAGAAGGTACCGTATGCATCCCGTTCTTTTTCTATTACATTACCTTCTTCCGGTGAACGTAAATGGCCCCATTCCTGCTCTCTTATCCTGGGCTCTTCGGTCCACCCGATCTTATCCCTCTCAAATTCTGTTGCTATGTATTCAAACGTTTCTCTCGTTCGCCAAAACGGTGACACATAAAAATGAGAAGTTTCCCCGCCAATTATTTTCTTCAGTTCTTTCCCGGCATTTTTTGCCTGCTCTTTCCCCGAATCGGATAACAAAAGGGCATAGTCAGGTTTGATTTTATATACAAGCCTGTCAACGTTCCCTTCTGATTCCCCATGCCTGATGAGTATGATGCGTTTTGGTTTCATGGTTTTAATTTACTAAAAGAATCATAATTAAAACCCATGCCATAAACGAGATCACTTTTTGATAATTGTCAAAATATTCTCTTCCCTTCCTCCATAATTTTGCGTCATAAACTAAAACAGATTAAAAATGAAAAAGCCATCAAATGCATTTATTGCCGCCTCCTGGGTAGCACTCTTAACAGGATCAGTTTCTTATAATGTAGGATTGTGGAACGCTGATATGGAACTAAATGAAAAAGGCTATTATTTTACAATCCTGATGTATGGGTTATTTTCAGCTGTATCTCTCCAGAAAGCGGTGAGGGACCAGATGGATGGAATTCCTGTAACTGCCATTTATTACGGGATCAGCTGGTTCTCTACATTATTATCAATCCTGCTGCTTGTCATTGGACTCTGGAATGCCACACTCGCTCTCAGCGAAAAGGGGTTTTATGGAATGTCGTTTATCCTTGCCTTGTTTGCCGCGATTACAGTTCAGAAAAATATCAGGGATAGTTCATTCTCCGGAGCCCCGACTCCATCAGGCAGGCATGACAGTGATTTAGAGATTCCCGGAAAGTAATGATTACTTTAGCGGAATAATTCCTGATATGAAAAACATTATTCTGATCCTGGCCATTGCCTTACTTGCATCCTGTAAAGAGGAAAAAAAAGGAACGGCAGGCAGCCCTGATTTCTGCGCCTCTATCCATATTGATAAAGGGGCGGGGCTTGGTGCAAAGTTGGATTCTCTTTCAGGACTTATGTCTAAGACCGGTGTGTACGTGCTGGAAGATGGTGACGGCTCAATGATCGCCAGGGCATGGCTTTGTGAGAACGCGGAAAAGAGCATAGATGTGCAGTACTTTATATTCTCTACAGACAACGTAGGACTGATCGCTGCCGATTATCTTGTAAGGGCTGCTGACCGGGGAGTAAAAGTAAGGATCCTTGTCGATGATGTGATGGTGGAGGCAGATGAAGAAAAATTGCTTACCCTGGATTCACATGAGAACATCTCTATCAAGATCTATAACCCGACTACCAATGTCGGGAAGAATGTAATAGAGAAAGTGGTTTCCATGAAGGAGAATTTCATTGCATCCAACCAGAGAATGCATAATAAATCTTTTACAGTAGATGGCAAGGTGGTAATTACGGGAGGAAGAAATATTGCAGATGAATATTTCGATTATGACCATGAATATAATTTCCGTGACCGCGATGTGCTTTTAATTGGAGGAGTTGTAAAAGATATACAGGGATCTTTTAATGACTACTGGAATAATGCATTGTGCAGGGACGTTGCGGAGCTGGTAGATTCCGGTAAATATGAACTGAACGATCCCGCACGCTTTGATGCCCTTCATAGATATGCATGCGATTCATCCAATTTCTGGCCACAGGTGAGAAAAAGGATTACAAATGTTCCAAATGCGTTTGACGAAATCCAGAAAACGGGGATGTTACAGTGGGTTGATAAGGTTCAATTTGTAAGTGACCGCCCGGGCAAGAATGACGGTTCTGAAGGATTGTCCGGTGGCGGGATCACCACAGACACATTAATGGCCCTGATTACCCGCGCCAGGAAATCAATATTGATCCAGTCACCTTACCTGGTTACTACCGATCTGGGAAAACAGATGATGAGGGAAGTGGTGAAGAAGGGAGTAAGTGTTAAAATACTAACGAACAGCCTTGCATCTACCGATAACCTGGAATCTTTTAGCGGCTACCAGCGCGACAGAAAAGAGCTGCTTGCCACAGGTGTCCGCATTTTTGAATTCCGTCCGGATGCCGCTGTGCGCAAAAAACTAATGACTGGTGCCCTGCAGAAAGAATTGGACCATATGCCCGTATTTGGGCTTCATGCAAAGACAATGGTAATAGATGACGAAATCACGGTGATAGGGACGTTTAACATGGACCCACGAAGCGCAAATCTTAATACGGAATGCATCACTATAATTTATTCTACTAAAATCGCAGCTGAAGTCAGGAAAGTTATGGAAGAGGAATTAAGGCCGGAAAATGCATGGGAAGCGACATCTGAATTTAATCCCGATAAAGAAGCCAGCCTGATAAAACGTGTAAAAGTTGCTCCTATGAAGGTGATCCCTAAAGACATATTATAAGTGGATTAAACCGCTGTGTTACAAAGCTTTCTATGGTTGCTGGCAAGAATATTTAGTGAGGATTGATATGAGATCTTTTTACCTGGTATTCTTCCTTTGCCTTGCATGCACTTCTGTTTCACAAACATCAGGACTCAAATATGTAGTTTATGATATGGACGGTCTCGATATCGGTGAAACCGATCTCCCGGACGGGGATTATAATAATTTTGATCTTACTTACCAGGTTAGCGCAAACCCCACAGTTCAGAGTGATGTATTGGGTGACCGGGTTTTAAAACTAAATCTTAACTGGTCAGGGGGCACCGGAACATTCGGGAAAGGCATTACCAAATACGTTGAGCTGAATGCCGCAACAGACAGGTTCAATTTCTATATACTGAACCCGGTGGCAAACTATGCAAGCGCGGTAGTGGACGTTTCCATCAAGGAAGATGATAACCAGGACGGGGTTTATAGTTCGTCATCAGATGACAGCTGGATAAAGACCCTTACCGTTCCAAAGTCAGCGAACTGGCAGCTGATCACAATCCCGCTTAATTCATTTACAGATGCCAATGGTGGAGGAAACGGGGTTTTCGATGCAGGCTATACGAATAATAGAGGTGAGCTATTCACGATAAGCCTCACGTTCCATGAACCTGCAGCAGCAACAGGGCCCGAAACCTATTACATTGATATGCTTTGTTTTTCTGAAGGAGCATTGCCTTCAGGTAGTACTATCCTGGCCTTGCCCCCCGCGGGAGCAACAGATGGATGCATGCTTGGAAGCTTTGCTTACCGCAACCCCGCTGATTCGGTGCCTGTCGAAGTTGAAGCACTTTTCCCCCCTGGGAATAAATTAGAGTACGTCAATATTTTTATGCCCTATGCCTACTCAGGCACCGTGGCTTCTGTTTTACCCGGTTCCGCAGTTCAGCGGCTGATAGACAATGGCTACAGGCCCATAATTACCTGGGAAATGATGTATGCCTCCTATCCATCGCTTGATCCTGTGCAGCCGCGGCTCAATTCAATTACCAACGGGACCTTCGATAATTATATTGATGCCTTTGCCAACCAGGTCAAGACCTATTCCGATACCATAATCCTCCGTCCATTCCACGAATTTGACGGTAACTGGTATGCATGGTGCATTGAGCATAATAACCAGGATCCTGCAAATTTAATAGCCGCTTACAGGTATTTAGTTGACCGCTTCAATGCTGCAGGAGCCGATAATGTATTGTGGATGTGGTCGCCAAATTCATCTCCCGCCCCAAATGCTTCTTATAACTGGTTTGTAGATGCATACCCGGGAAACGCATATGTGGATATTGTTGCAACCAGTCTTTATAATCATCCCATCACCGGTGCCGCACCGTGGCGTTCTTCCAGGTCATTGCTTGCAGAAACATATCATTACATGAAAAAATATTTTCCGTCTAAGCCGTTTTACATTGCAGAATCAGGATGCCGGGAAAGATATGCCGGTGAATTACCGTCCTCTCAAACAAAAGCAGAGTGGATCTGCCAGTTCTCAAAAGATCTGCGCTCTTACTTCAGCAGGACAAAAGGCCTCGTT
Source organism: Bacteroidia bacterium (assembly GCA_036386835.1). Classification (GTDB taxonomy): domain Bacteria; phylum Bacteroidota; class Bacteroidia; order 2-12-FULL-35-15; family 2-12-FULL-35-15; genus 2-12-FULL-35-15. The sequence continues at coordinate 349,498 of DASVUX010000011.1, forward strand.
TTTTTTCACACCATCAAAGAACATGACTGGAGGATTAATTCATCCCTGGCTGCAAAAGATGCTGTTAAGAACTGTATCTGGACAGATCCTTTTTTTGGGAGCAGTTCAGCTTCGATCAATGAACTAAAAGATGCTGCTGTTTTTACGGCATTTCCGAACCCATTCCTAAATGAAACTTCTATTAAGATTCACAGGAAGCTTAAACCAAATGCCTTCATCAGGATCATTGATGCGAATGGAAGAGAGATCAGGACACTGCCAGCAAAAAATGAAATGGTAATTGGCGCGGACCTTCTTCCGGGAATTTACCTGGTAATGCTTAAGGACGGTGAGATGAGATATTCAATTAAGATTGTGAAGGAATAAATTCCGCTGGAAAACCCAAATTAATAAAAGTGGTTTGGTTTCCTGGTGCAGGGAAAAGCCTATTTTTGGCTGTATTAAAAATGAAGAACGATCCGATTATTATAGAACAGGTATATCCGGCTCCCATAGGCAAGGTCTGGAACGCCATCACCGACAGATCTGAGATGAAGCAATGGTATTTCGATCTTGCGGAATTTAAACCTGAAACAGGATTTGAATTTAGTTTTCTCGGGGGTGATGATAAACAGTATGTGCATCTCTGCCAGGTCACTGAGGTGATCCAGGGAAAGAAACTCAGTTATACCTGGAAGTATGAAGGCTTCGAAGGGTGCTCTGAAGTTGTTTTCGAGCTTTTCGATGAGGGCAAGGCAACCCGTTTAAAGCTTACACATGAAGGATTAGAAACCTTTCCCGATAACCCGGACTTTGCAAGAAAGAACTTTGTAGGAGGCTGGACGCATATAACAGGTGTGTCACTCAAGGACTATCTCCAGTAATATTTATAAACTCAATGGAAGCCCCTGTAATGTGCAGGGGCTTTTTTATCTTTATTGCCGAACATGAAAAAGATAAAGCAGGCAATCTCCTTAATTAAGCAATCCCTGGATGGAAAGGAAATAGATTATACCAGCGGGAGCATTCCCAAAGCAGTAGTGCTTCTTGCTATCCCGATGATCCTTGAGCTGAGCCTCGAAAGTGTATTTGCGGTAGTTGATATGTTCTTTGTAAGCAAGCTGGGTCAAAATGCAATAGCAACTGTGGGGCTTACAGAATCTGTTATAACAATCGTTTATTCGATTGCTATCGGTTTAAGCACTGCTGCCACTGCAATTGTTGCAAGACGGATAGGGGAGAAGGATGCCATTGCAGCCGCTCATGCCGGAGCGCAGGCACTGATGATAGCGCTTCTGCTTACAGTGATCATCAGCCTGGCAGGAATTATATTTGCTTCCGATATTCTGCGGCTTATGGGTGCCAGTCCTGAAGTGGTAAAAGAAGGTACCCCATTTACCAGGATCATGCTGGGTGGAAGCCTCTCTGTTATTATGATCTTTCTTATAAACGGGATCTTCCGGGGAGCGGGTGATGCTGCAATGGCAATGAAGAGTCTTTGGATCGCTAGTATTCTTAATATTATCCTTTGCCCGGTTTTCATTCATTACTTCGGGCTAAAAGGTGCAGCCATCGCAACCGTGATCGGCCGGAGCACCGGGGTAGTATACCAGTGTTACCATTTATTCAGGGGGAGCGGGATCCTCAGGTTTCATAAAGCAAATTTTATTTTTGACGGAACAATTATCCGCTCGATTGTCAAGATCGCTTCACCTGCAACCATACAATTCATCATTGCGAGCGGTAGCTGGATCGTCCTGGCTAAACTTGTTGCAGAAACAGGTGGAACAACAGCTTCGGCCGGATACCAGATAGCGATAAGGAATGTTGTTTTTTTTATCCTGCCGGCCTGGGGATTAAGTAATGCGGCTGCCACACTTGTTGGTCAGAACCTGGGCGCGAAAGAAATAAAACGAGCGGAAGACAGCGTATATCTTACAGCAAAATACAATGCAGTTTTTATGGCTTTTGTAATGTGCCTGTTCGTTTTCTTTTCTGATGGAATCATCCGGATATTTACAAAAGACGAAGCCGTTGTAGCTTATGGGGCGCAATCACTGCAGATAATAGGAACCGGCTATATTTTTTACGGAGTTTCAATGGTGATGACCCAGGCTCTAAACGGAGCCGGGGATACCCGCACACCTACTATCATTAACTTTATCTGCTTCTGGCTGTTCCAGATCCCATTCGCTTATTTCCTGGCAAAAGGACTTGATCTCGGTGCGCTGGGTGCTTTTATCGCTATCCCTGTTGCCGAAACCCTGATTGCTTTGCTTGCATGGTATTATTTCCGGAAGGGGAAGTGGAAAAATGTGAAGGTGTAAATATCCGAAATGTTACAGAGATCACTATGAGTTCAATCCGAAGACCAACACATAGCAAGAGTAACCTTCATGAGACCATCGTTCTGAAAGTTAAATTAATCCTTGGCCTTTTTACTTTTACGGTGGGAGGAAGGCGATGCAGCCAGTTAGCTTGAGTAGGACCGCACATTACAAGCAAACTGCCATTTTCCAGCACAAGGGAAGCAGTGTCCCCTGTTCGTTTATGTTTGAAAGAAAACTTCCTTTCGGCACCGAAGCTGAAAGAGGCTATCGCAGAATTTTTGGCCAGCGCCTTCTCATCATCGCTATGCCAGGCCATTCCTTCATCTCCATTATGATACAGGTTCAGTAAACAGGAATTGTATGTGTGCTGCGTGATGTCTTCAGCAGTTTTTTTTAACTCATGCAATTCTTTTGTCCAGGCTAATGCATGTTTGGTAGTCCCTGAATAGGTATAAGAGAAAGGTTTGTCGGCATACCAGGCAACTTTCCTCGGAGTAATGATGTGCTTTCCATAGATCAGTGCTTCATCATTTTTCCATTCGATTGTATTCAGCAGGGTGTCAAAATAAAGACCCGCTGCCCGGTCAGTTAATATCCTTCCATAGTATAGCGCCATGCCATCATAAGGGAGAATGTTGGAAGGTTCATTACTTGAAAAGAGATCCATGGCCCCTAAAGGTAATTAATATTAGCAATAGGCTGAATAACCTCTACATTTCAACTGTCTGATGCAAACGGAACCTGTTAAAATAATCCGCAGAATAATATTGATTTTTCCCCCTTTGAGTTCTAGAGATCCCGTGCGTTAAATGTATCACCTTGCGTAATATCACCACTTTCATATCCTTTTTTAAACCATTTCATGCGCTGTGCAGAAGTTCCATGGGTAAATGCATCGGGAACTACATAGCCCTGGGATTGTTTCTGCAGCTGATCATCGCCAATGGCGTGAGCCGCATTTAAAGCTTCTTCGATATCACCCGGCTCGAGAATACTTTGGGAATGATGCGCCCAAACGCCTGCATAAAAATCCGCCTGCAATTCCTGCATTACCGAATAGCGATTATACTCTTCCTTGCTCATTTGGGACCTTCTTTTCTCCATACTTGCTATTACACCTGTTAAGTTTTGAATATGATGCCCTACTTCATGGGCGATGACATAACTCATCGTAAAATCTCCGGGTGCATTAAAACGGTTTTGAAGATCTTCATAGAAAGAAAGGTCAATATAAACCGACTGGTCTCCCGGGCAGTAAAACGGCCCTACAGCCGAACTTGCCGATCCGCAGGCCGATTCAACACCCCCGCGGAAAAGAACAAGGGTTGGTTCAATATAAGTTTCACCGTGCTGTTTAAATATTTTGTGCCAAACGTCCTCCGTTTCGGCCAGGACTACTTTTACAAATTGTGCCCGTTCATCATCCACCGCTTTCTCTTCAGAAGTGAGTTCTGTATTCTGCCTTGTCATTTCAGGCCTCAGTTGGGTTACGTCTCCGCCACCCATAAGGGCATTAATAATATATACAACAAGCCCTAGAAGCCCTCCGCCTATGGCGATACCGGTGCCGCCACCCATACCCCTGCGATCGCTTACATTACTGCTTTGTCGCCTTCCTCTCCATAACATATCATATAGTATTGGTTGCTGAAACCTGAATAAAAGTTTGTGCCTCTTGTTATCCGGGTCAGTTAAATTTCTCCGGAAATCACGATCTGACTGGCATGTTATTTACCCGGGAAGTGTGATGAAAAGATCAATGCTGGTAATATTTTTTTGGATTGCCTTCTCAGCAAACACAAACTCTATTATGAATACTTTAAAGGGGAATTTCCTGTTTAGGCCTTACCGTGATATAAAGGCGTATTTAACTGACGATGGGCCGGAGTGCGAAAAATCCTCACTTTGTGAAAGAGCGCAATTCAAAGTAGGTGCGGCTATTGACTTCCAGAAATTAATAGATGAAAAACGCTACAGGAATCTTGTCATTTCCGAATTCAACAGCATCACACCTGAAAAGAGCATGAAAGCTGCATACATTCATCCCGAAAGAAATACCTACAATTTTAATGAAACGGATTTCCTTATGGATTTCTGCAGGGAGCATAATAAACGTTTACACGGTCACACGCTTGTCTGGTATAAAGATGTTCCGCGGTGGATGGAAAAATTTAAAGGCGATAAGAGCGCCTGGGAAGAGTTGCTGAAGAACCATATTCAAACAATAGTTGGTCACTGCAGGGGCAGAGTGCACAGCTGGGACGTAGTGAACGAAGCATTCAACAATGATGGCACATTAAGGCAGAACATATGGCTGAAGAATATAGGGGAAGACTATATTGGAAAGTGTTTCCGGTATGCAGCAGAAGCAGATCCGGCCGCTCTTTTATTTTATAACGACTTTGATCTTGAGTCACGCCCTGAAAAGCTTGATGCGGTGATTTCTTATTTGAATAATTTAAAGGAGAAAGGAGTGAAAATTGACGGGATAGGGATGCAGATGCACATCAGCATCACATTCCCCTATATAAGTGAGATCGATCTTGCAGCAATTAAGATCGAGGAGAACGGTTATCTTTTGCATTATTCAGAAATGGATATTACGATGGTTAGAACAGGAAAGCTGTGGATGATGAACAAACATTTACTGGACCTGCAGAAAAACCGCGTCAGGGAGATAGTTGCAGGGTATATGAAGTTGAAAAGCGCCACACGATTTGGGATTACCACCTGGGGAGTGTCTGATGCTGACAGCTGGCTGGTGGAAAAGAACAGGAATGACAGGCCTCTCCTGTTTGATTCGAGATATAAGGTGAAGCCAGCTTACTGCGGCTTTCTTGATGGTCTTAAAGAAAAATAATACCAATGCATCATAAAGTAGTAATAAAAAGCTCCCGGCTGCTAACAGCCGGGAGCTTTTTTAATGATTATAGTCGATTACCAAGCTAATCATTTAAGCAAGTACAGAACGAATATTACTTATTTCCAAGATAAAACGTAGGATATCCGGATTTATGGAGTATCTTTGATATAACTTCTCCTGTCACTACTGAGAATCAGACAGGCCTTTCTTTCACCCACATCTCGTTTATAGATCTATCTGCTGCTTTTGGTAGACTCCTATCTCAAAAATTGCAGGAAAACATTGCTATTTCTATTCTTTAGCGAATTTATGATCGAAGTTCTCCCCTTCGGTTAAATACTCTGCAACCTAAATACAGCAAAAAATGACATCGAATGACAATAAGACTTTTATAGAACAGGCAAATGAATTGATTAAAGTCAATGAAGAGCTCGCCTTCCAGAATTCAGAAAAGGAGAAAAGGGCTTCAGAGCTGCATTTGGCTAACCGGGAACTGCTTTATCAAAATGAGGAGAAAGAGAAACGTGCAGCTGAATTGATTATCGCCAATAAGGAACTTCTTTTTCAAAATGAAGAGAAAGAGAAACGTGCAGCTGAACTGAAAATCGCAAACATAGAACTTGCTTATCAAAATGAAGAAAAAGAAAAGCGGGCGGCTGAATTGGTCTTGATAAATAAGGAGCTTTCGAGCCAGAAAAAGCAGCTTGAAGATTTTTGTAACATCATTTCCCATAATCTTCGCGCCCCCCTTGTAAATATTTCTATGCTTGTAGATTTTATAACGGAAAGCAATGATGAAGCTGAGCAGTTGTTATTGAGAGAGAAGTTAACCATCGCCAGCAACAATCTTAATGAGGTTTTTAATGAATTGGTAGAATCCCTCCAGGTTAAACAGGATCTGGATATAATTTCAGAGAAGTTATCATTCCAGGAGTACCTGTATAAGGCATGTGACGGCCTCCAGGGACAAATCAGTAAGTCACAGGCAATCATAGATGTTGATTTCAACGATGCCCCCCTGGTCAACTTTCCCGATCAATATTTAAAAAGCATATTTCATAATTTCATAAGTAATTCATTAAAATACCAGTTTCCGGGAAGGCAGCTGATCATCAAAGTAAAAACTACGCGGAAAAATCAGAGCATCATCCTTTCAGTTGAAGACAATGGGTTGGGAATTGATCTTGCAAGGCATACGGACAACTTATTTAAGATAAGGAAGGTGTTCCACTTGCATCCCGATGCCAAGGGCTTCGGCTTGTTTATCACCAAAACCCAGGTGGAAGCCCTCGGGGGAAAAATCTGGGCTGAAAGTGTTGTGGACGTTGGAAGTACCTTTTTTGTTGAATTTGTAAATCAATCATAATGATAAAAATTAAGAACCTTTGGTTAATAGATGACGATGAGATCTTTGTTTTTCTCACAAAGAAAACAATCTTAAAAACATCATTTGAAGGAAACGTTACCGTATTCACCAACGGGAAGCAGGCTCTCGATGCTCTTGTAAATAACAAAGGGAAGAACGAACTCTTACCCGGAGTGATATTCCTGGATCTTTCCATGCCGGTAATGGATGGATGGGGCTTCCTGGAAGAATTTATTTTAATGAAGCATAAATTTGAAGCACCAATTACAATTTACATTGTATCCTCTTCTGTTTCACCTAATGAAATCATGCGGGCAAAAGGAATGTCAGAAGTCCTGGATTTTATTATCAAACCTGTTTCAAGGGAAAGGTTCATCGATATAATTCAAAACCTTTAAAGAAACACGTTGAATAGTCAATGGCCGTAAATAAAACAGCAGTCGGATCGAATATGGGTTTTGCCTGGCTTGACAGGTATTAAAAACATATAGGAAGCCTTGTATTGCTGCCGGACCATAGTACTCCGGTGTATTGGAGAAATAAGGTCTTTTACAAGATCTTCCGCTTCCGGCTTTATCATCCCAAAATTTTTCTTCAGCAGTTACTATCCCTTATCCGTTTGAACGGATAAGGGATTTTTATTTTTCAAATTCTTTTTGATCTTTTTGTTGTCACCAGAAATGCACAGTAGGGGCAATAATGGCAGTCCTATCTCTTATTCAATAGTATTCACTTGAATAGGTTTTTTTGCGAATACTAAACATTTCAGTAGGTTTTTGATATATTATATATAAGCATCAATGGCATAAGGAATAATAGGAATATAGGCATTACAACTCGACATATAATCTAATGGCTCGCCAAATAACCATTCAAAATAATCATTGGCCCAGACGAGTGAAACAGAAAGTCAGTGGATCTAATTATACTGGTTTCCAAAAGTTTAACGGTATATGTACAAGTGTACTTAATTGATGATTCCACAAGAAATAAACGAACTATAAGACTAATGCACGGATTCAACTTTTTCCGATTAGCGCCTCGCTCTACGATATACTGTAGTCAAGTACATTGAAGCATGATGGCTTAGTAATATTTAATAGATTCTCTATTAAACTTTTACTTTGCCTTCTCACTCAACCTGAGTCAAGAATCTATCAATATTTAAATATTAAAAATTGTGCGGAACGCAGAAACATTTAATAGGAAAAGGATCTACCGAGACTCTTTGTGATGCGTTAGCATTACCACAAAGAGCGAGTTTCGTAGAATAAAGTTATTTCAAAAAGCGCTATTCTATTTTCCAGATTCCACCGACATAAGGGGTTGGAAATTCCCTTGAAAGTGGTGAAATTTCCATACAAGTTGTAGTAATTTTATCCGGCAAAGTCAAGATACCGCTATCGTCCTTAGGCTTATAGTCAATGAGAAAAGAAGAGTAAATATTTTTGTAAGCAACTCCTGGTGAATTTTTTACATCAAATGTGCAAACCTCCTTAGCTTTGAATTTAAACCATTCAGTATAGAAACCTTCGGGGGCAGGTAGATCTTTACTAGTCCCACTGGGTCTTTTTGTGGCGATGCTTCGGAAAAACTGAATGAAATCGCTATGTTTTCCCGCCATAATAAAATAACAAGAGGTCTTTTTAGAATTTGCAATAAGATGTAGTCGCATTAAATCGTTAAATATTCTTTTTTGCTCCGTCTCATATTTAGTATTCTGTCTAGAAATTTTAAACTCAAAAGCGCTTTCAATTTGTTTTTTTGAAGCGTCAGTTGTAATAAGATCTATCTGTCGCTTTTTTAAGTCCGGATGTGAGTATTCGAGTTGAATTTGAGTTAAGGGTATCTCCAATCCACTCAGATAATCGGCAATGGGATATTTGAGAGAAGACTCATCTATCATGAAATTTCTTCCTATTCTGTCCTGGTAGCTTAAATAGTATGTTGCCGAATGAATTAATTTATTGTAGTCAATGGGAATCATAGATGATGTATTTCGGGATTAAATTCAATTTTTTCCATGTTATTAATTCCTTTTATTATTACTCTAATCCATGGATTATCCATATTTGCATCAATGAATTCATTATATCCTTCATGTCCAACATAATGATGTACTGCATCATTTAGGTGTTTTACTGGGTCGCCTGATCCTGTATAATATAAAATTCCCACTTTTATTCTTTTATTTGTGGTTTCTGCTTCTTGGTAAATTATGTCTTCCATGTTTTTCGAAGGTATGGTTGTTAAGAATTCGGAGTTGTCTTCGTCTCCATTTGTTTAATGATATTATTCACCTCTTGTTCTGTTGAGCGAAGTTTCGTTTGGCAAAATGTGATTAACTGGGCTGCACGTTTTACTTTTTCAGCGAGAACATCTACTGAAACAGATTCATTTTCGATTTCTGCTGCAATTGTTTTTAGTTCGGCATAAGCCTGCTCATAAGTCAGATTTTCCATCTTTTTTGTTTTTAGTTAATACCTTCGTATTGATTTCGTACTCTTCCATGGTAACTAGAAGTTCTCCTCCAGGAATTATACTTGCTGAATCTTTTAGTATTTTTCCTTTTTGTGAAACAATTGCAAAACCTTTACGAAGAATATTTTTGGGACTCATCAATTTGACCATTGTTGTAAAGGCATTCAAATAGTTCCCCTGCCGGGTTATAAATTTGCCAGTGAATACTTTCAGATTACTTGTTAAATTGATGAGATCCTTTTGCTTACTAGAGGTTATAATCAGGGGTTTTGAAAGTAACTGGTTTAATAACGAAACTAAATTTGTTTGACGGTTATAAAGAATAGTCTTAGTCTTATTTATAATAACTTGGTTAAATATATTCAATCGTTCTGTATAATGACTCAGGAGTGTCCTGCTTTTATTAATGATCGTGATATTAGCAGCATTTATTCTTTGCATTGAATTACTTAATAGCTGTTGTGTCTTAATTACTAAGTTCTTTTGAAGAACTGAATAGAATCCTCAAAAGCTCTGTTATGTGAGATGATAAATTCTGCTGCCTTTGTTGGTGTTTTGGTACTAGTGTGAACCATTAAATCAACAACACTGACATCCTTATGGTGACCTAATCCAGTGATTATCGGTATTGGAAAGCGTGCAACCGCACGTGCTAGATTGTATGTATCGAAAACCAAGAAATCCGTTTTAGCCCCGCCACCTCTTATTATTACTACACAATCATATTTGGTGCTATTTTGAAACACAAAAACGAGTTTGTTTACTAATTCCTTTTCTGCTTCCATCCCTTGCACTGAGGATTGGTAAATATCGATGGCAAACTTATAGTGGAACTGATTATTAGTTATAGTATGAGTGAAATCGGTGTAACCTTCTGAATTGGGAGAACCTATGATTGCTATGTTTTGGATAACTGCATTAAGCTTTATCGCTTTGTTTTTTGTAAAATATTCTTCACCTATTTTCTTTATTGAGTCAGGATTCTCCTTAACTAATCTTTCTAGTGTTTCCCTGCGTTGTTTTTCTAAGTTACCAAGGGTGAATGATGAGTCAATATCAAGTAATACAAGCTGCAATCCAAAGGCACTTTGATATTCAACTTTAACCTTAACTAAAACCTGAACCCCATTTGTAAAAACTTGGCCAGTGTCCTTTTCAAATAGCTTTATACACTGCGATCCAGATTGCCAGGAAACGCCTTTAACTTTAGCGACAGGATCCATTTCCCCCTCAACCTTTTCAATAAATTCAAAGTAATGTCGATCATTATTAGGATAAAATTTATGAGTTGAGATCTCGGCAACTATCCAATAGAATTCTGATCCAAAAGTATTCTTAATGGCTTCTTCAACCTTTTTGGTAAGGTCGGATAATTTTATATGTTGTATTTTCATCAATAGCTATTCGCTTTTGTGTGAACGCCACTGAAAACTTAGTCTAAATAAAGACCTCAACTCTTATCCAATAGGGCTTTATCAAAGTAATAAAATCTATTTAACTACTTAACAGGTTTAGTCTTTGCTGCTTCTGCAGTGATAACAATACTTTGCACTTCAGACACTAAAGTTGTTTGTTTACCGCCACTTATTCGGGATGCCAAACTAAACAATGTATCGCCATGTAAAGTTACCGTATCAAAGTATGCTTTTGTTTGGGATCCATCTTTTTTAGTGAATATTATTTGAGTGTTTTTGTCAGTAGATAACAAAACTTCCTTTCCATTCTTATCGATACACTTTACTTGTTCTAAATTATTTGATGAATATTTTACTAATGAATATTTAGCGTTTATATTCTTTCCGTCTTTTTTTTCTTCGGTCAATTGTTCTTGGAGACTAGTTGGTGTAATTGTGTATTTGGAACAGGATATAATTACTACGCTTAGTAGGGAGATTACAAAGATGCTTTTCAATTTCATTTTATCTGGTTTTCAAGTTAAAAACGTTTAAACATTACTCTATTTTTCCTTATTGGAAGAGCGAAGTACTGGTTTAATTTCTTAGCAAAGGAGTTTGTCACGGAATCAGGTTTACAGTGGTAGTGTTCGAATATATAATTATCATAAGAGGAATTAGGAAATACTTTGTTATAATTGGTTTTAATTTTTATTCCCAATACATATCTAACTTTTTTGTCACTTAACAGCTTTAATGAGGAGTCATTAATTGAATAAGTTTTCTCATTATCGAATAATTTAAATCCAGAGATGGAAATATACATATCTGTTAAATTATCATGATAGAGGGAGTGTGTAACTAGAGTGCTGTTTTTAATTTCATAATATCCCCAATAAATTACAGGTCTTTCATAGGGGTCGGGATTTTGGCATAACTCTTCTAATAAAATGGGATCTTTCTTGTGATTCGATTCAAAAAAAAGATGATTCGAATAAAAGTAAATAAAGTCATGATTATAATACGGTTTCTCGTTATAATAGTAACCATCAAACTTTAATGTATCTTTAGAATTGTAACTCAATTGAATTCTTGCTTTTTCTGCGTATGATATTGGCATATAATATTTGTCGTTACAACTCATCAGAATTAGCCCTAGTATCAGAAAGCCGAAAGTCTTATTTTTCCTACCAAGGGCTATGAGGAGTAGCTTTGTCATAATAATATAAACTTGGGCTATAATTTATATACTCAAACCAAGGTGAATTACTAACGTGAGTATGTATAGCTCTATTCTGAACAAAATTACGAATCCCTTCATGACTTACTCCAATTTGATAGTTTTTATATCCAATATACACAGCTCCAAGTCGATAAGGATTGCCTTCACAATATGTATCTTTGCAGCTCAAGTCATTTGTAGGCTCGTTCGACCCAATAATGTATCTATAATGATTTTTATTAGAGTTAGGATTTCCTGTAATAAGTTTAAGCCCAGCCGAATATTCTTTATAAGAGACTTGTAATGATGCCGTTCTATACCTATCCTGACCATCGCCAGTTCCTTTGAACATGTCATTTTCAGTGACAAGACTGAATTCACCAGCTCTAAAACCGACACCGCCAATTCTCTGAGAAGTTTCGCTAGATTCTGCAAAATTAGTTGAGCGAACAATTATGCCAAAATCATCCTTACCAACTTCGACTTGTGCAACAGCCTTTATGGATTGCCCTGGTAACTTAGTGACTTCCGAAAATTTTCCAGTTGAAGCGCTAATATCAGCACCAACTGAAACATAATATCCATTATCCAGTTGCCCTGTGTATTGGATTGAGGCATCGATCGAAGGGGAGAATCCTGCAGGACTGAATGCTCCCATGGATGCAGAAACAGTGTAATTATTATATGAAGCAATAGTAACAGGTGGCGCAATTATACTTACGGCTGCATTTCCAATCATCGATGCAACATATGCTCCAACAGCTGCTCCTCCACCCATGGTATTATATCCGAGCCATGCCATGCCGGCACCTACTACACCAGCCCATATACCACGTGTACTGACATCATTATTTTTTATGCAATAACTTGCGTAGCCAATTACAAATCCCGCTGCGGCTACGGCTAAATCGTCATATCCCCACCAATAACCACTCGGGTCAGTATACCGAACAGGATTATTCACCACGTAACTATATCTATTAAAGCTTTGTGAATTTTCGGGTTCCTGTACATAATTATCTGGACTAAGCATTCTCGCAATTAAAGGGTCGTAACAACGGCCATTCATGTTAATAAGCGCAAATTCATTTAGGTGCTCATGGCCGGTAAATCCTCTATATACCCAATCTGGGTTAGCAACAGACGATGAATACGACCAATTCGCTGGATTTCGCGGGTTTCCCCAAGCATCAAAATTCTGTTCTGCTATAACATTTCCTGCATCATCTGTGATTTCAGTAATTGATCCTAAGTGATCTTTGTGAATATAGTATGTGTGAGCGTTACCGTTTTCAATAACATAGATAGCACCTAAACCACCACCACAATTAATGTAATGAAGTTCTTGGGTCGAAGAACTTGTTACCGTTTTTTCATAGCCGCTAGTATAGTATCGTGTGTAGACTAGAGTTCCTTGATATTTTAATTCTGTTTTAACGCGTTCATAGTCCGCGCCATAAATCAAGTTTAGTTCATAATCACCATCAATTATTTGTTCTAACTTGTTAAAAGGAGTATAGCTGGAAGTTTGGGTGAAAAACCCTAGGTTGGGATCTGGATGTGAAACATTAACTACAGCGTTAGTTTTGGTGGCATCGTAAGTATATGTTCCAACATCAGATTTAGAAGTAATGTTTCCATTTGGAGAGTAGTTTATATCAATATAAGGTTGACCTATAACATGAGTCGATGTCAATCTATTAAGATTATCATAGGTGAAGTTTTCTGTTAAATTGCGAATGTTATCTCTTCTCAGGTTAATATTGCCGGTTTGTAAATTAGGATCTATTTCATAATCTTGTATTAAAATTCCAGCACCTGTTTCAGCGATAATGTGGTTTAAATTTCCATACGCGTCAAATGTTCTCTGGGTATTAATACCATTGCCATATATGAAATTAGTTACTTGCTGATATTCATTTATGCCCTGTAATTCATATATTATTTGGCTCGTGGAGGCATCTTTAATTTTTGTTAAAATACTATTGGAATCATATTCTTTCAATATTTTAAATCCTGAAGGATAAGTAACTTCGGAGAGATTATTATTAGAGTTGTAATTGTAAGAAGTAGTAAATGCTTGCCCACTGATAGATTCAGTAAATGATTTCGTTCTTCCTAAAGGGTCGTAAGTGAATTCCTGAGTGGTTCCGTTGGCGGCAATAATTTTTTTGATTGCATTTTTCCCGTTCCCTGTGGTTACATATGAGTAAGTGGTAGTGCCGTCGGGACCACTTCGTTGAACTACTCTTCCCATTTGGTCATATTGCATGTTATATGTAGCAGAATTTGCATTCGTTTGAGAAATCAATTCACCAAATCCATTATAATCATATAGGGTAATTCCTGCGTTTAAATCGGTCAATTTGCTTTGCTGGCCCATATTATCATATTCCATTGTCGAAGTGGTTATTCCTAAAGTATTAATACTTTTAGTATTTCCATCACTAGTGTAATTATAGAGGATGTCACCAGCATTATCAGAGACTTTAACAAGTTTACCTGAGGCATCGAAGGTTTGACTTTTAGATTCTCCGGAAGGGAGCGTGATTGTTGTAGTCGTTTCGCCATTTAAAACGCTGTAGTTATATAATGTGTTGCCTATTGAGTTACTCTTTTTCGTTATGCGTTTATATTTATCATATTCAATTAAGGTTGTTATTCCTGGTAATAGGCCATTACTCGGTCCTTCTGTTTGAGCAACTACCCCATTTGGAAAGTATTTAGTTTTAGTAATTATGTTTTGATTGAAGTCCTCCACACTTGTTTTAACTGGAATTCCTCCATAGGTATACCAAACCTTCTTATCTGGTTGAGTCGGATGTTTTAACCACGTATAAAAGGTGGAATTAGGAACCCCTCCTGTTAACGCCCAATCGACAATGGACTCGGCTGCAATTCCATCTGCTGAAATTGTTTTAATTAACCTACCGAGCGAATTGTATTCATACGTTGTTTCTAAACCATCCACCCCTTTTATCTTAATTGGACTATCCCATACAGAATGGGTTGTTGTTTCGGTAATTTGGTTTAAGGGATTCTTAGTTTGTTTAACGAAACGGCCTTCATCATCATAAGTGAATTGGGTGCCTCTCGAGGCCATTCCCGGAGTTTGTACCGTTGATGTGAGTACATTTCCATAAATGTCATACGTATATGTGCTTGTTAGGCTTTTGGGTTGGCCAGCGAATTCTACACTTTGTAATATTCTTCCCAAACCATCAAAAACATTATTAGTTCCCTTTGTAATTGGAACTTCACCAACTCTAGAATGTGTCATTACTATTTGTGTGGGACTGGAGGGCAACCAAGTTCCAAAATGCCCATAGGTAGTATTTATGGTTTTACTTTCAAGAAGTGTTGCAAGGAATAAGATTCCTTTATAGGTGTTTTCCTCCTGTTGCGTTATATTTCCAAATATATCATATGTAATTGCTACACTTTTCATAGCATCGGTGGCGAAGTTTATATCAACAGAAGAGTTGGTTTGTACCAAATAGCGTTTACTACCCAGATGAACTGCCGTAGTTGTATGTTGGCTAGAAGCAATTACACTATTATCATCCATTGCTATTTCTTCTTCATCCTGAGGCAGAATTAAGTAGGAGCTTAAATCAAATCGATTAGATTTTACTCGCTTTTTTAGCCCAAAAGGCCCCGGCCCTTCCGTTATGGAGGTTTTCATAAAGCCCAAGAAGCCTTTTCCTTGCCTATGGATCTTTGCACCCTCATAGAAATAGTATAAGTCATTAGTCCCGGGTGTTGAAAAATCATTAGTCCCATTATTGGTTGAAATTTTATTTACCACATACATAGAACCCATAAAATCCATAATTGGGAACACGGCATTCGCCTGAGGGGAATAAGGGGTTTCACTTCCCGTAACATTAATATTTTTATAATTAAAATATGTTCTCTGATTTAGTCCATTGGCAACACCGTCTAGTAGTTGTCTGTTCGGTGATAGCTGAAAGTCGTAAATTGAATTATGTGCAGGTTGAAGGATATTGCTTGTATTCCTTACTCGAGATAGGAAAAGTTCGAGGCCACCATCTCCATTAAAATCTCCAAAGTTAAAGCGAGTATCGTTACCCACTAAGGAAGTTGAACCAAGAACATAGTCTTTTTCAAAGAAATCAATTCCTGTTGATACAAAAACTCGAAGATCTTGAGCAACATAAGCAAATGAAGCAGGTACCGATGATTTAAATTCAATTATATCTGTTTTGCCGTCACTATTAACGTCAACGGCTAAGTGCGCACTGTTGGAACTAGTTTGAGTGAATTGATTCGTTGTGGATGGAAGTGAGAACCCTAAGTGAGTAATTTCCTTATTAAAAAATAGATACCCGCCACTTAATCCATAATTACCTCCTCCGTACGCAATATAATAGGTAAAATCAGTGCCGGAACTTACCCCATACATTATGTCGGCATTGCCATCCCCATTAAAGTCACCCATACATTTGAAGTCTGGCTCAGAAACATATAAATCAGTTGATATGGGAAGTTTAGGCTCTGGTACTAAGGTAGCTTGAGTTAATGCCGAAGATGCAGAAATTTGTAAGTTATAAAACTCTCTGCTTCTGTTTTCTGCTCCTAAGAGCTCTGTTCTTCCATCATTGTTGAGGTCGACCGGATAGATATTTTTAAAAGAAATGTATTGACTTGTTGATGAATATGAGAAATAATCACTGGAAGCTACGCTCGCAAAATTACCATTCAAAAAGACCCGAACATTGGCACTTTGATAATATTTAGTAGTGACAGGAACGTTGGTTACAGGTAAGTATCTTGTGGTGGAACTACTAGTGCCATATAAATGTGCAATCATTATATCTGATTTGCTGTCACCATCAAAGTCGCCCACCCGCATGACCGTTTCATCAGAGCCAGTATAAACGAATTGTGTTAAGAGTTGGGGTAAAGCAAATTGTATTGCTCCCCCGCAGGAAGTTGTGGTATTTATAATTGCATAACAACTCACAGTGGCACCAGATTTTGTTAAGAAACATAAATCTTCAAATCCATCACCGTTAAAATCACTACTTACCATCGAATGTCCTGTAGCCGATTTATTATAGGGATAAAAATCGGAGGCTTGTACTTGCTGACCAGTGGGAAGGGTAAAGGGTGCAGTAATAGGATGGAAATTTGCAAAATGGTCATTTTGATAAGCTATAATCGATCCTGGTGAATAGTAACCAGTCCCTGGGCTGCTACCTCCAACCGCACTAATTTCAATAAAATCATTAGTTCCATCTGAATTGAAGTCTGAGGTAATATATTCTGAGTTAAGGGGATGCGAAAAGAAATTAGGAGTCTGTGTAGACCCGAAAGGTAATGCGAGATTTACATATTTGAATATGGTAGAATTATAATGATCAGTTGAGTTCCCCTTTTCTATAATTTCCTTTAAATGCGAAAATAGAAAATTGGTCTGGGCGGAGCCAGAACCACTATTCGCATATTTAAATTCGTAATCTCTATATATTTGGTTTTTGGTCAATACCTTGATACGTTTAATCAAGAGATTATCATAGATTTTTTGCCCACATTGATATAGCGCATTAGAATCAGCACGAAGAGCATATTCAAATTGGATAACATTGTATGGTTCTAATGAGGAATTTTCATTTCCTGTGTAAAGGATTTTATCAATGGCTATATTGTCATTTATTTTCTTGTATTTATATTCTATATAATTGCCATTCTTATCGTATACTTTATTAAGGAACCACATTAACGTTTTCCCGTCTGGGGTAGAAATTTTTGCATATGGATTGGATCCATATTCCATTACTAAGCCATTCTTGGTTTCAACGGTAAATCGTTCAGGCCCGTAAGGACTTATTCCAAAGGATGTAATTTTTGAAAAACTCTCTATTTCAGTACTATAAATAGCGTTGTTGGCTCCATATGTGCCAGAAGTGCAAATCAATCTACTGCCGTCTAAAGAAAAGCGATCACTAGGGCTATATGTGATTGGGCTATTCGAGTTATCGTGATAAAGAGATTGTCGCATTCTACTTATAACTGAAAGGCCACCAATAGTCCAACCCATACCTAAAATACCATTCGGATTTCTACTATTATAATTAAGCGAAACAGAAGGTTCTACTCCACCTGTTCCCTTAGGAATGCTAATAGGAACATTATAATTTGAGGAACCGTCCCCGCCCACACTTGCTGACCCGGGTGTGGTGCCTACGACCAAAGTTTGATTAAGTACCCTGGTAGAAAACAAGCTTGTGTTGTAATATGCTTCATAAAATGCAACATCATCTATTGCTATATCATTGGGGTCTATAAAGAGATGTAAGCTATTAGAACCTGCAGCGCTATAATGATAACCATTTTGAACATCAATGCGTTGCTTTGCTTTATACTCTTTTGTTCCTGTTTCTGGAGCATTAAGTGTTATTATATTTTGAGAAAAAACATAATTAGAAACTGAAACTATATAAACAATTAGAAAAATAACGTGTTTCATACTGATATATTAAATTATTTCTTAATTATTCTCGCAATTTTTATTTCCTTTTTGTACAAAAACTTCAAAGTATACACTCCAGCCGGGTAGGTAGACATATCTAAAGTTACAGGCATTTGAATATTAATATACTGGTGCAGGAGTTTACCTTTATTGTCGAACATTCCCATATTCACAGTGACTCCCTCAGAGTTGCTGTGATGATCCATTATTGTGACTAAACCATTTGCAGGGTTTGGAAAGGAAGTTAAATCTTCGTTTCCTTCCTCTTTGGCAGTATTTAAATCTGAAAAATTGTATACAGAGGCTAAAGAGTCCAACTTCGGAAGCTCCACACTAAACGAGGTAGGAACAAAAAAAGCTCCGATTGTTAAGGATTGTTTAGGCCCAAACCTCTGAGTATTAATTGTAATTCGATTATTCTCGCCTAGTAGATTTACATTCCTTCTTATTCTATTTCCGGCATCGTCATAGGTGAATAGGACTGCCGAAGAATCTATATAGGATTGTGCTTGTATATCCTGGAAATTTAAGTTTAATAGCAAAAGGGGAATGCCGGAAACTATAAATGAATATTTCATCTGTTTGATGTTTAATTAGTCTTCTCTAATTTCAAAAGTCTTGTGTTTTGCTCTTCCAACATCTTATTTTGTTCTTCTACCTTCTTATTCTGTTCTATAATATAAAGGGTTAGTTCTTCTATTTTTTGAAGAAGCTTGGTTTGAAGATCACCTATCAGAACACCGTTGTTGTTTTTTACATCCTGTGAGGAAGGGATATTAGGAAGATGCTTATTCGACTTCAAAAATTGCTCGAGCTCTGATAAATGCATTAGTGAATAATCCTTTTCAAAAACATAATCGGGCCATATAGTCGAGTTTATCTCAATTTTTAATTCTTTCGCTCCGATGATCCCGTTCACTGCCAATTTGTAACTGTTCGAATTTACGTCTTCCGGTATTCCAATTCCAACATTTCCATTTGCTGACCATGTTAAAGCAATGTTTTTTGTGCCTCCGGTGATGGTTTGATCAGTTCCTAATGCACCACCATTCCAACCAAACAAAACGGGACCATCAACCGTCTTATTAGCATATTTACCTGTTGTTGTAAATATGTTATAATAACCTAAGCCATGACTATTATCATGCTTAAGATATATTATATGGTTGTTGATTCTCATATTCCCAGCAACTTCAAGTTTTTCTGATGGAGTATCCGTCCCAATACCAACTCGGCCTAATAGAGGCGATGCCATTATAACATCTCCTCCATTAGTCCCTGTATTTATGAATGTGCTGTTGCCGCAAAAGTAATTTAGCAATAATCTACCTGGTCCGGTGTTTCCCGCTATACTTGCATCAATTGAACTTCCGCCAGTCCATGCCTGAAAATTTAGTAATCCGCTCCCGGTAGTAATATTGTGAGTTATAGGATCTTCATCAAAAACTTGAATAATGCCCCCAAACATGTTGGCAGAAGGGGACGGCTGAGCTGCACATGGGGCGGTCCGATCCAATGTAACGCTAGCTGATCCAAAGCTAAAAGTTTTCATGCCATTATTGTTGCTAAAGAATACACCGTTTGTATTGTCAAATTTAAGCCCTTGCCTAGCTATTACACTGCCTGCAATATCTGCGCTACCATTTACTTCTAATTTACTTAGAGGATTATTTGTCCCAACACCTACATTTCCGTTTTCCATAATGCGTAATTGCTCGATATTGTTTGTTTTTAGAACTAATGGAGCACTATTCGTACTTCCTAAGAAGTTTGAAGAGGTTAAAATATTACCATTTTTATCCCATCCGTTAGCTGGCGGCTCAGATAGGCTAAATTTATCACCTATTTTACAGCTATTAGCATCGGTAATGATTACATAATAACCACCAGGACCAATATTGGTTAAATTTGGAGCCGTTGAGCCGTTGATGCTGCCGCTACCTTCCCACAAATACGTATAAGGTGTAGTTCCGCCACTTACAATCGTTGTAATGGATCCATTGAAACATGCACTACAACTAATATTATAACCATTACTATAGGAAGAAACGGTAGCATGTAGTTCTAACTTGTTAGGTTGGGTCAGCGTTATTTGCCCTTCCACAATTCCTTTATTTGCATCAATTATTTGGACCTTGTATAATCCTGCCGGAAGATTTGCCGGATCTTCTTCGAATGACCCATTGCTCCATCTATATGTATATGGAGGCATTCCACCAGATACGGTTAAGTTTATTTGACCATCTCTTGAATCTGCACAAGACAAATTGAATCCTCCGTAACTCGTGGCTGTCAGACCTGTAATTGCAAGAGGGGTTGGTTCTAAAAGGGTAATACTTTTTGAGAAGGTACAACCATTTTGATCCGTTATAGTGAGAGAATAAGCGCCAGCAATTAATTTATCGATTGTTGCCTTTTTTGAATTCGTGTTCCAAAGGTAGCTGTATGGCGGAGCTCCGCCTTTAACTTCAGCAGTAATAGATCCATCATTACCCCCCATTTTTGAAATATTGTATCCACCTACATAAACAGAAGGTGAAAAGAAAATATCCATTGCATCAGGTTCATATAATGTAACAGATTTAGATGAAACATTATTTAGCGCATCAGTAACAGTTAAAGTGTACACGCCCGCACCAATATTCAAAAGATCTTGTGAGACTGCACCATTATTCCAGCTATAGGTATAGGGAGCAACACCACCTACAATGGTTGCGTCAATACTGCCATTTGTATTGCCGTTACAGGAAATATTATACCCACCCTTATAGGCCTTTACATTAAATGTTATGTCTTGCGCTGAAGCACTGAGGCTCAGGATTAGGAAAAAAAATAAACAGCCTAGTTTAGATTTAGACTTAAAGTCGCTGGTTAAATCGGTTGGCCTTTCGCCTTGGAAAAACATGTTTTTCATTGGAAGAGTTTAATTATAAAGTGTAAAAATCAATCAATCTCCTTAGCCACATTGTAAAGTGTAGATAAGGTAGCTTGAATAAAAGCTTCAAACAGGTTAAAAGTAGTTATCTGTGACCTAATGGGAGTAGCAATACGACAACAGATGGTAATGTTCTGTGGCAAATGTATTCTAACATTTTATAAAAACAAATTCTGAATCTACTTATTTATGAATAAAGGTCTGTTTTCATCAATGTGCAAGGCATCCGTGGATAGTTTAATACGATCGAAAAACAACCTTTAAGATGAATTAAGGCTCATTTTTATTGAAATATCGTTTCCTTAAAATAAACTCTTCTACACTTACTCATCAGACTTTAAAATTTTAGAGCATTTCGAAAATAGAGAACACTATTCAGATTAGACAGGGTAAGTTTGTCAGGATTGTCAGGAAAAAAAGAGAGAGTCTTAAAAAAGACTCCCTCTAGCTCACGGCATTGTAAGATGTTATTTAATTTTGTAGCCTAACTGTTTCCTCGCAATAGAGATCACCTGCTGGATTCTCTCAACTGTCCACTGGTTCGAAACAGCGATACTGCAATCCCGAATTTTCATTTCTTCTTCAGGCTTGATGAAGAATCGCTGGCGCTCCTTGCTCATTTCCTTAGCTTCCTTGATAGGCTTAACTGTTTCTGCTAATAGCTACTTCGCCATGCCAAGGATTTTCTATTGCAGGTAGGAAAGACCCTTTTGATTTCAAGAATGCCTTATTTCTAAAGAGCCAAGAGCTTATTGCTAGGACCAAACCTAAATTTTTCTTAATGGAAAATGTTCCAGGTATGGCAATGGCCTTCAACGCTCCAATATTCAATGAGGTAGTAAGGCGCTTTAATGAAGATTTGGGTGACTACAACATTGAATGCAGGAAGTTGAATGCTTTGTTTTATGGCGCAAATCAGGCAAGGGAACGTTTGATTTACATTGGCGTGAGAAGGGATATAAATATATCACCACCTTTTCCTGAGCCGGATCTTGAAGGCGCCAGCAATCGTAGAATTCGCAATATCCTTCCGACAATTGACGGCATCTATTCAGGCCAGGCTGACAAAAGTGTAAGACTGCCGGATGCCTTTATCAATACTGTAACAGCAGGCGAGTGTTTTCAAATTATGGATGGTGGAGCGCTTCGAAATCCAACGGTGGATGAACTAAAAGTCATAGACGGACTCCCGGAATGGTTTTCATTCGAGGGACTTTCTCATGGGGATATTCACACAATCATCGGTAATGCTGTACCCGCTCAGTTTATGCAAACTTTGGTAGAATGCATAAAAAATGCTTATCAAGGAAGTTTAGCAACAAGGGTTGCTTAGCAACAATTCTTCTGAATAATTTTTCTTCACTCCAAATCTATTACACTCGTATGAACCAAGAACTAGAAATTCGAAAAATTCAACACCATTTAGAAGCAATCGAATTGCTTTTAAATGGTGTTTTGAAGGAGTTAAGTGGATTTGACAGGAATTCGATTGGAGATGATTGGGTTGATCAGAAAACGATAATGAAACTTACAGGCCTGGGAAAAACCAAGTTGTACGAATTGCGCAGAGATAACATGATCACATACTCGTGCATTGGTTCAAAAGGTGTTTTTTACAGGCTGAGCGACTTTTAAAAATTATTAGATAAAAACGAAAAAAAGAGATAATATGAAAGCATCTACAAGTCTATTGCCCACGCTGCCGTATACTGTAAAGTTCTTTCTTATGAAGACAAGAAACATTAATGACAAGGAACTTTCACTTTATTGTAGAATTTTTATTGCACCGTACTAAATCTGATTTTAGTCTTAAGATGGATGTTGATCCGCAAGATTGGGATTCCGAAGCCGGAAGGTTCAAAGGGACAAATAGCAACTTCCATTATTTGAACTTTAAACTATCGGAGGTAGAGGGCAAACTTCAGGAAATCTACTATTCGTTAGAAAGGCAAAAATTAACAATCGTTGCCTCAATGCTGAAGGATGTTTACCAAGGGAAAAAGCTCGATTCTTGCGACTACAGTTTACTATCCTTTCTAGACTATTTTATTTTAGAGGCAAAGGCTAAACCCCAAATCTATGGACACCCTACGATTAATCATTACAATGCCTTAAAGTCTCATTTGGAAAACTTCTTTAAGAGCATGCGGATTAAGGATGTGCCATTAGAAAGCTTCAACCGTAACATGCTAGACCGATTTGAAAACTGGCTGTTAAGTTGGCAACATCCTGTGTTGGAACGGGCAATGAACGAAAACACAAAGAACAACTATCTGAAGAAGCTCAAAAGTGTTATTAATAATGCAATCAGAAAAGAGCTGATAGTTAAGAATCCCTTTATTGGTTTCACTTTGAAAGAGGTAAAGGGAAAGAAGGTGTTTCTTTCTGAAGAAGAGTTGTCTTTATTGGCCAAGCACGATCTGGGGGGAAATGCATCCCTTATCAAGGTGAGAGACATTTTTATGTTTTCTGTCTATTCAGGACTAAGATGGTCAGACGCGGTCTCCTTAAGGAATGAACATATTTCAATTGGCGAAGATGGAAATCTATGGATCACTAAGGATCAAATCAAAACTCAGGAGGCTTTACATATTCCTCTGCTGAAACCTGCTGAAGAGATTTATAGAAAGTATGAAGGTCAGCAACAGATAACGGGATTCGTACTTCCTCGACCCTTTCAAGTCAGAAAACAAACTTGCATTTAAAAGTGATAGTTAGTTTAGTAGGGATACAGAAGAAAGGGACATATCATTCGGGACGCCACACGTTTGCAACTACAATTACCTTGGAAAAAGGAGTTGATATTAAAACAGTAAGCAAATGGCTAGGCCACGCCTCAATAAAGACTACCGAGATATATGCTCAAGTTACAAAGACTCAAATGTCCCATACAGCTCAGAAATTGAACGAGGGAATACGAAAGAGAGTTACTTCGCTAGGGGAAAAAGGCAAGTAGTTAAGCCATTGAAACATTTACCCCTCCCACTGAAACACATATTGAAACATTCATGTCTCCAAATGGCGCCTGGCGTCTCCATATGAAGGGTCTGAAACGGCCTCTAATGCAAGAAGGGTAAGAAACATTGAGTTTCTTACCCTTCTTATCGAGGTCCCGAGCGGTTTGCTACTTTCTTCTCCGAACTATATTAAATTTTGCTTCTTTTTATCTCCGGCATGGCAAAGAGACAAACGGAATATACAAAGAACAATTAAAAAAGATTCAGTCAGGTTAATTCAAACTGACACCCCAACCGACACCCAACACCTTCCATACCCTCCCGGATTCATACGACAACTAATCCGACTACGCCAAAAGCAAACCCCTCACAGATTTAGATTCTGTAAGGGGTTTGGTTTTTCAGGAGAGGTCCCGAGCAGATTTCTTCTTATTGTTGTCAATTTACTTCCATTTTATCTCTTTTTACTTCCCTCATGGGAATTGCATAGCCCTCAAAGGGTCATTCAGGCATATTCTGAGAATATCAGAGAAAGCCATTCCGACAACCTACCCGACAACTTTAGAAATGATTGTCGTCCACCACCTTCACTGAGCTCCCCACAAACTCGCTATGGGAGCCAAAGCATTTTTTTCGAGTAACTGTATAGCCCAGAGGTCCCATCCGGGGAACCCGGTAACTTAAAGAAACAAGGCAATGAAAACAAACTTCAATTTAAAGAAACAGAACAGTGACGGCTTGTCTTTAATCCTGCTAATAATGCGGTGGGATAATCGCAAGCTTGTATTCTCAACCCGAGAATGCATTGATCCGAAATACTGGGGTCATGACAAAACAAAAAAGGGTTACCAAAGAGTAATTGAAACTAGACAGTACCCAGAATACCCGGAGTTTAACGCTCGGTTAGATCATTTGGAGGCAAGCGCAAAGACGGTTTTTAGGCAATTTCTAAATGATAATGATCACCGGTCACCGACACCTCAAGAGCTTAAGAAGCTGCTAAACATAAGCTTAAAGCGAGTGCAAAAGAACAGAATTGACTTGTTCGGCTTCATCCAGGTCTATATCAAAGAAGCGAAGAACCGTTACAATGATGAAACAGGGAAAGCCCTAGCAAAAGGAACTATTAAAGTGTACGAAAACACACTCGTCACACTAAAGCAGTACTGTAGTAAACGGAAAGTATTGTTGGATTTTGAGAATATCGATCTAGACTGGTATAAAGACTACATCGAATTTCTTTCAAAGGAAAAGAATCTATCCCTGAACACAGTCGGTAGAAATGTAAAGACGCTGAAGGCTATGTTAAATGAAGCGTTCGAGCGAGGATGTCATTCCAATCTTGCATTCAGGAGTAAGAAGTTTAGGGTTCTCACAGAAGCCACGGACAGCATTTACTTGGACGAATTTGAGCTACAGCAATTGTATGATCTTGACTTAACAAATGAACCTCGGCTTGAACAGATTAGAGACCTTTTTATTGTTGGATGTTATACAGGATTGCGATTTTCAGATTTTTCTGCTATCGAAAGAAAGCACATAAAAGGGGACTTCATTGAAATTCTAACGAAAAAGACGGCAGAAACAGTAGTCATTCCAATTCACCGTTTGATTAAGGAGATTATGTTGAAATACACTGGAGTTACAGCGAATGGGTTGCCTCCAGCAATCTCAAATGCCAAAACAAATAAGAACCTGAAAGTTATAGCTGCAATGTTGCCTTGTCTTCACGTGAATGTACAAAGCAAAGTCACTAAGGGAGGGAAGGTTGTAACATCAACTAATCCCAAACACTCAATGGTAGTGACGCATACAGCTAGGCGCTCATTTGCGACTAATCTTTATAAATCTGGACTCTCGTCATTGACTATAATGAAGATCACCGGGCACAGAACAGAAAAAGCTTTCATAAGGTACATCAAAGTAACTCCAACGGAGAACGCTCAACTCCTTCAGCAGCATTGGGATAAACAAACGCAATACAAACCAACTTTAGAAGTAGCATAATGGAAGAAAAACAAAAACTGGAATTGATCGCTCAAAAACTCGACAACAAGAAGAAGCGATTGGAGATTATAGAAGCAGAAAAAGAACTTCAAATGTCGGATAAGAAGATGGTCCTTGAACAAATTAACAACCTTAGGAACTTGATCACGGAAACTATTCTTGATCCTGAGCAGACCGTTTTCGCCAGCGAGAAGAAGTATCGGCTCGTATTTGATGAACAGGAGATTAATAAACTTAAAAAGAAAATTTGGGACCTATTGGGTTAAGCGATGATTGTGGAAATAAACATAAAACTGAAAAAACATAAGGTCAATACTGCTGAGAAGGCTTTTACACTTTTGTTATCGGCTTTTGAAGAATTGGATGACATTGACCAGGAGAAGGAACACTTTTATTGTATAGGATTGAAAAGGAATAGGGAAGTTAAGTTTATGGATTTAGTTTCAGTCGGTACTTTGTCAGGTACTCTTGTTCATTCACGAGAAGTTTTCCGAAGGGCTATTCAAATGGGAGTGGATGCTATTATTATAGCACATAATCACCCTTCAGGCAATATGAGAACAAGTGTATCAGATGACTTAATTACGAAATCGCTAACTGAAGCAGGGAAGATCATCGGTATCGAAGTCTTGGACCATATCGTGTTTTGTAGGGATGAATTTTATAGTTATGCTGAGAACGGGATGCTGTAAGTGAAGGAGAGATTAAAAACCATCTTTCGAAATCTTTAAGGCAATTTAGAAGAGCTCCCTCCCGGTTTCGTAGGGCGCAGTCATCTTTCAAAGGGCTGTGGTACCCGGAATTCCTGACAGCGATTTGTGAGACCCCCGGTTTTGCTGGCGGGGATCCGAGACGAGAAAATCGAGTACATGGGTATGCAAGCACATGTATTTTTTTCCGGGACCCGCGAGGAACTAGAACAACTTATCAAGGACTGTATCAAGTCCGAAATAGCTAAAATCCAACCGGTAGTTCAACCTACGACCTCGGGATTTATTTCCAGAAAGAAAGCTGCCCAACTCTACGGGATCAGCTTAGTAACCCTTAACCATTATTGTAAACGTGGACTCGTGCCTTCATACCGAATTGGCAATCGGGTGTTATTGGTTGAGAGCGAGGTTCTACAATCGGTTTCGAGAGTCAAAACCTTTAAGTCGGGAAAGGAGGGCCTATGACGAATCAATATACCCGTGGTCCCCCTTGAACGATCCTAAAGGCTAAATAACAAATCAATTTATAAATTTTCAAAAATCTAAAAATGGAAAACACCACTGTTATATCAAGCAAGAATAGAGATACCAATAAGCAAAGGCGGTTTATGGAGCATCGATTCTTAGCAAAGGAGTTAAAGTCACCGTTTCGTCTTCATCATGAATGTAAGACGGAGGATATTTTATGCCTTTTAGAAGCACCATCGATGTCACTAATAGATGAGTATTCTAAGACATGCACCAAAGCGTTTTATAAGGAACATGCTCCTTACCTAGTGAATTCGGCAAAGGAATTAGCAAAGTTGGCACCGTTTCACTGTAAAGAAGATAAGGAGCTAATCAATGAACGAGCTAAACCCTTA
Organism: Bacteroidia bacterium; assembly: GCA_036386835.1. Lineage (GTDB taxonomy): Bacteria > Bacteroidota > Bacteroidia > 2-12-FULL-35-15 > 2-12-FULL-35-15 > 2-12-FULL-35-15. The sequence goes on from DASVUX010000011.1 coordinate 377,101, forward strand.
AAAGAGCTAATAAGGCTTGTGGAAGAATATCAAGAGCCTATAGTTTGTATAGATCAGGGCACTGCAAGTCTAATCACGATGTTAGTGTATGGACGAGTAAACGTTTCTCTGTTAAAAAAACACTGGAAGGATCTTCCCGAGGGAGAGCTTAAATTGATGAAGGCAAACGAATTCCTCGAAGAGTTAGCCAGTGGGTTAAAGATTCCCAGGAGAACATCTGTAATAATAAAACGGAAAAACCAAACTTCTGAAGAATAACAAACTTAGGCGGGGGAACGTCCCCCGCCATAATTTAAAAACTAAACTACAACAACATGCAAGACTTAAATTCGGCTATTAATGAAGCCATGAGCCGCCACAACGTTGGCGTGCAGGAATTAACAAATAAACCCCTCACTCACTTTCAGATGCTCCATGTCCTTCTGGAAGGAATAGCGGAAATTGACTGGCATGCTGAGGCCAATTTAGAGCACGGAGAAAAGCTCTCCGACCGGCACGTACATGTCATTACGGTTGAACAAGTTTTGAAACGGGCACACGAAAACAACTGGTCCTTGTGCATTCATAACGAGTTTTTGTATTCGTATAATGGACAGTACTGGGAACAGATTGATCGAAGCGTAATCCAAGCTTTGCTGGGATGTGCGGCAGAGAAATTAGGGATAGGAAAGTACATTGCAAGACATCATCAGTTTCAAAAGTCCTTAGTGAAACAGTTTATGTCCGCCGCTGTACTACCACGTCCAGAAGAAAGAGGCGAGACAGTACTTATTAATTTGCAAAATGGCACTTTCGAAATTACCCCCAATGGCAGCAGGTTACGCGAGTTTGATCGAAACGATTTTCTCACTTATCAGCTTCCGTTCGTGTACGATCCTGTCGCTGACGCACCGATGTTTAAGAAATTCTTGGAGCGCGTCCAGCCAGATGAAAATTCTCGCAAAGTTCTGTCAGAGTTCTTAGGTGGCGTTTTTATCAAAACAAGAAATCTTAAACTAGAAAAAGCACTTTTGCTTTATGGTGATGGCGCCAATGGTAAAAGTGTTTTTTATGACTTGATGAACGCGCTATTGGGCCCTAATAACGTAAGCAGCTATTCGTTAGCAAGCTTAATGGACACCACTGGATATTATAGAGCCAATTTAGCAAACAAGCTTTTAAATTACGCCTCCGAAATTACAGGCGAATTAGAGACTGGAATGTTTAAGCAACTAACATCAGGCGAACCTGTGCCCGCAAGAATAATCTATTGCGCTCCTGTCACAGTAAGGGATTATGCTAAGCTTGCCTTTAATTGCAACGCCCTTCCTAAGAATGTTGAACACACAAACGCTTATTTTAGACGTTTCCTTATTGTCCCATTCAAAGTTACTATTCCCGAAGCAGAGCAAGATCGGCAACTGGCACCAAAGATTGTTGCTGCTGGCGAACTTTCGGGAATTTTCAATTGGGTATTGGAGGGGCTAAATCGACTACTACTGCAAAAGGGTTTTACTTATTCAGACGAGGTGAGTAACGAGCTTGCAAAGTATCAGGCCGAGTCAGACAACGTGAGGCTTTTTCTTGAGGAACGCGATTACGTTGAGGATTTGGAACGATACATTGCTGTTAAGTTTTTGTCTGACGAATACGCGGAATTTTGTCGCACATGCCGTTATAAGCCTCTAAATCACGGAAATTTTGTTAAACGTCTGAGAGGGCTGGGAGTGCTCATTGAGAAACGCAACATCGGACTTGTTGCGTTTGTTCAACGAGCTGAAAACCTACCCGCTCCGCAAGGGGTTACCGGCACACCTCGCACACCACAGACACCTCACTCTTTTTTTTCTGACCATGAATAAATTTGAATTCGAGAAGAACCGGCGGGTTGCCGAGTTCTGTCCCTGCGGCAAATCAAACCACGACGGCAAGTTTGCGCCGTTCGTGGGCTTCGGGGATAAAGGCCATTGTTTTAGTTGTGACAAAACATTCTTTCCTGACAAGGATGTCGGGAAAGCAATGTCCAAGCAGAAAACAACAATAGCTTTAATCCCACACAAGCATTCCTTTATTTCTTACGACATTTTTAAACAAAGTAGAGGTATGTTTGAAAAAAACACACTCCTCAATTTTATAAGGGATTTGACTAACGATGAGACTGCTCTCCGGATTAAGGACAGCTATCAACTAGGAACTGCAAAGCTTTGGGACTGGTCAATGGTGTTTTGGCAAATTGATTCACGAGGCCGCGTTCGAGACGGTAAAATCATAAAGTATATTCTTAAAAAGGATGACAGCTCATTTTTAGGAGTGAACTGTGGGAGAGATAAGGAGACCATTCCTCCGGTAAAATGGGTGAGTAAGTTGGCCGGTGTGAAGGATTTTAAATTGCAGCAGTGTTTTTTTGGCGAACACCTATTACCTCTCTTTCCAGATAAACCTATTGGAATTTTAGAAAGCGAAAAATCCGCACTTATTGCAACTGCCTATAGGCCAGACATTTTATGGCTAGCATCCGGTGGGTCTGGGGGGCTGACGGATCAAAAGGTGAAAGTCTTGGAATCTCGCAAGGTGACCCTCTTCCCAGATTTAGGAAAATTTGATCAATGGAAAACTCGGGCTGCCCAAATTGAAAAGCTAATCCACGTTGATATTTCAGTGGCTGATTTTTTAGAGCGAATTGCAACAGAGCAAGACAAGATTCAAGGACTGGACTTAGCGGACTTTTTGCTGCGATCAAAGTGGAATTGCTCTTCAACAAGATAATAACTGAAAAACTTTTCAGTGGTGCGGGAGGTGGGAGAGGTGTCCCTACCAACCTTCAAAATACGATCCTTTTTTGTATCTTTGCATTTTACACTGCAACAGGCACTTATGGGTTTAAAATTACTCCACTTTTCAGATATTCATTTTATTAAAAATGCAAAATTTGACTTAGATGAAGATTTAAGAAACGAAATTGAAAGAGACTTACAAAGTCTCCTACATCAATTCGTTAAAATTGACGCAATCTTAGTTGGCGGTGACGTAGCATATTCCGCTGCTACAGAGGAATACGAAAACGCATATAATTGGCTCAAATCAGTATGTAAGATTGTTGATTGCTCAGTGGAAAATGTTTTAACTATTCCGGGAAATCATGATGTAGAGCGTGGGAAAATTTGTCCAATGGTCGAATCTGTGCATGCCGACTTTAAACGATTACGTAGCAGAGCTGATATTGATCACAAACTTGGTCAGTTTTTAACTAGGGGTGCATCTGCAGGTTTATTAAAGCCTTTTGACAATTATGAAGCTTTCGCCCAGCGTTACGGAGCAGTACCTGAAAGAGAAAGTCCACTTTATTGGGAAAAAGATTTTCAGCTAAATGGTGCAAAACTGCGAATCCGCGGAATTAACTCTGCATTTGTTTCAAATAAAGGAGATCACGAGCATACCTCAAAACTGATGACAGGAACTCATCAAACAAAATTGAAGCGGGAAGATGGAGTGATTTACTGTGTATTGTGCCATCATCCTCCTGAGTGGCTTTACGATGGAGAAGAAACGGAAAAAGACTTTTTGACGCGGGCGAAATTGCATTTGTATGGACACAAACATAAAATCAAAGTATTACAACAAGGTAAGTCGTTAAAGTTGGCAGCCGGTGCAATGCACCCCGAAAGGCAAGAACAAGATTGGGAGCCTCGTTATAATATATTGGATCTTGAAATCGTGTTTAATAATTCTAAGCCCTTCCTTCAAGTTAAATTATGGAAAAGAGTGTGGAGTGCTGATAAAACCAAATTTGTACCGGATTTCGAGGAAGATGGCAGCGAGTTTTGTTCTTTTCAATTAGCGTTGGAAGATGGTGAACTAGAAAAGGCCGCTCACGGTGAGATCAAAAGTATTCCTAAAAATGATGATGAGGTTCAAATGAAAGAAGTAGAATTGATAGATCCATCTGCCCCAAGTCCACGTAGGAAGTTATTATACATGTTTGCAAGTTTGCCCTATCATAAAAAATTACGGGTTGCGGTAAATTTGGAATTGATTCGCGATGAAGATTCGGACAAGAATGAAGTGCAAAAAACCCAAGCGTATTTTAGTAGGGCAGAGGAGTATGGGTTGCTACATGAATTATGGAATCAAGTCATGATAGAGAATGATGACGAAGACGATCAAATACCTAATCCTTTTTAAACTATAATTATGATAGCAAAACTTCCAGAATGGTATAGAGTTCTTTCTATTGCGAATATCAATGAGGAAATGTTGGAAAAACGCAGCAAAACAATTGGTAAAGCGTTAAAAAAGAAAGACGCTCTTTTTTTTATTAATTGTATAAAATTGTTTTTGAATAAAACTGCTAATATTCCTGAGTTTTCTTCAGAGCTTACTACTGTTTTTCTTGACGATCCATTATTCCCGCAATCAAATAATGCTTTAGAATTGAGGGTGCTTGCTGGCGCACTGTTAGCTGAGTACATCGAGACATCTAAGGCGGACGATAAAGATCGGATAGCACTTTTACTCAAGGCAGGCCAATTTAAACTGGACCCTTCAGGACAAATTAATATTGAAATATTTCAAATTAATGAACATTTTTTGCGCAATGAATCAATTGCGCAACGGACTTTTGAAGATGATGTGGAACTACCTGAATTAGGAGTCGAAATTACTCTTGCGGATGCCAGTGTAGCTTCCATAAAAGCGGAACTTGAAAAGATTAATCAAGATTTATCCCTTGCAAGCGATGCGCTCAATGATGTGTTAAATTTCGCTAAGGAAAACATATCAATTCTCAAAGAAGAATCAAATATTCACTGGTGGTTGTTTAGAGAATACAGTAATTTGCTAAAATCCCCATACAGCGATATTAGTAATAAGATTGCGCCCTTTCTTGCCGGCAAGGAGTTGAGTGACTTGACTACTATCTTACCGGGAATAATTAATGCTGATGAATTTCTTAAGAAGATGCTCTTTAATGTTAAAGATTCAAAAGAAGAGGTAACTATAAAAGAGGCTGTTAACTCGTTAGGAGCTGAAGTTCAAAACCTGTTTAAAATGGACGATTCTATTGTTTATAAAGAGCTCTGCCCATTACACTTAGCGTGTACTTTAGCCCTTCAAGTAGGTGACAATGATGGTTGGACAGGAATGTTTGAAAAGGCAACAGGGTTTAAAGCTACTGTAAAAAGCAACGTCCTCGAATTAGCTTTGCAGAGTTATTACGAAAGTCTATTGTTAAAGAATTAATAGGTAAAGATGAGTGAAATAGATTATACAAAATTCAAGTGCAAGCAACCAGATTGTCAGGTGGCCGTCACGGGTGTGTGTTTGGAGGGTATCTTTGACACTTGTACTCATAAGTACTTAGCCGATAACGCTTCCAATGATTCTCCGAAGGAAGACGCCGAAGAAGCTAAAAATGTTGATGCTAATTATAAAGGGACATATTCAGGGGAAGCCATGCGTGCAGAAGAGTGTCACTCAGTCGCGTCTGCTTCATTAACGAGATTGATAGTATTAGCGGGAAGTGTAGATGCGGGTAAAACGACTCTCCTCGCGAGTTTATTTCAATTATTTCAGGAAAGAAACGATTTTGCTGAGTATAAATTTGCGGGTTCTCAAACCCTAATTGGTCTTGAGAAACGTTGCTTTAAGTCGAGACTAACTTCGGATCGAGAAAAGGCCACTACTGACAGAACAATTCTTCTTGATGATGATGAATTTATTCATTTAAAAGTCAAAAAATTAAATGGTAATAAGGTTGATTTACTGTTCACAGATGTTTCTGGAGAGAAATTTAAAAATTTTGCGAATTCAAGCGAAGAGTGCAAGAAATTTGAATTAGCGAAAAGAGCGGATCATTTTGTTCTTTTTATCGACTCGGACTCTCTTTCAGATAAGGCCGCAAGACAAAATATTAAGACAAGTAGCTTAAATATTTTGCGTGGTTTAATCGAAACAGAAATGTTAAGACCAGAGACCTATATAGAAATAGTGTTTTCCCGCTGGGACCTTTTACTTGCAAAAGCGGACGTGCAATTACACAAAGAATTTGCGATTAAGGTTAAAGAAGAGATTTTACAGAAGTATGGAACTATTAACAAGCGTATTTCTTTTTATGAAATTGCCAGCAGGCCAAATTCAGAATTAGATTTTGGATATGGAATTGATAAGTTATTACCTGAATGGGCGGAAAAATCACCTCATATCCCTGAAAAAATTGTTTTTCAAGAAAAAGATTATTTAATCAATGAAAACTCGCGCGAAGCAATCAAGTATAAGTTCTGATGTAGCAGAAGCTAAAGATCACAACAATTGCGTTTTAATTGGACTTCCTAAGTCCGGTAAATCTTCATTTGTAGCAGCTTTATGGCATGTCGTTGAAAGTCAGGAATTGGAGTCGTCTCTTGTTGTTACTTCTTTACCCCAAGATCGTACATATTTGCAAGATATAAGGAATAAATGGCTGTCTTGTTCTAAGTTAGAAAGGAACAAAGTTGATTCATTTAAAAATATTTCCTTAGTCATTGAGGACAAAAAAACTAAAGCGTCGGTAAACTTTAGCTTTCCAGATATTTCTGGTGAAATGTTCGATTTACAATTTGAGACAAGAAAAATTTCAAATGAATTAATTAAGCTTTTGGAGGGTGCTTCTGGCCTAATGCTTTTTATAAACCCAGATAAACTTAAAAGACCTTTATTAATTTCTGCATTTTCTGGACTTACAGGAGAAGAAGCTAAACCTGCAGCCAATCTGAAGTCGTGGGTGCATAAAGAGGCACCAACGCAAGTCGTGTTGGTTGATATTTTGCAAATGATTTACCCCGAACTTAATAAAGAAGTTAAGATTGCTGTTATTGTTTCGGCTTGGGACACCATTTTAAATTCGATGGAGGCAGATTATAATTCTCTTAGTCCCAAGGGATGGATTTTAAAAGAGATGCCTCTTCTTGAACAATACTTAGATTCGAATTCGGACCTCTTCAATGTAAAATATTATGGTGTTAGTGCGCAGGGAGGAGATTATACATCTCAAACTGACGCTCTTCATGAAAAGTCGCTTCCTTCTGAAAGAATTATAGTACAAGAGGACGAGAACAGGAGTAATGATATCACTGCACCAATAAGATGGTTAATTAATGAATAATATAAAAGGTAATAATCCTGTTGCACACCAAACTTTGCATGGCTATCTTGATGGGCACTCAATGATAGCATCTTCTTTTGATTTCCCACCTGACGCTAAAAGGTTGATGCTCACACTAAGTGATATGTCGGGGCATAGTATGATCTCTGGGTTTGAGGAATACTTAACAGGTTATCAAATAAACGAGCTAAAAATGTACGCCATAGCTAAAACTTGGTATGCTCCGGAAATGGATCGTCCGGGGTGTGTATGGACGCATACAATTTTGTTGAGCTTTCCGGATTTAATTAAGATAAAGAATAAATCTCAAATATTAAAGTTGTTTAAAAGACCTGGGAAAGATGTAGATTTAATCGAATATGACCAAGCACTTAACATTTCGTTATCCGAATCCAATCTCGATAAGTCTACAACTTCTCCAATGAATTCCACACCGCTTATACGTTCCACTATTTTAGGATTGTATAGTGAATCAAAAAAACCAGTTTATATTGTTGAATCCTCCCCTGAGAGAATCGAAGAAACTATATTAGATATGTGGCTTCAACAGTGGCCACGGTTGAGACGCAATTTTTCATTTTGTACTGGCGCAATTAAACCTCGTACTTTGAATGGAAGTATAATGGATATACAAGTCATTCCCTCAAGAAAAGAATTGACACCAAAATTGGAGGAAAATGCGATTATAATTTCTAGAAATGATGATATAACAAGTAGTCATCTAAATGACGAATGGGTCTCCGTTGCAACGCATGACTTGTTTCAGCCCGGGTCTTTAAGGGATTTTTTTGTTAACTATGGTGCAGATTTGCCTGCGGAGCGAAGTGCGTTTAGAATACTAGCGGAATTATATGTCTATCTTTTTTCTTCTAATGATAAGCCGAGTATAAAAGAGATAGTCTCATACATTGGAGTCAAGTTTCCATTACCTGAAGAAGCACAAAGTATAAAGGCTATGGTCTTTGGTGAAAAGTTTTTTACAAAACAAGATCAGAGCTTGTATGAAGATCTATTGATTGAGCTTTGCACGACACCTTATTTCAACGCTTTTCAGCTTAGCAAAAAACCAATTATAGATAAGGCGTTAAAACTTTTTGAACTTGATTCTGACTATGCACTAAAGACTTTATTGTCGCTTATTAATCATGATATTAATCCGATCGGTGTAGAGTTGGTTACTTCTGGTTTTGGGTTCATTACTTCGGAGGAGAGTGCTATTTTCAATAAGGAATATAGAAAATTGCTTCTTGTTTTTCTTCAATTAGATCCAAGCTTAAGCTACAAGAAAAGTTTTTGGAATGTCGGGAGAGCTGAACAAAGAGAGTATCTCAGCATTTTATTTAGACTTGAAGAGGATACTTATGTGGACTGGCAGAAAATTATTAGTGTTTTAATTGATGAAGAACTTGATCTCGATCCAGTACTTCAGCGCTTAGAAGGTGGTATAGAGTATGTGTTAAATCACTTGAATAATAGCGGGACGCAAGTTTCCTATACTCACCTTAATATTGTCAAATCACACCCTAAAGAGGTTCTATCGTGGTTAAAAAACAATTCCAACAATCTTCAGCCTCAGATTATCAACCTTATAGTTAGGGGATTGAATCCTAACTCAAGAGAAGTTAGGCAGTTTGGGTGTAAGATGTGGGATCAAATATTAAAAAAGAATGAAACAACGGATAATGCAACTATCAACTTGCGATTAAAAGCCTTTTGCGTTGCACTGGCATTTGATTGTTCTGATTCTGCTGCTTTTAATCTTCTTTCTAAGTCTATCGAAAGTGTTTATTGGGCTCTTTACAGAGAAGAACTTGATTATGATTCTTGGCGACATATCGAAGTGCACACAAAGCCATTAAAGGTATGGAAAGACTGGGATAAGTGTAAAAAGCTTCTGAATGCATTAGTAGAAAAGTTTAAGGAAACTCGATGGCCATTTAAAGATGTCGGTAAGATGTTTTCAGACAATAACATTATTGGTTATTTGGCTCGTAAGTATAACGAGTGAAGTATTGCATTTCAAATCCAAGTTGGCAGCAAAGAAAATATTGAAAATTGTAAAACAAGCAATGGAGACAAAATTTAGTTACACAAAATCCCGCGATAGTAAGGGGTCAGGGTTTGAGGATATTGGTTATTCATTACAAGAAAACAATAGTAATATTAAATGGGAGAAGCTTAATGAAGATCAGAAAGCATTAGCCGAGAAACTTAAAGATGATCCTTCCTACATACCAGCGTTTGGCGAGTTCAAGCTGTTGAAAGAAATGGCCGCGCTCACAGATCATATGTGGGAACAGAATAAAAAAGTCTTTGTGTTTTTTATGGGTGGAACAAAAGAGGTTCATGAACGCACACTTGAAATAGCCAACACGTGGAATAAGTACTGTAACATATCTTTTGTAAGAACAGAAGATAGGAGTAAATCTCATCTAAGAATTTCTTACCAGGAAGATGGTTGTTGGTCTTATCTTGGCAACATTGCTTTGGGAGTTAGTAAATCTGAGGCTACTATGAACTTCGAACTAACTAATCTTTCGGTACATGATCGTGAATTTAGAAGAGTTGTTTTACACGAATTTGGACACGCATTGGGATTAATCCATGAACATCAAAGTCCTGGAATCCCTATGAAATGGAAGAAACCGTTCGTCTATCAATATTTCTTAGCGAACTACGGATGGGACAAATTTAAGGTTGACACGAATGTATTTGACGATTACGAAAAATTTAATGTTCGCCACGGTATAGTGGACACCAAATCTATTATGGCGTATTATGTGCCTAAAGAGTTTACGGAAAATGCGGTTGAATTTCCGTTAAATTATGAATTATCGAATGAAGATATCCGCTTTATTGGTGAGTTGTACCCAAAGTTGTTATTAAGTTAATCATGTCCGTAGGATGTTACATAGTGGGTATTGCGTTTAATAGAGTCTCCAAGTCTTATCGAGATAATTAATAATTCATTATTACAGCTTTGGTAATATTAAGCCCCCTTGCCAATGCTTCTATGGTAGTAAGCGTTGGATTAACTTCCCCTCTTTCAATCATCCCTATCATGTTTTTAGAAAGGCCGGCCGAGTCGGTCAAATCCTCTTGACTAAGCCCCTTCTCGAGTCTAAGTTTGCGTAGATGTGCGCCAAAAGCATTTATAACCTTTTTGTCTCTGTTATTAATCACCCTACAAAAGTCACCCTTGATAGAATGATTAACCACCCAATGTATTGGGTATTTGAATTTTGTTTCTTATCATTGCTTTAGTAAAATGACTGAGTGTCACACACCAAAAGTCTATTCATCATGAATCAATTTGACAAGATGATATAGTCTGAATCAAGACGGAATAAGACTTGAAATGTGTATGCTCATATAAACTAAAAAGCAGCAATTATGAAAATCAAGCAACTACTAACGATCATTCCACTGTTCCTTGCAGTAACAATGCACTCTCAAGAAAATTCACAAGAAAATCAGGAGAGATTAACACGGGCTAAGTGCAAGGTTAAAACTGTAACAACCATGCATACCGACTATAAGGACTATGGTAAAGGCCCCAAAGCTGGCACACCATACCTCACAAGCAAAAGCACGTGTAACAAAGCGGGCTTTTTCACGGTTTCAAAAACATTCACTAAAACCGGAGTTATAGAAAGTTGGAATGGTTATGAATATGAAAAGGATGCTAATCCTAAGATGATGATTGTTTATAACGGAGATGGGACAGTAAATGTTAGGGCAGAAATTAGGAATGGATACGATAGCTTGGGGAGGCATATAAGCACCAGCACCTTTGTAAGTGACACCATTTTTTTGGGAAAAACCCTTTATAGCTATGATGACAAAGGATACTTGGTGAAAGCAAACACATACGAAGCCTTGGCACATGACCGAAGTCAAATGAGATTGACTTATTCCGAACGATACAAGTACGATGATAAAGGGCGTATTTCTGAGCTTACTTCGCATTCCGAGGGATCAAGTAATGATTTTACCACCACATTTAAATATGGGGCAGACGGAAGAGTCGCTGAAAAAAAGGATAACTATAGCGCAGTTTATAAATATGGTGCCAATGGGTTATGCAGCTCCATCACCCATTATAAGGGAAATGATGAGATTGCCTATGTAGTAAATTATACCTATGAATTTTATGCGAAATGAGGACAAAAGACACGCATTATTAAACAAGTTCATTGGAGATCATCCTTTGCTTTTTGCTTTATCTCCACTTATTGAGATTGACGAAATAGAAAGTAGTTACAGCAGTGACAGGGCTGAAACATTAGATTATGACCCACCCTTATTGGAAATTAAAGTTAAACATCCTTTCATATTTGATAACAGGCTTATCCCGGAAGAATACCAAGGGATCATAGTAATGAACATGACCATAGGCAAACTTCCGAAAGAATTTCCAGAACCATCAGAAGAAATCTTGTTGACAGAATTTTACCACGTTAGCCGATATCGCAAGTTTATAAAACGCTGTTTGCCCGTTATCCGAAAAACTTTGAGAAAGCCTGAGATGTCTGAAGAGGAAGCATTAGAAGCATTAATGTGGTAGCCCACCAACGTGCATGGCGCCCAAAAAATTCGCAAACTACCAATCAAAGAAACTAACTGCAATAGTTCAACGCACGCGAAGAAAGGCAAATGGTTTTCTTTTTTTTAGATACTCTCCATTCTTTTCATTTACATATGCCTCCCTTTCAAAAGATATCTTCTTGTAATCTTTAAACGCGGCCTCGATAAGGTACCACACAAAAAAAGGTATTATAAGCAACTCACGCTGCTGACGTAAATGAATCCTTTCATGGTTGAGAAGAGTAGGAGTGGGCACCACACTCTCACGAAGAACGATGAAAGGGAAGATTGCAATTGCCTGTATCTTGGTTCTCAAGACAAGCTCAAAAAATCTTATTATTCTGTCGCTTTTAATTAGCATTTATAAGTCAGTATTCGAAAAACAAATCACGCCCCCCTTCAAGAAATAATATTCTTTGGCGGCTCTGCTCCTTAAAGTATATCGCTGTCAGGTTATCCTGGCCAATAAAACGAATCCACCCTCATAGTAGAAATCCCCCTACCTAAGAATCTACTATGACAGCCCGTCATAAGCGAAAGACGGACCACTTCTTGAAAAAATATAGTTGGAGATCCCTATTCAACTGCATTATGTCACTGTATATCAAAGAGCCCAGGAGAATTACTTTTGCAACTGTCAAGGCAGTAGGGTGTGGTGGCGCCCTGAATGTGCCGAGCAGAGCCCCTTTTGGCCACAACCGACAACCAAACCGACAACTCCAAAAGAAAACCCCTCACAAACACTTGGTTTGTAAGGGGTTTTGCTTGATTGTTGAGGTCCCGAGCGGATTTGAACCGCTGTAGGAGCTTTTGCAGAGCTCAGCCTAACCGCTCGGCCACAGGACCCATTGTAATCAGGATGCAAAAATACGAAAATTTCAGATAACAAAGCTTAATTTCCACTTTCTTTTTGGGCGTACTCTTTCAGGCACTTAGGGCATAAACAATTATCAAACGTCCCTTTCAGCTGCTTTAAAGTTTCAATATCAAGGTAAAGCTCTTCACACCAGCAACCGGGCTTTTCGTTGCAGCAGTCGAAAGAAACCAGGCATTTTGAACAGCTCTTTACCATATTCAGGATATATCAATACTGGCTGCTCTGTTCCCCTGCTTCCCATTCTATAACAATGCTTACCTTCTCTACATTCCCATTCATGGGAGGATTCAGCTTTGTTACTTTTACTTCCACTTTTTGCAGCCCCTTTAATTCACTTTTTAATTCATCCACTATTCGCTGACCAACCACTTCGATCAGTTTCGCACGGATTGCCATCTGTGCTTTTACAATATTGTAAACAGTAACATAATCAATGGTCTTTGAAAGGTCATCCGTTTTTGCAGCTTCCGAAAAGTCCGTTTCCATTTTAACATCCACAAGGTAATTGCAGCCGATCTTCGCTTCTTCTTCAAGGCAGCCATGATAAGCATAAACACTGATGCCTTCGACAAGAATTTTGTGCGCCATTACTAATTATGCTTGAAGAACAGGTTTAATATTCACAAGGGCGGCCTCCAGTCTTTTAACAACTTCATCCCTGCCCAGCAGTTCCACCATTTCGAATAACATCGGGCCTCCGCCTACACCACTCAAACACACGCGGAACATCTGCATTACCTGGCCGGTCCCTATTCCCATTCTTTCCGCGGTGGACTTGAATTGTGCTTCTGTTTCCGCAGCGGTAAAAACGGAAACATTCTTATAGGTTTCTGTAACAGCCTTAATGAATTCAGCAACCTGCGGGTTCCAGCGCTTTTTGATCACATCTGCATCATAACTGTCCGGTGCAACAAAGAAATAACTTCCCCCGCTCCAGAACTCGTTCACAAAATGTGCTTTTTCCTTAACAAGCCGGCATACACTCTCAACATATTTCTGATCTGCCTTGATACCCTTCTCTTCCAGGATTGGTGAGAACAACCCGGCTAATTCGGTGTCCGACTTCATCCTCAGGTACTGTTGGTTGAACCATTTGGTTTTTTCAGGATCGAATTTTGCGCCTGATTTATTTACTCTTTCAAACGAGAAGGCCTCTATCAGCTCTTCCTTGGAAAATATTTCCTGTGTTGTACCCGGATTCCATCCTAACATGGCAAGCATGTTAATGAATGCTTCTGGGAAAAATCCATTCTCGCGGTAGCCGGTATAATGTGCATCATCACGTGGATCATGCCAGTTCAGGGGGAACATTGGCAAACCGGATTTATCACGTTTGGATAATTTACCGTTGCCGTCCGTCTTCAGGATCAAAGGTAAATGCGCAAGCAGCGGCATTTTATCTTCAAGGCCCAGGTAGCGGTAGATCAGGATGTGTGCAGGCGCAGATGGCAGCCACTCTTCCGCACGTACACAATGGGAGATCTGCATCTCGATGTCATCAACGATATGCGCCATGTGATAAGTCGGCATCCCGTCACTCTTAATTAAAACTTTATCATCCACCTGTGTTGAATTAACGATCACCCAGCCCCTGATAATATCATGAAAACGAATCTCTTCGTTCCGCGGAACTTTCAAACGGATCACATATGGAGTTCCGGCATCCATTAATTTCTTTACTTCATCTTCTGACAAGGTCAGTGAATTACGCATGCCCTGGCGGCTTACGGAATTATATTGAGGGGCAACAACTTTCGCTGCTTCCAGGCGCTTCCGCATGGCATCCAGCTCTTCCGTGGTATCAAAAGCGTAATAGGCATGGCCGCTGGCGATCAGCTGATCAGAATATTTCTTATAAATGCCTAGCTCTTTACGTTCGCTCTGGCGGTAAGGCGCGTATGGGCCGTCACCGAACCCAACACCTTCATTAGGCTCTATGCCGCACCACTTCAACGAGTTGATGATATACTCTTCCGCTCCTGCAACAAAGCGTGTCTGATCAGTATCTTCGATCCTGAGTATAAAATCACCGCCATGCTTTTTAGCGTATAAATAACTAAACAATGCTGTACGAACACCACCCATGTGTAAACCACCTGTCGGGCTCGGGGCGAAACGTAATCTGACTCTCCTGTTTTCCATAGTTTTCTTTAGTTTTGCAAAGATAATGGTATATTTAAAACCATTCAAACTATTCTAACCCGTAGCGGAGAACTGGCTAAACGGGAAGGATTTCACTCCCGGGTTTAAGTAAAATCTTACCTTTACTGAATAGTTATTTACCTTCAATACGCGGAGCTCAATGCAATTATTAACACCTCAGAATTTTAAAGATTATGAACTGATAGACGTTGGCGGCTTCGAAAAGCTTGAACGTTTTGGCCAATACATAACCATCCGTCCGGAACCACAGGCAGTCTGGGATAAAACCTTAAGCAATGCCGAATGGGAAAAACGTGCACATGTGAAATTCATATCACGTTCAAGCTCTGCGGGGGAATGGAAAAAATTAAAGCAGATGCCGGACCAGTGGCAGATGAAATACGAGATCAATAATTCCGGCAGTGTTATAAAATTCCGTTTGGGATTAACTTCTTTTAAACACGTGGGAATATTCCCGGAGCAGGCATCGAACTGGGATTTTATTTATGAAAGCATTAAGAAAATGTCTGTTCCACAGCCGAAAGTGTTAAACCTTTTTGCATATACCGGGGGCGCTTCGCTTGCTGCCAAAGCTGCCGGGGCCGATATCACACATGTTGATTCCATTAAGCAGGTGGTGACCTGGAGCAAGGAAAACATGGATATCTCCAACCTTGACAATATCCGGTGGGTGGTGGAAGATGCGTTAAAATTTGTGAAGCGGGAAGAGAAGCGCGGCAATAAATACAACGGGATCATCCTTGATCCTCCGGCATTCGGACATGGCCCCAACGGGGAAAAATGGAAGCTGGAAGATAATATTAATGAAATGATAGCCGGGGTACTGAACCTGCTTGATGATAAAGAGCATTTCCTGATCCTGAACGCATATTCCCTGGGGTTTTCCTCGCTGATCATTGAAAATCTCCTGAAGAAAAAGGCCGGTTCCAGTCTGAATATCGGGGAGCTGTACCTGCAGGCTGTCGAAGGGAATAAGCTGCCGCTGGGAGTGTTTGGCAGGTTCCGTAATTATTAATTATTTTTTTGCTTTCGTTTTTTTGGCAACCGGATTACTATTTTTTATGATGGTGTAAGGATAGCCTTTGAGAATGAATTTAGAAAAGCCTTCTTTATCCGCCCTGGCAAAAACCATCTTTCCCTGTGACTTCTCCACGGTTATAAATTTGGTCAGCGGAAGGATTTCCTGCGTGGAGCTTATGGTGAATTTGAAATGAACCATCTTTCCCTTTTTGAAGGCCTCATTGACCCGCTTTTGCTCTGATGGATTGAGTTTTTGGGCAATGGTATTGTTTACAAGGAAAAGACAGAGGCTGATAATCAGCAGAAATAATTTTTTCATGATAGCGGAATTTACTATCAGGGTTTACACAAAAAATATTCCTGTCGATTGGGGGCTAGAAGGTTATAATCTCGGAAAGGGATCTTTTCTCGTCTATATAAATAGGTTTAATAAAAATAACCTTGCCTGCCTGCGTTTTTACAATTGTTACATTGGCAATATCCAGGTCGAGCTCATCCAGCTTTCCGTGCACATCATACTCATAGAACTTTACTTTTTTAAACTCCTGGCTAAACCGTTCATTCGTAGAAATGAATGTAAAACGATGTTCGTTTTCCGAGGTAATTAACTGCTCAAGCTCAGATAATGTGTTCACCGAGCATCCTTTGCATAGCATTTTGGGAATTAATATATAGTAATGCAGTGAATCAGGGATCTCCGCCTTAAATTCCTTTTGCAGGTAACTTTTGAAAATGGAAGTGTTCCGGTCATCCGCTTCCTTGCAGGCGTAAAGGGTAAGGATCATTAGAAGAATAACACAGCTTCTGATCTTCATTTTTTTCCGGTATTAAAAAGTCCGAATCGTAATATATTCCTGGCATCGGTATCGGAATTTGTCTTGCAAATAAGGACACCTTCCGGAGTTGGAAGAATGCTGAAATAATTATATTCCCTGGAATTAAATTCGGTTTCATTAAGTCTCGTCATGCTGGAATCAAGGCAGATAAAGGACCATGGGCGGTTATTGCGGCCATCATCAGTTTCCTTTTCCTCGCCTTTATAGAACACACGATAATATTCATTCTTGTATTTATTGAAAAAGATGAACTTATATCTCGGTTCCGTAGTGTTGTATTTTTTTAAAAAAGAGAAATGAGCAGTGCTGTCGTCAGGAAAGGGAGAAATATCCCGGTTAAAGTCCGTACCGGCATGTATTACCCGGTTTAGCCTGTTGTTCCTGTAAACGAACAAGCTGTCGTTTATAGCAAAGGAGTAAATGATTTCATCCTTATTGTTCACACACCGGGCGGGCCAGTAATCCGAATAATTCAAGCCTGATTTGTAGATTGCCGGCCAATGGCCTGTCCGGTTACTTATAACAGCAGGCTGCTTGTCAATCTGAACAATCACTTCAGGTGGAGAGTTATAATAAATCTTTCGGTTTACCGGTGAATTAAGCACCATATCATCCCGGATGCTTTGTACATATATTTTGTTGTTCCTGTAGAAAAGCTTCATGCATTCAATATCCTGTAATACATATTCCCTGTTATTGTTTTCAAGCGGGGCTTTGACCTCCCATTCAGCAGTAATGTCACCATTGCTGTTAAGCAGGTAAATGGAGTTTCTCTCATTAAGCAGCAGGAATATGCTATCTGTTGTATGCACATATGCGGCAACGCCATCTTCGATAGATTTAATACTGTCTATTTTTGTAAGATCAACCCTGCGACCGATCGAATCAGTAGCGATGTTCCTGAAGTTAATACAGCGGTTCAGGGTATTCACATAAACGATGTAGCTGTTTGTTCCCTCCCTGAAATAGGAAATATTGGAAAGATTAATAAGATCGGTTTCCATATTAAGCACCAGCGATCCGGAACTTTCCAGGGTATGCGATCCTTCTCTTGAAGAATTACAGGAAAGTATTAAAAAGACGAAGAAACCTGAAAAAAACCTGGGCATATATGTTTTTTATAAAGGAAGGCCGCCTTCCCAGGCGACCTCCCGGTTATTTATTCACTGTCCGTAACTTCTATTGCGAAAGCGACATCCTTTTCGGCAATATTGGCCGGATTTGCAAGTGGGTTATAAGCCATGTATAGTAAAATACCGTCTGCAGGATATTTCTTCTTGATCAGGGCCACACTGCCATCAACCAATTGGTCGCGCCATGTCGTCTGATCCTTCAGGTTAGGCAGGATCGCATCATAATTTGATAAGGTTTGAAAAAAATCGCTTACCTCATTGTTAGCGATTGCCAGGTCCAAAGCCGCTTCCTGCGCATCTCTTTCCGGGCTCACTACAGATTTAACCTTGGAACAATCATCCTTGGGTTTCAGGCACTTGTAATCAGTGCCGCCACCGTTATTGGTGATCGCGTATAGTTTGTAGTTGAAATCAACCGTAAGGCCGGTTCTTTGCTGGTTAGCCGGTTGTACCTGCGCTGTCCCGGAATCTTGAAGGTTTTCTTTTTTACAGGCTCCGAATTGCATTGTAAGGAGCAACAAAGAGGCTCCCAATAACATGTGTTTTTTCATGATTTTGTTTGTTAGATTGCATACCTGTTGATATGGCTTTAAGGTTCGCTCCTTGCAAACATTAGCTAGCATAATTTTGCGCTGCAATAATAAAATCCTTCGAGGACAAATTTTGGCCGCGGTCAAAAAACTCAATCTTTTAAAATATATGAATTCGATTTCCTGCAAAATATAATCGCGTGATGAAGCTTTAGTTGGTCAACCAGCCTGCGGGCAGTCCTTTCTGAAACAGAAAGGGTCTTTGCCAGTTCTTTCGGAGAACCCGTATTGCCGGATTCAACAAGCATCCTTAGCCGTTCTAATTTTTCCTGGTATTCATTAAATTTCATTATTGCTCCATTAATAGGGTCAGAGTGCTTCTGACCCTTTAATGGGCTTAACAGGCAGGTTCAAACCCGGAAAAAAGGGAGTAGCAATTTTCCGGATCCGCCTGTTAAAATACAATTGTATTCAAAAACAATACAAAAGTATATAAAATGAACTAAAAGTCCATTATTTAATACAAATATGCTATATTATATAGTACAATATTAAAAAAATCCACTTTATGGGCGAATTATCTTTGGAACATGGCTATCCATATAGGCAAAAAGATAAAAGAGGAGTTACGAAGGCAGGAGATGCCGGTGAGCTCTTTTGCCAAAAAGATCAACCGGAGCCGGAATGTGGTATATAACATTTTTGAGCGGGAGAGTATTGATACTGCTTTATTGAATAAGATCGGGCTGATATTACGTATGGACTTTTTTTCTCTTTTTTCGGAACAGAAAGAATATAAAAAGGAAGGCATAACAACCCACTATGTAAAAGACGAACAAACCGATTATAATTCCATCCCGGAGCAATTTAAGCTTCTTGAGAAGGAGAATGAAGCCCTGAAAAGTGAAATTGCCTATCTTAAAAAGATTGTGGCCCTGACCGAGGAGAAGGTGAAAAAAAGCAATATTAAAACCCCGCGCTGAAGCCGGGGTTTTTAGTTTACTCTATCTTAAGCTTATTGATGGCTTTTAAGGGACCCGGGCAGTGCTGCGAATGGCAGCTTGCACAAGCATTCACTACCGCATTATAATTTCTTTTCAGGTCCTCCTTCGGAGAGTTGTATAAAGCCTGCAGGTTACTGATATAGTTATCAGCGAAGCCTTCAAATGAAGCCTTTTTTGTTTCCGAATCAGTAGGCTGCGCAGTATGGATCTTTAAAAATTCTTCCGGGAATTCTTTTGGAAGAGTTCCCTGTTTTATCATTTCTTTCAAAGTGCTTGCAGAGCTCATCATCTCCCGCATAAGCATTGCCAGCTCGCTGTCGCCATTAGGATTCAGTGGTTTTGCACAGTTTGCCGTGCTGTCCGTTTTCGCCTTTGCTGCATCTTTATTGTGATTGCCATCTGAACAATGCGCAGCGAACAAAGTAAAGAACAGCATTGCCGTTATTACGGAAAACCTATTTTTTAAGAATGACACCACTTGCTTCGAATGAAATGCTTATTTCCGGTTCTGTTATTTTGGCGATCTCCTCCTTTGATTTTCCTCCATCTTCTGCATAATGCTGCAGTTCCGCCACTGAAGTAGTATCCGTAAAGGCAACACCCTCAATTGTTACGGTTTTGCCGTTAGCATCCTTAGGAACAAAGAAAGCATAATCTTTAAATTTCACCTGCATGGTCTTGTCGTTTCCAATATTCATTGTCATCCAGCAGCCTTTTTTCTGGCAGACCTCATTTATCGTTCCCGTAAGTTTCACCTTCATTGAATCTTTCCCCTGCATTTGGGCAGCAAGTTCAGTAGATGGAATAGCTCCGTCCTGCGTGATGCTGTCGCCAAAGAACTGAATAGTGGTGTCTGCAGAAGCCACCCCGGTTGTCGTTTCTTCTTTTTTGTGATCTCCGCAGGCAGAAAGTATCGCTGCTCCTACGAGGCTAAGAAATAATATTTTTTTCATATTGATTTTTTTAGTGATGCAAAGATAGAATAATATTTTTGCCTGGATTTCAACGCCCATCGCTGTTGAGGAGGATGAGTTATTATTCCGACAACAATTTCTCTATGAAGCGTTTTGTATCCTCTTCAAATTTGGTATAGGCATTTCCGGTGGCAGGGCCGTTAAAACCCGTGTAGATCTTTCTCACTTTGCCTTTTTTATCAATGTAGATTGTTGTGGGAAAAGCCATCACCGCATTGAGCATCGGTAGTGCCTGGGATGCCTGGGCATTCCCGGTTTTCATGGTGATAAGAAATTCGTACCCCGCATTGAACCGTTTTTTGGAGCGCTCAATATTGCTTACTGCTTTCGCGAAATCATCCGTCCTTTCGAAAGCAAGCGCAACAACCTCCAGCCCTTTGCCTTTGTACCTGTCATAGAAAGAAGCAAGGAATTTTGTTTCATCCATGCAGTTAGGGCACCAGGTCCCCATCAGCTGGACGATCACTACTTTGTTTTTGAATTTCTCATCTTTCAAAGAGACATTTCTCCCTTCGGTATTTTTGAAGTTAAAATCAATACCGGTATAGCCGGGTTTTAAATAAGTAAGTGAATCAGGATTTCTTAGTTTAAATTTATCATTTCGCTTAGCTGCCCATGTTTCATGATGATGCGCCCCTGAATAAAAGTGGCCGTTAATTATACTATCGCCTTTTATTCTTCCTGTAAACAGGAAAGCGTGGGAACCATCAAAACAGGAGAGGTAAAAAGAGCTGCTGTCCTCGAACTGCCCTGATAAGAACCGGTAATCGCCTGTTTCAGTGAGAAAAGTGCCGCCCAGGATGTCCTGGTGTATATCGAAAACACCAATCGCTTTGCTGTTGTCCTGTGTGTGCGGACTGAATGATGCCTCCCATCTGCCTTTCAGATTTTGATTTGCAGGAAGTGGCGCTCTCAATTTAACATTAGAAAGGCTATAGGCTTTGAAAGGAATGCGGTTGCGGTCCTTCCTGGAAAAATTGATCCAGGAGCCCTCAAGAAATGTACTTCCGTTGGCTCTGCAGTGTAATTCAGAATCAAATACGGGCATTCTGAAAATAATAGAATCCCCAAGAGTATAAACTTCATCAACATTTATTTTCTCTGTATCATTAAAAATTACCATAGACCATTGATCATTCTGGTTTTGAATGGAAAACCTAAACGGCAGGTTGATATCTTTTTGTAAAGAAAGAGTGCCTTGCCATAAGCCTGTTTGCAGGGTAATGGTCTGAGACGAAAGATCACTGAAAAACAAAAGCGAAACGACCAACGCCATTCCGCTTTTGAAAAGTTTATTTATTGCTTTCATTCTATGAGATTGCTTGGTTCATACCGCTATCGCAATGACCTCCGAAGAAGTTATCCGCTCCCTCTCCTTGTTTCAGGAGAGGGTGGGGTGAGGTCTAAATATGGAAATTAATTCCCTGCGCCAACGGCAGGCTGGTACCATAGTTAATGGTGTTTGTCTGCCTGCGCATGTATGCTTTCCAGCAATCAGAGCCGGATTCACGACCGCCACCTGTTTCTTTTTCTCCTCCGAAAGCACCACCGATCTCCGCTCCGGAAGTACCAATGTTCACATTTGCAATCCCACAATCAGATCCTGCCTGTGAAAGGAACAACTCCATTTCACGCATGCTGTTGGTGAAGATCGAAGATGATAATCCCTGCGGAACACCGTTCTGCATTTCAATCGCTTCTTCAATGGTCTTGTATTTCATTACATACAGGATAGGCGCGAAGGTCTCTTCCTGAACAATGTGGTATTCATTTTTCGCTTCAATAATGCAAGGCTTCACATAACATCCGCTTTCGTATCCTTCTCCTTCAACAACTCCGCCTTCTACCAATATTTTTCCGCCTTCCTGTTTTGCTTTTTCAATGGCATTCAGGTAATCTTTCACCGCATTCTGATCGATCAATGGCCCAACATGATTATTAGCATCAAGCGGGTTTCCAATCCTTAACTGCCCGTATGCTTTCTGTAAAACAGAAATGGTTTTATCATAAACACTTTCGTGGATGATCAGCCTTCGCGTTGAAGTACAGCGTTGACCGGCGGTACCAACAGCCCCGAAAACAGAGCCAACAAGCACCATGTTCAGGTCGGCATGTTCTGAAATAATGATCGCATTATTACCACCCAGCTCGAGGATAGTGTTGCCGAAACGTTCCGCTACGGTTTTTGATACGTGTCGTCCGATACGTGTGGATCCCGTAAATGAAACCAGCGGGATACGTTTGTCATTATTGATCAGGTCGCCAGACTCATTCCCTATTACCAGGCAGCTAACACCTTCAGGAATGTTGTTGCGTTTTAAAACTTCAGCAATGATATTCTGACAGGCAATTGCACATAAAGGAGTTTTGGAGCTTGGCTTCCAGATGCAAACATCCCCGCAAACCCAGGCAAGCATGGAGTTCCATGCCCAAACGGCAACAGGGAAGTTAAACGCGGAAATAATTCCTACTACACCGAACGGGTGCCATTGCTCATACATGCGGTGCATCGGACGCTCGCTGTGCATTGTTAATCCGTAAAGCTGCCGTGATAATCCAACTGCGAAATCACATATATCGATCATCTCCTGTACCTCGCCCAAACCTTCCTGGAAGCTTTTCCCCATTTCATAGGAAACAAGTTTTCCCAAAGGCTCTTTGTATTTACGCAGCTCGTCACCCATCTGCCGGACGATCTCACCGCGTTTTGGTGCAGGCATCATGCGCCACACTTTAAAAGCCTCTTCAGCAGTTTTCATAACTGCGGTATAGTCCTCTGCCGTTGCGGCATTAACACTTCCGATCAGCTGCCCGTTCACCGGGGAATAGGAATCAATCTTTTTGCCTTTTGTATTAATATGTTTTAACCCGGTGGAAGCACCGTAATTATTTTCTTTTAATCCTAATTCTTTCATCGCGGATTCGATCCCGAAATTTTTTGATATTACCTGTGTCATAGTTATGCTATTTTTAATGGAGTACAAATTTAAGAAAAAACGGCCATTAAAGCCGTTCGATTGGTCGAAATTAGAGATGGATTTTACTTAAAAATTTTCTTCCCTGCACAATAAGCACTAACCCTTGAAAAAGCCGAAAACAAAGCGTGTCGCCTCAGTATAATAATAATTGCCCGATCGCCTGCAATAGGCTATGGGAGCCCCGGCTGAGCGCATTAATTTTAAATAGGCAAAAGTATGTCTTTGAGAAAGGTTGAGCTTGTTCGCGAGCTGTTTCGGTGTGCCTGTGGCTTTAAGCCGGATCAGTGTGTTGATCTGTTCAAAGCGCTCGATGTGTTTGTCTATTGGCATAATAATCTGGCCAAAAAGAACAAATCCCTGAATTGCAAACAAAGGAAAAATTTCTTAAACTAAGGAACTGTAAAAGCTGTAAGGAATTATATTTTTCTCTGGGCAAAGGAGTTAAGCTCACTCCTTCTTAGGTTTCAGGACTGCTTCAAGCTTCGAAGCAATCAATGAAGCGATGGGAGGGAAGGTGATGCTGACAATCCTTTTGGGTTCGTTGATCTTTGATGAGAACCGGGAAGATGCAGCCCCGGCAGATACCAGCTTCGAGAACTGGTCAACAATTGTATAATGCACCGTTACTTCACGCTGGTATGTATCACTCGCAATGTCATAGGAGTCCGGAACTGTTTTTATATCCAGCTCATTAACAAACACGAAATATTCCGATTTGTATTTTTTAGTGAGGAATGGAAGAAGCTCATTGTTGCTGAGCTTGGCGGTAGTGAATTTTTTATCACTGCTGGCTTCTACTA
Source organism: Bacteroidia bacterium (assembly GCA_036386835.1). Lineage (GTDB taxonomy): Bacteria > Bacteroidota > Bacteroidia > 2-12-FULL-35-15 > 2-12-FULL-35-15 > 2-12-FULL-35-15. The sequence continues at coordinate 401,120 of DASVUX010000011.1, forward strand.
CCAGCTGCCCATTCTTTATGGTTTGCTCCTTTTTATTTAGCGCAGTCGGTGCGCTTGGTTTACCAACAATATCAAAACCGATAGTTGTCGACTTGTAAATGTATTCCAGGTCTTTTGATGTTTTTGCCGAATCAATATAAAAGGAAACGATCGGTGATTCGATGCTTTGTAATTTAAGTTTCAACTGGTTGTCCAGCTGGTGCCGAAAATATTCAGCGAGTTGCTTGAAGTTCCATTTGCTTTCTATGTAGATCTTTTCACCAATGTCGCCCATGTACATTTGCGGCTCATAAGGAACGAGCATGATCTTTCCCGTGATCTCTTTTTTGGCAGTATTCCTTACGCCTTCCTGTGAGAAAGTAAACGCAGGAATTAAAAGAAGCAAGAAGATCAGATTCTTTAAATTCATTTACCAGGGGGTCCGATGACTTAGTTAGTAAGGCCTCTTATAACATCGTTGCCGTTTGCGTACAACAACAATGCCAACAGCAGCAGCATTCCAGCGTATTGCGCATATTCCATCAGCTTTTCGTTGGGTTTTCTGCGTGTAATCACTTCATATAGCAGGAACATCACATGGCCGCCATCCAGTGCAGGAATAGGCAGGATGTTCATGATCGCAAGAACAATGCTCAGGAAAGCTGTAAAAGCCCAGAATCGCTGCCAGTCCCAGGTAGTGCTGTATGCACTGGCAATGGTCCCGAACCCACCGATTTGCTTGTGTGCACCTTCAACGGTTACAAGCACTTTCATCTGCTTGATGTAGTTATTAAAAGTTTCGTAGGCTTTGTTTATACCGGCAGGAAATGCAGCAAAGAAGCCATACTCGATGGTGTCCATCTTAAAGAAGCTTCCCGGGTCTTTTGGATAAAAACCAATTGTTCCCTGTGCGCTCACAGGTGTTTTAACAATAACCGTATCAGAATTTCTTATCACGCTGATGTCTGCAACTGTGCCCGGGTTCTTTCTCAGGACTTTAGTAACCTCATTATGGAAAGATGCCGGCTGGCCATTGACAGCAATCACTTTATCTCCCTTTTTTAACCCTGCTTTTTCTGCAGGCAATCCTTTTTCCAGTGAATCAATGATGCAGGGGAAGCGTGGAGCAACAAGCATGTTCTTGCCGCGGCTTTCTATCATCTGGCTGATGTTGGCTTCGGTAACAGGGATGTCCATTTGCCGGCCGTCCCGTTCAACCTGGATGCTGCGTGTTTCATTTAAAAGGATCTCAGCAGGGATCTTGTTGAAATTTGTTACTTCAACATTATTTATAGCAAGGATCTTGTCGCCATCTCTTAACCCCATTGAATAACCTAAAGTATCGGTGGCGATCCCGTAGGTTGCATTCTTAGTCGGAAGGAATTCTTCACCCCAGGCGAAAAGCACCATTGCATAAATAAGGATCCCGAGGATCACATTCACGGTCACTCCACCAATCATAATGATCAGGCGCTGCCATGCCGGTTTGGCCCGGAATTCCCAGGGCTGAGGTGGCAGCTTCATCTGTTCCTTGTCCATGGATTCATCAATCATCCCGGAAATTTTCACATATCCTCCCAAAGGAAGCCAGCCGATCCCGTATTCAGTTTCCCCTCTTTTTATCTTAAATAAAGAAAACCATGGATCAAAGAATAAATAGAATTTTTCAACTTTTGTTTTGAATAATTTGGCAGGGATGAAATGTCCCATCTCATGCAATACGATAAGTATTGAAAGACTTAATATGAACTGTGCTACTTGTGTTACTATTTCCATTCTGTGTTATTGTTGAATTACTGAATCTCAAAATTGAATTATGGTTCTGAGTTCAGCATTTACCTCTATGTTTACTGCAGTGTTTTAATTTTAGTGTCATCCCGTGCCCCCGACACGGGATCTGCCAAAAAGCAGCAGATATTTTTTAATTAACAGATGCCGGTCAGAGCACGGCATGACGTTTAAAAGAAGCAGCCGTTCTAAATTATATTAACGTTCTTGCTACTTTCCTCGCCTCCTTATCCGTCTCCACATAATCCTCATAGGTGGGCTTTGCTATAAAGCTTACTTTTTCCAGGCATTTTTCCACCATGTCACTCATTTGGATAAAACCGATCCTGTCCTTCAAAAAATATTCCACTGCAACTTCATTAGCAGCATTAAGAATACAGGGGGCATTCCCGCCTTTATTCATTGCCTCAAAAGCAAGTGCAAGATTACGAAATGTTTTCGTATCAGCAGGCTCAAATGTGAGCTGCGGATATTTTAGGAAGTCAAAGCGGGGGAAATCCGACTTAATGCGCCCGGGATATGCAAGTGCATATTGTATCGGCAATTTCATGTCAGGCAAACCCATCTGGGCTTTCATGCTGCCATCAGTGAATTGTACAATGCTGTGCACAATGCTTTGCGGATGTACTATCACATCAATCTGTTCCGGTTTCAGTCCGAAAAGCCATTTCGCTTCTATCACTTCCAGCCCTTTGTTCATCAGAGAGGCCGAATCAATGGTGATCTTGGCCCCCATGTCCCAGTTAGGGTGTTTTAATGCCTGTTCTTTTTTAACGGTAGAAAGGAATTGTTCGTCTTTTCCCCTGAAAGGGCCACCGGAAGCTGTCAGGTAGATTTTCTCGATCGGATTGTGAAACTCACCGGTAAGGCATTGAAATATTGCAGAATGTTCTGAATCCACAGGATACAGGTTTACTCCATTCTCTTTTGCGAGTCTGGTAACAAGTTCACCTGCAACCACAAGCGTTTCCTTGTTAGCCAGGGCTATTGGCTTTTTGGCTTTAATTGCGGAAATGGTAGATTCTAATCCAGCATACCCTACAATCGCAGCCAGAACAATATCAATGCTATCCATCTGAACAACTTCAGCAATAGCCTTGTTGCCGGCAAATACTTTTATGTCCAGGGGATCCAACGCTTTTTTTACGTATAAGTACTTGCTTTCATCTGCAATCACCACGGTATTGGGATTAAATTCGATCGCCTGTTTGATAAGAAGGTCAGCATTACTGCTTGCAGTGAGAACTTCAGCTGCAAAAATGTCTTTATTGGCACGGATCACATCCAGCGCCTGCGTGCCTATTGAACCGGTACTCCCTAATATTGCTATGTTCTTTTTTTCTGTGCTCAATTTCTTTTTGTCGTCATCCCGCTCCGCCTCGGGATCTGTTATTGATTAATTATCTGCTTTACCACCCTTACCCCACCTTCCAGGAGGGAAATCCATTCTGCAAGAACGGACTCTTTAACAAACACAGATTCGTAAATTGGTAAAGATCCGAATCCATGTCTCTAGAATACCATGTAATCCTGCGGGTTCATAGCTTTGCCGTTATACCATAATTCAAAATGCAAATGAGGCCCGGTTGTCTGCTCTCCGGAATTTCCGATTATAGCAATCGCTTCCCCTGCTTTTACATAATCCCCAACCTTTTTTAACAGCACAGAGTTGTGCTTGTATACCGAAATAAGATTATTGGTGTGCTGTACCGTGATGGTATATCCTGTTTCAGAAGACCATGTTCCAAGGATCACCGTGCCGTCAAGCGTGGCTTTAACTGATTCATTTTCAGGGCCCACGATATCAACGCCATAATGCTGCTCCTTGCTCTTGAACTGCTCCGAAACGATCCCTTTCAAAGGAGTAAAAAAGAAAAAGTTAGCGATCCCATTCTTTGTTTCCGTTCCATAGGCAAGGCTGTATTTATCCTCAGATTCAATGTTCTTTTTTAGTGCTTCCTCACTTGCCGAGGCATTCAGGTTTACTTTCGTATAGTCTTTCGTTTTATCGGGCCGGTTCTGTGAGCTGTCTGATTTCACATTTCCCTTCAGCACATTTCCAATATTTTCTATAAATGCATTCTGCTCGGTCAGCGCCTGTTCCAGGGAATCGGAGTTCATTTTGAGTTTAATAAGATCCCTGCGCATCCCGACATCAGCATAGCCGGGAATGTATTCGCGGATGGGTGTAAAAGCAATGATGGAAGTAACCAGCATCGTCATTACGATGGTGACAGAAGCCAGGAGAATAAAGAAGCCCAGTGGAGTAAGACGCAGTGAGAAATTCTCTTCAAAAGTATCGTCATTCATCACCACCAGGCGATAACGATGACGGATGCGATCTATGAATTTCCTCTTCTTTTCTTTTTCCTCAGACATGAAAGAATTTCTGTGTCGGTAAGCTGCAAATATCGGATTTATTTTCGCAAAAATATTATAAAATGGAGGCGCTTAGGAAAGGATTGATTAGCTTTATAGCTTAATTATCAAGAAAATAAAATAATTTTGCATTCCGGCTGTTATCCAAGGACAATTTGATACCAGTGCCAGGCAACTGTTTACTGTTTAGGACGACTTATTAAAGAAGGGTTTGATTACATCAATGAAAATACGCGGCATTTCTCTATCTAAATACTTATCCCTTTTTATATTACTTGCTCTGCTTGGCTCCTGTTCTACCACTAAGAACACTGTTATGCACCGGGGCTGGCATAATATGAATGCCCGTTTCAACGGTTATTTCTATTCCAGGGAGAATATGAAAGAAACTGTGAAAAAGGTAGAAAAGGCACACCGCGATGATTTTACCAAGATCGTTCCGATCTTCGTTTATCCCGACAACAGCACAGCCAAAAATTATTATGGTGATTTTGACAAAAGCATAAAAAAGTCTTCCGTGGTTATTCAGCGGCATGCGATCGTCAGCAAAAAAACCAAGGAAGAAATCCCAAATGCCTGTCGCTGGATCGATGAGAATTACATGCTGATCGGACGCTCACATTTTTATAAGCGAGATTACTTCTCCGCGCTGGAAGTATTTGAATATGTTTCAAAAAAGTATCCCAAGCCTGAAGCCAAATATGAAGGCATGCTCTGGATGATCCGCACCACGAACGAGATCGGCAGCCTTTCACAATCGGAACCTGTTATCGACCAGATCAGGAATGCCAAGGACTTTCCAAAGGACAGGGTCTTTCAGCGGGATTATGCAGCAGTAACTGCCGATTATTATATCAAGCGTGGCGAGTACGCGCCCGCCATACGAAATCTTACAAAAGCCATTACCTTAACAAAGAATAAAAAAACCCGGGCACGTTATACGTTCGTCCTGGCCCAGCTCTACGAAAAAACCGGCGATAACGCCAAAGCATCGCAGTTTTACAGCATGGTACCCAAAATGCACCCCCAGAACTATGAGATGGAATTTACTGCCAGGATCAACCGTGCCAAGATGTATGATGTTACGGGAGATACGAAAGGCATCAAGAGGGAGCTGATGAAAATGCTGAGGGATGATAAGAATACGGAGTACCGTGACCAGATTTATTATGTTCTTGCAGACATTGCTTACAGGGAAAAGGATATTCCGCTTGCATTGAATCATCTTAATAATTCCATCCGCGAAAGCACAGGGAATGGCACCCAGAAAGCATTATCCTATTTAAGGCGTGCTGATATTTATTTCGACCAGACAGAATATAAGCTTGCGGAAGCCAATTACGACAGCACCATGAGTTTCCTGCCGAAAGAATATCCTGATTATCCGCTCATCGCTGAAAAGAAGAAGAGCCTTACAGCACTCGTAACAAACCTTAAGACGATTGCTTTCGAGGATAGCATGCAGGTGATGGCAAAGATGCCTCTAAAAGAACGAAACGCAGCAATTGATAAGATCATTGCCCAGATAGAGGAAGAAGAAAGGCTTGCAGAAGAGGCAAAACAGAATGAGCAGAATAATATCCTCCTTCAGACACAAAACGCGACTCCTACCACCCCAGTAGCAGGAAATACAGGGGCCTGGTATTTTTATAATCCATCTACAGTTGGATTTGGTGTAGGCGAATTCACTAAAAAGTGGGGAAGCAGGAAGCTGGAAGATAACTGGAGGCGCAGCCAGAAGGATGAGGTGCTTGCTAATTCAACCATTGATGATAATGGCGAACCGGTGGCTGATTCCCTGGATGAGAACAAAACGACTGCAGGAGCCAAACCGAAAGTCAAAGATAAAAAAGACCGTGCATATTATACCCAATCGATTCCGGTTACCCCGGAAGAACTTGCAAAATCAAACAACAGGATCCTGGATGCCTATTATAATATAGGGTCTATCTATAAGGAGCAGCTGCAGAACAATGCAAAGTCGGTAGAAGCATTTGAAGAATTATTAAAGCGTTACCCGGAAAGCAAGTATAAGCTTTCGGCATATTACCAGCTTTACCGGACTTATCTTTCAATGAACAATAAGCCTCGTTCGGATTATTACAGGGACCTGATCCTGAATGGCTCGCCAAATTCGGAATATGCAATGATCATAAAGAACCCGGAGTCGGCTAAGGATATTGCTGCGAAGCGCGACTTTGTGGAGAATTTTTATTCAGAAACTTACCAGCTTTACCTCGAAGGCAGATACACGGAAGCCCTGGCGAACTGCCGCAAAGCCGACACACTTTATTCAAGGAACCCGCTGATGCCGCAATTTAGCTTTATAAAAGCATTGAGTATTGGGCGGACACAGGATATCGATGCATTTGAACGGGCGTTAACCAGTATCGTAATTAAATATCCTAAAGATCCGGTTAAAGAAAAAGCACAGGAAATGCTGGACCTCATTAAAAGGCAGAAATCCGGGGTGACTGCCTCTGCAGATACGGCAGCAGCAGGAAAAGCAAAATTTATATTTAATGAAAAGGGCGAATATTACTGGATCACCATTGTTGAGAACGGGAAAGGGGACATTAATAAATTTAAGACAACGATATCCAATCTTAATTCCGAATCGTTCAGCATGGAAGAGCTTCACATTTCAAATGTTTTCTTAAGTGCAAGTCACCAGCTGGTAACAGTTAAGACATTTGACGGAAAAGAAAAGGCTATGAATTACTATAATTTCATGAAGGGAAAGAAAAATGCATTTAGTGATCTTGCTCCCGGCACATACCAGTCAATCGTTATCTCCGCAGAGAACTATACCACTTTTTATAAGGAAAAAAATATAGATGAATACCAGCAGTTTTTCACTCAAAATTTCAAATAATTGCTTGTTTTGAAGCGAAAAAGCTTATTTTTACAGAAGTCTACTATAAAAATCCTTAAAAATGTTCAATAAAGCGATGGCCAAAAATATTTCAGAAACACCTTCGGTCAATATTATTGGTGCAGGTACCATTATAGAAGGGGATATAAATACCAATGGCGATATGCGGATAGATGGAGCACTTACAGGCACCATCAATGTAAAAGGCAAACTCGTTGTAGGCCCTTCGGGAAGTGTTGAAGGTGAGATTATTTGTCAGAATGCCGATATCTCGGGGATGATAAAAGGGAAAATCGGGGTGGCGGAGTTATTAACACTCAAGTCATCATCGAAATTAACAGGGGATATTATAACAAACAAGATCGCTATTGAACCGGGAGCAGCATTCTCAGGTTCATGCAGTATGGGTGGAATAGTTAAAGACATTAAGAGTGGAGCAGGAACCGACAAAGTCAAGCTTACCGAAAAAACAGCTTAGTAGTTACGCTAAATACTCAGCGATGGGGATCCAGATGGCCGCTATCATTGTGGGTGGGGTACTGGGCGGGATCCAGCTGGATAAATGGCTCGCATTAAAATTCCCGGTATTTACACTGGTTTTTACACTTCTTTCCGTTTTCCTCGCTATGTATTATTTCATCAAGGATGTGATCAAAAAAAAGTAATTCTGAAATCGGAGAAAAATTAACAAATTTAAGGTCATCCCGTGCCGCGACACAGGATCTGCTAATCAGAAATTGCTAATATTAATGAGATGCCGTGTCGTAGCACGGCATGACGGCCCGAAAGAGGGATTTCGTATAATTACCAGCCTGCTATGACCAATATTCGTTCTTTTGCGCTAAAGCTTGCCATTTTCTCCCTTTTTACCCTTGCTGTTTTTTTCCTCTGGAAGCAATTCGCTGCAGAGCGCTTTCAAAGTGATTACATGCTCCCGCTCTGGGCTTTCTTTATTCTTACCACATTTATGATCCATTATATCCTGGTTAGAGCAGATCATAAGGACCCAAAGCGTTTTGTGGGGTATTTTATGGGGATTACCGCGATCAAACTTTTCGGATACCTGATCATCATTACCGTGTATGCACTAATAGTCGGAAAGGCTGCCTTAGGCTTTACCCTCTGGTTTTTGGTGCTGTACCTTTTATATAGTGGTTTTGAGGTAGTTATGCTGATGAAACATCTGAAAAAGTAAAGTTTGTCGTTCATAATCAATGCTTTGTGTTAGCGATAACTACACTCATCAAAATCGCTGAAAAAACCCTTTTAAAATCTTTTAATTCTTGGTTTTATTGCCTAAGTTTGCACCCGAATTTAAAAAACGGAGTAATACTTTTCTGAAATGGTTAATAAAATCAACATATTCAAGCATTTTTTACTGATCACCGGGCTGCTTTTTTTATCTTCTCCGGCTTTCTCTTATGAGCCGATTGACAAAGACAATTCCGAGCATGCTCAAACCGCAGCTCATGAAGGGCATGACGGCCATTCAGAGAAATTCAACGCTGGAAAAATGATCCTCGAGCACGTTGCCGATAATCACCAGTGGCATTTATGGGGACATACTTCTATCCCTCTTCCCGTTATCTTAAAAACAGACAAAGGGCTTGAAGTTTTTTCTTCTTCTCATTTCGGTCATGAAGGTGAAGGCCGGTATACCGGGAAATATTACACATACGGACTTGAAGAGGGAAGTGTTGTTGTAATTGACGAAGAGATCGGTGGAGTGAACGAAGCAGCAACCCATAATCTTACCGATTTTTCAATCACTAAGAACGTTGCCTCGATGTTCATCACCATGATCATCATGCTTTGGATCTTTCTTTCGGTTGCAAAAGCTTACACGAAGAATCCGGGGAAAGCGCCAAAAGGACTTCAGTCATTTGTGGAGCCCCTGATCATTTTTGTGCGTGATGATGTTGCAAAGCCAAGCATCGGTGAAAAGCGATACGAGCGTTTCATGCCATTTCTTTTGACAGTTTTCTTTTTTGTAATGATCAGCAATTACATGGGCCTTATTCCATTTTTCCCGGGAGGGGTTAATCTTACAGGAAGCATTTCTGTAGCGATGGTGCTCGCAGGCTTTACGCTGATCATCACATTCTTCGTTGCGAACAAGCATTACTGGCAGCACGTTTTCGCAATGCCGGGTGTGCCTATTCCGGTGTTGATCATCTTAACCCCGATCGAGATCCTTGGCCTGTTCCTTCGACCATTTGTATTAATGATCCGATTGTTCGCGAACATTACTGCAGGCCACATTATTGCTCTTGCCTTCTTCAGTCTTATCTTCATCTTCGGTGAGATGAATACCGGATTAGGATTGGGAGTTTCATTATTCTCACTTGTATTTACGGTATTCATGGGTTTCCTTGAGTTGCTGGTTGCATTCCTCCAGGCATACGTTTTCACTTTATTATCTGCCATTTATTTCGGTTCAGCAGTAGATGAGGGTCATGATGTTCACAATCACGTGGATGACCATGCAGTAAGTAAAGCACACTAAAAAACATTGACCCTGGCCGGGGAGCTTTGCCGGCAGCCAGGGACATTATTTCGATCCGGTAAGGCAAAAACATAAAACAAATCACTATGTTATCATCAGTATTATTACAGGAAGTAGCAACAGTAAGCACAACTTACGGTATTGCTGCATTGGGAGCTGGTTTAGCTGCAATCGGAGCTGGTATCGGTATTGGCCGTATCGGTGGATCTGCATTGGAGTCTATCGCTCGTCAGCCTGAAGCGATCAATGACATTCGTTCGAACATGATCCTTGCTGCCGCACTTGTTGAAGGTGCAGCGTTCTTTGCAATGGTTATCGGACTTCTTGTTGTCCTGATCAAGTAAGAATTAAGATTGTCTGCAGGGTTGCTGCAGACAATTTTTTTAATTGATTGTTGAGTAGTAGCAGGTTGTCATCTCGAGCGTAGCCGAGAGATCTTGTTACCAAATAAAAAGATTCCTCCGCAAGGTCGGAATGACATATAGTAAACCGGACAAAAATCGGCAAAACAAACATAAAAAACACAAAACAATGGAATTAGTAAAACCCTCGATCGGCTTAATTTTCTGGATGGTTGTTTCTTTCTCGATCATCCTTGTCTTATTGAAAACATTTGCATGGAAGCCGATCCTAGGCATGATCAAGGCTCGTGAAGAATCAATCGAAAATGCATTGCTTTCTGCAGAAAGAGCAAAGGAAGAAATGAAAGCATTACAGTCAAGCAACGAAAAGATCCTTGCAGAAGCAAGAGCTGAACGCGATGCAATGTTAAAAGATGCACGCGAGATCCGTGAGAAGATGATCGCTGAAGCTAAAGGAATTGCAAGCAAAGAAGGTGAGCGCATGCTTAGCTCAGCACGTGAGAATATCAAGAATGAAAAGAATGCTGCAATCACTGAGCTTAAAAACCAGGTAGCTTCTTTGTCAATCGAGATCGCTGAAAAAATTCTTAAATCGGAATTGTCTTCTGATGAGAAACAAAAGCAACTGGTGAATACTTTATTAAAAGACGTTAACTTAAACTAAACGATTTCAAATTTCAAATCTCACAGTAGTGTGAAATTTGTAATCTGAAATTTGTAATCTGGAATCACAAATGGAAGGCACAAGAGCAGCATCACGTTACGCAAAATCTTTTCTTGACCTCGCTCTTGAGCAGGGGACCCTTGAAAAGGCGCATGCCGATATGAAATTCATTGCGGAAGTTTGCAAGGGAAACCATGAATTCCTTACTTTCTTAAAGAGCCCTATCATTAAGACGGATAAAAAACAGGCTGTCCTTAAAGCAATATTCAGCGGAAAGCTTGATAAAGTGACGGATGCATATATTCAGCTGATCACTGCAAAGAAGCGCGAGATGTATCTTGCTGAGATCGCAGAGGAATTCCTGAACCAGTACAACCAGAAAAAGCAGATCCTTAAAGCAGTTGTTACAACAGCCAATGGCATAGATGATACAATCCGCAAGCAGGTAATGGAACTTGTTAAAGGCTCCACCAGCAGCGAAGTGATCCTTGAAGAAAGAATTAATAAGGACATTATCGGAGGCTTTATTATCCGTGTAGGTGATAAGCAGGTAGATGCAAGCATTGCCCGGAAGCTGAATAACCTGAAGCGCGGGTTTAACGAGAATCCTTTTGTAAAAGAATTTTAAGTTTTATTTACACATAACATTTAACGAATAACAAATAACTATAAAAATGGCAGAAGTAAAACCGGCAGAAGTATCTGCGATCTTAAGACAACAATTATCCGGATTCAAATCGGAGCAGGAATTGGAAGAAGTAGGTACCGTATTGCAAGTAGGTGATGGTATCGCTCGTATTTACGGACTTTCAAAAGTTCAGTCAGGTGAGTTGATCGAGTTTGCCAGTGGATTAAAAGGAATTGTATTGAACCTTGAAGAGGATAACGTTGGTGCGGTAACTCTTGGTTCATCAAATGATATCAAAGAAGGTGACGTTGTTAAGCGTACCGGAAAGATCGCTTCTCTCCAGGTGGGTGAAGGAATGTTAGGCCGCGTTGTGGATACAATGGGTAACCCTATCGATGGAAAAGGTCCTATCACAGGAAAGTTATACGAAATGCCGCTTGAGCGTAAAGCCCCGGGAGTTGTTTACCGTCAGCCGGTAAATGAACCACTTCAGACAGGTATCAAAGCGGTGGATGCAATGATCCCTATCGGGCGTGGTCAGCGTGAGTTGATCATCGGTGACCGCCAGACGGGTAAAACAGCTGTTGCGATCGATACGATCATTAACCAGAAAGAATTTTACGAAGCAGGTCAGCCTGTATTCTGTATCTATGTAGCGATCGGTCAAAAAGGTTCTACAGTAGCAAACATTCAGCGTGTATTGGAAGAGAACGGTGCAATGGCTTACACAGTTATTGTTTCCGCAACAGCTTCTGATCCTGCTCCAATGCAGTTCTACGCTCCTTTCGCAGGTGCTGCTATCGGTGAGTTCTTCCGCGATTCAGGCCGTCCGGCTTTGATCGTTTATGATGATCTTTCCAAACAGGCGGTAGCTTACCGTGAGGTTTCCCTTTTATTAAGAAGACCTCCGGGACGTGAAGCTTATCCTGGTGACGTATTCTACTTACACAGTCGTTTATTGGAGCGTGCTGCGAAGATCAACCAGAACGATGAGATCGCTAAGAATATGAACGATCTTCCTGAGTCAATCAAAGGGATCGTAAAAGGTGGCGGTTCATTAACAGCTCTTCCAATTATTGAAACACAGGCAGGTGACGTTTCTGCATACATCCCTACAAACGTGATCTCCATCACCGATGGTCAGATTTTCCTTGAGGTGAACTTGTTCAACGCAGGTGTTCGTCCTGCAATCAACGTTGGTATCTCTGTATCACGTGTGGGTGGTAACGCCCAGATCAAATCGATGAAAAAAGTTGCAGGTACATTAAAGCTTGACCAGGCCCAATACCGCGAGTTAGAGGCATTCTCTAAATTCGGTTCCGACCTTGATGCTGCAACTAAATCAGTACTGGATAAAGGTGCACGTAACGTGGAGATCCTTAAGCAGGCGCAGTTCTCACCTCAGCGTGTTGAGCAGCAGATCGCGATCATTTACCTGGGAACAAAAGGTTTATTGCGCGATGTTCCGGTTGCAAAAGTAAAAGAGTTTGAAGCAGAATTCCTTTCTTTCATGGAAGCAAAACATAAGAACATTCTGAATGATCTGAAAGCAGGTAAGTTCACTGACGAGATCACCGGAGTTCTTGAAGAAGCAGGAAAAGACCTTGCAAAGAAATATAAAAATTAGTATTAAGATATGAGCATTGAGATGTGAGACTGGTTCTCATATCTCATCTCTCTCATCTCACATCTATATAAAATGGCAAATTTAAAAGAGGTTCGTAACCGTATCGTATCTGTAAGCTCTACACAGCAGATCACAAGCGCCATGAAAATGGTGAGTGCTGCAAAATTACGCAGGGCGCAGGATGCAGTTACTCAAATGCGTCCGTATGCTAATAAGCTGAAAGAGATCCTGGAGAACTTAAGTGCCAGCCTTGATAGTTCGGAAGGAGTATATTCCAAGCAGCGCGAGGTGAAAAATGTTTTGCTGGTGGTTATCACTTCCAATCGCGGACTTTGTGGGGGGTTTAATGCCAACGTTATCAAAGCAGCAAGCCGTCTTGCCAAGGAAGATTATGCCGGGGCAAAGGTGAGTGTATTGACGATTGGTAAAAAAGGATCTGATTTTTTCAGGAAGACAGATTACGGGATTACCGGTACGGATATGCCGCGTCATCTGAATGAGCTTTTCGATAGTTTGACATTCACAAATGTGGCACCGGTAGCTGAAAAGATAATGCAGGCATTTGCTGCAGGGCAGTTTGACAAGGTAGAACTTGTTTACAACCAGTTTAAAAATGCCGCAGTGCAGATCACAACCGTTGAGCAGTTCCTTCCTGTAATGCCTCCTAAGAAAACCGCATCTTCAAAAGCTGTCGATTATATTTTTGAGCCGAATAAAGAATTCATCGTTGAAGACCTTATTCCGCGTTCATTGAAGACACAGCTTTTCAAAGCAATGCTTGATTCATTGGCAGCAGAGCACGGGGCACGTATGACCGCTATGCACAAGGCTACTGATAATGCAGGAGCATTGATCAAAGAGTTGAAATTAAGCTATAACAAAGCGCGCCAGGCAGCAATCACAAACGAAATCCTTGAGATCGTTGGTGGTGCAGAAGCATTGAATAATTAATTTATAACAATAATATTTGAACACCTCAGCTTGAAAAGGCTGAGGTGTTTTTTTAAATTGTTATCCGTAGTCGATAGCTACCACCCTGGTCCTGAGGGATCTTGTACGTCTGCGTTCCTGCGCCTGCGGAAAATTATGGTAACATCCTCTGCACGAAGACTGCCTGTAGCTCCGGGAGGAGCGCATTATTAATAACGTACAGTCCGGCCGAACACCTGGCTCCGTAGGAGCTGATTACTAAGGTTACACGTTATAAGAATAGCTCCGTAGGAACAAATTATCAATAACAGAATCGCATACAATTTAGCTCGGGAGGAGCATTATTAATAAAGTCCGACCGAACACCCTGCTCCGTAGGAGCCTCTTATTACTAAATTATCACGTTAATAGACTACAGCTCCGGAGGAGCGTATTATTCAGCCTCCCGGGGCTTGCTGAAAAATCCCTTTCAAGAAAAAACAAAACGTATATTTGTTTGAATATAAACTTTGCGTCTTCGCGCCTTTGAGGTAAAATATAATTATGACATTAAAAAAGCCATCACTCATTGTCCAGATCTTCCTTGGAATGTTGTTCGGGATCATCGTTGGAACCTTCTGGAAAGATTTTGCACCCTCCCTTCATATCCTGAGTGATATCTTCATGCGCCTGATCAAAATGATTATTGCACCGCTGGTATTTTCGGTATTGGTTGTTGGTGTTGCAAAGGTTGGGGACTTTAAATCTGTCGGACGGATAGGAGCGAAGACCATTCTTTATTTTACTGCCGCAGCGATCGTTTCTTTATTGCTTGGATTATTGCTTGTGAATGTTTTTGCTCCCGGCAAAACGATGCATCTTGAACTTCCTGCAGTAACTGCAGAAACCGGGATCGAAGCAGCCAAGGGTTTCGATATGAAGAATTTTATCGAGCATGTTATTCCTTCAAGCGTGGTGGATGTCATGGCAAAGAATGAGATCCTTCCGATAGTTATTTTTGCTCTTTTCTTTGGTATCGCAGCTGCATCTATTGGAAATAAAGGAAAGATAGTTGTCGATTTCTTTGATGCTGTTTCGCACATTATGTTCAAGGTAACGAACTATGTGATGGCTTTTGCTCCTTTCGGGGTATTTGGTGCACTTGCGGCAGTAGTTGCAAAGCAAGGACTTGGCGTGCTTACAGGGTATCTTTATCTTATTGGCACCTTCTATCTCGGATTGATCCTGTTCGTGTTTGTTGTCCTCTTCCTGATCTGTTTCTTCATGAAGATAAAGTTCTTCCAGCTGTTGTCTTTCATTAAAGAACCTATCCTGCTTGCATTCAGTACCGCTAGTTCCGAGGCAGCAATGCCAAAGACAATAGAATCACTGGAACGCTTTGGTTGCGGCAACAGGATCATTTCTTTTGTGCTACCATTAGGATATTCATTTAACCTTGACGGCTCCATGATGTACATGACATTCGCCACGGTGTTCATTGCCCAGGCCTATGGCATAGAAATGACAACAGGAGACCAGATCACAATGCTATTGATATTGCTTGTTACAAGTAAAGGGATGGCCGGGATCCCAAGAGCATCATTAGTGGTTATAGCAGGAATGCTTGATCATTTCCATATCCCTGTAGCAGGCTTGTTACTATTGCTGGGAATAGATCAGATCCTGGATATGGGCCGCTCCGCAACCAATGTAGTTGGAAATGCAGTTGCAACAGCTGTGATCTCGAAATGGGAGGGAGAGCTGGGACCTCCGCGGAATCCGGATATCGATAAGGTGAGACTGGATTAAAACGTATATGACATGAAAAAAAATGTTTTAATTCTTATTGGACTTCTTGTATCTATACAGATCTATGCACAAGTTCCATCTTTGCAATGGGTAAAAGATTTTAGTGGACCTGGTCAAAGTATGGGTATATCAATTGCTTCAGATACTTCTGGTAATGTATATACAGTTGGGAATTTTGAAGGATTATGTGATTTTGATCCAGGCTCAGATACTTTCAATTTATATGCTACTCCTGTTCCTACAACAACTGCGTATGATATTTTTATTTCAAAATTAAGTTCTTCCGGTGATTTTGAATGGGCAAAAAGAGTTGGAAATTCAAGCGCTAAAGATTTTGCAAAATCTATTGTGATTGATCAGTTAAATAATTT
Organism: Bacteroidia bacterium; assembly: GCA_036386835.1. Classification (GTDB taxonomy): domain Bacteria; phylum Bacteroidota; class Bacteroidia; order 2-12-FULL-35-15; family 2-12-FULL-35-15; genus 2-12-FULL-35-15. Next base: position 417,017 of record DASVUX010000011.1, read on the forward strand.
GTACGTACTTGGCAACAGCATGTATTCCGGTATGTTTGTTTTAAAATTGGATAATAGTGGGAATGTCTTGTGGTCAAAAAGCTGTTCAGTAGAAGGGTCTTCGATGCAATTGGATAACTCAGATAACTTGTATATTGGATGTGAATATATGGGAACTGTTGATTTTGACCCTGGAGCAGGAGTCTTTAATTTAACTTCAAATGGCAATAAAGATGTTGCAGTAATAAAGTTAGATTCGGTAGGTGATTTTGTATGGGCAAAAAGCATGGGAGGAGCGGATTGGGACTTCGGAGGAGCAATAGCAGTTGACGATATAGGGAATGTTTATATTGCAGGTGAATTTATGGGTAGTGGAGATTTTGATCCAGGGATTGGAACACAAACCTTAGTCTCGCCTTCCGCAGGCTATACTGATGTTTTTATTTCAAAATTAAATTCAGCAGGAGATTTTATATGGGGGAAAAGCTTTGGAGGCGTGATGTCTAATGATCGTTTGAAGTCAATAGGTATTGATGGGCTCCAGAATGTATATCTTTATGGAGGGTTTGAGGATTCGGTAGATTTTGACTCCGGAATAGGAATAGAAATGTTAAGTAGTGCAGGGAATGCTGATGTTTTCATTTCCAAATTAGATTCTTTGGGAAATTTTGCATGGGTCAAAGGAATTGGTGGAACATCATACGAATCTCCCGGAGATCTAAAAATAGATGAATCAGGAAATGTATATACTCTTGGCTCTTTTAATTTAACGTGTGATTTTGATCCTGGTCCGGATAATTATGAAATCACGGCAGCAAATTTTTATGATGTATTTATTACAAAGTTTAATGCTTTAGGCGAATACATTTGGGCAGGTAGTTTTGGAGGATCTTCCCAGGAATTTGGCTTCGGTCTAGCAATAGACCATTCTGATAATATATATTCAACCGGATATTTTCACGAAACAGTTGATTTTGATCCTGGTGCGGGGATAGCCAATTTAACATCTGTTGGCTCATCGCCTAGCGGTTTTGTGCATAAGATGAATTATGGGTTAGTTGGAATCGTTGAAAACTCCCCCAAAACACATATCGATCTTTATCCTAACCCAACCAATGGAATATTTACAATAGCTGTACCTGCTCTGCCAAAAGGATCAATAGTTGAAATATACAATTGCCTAGGAGCTTTGGTTTACAAAAAAAACATAACAAACGAACTGAATACAATTGATTTGACGAATCAGACGGACGGTATCTATTTTGTAAAAATTATCAGTGAGAATCAATTGATTTCACAAAAAATGATCAAACAGTAAAGTTTGGTAATTCATCCAGATTTGTAATTCGCTATTCGTAGGAAACAGATTCGTAAATTCGCAAAAATTCGTTATTCCTTGATAGAATTTTTAAAACAATTAACCGACCCTCAATCCATTATTCAGTATGGGGGGCTTGCCTTGCTGTTGTTTGTCGTTTTTGCTGAAACAGGCCTGCTCGTAGGGTTTTTTCTTCCAGGTGATTCATTAATTTTTATTGCAGGGATGATCTGCGTTTCCCGACCCGAACTTTTAGGTGTGAATCTGATCGAATTATTGTCATCTCTTTCGGCAGCGGCTATAATAGGAAACTGTGCCGGATACTGGTTTGGTTATAAAGTAGGTCCACCATTGTTCAGGAAGAAGGATTCGATCATTTTTAAAAGGAAATACCTCGAGCTTACCAAGGCTTTTTATGATAAAAACGGGGGAAAAACACTCGTTTTAGGCCGTTTTTTGCCAATTATTCGCACTTTTGCTCCAATTTTGGCCGGGATTATAAAAGTCGACCTGAAGATTTTTATGTTCTATAACATTGTGGGTGCGGTCGCCTGGATCGGGATCCTGGGGAGTGTCGGATATTATCTTGGAACGTATGAATGGGTCCAGAAAAATATCGGATATATTGTAATAGGCCTGATCCTGATCACCATGATCCCGTTATTGCTGACATATCTGAAAAGTAAAAAAACAGGTACCGCTCAACGATAGTTTCAGCCTCTCGTTTGTAAAAACCCGCCACTTAATAATTACAGATCTTATACTGCAATATAATCGCTTATTTCGTGGTTAATTCATCACCTGTTTTATTAAATAATTAACTTCAGTGATAAATTTTTCAATTCAAAATAGATTTAGTATGTTTGGTGCCCTGTTAGGAAAACAGCCCGGCAGGAATCCCAAAAATTAAATATTAACTTGTACTAACGATAAAGAAAACAATAACCAAAATCAAAAACAAATCAATATGAGCAATCACAAACAAACATCTGGCGGATTTAACTTTATGACCGCACTCATCGCAATTATCATTTCATTTGCAATTGGAACAGCGATCTATGTATTTATACTAGGTGCAGAGAGCAATTTTGATGTTGAAGGGCATCCGAAACCAGGCAACCTGCTTGGAATGATGTACAAAGGAGGATTTATCGTACCAATCCTTTTGGGGATCTTTATTATCGTTGTTACTTTTTCTATTGAGCGTTTGATCACTATCTCCAAAGCCAAAGGAAAAGGCAGGGCAGATGTGTTCTTAAGAAATATTAAAGCGCTTATTGCTAACGGCCAGTACCAGGAAGCAATCGCTGCATGCGATAAACAGCAAGGCTCTCTTGCAAATGTGGTTCGTTCCGGAATTGAAAAATTGCAGAATGTTCAGCACGATGCATCTTTAAACAATGAGGACAAGATCGAAGCGGTTCAGAAAGAAATTGAAGAAGCGGTTTCTCTTGAGCTTCCAATGCTATCCCAGAATCTGCCTATCATCACTACCTGCGCTACCATCGCAACTCTTTGGGGTCTGATCGGTACGGTATTCGGTATGATCAAGTCATTTGCCGCTATGTCAGCTGCAGGTTCTCCTGATACTGCACAGCTTGCAACAGGTATCTCTGAGGCTTTGATCAATACAGCTATCGGGATCATCGGATCGGTTGTAGGAATCATCATGTACAATTACTTCAGCACCCGTGTTGATGCGATCACTCACAGCATGGACGAAGCTGGTTACAGCCTGATGCACACCCTGAAAGCAACGAAATAATTTCCCGGTGGGAATATAATAGTATTTAAATTTTTAATAATTAAAACATGGCTGAAGTAAATACTGGTAAAGGAAGCCCTTCGTTGGATATGACCCCGATGGTGGATCTCGCCTTCCTTTTGGTTACCTTCTTTATGCTTACTGCAACTTCAAGGGTTACAGAGCCTGTTATTGTTGATACTCCATCCTCTAACCAGGATAAATTACTACCTGAAAATGTGATCGTTGTTTCTGTGGATAACAGGGGAAGATCCTTTTTTACGATCAACAATTCCGAGGTCCGCAAGAATACGCTTGATAGAATGGGTAAGCAGTATAATATTACATTCACTGAGGATGAAAAGAAAAAATTCGGGGGCATGACCAGCTTCGGAGTTCCTATTGCCCAGCTAAAAGAATACATAAACATGAGCCCGCAGGAAAGAGCTGCGGTGGATGGAAAAGTAAAAGGTATTCCCCTTGACTCTACAGATAATCAATTAGGTAACTGGATCCAGTATGCCAGGATCTCTGAAAGAACAATGGCCAAAGAACAAAAAGAAAAGGCGGAGAGAGTGGGAAGGGAGTTCAAGGATAAACCTTTGCGTTTCGCTATAAAAGCTGACAGCAAAACTAATTTTCTGCAGGTGAAAGACGTGATCAAAGTATTTACGAAAAAAGATATTTTCATCTTTAACCTTATCACGAACCTGGAGAAGAGCGATTCTTAAAAACATTTTACCCGGTATGGAATCGGCTTGTTAAAGCATCCGTATTCCGGGTTAACTAACAGTATAATCACTAAAAGATGGCAGAAGTAAATACAGGTGGTGGCGGTGGCGGAAAACACGAGAAAAAACGCGCCAAAAAATCATCTACACGAATAGATATGACGCCAATGGTGGATTTGGCGTTCTTACTCCTTACTTTCTTCGTAATGACCTCTACTTTCAGCAAACCGAAAGTAATGGAGATCCCTTTCCCTAAAGAAGATCCGTTAAACAAGCCGCAGAAAGTTAATAATGCGATCACATTCATTCTCACCAAGGATGATGGGATTTTCTATTACAACGGGGAGTTTTATCCTGAAGGGAATGATAAAGGACAGCCGCCAACCAAACTTTCAAAAACAGACTGGGGCCCGGAAGGTCTTCATAAACTATTACTTGATCGTAACAAAAGAACGATAGATGCAATTAAAGCACTTGAGGAAAAACGCCAGAGAAAGGAGATCGCTGATACTACCTACCAGCGTTTGGCTATTGCTGAACAGGGAAGAAAGGGTGATCCTTCAAGGGGTATTCCTGCCGCACTTACCGTGCTGATCAAGACAGACGACAAAGCAGTTTACAAAAATGTGGTAGATGTGATTGATGAGGTGAAGATTTGCAACATCGGGATCTATGCAGTGGTAGATATGATGCCGAAAGAACTGGAATTATTAAACGCAATTAATAAATAGCACGATGGCCAATTCAGTATTTAATAATTGGGACAGCGTTGTAGCACCCGTGCGCAACGAACTCGTTTTTGAAGACAGGAACAAGAACTACGGGGCATTCGCATTACGCAGGAACCACAACAAAAATGTGGGGATAGCATTGCTGATCACTGCCTGCGCTTTTGTGCTTGCTATGAGCATGCCCAAGATTCTTGAAATGTTCAACAGCGCAATGGAAGATACTGGTCCCCCGATCGATATCACAACTGTTGATTTGACTCCTCCTCCGCCTTTGGATGAAACACTTCCGCCACCACCGCCACCACCACCGCCACCGGTAATGGAAACGGTAAAGTTTACACCTCCTGTTGTTACTGATGAGGAAGTGGTTGAAGATCCCCCGCCTGTAATTACGGAGGAAACCCCGCAGATCAGCACGGAAACACAGGAAGGAACCGGTAACGAAGAAATTATTATTCCCGATGACGGTGCAGGAACAGTTGTGGAGCCTGTAATCGAAGCTCCTTTGACAATTGTTGAGCAGATGCCGACATTCCCGGGTGGTGAAGCGGAGATGATGAAATACATCCAGAAGAACGTACAATATCCGCAGGTTGAAAAAGAAGCAGGTGTTTCAGGAACCTGTTATGTTACTTTCGTTGTTGAAAAAGATGGAAATATCACGGATGTAAAAGTCCTGAGAGGCGTTAACGGTGGCCCTGGCTGCGACAGGGAAGCAATCCGTGTTGTTAAGTCGATGCCGAACTGGAAGCCGGGAAAACAAAATGGTAGAGAGGTACGTGTGCAGTTCAACCTCCCGATCAAATTTACTTTAAGATAGTCTGACAGGTTCTCACCTGTTATTATAATAAGAAAGTGATATCGGACAGTAATCCACAGGCCAGTAAAATACGCTACTATACACATTTTATAATGGTAGCGCTTTATTTCGCCCTCGGGTTACTGTTTTTATTTACGGATATCGCCATTGACACTTTCCCCGAAAACCGCAGGCCCATAGGTATCGTTTTTATTATTTACGGGCTTTTCAGGATGATCGTTACCATTCAAAAGTTAAGGAAGCTCAAGCACCATGAAGTTCAGAAAAGGGATCAATAGCCTCCGTTTTTACCTGAGTTTTTTACTGTTGGGATTTTATCTCACAGTAGGCTTTGTGTTCCTGTTTACGGAAGTCTGGGCTGATCTTGTGCCTAAGGGCAGATACATGATCGGGCTTCTTCTTGTACTATTCGGGCTTCTCCGGTTTTATGTGGCATACCGCAGGTTCAATGGCAAAAGAATGATTTACAGATCCAAAGAAGAGGAGGAAAATGTCAGCCCGGAATAAGATCATATCCTGCCTTGTTTTTGGCCTTATTCTCTTTGCATGCGGCCATCAGCCGAATGGAAAGCCAGAGCCAACAGATACCACCACAACAGGTGAGGTAAAGATAGTTGTTGATGAATCCTATTTCCGGATCTTCCAGACACAGATTTACACATTCGAGTCGATCTATCCAACCTCAAAGATCCACGCAACTTATCTTCCTGAAGGCGATGCCCTGAACCGGCTTATGAATGATTCCTGTAAAGTGGTTGTTCTTTCCAGGGACCTTTCTGCCTCTGAAAAAAAGACCTTCCAGTCAAATAACCTGTACCCGATCTCCACAATGATCGCGGAAGATGCGATCGCACTTATCGTACACGCGGAAAACCCGGATTCAATCATTGCCGTTGAGCAGGTAACAAATTTACTGAGCGGAAAGGATTCCTTATGGTCCTCCATTAACCCGAAGTCAGCCGTAGGAAGCGTGAGTCTTGTATTCGACAGCAAAGGCTCTGCAAATGCGCGTTACATGAAGGATTCATTACTGCAAGGCAGGGAGTTTTCGAAAAATGTTTTTGCCCTTAATTCAACTCCGGAGGTAATTGAGTATGTTAGCAAAAATAAAGGTGCAATAGGCTTTATCGGGGTAAACTGGATCAGTGACCTTGATGATCCTAAAGTGAAAGAAACATTAAAGCATATTAAAGTGCTTGCTGTTTCAAAAGCCGGCTCCAGGGCCGTGAAGCCGGAACAGTCGCACATTAAGGAAAAGGACTATCCTTTTACACGCAAGGTTTATATGATCAGCAGGCAAACGAGGGCGGGTCTTGGCATGGGGTTTGTTTCCTTCGTAGCCGGAGAAAAGGGACAATTAATGATGCTGAAAGCAGGCTTGATTCCGGGCTTTCCTCCCGAAAGAACCATTAAAATAAAATACTAAAACCAAGAGATAAAATGAAAAAGATGAAATTGTTATTTATGGCTTCAGTTTGTGCTACTTCTTCGATGTTCGCACAAACATTAAATGATGCCATTAAGTTAACGAACAGTGAACAATTCGAAAAGGCGGATGCTGCATTTAAAACATTAACGCAGGGCCAGCCGAACAACGGAGAGTTCCTTTTTTATTACGGTGAGAATTTTTTTAAGAATGACCAGCCTGGTAAAGCCAACGAACAATATCAGAAAGCAGTTGATGTTAATGCTACAAATCCCTTTGGTTATATTGGGTTAGGGAAGGTCCAGTGGTATAACGGGAAACAGGCTGAAGCCAAAGCGAATTTCTATAAGGCAACTACTCTTGCTGCAGGAAAGAATGTAAACGTGTTGTTAAGGATCTCGGAAGCATATACCAATGCGGAAACCAAAAACCTGCCGGAAGCAATAACGTTGCTCACACAAGCAGCGAAGCTTGATCCGAAGAACCCGGAAGTGTATATCCTGACAGGGAATGTTTACCTTGAACAGAATGAAGGGACAAAGGCGATTGAGAATTATGAAAAAGCAGGTGCACTTGACCCTAAATCTCCACTCGCTCTTTTAAGACAAGGCCAGGTATGGAACCGTGCCAAGAATTACACTCTTGCTATTGATACATATAAAAAAGCGTTAAAGATCGATTCTACTTTTGCCCCGGCATACCGTGAGATGGCGGAGATCTATTTACGTGCAGGACAGTTTACAAACGCTGCATATAATGCAAAAAGGTACCTGGACCTGAACAAGGACTGCAGTGCACAGGGCCGTTATGCAGGGATCCTGTTTGAAGCGAAACAGTATAAGGAATCAGTGACAGCAGCGCAGGAAGCCCAGGCATGCGACACAAATAACATTTACATCAACAGGTACCTTGCTTTCGCACAGTATGAAGCCGGTGATTACCCGAACGGATTAATGAACAGTGATGTATTCTTCAGGAAATTAAACCCGAATGTGAAGGTGCTTCCTAAGGATTATGAATACAGGGCCAAATTATTATCAAAGAACGGAAAGGATTCTTTGGCGATCATTGATTATAAAAAAGCTTTAGAGCTGCAGCCGGAGAAAGTTGAACTCAATGCGGATATCGCAAACTCATATATAAAAATGAAAAAGTACCCTGAAGCAATTGCAGCCTATAAGCTGAAGATCGCTACGGGTAAAACAAATGCGAATGATCAGTTTGGATTGGGAAGGGCTTATTATTTTGCCAAGGATTATGTAAATGCTGATTCCGCTTTCATGAAGATAATTGAATCCCAGCCTGAGCTTGGTACAGGTTATTTCTGGAGAGCACGTGTAAATTCACAGCTTGATCCCAAGAGTGAAACAGGTGCCGCAAAGCCATTCTACGAGCAATTTATCAGTAAAGTCAAGCCGGAAGAAATGGAGAAGAATAAAAAGGACCTGATCGAAGCCTATAATTACCTCGCAGCATTTTATGCAGCCAAAAAGGATTGTCCGAACGTAAAGGTGTATATGCAAAAGGTATTGGACATAGATCCTTCAAATGCTCAGGCTAAAAAAGTAATAGCTGGTTTGAAGTGCTAGCTGTATAAGATATAAGAGCTGGGTGAAAATTAATAAAGAATGCCCTCCCGGATTTCCGGGAGGGCATTCTTTATTAAGGGTGGATTAACAATTGTCGTCATGCCGTGCTACTACACGGAATCTCTGATAACTTTAAGGAGGCTAAAAGGTCTTTTCGTTGTAATATAAAAGATCCCTTCGCTAAGGTCGGGATGACATTCATTTCTCCGTTGATCACCCAGCCTTTCATAGAGAAGATCCCTCCGCGATGGTCGGGATGACATTCTGCGAAACGACAAACATTCCTACTCTGTCCTCTTCAGGTGCAGTTCTTTTGGAGGTGCAATGATCAGTGGTACAGCTTCCACCGTAACGGAGCTGGTATCAAGCCCGAATGCTTTTTCCTCCGATAAACTGAAATGTTTCAGGAATGAATAAATGTCAAGGATCACTTTTTCACGGATAGGTAGCTCATTTTCATATGAAAGGAATTTCTCTATCACAATAAAGCGGAAATCACCAATGATATTATTCTTGTTTAGTGATTTATAACGGGAGGTAATATCCACCTCTTTATTACGTACCATATCTTCGACAACTTTACGGAACATCAGGTTCACCCTTGGCGCTACACGGAAGCCCAACCTGAAATCGATGCGGATCACATCATCGTGAATGAACTCGGAAACCTTGTATTCCATCCTGTAAGGCTCATCAACAACATCAACGTGCACGAACCAATAAATATCGGCACGCTTGGGCTGTTTCTGCATAATTGAGTAAATGATCTTCGATTCGATCTCTTCACGGTTATCAGCGCTCGTCAGATACACAAGATGAGTTGCATATTTCGGGACACTAAGGTCACGGCTGAGGTCTTCCAGTACCGGCAGGTGATCCGCAAGTTTTACAAATTCCACGTAACGGTTCCGGATCTTCCGTGCATAGAACCATGCAAGCATGATCGAAGTAAGCATCACAGCGATCATTAAGCTGATCCATCCGCCATGAAGGAACTTATCCATCTGCGCCACAAGAAACGCACCTTCTATAAACAGGTAAATGACAATAAAACCCCAGATAACAGGTTTCCAATAGCGTTTGATCTTCATGAAATAAGTGAGCAGCCTGGAAGACATCAGCATTCCCAGGATGATCGTAAGGCCGTAAGCCGCTTCCATTTTTGTTGATTCCTGGAAATAGAGGACCACGATAATGCAACCAAGGCAAAGCAGCCAGTTGATGGAAGGAATGTAAAGCTGTCCTTTCATGTCACTTGGATACTTGATGCGGGCTTTTGGCCAGAAATTAAGGCGGATAGCCTCATTGATAAGTGTGAAGGAGCCGCTGATGAGTGCCTGGCTGGCTACAATGGTAGCGATGGTTGCCAGTGCGATCCCTGTGGTGAGGAACCATTCCGGCATGATGGTATAGAACGGGCTTTTCCCGTTAAGAAGTTCTCCCTCGTGGGCCATCAGCCATGCGCCCTGTCCGAAGTAGTTCAGCACCAGGGTTGTTTTTACGAAGATCCAGCTGATGCGGATATTCTGGCGGCCGCAATGGCCAAGATCGGAATACAATGCTTCAGCCCCTGTAGTGCAAAGGAACACTGCGCTTAAGACCCAAAATCCACCCGGATGTAATACCAGCAGGTCATAGCCATACATCGGGTTCAAAGCAGCAAGGACTTTCCAGTTGCCTGTGATCTGGCAGACACCGAGGATTCCAAGCATCATGAACCAGATGAACATGATCGGACCGAAAAGCTTTCCGATGGATTTTGTTCCGAATTGCTGGATCCCGAAAAGCAGGATAATGATGGCGATTACAATTGGTACAGTAGGGATATGCTTTAACGAATCAACCATTCTTAAACCTTCAATGGCAGAAGAAACTGAAATAGGAGGAGTGATGATGCCTTCTGCAAGGATGGCGCTTCCACCGATCACTGCAGGGAACATCAGCCATTTCACCTTGGTCTTTTTAACAAGCGTATATAATGAGAATATTCCCCCTTCACCTTTATTGTCAGCTCTCAGTGTGAGAACAACATATTTGAGCGTGGTTTGCAGCGTGAGTGTCCAGAAAATACAGGAGATGCCTCCCATTACGGTTGCAGAATCGATCGGGGCACTCCCTACGATGGCTTTTAGTACATATAAAGGAGATGTACCGATGTCACCGAAAATAATTCCGAGAGTTACTAATAGACCTGCGGCTGAAAGCCGGTGTACATGGTGATGTTGACTGCCCATTGAGAGATTGGATAAAAAGCGAGCAAAACTACAAATAATTAAAGCATGAGGGGATCAAAAATTCGACAAATACAAAGGTTTGTCACATTGAGCCTTTAACCGGGAGTTTCAAAAAAACAGCAGGCAAAAGAAACCCCGGTTATTTAACCGGGGTTCCTGTAAATTATTGGATTACTATTTTCTTTTTAGCAAGTCCCTTTTCAGTCCGAAGGTCCATGAAATAAACACCTTTGGCATTTGTTGTAAGGTCAATGCTGTTCATGTTTTGTGAAAAGCCATCATACGTATAAACCAGGTCCCCGGCCATGTTATGAATATTGATCGTTATCTTTTCATTACCGGGAGTTTGCACACGGATCAGCCCGGTGCCCGGGTTAGGATATACCTCAACATCAGCAAGCTCGTACCCTTCAATACCCACAACAGCGAGCGGTGATCCGAATGCACCTGCATCGGTACCCGCATATGTGCGGGAGGAAGCAGTTGTTAAGCTGCGAACGTATAAGTTATCAAGTCCTCCGTTATATGGCGCCCATGCAGCACCAGCATTCCCGGAAGCGAATACTCCTCCGCCCCAGGTTCCTGCATAAACAACGCTTCCTTTCTGGTGGATATCATTCACATACATGTTGGACAATCCTGAATTGCTTGCGGTCCAGCTTGCACCATTGTTATTGGACATATACACCCCGAAACCGTCAGTTCCGGCAAGGATGTAATTTCCGCTCAGGTGGATAGCGTTGATCTTAACCGCCGGTAATCCGCTGCTGATATCACTCCATGAGCTGCCGTTATTATCCGAGTACATGATCTTTCCGTTCCAGGTACCAACATATAATTTAGTGTTTGTGGAAGTAACAGTGCTCATCGACATTCCTGTGAATCCTGTAGGGATCTCTGTCCAGTTCGCACCATTGTCAATAGTCTGGTACAGCCCGGCAGGCAGGGCGATCGCGCCATTTGTAAGCGCAAGCACGCGGGTGGTGTCGCAGGTGATCTCAGCTACTTCGCTTGGGATCCCTGAAGAAGCTGAAACCCATGTAGCCCCGTTATTGTCAGAGCGGAAGATATGCTCATAGCTTGCAGAAGCGAAGACAGATCCTCCTTTTACGCACAAAGCATTAATATCATAGGAAGTAAGCCCGGTATTGGTACGGTTCCATGTTGCACCATTATCTGTGGAGGTGTAAACCCCGGTTCTTGCAGATCCGGCAAACACAACAGAATTTCCGGCAGCCACGGCACGAATATCATTCCCCTGTACACCTTGCTGTGACTGGAACCATGATGCACCATTCGTTGTTGAACGGTACACTCCGTCCATTGTAGAGGCGATCACACTGGTACCGCTTATTGCGATATCTTCCACCGAAGGATAGTTATGAGGCAGTCCAGTTGGGAACGGAGGATCAGGCATACCGTTGTTCATGGCAGTCCAGCTGGCACCGCCATTTGTAGAAACAAAGATCCCTTCGGAGTAAGTACCCGCGAATATAAATCCTGGTTTAATGCCAAAAGATTTAGCCCAGATACCTGAAGGGAAACCGTTATTCGCTAAAGCCCAGTTTGCACCGCGGTCTGAGGATTTGTACACGCCTGCACTGGTTCCTGCATAAATCGTATTTCCGCTTGTGCGGATGGTATAGACAAACACTCCTGCAGGAAAGCCGCCTCCGACAGTGGTCCAGTTAACACCGTTGTTGCTGGTCTGGTACATTCCAACCCCATAAGATCCTGCAAAGATGGTATCACCCATTTCACCGTACACGTACATGTCGTATGAAGCAGGGATTCCGTTATTCCGCAGGGTCCAGGTCATTCCCTGGTTGGAAGAGAAGAACACCCCGTCAGGCGTACCAACATAAATTCCGTCTGATGAGGCAAATATAGAGGTGATGAACATAGTGGTGATCCCTGTTTGACGCGGTGTCCATGAAGCTCCATTATTTGATGAAAAAAATACCCCATCGGCAGAGCCGCCGGCATAAAGGTTAGTGCCATCCGAGGCCAGCGCTACAATGGTGATGCGCTCAATTCCGTTATTGGCCGTGGTCCAGGTAGCACCGTTATCATTAGATACGAATACCCCGTTCTCCGTTCCGATGAATACTTTACCTGCTGTTGCGATAGAGCTGTATATCGGTCCGCCATACGGGCCGTTCGATTGCCACTGGGCATAAGTTAAATGTGTGACCAGGAAGAAAATTATTCCCGAAAAGATTTTGTATATATTTTTCATGACATAATATTTTAGTTACTGTCCGAACTAAAATGTTTGTGCCATTCGGCTATGAAAAACGGTTTCATACCGTTAGAGGGGGAAGGTCTTCCGGTAAGGGAGGTTTCTTTGGGTTTAAAAGGGGAAAATGGGGGTTTGAGGTTATAATAAACGAATAAACAGAACCCAATGGAAATTTACTACAGTACCATGTTTTCACGGAGTTTAACCTGCATACCGTCATCCGCGATTCCAAAATACCAGGTAAGCAGGAATTCATGGATAAAACCAGAAGTGTGTTTTTGCAGTAGCGCATGGTTTAATCTATAAAGACTAACCTTTATTATTGCCGGTTTTACTGTTATATTTACACTGTGTTTCAGTATACCTTGCAAGTAATAACTCATAAAGATATTCCCAGTTGGGTTTCTATTCTTAATTACAATCGTGTTTCAAATAAATTCCCAACAGAGAAACCTAAAATTTTAAATATTGATTTCACGAATACACATGATATTAAACCTTATCACATCGTTTCATTAGCCTGTCTGATTGAAGAGTATTTTCAGGAGGGGGTGCAAATTAAATTTGCTCAAATGGAGAGGGAAAATGACGCTGTAACTTATTTACGGAAACTCGGTTTTTTTCAATATTGGACTCCTGGATTTGATAGAAAGAAATTTAATGTATGTGATGACCGAACCTCCTTTTGCTTATGGCAATTAGATGATGAAATGTTGTATCCTTATGTTTCTAACGCTCAAGCGTACTTTCAAAGGCATTTCTTTGTTGGTAAAGACCTACTGCCATTCAACAGAGCTCTTGTGGAAGCATTTCATAATGTTATAGATCATTCTAAATCTATGGTTAGCGGATACGTATTTACGCAATTTTTTCCTAAAAGAAAACAGATAATAATTTCACTTTGTGATTTTGGACTTGGTATTTCTGGTACAGTTAATAATTATTTCTCTGAAAAAAATCAGCCAATCTTAACATCAAAAGACGCTATGCAGTGGGCATTTACAGAGAGAAATACAATTGGCTCAAAATCTAATAATGGGGGGTTAGGACTAGATATTATTTCCACTATTACAAAAAGTTTAAGAAGTAGCTTAGTGGTAATATCCAATGATGTTGTCTTTGACCAACAAATAGATGGGACAATTACATATAAGGATATCCCAGACGCATTCCCTGGGACTCAGGTTGTAGTTACATTGAATACGCAAAACTTAAATCATCTGGTAAGTGATGAGCATAATATATTCTATTAGGTATATTAGTACTCCCTATGTAGTGCACTTTAGAGCTTGTAGAATTAATTTCTTGCTCCTTTTTACTTTCAGCTATCTAAAATCACTCATTAAAATTGAAACAGTTGAGCCTTGTGCTGTACGAATCTTATCCATGAGGTATTTTTTAACATTACTGTCATTAAGAATTCTGTTATAATTTTCAGAACACAAAACACTTCCTGAGATAGAAATCATTTTGTCAGCAGATCCACAATTTGAACAATAATAATCTATAGAATCAGATTCTAGCTTATAATTAGAATTAATTTCAATCGTATTATCACAAATTGGACACCTTAACTCTTTGAATTTTGAAAATCGGATGTAAATGTCCTTTTGATTATAACTTCCCATGTTTTCTATTTTTTTGATTTATATCTGCGAAGTAGCTTTTTATTTCTTGTCAAGTAAACCTCTCGCGCTGGAGCATTGTCATTTACAATCAACTCGGGTTTTTACTTTTTTACTTAAAATTTAGTTTTGACAGGATCAGGGTGAATCTCCACTTCATTAATAATTTTACTTTCCAAACCTGCGCCTGCAATCTCACCTAAAAAAACTTTATTAAACTGATATAGTTTTATTTTACTGCAGAAGTCTAAAAGATATTTCTCGTTATGATATGGATCTAACAAACTTAATAACTCACAGCCAGGCTTTGTGAAATACAGGGCAGGAATTACTTGTTCTGGACATCCTGGAGGCCTCCTAACTATGACAGCCTTGATGCCGTTCTGGACAACTAATTTAGTTTCTGCTATTGATAGGGGCAGCTTTAAAGTTAAATTCGTTTCATATGCCACCAGACCAATTTCTGCCATATATAAAATATCATCGAAAGAAATTTCAAATAATTCTTTAAGAATTTTTCCTGAGTCTGGATAATATATAAAGTTTATATGATCGGCTTTAAGTGCGCATTTACCTATTTTGCTGAAAACCATAGCATCTTCTTTTGAAAAATTTTTCAGGATTTCTAATGTTCTTAAGGAATAAGACTTGGGTGTTTTAACTTCTCCAGCTAATATTCTGCCCCATAGAGACTGCATTTCAGAATCCGAAATATCTTCCACAATATTAAAAAACCTAGTGCTCCAGTCTTTATTAACAGGTTCTTCAGAAACTGTTTCTTCCTGTTCGATTTGTTCTTTAGCTATTTGAATAACACTGTCAATATTTGATTGTTTTTGCAATTCTTGATGAAGAACGCGACTTTGTATTATATTTAATGTGTCTACTTCTCTTAATTTAGATTCAGATAAAGCCTTGGACTTAGCCCTTTCAAGCACTTCAATTTTGTAAGCTTCGGCATCAGCTTCATTTTTAATTGCTTTGGGTTTATACAGTGTTCCAAATGCGTCCCCTACTAATGATAATAATTTTTCTATTGGCTTTCCTTTAAAAACAGATAGTCCAGACATAATGTAAGTGGTTAAGTTTTGAAATTTTAATTGCGTTTACCACACTCCTTTTTTTATCTTTTGTGGAGAAGGTTTAATAAGAAACAAGCCTTTCATCTGTTCTTTAGGAATAATCAATTTTTCTTTATTATCATAAGTAAGAAAAAAGTAAGAATCTCCTGCTTGCCCTAAATATTTTAATGGTAATTGTTTGGATGACAAGGTTATCTCTTTAAAAGACTCCAATCGAACCTCTTGAAAATCCATATCATTTAATATCATCATACTTTTGCTTTTGGCATGACCAAATATTAAAGCTGGCAAAAAAAGCAATAATAAAAGCACTTTCTTAAAAACTTTAGGTGCAAAAATAGAATCATCAAAAGCTTCCAAAATATTTGCTCCAACAACTACCCATCCAAGGATGACGATTATAAACCATTTCATAATTACTAGTTTCCAATAAACAAGAATAATAAGAATAATACAACAAATATCTATAACATTCTTTAGTCGCTCTTTAAATTTTGTCGATTTAATATTTTGTCTTTGAGCCATTTCTCCTCCTAAATATTGACCAAAAGTAAATCCACCAAAAGAAGAAATAACAATTATCATTATGGGGTAAATCACAGAAGTAATTATCTCGGTTAAATGAAAATATGGGAAAATATTTATATCAAAAGTCGACCAATATCCAAATTGATAAGCGCCTGCAGTTAAAAAGGCAAAGGGTAAAATAAAAACATAGACTTCTTCCTTAATTGCTGAAATTGTATGCTCTTGTGACCTATTCTCTTCCATAAATGCAATTTAGAAATTTATTGTAATTAGTGATAAGTAATCACTGGGTTTCCCCAGTGACTCTTTCATTCATTTCATCAATCACCTCACTACCATAGTTATCAAGGTAGATTCCCGTGATTTTGTTACCATATTCATGTCCCAACGCTCAGCTATCTGATCCTTTGGATAGCCTAAGGATTTAGCAACATTGGCCCAGGAATAACGTGCAACGTATGTAGTAAGTCTTATTGGTAAATCACAGAGCTTTCCTAACCTGCTCAAATACTTGTTACAGGTGCTTAACCTCAGAGCAATCTCAGTCTTCTCCTTATTCTTTGGCATTCCCTCCAAACCTAAAGGAATCTTAATTGTACCATATTCTGTGTGAATTGTCGCTAAAAACTTGTGTGCACTTATCTGCAAGTATAAGCAAGTATAGGGGTAAAAATGACTATTTTTAGTCATTTTTAAGGAGAAACATATAAAACGCAAAAATCCCCACAATCTAATGATTATGGGGACTTGTTTTGCTCCCTCTGCTGGACTTGAACCAGCGACCCTCTGATTAACAGTCAGATGCTCTAACCAGCTGAGCTAAGAAGGAATATTATCCTGGTTATGTAACTTCAATATGTAATCCCGGCATTCCCGGTCCTCTGAATCAACACTCAGAGGCTTTTTCCTTATTCTTAAGATAATCCCCTCAAAAAAGGAGTGCAATATTAGCATCTTCAAAGCAAATATGCAATATATTTGTGTGAAATTTTTAGAAAAAGAACAAAACATGAGTTTATTAGTCGTTGGTACGGTGGCATTTGATGCAATTGAGACTCCTTTCGGGAAAACCGATAAAATTTTAGGTGGTGCTGCTACATACATTTCCTTAGCCGCTTCCTATTTTACAAAGAAAATGAACCTGGTATCGGTTGTTGGTGAGGATTTCCCCCAGGAACACATTGATATGCTTCAGAAACACCATGTGGATACCACTGGTTTACAGGTCCTTAAAGGCCAAAAGACCTTTTTCTGGGCCGGAAAATACCACAACGACATGAATTCCCGCGATACGATCACTACCGAGCTGAATGTGCTTGAGAATTTCGATCCGGTTGTTCCTGCTGCTTACCAGGACTGCGAATTCCTGATGCTTGGCAACCTTACTCCCCAGGTGCAGCAAAAGGTGATTTCCCAGTTAAAAAAGCGTCCCAAGCTGATCGTGCTGGATACCATGAACTTCTGGATGGACATTGCCATGCCGGAACTGCTTGAAACCCTTAAGCAGATCGATGTGCTTACCATCAACGATGCGGAAGCACGCCAGCTCTCAAACGAATATTCACTTGTAAAAGCAGCCCAAAAGATCCTTACAATGGGGCCTAAATACCTGATCATCAAAAAAGGTGAGCATGGTGCCCTGCTTTTCAACAAGGAACAGGTGTTCTTCGCACCTGCATTGCCGCTGGAAGATGTTTTCGATCCGACAGGCGCGGGCGACAGCTTCGCAGGTGGCTTCATCGGATACCTTGCGGAAACGGAAGATATCTCTTTTGATAATATGAAACGTGCGATCATCTTCGGATCGGCAACTGCTTCTTTCTGCGTGGAGAAATTCGGTACGGAGAACCTTATAGGGTTGACCCAGGAACAGGTGGATAGCCGTGTGCAGGAGTTTGTTGACCTTGTGCAGTTTGATATCGCCCTGGTTTAAATAAAAATTTCAAATTCCGGGTTTCAAATCTGAAACCCGGAATTTGAAATCAATTATTCCAGACGTAACGAAATCCTTTATTGCATTTACTTTTTTTCTGCGGAAATATATAATCCTTCCGCTGTTTCCCAGTTCACCACATTCCACCAGCTTGCGATATAATCGGCACGCTTGTTCTGGTTCTTTAAGTAATAGGCATGCTCCCAGACATCCAGGGCAAGAACAGGGGTGCCTTTTACATCAATTGAATCCGAATTCATCAGCGGATTATCCTGGTTGGCTGTTGAGGTGATCACAAGTTTGCCTTTATTGGTCTTAACCAGCCATGCCCAGCCGGATCCGAAACGCTTCATTGCGGCATCAGTAAATAATTTCCTGAATTCTTCAAACGAACCGAATGTGGTTTTAATATCCTCTGCGAGTTTCCCTTTAGGTTCAGTTGCTGCATTTGGTTTCATCAGCGTCCAGAAAAGAGAGTGGTTGTAATGACCGCCGGCATTGTTCCTTAATGCATCCGGAAATTTTTCGATCTTTCCGAAGATGTTCTCGAACGTAGGATTTTCCAGAGCGTTTTTACCGAGGGCCTCGATTGCCTTATTCAGGTTGTCAACATAGGATTTATGATGTTTCCCGTGGTGGATCTCCATCGTCAGCTTGTCGATGTGAGGCTCTAAGGCATCGTATCCGTAAGGCAACGCGGGGAGTGAGAATTTTCCTCCATCGGGGTTAATGATATTGCCAGCAAAATTTCCCGAAGCAAAAGCACTGTTCAGGATTGAAGAAGCGGTTAGCGTCCCCAGTGTAAGTATTGCAGACTTTTTTAAGAATTCCCTGCGTGAATTTTCTTTTTCCATGGTTATAAAATTTTAGTGATGAATATTTAATAACGTGTTAGGCACTGCTGCCACTCCCCGGTTTTACCTGGAATGACAAGGCACAACCACACGGCTTGTAAATTAGTTCGGAAGAGTTATCCGTACTATGCGAAGTTGATCAGCACCTGGTTCTTTTCAACCGCAATGCCTTTTTTAACATTGATCTTTTTGATCACCCCATCAGTAGGGGATTTCAGGATGTTCTCCATTTTCATTGCTTCAAGCACAAGGATCGGATCGCCTTTTTTAACTTCATCACCTTCCGAAACCCTTATATCTAGAACCAGTCCCGGCATTGGTGCCTTGATCTCATTCACTTTGTTTGATTTCATATTGTCAAGGCCGAGGCTCTTCAATAATTCATCAAACTTATCTTTTACATTCAGCTGGTATTTGTTCCCGTTAACAGAAACGAGGAAGCTTTTTTCATTCACATCTGCTTTTATTACTTCAACAGAATAAGAACGGTTGTTGCGGATCACATGGAAGCTTCCATCCTTCACTTCAGCAATATCCCATGAAAACTCGCTGCCGTCAATAGTCCCGGAAGTTTCATCGGTCATCACCACCTGGTGTTCTTTCTTATTGTTAACGTTTACTTTCAACATATCTGCAAGGTTTAGATTATTATAAAAGTACATATTTACTTCTATTTGCAGTGAAATTAATTATTTGAAAATCATCAATATTTTCACAACCTTTGATCTCTTAAAACAACCATCAATGAAATTGAATGCCCCAGTTTTTGTTATTGCAGTATCAATAACCCTGAGTTCCTGCGGACTGTTTAAAAAGTCCCCGGAAAAAAATGAAGAGCTCGCGGTTATTAACCTCGATACCGTGCAGGCCTTACCCGAACCTCCTGCACCGCAGGAATACCAGGCATCAGAAAAACGGGTGAATGACCTTCTTCATACAAAACTTGATGTATCCTTCGACTGGAGCAAGCAATATCTTTACGGAAAAGCCACGATTACTGCCAAACCTTATTTTTATCCAACGTCCACATTAACACTTGATGCAAGAGGGATGGAGATCAAAGAGGTGTCGCTCCAGAAGTCAGAGCAGGCACCTGCCGGTGTAAAGCAGCCAGCCAAGGGAAAAACCAACGAACCTGCCCCGGCAGCAAATCTCACAAAAACGCCTTTAAAATATAAATACGAGAATGAAGAACTGGTAATTGATCTCGGGCGTGAATATAAACACACCGAGGAATTTACCGTTTTCATTGAGTATGTGGCAAAGCCAAATGAGCTGAAAGCCAAGGGCGGCAGCGCTGCCATCACGGATGATAAAGGCCTGTATTTTATCAACCCTGAAGGAAAAGAAAAGAACAAGCCGGTACAGATCTGGACACAGGGTGAAACGCAGTCTTCTTCCGTATGGTATCCTACCATCGATCGTCCGAATGAAAGACAGACCCAGGAGATTTACATGACAGTGGACAAAAAATATACAACCCTGTCAAATGGTGACTTGGTTTTCTCCACTGATAATGGTGATGGAACACGCACCGACTGCTGGAAATCGGAACTGCCTTTCGCGCCATACTTAACGATGATGGCGGTAGGTGAGTTTGCCGTGGTGAAGGACAATAAATGGAGAGGCAAAGAAGTCAACTATTATATTGAAAAGGAATACGAGCCTCATGCAAAGGCTATCTTCGGGAACACCCCGGAGATGCTTGAATTTTATTCAAACAAGCTTGGGGTGGAATATCCTTGGAGCAAATATTCACAGGTGGTGGTCCGTGACTATGTTTCGGGCGCGATGGAAAATGTTTCCGCCACACTTCATGGCGAATTCCTGAACGCCACTGAAAGGGAATTGCTTGACAGTGATCACGAAGATGTGATCGCGCATGAGCTGTTCCACCAGTGGTTCGGAGATCTTGTTACCTGCGAGTCATGGAGCAATCTTCCGTTGAATGAATCATTCGCAACCTATGGGGAATACCTGTGGATCGAGCACAAATACGGCCGTGATGCCGCGGATGTGCATAGTGCGGAATCACGTGCGGGATACCTTGCCGAAGCAGCCAGGAAGCAGGTGAACCTGATCCGTTTTCAGTATGATGATAAAGAAGACATGTTTGACGGGCATAGCTATAATAAAGGCGGACAGGTGCTTCATATGCTGAGAAGGTATGTTGGCGATGATGCTTTTTTTACTGCCTTAAAGACATACCTGGAAACACATAAATACTCTTCTGTCGAGATCCATGACCTCCGCCTGGCATTTGAGAAAGTTACCGGTGAGGACCTGAACTGGTTCTTCAATCAATGGTTCCTTTCTTCCGGTCATCCTGACCTGCTGATCCGTACAAGCTACGATGCTGCCGCGAAAAAATCGAAGGTGAACATAAAGCAGGTCCAGGACTTCTCCAAAACGCGTTTGTTTAAATTACCCGTTTACGTAGATATCTATTCTGCCAATAACGAGGTAAAGCGACACAGGATCACAATCACCAAAGCTGAGGAAACTTTTGAATTTGCTGCGGAAGAAAAGCCGTTGCTTGTAAATGTGGACGCAGAGAAGATGTTGCTCTGTACAAAGGATGAATTAAAGACACCTGCGGAATGGGCATTCCAGTACCACAATGCACCGCTGTTCCTTGATCGTTACGAGGCGATAGGAGAATCAGCTTCAACGGCCAAGGATTCGGTATCAACCCATGTGATCATTTCCGCACTTAATGATAAGCTTCATGATATCCGTTACGGGGCGATCGGCATGCTGAAAGATATTAAGCCGGGGCATGAAAAGGAAGTGAAGGCAAAGCTGGTTGAACTTGCAAAGTCGGATCCGAAAGCTTTGGTACGCTCCGGGGCGATCGAATACCTGGCCGCGCATTATGAAGATAATGATCTGCAGGCATTGTATAAGAGCGGAATGGATGATAAAGCCTACAGCGTAATAGGCGCTTCTCTTTCCGGGATCGCAAAATCAAATCCTGAAGAAGGAATGAAGCTGGCAAAACAATATGAAACCGAAAAGAGCGTGCAGGTGCTATACGCGCTGGCTGATCTTTATTCCAAACATGGCAGTGATGAGAACAATTCATTCTTTGTGAATTCAGAAGACAACTTTTCCGGTTTTGAAAAGATAGGGTACATAACACAGTATGCCGCTTTCCTGAAGAGAGTAAAGAAAGATGAAACTGTAAATTCTGGGGCAGCGATCTTTGAAAGTATTGCAAAAGATCCCGGGATCAGCAAGTGGGTGGCATATTATGCGAAGAAGTCGATTAAAGATCTGGCAACCATGTATGAGGACCGTGAAAGCATAGCAGCACAGAAGCTTAAAACCATTAAGGAAGCTAATCCGAATGCCGGTGGGACGCAGGAACTGGAATCCGTGGTAGCAGCATCTAAGGCTCAGAAAGATAAGCTGCTGGAAATTTATAATGGGTTGAAATAAGTACGGGAGATTTTTATTGTAGACTTTGATGTGTTGATTGCCCTAAAATGCGGATTAATAGAATACTGCAGGCGTTTTGATTAATATTTAGTAATTTTGCAGCCGTTATGCAGATAGAAGTTCTAAAATCTAAACTACATCGTGTTACCGTTACCCAGGCCGACCTTGAATACATCGGTTCTGTTACCATTGATGAAGACCTGATGGATGCTGCCAATTTCATTGAAAATGAAAAGGTGGACATCTTCAATTATAATAATGGTGAAAGATTCACCACTTATGTGATAAAAGGTGAGCGCGGTTCAAAAGTGATTTGCCTCAACGGCCCGGCTTCATTGAAAGTTAAAGTGGGCCACGAGATCATAATTGTTTCCTATTGTTTAATGGATTTTGAAGAAGCCAAAAAACACCAGCCCACAGTGGTTTTCCCTGACACCAAAACCAACACTCTCCGCTAATTTTGAAAAAGCAGCTGCTGACAATATTCAAATTCCTGTTCTTCCTGGGGATTGGTATATTGCTGATCTGGCTGGCTGTTAAAGATAAAACGGATGCAGAGCTTGCCAATATAAAAGCCGCATTGCAGCAGGCAGATTATTTCTGGATCATACTTTCTGTTTTTATAAGCGGCCTCAGCCACTATTTCAGGGCTTTACGCTGGAAGATCCTCCTGGAGCCGATGGGATATAAGCCTAAAACAAGCAATACAATGTTTTCCGTAATGGTAGGCTACCTTGCGAACCTTGCATTGCCCAGGTTGGGGGAAGTCACAAGGTGCGGCATCCTTACCCGTTATGAAAAGATTCCGTTTGTACAGGGCTTCGGAAGCGTGATCGCGGAACGTGCGCTGGATGTGGTTTGTGTGATCATCCTGTTCTTTCTTACCCTTGCCATAGAATTTGAAAAGATCTCCGGCATTGCCAACGACATGATCATCCATCCGGTATCCGCTAAATTCAGTAAATGGATGGAGCGGCCCTTGTTCCTGGTAGTATTTTGCGTTGCAGTGATAGCTTTCGTCCTGGCCTTCCTTTATTTCCGAAAAAAGATCCGTGCGCTGATGTCTGAGAAGATCCGCAATTTTGCTTCGGGTTTATGGGAAGGATTAATGAGTGTGAAGAAAGTAAATCAGCCGGTGATGTTTATCGTCCATACCATTCTGATCTGGCTCATGTACATTCTCCAGGTTTACATCTGCTTCTTTGCTTTTGAAGAACTGAAAGGGCTTTCATTTGTCGTGGCCATGGTGATCACCGTGTTTGGAAGTCTTGCGGTTGTTGTAGTTCCCGGCGGCACAGGTGTTTACCAGCTGATCGTG
The DNA here is from genome assembly GCA_036386835.1 of Bacteroidia bacterium. GTDB lineage: Bacteria > Bacteroidota > Bacteroidia > 2-12-FULL-35-15 > 2-12-FULL-35-15 > 2-12-FULL-35-15. The sequence continues at coordinate 440,612 of DASVUX010000011.1, forward strand.
ATCCAGATACTGACCACTGTTTATTTTACTTCACAGACTTCCTCTTTTGCATTCGCATGGTCGGTTTGGGTGGCACAGATCGTGCTGATCCTTTTGGCCGGACTTATCGCTCTTATTCTCTTGCCTGTCCTGAACAGGAATACGGACGATCCTCAAATACCGAATTTAAATCCCCGCTCCTTATGATCCCATACAATAACAAGCTTCCGGCGATGGAAGTGGTTCAATCGAAAATCTATACACGTGAAACGCTGGTGAAGCCATTGATCGTTTCCCGTTTTTTCGGTAAACGAATTGTTTTTACAAACGGCTGTTTCGATATTATTCACCGCGGTCATATTGATTACCTTGCGAAAGCGAGTGATCTTGGAGGTACGCTCATTGTTGGAATAAACAGCGATGCATCCGTAAAGCGCCAGGGAAAGGGTGTTTCACGCCCTTTACAGGATGAGCAGACCCGGGCAATGATCCTTGCATCTTTACATTTTGTAAGCGGGGTGATCATCTTTGATGAGGATACGCCTGCCGACCTGATTGCTTTCGTGAAACCTGATGTGCTTGTAAAGGGGGCTGATTACGATGCTGATGAACTGGATTCCGAAAGCAAAAAATATATTGTAGGTTCGGGCCTTGTCCGGATCAATGGCGGAGAAGTCAGGACAATAGAATTCCTTGAAGGCTTTTCCACAACATCAATAGAACAAAAGATCAGGGCTTCCTGAACGGCTATTCCAGTTCGCAGGTAATATTATTGTAAACATCACCGTTTGCCTCGCAGCTGGCTTCATATCCTTTTTTCGCGAGTTTGCCGCTTCTTATCTTATCACCGTAGGACTTTTCACCTGTCACCGTATCTGTGCAAACACAGGTATATTCTTTTTTACAGGATACCGTTATTATTACAAAAGCCAGGATGTACATTGTTTTTTTCATGAACAGTAATTAATTTAGATTCAGCTGCAAAGTGAATAAATGAAATGGCTTTTTGAAAATCCTGAATTTAATTTTCTTACTCTTTTCTTTATCAACAATCAAATCTTACATAGAATAGATTGGTAAATTCGTTCGGAATAACGGCCGCAATTAACTTATGCAGCTGTTCATTGCATTATGGCTAAAACAAAAACATCTTATTTCTGTCAGAACTGTGGTGCCCAATCCGGTAAATGGATCGGGCGCTGTCCTTCCTGCAATGAATGGAACACTTACGTAGAAGAAGTGGTAAGCAAGGGTGATGACGGCAAAGTGCCGGGCATTGCAAGCACCAGCACGCAGCGTGCGGCAAAGCCCCAGCTTGTAACGGAGATCAATCTTTCCGAGCACAACCGGATAGAACTGCATGATAAAGAGCTTTCAAGAGTACTCGGTGGCGGTCTGGTCCCCGGGTCGCTCACACTTTTTGGCGGTGAGCCCGGAATCGGAAAATCCACTTTAATGCTGCAGATCGCGGTGAACATGCGGAACCTGAAAGTACTGTATGTGTCGGGAGAGGAAAGCGAACAGCAGATCAGGATGCGGGCAGAACGGATAGGGATGAACAACCCGGACTGCTATATTTTAACAGAAACTTCCACTCAGAACATATTTAAGCAGATTGAAATTCTTGAACCGAATTTTGTGATCGTTGACTCCATCCAGACATTACATTCCGCCCACATCGAATCCTCTCCGGGAAGTGTTTCCCAGATCCGTGAATGTACTGCCGAGCTATTGCGCTACGCAAAAGAAAGCGGGACCCCGGTATTCCTGATCGGGCATATCACAAAAGACGGAAGCCTTGCCGGGCCGAAAGTACTGGAGCACATGGTGGATACTGTGCTGCAATTTGAAGGTGACCGGAACCATGTTTACCGTTTATTACGGACCGCAAAGAACCGTTTCGGATCAACCAATGAATTAGGGATCTATGAAATGCAGGGAAGCGGTTTGCGCGAAGTAAGCAATCCTTCGGAAATATTGATTACAAACCGGGAAGAGCTGGTGAGCGGTGTAGCCATTGCTGCTACGATGGAAGGGATGCGCCCGATGCTTATTGAAACACAGGCGCTGGTGAGCAGTGCAGCCTACGGTACTCCGCAGCGCTCATCAACTGGTTTTGATCTTAGGAGATTATCCATGCTGCTGGCGGTTCTTGAAAAAAGATGCGGTTTCCGGCTGGGTGTTAAAGATGTTTTTCTAAACATTGCCGGGGGTATAAAAGTCGAAGATCCCGGTATTGATCTGGCCCTGGTTTGTGCTGTTCTTTCAAGCAACGAGGATATGCCGATCTCAGCAAAGACCTGTTTTGCAGGGGAAGTTGGATTAAGCGGGGAGATCCGACCCGTTAACCGCATTGATCAGCGGATTTCAGAAGCCGAGAAACTTGGCTTTGAACACATCTTCATTTCCAAATACAACAAAAAGGGCCTTGACCTTAACAGCTACAAGATCAAAATAACCATGGTGGGCAAGATCGAAGAGGTATTCAGCTTACTTTTCGGTTAGTGATTCTCAAATTGTATGTACCAACATTAATTTTTTAACTTTGTAAGGATGCCTGGCATGAATGTCATATCCTGGTTTGATAAGAGCACCGTAAAACATTTACGGCTGCCATTCTCGTATCATTTAATGCCGGTATTCCTTTTTGCACTGAGCCAGGCCCGGCATATCGATCTTTTTAATGCAGCAATAGCTTTTTGTATACTTCACCTGGTCATATACCCTTCCAGCAATGGTTACAACAGTTACCAGGACCGTGATGAAGGGAGTATCGGGGGCTTGAAGCATCCTCCAAAGGTTTCCGAGAACCTTTTCTACGCAACTTTGTTACTTGATATACTGGGCGTAATTGCAGCATTGCTGGTAAGTGCCTGGTTCTCGGTTTTCGTCATGATCTATGTGCTGAGCTCCAGGGCTTATAGTTACAGGGCGCTCCGGTTGAAAAAATATGCGATAACAGGGTTTCTCACGGTCTTCCTGTTCCAGGGGGCATTTGCCTACCTGATGTGCGCATCTGCTTTTAGTGAATTCAGCTTTAAAAGCTTTTTTGTGATTGAAAACGTAGTTTGCATGAGTATAGCAAGCCTGTTCATTGGAAGTGTTTACCCGCTTACGCAGATCTACCAGCATAAAGCGGATAAAAAGGACGGGGTAACCACGATCAGTTATAAGCTGGGCTATCTTGGCACATTTTTTTTCTCAGCAGCCATGTTTAGCATTGCCACCGCGCTGTTGTTCTTCTATTTTTCAATGAAGCAGCAGCAGATGGCATTTTTACTCTTTAACCTGGTGATGCTGCCGGTAGTGATAAGGCTGATCATATGGTTTATAAGGGTTAAAAAAGATCATACGAAGGCAGATTTTGAGAATACGATGAGTATGAACCTGATGGCCTCCACCTGTATGAACTTTTATTTTTTATTACTTATTTTAAATAATATCTATAACTGGTTTTGAGCAAGATAATCGCCATAGGCACAGCAGTCCCTGAACACCGCAGCAAGCAAACCGCTATTCTGGAATTCATGCATGCCGCTTACAGCAATGAAACAGCTTCACGTAAGCTGAATGTATTGTTCAGTCACAGCGGTATCGAGGAACGCTATTCTGTCCTGCCGGATTTTGATAAGGCAAGGAACGAGCCTGTGTTTTTCAATGGTGTTCCAAGTTCGGCTAATGTGGTGAACAGGCTCGATGTGTTTAAAGAGCGTGCAATCCCGTTGGCCATCGAAGCGATCCATTCCGCATTTAAAAAGATAAATACCACAGTTGAAGCATATGGCGTTACTCACCTGGTTACAGTTACCTGTACCGGTATGTCAGCACCCGGAATTGATGCGGACATCATCAGGCAGCTGAATCTTCCTGAAGATATCTTCCGCACATCCGTTAATTTTCTTGGCTGCAATGCTGCGTTTCATGCGATGAAGATCGCTGATATGATCTGCAGGACAGAGCCGGATGCAAAAGTGCTTATCGTGTGCGCGGAATTATGTACGCTTCATTTTCAACCGAAGGACAACCATGATAATCTCCTGTCGAATACTATTTTCGGTGATGGTGCCGCAGCATTGATCGTTACAGCGGATGAGGCGGCCAAAGGCCAAAAGGGATTTACTATAAACGGGTTCTATTCTTTGCTGTTGAATAAAGGAAGGGACCTGATGGGCTGGAACGTGACCCCGCTTAATTTTGAAATGATCCTTGATGCCCGTATTCCGGAATTTATAGGTTCAGAAGCAGGATCAATTGTAAAAAAAGCAGCATTAAAATATAAGATAAGTCCGGAGAGTATTACTAACTGGGCGATCCATCCCGGTGGAAAGAAAATCCTGGATACTATTAAGAAGCAATTGGCACTGACCGAAGAACAATTGAAGCCATCGTATAAGGTGTTGAGTGAGTATGGGAACATGTCGTCCCCGACAATCGTTTTTGTATTGAATGAGTTTATGGAAGATCCTGCAAAACACGGGGAAGATATTTTCGCTATCGGTTTCGGACCGGGATTAAGCATTGAAACCGCATTGCTGAAGTATGAATAAATACTGTAAGTTAGGATTGTTATCCCAGCCGGGCTGAACGATTTTGCTCCGGTTAAAAAGAAATAATCCAGGTTTCCCATTTTAGCTCCGCATAACACAAATAAATGCCAACCAAATTTTCCAACCGCTCTTCTCAATCTGAATTACTGGATGCGCCAAATATCCCGCGGGAATTACTTTTTCAAAACCTCAGGGAACTGGATTTCATTAACAGGACCCTCGGAGGACATTCTATAACTCTGGGAGGCATCAGGGAGCTTATAAAAGACAAAAGCAAGACGTATCATATTGTTGACATTGGTTGTGGCGGAGGTGATGCCATGAAAGAGATTTCACGCTGGGCACAAAAGAACGGGTTCAAAGTAAGATTAACGGGTGTGGACATGAATGCAGATTGTATTCAGTTTATGAAAACAGCTTGTAGTGATTTCCCCCAGATAAGTGGTGTTGTAATGGATTACCGTGTTTATCTTAAAACGAATGATTCCGTTGACATAATTCATTGTTCGCTTTTCTGTCATCACCTGAAGAACGAGGAGCTCACCGAATTGTTGGAATACATGAATAATTACGCAAAGGTTGGTTTTGTGATCAATGACCTGCAGCGCCACTGGTTCGCGTATTACAGCATAAAATTCCTTACACGGTTACTCAATGGCTCCGCACTTGTAAAGCATGATGCCCCTGTTTCTGTGCTGAGAGGTTTCAGGAAAAGTGAACTGGAAGCGCTGATAGCGGCTGCGAAGGTGAAGAATGTAACAATAAGCTGGAAATGGGCTTTCCGGTATCTTATAGTTTCAAACGCAAACCCACTTTCCCGACTTCGCCCGAAATGACCTGCGCCAAGTCATTTCGAGGAGAGTCGGGAAACGTGCGAGGGAATATAAATGAAGGATAACAATAAATACCAGATTTCCATCATCGGTGGCGGCCTTGCCGGCCTTACGCTGGCCATTCAAATGGCGGATGCGGGAATCTCGTGTATTCTCTTTGAAAAGAATAAGTATCCCTTTCATAAGGTATGCGGGGAATACATTTCAATGGAATCAAAAGGTTTTATTGAACGCCTTGGCTTGGATCTCAACGATATGGATCTTCCGGTGATTAGCCGTTTACATGTTTCTTCCCCATCGGGAAAGCTGCTTAAACACAAGCTTGATTTGGGTGGTTTCGGGATAAGCCGGTTTTTACTGGATCACAGGCTCTCTGAAATAGCGAAGTCAAAAGGGGTAATTGTGATGGACGGGTGCCGCGTTGCAGATATACGTTTTACAGGAGAGCATTTTATTATTGATTCTGAAAAAGGAACATTCCTTTCAGAAATATGTACAGGGGCATGGGGGAAAAAAAGCAACCTTGATACAAAATTAAAAAGAGGTTTTACAAAAGGACCGAAGACGGAGAAGAATTATGTTGGGATAAAATACCACGTGAATATTGATTTTCCGCCTGACCTTATTGAGCTGCATAATTTTGAGAATGGTTATTGCGGAGTTTCTAAAATTGAAGGGAGCAGGTATTGCCTTTGCTACCTGTCTGATTCCGATAACCTGAAGAAATATTCAGGGAACATCAAAAAAATGGAAGAAGGAGTTTTGATGAAAAATCCGTTTTTGAAGCAACATCTTTCATCCGCATCTTTTTTGTTCGATGAGCCTTTGGCAATTTCGCAGATCCGGATCGGGTACAAAAGCGCAGTCGAGAATAACATATTAATGATCGGTGATACCGCGGGAAATATTGCGCCTTTAAGCGGCAATGGCATGAGCATGGCGATGCGGAGTTCGTATCACCTGAATGAACTGCTCATCCAATATTTTAAAGGAGGAATGTCACGTGAATCCCTGGAGAATCAGTATGAACGCTTTTGGAAAAAACAATTTAAAAAGCGGATTGAGTTTTCTGCATTTTTGCAGAAGATGCTGAAAAGCAAATTACTGACTGATCTTGCGATCCTTACCCTGAAGAGGGTGCCGTTTCTGCGTGATAAGGTGGTGAAGTCCACGCATGGGGAGCCATTCTGATATATAAATATATTACAATACTTAATTCTATCTTTGTCACATGAATTTAGATCTTACAGGAAAAACAGCGATGGTGTGCGGGAGCACCCAGGGAATCGGAAAAGCATCGGCCATAGAGCTGGCTTTGCTTGGGGCGAACATTGTGCTGGTTGCACGGAACGAAGAATCGCTGAAGGCGGCCCTGAAAGACCTTGATGTATCAAAAGGGCAGGAACATGGTTTCCTTGCAGTGGATTTCCAGGCTCCTAACAAGGTGAAAGAGAAAGTAGATAATTACGTAGCCAGCAATGGGCCGGTCCACATCCTGGTCAATAATACAGGCGGTCCCCCGAGCGGGCTGATTCAAAACGCCAAAGTGGAGGATTTTCTCCAGGCGTTTAACAGTCATCTTGTTTGTAATCATTTGCTGGTACAATCATTAATGGATGGAATGAAGAAAGCACAGTATGGCCGTATAATAAATATCATCAGTACTTCAGTTAAGATCCCATTGAAAAACCTTGGAGTTTCAAATACAATACGTGCAGCTGTCGCCAACTGGAGCAAAACGCTTGCGAATGAGGTGGCTTCGTACGGTATCACCGTAAACAACGTGCTGCCTGGCGCCACATTAACAGGCCGCCTGCAAAGCATTATTGAAACCAAATCGAATCATACGGGTGAATCTCTCAATGAAATAAAGAATGAGATGGAAAGTGAAATTCCTTTGGGACGATTTGCAGAACCTTCTGAAATAGGCAATGCTGTTGCTTTTCTTGCTTCGCCTGCAGCTTCTTATATTACAGGAATTAATGTTCCGGTAGACGGTGGAAGAACAGGGTGTTTGTGATAAAACAAAATTTCTTTTAAGAGCAGCATCGTTCCCTCTCCTTTGGAGAGAACTAGGAGTGAGATCATAATAATTTCGAATCTTCTTTCTTTTTCTCTTCCTCGTACCCGTGGTCGATTTTAAGGTCGCCTCCCAGCGCTGCGGCAACTGCAAGTTCATCACAGCGGTTATTTTCCTTGTTGGAAGCGTGTCCCTTTACCCATACAAATTTTACCTTATGTTTGCGGTAAGCCCGTAAGAATCTAATCCAGAGATCAGCATTTTTCTTCCCGTTGAAATGTTTTTTCTCCCAGCCAAGAACCCATTTCAGTTCAACCGAATCCACAACATATTTTGAATCGGAATATACCGTTACCAGGCTCCCTTCTTTTTTTAATGATTCCAGCGCCACGATCACACTCATTAATTCCATCCGGTTGTTCGTGGTCAGGCGGAAGCCTTCCGAGATCTCTTTCCTGAGCGTTCCGGCCAGCATAACTACCCCGTAACCTCCTGGTCCCGGATTTCCTCTTGAAGCCCCGTCTGTATATATCGAGATCATAAAATTAATTTAGTAGGCAATAAAATAAATAGGCAGTGACACAGGCAATAAATTTAGTTTTCATAATTATAGTTTTAACGGAATCATTGCCAACTGCCTATAGCAATTGTAAAAATTGGCAACAACTACACCCCCGCATGGGTCCGGAATAACTTCACGGCAATTGCGAGCAATATCACCCCAAACACTTTTCTTAAAATGTTGATTCCTCCGGGTCCAAGAATTTTTTCAAGACGATAAGTATTCTTCAAAACTATATAAACGAAAATCAGGTTGATAAGAATAGCTGCAATAATATTCTCCCCTTTATATTCTGCTCTTATAGAAAGTAAAGTTGTTAATGTCCCCGTTCCCGCTATGATAGGAAAAGCGATTGGAACAACTGAAGCCGTGTGGACCGATTCTTCCCTGTAGAACTTTATTCCTAGGATCATCTCGAGAGCGAGGAAAAAGATAATGAACGAACCGGCTATTGCAAAAGAGCTGACATCAATACCAATCAGCCCGAGGATTTGTTCACCGATGAACATAAACACCAGCATGATGGCGCCTGAAACCAATGTGGCCCTTTCCGACTGGATCTTCCCGAGCTTGGTCTGGAGGTCAAGAAGCACAGGTAGCGATCCGATGATGTCGATCACCGCGAAAAGGATCATGGTAATGGTGGCTATTTCTTTTAAGTCAAATTCCATATTTGCTGATTACGAATAAACACTAATGTATGAATCTGTTCGGCAGTTCAAGTGCCGCGCTTTCCGCATAATGCCCGCCCGGCCGAACACGCAGGTATAGGGAACGGGTTTGGCTGATTAAAGTCCTTATAACTGTACCCGCTTCTACAAGCTCCGGACGATCTTTTCAATAACTTCCGGAAAAAACGAATGCTCAAGCTGACGGATCTTGCTTGCCAGCAGCTCGGCTGTATCGCTGCCGGATACTTCGCATTTATATTGTGCGATGATTTCCCCTTCATCATACTTTTCGTTGACATAATGCACAGAGATGCCGCTCTCTTTTTCTTTCGCTTCGATTACCGCCCGGTGCACATTCATTCCGTACATGCCGTGGCCTCCGAATTTTGGCAGCAGGGCAGGATGGATATTAATGATCCGGTCTGGAAAAGCTTTTATGAGCCTGTCGGGGATCATCCAGAGGAAACCGGCCAGCACGATCAAATCGGTTTGATCAGACAAAAGCCGCTCCGTAACATCGTTGCTTTCATAAAACGCTTCACGTGTAATCACCAGGAACGGGATGCCTGCTTTTTCCGCCCGTTCTAAAACCTTTGATTCCCTTTTGTTGGATACCACAAGGCTAACCCCTGCAACGTCAGAATCCCGGAAATGATCAATGATCTTCTGGGCATTCGTTCCATCACCGGAAGCGAAAATGACAATCTTTTTTTTCATTCAGGCCACAAAATTAGGGTTTAAGAATGAATTCAGGCATTGGATCAGGAATAAATTTAATTAAAGGAATCTCGCTTTAAGTCCCGGATAAATGGCACATATTTTACTGATAATCAAGTGGTAATTAATTAAAACAGCAAGGTAGGCAATGAATAGTTAGTATATTTTTTTGTAATTATCCATATAACTCTATCTTTGCACCCAAATTAACCCAAAAAACATTTAAAAAATGTCAGACATTGCAACAAAAGTAAAAGCGATCATCGTTGATAAATTAGGTGTTGACGAAAAAGAAGTTACACCGGCAGCCAGCTTTACAAATGATTTAGGAGCGGACTCATTGGATACTGTTGAGTTGATCATGGAATTCGAAAAAGAATTCAACATTGCTATTCCTGACGACCAGGCTGAAAAGATTGGGACAGTTGGAGAAGCAATTTCTTACATCGAAGCAAACGCAAAATAATTCCCTAAAGATTTATTTGAATGGAGTTAAGACGAGTAGTAGTTACAGGACTTGGCGCGATTACCCCTGTGGGTAATAACATTACCGATTATTGGAATAATCTCCTGAACGGGGTGAGCGGAGCTGCACCTATTACTCGTTTTGATGCTTCAAAATTTAAAACGCGTTTTGCCTGTGAGGTCAAAGGATTTAATCCTGAAGATTTCATGGAACGCAAAGAAGCACGCAAAATCGACCCTTTCTCGCAATACGGAATAGTTTCTGCCATTCAGGCGGTAAAAGATGCCGGCCTGGATGGGGAAAATGCCTTCGATAAAGACCGGGCCGGAGTAATCTGGGGCTCAGGGATCGGGGGCTTGCAAACTTTCCAGGACGAATGCTTCGGCTTTGCAAAAGGTGATGGAACCCCGCGTTTCAACCCCTTCTTTATTCCTAAAATGATTGCTGACATTTGCTCCGGGCATATTTCAATTATGTTCGGCATGCGTGGACCCAACTTCACTACTGTTTCGGCTTGCGCTTCTTCTACCAACGCCCTGATCGATGCTGCCACCTATATCAAATTGGGTAAAGCTGATATCATCGTTACGGGTGGCTCCGAAGCTGCGGTTTGTGAAGCCGGAATTGGCGGGTTTAACGCAATGCATGCACTTTCAACACGCAATGATTCTCCCGAAACGGCTTCCCGCCCATTTGACGTTGACCGCGATGGCTTCGTGCTTGGTGAGGGTGCAGGTTGTCTTGTTTTGGAAGAATTAAACCACGCTTTAAAACGCGGTGCAAAGATCTATGCTGAAGTTGTCGGGGGCGGAATGACTGCTGATGCCAACCATATTACAGCTCCGCATCCGGAAGGGTTAGGGGCATTAAATGTAATGAGAAACGCATTGATCGATGCCGAATTGAAACCGGAAGACATAGATTATGTAAATGTGCACGGTACATCCACTCCTCTCGGGGATGTTGCCGAAACCAAAGCAATATTAGGCGTGTTCGGTGAACATGCTTATAAACTCAATATCAGTTCCACCAAATCAATGACCGGCCACTTACTGGGTGCTGCAGGTGCAATTGAAGCTATCGCATGCGTATTGGCTGTTAAGAATGATATTATTCCTCCTACCATCAATCACTTTACTGACGACCCTGCACTGGATAATAAACTGAATTTCACATTCAATACTGCCCAAAAGCGTGTTGTGCGTGCTGCTCTCAGCAATACCTTCGGTTTTGGCGGACACAATGCTTCAGTGATCGTGAAAAAATACACTGCTTAATTTTTAATATTGCCGGTACATAAAAAAATAAGGGCGTATTTCTCCCCTGAAAAAAAATTACTCACATCGTTAAAGAATATCCTGGGATTCTACCCTGACAATATTTCTTTATACAAGCTTGCCCTGCGTCACAGTTCTGCCGCAAAGAATATTAAAAAAGGAATAAAGGACAGCAATGAACGGCTTGAATTTCTTGGTGATTCAATAATAGGAACTGTTGTGGCGGATTACCTTTTCAAAAAATTTCCATACAAAGATGAGGGCTTCCTCACAAAGATGAGATCGAAAATGGTGAGCCGTGCAAAGCATAACCAGATTGCCGTGAAGCTTGGACTGAACAACCTGATCGAAGCCAATAATGACCGTTTTGGAAGTAAGCCCAGCTCAATCAATGGTGATGCTTATGAAGCACTGATCGGTGCGATATATCTTGATAAAGGCTATAAGTTTGCGCAAAAATTCATCCTTAACAGGATCATCAATGTTCATATAGATATGGAGGAGGTTGAAACAGTTGAAACTGATTTCAAAAGTAAATTCATTGAATGGGCGCAGAAAGAAAAGAAAGAGTATGAATATGAGACAGTGGTTGATGGCGCGGATGCAGCTGACAAACAATTCGTCTTGCACCTGCTTGTAGATGGTAAAGTCATGGGAAATGCCCAGCATCTTTCAAAGAAACGCGCAGAACAGATGGTCTCTGAACAGGCTTGTGCCAAGCTGAAGATCTAACCTAAAAATAACCGGATTTTACTATCGATCTTCGGTTAAGATTTCTAAATTTACCATTCATTTACTCCATTGGGAAAACATACGCTTGAAATAGAATATGATTACGATTTCGTGCTGATCGGTATTTCATCGCATGAGAAAGATTATCGTTTTTGCTGGGCAATAAACAATAAATTAAAACTTGAGCTGAGTAAAAAAGATTCACTGGAGATCAAAGGAAAGAAACAGGCTACACCATCTTATTTTTCATTCTTTACTTTTGATGATGCAGATCAATACACTGAATATTCGGTGATCGCCAATTTCAGCGAAAGCAAATCACTGGCAGTTACCGGGGACACCTTGTTTGGGAGTGCAGTGAAATCAGGAGAAAGTCACAGTGAGAATGAATTCCTGGTCCCGGAACACAAGCAAATGAATTATTTATTTATTGTCCGTGGTGAGATGGAGGATGAGGAAGTGGAGAGCCTTGTCCAGCAGATAAAGGAAATTGATATCGTGCTTACTGCAGTGCGTATCGATCCTAAAACATTAAGATCGAAGCAGAATTTAATATTTTAATAACCTATAAAGGATCGTCAGCGTATGGTTCATGGAAGATTTGAAACGAGAACTATTATGAAAAGAACTAAAATTGTTGCAACACTTGGCCCTGCTTCTTCTTCAATGGAAGTGCTGGAGGATATGATCAAAGCGGGGGCGGATGTGTTCCGTATCAATTTTTCACATGGTTCCTACGAAAACGTAGAAACACAGATCCGCAACATCAGGGCGCTGAACAAAAAGCTGGGATTGCACATTGCTATCCTTGCCGATCTCCAGGGGCCGAAACTCCGGATCGGTGTAATGGAGAACAATGGTGTTGAGCTGGTGGCCGGAAAAGAGATCATCATTACTACCAAAGAATGCATTGGAACTGCAGAACGGCTGTATATAACATACCAGCAATTTCCTAAGGATGTAAATGTGGGGGAAAGTATCCTGATTGATGATGGAAAATTGCTCTTAACGGTGATTGATACAAATGGCATCGATGAGGTGAGAGCGGTGGTAAGCCATGGAGGAATGTTATCATCAAAGAAAGGTGTGAACCTTCCCAATACAAGAATCTCACTGCCTTGCCTTACTGAAAAGGATCTGCGCGACCTTGACTTTGCGCTCACCCATAAGGTCGACTGGATCGGGCTTTCCTTTGTACGGTCATCCGAGGATATCCGTGAATTGAAAATGCTTGTCAGGAACTTCGGCCAGCATGTACCTACCCGGGTAGTAGCGAAGATTGAAAAGCCGGATGCAATAAAAGATATTGATGCCATCATTTTTGAAACAGATGCCTTGATGGTTGCCCGTGGTGACCTTGGTGTGGAGGTGCCGATGCAGGAAGTGCCTGTGATACAAAAGATGCTTGTGCGTAAATGCCTTGAGCAGTCAAAACCGGTGATCATCGCGACACAAATGATGGAAAGCATGATCACGAATATAAGCCCGACACGCGCTGAGGTGAACGATGTTGCCAACAGTGTGATGGATGGGGCTGATGCAGTAATGCTGAGCGGTGAAACTTCCGTAGGAAATCATCCTGCCAGGGTGGTGGCCGCAATGAGCAAGATCATTGAGCATGTTGAGCAGGAAAGTGAAGTGTACAACCGCGAAAATGCTGCTCCCGAAGTCGATCTGAGAAACCATCGCTTTTTATCTGATTCGATATGCTACACTGCAGCTAAAATGGCCCAGCGCACGAATGCTTCAGCAATTGTAACAATGACCCATTCGGGCTATACCGCATTCAAGCTGGCCAGCCACAGACCTAAAGCTAAGATCTTCGTATTTACGGATAATCACTTTATACTTACAACACTTAATCTGGTCTGGGGTGTCCAGGGGTTCTTTTATGACAGCGATATCAGCACGGACAGCACAATTGCGGATATCAAGCAGATTCTTAAGGCGACCGGCATGGTGAAAACAAATGATCTTGTGATTAACATTGCGAGTATTCCTCTGAGTGAGAAAGGAAAAACAAATATGATCAAGCTGAGTGCAGTTGAATAGTAGGTAAAAAAATGAGCATCAGCATTTGAACGGAAAAAAATAGAACATGTCATTAAACATAAAACTCTTAAAAGAGATCTGCGAAACGGCAGGTGCCCCCGGCCATGAGCAAAGGGTTAGGGAGATTGTTATCCGTGAAGTAAAGAAGCTTGCCGATAAAATTTCCATCGATAATATGGGAAGCGTTACCGCTTTTAAAAAAGGTAAAAAAGATAAAAAGGTGATGATTGCCGCTCACATGGATGAGATTGGGTTTATCGTCACTCATATTGACGATAATGGCTTCCTGCGTTTCATTCCATTAGGTGGATTTGATCCCAAAACGCTGACCGCCCAAAGAGTGATCATCCATGGTAAGAAAGACGTGATCGGGGTAATGGGTTCCAAGCCCATTCACATGATGAGCCCGTCCGAGCGCGATAAGGTTGTTCCCATCCATGATTACTTCATTGACCTGGGGATGAATAAAAAAGATGTAGAGGCGATAGTTACAATAGGCGATGCAATAACACGTGAGCGCGAGCTGATTGAAATGGGAAACTGTGTTAATTGTAAATCAATCGACAACCGCGTTTCGGTTTTTATTCTTATCGAAACATTGCGTGAGCTGAAAAGTTCTCCGTATGATGTGTATGCGGTATTTACGGTTCAGGAGGAAGTAGGTATCCGTGGGGCTAATGCGGCTGCATTGCAGATCCAGCCTGATTTCGGATTCGGGCTCGATACAACAATTGCTTTCGATGTTCCCGGTGCCGCGAAACATGAGATGATCACAAAGCTTGGAGATGGTGCTGCTATTAAGATCATGGATTCTTCCACTATCTGTGATTACAGGATGGTAAAATACATGAAGCAGACTGCAGAAAAACATAAAATAAAATACCAGACAGAGATTTTGCCTGCGGGAGGCACTGATACAGCCGGGATTCAACGGATGACACCGGGCGGTGCAATTTCGGGTGCAGTTTCAATACCTACCCGTCATATTCACCAGGTGATCGAAATGGCGGATAAATCTGATATCAGGGCAAGCATCGACCTGCTAAAGAATTGCATCCAGGATATTGACAAATACGACTGGGCGTTTAAATAACAACGAATGATTTAAGTAAAGAGTATCACGTTATGAACGTCATTCTGAAAGCTTTCCGCGTGAAGTAATCTCAGGAATAATCTCGCAGCTTTCTTTTAAAGAACAATCATGAAAAAAATATACTACCTCTCAACCTGTTCAACCTGTGCGAGAATAATTAAGGAGCTTGGGCTAGAAAATAAAAAGTTTGAGTTCCAGGATATAAAAACAGAAAAGATTACCGCCTCACAGCTGGATGAAATGAAAAGGATGGCTGGCAGCTATGAAGCGCTTTTCAGTCGGATCGCGTTAAAATACCGGAGTCTCGGATTGAATGAAATGACTCTTAAAGAAGAAGATTACAAAAAATATATCCTCGAAGAATATACGTTCCTGAAGCGGCCTGTCATGATTGTGAAGAATAAGATCTTTGTCGGTAATTCCAAAAATAATATTGCTGCTGTTAAGGCGGAATTGAATGAGTAAAGTTTTACAGGCGCACCTTGCGCTGGTCCTTGTCAACATAATTTACGGGGCAAATTATTCAATTGCCAAGCAGGTAATGCCCGGATACGTTCAGCCATTTGCATTTGTGTTAATGCGTGTCGGTGGAGCTTTAATCCTTTTCTGGATTGTGAGTTCCCTGTTTATTAAGGAAAAGGTTGATAAAAAGGATTTTCCCCGCTTAGCCTTACTAGCAGTATTTGGTGTTGCCTGTAACCAGCTGTTATTTTTAAAAGGCCTCAATATTACCACCCCGATCAATGCTTCCATTATTATGATCTCCAATCCCATCGTTGTGCTGATCATTGCTTCAGTAGTTCTGAAGGAAAGGATCTCGCTGAATAAGATAGCCGGGATTATTTTTGGGATTGCGGGGGCTTTGCTGATGCTGACTTTTAATAAGAACTTTTCATTTGGTTCCGAAACAATCAGGGGCGACATCATGATCCTGGTCAATTCGATCTCCTGGGCATGCTATGTCGTGCTGGTGAAGCCGCTAATGAGCAAATACAATACATTTACCATTGTGAAATGGGTCTTCCTGTTTGGGTTCATTTATGTTCTTCCCTTTGGCTTTTCTGAATTTCAGCAGGTGGACTGGACAGCAATGCCCGCGGGGATCTGGTACGATATATTTTTTGTAGTTGTGGCCACAACATTCATAGCGTATATCCTCAATACATACGCCCTCAGGGCTCTAAGCCCGTCAGTGGTAAGCATTTATATTTATCTTCAGCCGTTCCTGGCAACGCTGTTCGCTGTGTACTATTATCACAATGACACCCTGGATGCCAGGAAGCTCCTCGCAGCTTTCCTGATAATAATCGGTGTTTTCCTCGTAAGCAATCCGTTTGCCGCTCATAAAAAGCAGGAAAACTAAGTCTTTCCCGTCTGAAAAATCTACCCGTAAACGCTGAACAACTGCGTTACAGCTGAAAAAAACTGTACATTTGTTTTACATTTAAAACAGCCCATGACACTTAAATCAATGACCGGTTTCGGGAAAGCCGTTAGTGAAATTCCCGGAAAAAAGGTCACCGTGGAAGTCCGTTCACTTAACAGCAAGCAGCTTGACCTGAATCTTCGGATGCCCTATTTCTATAAAGAGAAAGAACTGGAGTTGCGCACTGAATTAGGCAAGCAGCTTGAGCGTGGGAAAGTTGATGTGAATGTGTATGTGGAATCTACCCAGGATATCCTTCCTGTTGCTCTTAATAAAGAGCTGGCAAAAAGCTACTACAGGGAGTTGAAAAATTTGTCCTCAGAACTGAATGAGAACAGCAGTGACTTGCTTGGGCTGGTGTTAAAAATGCCGGAAGTAATGAAGGCGGAAAGGGAAGTTGCCGAGTTGGATGAAGAGGAATGGAAGCAGGTAAAAAATGTGGTTGATAAAGCTGTCGCGGCCTTTCAGAAATTCCGTGACGATGAAGGAAATACCTTGTTAAAAGAATTTACTACCAGGATCACGATCATTGAAAAGCTTTTGGCTGAGGTTCTCGCCCTGGATGCAGCAAGAGTTGGAAATATTAAAAACCGGATAAGAAATAATCTTTCTGAGATCATTGATACCGATAAGATCGATCAGAACCGGTTTGAGCAGGAGTTGATCTACTATATCGAGAAGCTCGATATTACAGAGGAGAAATTGCGGTTGAAAACACATCTTGATTATTTTACAGCTACTATGACGGAAGCAGGAGCAGGGCGCAAGCTTGGTTTTATTTCACAGGAAATTGGCCGTGAGATCAATACCATAGGTTCCAAAGCAAACGATGCAGGAATTCAAAAGCTGGTGGTGCAAATGAAGGATGAACTGGAAAAGATCAAAGAACAAATGCTCAATGTATTATAATTGTTAACCTAATTAACTAAATAACCATTAACCGATTAACTAAATTGCAAGGTAAGCTAGTTATATTTTCAGCACCATCGGGAGCTGGGAAAACCACCATTGTTCAGCACCTGCTGAAGGTTTTTCCGGATCTTGAATTTTCCATTTCAGCCTGCAGCAGGGATATCAGGAGAGGGGAGACATACGGGGTGGATTATTATTTTTTAACGGTTGAGGAGTTCAAGGAAAAGATCGCTAACAATGAATTCGCGGAATGGGAAGAAGTTTATAAAGATAATTTTTACGGAACTCTCAAATCAGAGATTGAGCGGATCTGGAGAAATGAAAAACATATCATTTTTGATATGGATGTAGTGGGAGGTTTAAACCTTAAGAAGCAATTCGGTGACAAGGCCCTTGCTATTTTTGTGATGCCGCCCAGCATAGAGCATCTCGAAAAAAGATTGAAGATGCGTGAAACTGAAACACCCGAGAGTATTGCCCGGAGAATGGGAAAAGCAGCGCAGGAACTGAAAACGGCTGACCAGTTCGACAGGGTTATCCACAATGATAACCTTGAAAAGGCTTTGGAAGAAGCGGAGAATATTGTAGGTGATTTTCTGAAACTTTAGAAAACGTCATTCCGACCAAAGAGGAATCTTTAATATGTAATTGATTATTGAACAACTGACCACGCGGCACACCATGGCAAAATACCTGACAATCGATATTCATACACACATCCTTCCTGAACACATTCCAAACTGGAAGGAAAAATTCGGATACGGAGGGTTTATACATCTTGACCATCACCGTTCGTGCTGTGCGAGAATGATGCGTGATGATGGAAAATTTTTCCGCGAGGTCGAGGACAATTGCTGGAGCGCTGAAAAAAGGATCAAAGAATGTGATCATCATCACGTGGACGTCCAGGTGCTTTCTACAGTACCTGTAATGTTCAGCTATTGGGCTAAACCCGAGGATTGCCTGGAGCTGTCGATGTTCCTCAATGACCATATTGCCGGCATCGTACAACGTTTTCCAAAACGGTTTGTTGGGCTCGGGACAATTCCGATGCAATCTCCGCGCCTTGCAATAAAAGAGCTTGAGAGATGTAAAAGTATCGGGCTGAAAGGGATCCAGATTGGGACCAATATCAACCAGGAAAACTTAAACGAAGAAAAGTATTTCGAGATTTTCAAGGCTTGTTCTGACTTGGGAATGGCAGTGTTTATACACCCATGGGAGATGATGGGCGAGAAAGAAATGCAGAAATACTGGCTTCCATGGCTCGTAGGGATGCCCGCTGAAACAACGCGTGCAATATGTTCATTGATATTTGGAGGGATATTCGAAAGGCTTCCTGAACTGCGGGTGGCATTTGCTCATGGTGGCGGATCCTTCCCTTCCACCGTAGGCCGTATAGAACACGGTTTTAACTGCCGGCCTGATCTGGTCGCTATTGATAATAACATTAATCCACGGGAATACTTAGGTAAATTCTGGATCGACAGCCTTGTGCATGATCCGGTAATGCTCGATTATGTTGTAGGCATGTTTGGCGCCAACCGAATTGCGCTCGGTACGGATTATCCATTCCCCTTAGGCGAGCTGGAGCCGGGGAAGCTGATCAGGGAGATGCCCTATGAAAGAGATGTTAAAGAACTGCTGTTGCACGGGTCCGCCCTTGAATGGCTTGGTGTGGAAAAGGAATTGTTTCTATGAGCCAGGAAAAGGACGTTCTTAGTATAACGCATACAGCTTCAGGGACTATTTACAAACGCACGGATGGAATCCTTGTCTTCAGGCAGATCCCGGGAAGAGACAGTGTTACCCTCGATGAACTCAAAGAGCAGTTGAATGCTTTCCTTGAGATCCAGAAAGGAGAACAGACCCCGTTAATGGTTGTCGCTGAAAAATTAAAAAGGCTGGAAAGTGAGGAAAAAATATTCCTTTCATCCACCGTAGACCAGTTTGCCAGCAAAGTGGCAATTGTTACAACCACACCAATACCCACATTTATTTTTAATATCTTCTTATTTCTTACCAGGCCGGCAATACCCGGAAGGATCTTTGATTCTGAGAAACTGGCCATGGAATGGCTTAAAAGATCCTAATGCATATGTGCATTGGAAACTTCAGGGGTCATCAGCTGGTTGAATTTTTTCTGTTTGATCTGCATGAAGCTCTGCTTCTCAATTTTGCTTTCCAGCCAGGAAATAAGGTCGAATAAACTTAAGGCATTCTTTTCAAGTTTATTGCCCTCGGTGATCCTCTCGATATTTTCTTTAAGGCTGATAAATGCTTTACGGATCTCGGGTGATTTCCGTGTCATGTTCTTGGTTGATTTAAGAAATACAATGATCTGTTTTTCGAATTCATGCAGGTGATTTCTCTTCACCAGGAGATTATAGGTTGTCCTGGCCCTGTAATCCATCAGGTCAACATTCTCAAGTTCAAAATGTATGATAAGGCTAAGTATATGCGCAAAGCAAAAAAGATCACTCCGGATATCAAATTCATGATTGTTCAACAGCGCATTGATATGCTGATTTGCCATTTTATAATCTTCGAGCCCGATATAAATGTATGCAAAAGCATAGTGCTGTAATTGCCTTTCCTTTATAAGCGTTTTTGTCGGGGGAAGCTGCCTGTAGATCACATCAAGTTTTTCTGCAATCTGTTTTGCTTCATTGAACTGACCGGTAGGAATATAAACGAAGAGCTTCAGGTTCTCCGACATTACTTCAAAATAACGGTTAAGCTGCCCGTATTTGGCCACAAAGGTGTCCATCTTCTTTATGGTATCAAATAATGGTTTGTACCGCATCAGCGTTAGTTCATTAACAGCTTTATTACGGAGCATTCCCAGGTAGGTTGAAGGCTTCAACTCGATCATATGCGGATTGCTTTCCATCAGCGACACATTTTTCTCCATTAATGCATTAGCCTTCTTATGCTCATTATTCATAAAGAGATAATTCGCCTGCATGAGGTTCCGGTAGAATTCTGCATTAAAAGTAGAGAGCAGCCTTGCGTCATTATTGTCAACCTGTTCAGCTATCTCCCTGAAGGCTGCCACATCTTCATCATTTCGCGGTAGCCCCATGTATAAAGCTTTCGCCCTCAGCTTCTGGTAAAGATGTTTATATCCAATAATGGTTTTCTTCTTCTCGATAGAATCATTCAGCTCACCGAAATATTTATTTACCAGTTCAAGATAATTTTGTGAATTTGCTTCCTCTGCAATAAATGTGATCTCCCAGTCAATAATCTCTTCCATAAACTCATACAGTTCATAATGTTGGGCAGTTGCTTTTGCTTTCGTAAGCATTTTTTTGGCCACCGCAGGAAGGTTTTTGTTGTAAAGGATCTCTACCTGGTTAAGCGTGCTTCGCAGCTCCGATCTGGTATTTGAATGGTAAGACTCCAGGCATTTTAATATGAAACGGAAGAGATAGTTTTTTGCAACAGAAAAATTGTTGAGAATAG
Source organism: Bacteroidia bacterium (assembly GCA_036386835.1). Classification (GTDB taxonomy): domain Bacteria; phylum Bacteroidota; class Bacteroidia; order 2-12-FULL-35-15; family 2-12-FULL-35-15; genus 2-12-FULL-35-15. The sequence goes on from DASVUX010000011.1 coordinate 461,367, forward strand.
GGTCGTCCGTGAATTTTTTAACGATCTCTTTTTCATCATATTCCTTTTGCTTATCAATGGCATCAAATATTTTGATGTATTTGTTCTGATCGCCAATTACATGTATGACCGAATGTTTTTTGATATATCCCTTCTCACTTGAGGTGAGTGATTTTATCAATGTATGGAGGTCTTTTGAGGTCATTTTATTCTTCGCGTCACAAATATAGAATACCAATATTCAGAACCTAAATTTTTCTTAATGAAGGAGTTAAGAAAAAGCATTTCAGGGAATAAGTGGTATTTTAATGGTATAAGCGGGAGTCGAAAATAAAATATTCATTAAAAAAAATACAGGCAAAGTGCTCCGAAACCTAAAGGTATTTTGGCAATGCAAATCAATTTTTAAAGAATGTGGTCAGATAAACCCGCTGACAATGCGATTTACGGACTTTCGCCTGCTCTTCTACCCTGCTGTAAATTTAGCTCCGAAGTCTTATTTTCTTATAAATTACGTTTGCATCCACTCTGCAATCTGTCTTTCTTTGTGCCAGCATATCGTTCTTATTGGTTTGTCTATAAACCATCCTTTATGCTAAAAGCTTGTTGTTGTGAAGGAGTAGCACAACAGTGTTTCATGTTTAGTTTTATCCAAAATCCCGAAGTTGTGACAAGCTCTTCGGGATTTGTTTTTTGGTCTTTAAAAACGCTTCCTCGGTCTAATAAAAAGGCATTTTCGAAATAAATTGAGTATTTTTGTGTTAATTAATAACCACCTCCAAAACCCTTGTCAAAATGAGCGATGCAATAAAACATGAGTGCGGAATAGCGTTAGTGCGCTTACTCAAACCATTGGATTATTACATCAAAAAATACGGCACTCCTCTTTACGGCATTAATAAAATGTACCTTCTTATGGAGAAACAGCATAACAGGGGCCAGGATGGAGCGGGAATTGCAAACATTAAATTCGATGTTGCTCCCGGGACGCGTTATATCAGCAGAAACCGCGCTTTAGGAAGCGGTGCGATCAAAGAAATTTTCGGAAAGATAAATGGCAAGTTCGAGGATCTTTACAAAAAGAACCCTGACAGGATGAATGATGCCGCATGGCTGAAAAAAAATATGGCCTATACAGGTGAATTGTTCCTCGGTCACTTGCGATATGCAACTTATGGCGGTAATTCTGTAGAGAGCTGTCATCCGTTTCTTCGTCAGAATAACTGGATGAGCAGGAACCTGGTGGTAGCAGGGAATTTTAACCTTACCAATGTAGATGAGCTTTTTCAGCAGCTTGTTGATCTGGGCCAGCACCCGAAAGAGCAAGCGGATACAGTTACCGTGATGGAGAAGATTGGCCATTTCCTCGATGAGGAGAATGAGCGTCTTTTCAAAAAGTTTAAAAAAGAAGGTCATGATAATGCGCAGATCTCTGCATTGATAGCCGAGCATCTGGATGTTCAGGCCATCCTGAAAGATGCAAGTAAAAAGTGGGATGGAGGTTACGCAATGGCAGGTTTATTCGGACATGGTGATGCATTTGTGTTACGGGATCCGAACGGTATCCGTCCTGTATTTTATTACAGCGATGATGAAGTTGTTGTTGTTACATCCGAACGTCCTGTTATTCAAACTGCCTTCAATGTGCCTATTGCCAAGGTAAAAGAGCTGACACCGGGTAAAGCACTGATTATTAAAAAGAACGGAACTTTTGGAGAATATACTATCAATAAGCAGCTTGAAAAAACTCCATGTTCCTTTGAGCGGATCTATTTTTCCCGCGGAAGTGATGCGGATATTTACCGCGAACGCCAGAAGCTCGGCAGCCAGTTATGCCCGGCTGTTTTAAAGTCTGTGGATTATGATCTTGAGAACACCGTATTCTCTTATATCCCGAATACAGCAGAAGTTGCTTTCGGTGGTTTTATTGAAGGGCTCCATCATTATAATAATACGGTGAAGAGGCATAAGATTCTTCAGATGGGAAGTAAAGTGAGGGAACCGGAGTTAAGCCAGATTCTGTCCGTCCACCCCCGTATTGAAAAGATTGCGATCAAGGATGCTAAGCTCAGGACCTTTATTACAAAAGATTCCCAGCGTGATGATATGGTGGCTCACGTTTATGATACCACTTACGGCTGCGTGCGCGAAGGGACTGATAATCTTGTTGTACTGGATGATTCGATCGTCCGCGGAACAACATTAAAACAGAGTATTCTCAGGATCCTGGATCGCCTTGGGCCTAAAAAGATCGTAATAGTCTCTTCAGCACCCCAGATCCGCTACCCTGATTGTTACGGGATCGATATGGCGAAGCTTGGTGATTTCATTGCTTTCCAGGCGGCAATTTCACTTTTGAAAGACAATTTTAAAGATAATCTCCTCGATGAGCTTTATGAAAAAGCAAAAGCCCAGGAAGAACTCCCGAAAGAAAAAATAACCAATGTGGTAAAGGAAATTTATGATCTCTTTACAGCCGAGCAGATCTCTGCAAAGATCGCGGAATTACTGCGGCCGGAAGGCGTTAATGCTGAGGTGGAGATCATCTATCAATCCATTGAAGGGCTCCACAACGCGATACCGGATAATAAAGGCGATTGGTACTTCACCGGTAATTATCCAACCCCGGGAGGAAATAAAGTGGTAAACAAATCGTTTATAAACTTTATGGAGGGTAAGAACATCAGGGCATATTAAACCTGATTTATTAACTTTTTGAGCCAGGATAATCCTATTGGTACCGGATTTTATACAACAGCTTTTCCCGCAAGTATAAATTATTGACTTTATAGAATTTTCGTTTTATATTCGTTCATCTAAACCTGAACGATGAAAAAATTACTGCTCTCCCTTCTTGTCTTTTCCTCCGTTATTCTTAGGTCACAGACATTTACAAGTACAACAGGCGGATCCATTCCGGATAACAATACTGAAGTATGCTTCCCCCTCGCAGTTATCGGCTTGCCTGCAGTAATAGATACTTTGTTCGGTGTGTCACAGGTATGTGTCAATCTTAATCATACATGGGACGGGGATCTTAAAATAATGCTGAAAGCCCCGGACGGTACTTATGTAATGTTATCGAATAATAATGGCGGCAGCGGTGACAATTATACCAACAGCTGCTTTGCAATGAACGGTATCAACGGTCAGGTTGGACTGGCAGGAGCACCCTTCACAGGAACTTTTATTCCCAATGGAAATATCAACGCGGTTAATAATAATCAGAACCCGAACGGCACATGGTACATTTGCGTGATAGACGAGGTGCCGCAGGATTTTGGAAACATGATTTCCTGTTCAATCACCTTCGGGCCTAACCCGCCACAGGGAGGAGGGGGCGGTTCAACAAGCGGTCCTTGCAGCACCACGAACGGGGCTGCATGTGTGTGTCCTGACGGAACAAGCAACTGTGATCTTTTACCTGATATGACAGCCTCTTCACTGATTATCCAAAACCAGCATACGGAATATCCGGGATTATTAACATTAAGCAATGCAACACCAAATATCGGCTGGGGCCCGATGGAGATCCACGGCTCAAATTCCTGCTGGTGCGATACGGTTTCCGTACCCTGTTCCACAAGTATTTGTCCTGATGGAAGCTACCCTACGCAAAAACTGAAGCAGACGATCTATCACAAAAGCGGTTCTACTATCAGTTCTTATGATATCTTAACCTCAGGGGTGATGAGCTATCACCCTACACACGGCCATGTGCATGTGGATAACTGGGCAGAATTCACGTTGCGTTCCGCAACCTCTAATCCTGATGCCACTACATGGCCTATTATTGCTGCAGGATCAAAAATTTCCTTCTGCCTGATCAACCTGGGTGATTGCACAAGCGATTACGGATACTGCAGGGACGGAAATTATGGGCCAATCATGACGATGGCGGATATTCCGAATTCTCCGTTTGGGATGATCAGTGGCTGCGGGAATGACCAGGGAATTTATGTCGGCAACCTTGATATTTATAGTGAAGGGCTTCCGGGAATGTCCATTGATCTGACCGGGGTCTGTAACGGTAATTACTATATAGTTTCAGTGACCGATCCTGACAATAATTTCCTGGAAAGTGACGAGACCAATAATTGGTCTGCAACACCAATCACCCTTACCCAGCAGACGGGCGGTCCGGTAGCTTCATTTACATATTCAGGCGGCCCGAATGTGCAGTTTTATAATTCAGCAAGTATTACTTATGGTTACCAATGGTATTTTGGTGACGGAGGAACCTCTTCAAATCAAAATCCCCAGCATATGTACACAAGTAATGGTGTGTATAATGTAACCCTGATTGTGTCCAGCCCATGCGGGAATGATACAACCACCCAGCTGATAAATGTTACCTCGGTGGGAATAGAAGCTTCCGCTCAGAATTTATTAGGATACTCAGTTTATCCAAATCCGGTTACTCCGAATACCACTGTAAGTTACTTTCTGAAGGATGCAGGGAATGTAGGATTCAGCCTCTATAATTCCATAGGCCAGGAAGTATATTCAGTCAATAAAGGTTTCCAGGCAGCGGGTCATTATGAATTCAACCTTGACCTGGGTTCGGCAAATATCGAGAACGGTGTGTATCTGTTACAACTTAAAACAGGCACTCAAAAAGCCGGGATTCGGATTCTACAGCTAAATAACTAGCATTTTCCGGGTAAAACTTTCCCCATTTGATTGATTGTTAAGTGGTTTTATCGAATTGTGGATAAAATTATTGGCACATTGGGCGCAATAGGTTATTTTTGCTGTCTGATTTTTTATAAAAAGCAAGAAATAAAAAAATACATGAGAAAAACTTACAACCTTAAAACACGAATTGCAGCTGCAGTGGCGTGTTTTGCACTTGGCTTTACTGGCTTTGCACAGACTACGCTGATTAGTCCGACCGGAGATGGAGGATTTGAGAATGGCGGAACGTTTGCTGCAAATAACTGGAGTGTTTCCAATTCAGCGAATAACCCCTGGGTTATTGGCGTTTCCGGTGCGGTAGCGCCTGTTACCGGGAACAGTGCATTTATATCAAATGACGGAGGTGTAACAAATGCCTATACACAAGGCAACAATGCTACCAATTATTTTTGGCGGGATATTACAGTGCCTGCAGGAGAAACAAAGATCATTTTGTCTTACAACTGGAGATCACAGGGAGAAGCCAGCTATGATATCATTCAGGTATTTGTTGCGCCTACTTCAATTACACCCGTTGCTGTAGCAGCTCATCCGGGAATCGGAACAACGAATGTGCCTCCTGGTATAGCCGGTGCTACAAATGTTGGATTTAACGAAATGGGAGGAGCAGCAACTGTAAATACCTCGACCATACTTTTACCTGCCTCGCTTGCCGGAACCACTTTCAGGCTTATCTTTTCCTGGAAGAATGAAACCGGGGGAGCTCAGCCGCCTGCAACAATTGATAACATATCACTCGTGTCGCAGGTACCGGGAAATTTCATCTCAGTTTTATCAGGTAACTGGTCTACAGCATCCACATGGAACGCTGGTGCAGTGCCAACTCCGGTAGATAACGTTACTATTTCATCAGGGAATGTTGTTACTTTAAATACTGCAGGGCCTGCAGCAAATAATGTAATAATCAACGGAACCCTCACTTTCGGTACAACACCAACCAGCTTTACTGCAAGCGGAGATCTTTTTGTCAGCTCAACAGGAATTTTGGAAGTGTTTAATGGTACCACAGGTAAAAACCTGACGGTATCGGGAAATCTTACAAATAATGGTGTTATAGATCTTTCAAAAGGTACTTCCGGAACTACTTCAGTTTTAACCCTGAATGGCAGTACTGTTCAAACAGTTAGCGGGACAGGAACATTTGCAACAAATGTTATCAGGAATCTTACATTTAATAACACTGCAACTGCAATCCCAAATATTCATTGGTTCTTTAATAATATTAGCATTGCAGCGAACCTTACATTTACAAGCGGTAAGGTAAATCTTTCTACGAATAAAATGACATTGGGAACCGGCACTGCTTCGGGTACCGGTGCAGCGGCTGTTGGAGCGTTAACTGCTCCTGTAGGCCAGGGGTTTATGCCGGGCGGTACTTTTTCACGCTGGTATACAACAGCTTCAACCGGAACTTCCATAACTGCAGGGACAGATCCTACCAATGCCACAAGCAGATACCCATTCCTGAACTCTGCCGCTCAAAACAGGGCAATGTATATTACCAGGGCGGCATCCGGAACTGCCGGCGGACAGCTTTCTGTTAAATATAACGATGGTACCGGAATGTCAGCTGTTGCATTTACAGACGGAACATATAATATTGACAAAATTTATAATGGTAACTGGGTCGTATCAACTGAAGGCACAGGAATAACTTCAGCCAGCTACGGAGCATACCTGATCGGCCAGGGAGCATATACAGCTGCAAACGGAAATACAAGAATTGTATCGAGCACCGGACCTGTTTCAGGAACAAACCAGCTTGGAACGACAACACCTGCAGGATACAGAACAGGAATTTCTTTATCCGATCTAACTAATCCCGCAGGTTTATTTCTTGGAATAAGCAATGCAGACTTTGTGTTCCCATGCAGTGGAACACCTGCAGCCGGAACAGTATCCTCTACTGCAAACCCTGCATGCCCGGGAGTGAATTTTACGCTGAGCGTAACAGGAGCGACAACCGGAGTTACCGGTTTGACATACCAGTGGCAATCTTCAACTGATGGAACTTCCTTCACGAATATCGGAGGTGCGACTTCGGCAACTTATGTTGCCAACCAGATGTCAGCAATGTATTATCAGTTAATTGTAACGTGTACAAGCGGAGGTGCAGCAGATACCACTCCCTCTCTAATGATTCCAATGAATATTCCGACTAACTGTTATTGCGTTCCAACCTTCACTGATGGGATCGAACCAATAACTTCAGTAGTCTTGGGAAGCATCAATAATGTCACTTCTGCAACTATTGGCGGAACACCTGCCCTGGAGAATTTCACGGCAATGTCAACCAGCATGGGACAGGGGACTGTTTCAGTGATTACAGTAAAAGGTAACACCGGTGGAAACTGGAGCGATAGCGTGGTAGTTTTTGCTGACTGGAACCAGGATGGTGATTTTATTGATTCAGGTGAAAAGTTCCGTATAGGAGTGTTGACAAACACAACAGGTGTTGATGCGATCTCAGTCACAGGTAATATTACAGTACCGGGAACTGCAACTTTAGGAAATACACGTCTTCGTGTAATGAAGCAATATGGTACAGCTGTAGTGAATCCTTGCCGTACAGGTACAGGATATGGACAGGCTGAAGATTATACAGTAACAGTTACTTTGCCTCCGCCATGCGTAGCCCCGTCTTCATTAACAGCAACTTCAATTACAACAACAACCGCTTCTTTGGGCTGGAATTGTACATCATGTACAGGGACATTTGCTTTGGAATATGGCCCTACAGGCTTTACTGCGGGTACAGGGACAATTATTAACCCTGCTGTTTCTCCTGTGGCTGTTTCAGGTCTTACAGCCAATACTGCTTACCAGTTTTATGTGGTACAGGATTGCGGAGGAGGTTCTTTCAGTACCGCTGCCGGTCCATTCACTTTCAGCACTAAAAAGCCAGGAGATGATATTTGCGATACTATTACATTAACAACAGGAGCAAACGGACCGTTCAGTAATGTGGGAAATACCGTACAAACAGGTGAAGCCGTTCCACCGGTTACAACTTATACTTCCCAGAATGGCTGGGGAAATAATACACTTGAGAATACCATGTGGTTTAAATTTACTGCTCCTGCTTCAGGACGCGTAAGCATTTCTTCTACAGGATTCGATACACAGCTTGCGATATGGGCTGCATCAACTTGCGGTGCACTTACAACAGGTGCTGGAACTCTTGTTGCAGCGAATGACGATCTTAACGGAACAGTATTTACTTCTTTCGTTAGTGCCGCGAACTGCCTGACTCCCGGAGCAACATATTTTGTTCAGGTTGACGGGTGGAACGGTTCGACAGGAAATGCTACTGTAACCTTGACGGACCTTGGGGCTGCCAATGCATCTTTCACGGGGCTCAATACTTCATATTGTGCCGGATCGGCTGCTGTAACGTTAACTCCTGCAACTGCTGGCGGAACATTCAGCGGAACAGGTGTTACAGGATCTTCTTTTAACCCTGCAACTGCAGGAGTTGGAACTCATACAATTAAGTACAAGCTTACCGCGTGTGATTCAACTATGCAGACAGTAACGGTTAATGCTTTACCATCTGTATCAGGTATGTCAGACGATATGGATAACATAGTTTGTGCAGGTACAATGGTAACATTAACCGGCAGCGGTGCAGATTCATACACATGGGCGGGTGCAACAACCGTAACAGATGGTGTTGCGTTCACACCTTCAGCAACAGGTACCTATACAGTAACAGGTACTGCAACAGCAACAGGTTGTATGAATACAGCAACAGTTACGGTAACTGTAAATGCCTTACCGGCAGTGGCAGGAATATCAGACGATATGGATAACATGGTTTGCGCAGGTACAATGGTAACATTAACCGGAACAGGTGCAGACTCATATACATGGGCGGGTGCAACAACAGTAACGGATGGCGTTGCATTCACGCCTTCGGCAACTGATACCTATACAGTAACAGGTACCACAACAGCAACAGGCTGTGTGAACACGGCAACGGTTACCGTAACTGTTGAATCAATACCAGCAGTAACAGGAGTGTCAGATGATATGGACAACATAGTTTGCGCAGGCACAATGGTAACATTAACCGGCAGCGGTGCAAATACATATACATGGTCTGGTGCAACAGCAGTAACAAACGGAGTGGCATTCACACCTTCAGCAACTGATACTTATACAGTAACAGGTACAACTGCCGGCGGATGCTCAGGCACTGCTACAGTAACGGTTACAGTGAATGCTTTACCATCTGTAGCCGGTATGTCAGACGATATGGATAACATAGTTTGCGCAGGTACAATGGTAACATTAACCGGCAGCGGAGCAGATTCATATACATGGGCGGGTACAACAACCGTAACAGATGGCGTTGCGTTCACACCTTCGGCAACTGATACCTATACAGTAACAGGTACCACAACAGCAACAGGTTGTATGAATACAGCAACAGTTACGGTAACTGTAAATGCATTACCGGCCGTGGCCGGAATGTCAGACGATATGGATAACATGGTTTGCGCGGGCACAATGGTAACATTAACCGGCAGCGGAGCAGATTCATATACATGGGCGGGTACAACAACCGTAACAGATGGCGTTGCGTTCACGCCTTCGGCAACTGATACCTATACAGTAACAGGCACCACAACAGCAACAGGCTGTATGAACACGGCAACGGTTACAGTAACTGTTGAATCGACACCAGCAGTAACAGGAATGTCAGATGATATGGATAACATGGTTTGCGCAGGCACAATGGTAACATTAACCGGCAGCGGTGCAAATACATATACATGGTCTGGTGCAACAGCAGTAACAAACGGAGTGGCATTCACACCTTCAGCAACTGATACTTATACAGTAACAGGTACAACTGCCGGTGGATGCTCTGGCACGGCTACAGTAACGGTAACAGTGAACAGCTTACCTTCATCAACTATAGCTCCATTCACAGTTCCTGTATGCGATAACGGAGGACCAATATCACTGAATGGTGGTTCACCGGCCGGAGGAGTTTATATTGGAATAGGGGTTAGCGGATCAACATTCGATCCTACAGGGTTAAGCGGACTGAATCAGATCGGGTACACAGTAACAGATGCAAATGGTTGTTCAGCTTATGATTCAACATACATTACTGTAGATGTTTGTAGCGGAATCACTGCTGATAACTCATCCGAAGGATTTAATGTATATCCTAATCCTGCAAACGGAATTATAAATATCACCGTTAGTTCAACTAGCAATGACCAGGTTAGAATCAGTATTGTTGATCTCCAGGGTAAAGAAGTTTACAACGAGACTTATAATAACATCTCCGGTAAATATTCTAAACAGGTAAATATTGAGAACCTTGCAAAAGGAATTTACTACATAAAGATGAACACGGATAAAGAATCCAGGATTGAAAAGTTAATCGTTCATTAAAAAAAACAAATCAAGCTGAAAGCCTCGCAAACGCGAGGCTTTCGGTTTTATAAGATATTCCGGTTGAGGAAAATAATCCTCAACTTTTAACCCAGATAACCATGAAACACTTCTCCTATTTCAAAACAGGGATTTTTCTCCTTTTGGTTTGTTGCGCACCGGCCCTAAAGTTAAATGCTCAGGTAAGCGCGTATACATTTAGCTCCTCAGCTGGAACTTACACTCCTATAACGGGTGGAACGGTAATAACCTCGGGAACTTCCGATGACAATACATTCGGTGCATTGAACATAGGTTTTCCATTTACATATAACAATATTGTATACAACCAATTCGGATTGAATGTAAACGGCTGGATCAGTATGGGGCCTGGGGTTCCGACAAGCAGTTATACTCCTATAAGCGGAGGAACAACCAACAACATTATTTCGGGACTCGGCCGGGATCTTCAGCTTGGGTTTAATTCCATCGGAGACAGGGTACTTGGAAGCAACACGATTACCAATGTAACGGGCACTGACGGATTTATGCCCGGAGATGTTATTACCGCTACAGGATTTCCTGCAGGCACCACAATAGTATCTGTTGGTGCGAATGCACTGACTGTTTCCAATAATGCCACTTCGAACGGAACAGGGGTATCACTCACTGTTAACGGGGAAATAAGGTATGAAACGATCGGGACTGCACCAAACAGGGTGACTGTGATCCAATGGACCAGGGCGCGGAGGTTTGGAACTGCGGCTACAACAGGAAGAAATACATTCTATAATTTCCAGATCCGTCTTTATGAAACAACGAATGTTGTAGAAGTTGTATACGGTACTTTTGTTACCAACCCAACCTCCAGCACTTATGAGATAGGATTGAGAGGGGCTACAAATACTGATTTCAATAATCGTTCAACAACTACTGATTGGGCGGCAACAACAGCAGGCGCAACCAACAATGCAACGCTTACCATGACAACCGCTGTTTTTCCTGCTCCAGGACAAACCTATACCTGGACTCCGCCTTTGATTTGTTCAGGGTCGCCTGTTGCCGGCAGTACAGCATCTTCCGCTAATCCGGCCTGCAGTGGTGTTTCATTTACATTAAGCCTTTCCGGCACTACTGTGGCTTCCGGCTTAAATTATCAATGGCAGTCATCATCTGACGGTATGTCTTACTCAAACATTGCCGGAGCAACAGGGATGACTTACAATGCCACTCAAACGGCCACAACCTATTACCAGGTAATTGTTACATGTACAGGCTCTGGTTTGAGTTCTGCTTCAACTCCTGTTCATGTCACAATGAATTCCTTTTATTCGTGTTATTGTGCGGCAGTAAATTCAGGATCAGCTTGTATCACCAATGTCACTATCAATAATCTGAACAACAGCACGCCCGGCTGCGCTGTTAATAATTACAGTCAGCAGTCAGCCACTACAAATCTTTTCCTTGGTGCATCTTATACTTTTTCAATTACTACTGATGCAACCTCTATTACTTCCGTGTGGTTCGATTGGAATCAGAATGGTGTATTTGAGGCAAGTGAATGGTATCAGCCAAACACAACGGGGACTACAGGTTCTGTAAATGTAACCGTTCCGATGACCGCTATCACCGGGCTTACTGGAATGCGGGTCAGATCACGCAGTTCGGGAAATGCTAACGGGGCAAATGATGCGTGTACAAATATGGGTTCAGGTGAAACCGAAGACTATATTATAAATGTAGTGGCTTTGCCTCCGAACCCGCCAGCGCCAGTGCAGGATCCTGCTCTGCCAACGTGCAGTGCCGGCACAGATCTAAGTGTTCCGGGAAGTCCTGCGGCCGGTGATGCATGGTACTGGCAAACCACGGCAACAGGTACAAGCTTGACAAATCCCGTTTCAGGCCCATACACCGTATTCCTTAATGGAACATATTATGTCAGGACTTTTAACTCAACAAATAATGTCTGGTCTTCCGGGGCCAGCTCAGTCGTTGTTGGCAATATTCCTGTAGCTCCTGCTCCTCCGGCACCAGTAGCAGCGGCAAGCCCTGCCTGTATGAATACTACAATATCAGTAGCTGCTCCGCCTGCCGGAACCGCGTATTTCTGGCAGGGGACAAACAACAATGGAGCAAGCAACGCTCAGCCGGCAATGGTGCCTTTCCCTGTTTCGTCCTCAGGAACTTATTATGTAGCGGCTTATGATTCTGCTACTTCCTGCTGGTCAAATACAAGCAGCCTCCCTGTTGTGATCAATACTTTTATTCCTTCACCTCCTGCTGTAGCTGTTGACAGCATTATAATGTGCCAGGGCGGGCCTTCTGCAGTATTTACTGCAACAACGCCTTCTTCTGACAGTGTGATCGTAAGCTTCGGTTTAAACCTGCAGTCACCCGGTACCCCGGTAACCTTTACTGTTACAGTGCCTTCAATCCCTGCCGGTGCAACAATCACCAACACGCAATTGCAAATTGACAGCGCGTTCGCAAGAACTCCTTCCTATAGAAGCGAGATCAGGGTTGCATTATCCGGTGCAACAACTCTGGCAGCTACTCAGATATCTGCTTTAACTTCTGCAGGACTTATTGCACCTGATCCAGTGGTCACTGTTCCTAATCTTCCACTTGCAGGAGGAAACGTTACTTTGACTTTAACAGAAACACTTAACGATGGAGGTACAACTGTTGATGCAACTTTTGGTGAAGTCAGGCTGATCATTCGGTATACGATCCCTTCTTCCACGGTCAGTTGGTGGGACGCTTCTTCCGGCGGTGTACAGCAGGGAACAGGAAGCCCTTTCCAGGCTGTTGGAACGTCACTTCTGCCAAATACAAATTTGCCGGGAACATATACCTTCTATGCAGAAGCGAATTCAGGCAGCTGTTCAAGCACGAGAGTACCTGTAAGTGTTATAATTAATCCTTTACCAATCCTAGTGTTAAATGATACAACAATATGTTCCGGTGATCCTTATATACTAAACGCAGGAAACGGAGGATCAACATATCTCTGGAATACAGGTGACGTCACTCAGACTATATCAGCCACTATCGGAGGATTATATTATGTTGATATAACAACTGCTCAGGGTTGTACAATTAGAGACAGCATAAATCTTATCATTAATGATCCGCCTTTGGTTGACCTGGGTGCAGATGCTGCTTTCTGTGAAGGTGATTCCATTATGCTTGATGCGGCAAACACCGGTTTCAGCTTTTTATGGAACGATTCAAGCACGGGACAAACAATCACTGTAGGTGATGCGGGCAGTTATTATGTAACAGTAACCAATCCGATGACTTCCTGTTATGCTTCAGACACCATCATGGTAACTGTGAATCCGTTGCCGCTAATAGGCTTCGGGTCCGATACTTCTTTTTGTACCGGTGATTCTGTGATCCTGGATGCAGGTAACCCGGGAGCATCTTACGCATGGAGCAACTCCGCTGTATCGCAAACGATAACAGTATCTTCTCCCGGTACGTACTTCGTTTTCGTGACTGACATGGGCACTTCATGTTACAGCGCGGATACGATCACCATTTCGCAAAATGTCCTGCCTGTTGTATCCCTTGGCCCTGATACGGCCATTTGTAATGGAAGCACACTCACGCTTAATGCGGGTCACCCGGGGTCGATGTACGCCTGGAGTGATTTGTCATCATTGCAAACCATTAATGTAAGCATGGCCGGAACATATTCTGTGCTGGTGACAGACTCGAATGGATGTAAAGGCAGTGATTCGATCAATGTTTCTATCAATGCCCTGCCAATTGTAGATCTTGGCCTGGATACCGTTCAGTGTGCCGGCACAGTATTGCTTGATGCCGGTAATCCGGGGCTGACATATATGTGGAACAATTCAAGCTCCGCACAAACGATCACAGCAATAACAACAGGTGCTTACTTTGTTGCAGTAACAGATAATAATGCATGTACAGCCGTAGATTCTATTCATGTGACTATTAATCCACTGCCTGTGATCGATCTTGGTAATGATACTGTAATGTGCGGGGGCTCATTGGTGCTCGATGCAGGTAATCCGGGCTTCATGCATGTTTGGTATAATAATGCAACTACTCAGACCCTGACGGTGTATGCAAGCAATACGATCAGCGTCACAGTCACGGATCCGGTGACAGGCTGCGTGAATATGGACACGATAAATGTAATCTTCAATCAATATCCTGTTGTTGATTTAGGTGCTGATATCTCACAATGTGCAGGCTCAGTAACTCTTGATGCGGATAATGCAGGTGCATCGTTTTTGTGGAATTCAATGGCATCAACTCAAACGATCAGTGTGTCAAGCAGCGGTACATATACGGTTGCAGTAACAAGTAACGGATGTACCGCAATGGATACAATTTCTGTAACGATACATCCGCTTCCTGTAATGGGTTTCCCTGCAATTGCGGCAATCTGTATCCAGGGTGATCCTGTTAATTTGAGCGCAAGCCCTGCTGGTGGAATTTTCACCGGGGATTCAGCCGTAGCTGCTGGTGCATTCTCTCCGTTTATTGCGGGAGTTGGGGCGCACGCAGTACTTTATACATATACAGATGCCAACAACTGTTCAAATTCCATTATGCAGACGATCAATGTTGCTGATTGTACCGGTATAGAAGAGAATGAGAACGAAGCTGGCTTTGAAGTGTTCCCGAACCCTTCCAGCGGAATGATCAGTATTTCACTGGTAGATGTCAGCTACAGGGAAATGACCATCAGTGTAACGGATTTGCAGGGAAAAGAAGTTTTCAGAAATTCCAGGGAAAATATTTCCGGAAGCCTGTTGATCCCGGTTAACCTGGAAGGTTTTGCAAAGGGATTTTATTATGTGAAGCTGCAGTCTGATGCAGACATCAAAATTAAAAAGGTAGTTATAAATTAAAACACTTAAAACAAAACCCTCTTCAGGCGAAGAGGGTTTTGTTTTTACTTTGGCTTTTTATAAAGAGGAACAGTGGAGCAGGCTTCCCCATACATGATGCTCTTTGCAACCGGCCGGAGTATTGCCGTAAGCTGAACGAATGCAGATTTTGGAACGGGAAGCTTTCCGCATCCTTTAATGACAATGCGGGCATCCGTATATGTTTCCATATTGATTCCGGAGAGAGTATCATTATAGAGGATCGTCTCCAATGTTTCCAGGTCACCGAAAACAACTTTCTTAGCAAAAGGTTCTATGCTTGTTGTTAGGAGCATATACGCCCAGGTAGGCACGATCGCATCTGCGCTACAGGTAATTGCAACATATTTATCCTTGTACTTTGTCCAGTCCTCATTCTTTATAAACTCGCGGAAATCTTTTTCGCGAAGTATAAGGCCCTGGAACAAGTGATTTTTTATGTCAAACAGCACACGTTCACCGGGAAGATAAAACTCTTCAAGGTCAATTGTGATCAGGCCGCTTTGAGAAACTTTATTTATGATTTCATTTTCCATTATTACCGGTATTACATGAAACCTAACTCAAGCTGTGCAACTTCACTCATCATATCCTTTTCCCAGGGCGGTTCAAAAGTAAGTTCGATCTTTGCCGAACGGATGCCTTCAATGTCGCGTAGTTTGGCTTCTATTTCAGGAGGCAGCGTTTCGGCAACCGGACATGATGGAGAAGTAAGTGTCATCTTTACCATCAGGTTGCTTTCCTCGTCAATATTTATTTCATAGATAAGCCCTAGTTCCCATACATCAACAGGGATCTCAGGATCATAGCATGTTTTTATAGTATCAATAACACGTTGCGTGAGCTCTGTATTATGTGTGTTTATTATAGCAGGCATTATTTTCTTTATGTTAATTTCGGGTCAGCCCCTTGTTTTATATGCTAATGCATCAAGCTTCATTTGTTTGATCATGCTTACCAGGCCATTGCTTCTTGTCGGTGAAAGATGTTGCGTCAGCCCTACTTTCTCAACGAAATCCAGCTTTGCATTTATGATTTCATCAGGTGTATGTCCTGAAAGAACCCTTACCATTAATGCCACCATTCCTTTCGTTATTATAGCATCGCTATCTGCCGAATAATGGATCTTACCATCTTTAAGTTCTGAATGAAGCCATACGCGGCTCTGGCATCCCTTAATGATCTTATCCTCCGTCTTGTGTTCATCGTTTATTAATGGGAGCGATTTTCCAAGATCGATGATGTGCTCATACTTCTGCATCCAGTCGTCAAAGATCTCAAACTCTTCTATTATTTCCTTTTCAGTTTCTTCTATCGACATACTTATTATGGTTTCTGAAAAGGATTATTTTAACATTTTAATTGCCCGTTCAAGCCCGGCAATAAACTGGTCTATTTCTTCTTTTGTGTTATAAAATGCAAATGCTGCCCTTACAGTTCCCTGGATGCAATAATGCGACATCAGCGGTTGTGTGCAGTGATGGCCAGTTCTTACAGCAATCCCAAGCTGATCGAGAATGGTGCCAATGTCAAAGGCATGAATTCCTTCTACCACAAATGAGATAACACTCGCTTTGTTTTTCGCTGTTCCGATTATCCTTACACCTTCGGTTTTTTCTAAAAGGGAAGTTGCATATCTTAACAGTCCATCTTCATAAGCTGCGATCTTATCAAGGCCGATATTGTTTACATAATCGATTGCTGCAGCAAGCCCGATCCCTCCTTCAATATGCGGGGTCCCTGCTTCAAACCGCAGGGGAACATCGGCATATTCAGTCTTTTCAAAGGAAACAGTTTTGATCGTTCCTCCGCCAACCTTGTATGGCGGCAGCTGCTCAAGCCATTTTTCCTTGCCGTATAAAATACCAACACCGGTGGGGCCGAAAAGTTTATGCCCGCTGAAACAATAGAAGTCAGCATCCAGGTCCTGCACATCAACGCTTGTATGCGGTACTGCCTGTGCGCCATCCACAAGCACGGGAATGTTCTGGGCATGTGCCATGGCAACCATTGCTTTAACCGGGTTGATAGTTCCAAGCGTATTGGAAATGTGCGTTACCGCAACGATCTTTGTATTGGTATTCAGAAGCTCTTCATATTCTTCAATTAATAACTCACCATTCTCATTGATCGGTACGATCTTTAAGAATGCGCCTCTTTCTTCACATACGAGCTGCCATGGAAGGATATTCGAATGATGTTCCATGGCGGTCACAATCACTTCATCGCCTTTCGTAATGAATTTTTTGGCGAAAGAATGTGCAACAAGATTTATAGATTCGGTAGTGCCTGAAGTAAATATTATTTCGTTCGGGGCTTTAGCGTTCAGATGCTTCTGCACCGTTGCCCGTGCGCTTTCGTAAGCCACCGTTATTTCCTGGCTGAGTGTATGAACTCCCCGGTGGATATTTGCGTTCTGTGATTTATAAAAATTGGTTATCGCATCAATCACCTGGATGGGCTTTTGGGAAGTAGCCCCGTTGTCGAAATAGATCAGCGTTTTCCCATTTACTCTCCGCGAGAGAATAGGAAAATCAGCCCGGATTTTTTCGATGTTAAGCTCTGGTTTCTGTAAGGTTTCTGACTCGGCCATAATTGTGACTGCAAAGTTAAGAATAATTCTAAATAAGGCGGCTTTTCCGCTCAAATTAAGTGCTTCGGACTTATGGATATTGCTGTCGATTGAGTATTTTTGTGCTGTGAAAGCACCCGTTTACCTCGACAATAATGCCACCACCCCGCTTGATAAAAGAGTGCTGGATGCGATGATGCCTTACCTGACTGATAAATTCGGAAATGCATCAAGTAAAACACATGCTTTTGGATGGGTAAGCAATGAAGCTGTGAAGGTGGCAAGGATTCAAGTCGCTGATCTGATCAATTGCCTTGAACAGGAGATTGTTTTTACTTCTGGTGCTACCGAAGCCGTTAACCTGGCTATTAAAGGCATATGGGAAAATTACAAATCCAAAGGTGATCATATCATTACAGTTAAAACCGAACACAAGGCTGTTCTTGATACGTGTGCAGCATTGGAAAAACGCGGTGCAAGGGTCACGTATCTTTCTGTTGACCGGGAAGGGCTGATTGATCTTGAAGAATTAAAAAGCGCATTGACAGATAAAACTATTCTTGTTTCAGTCATGTACGTTAATAATGAAACAGGGGTGATGCAGCCCATAAAGCAGATCGCGGAATTGGTCCATGCCGCCGGGAGCATTTTTATGTGTGATGCCAGCCAGGCGGTAGGAAAGATCAGTATTGATGTGGAGAAAGATCATATCGATCTTTTGTGTCTGAGTGCCCACAAGTTTTATGGTCCTAAAGGAGTTGGTGCTCTATATATCAGGAGAAAAGGCCCGCGGGTAATTCTTCATCCCCAGATAGATGGAGGCGGCCATGAGCGCGGAATCCGATCGGGGACCCTAAACGTGCCGGGGATAGTTGGCCTGGGAAAAGCTTGTGAGATTTCCAAAGTGGAAATGCCGGAAGATGCTGCAAGAATCTCGGAATTAAGATCACATCTGGAAAGAATGTTATGTAGCTTGCCGGATGTGTTTGTAAATGGGAGCAAACAGCACAGGTTATATAATATAACTAACTTATGCTTTCAGGGGATCCGTTCAGAATCACTGATCGGGAAGATCCCTCACATCGCGGTTGCGATGGGATCTGCTTGCACATCAGCCCTTCCGGAACCATCACATGTTTTAAAGGCGATGGGTTTAAGTGATGTCGATTCATATTGCTCTGTGCGGTTCAGCCTGGGGAAAACAACTTCGGAAGAAGAGATTTCTGAAGTTGTGAAGAGCGTTAGCAGTGCACTAAAGCAGATAGCCGGTTCCGGCAGCAACTAATAAAGGAATCATTACCGATGAGTTGTTTTTGTGAACAGAAGGGTGATGTCCCGGTTCTTTCAGAATCAGTTAACAATAATTTTTTTGGTGATCAAATTACCATTGCTTTCTGTAATAACGAGGAAGTAATAACCTTTTTCGAGCTCTAAACTGTGCTGGAATGTTTCCGACCGGATATGCGAGGAGAAGATTGTTCTACCGCTCCTCCCGATAATATTTATAATCGGATTTCCGGAGAGATCTTTTGTTAAGATCTCCAGGTTTATAAACCCGGCAGGAGAGGGGTTCGGATAAACAGTTACCACCGATGTTGCCGTAGAGAGAACTTTGGAAATTATTTGTGAATACGATACCTGTCCGTCATCAGAAGTATGTTTTAACCGGAAATACCATGTCCCTTCCGGAGGTGCTTTTAACGTGACATGAAAATTCCTGGTGGAGGAATAATCGGTCGATCCTTTTATGATAGTGCAGTTTTCAAAATCTATTGCATTGGAACTGTATTCTACATTGAACTCTTCCAGGTCTGCATCGGTAAGGATGCTCCATTCGCATTGGAGCTCTCCATCTTCCGGCAAAGCAACGTTAAAATTGTAGAATTCGTTTGATTTGCCTGACCTGACCGTGTCCTCCGGTGAAGTAAAATCGCGATCTGTTATCTGTGATAAAGCATTAAAAGATAATGCTAATAATACAATAGTGTAAAGCTTCTTCATGATACGGGAGTTTTGTTCTGCCGGTATAAAAGTAGCCTGGGAGTTTTCAATTTAAAAGACGGGCATCAGCCTCCCATGTCAGATGTAAGATTTTTTTGGTTTTTGTCAGGCGTCAGGCCTTGATATAAATAGACTTTTCGCCTTTAGCAGTCATCCTCCCGATAGGTTCAATAAATTCCTCCATTCCTTCAGCTCTGAGAAGATCCTGGAACTCATTTTGCGAAGCGGGATTTACAGCAGTTAATAATCCTCCGTTCGTTTGCGGATCACATAATGTCAGAAGGGAATCACCGGTTATTCCCGAAACCTTAGGATCATATCCGCTCCAGTTGCGAAAACTGTTATCAGGAACACACATCTGGGAGGTGTAAAAATTCAGGTCGCTGATCAGCGGAACTTTTGAATAGTCAAGCTCGACCGATAAACCAGCCCCTTCCGCCATTTCGATCAGGTGTCCTAATAAACCAAAGCCGGTTACATCAGTCATCGCAGAAACAAAGTTCAGCTTGCCGAATTTTTCACCTAGCTTATTTAATTGCATCATTTGGCGGGCAGCTACACCTTTGTGATCGTCCCGCAATAAGCCCTTCTTTTCTGCGGTGGTCAGAATTCCTACCCCGATCTTTTTCGTCAGGTAAAGAAGGTCGCCTTCTTTGGCTGTATTATTTTGCTTCAGGTCCTTTAAGTCGATGATCCCGGTAACGGCTAGCCCGAAAATAGGTTCGGGGCTGTCGATGCTGTGTCCGCCCGCTAAAGGAATCCCTGCTTCCGCACAAATATTCCTTGCCCCATCAATTACCTTTCCTGCGAGTGCTGTGGAAAGCTTGTTTATCGGCCAGCCCAGTATAGCGATTGCAAGCAGAGGTTTACCTCCCATAGCATACACATCACTGATAGAATTGGCCGAAGCTATTTTACCAAAATCAAATGCGTCATCAACAATGGGCATAAAAAAATCGGTTGTGCTGATGAGGCCTTTCCCATTCCCGATATCATAAACAGCAGCGTCATCCCTGGTATTGTTTCCCACGATCAGCTTATCGTTACCGGGAGCAATGAAGTTCGATTTAAGGATCTCTTCAAGTACATGCGGGGCAATCTTGCAGCCGCAGCCTGCACCATGCGAGTATTGTGTTAATTTGATCTCTTCCATTTATACATCTATTTGGTCAGGTGATTTGCTGAAAAGTTTTTTTTAATGAAGCAGCAATAGCAGCGGGATCAAGTACAGTGAATTTGCAGGGAATAATATTTTCCTTTGGTCTTTGGCTGAGCCCGTATTCGTATGAGCGGTCATAATACACGAGGGTTATTTCACAGGCTGTTTTGAGATCGCCTTCTTCGATCGCCTCAACAGCACGTTTCACATGCTGTCCTCCCAGCTTTTTGCCAATACGCTGTGTGGCGGTGATAAGCTCTTCTTTAGAAAATCGACCGTATTCTTCCGCGAGATAATTTACCCGTGCTTCAAGAGAAAGATCGATACACATCACTTTTGCAGCCCGCATCTGGAACCACAAGGCATCCGGTAATACATTGATGCCAATCTTCCGGCTTTCATCTTCAAGCCAGCAGATCCTTGAAGTGTCGAGCTGAGAAAACGCAAAGGAGACCTCATTTTCAAATTGTTCCTGGGATAGCTGTTTTTCTTCTCCGAAGGAACCATAGGATGAGCCTTTATGATGTGCGATCTTTTCAAGGTCGATCACCTGTTCGCCAAGTTTAATGAGCTCATGCAGGATAAGGGTTTTCCCTGAACCTGTCCTACCTCCAACTATGATTATATTTTTGGGTTCAGCAAAACTTTCGAGAACCTGATGGCGGTATTTCTTATAGCCGCCTTTCAGTGTAAAGCATTTGAATCCATAGCTTTCAAAAAGCCATGCCATACTGGCGCTGCGCATTCCGCCCCTCCAGCAATGAACAAGGAGTGTTCCTGTATTCCGGATCGCATTTGCCTGCAGGATAAACTCGTGAAGCCTGGGCCCCACAAGCTCTAGTCCTTTTAAGATAGCGGGCTGTTTGCCTTCCTGCTTGTAGATCGTGCCGATTATTATTCTCTCTTCATTTGTGAAAAGAGGAATGTTGAAGGCGCCCGGGATACGGCCCTGCTCAAACTCGGCGGGTGTACGCACATCTATCACCGGGTGCTGTCCCGATAACTTCCTAAATTCTTTTATGTCTATCGGAGTCGGCAATTATTTTACCTCCTGCATTAATTTTTTCACGAAAGGAGAGATCGCAATCATCACAACTCCTGCGATCAACGCATATATTCCAAGTTGTTTGTAACCGTCAGCGTAAATGACAAGTTTTTCCAGATTGCTTGAATTGCTGGACGCTTCCGCAATATTGGCACCAAGCAGTCCTGCAAAATACTGTCCGTAAGCACTTGCCAGGAACCACATCCCCATCATCATTGCCTGGAGCTTTGGTGGCGAAAGCTTCGTCATTACCGACATTCCAATTGGTGATAAACAAAGTTCGCCAAACGTGATCACCAGCCATCCCAAAGTAAAAAGATCAAGAGATGTCATTCCATTTACATCCGCGAAGAACTTTGTATAATAAAAAACATAGAAGCCTCCTGCAAGAAATAAGAATCCTAATCCGAATTTCACAATAGTGTTAGGCTCAATATTCCTCTTATTCATCCAGATCCAGGCCATTCCCACCAAGGCGGCAAATGCGATCACAAAGAATGAATTCGCGGAATTGTTCACGCCATTCGGGTTCAGAGGAACTCCAAGCACGGTATTGTGTAAATTATTGGCGGCAAACAGGCTTAATGAGCCACCGCTTTGTTCGAAGAAAGCCCAGAAGAGAATGGAGAAAAGAATGAATATAAGTGCAGCAAGCAGTTTCTTCCTGTCTGCTGAAGGGTACTTCATCATTTCAAACACTAAGTACGCCAGCACACAGGGACCGATAATGTACATGAACCAATCGGTATACTCCGTTTTGGAAACCATGATCATAATAACCGGTATGATCAGCAGCGATCCGCCATAAACAGCATATTCATACCAGTTCTTATTCGTATTCCCATCTGTGCGGATAGGGGGAAGGCCGATGGGACCAAGGGAACGCTGGGTAAAAATAAAGGTGACCAGGCTAATTGTCATAACAATCGCGGCAAGACCGAAGGCCAGCTTCCATGAGTAATCCTGCCCTATAGAGATACAGGCATATCCTCCGAGGAGGGCTCCTAAATTGATACCTGCGTAGAAAAGTGAAAAGCCTGCATCCGTACGGCTGTCACCTTTTTTATAAAGTGCTCCAACCATTGTAGAGATGTTCGGCTTAAAAAAACCGGAGCCTATGATTGTAAAACTTATTCCGAGGAAGAAGTAATCGTGAGGATTTAAGGAAAGTATGAAGCTGCCTGCGATCATCAGGACCCCGCCCCAGAAAAGGGATTTACGATATCCTAATATCTTATCGGCAAATAAGCCGCCAATGAAAGTGAAAGCATACACGAATGCCTGCGTTGCGCCATATTGTAAATTTGCATCGCGTTCATTCATGGTCAGCTGGTTCACCATAAAGAACACCAGCATCCCGCGCATTCCGTAAAAAGAAAAGCGTTCCCACATTTCCGAAAAAAAGAGATACCATAATTGCTTAGGGTATTTGCCTTTAAAATTTTGTATCTGTTCCAGTGTCTGTACGTTTTCCATTTTATTTAGCATTAAAAGGTTTCTGATCCAACGGTTACCATTGCGGCTATTTTCATTGCCCTCTCTTTAACCGCATTTACATCGCTTCCGGGGATATCATACGTGAGTGCAACTGCCATGCGCCTGTAGGGACGTGTTACAGGTTTCCCGAAGATCCTGATATCACTTTGTGCCTGGTTCATTGCTTTATCCAGTCCTGTGAATACAGGGTTTATTCCTTCTTTATCTGCAAGGATCACCGCACTTGCACCAACACGTTCGAGTGTGATTTCAGCTATCGGTAAACCAAGCACAGCGCGCGCATGCAATTCAAATTCTGAAAAGTTCTGGGTGCCCGCAAGAGTTACCATGCCTGTATCATGAGGCCGCGGAGAAAGCTCGGAAAAATAGACACCATCATCAGCGAGAAAGAATTCAACTCCCCACAGGCCTGCTCCGCTTAATGCCTTCGTAACTTTTTCTGCCATGTGCTGAGCTTCGGTTAAATGCTCTGCTTTTATTTCTGCCGGCTGCCAGCTCTCCTGGTAATCACCGCGTTCCTGGCGGTGACCGATTGGAGGACAGAATAACGTTTTCCCGCTTTTTTGTGTAACAGTAAGCAAGGTGATCTCGGAATTGAACTTCACAAAAGCTTCAGCGATCACTTCGGTATAATCTCCCCGCTTTCCGGCCTGTGCATATTCCCAGGCTTTTAGGATATCACTTTCGGTTTTTATTACACTTTGTCCTTTTCCGGATGAACTCATTAAAGGCTTAACAACGCAGGGTATGCCAACTGTGTTGACCGCTTTTTTTAATTCTTCAAAGCTGTTCGCATATTCGTAGCGCGCTGTTTTCAATCCTAATTCTTTTGCGGCAAGATCGCGGATCGCCTTTCTGTTCATTGTGAAATTCGCAGCTTTGGCGCTTGGTACAACGAGGATTCCTTGTTTTTCATAATCATAGAATCGTTCTGTCCGTATAGCTTCAATCTCGGGTACGATTAGGTCGGGTTTGTGCTTTGCAACTATCCTGTCAAGTTCGGCACCATCAAGCATGTTGATTACTTCACGTTCATCGGCTACCTGTTGTGCAGGCGCGTCATTATAAGAATCAACAGCGATAACGTATTGTCCGAGGCGCTTTACAGCGATAACAAATTCCTTTCCAAGTTCGCCTGAGCCAAGCAGCATTATTTTTTTCATATATATATTATTTGGAAGCCAAGCCAAACCCTACTCCGAAGGTGAACATACGCTCATGTTTTTTATGTATAGTTGAAAGTCCAATGTGCATGTTAAGCTCTTCACCAATGGAAAACCAGATCCCTGCTTCTGGGCTGAATCTGGTACCACCTATTTCCTTGAATTCAACCCAATTTGTAGCGTTGCCGAGTTTAGCAGTATTGGAGTAGGCATACAAGTATCGAGACCTTTCCACACCTGCCCCGGCAAATATTTTCAACCGATAAGTTTGTTTTAGCGTAAAGCAATTGAACATACCACCAAAATGCAGCTCCCATCTTGAATACTTTTTTCCGCCTGTGAAGTACCAATTGTTTGAACGGTCATTAACTGCCCCATCCTCAAAATAGTATTGTGCTTTGCGAAAGACCTGAAAATTAAATCTTCCTGATAAGTATATCGAATGACCAGCTTTGCTCGTCCTGCCGGTAAGAATCCCCAGCGGTGCATAAATCCCCGGACTGTAAGCAATAAATTTCTTTTTTAGCAGTGTATTATTGTCATTATAATTTATTGGGAGAGCTTCATAAGGGAAAGCATAAATTGATGCTTTAAAAAAGATAAAAATAAGCATGAGCAGGGATCTGGAACACCTCATCACCTTAGATTTTTATGGTTATACATTGTGAAACGCCAGTGGTAAAAGAACCAACCCGATAGTATGATCCGCGGGTAATTTTATATGAATGGGTTCCGGACGGCACAACAAAATTCGCACAACCGGGATCCCTGCAGCCGGGGTTGTAGTTAAAAAAATAGGTTATTAGTTCAGTACTACCATTCAGATCAATTTGTATAGGCCCAAACCCATTGCTCATTGTATAAAAACTAACATTATAAGTATTATACATTACGCCCCACCCACTCGAATTACTGGTTTCTTCAGTTGGTGGTTCAGGCATTTCTTTTTTGCAGCCGGTAATTATTAATAGCGGTAACAGGAGGATAAGTATTCTCATTAAAAAAACAATGCGTTTGTGCGAGGGTACTAATTTAGCTAAAATATTAATGATCTCAGGCCAAATCCAGTAGGAGTCTGTACAATTTTGAATATTTACATTTTGTAACTATTATTGTAACGAATTAAAACTTACCCGATGATCGCCTTATATATCCTGGTCGGACTCGCCATCCTGATATTAATTATTTCCCTTGCTATCCCCACTGAATTTAAACTGGAAAGGGATGTTGTCATCAACAAGCCAAAAGCAGAGGTCTTTTCTTATGTGAAGTCCCTGAAGAACCAGGATAACTGGAGCGTCTGGAACATGAAGGACCCGAACATGAAAAGGGAGTTTACAGGAACAGATGGAACGCAAGGTTTTATTTCCCGGTGGGAAGGAAATAAGGATGTAGGCATAGGCGAACAGGAAATTAAAAAGATAGTTGAAGGCGAAAGAGTGGATATGCAGCTCCGCTTTGAAAAGCCATTCAAAATGACCAATGATGCATTTATCACAACGATAGCGGAAAGCCATGATCAGACAAGAGTAAGATGGGGATTCAGCGGAACGAGCCCGCGCCCGATGAATATTTTCAGCGTCATGATGAAAGGCGCCCTGACCAAAGACTTCGACCAGGGACTATCAAATCTTAAAAGGATCCTTGAGAAATAAATCACCTCATTTGGCAAATTAATATACTTTTCCGGCCTGCTCAAACCGTGTGATAGTTATTTCACGCAGCATTGGGAAAAGTGGATAGCAATACCTTTGAAAAGGGGACGCTTTTTCGTATTTTTGCATATATCTAAATCCTAATGTAAAATATTCATATCCATAATATGTACGGAAAATTCAAAGATCACCTTCAAACGGAATTAAACAATATAGATGAAGCAGGACTGTTCAAGCGTGAGCGGATCATTACCTCTGAACAGGGCGCGGTTGTAAAAGTTAACGGCAAAGATGTCATCATTTTTTGTGCGAATAATTACCTCGGGCTTTCATCACATCCTAAAGTAATCGAAGCAGCTCATAAAACACTTGACCGACATGGTTATGGAATGAGCAGCGTCCGTTTCATCTGCGGAACGCAGGACCTGCATAAAGAGCTCGAAGAAAAGATCTCGAAGTTTGTTGGCCAGGAAGACACCATTCTGTATGCCGCCTGCTTTGATGCCAATGGAGGGGTATTCGAGCCACTGCTTGGTGAGGAGGATGCGATCATTTCGGACGAACTTAATCATGCTTCTATTATTGATGGAGTTCGCTTATGCAAGGCACAGCGTTACCGTTATAAGAACTGTAACATGGAAGACCTGGAAGAGCAATTAAAAGTTGCCCAAAAACAGCGTTTCCGGCTGATCGTTACAGATGGTGTATTTTCAATGGATGGTTTTGTTGCCCCGCTTGATAAGATTTGTGATCTTGCCGATAAATATAATGCAATGGTTATGGTGGATGAAAGCCATGCTTCGGGCTTCATTGGAAAAACCGGCCGCGGGACGATAGAATTGAAAAATGTAATGGACCGTGTGGACATAGTGACAGGGACATTGGGTAAAGCATTAGGAGGAGCAATGGGAGGTTTCACATCAGGCAGGAAAGAAATCATTGAGCTTTT
Source organism: Bacteroidia bacterium (assembly GCA_036386835.1). Classification (GTDB taxonomy): domain Bacteria; phylum Bacteroidota; class Bacteroidia; order 2-12-FULL-35-15; family 2-12-FULL-35-15; genus 2-12-FULL-35-15. The sequence goes on from DASVUX010000011.1 coordinate 488,386, forward strand.
GCGTCAGCGTTCACGTCCGTATCTTTTCAGTAACTCACTTGCCCCGCATATCGTGGGTGCATCAATTGCAGTGCTGGACATGCTGAGTGAAGCCACTACACTAAGAGATAAGCTTGAATGGAATGTGAATTATTTCAAGCAGGGAATTAAAAAGGCGGGATTGGAAATAAAGGACGGTGATTCTGCTATTGTGCCGGTCATGCTCTATGATGCCAAGCTTGCTCAGGAGTTCGCTTCCAGATTATTAAATGAAGGGATTTACGTGATCGGTTTCTTTTATCCTGTTGTTCCGAAAGGCCAGGCAAGGATCCGTGTCCAGCTTTCTGCAGCACATGAAAAAGAGCATCTGGATAAGGCGCTTGCCGCTTTTGAAAAAATAGGGAAAGAGCTTGGAGTGATCAAATACGCTTAAGAATAAATAGTTTAACAAGAAAAACCACGGTTATACCGTGGTTTTTTTCTTTTATGAACTGTATCTTTTCCTGCCCCGTTCGTTATACAGGAAATTTTCCAAATGAAAGCTATGGTTTTAACCGGTATTGTAATAATGGTCATTTCAGCTTCTATTCTGAATGCTCAACATGAAATACCTGCTAATTCAAATACCTGGTATTCTATCGTTCACTACGAGAATAAAGAGAAGGAGAACAATAAAAAATGCGGTATTAAAGAAAGGACCATTGAAAGCACTTCAAGGACATTAAATGGAAGAAAATATTCTTATGATACAGAGGGAAGGCTTGTCAGCTACAAGTATGGCAGGGCAAAAGAAATAAGAGCTGGTTATGCCAGCGGTGAACAGAAAGAATTTGTTTCGTTCCACAAACAAGGTAAACTTATCGAGCTGGATTCATTTGTATGGAACGGTAAAAATTTAAATGCCTGCTATATCCTGGATAAAAACAGGAAAGTGTTTAAAAGGCAGCTTTATAAATACGATAGTACATTCGTAACGGAATATACATTTGAGAAGCAAAGCAGAGGGAAATATATGGAGCTGGAAAGGTATGTTTATGAGTATTATCCGGATTACACATACAAAAAGATAACACGTTATAAAAAGGGTAAGCCCAAAAAACATATAATGTTTGATTGTAACCCCTTAGGTGAAGATCACAAAATAAAAAAGGATTCAGCTTTTAACTGTATTAAGTACGATACAGACAGCCTGGGAAATAAGATCAAAGTCACGATCACCAACCTCAAAGGTGCTTCATTGAAAAAGGTTGAATATTTCAACAATAATGATCAGAGGATTGCTGAGAAAACCTATGACCTGAAGAAAAATGGCGGACTGATGTGGGCTTACTTTTATGATACAGGAGATCCCATTTATTATACAAAATTCATCTCATATAAAAGGGGAAGAGAGTTTTATAAGATTGAGAATAAATACGATAAAAACAGTAAATGCACAGAATCTGTAAGATGGTCTAAGGGCCGGATCAGGCAGACGTATAAGAATTCATTCAACGAAAAAGGTTTATTGGCAAAGGCGGAAATGTACAATAGGAAGAATAGGAAAAAAAGCGAAGTAAGATATATTTACGAATATTATTAAATCTATTCTTCTGTCCCGATATGCATCAAGGCATCACCCTGGTTGATCACTGGCTGGTTATTGATCCCAAGAATGTAACCGTCAAACGGAGCGACAAGCTTTTCTTCATAATCCCCATAGGGATCGCAGATCATTCCGATCAGTTCACCTTTCCGGACATGCGCACCGTTAGTTTTTGAAGTATGAAAAAGCCCCGATGATTTTGCGCGCACCCAGGATGTTTTATTAAGTACAACAGTCGGGTTGTTCGGGATCTCTGTTTCCACCATATTGTAATGCTTCATCAGCCGGAGGCATCCATTCACGCCCTCATTGATAGATTGATAATCGAACCGGCAGGATTCACCGCCTTCAAACACAAGGATTGACTTTCCTTTTTTTGAAGCTTCCTTGCGCAATGTGTTATCACGGAACGGGGAGTTAACGATCAGGGGCGGGGAGAATTTTTTTCCCAGCTGAATATTTACATCGTTATTAAAAACACAGCGAAGCTGAGGGTAGTTGCTGATCTTGGCACCACCGGTATGAAAGTCGATCCCGAAGTCGATCTGCGGTATGATCTCATTCATCAGGTCGTAAGCGATCCTGCTTCCCAGTGAACCTGATTTGCTTCCCGGGAAGCACCTGTTAAGGTCACGGCCGTCAGGCAATTCACGTGTACCGGATAAAAAGGAAATGATATTAATTACCGGGATTGCAATAATGCTCCCGCAGAGCGGATTTTTAATATCATGGCGCTTGATGAGTTTCCTAACGATCTCAATGCCGTTGATCTCATCACCATGCATCCCCGCCAGTATTAAAAGTGTAGGCCCGGGATTTTCAGAACGGAAGACATATACCGGAATTTCAATAATGGTTTTGGTAGGAAGCTGATACCAGTTCAGGCTAACCTGAGCATTATTACCGGGCTTGATGTCCATCCCGTTGATATGAATGTTTTTGTTCGTGTAGTTCATTTAATTTCGTTTATTCTTCCCGCCTCCAGGCTCCGCTTCATTGACAAACGCGCAATAGAAAAACGGTTTTTATGCGTCATGGTTGAACTCATTCCGCTCAACATACTCAATGATCTTTCCTGCAATATCAACACCTGTAGCGCCTTCTATACCTTCAAGCCCAGGTGACGAATTTACTTCCATTACCAAAGGGCCACGTGATGATTGTAGCATATCAACACCTGCAATTGCAAGTCCGAGCTTTTTTGCAGCCTTAATAGCTGTTTCGCGTTCCTCTTTTGTTAATTCAATAACATTGGCGCTTCCGCCACGGTGTAAATTACTTCTGAATTCTCCTGGTAAACCCTGGCGCTTCATGGCACCAACAATTTTACCGTCAACAATAAATGCACGGATATCCGCACCCCCGGCTTCCTTGATAAATTCCTGCACAAGAATATTTGCTTTAAGCGCAAGGAAAGATTCGATAACTGATTTGGCGGATTTATGCGTTTCCGCAAGAATCACCCCGATCCCCTGTGTTCCTTCCAGGAGCTTGATCACCACCGGTGCACCGCCAACCTGCTCCAATACATTATCAATATTTTTAGGTGCAGATGCAAAGGCGGTTTTCGGCATGCCGATTCCTGCCTTGGCAAGCAGCTGCAAGCTTCTGAGCTTGTCCCTGGAGCGGACAAGGGCCTGCGATTCCACCGAAGAAAAAACTTTCATCTGTTCGAACTGGCGTACAACCGCAGCACCATAAAAAGTAACAGAAGTTCCGATCCGCGGGATGATCGCATCGATCCCGGTAACTTCCTTGCCCCCGTAAAATATATGCGGATTGCCTTTTTCAATTACAAGCACACACTTTAAATGATCGAGTACTACAACTTCGTGTCCCCGTTGTTCCGCGGCTTCAACTAATCTGCGTGTGGAGTATAAACGCGGGCCGCGGGAAAGAATAGCTATTTTCATAAATAAGATCGGATATCAGGGTTTGAGTTTTTTTCTTCTGGAAGGAGGAATATTATTTAGCAAGGCAACATCAACAACATAACGGTTCTTTAATAGTTTTCTCCCGAGCAGGACAGGATAACGCATGTTACCCCTGTCTGTCAACGAAATTACTGATTTAATCCGTTTTGTGCCGATTTTAATAACTGTTTTTATTATGTAACGTTTTTCAACTTCCCCGAAAGAATTTTTTATTTCTTTTTGAGTGTACTCGTTAAATTTTTGTTCCTGCCGGTTATAATCAGGATGTGACGGATCGAGAAGCTTGAAGCAAAGGACCCCGTCTGCCTCCTTGATATCATGGCAATGCAAAGCGGTAGTGTAGGCGCCTGTGTCGACTTTGGCAGTAATCTCATACAGGCCCAGCTCAGGGAATGCGATCACCTCCCTGCGGCCGATCAGTTGTTTCTCTTTAGGCATATTGTTATCAGATTCTTTAACCGAATACCACTGCAATATAAAAATTATTAATCAAAGATTAGTACTAATTTTGAATGCAGATGGCAGGTAAATATGATTATATAATAGTGGGACAAGGCATTGCCGGAACGGTACTGTCTTATATGCTTCTTAAGCGCGGAATGAAAGTACTGGTTGTTGATGATCCCTCCCTTTCGAGTGCCTCGAAAATAGCAGCAGGCTTATATAACCCCGTTGTTTTTAAACGGCTTGTCAAAAGCTGGATGGCTGATGAGCTGATCCCGTTCATGGATGAGTTTTATACTTCCTGTGAACGGGAATTAAAGAAAAAATTCTATCACAAAAAGCAGATCATCAAGCTTTTTGCTGAACCGGCTGAAAAAGAATTCTGGCTGAAAAAATCGGGTGATGAAGTAGGAAAGTATTTAAGTAAAACAGGAAATGATCATTCTTTGGATGCTATCGTTCATGCTCCTTTTGGATTCGCGGAAGTTATCCGGGCAGGTAACCTGGACACAGCCTCTTTTCTTCTTTCCTTCCGGGAATACTTTCGTGAGCAGGATGCATTGATGGAAGAAAAGTTTGAGTACGGGGCTTTGGAACTTTTGCCTGGGAGCGTTGCTTATAAAGAGAATACTGCCGGAAAGATCATATTTTGTGAAGGATACAAAGTGATTGAAAATCCATTTTTTAAAGAGCTTTCCTTTAAGCTGACCAAAGGTGAGATCCTCACAATTAAACTGGAAGACGGAAAAATAATCCCGGAAAATAAGGTAATTAATAAAGGCGTATTTATTCTTCCTTTGAGCAATGGAATATATAAAGTCGGATCTACCTATGAATGGAATGACCTTGGTGAAGCGCCTACGGAGAAAGGGAAAGAGGAATTACTTGAGAAATTATCCAGGGTGCTGAAAGTTAAATTTGAAGTAATAGGCCACCAGGCGGGGATCAGGCCGACTGTGAGTGACCGCAGGCCCATTCTTGGATTGCATCCCGTTCACCCCGGGCTTGGAATATTTAATGGCATGGGAACGAAAGGGATTATGCTTGCACCCTATTTTGCCGACCACCTTATCCGTCATCTTGAGGAAGGCCAGGTACTGGATAAAGAGGTTGATCTTGAAAGATTTAACAAGTCTTGAAAGTCTCAGATAAATTTTTAAATTTACTATATCGTTTTGCTTAGAAGTCAACGCATTATGTATAATATTTTATAAAGATCAGTCCCATGAGGTTTACTTTATCCTTCAAAAAAATTACAGCTTGCTTTTTATTTTTCCTGTCCTGCGCTTTAACAGCGCGTGCTTCTCATATAGCGGGAGCAGAGATTGGCTACCGGCATATCAGCGGTAACACGTATGAAGTGAGCCTGAACTTATATGTTGATTGCCTCGGCTTCGATCCAGGCGCAACTCAAACCATTAATCTGGAAAATACTTGTGGCGCCCCAATCACAATGAATGTAAATGTTTTGAATCCGGGTGGTACTGAAGTTTCGCAGGTCTGTACAGCGCAGTTGGGTAGTACAGTCTGTAACGGAGGATCACTTCCGGGGATGTGGGTCTTTAAATATAGTGGTACTGTAACTTTGCCGGTTCCATGTAATTTATGGACGATGTCGTGGACAGTATGTTGTAGAAATAATGCTGTAACTAATCTTGTTAATGCCTCATCATTTGGGATATATGTAGAATCCAAACTTAATACGGTGGTTGCCCCGAATAATATCTCACCCTCATTTTTGTCAGAAAGAATACCTTATGTATGCCAGGGACAGCTCGTGAATTACAGCTGTGCCGCATTTGAGCCGGATTCAGACTCTCTTCGGTATACTTTGGTAAGTGCTTTGGATAACGGGGCTGTTCCACTTTCTTATTCCTCGGGATATTCTGCAGCTTCACCTATACCAGGGATTAGTATTGATCCTGCTTCCGGAATGCTTTCATTTACTCCAACGACTATTGGAAGTTTTGTAGTTGCTATTCGTGTAGATGAATATAACCAAAGCGGTATTTTGATAGGGAGTGTGATGCGTGATATACAATTCACTGTGATGAACTGCTCAAACAATTATCCATCGCTTTCATCAGGAGATATCAGTAATTTCAGCGGTTCCGCCTTACAAACAGGAGCCCATTCAATTGAGATGTGTACCGGAACCAATTTCTCTTTTGATATAAATTATTCGGATCCGAATCCGGCAGATGTACTTTCTTATCAATCTAATATAGCTACTGTGCTGCCGGGTGCGATTGTTACAAGTACAGGCACAAATCCACTAACTTTACATGTAAGTTGGACTGCGAATACATCATTCTCAGGAACGAGATATTTTACAACTGATGTTAATGACGGTTCTTGTCCGATTCCCGGGATACAATCTTATGGTTATGCCATCACAGTTCTTGCGGGGACCAGCGCAGGCAGCGATATTACGATTTGTGGGAATCAGGCAGCAAATCTGAATGCAATAGGTGGGACTTCTTTTACGTGGGCAGTGCTTAGCGGACCAGCGATAGTGGTAGGGACCAATTTTTCATGTAACCCTTGTGCCAATCCGGTGGCTAGTCCGGCTGCTACAACTGTTTATGAGGTGACGGGTAACTTATCTGGTTCATGCATGGACAAAGACACAATAACAGTAAGTGTTGTCCCTGATTTTACTTTCAGCACTACACAAAGTGCCATCAGTATGTGCCTGGAACAAAGTGTGCAGTTTTCAGTGACAGGTCTTACGGGTGCATATTCATACAGCTGGATGCCGGTCTCTGATCTGAATAATAATTCAATAGCTAATCCTGTCGCTACATTGGATTCAGCAGGGATGCATATTTTTTATGTAAATGTGACAAATCCCGCCGGATGTTCTAAAAGCGATACCGTATCAGTGACGGTTCAATCTGTTGAGCGAACTTCCGCTAATGGTGATACCATACTATGTGTCGGACAAAGCGCTGCGTTATCTGCTACGGGAGGAAGTTCATTCGTTTGGTCAGTATTAAGCGGTCCGCCAATGAATATTGGAAGTAATTTTTCATGTGATACTTGTGCTAATGTTATATCAACGCCTTCAGCTACCACCACTTATCAGGTAACAAGTAATTTAGGAGGCTCTTGTGTGAGTATGGATACAGTTACAGTTTTGGTTGTTCCATCGTTTACATTTAATGCATCTTCAGCGCCCGCCTGTGCAGGTGCTCCCACACAATTGAATGTGTCGTCATTATCTCCGGGGCCTGGTTACACTTACAGCTGGTCTCCTGCCACATTTCTTAATGATAATACCTTGCCTGATCCCGTGGCTACAATACCTGTATCCGGGACTTATAATTATACAGCTACTGTAACAAGTCAGGCGGGCTGTAGTGTTACTGATATGGTCCAGTTGGTTGTGGGACTGACTCCAGCAATCCCTAACGTTGTTGCTTCAGATGAAAGTGTATGTTCAGGCAGCAGTATTCAGCTAAGCGCAATTGCAGGTCAAGCAACTCCTGTTACTTGCGGACTAAGTAATGTGGGTTGTGCTGCTTCTGCAGCATCACTTGTAGGTACAGGTTCTTTTTCTAATACCAACACAACTTATCCCGCCCCCTATGGTAACTGGTACTCTTCTGTTAAACAGCAATATTTATATACTGCTACAGAATTGTTAGCTGCAGGAGTTACGGCAGGAAAATTCGATCAGATTGACTTTAATGTCGCCTCAATAAGTGGAATTTCTGTTTATAATAATTTTTCAATTGGCATTACCTGTACCAACCTTACAAGCTTTGATTCAAGTGCCACCAATTTTGAAGCGGGCATCTTAACGGTGTTTCCTTCACAGTCATTTACAATTGCGCCAGGCTGGAATCACCATCCTTTTACAAACGCATTTGACTGGGATGGAAATTCTAATATCATCGTGGAAGTTTGCATGAATCAATTAAATCCTGGAAGTAACTACACTAACAACAGTGTATCACCGAACGATAATACGTCATATATATCATGTATCTATTCTTTAAGCGATGCTGAAGATCAGTGCCCATCTGCAACTCCATTTATTCAAGCCGCTATGGCTCGTCCGCAGATAAGATTTCATCATTGTGTAATGACCAATGATACATCCTCTTATATATATTCCTGGTCACCATCTGCCGGAATATCCTCACCTAACTCACAAGTGACAAGTGCTGTTGTCTCTAACACTACAAACTATACAGTTACAGTTACTGATACAACCAGTGGATGTTCTGCTTCAGGATCTCAATTAGTTACTCTTGATGGTGTGAACATGGCCATAAAAGGCTCGGTAAATTATGCCGGAACCCCTGTGACAGGATTTGCAAAGCTGTTTGCTTATGCTTCGGGAGTGCAGATGCCAATGCAGGATTCGGTTGCTATAACGGGAGGAAATTATATTTTCATCAACGTTCCCGCCGGTGACTATATTATCCAGGCAACAGCAGACAGCATGATGTTCCCTTTGGCATTCCCTACATATTATGACACGGTGGTCAATTGGGATTCGGCAGATATCGTATCAATGATAATATGCAATGATACAACTACCGCAAACATAACCCTGCTGGGGCACCCCTCTCTTGTCGGGACAAACACCCTTGCCGGAACTTTAATAGAGGGCAATGGTTACCTTCACAGTGCGGGAATGCCTCTTGCGGATATCAATGTTGTGCTGATGGATAATTCAACTTCCGAAGCGCTTGCATACACCCGTTCCAATGCAGGAGGAGTATATATGTTTGGCAATGTTCCTTCAGGTTGTTATAAACTGTATGTCGATATCCCGGGCCTTCCTATGGATTCAACATATCATGTTTGTGTATCGGGTAATACCAGTTACCTCGACCTGAATTATATTGCTGATGCCAATTCAATATTCATAACTAACAGTGCATTGTCGGTGAATACAAATGTACCTGATGAAGCGGGGCTGTCAGTTTTCCCTAACCCTGTCATCGATGTTCTGCAGATAAGCAATCCTTCCGGGAACGAAATAATGTATGAACTTTTTGATATTACAGGTAAATGTGTTGCACAGCGGACCCTGGCTGCTGGTAATATAATAAGCCTTAATACGGCAGGTTTGGATAAAGGGGTATATATCCTGCAGACCACACTCAATGGTAAACGAAAGAACCACAGGGTAATAAAACAATAAAGAAGAGCCGGTAGTAATTCTACCGGCCTTTTTTTTGCCCCTGCCTTTGTGGAATTTTCATTTAATTTGCATCTAATGGTATAAACCATTAAACCCAATCCAGATCATGGCTTCAAAAAGGATATTCTTCATTGCCCTTCTCGCTCTTGCAAGTATTGCAGGAGCTTTTTCTGTTTACAGTTTTAAAGGAGGTATGCAGCAAGCACTTCTTATCTTCCCTAAAGGAAGTACTTATGAAAAAGAATGGAGGAAAGTAGATTCGCTGCAGGAAAAAGGATTGATAAAATCTGCCCATGAGGTGGTAACGGGAATTTACAATAAGGCAAAAAGCGAAAATAATTCTTCTCAATTTGTAAAGGCCGTCATTCACCGGATGAAATTCGAGCAGCAGATGGAAGAGTACTCACTGGAAAAAGCTTTGACAAGGCTTAATGAGGAAGCTGCGGAAGCGCAATTCCCGGTTAAGCCCGTGCTTCATTCAATGATCGCGGAAAGCTACTGGCAGTATTATCAGAACAACCGCTGGAAATTCTATAACAGGAGCACCACAGTTAATTTTGATAATTCTGATATCACCACCTGGGACCTTAAAAGTATTTTCGATAAGGTTATTAAGAATTACCAGGCTTCCCTCCTGAATTCCGACAGCCTGAAGCGGACACCTCTTAATATTTATGATGATGTACTTGTAAAATATGATGAATCACGGAAGTTCAGGCCAACTCTTTACGATTTCCTGGCGCATCGTGCAATTGATTTTTACATGAATGAAGAACCGGACATTACCAGGCCGGCATATAAGTTCGAATTAAACTCAGAAAGTTATTTCTGGAACCAGGATGACTTTGCAAAGATGAAAATTGAATCCAGGGATACATTGTCATTAAAATATTATGCGATCAAAAACATGCAGGAACTGATTGCCTTTCATGCAGATGATAAGGATCCGCAGGCCCTGATCGATATTGATCTTAAGCGCCTGGCGTTCGTTAAAAATAAGTCGGTAAGTGAAATAAAAGACAGTCTGTATCTTCAGGCACTCAAAGATCTTGAAGCTAAATTCAGTGCTCACCAGGCTTCCGCGCAGGTAAACGCTAAGATCGCTAACGTGTATTTTGAAAAGGGAAACCAGTATAATCCGCTTACTGACGGAGACCTGCCTTCTGAAAGGTCTGTTAAATGGATGTATAAAAAAGCGCTGGAGCTGTGTGAAGCTACCATGGCCAAATATCCCAAGAGTGATGGCGCAGCTGACTGCAATGCTTTGGCCGCACGGATAAAAGAGCATTCCCTGCAATTTACCTGCGAAAAGGCAGATCTGCCTTCCACACCTGTAAAAGCCCTGGTTACTTATAAGAACCTGAAAACAGTTTATGTCAGGATAGCAGAAATGGATATAAATAAGTATAACCGTTCGGTGGAGCGTTATTACGGTGAAGAACTGGTCAGGCAATATCTGAAGCTGAAAGCGGTAAGACAGTTCACCGTAAATCTTCCCGATGACGGAGATTACCAGTCACATTCCACAGAGATTAGTATCCCGGGACTCAGCCTTGGGCATTATGTTGTACTTATGGCTTCAGATTCTAGTTTTTCATATAAGAATAACGGTATAGCCTATGCAGGTATGTGGATCTCCAACATCAGCTATGTTAACAGAAGGATGGATGACGGGAGCTATGATTTTTTTGTGCAGCACCGTTCATCAGGCGAGCCATTAAAAGGGGTAACCGCACAACTGTATTATGAAAAGTATAATTATACAAGCCGTAAGTACGAGTATATAAGATCTGAAAAGTACACCACGGATGAAAAAGGATATTTTAATGTTCCTCCTGCAAATGATTACAGGAATTTCAATGTAGAGTTTACTTACAGGTATGACCTGGGCCCTGCTTTTAAAGAAGACAAGCTTCAGACGGATAACGGGATCTATCAGTACAAGACATATAAGGAAGAAAAGCGAAAGCATACACGAACATTTTTCTTCCTCGACCGCGGGATTTACCGGCCGGGGCAAACAGTCTATTTTAAGGGGATAATGATCAGCACCGATGGTGAAGAAAATGCGATCATGCCGAAAGAATCTACTACGGTGACCTTTTATGATGTGAATTATCAAAAGGTGGCAGATCTGCAACTTACTTCCAACGAGTACGGAACATTCAGCGGGTCCTTCACCGCTCCTTCCGGTGTGCTCAATGGCCAGATGTCGATCAGCAACGGAACCGGGACAGTATCATTTTCAGTAGAGGAATACAAACGTCCGAAATTTGAAGTAGGCTTTAAACCGGTAGAAGGGAATTACCGGCTTGGTGAAACCGTTAAATTATCGGGATTTGCAAGCGCCTATTCAGGTGCACGGATCGATGGTGCTGAAGTGAAATACCGAGTGGTCCGGAATGCAACATTCCCGTATTGGTGGTATTGGTGGCGTGGATATTATCCCCAGTCGGCTGAAATGGAGATTGTGAACGGCTCAACCGTAAGTAATGATACAGGTGCTTTCTTTATTGATTTTAAGGCTGTCCCTGATCTCAGTATTCCTAAGTCGTATCAGCCTACATATTCATACACTGTCTATGCCGATGTTACCGATATCAATGGCGAAACACATAGTTCTCAAACTTATGTGAACGCAGCATACACAGCCCTGAACCTGGATGTTTCCATTCCTGCCATGATGGAAAAAGGAAGTAAGGAAGCGTTCGCAGTTCATACCACTAATATGAGCGGGCAGTTCCAGCCTGCTGCAGGCAGGGTAATGATATTTAAACTAAAAGAGCCGGAGAAAGCATATCGTGAAAGGACCTGGGCTCAACCGGATAAATACACCATGACGAAAAACGAATTTGAAAAGCTGTTCCCATTGGATCAGTATAGTGACGAAAACAATATGTATAAGTGGGAGAAGTCTGAAAAAGTATTTGAAACATCATTTGAGAACAGGCAGAATTCAGCTTTGGCGCAAAATGCACATCAGAATGACTCGATAAGGCTGAAGGGCCTGAATGCATGGAAGCAGGGTGTGTATGTAATGGAAGCATACAGCAAAGATGCATACGGGGAAGAAGTAAAAGATATAAAGTATTTCACTGTCTATTCAAACCAGGAAAATGATGTTCCTTCAAACCAGGTCAGCTGGTTTGTTATGCTAACAGATAAAGCGCTGGAGCCGGGGGAAAAAGCAAAATTTATTATCGGCAGCCGGGAAGAGAACGTGAAGGTCCTTTATGAGATCGAGCACAAAGGAAAAGTAATACATCAGGAATTCATTACTCTTAATAGAGAACAAAAGCTGATCGAGATCCCGGTGGAAGAAAAGCACCGGGGGAACCTTGCATTTCATCTTGTGTTCATTAAGAATAACCGTTCCTATTCGAATAACGGAGTGATAACCGTTCCTTATACGAATAAGGAGCTTGATATCCAGTTTGAAACCTTCCGTAATAAATTGCAGCCCGGGCAGCAGGAAGAATGGAAAATAAAGATCAGGGATAAAAAAGGGGATAAGGTAGCTGCTGAGATGATGGCCACTTTATACGATGCTTCGCTGGATGCTTTCCGTCCGAACAGCTGGTATTTTAATATCTATAACAGTTATTATTCAAACCTGCACTGGGAAGGGAACCATGCTTTCGGTGCTGTAAACGCCCAGCTATATAGCGTTGACTGGAATATTTATCCATCGGGATCGTACAGGTATTACGACCGGCTGAACTGGTTTGGCTATAATGCCGGCTACTATGGGTATTATGAAGACGGGAATTATGACAGGGCTTATGGTGGCGCGGTTTCTAAATCGTTGAATCTTCAGTCGGTGGTAGTAAAAGAAAATTCAGTTGATGAAAGTGAACAGAATGGTAAGGCTAAATCAAGGGGGGTTCGTGAAGAATCATCAAAGGATGCAGAAGGTGATATGCCCATGGATGCAGCAGCAGCTCCGGATGCGATTACTGCGACCGGGAACACTGCGGTTTTAAAAAGTGGTAAAAAAGATCAGCAGGACCTTTCAAAAGTAGCTGCAAGATCGAATTTTGCTGAAACGGCATTCTTTTATCCGCAGATGGAAACCGATAAGGATGGCAGCGTTATAATAAAATTCACCATCCCGGAAGCTCTGACCAAATGGAAAATGATGGGCTTTGCGCACACCAAGGACCTTAAGACTGGAACAATTGCAAATGAACTTCAGACGCAGAAGGACCTGATGGTTGTTCCGAACTCCCCGCGTTTCTTCAGGGAGAATGATAGGATCGAATTCAGCACCAAAATAAATAACCTTTCCGGGAAGGACCTGGACGGTTCAGCGCAGTTGTTTCTTTATGACGCGTCAACGATGCGGGATATCACGAAAGAACTCGGGAATATAACAGCATTGAATTTTGGAGAAGGAACTCCTGTGAAGTTAAAGAAAGGTCAGAGTGCAGCCCTGAGCTGGCGGCTTGCTATTCCTGAGGGTTACGGTGCGATCACTTATAAGATAGTTGCCAGGGCAGGAAACTTTACGGATGGTGAAGAGATGGCAGTCCCTGTTCTTACTAATAAGATGCTTGTTACAGAAACACTGCCGCTTCCTGTCCGTGGCCTGGAATCTCATACTTACCTTTTCGAGAAGCTGATTACACAAAGCAATAATTCCACAACCCTTCGAAACCATAAGCTAACATTGGAATTTACTTCTAATCCTGCCTGGTATGCGATCCAGGCCCTGCCATATTTGATGGAATATCCTTATGAGTGTTCGGAACAAACTTTCTCGCGATTTTATGCCAACAGCATAGCATCGCACATTGCCAATTCTTCACCGAAAATAAAAGCCGTGTTTGACTCATGGAAGAATACGCCCGGTTCCAAATCGCTTTTATCCAACCTTGAAAAGAACCAGGAACTCAAATCACTTATGCTGGAAGAAACACCATGGGTGCTGGATGCAAAAAATGAATCGGAAAGAAAAAAACGTGTTTCACTTTTGTTTGACCTGAATAAAATGAGCAGCGAACTTGCCCGTGCGATTACCAGGCTTGAAAAATCGCAGGCTTCAAACGGTGGGTGGCCATGGTTTGAGGGTATGCCGGATGACCGGTATATCACACAGCATATAGTTACAGGCATGGGACATCTCGATCATCTTGGTATTAAAAATATACGCTCTGATAACAATGTATGGAAAATGGTGAAGGATGCTGCAAGATACCTTGATAACAGGATCCGGGAAGATTACGAATGGATCCTGAAACATGATAAGGCCCACATCGATGAGAACCACTTAGGCTATCTCCAGGTCCAGTATTTATATGCAAGAAGCTACTTTAAAGATGTGCCCATTGACAATCCGAATCAGAAAGCATTCGATTATTATAAAGGGCAGGCTAAAAAGTACTGGCTGTCAAACAGCAGGTATATGCAGGGAATGATCTCACTTGCCCTGAACCGGTATGATGATAAAAGCACAGCAATGGCCATTATAAAATCCTTAAAGGAAACTTCGCTGCATAGTGAAGAAATGGGAATGTACTGGAAGGATAATTATGAAGGCTATTACTGGTACCAGGCCCCTGTTGAGGCCCAGGCATTGCTGATCGAAGCATTCGATGAGGTTGCGAATGATAAAAAGGCTGTTGACGATCTCAGAGTATGGCTGTTAAAATCCAAGCAGACGCAGGATTGGAGAACAACGAAAGCAACTACTGAAGCCTGCTATGCTTTATTGCTGCGCGGTACTGATTGGCTTTCAACAGAAAGCAATGTTGAAATTACGATGGGGGACGTAAAGGTTGATCCGAAAGATTTACCGGATAATAAACCCGAAGCTGGGACCGGATATTTTAAAACCTCCTGGAGCGGGAGTGATATCAAGCCAGGAATGGGGAAGATAACGGTAACGAAAAAAGACGAAGGCGTAAGCTGGGGTAGCGTGTACTGGCAGTATTTTGAGCAGCTTGATAAAATAACGCCAGCTAAAACACCCTTAAGCTTAAAGAAACAATTGTTCCGCCGCAAGGATACTGATTCAGGACCGGTGATTGAACTTGTGTCGGAAAACACTTTGCTCAAAGTAGGCGACAAGCTGAAGGTAAGGATTGAATTAAGAGTGGATCGTGATATGGAATATGTCCAGATGAAGGACATGCGTGCTTCCGGGTTTGAATCGGTTAATGTGATCTCCGGTTACAAATGGCAGGACGGACTCGGATATTATGAGAGTACCAGGGATGCTGCTACCAACTTCTTTTTCTCCTATTTACCGAAAGGAACCTATGTTTTTGAATATCCGCTTGTAGTTTCCCACAATGGGGAGTTTTCAAACGGCATCACATCAATTCAATGTATGTATGCTCCGGAGTTCTCGAGCCATTCGCAGGGAATAAAGGTCAGAGTGGGTAAATAGTTCCTTACGTATATTATGAAACGATCCGTTTGCAAAGACGGATCGTTTTGTTTTACATTTGCCAGAGTATCTTAAAATAATGGATATGATAGCACAAACACCAGCACCGCCTTATTACGCAGTCATCTTCACTTCGGTATTGAATGATGATATCAAGGGTTATGAAGAAACGGCTCAGCAGATGCTCAGCCTTGCTTCCGGAGAAGAAGGTTTCCTGGGCATCGAGTCAGCGCGCGAGGGTACAGGAATAACAGTCAGCTACTGGAAGGACCTTGATTCGATCAGGAAATGGAAAATGCATTCGGAGCACAGGATCGCACAGCAGACGGGCCGATCAGAATGGTATAAGGATTACAAAACGCGGATCTGCCTTGTTGAGCGCGATTATTCAAAAACTAACTCTCCTGCTGTCTGACCCCCTTATACATAATATAAAGGCTGATCATAATAAAGATATGTGCGATGTCATTATAGTTAAAGTAATCGTGCAGGGAAAATTTCAGGCCGTGAACGATTGCAGTAATAAATGATACCGCAATCCCGTACCCGATAAGTTTATACGATTCCTTTCCTGTTCCGGCTCTGAGATGAAGGATCATAATAGGGATCAGGCCAAGCGCATTCTCGATGATTGTCACTATGTATTTCTGCACGATCATTAATACAACTATATATGTGATCAATTGTATAATATAAATATACTTCCATGTTTTGCTGTTTCCCGAATTTTGTAAAACAGAGAGCAGGGTGGCCTGCTGCGCAAAATAGATGGCAAATCCATTAATCAGCTGCATGGGGAGCCAGAAACTTTTGTACTGCCACCCGTCATGAACAGGGAAAAATGCATGCGAGGTGCCGCCAAACAATGTGGAAATTCCCAGCAGGAGAAAGAACAGTCTCCAGTTCTTTACAGTTTCATTCGCAGGCTTAATCCGGATATAAAAAAGCAAAGCGATTATTGTAATGATGTAATCGGTGATAGCAGTGACCGGTTCGTAAATCACGAGGTCACCTATAGATAAAGTAGTGATAACCATTGATGCAAAATTATAAATTTTTTTGGAGAATGCTGCATGAGCATTCAGAAGCAGTAATTGTTCAGTGAATTGTAGTACTTTTACATTATGGTAAAACGATTTTATTTTAAGCATCATATCTTTCACATCAAAGCAATTTTTGCTGTGCTGAAAGATGTTTTTGAAAATGGTGTTTTTGCAGACAAGGCGATCGAGAAAGTTATGCGCGCGAATAAGAAATGGGATGTTAAAGAGCGCAGTTTTGTATCCGAGGTCAGTTATGATATAATAAGGAACTGGCGGCTGCTGACAACTGCCGCAGCTGCAGAAGGCAAGCTGAGTGACAATACTCTCTGGATGATCTTCGGTACATACCTTGTGTTTGACGGGTATGAGCTGCCTGAAAGCGATTACTTCCGTAATGTCACCGAAAAGAAAGTGATTTCACAATTGGAAAAATTCAGCAAGATCCGGAAGATCAGGGAATCAGTGCCGGACTGGCTGGATGTGATGGGCGAGAAGGAGCTCGGGAAGTCCTGGGAAAAAACACTTCGAGCATTGAACCAGAAACCCAGCATGGTTCTTCGTGCTAATTCGTTGCTGATCACACCGAAGGAACTCCAGAAGAAACTGGAGGAAGAAGATAATATAACGGAAACCTCACCGATCGTTTGGTCACCAGATGCCATTGAACTTAAGTACCAGAGGAATGTTTTTCGCACAGAGTCATTTCACAAAGGGCTGTTCGAAGTCCAGGATGCAGCATCACAGATGGTTTCCGAATACCTGAATGTTGCCCCGGGAATGCGTGTGATCGATGCATGTGCGGGTGCGGGCGGAAAAACATTGCATCTTGCTGCCCTTATGAAGAACAAGGGCCGTATCATAGCAATGGATACAAAAGAGAAAAAACTTGCGGAATTAAAAAAGCGCGCAACAAGGGCTGAGGTGAAGATCATTGAAACACGTACTATAGATTCATCAAAGGTTATAAAAAGATTAAAAGATTCGGCAGACAGGTTACTTCTTGATGTGCCATGCTCGGGCCTGGGAGTTTTAAGAAGGAACCCTGACAGTAAATGGAAGCTTACACCGGAAGAAATAGAACGCGTTAAAAAGATCCAGCGCGAAATCCTCGGAAGCTTTTGTGAAATGGTTAAACCGGGAGGTAAAATGGTTTATGCAACATGCAGCATTCTTCCAAGTGAAGGTGAAGACCAGGTAAAATGGTTCCTTGAAACAGTTGGTGATCGCTGGAATTTTGCCGGTGAGAAACGGTATTTACCGGAAGTTCATCATGCTGATGGTTTTTATATGGCGTTGCTTGAGCGTGTAAAATGATACTATTGATCAGGCCAACAAGATGAAACACCAGGTTTATAAAATTTAATTGAATTCATTTTTGAATGAATAACAAATCATGATGTGTTTATTCAAGTAGAATTATCTTTGAAATTAATATACAATCGTTCATTGTTATTATTGTTGATGAAATCTTAATGAAGCCTTACATCTATTGTATAATCAGTGCTTTCAGAGGATGGTGAAATTTATTTTTAATTGGCATTCATCACACGGTTAAATTTATTCCTGATGAATGATGTTGATAGAACCTTTAATATAATTGATGATATTAACAATATGAACAGAACGATGTTAATAAAATAAAGGGCATTTATTTTTTTTGTGTTAATAATTTTTCTTACTTCGTATCAAATAATTTAATAACCAAAAAAACCATGGCAAAAAAAGTAGCAAAAAAAGCAGCTCCAAAAAAAGCTGCGAAAAAAGCAGCTCCAAAAAAAGCAGCTAAGAAAGCAGCAAAAAAATCTGCTCCTAAGAAAGCAGCTAAAAAAGCAGCTAAAAAGAAAAAGTAAGAAAAGAGGCTCGAAAGAGCCTTTTTTTTTTGACTTGATTTTCCTCCCTGACTAGCCTCTCTCCATCGTATTTCAGAAATATTATTAGCGCAACCTTCGTTTTCTCTTATTTTTGAGGAGATACACCAATACCCGGTTTATCATTCAGGATTATTTTACCCTGCTCAAATTTTATTCCTTCAAATAAATCATTCCTGATCAGCATCGGTCCGTCAAGGTCGGCATGATCGGCAAAGGGTGTGAGTTGTGCAGCAGCTGATACCGCACAGGAAGTTTCACTCATGCAGCCGATAAGCACCTGTAAGTTGAGTTCTCTCGCCTTGATAATCATCTTCATGGCTTCGTGCATGCCCGTACATTTCATAAGTTTAATATTTATACCGTGAAAGCATTCACTGATCTTTCCAACGTCATCAAGACGCTGAACACTCTCATCGGCATATAATGGCAAAGGGCTTCTTTTATATAGCCACAGCATCGATTCAAGATCTTCCTTCTTTAAAGGCTGTTCAACAAACAAGACATTCCTGTTATTCAGCCACTCGATCATTTCAATAGCCGTTTCTTTTGAATCCCATCCCTGGTTCACATCAACAGCTATAGGCTTATCAGTGATGCTCCTTATTGTATCGATCATTGCTTTGTCATTGAGGCCATCAAGCTTAACTTTAAGGATCCTGAATTCCTCTGCTTCGCTTATCTTTTTCCTGATCACTTCTGGTCCGTCAATTCCAAGCGTGAACGTGGTAAATGGTGTTTTGTACCTGGCTGCACCAAAAATTTCCCAGCAGGGCTGACTTTGGAGCTTCCCTGAGAGATCATGAAGTGCTATATCAATGCTTGCCTTGGCAGCAGTGTTGCCTCCTTCCAGTTCGTCAACTGCCTTCATTATTCCGGGAATACTGAAGGGGCCTTTAATTTCATTAAGAAGCCCGGACGCTTTATTAAGGAATGCGGAGACCGTTTCGTGGCTTTCACCCAGGTAAGGGGGCATGCTCGCTTCACCGTACCCTGTGCAGCCGTTATGCTCAAGGCGTGTTATTACCACAGGCGTTGAGGTGCGGGTACCATGCGCGATCTTAAAAGGATGAATAAAGAAGAGGGTATGAGGGGTAAAGTAAAGTTTCATGTCAGCAGTTAAACAAAACCTAAAAGTAGCTAATTATCAAAACCGGATACTTGCTGTTAATTGTTTCTGATAACAAAGTGCTGTGTCATATCAACTATATAAATTATATTTGCTCATCAAACAAACAAAACAATTCAAATGAAAAAACTATTTTTATTATTAGCTGTTCCTGCAATGTTCACACTTGCAAGCTGTGGAGATAACAAGACTGAAGAATCAACTGCTTCCATGCCGGGAATGACAGAAACAACCATTACCGTAAACGGGACACCGTTATCCATAATGGTCCCGGATTCTACTAAAGGTAAACTTGAAGTGGTTGAGCAGTCGTGGGGTGCTACAGAGATAAAAGTGGGTAAAGATTTCCAGATTTCTGTGACTGAAGGCGAAGGAGACATAGCTCTTACAAAAAGCGATATCGCGGGGAATGATGTAAATAAATTCAAACGCTTTGTTAAGGATGAGCCTACTCTTGTTTTCTGGGAATCTGAAATTACAGAGCCAGAATATCATTTTTACACTATTGTCAAAGCCGGAACAACATCTTACCTTGTTGAAGATATCAAAGGCGAGATCTTTAATGAGAAAGCAGCGCAAACTATGATTGATGCCTCCAAAACATTAAAAGTGAAAGAAGGCGCAAAACCGGGCGCATAAGCTGATCTTTTAACCAGTCAGAAAAATGCCTTCCCGGATTTCCGGGAAGGCATTTTTTTATCTTAAAAATATGTACCGCATACTTTCTTTATACCGTGATGCCTTTACGAATATCCAGCCTAACATCTGGATCCTGTCTGTTTCCATGTTCATAAACAGGAGCGGTTCTATGGTGCTGCTTTTTACTTCCCTGTATTTGACAAAAGACCTGCATTTTACAATTGCCGAAGCAGGCCTTGCCCTGAGCTTTTACGGAATAGGAAGTGTGCTCGGATCCTATGCAGGCGGCTGGCTTACTGACCGTAAGAATTTTTTTGATATCATGATCTTTTCCCTGGTCAGCAGCGGCCTGGTATTGTTATTAATGCTTATCGCGTCAAGTCCTGCATCCATCTCTGTAATCATATTCATTTATGCATTTACGGCTGACATGTTCCGTCCGGCTAATTCAAAAGCAATCGCGGTTTACAGTTCACCTGAGAACCGCACACGTTCCGTTTCCCTCGTGCGTCTTGCTATCAACCTGGGTTTTTCTCTCGGACCTGCAATGGGTGGGTTTATCGCTTTGTACCTTGGTT
This sequence comes from Bacteroidia bacterium, assembly GCA_036386835.1. Classification (GTDB taxonomy): domain Bacteria; phylum Bacteroidota; class Bacteroidia; order 2-12-FULL-35-15; family 2-12-FULL-35-15; genus 2-12-FULL-35-15. The sequence continues at coordinate 509,137 of DASVUX010000011.1, forward strand.
ACAAATGGCTTTTCGTCATCGATTCATTCAGCGGCTTTGCCGCAGCTGCCATGCTCTTCTTTTACCTGCCAAGGAATACTGCACATGTCGAAGGCAAAGACAACAATGTCCTGGCCAATCGCAGTACTTCAGCTTACCGCGATTGGCAATACCTTGTGTTCATTATTATGGTAGCCTTTTACGGAATGTGCTTTTTTCAGCTCTTTGCGAGCATCCCGCAATATTTCAGCCGGGAGTGCCATTATTCGGAAGATACGATCGGTTTGCTTCTTGCCCTGAATGGTTTACTCGTTGTATTGATAGAGATGCCGCTGGTAGCTGCATTTCAAAAACATAAGAATATCTTCCGGTTTATCATTACAGGTACATTATGTATTCCTGTTTCCCTCCTTGCGTTGCATTTCGGGCAGGGTGCGATGCTTTGGGCCATTGTCTATACTTTCCTTATTACGATGTCGGAGATCCTCGCAATGCCCTTTATGATGAACTATTCTTTGTCAAGACCCGCAAAAGAGCGACAGGGACAATATTCTGCACTGTATTCTATTTCGTACGGATTGGCGAACATCGCGGCCCCTTTGCTCGGCCTTGGAATTGCAAGCACATATGGTTTTGATACAATGTTTTATTTCTTCATCGGATTAAGCCTTTTAACAGCTGCAGGTTTTGCAGCGCTGAATAAAGTGGATGCCGCGGAACGGGCGAGAAAAGCATAGAAGTATTTTTAGCCTGCAGCAGATTCTCCGATTAGATCTTCTTATTTCCAAATTTAAAAGATCTCCACTGAAAACGAACGGGTAAAATTCTCTCCTGCCCCCAGGCTATTGATCCCTTCTTTAATTTTCAGTTCTCCCTTGTGAGTTGTATTATCTGCAATTCCGCACCATGGTTCGAGGCATATAAATGGTGCACCGGGTTTTGTCCAGATTCCAAAATAAGGAAAGCCGCGGAATTCAAATTTAAGTAAGGAACCCTTTTTTCTGCTTTTAAGATACATGAACGATGACTCCATGTTTTTAAATACGATCGCATCTTTGCGGAAGAGGTCTTCATTCAGATCAAGAATGTGTGTGTGTTCCATTACATTTTCTGTTTGACCGTTAAAGCAGCCTTGTGATAACAGATGGCGGTTGAGGACTTCTGCTTTCTCAAATTCAAGATAATGATCGGAAAATGAAGATGCTGCATCCAGAGAACAATTAAATCCGGGGTGGGCACCGATAGAAAACAACATTTCTGTTTTCCCGGTATTTCTTATTTCATATGTTGTTGTGAGTTTGTTTCCAATAAGGTCATACCTTACCTGCAGTTCAAATTCAAATGGGTACACTTTTAATGTTTCCGCATCAGAGCTCAATGAAAAAACAAGGTGATCTTCCCCCTGGCTGAGCACTTTGAATTCCTTATCCCTTGCAAAGCCGTGTTGTGTTAAATCATATTTCTTTCCGTTTACCACGTAACTGTTATTATTTAGTTTGCCGACTATAGGGAACAGGACCGGTGCCTTTCTCGGCCACCAGCCGGGATCACCCTGCCAGAGAAACTCCGTTTGTTCTTTTTTGGAAAGTACTGAGCTTAGTTCAGCGCCCAGGGTACTGACTTCAACGGAGAGCAGTTCATTTTCGATCTTGAGATTCATTGCGTAGGTTTTTGCTCAGTTTTATAAACAGTATATATAAAGTAAAAGGTATGCCTATCCAGATGGCTTCACTTTTAATTACCCTGATTCCCCATTCGCTGAAGAAATTGCGGGCACCAATAGGAGAAACCCGAATCGGCCTCCAGGGGAAGAAGAGCCGCTCATTGTTAAATGGAGAAAAAAAAGCAACGCCAAGGCCACCGCTTGTGAGTGCATCAAGCAAACCATGTGAAGCAGTGCAAAGGCTGAAAAAAAGGACATGTTTTAACGCGGTTTTATTCCAGGAGCCGGAGTGGTAAAAGGTTGCAGTGATAAAAATTCCGAGAAGAAATGCAAACACGATGGAGTGTGTGAATCCGCGGTGACCCCAGAACGATTCATATGGAATGCCGAATGCGAAGGAAACCACATCAGCATCCGGAAGAATGGAGCAGATGATGCCAATGCTGAGAAATTTTAAATTCCGGAGCTTGTCAGGATAACCAGCTCCGATTGCGTAAGCCGCGTATGCGTGACCGAATGCTGATGCCATTATTGTATAATTATACGTGCAGCGGAATAGACACCGTTATCATACTCAAGTCTCAAAAGGTAAATTCCCGGGAGAAGGCCATCGCCTTCAAAGAGAATCGCATCCGAAAGGGCACCCTGTTGTGTTTTAACGACTTTTCCCGAAACATCATAAAGCGAGATCATATAAGCGCCTTTTTCCTGACTGCTGGGATATATGAAGGTCTGATCATGAAAAGGATTCGGACTCACCCGTATGTGATCAGTAACAGCGGATTTAGTAATGTCAGTAGTCATATTTTCCAGGATATTCTTAAAGGCATAAAATTCATTATTCCTTATTCTGAAATGCCTGTAGTTATATGAGAATGAGAACACACCCAGTGAATAATAATCAGACATGTTATCAGTGTAAAAAAAAGAGCTTCCGCTTTGCCCGGGAATGCCGTTGGCTTCACTGCTGTTCACGGTTAACCACATCGGATCACTCCCGTCAACATAACCATAATTATAATACATGGTATCGCCATTGTAGATCTGGGTCGTATCGAAAGGATTCACTATGCCCGGATAACTTAGTTTGTGCAGTACGTTGTCCGTATAAAAAGCAGGATCAGAATTATAACCAATGCCGATCCAGCCGGTTTGAGATCCGAGAGGCTGATTCAGCTCCAGTAATGCAAAATCTTTAGAGAAGATCCCATCATAAAAAGACTTAAACATATAATATTTTCGCACAACAGCCGGGGTAAACGCAGGATCAACCATTCCATTATTGTAAGCCGGGGCAATAAGAATACTATCTCCGTTCCAGCTTCCGGAAGAATAGATACAGTGCGCAGCGGTAAGTACCAGTTTTTCTGAGATCATCATCCCTGAACAGCATCCGCTGCTGATTGTATCTGAATTTAAATACATGAGCCGGGTTGAGGCAGAGAAAGGATATAAATTTACGGGATTGAACTCGGCAGCAGGAACAAGCCTGGTGAATGAAGCACCTGAAAAAAGGTTGCTCACGGGAGCTGAAAGGTCGAGCGATACCTGCCCGCCGGGTGCTGGGAAGGAGGAGGTGTGTGAAGCGGTCAGGGATGTATCAAAAGGTTGAGAGGCAATGAGGTTGGTAACATGTGATCTTACATCATAAGTAATGATCGTATCAGATTGTGAAAACGCGGGCACAGCAATTACCTGTAGCAAAACCGGCCATATTCCATTTAGTAATCTCATTGAAGGGATATTTTAAATACTAAAATAAACCTATTTTTGAATAGCACATAAATAAAAAATGCCTTCCGTTCCGGGAAGGCGTTTTTACTATAAGTAGTAAAGCTTAGCTATAGATTTTTTTCTCCTGGCGCTTACGTTCAGTTTCGTCAAGGATAACTTTACGCATACGGATAGAACCCGGGGTGATCTCAACATACTCATCAGCCTGGATGTATTCCATTGCTTCTTCCAATGAGAAATTGATCTTCGGAGCCATACGCATTTTATCATCAGTACCTGAAGCACGCATGTTGGTTAATTTCTTCTCTTTTGTGATATTGATCACGATATCATCCTGGCGGTTGTTCTCACCGATCACCTGGCCGGTATAAATTGGTTCACCTGCCTCAACAAAAAATTTGCCGCGGTCCTGGAGTTTATCAATAGAGTAAGCGATTGCAGTTCCCTGCTCTCCTGAGATTAGTACACCATTGTTACGGTTAGGGATAGGGCCTTTCCACGGCTCAAACGCTTTGAAACGGTGTGCCATGATCGCCTCACCTGCAGTTGCAGTTAAGATGTTGTTACGAAGTCCGATGATACCGCGTGACGGGATTTCGAATTCAAGGTGAAGAAGATCTCCTTTTGGTTCCATCAGTAACATATCACCTTTACGCTGGCTTACGTATTCAATTACTTTTCCGGATACTGGCTCCGGAACATCAACAGTTAAATATTCGATCGGCTCACATTTAACACCATCAATTTCCTTGATAATAACCTGTGGCTGTCCAACCTGTAATTCATAACCTTCGCGTCTCATTGTTTCAATAAGAACCGACAAGTGAAGGATCCCGCGTCCGAAAACCAGGTATGAATCAGCAGAGTTTGTTTCTTCAACACGAAGTGCAAGATTTTTTTCAAGCTCTTTGAATAAACGGTCACGCAAGTGCCGTGATGTAACGAACTTACCTTCCTTTCCAAAGAAAGGAGAGTTGTTGATACAGAAGAGCATGTTCATTGTAGGCTCATCGATTGCAATCGGGGTTAAACCTTCCGGCTCATTAAAATCAGCGATAGTATCACCGATCTCAAAACCTTCTATTCCTGTGATCGCAACAATTTCACCTGATTTGATCGCTTCAGTGGCTTTTACTTTTCCTAAACCTTCAAAAGTGAAAAGTTCTTTGACGCGTGACTTGATAACAGTCCCGTCACGTTTCACCAAAGAGATAGGCATGTTCTCTTTTACTTCTCCGCGGTGGATACGGCCAACGGCAATACGGCCTACGAATGAAGAATAATCCAGGGAAGTGATCTGCATCTGCAAAGTACCTTCCTGTCTTGGTGCTTCAGGGAAGAAATCAATAATTGTATCTAATAAATAAGTAATATCTGATGTAGGATTTTTCCAGTCAGGACCCATCCATCCATGTTTGGAAGAGCCATAAACCGTTTTGAAATCAAGCTGTTCTTCAGTTGCGTCAAGGTTAAAGAAAAGGTCGAATACCTGGTCATGAACTTCATCCGGACGGCAATTCGGCTTGTCAACTTTGTTGATCACAAGTACAACACGTTTCCCTTGTGCAAGCGCTTTCTGGGTTACGAAACGGGTCTGGGGCATCGGGCCTTCAAATGCATCTACTAACAGGACAACCCCGTCAGCCATGTTAAGAACGCGCTCTACTTCACCACCGAAATCCGCGTGGCCCGGTGTGTCAATGATATTGATCTTGGTCCCTTTATAACGAACCGAAACGTTTTTTGCAAGAATGGTGATCCCGCGCTCGCGCTCAAGATCATTGTTATCAAGGATCAGTTCGCCTGATTCCTGGTTTTCACGGAATAATTTACCTGTGTGTAAAATTTTGTCAACCAGCGTTGTTTTCCCGTGATCGACATGGGCAATGATGGCGATGTTTCTGATGTTTTTCATTTTGTACTTTTAATTTTCGAGGTGCAAAAGTAGTCATTTTATCCGAGATTGCTGCCATGCGCAACCCTATATAATAGGCATTGGTCGAAATTGTGTACTTTTAAAGCAGTTTTTATGCCTCTTACTTAACGGAATACATTAAAATGCCTGAAAAAACAAAGATCTGGTATGCTGATCCCACCCCGGAATCCCTTGAATGGATGAACCGTGAAACCCTTGCGGATTCCCTGAACATCAGGGTTTCGGAAATAGGCGATGATTACATTAAAGGCACAATGCCGGTTGATGGCAGAACGAAGCAGCCCTTCGGACTTTTACATGGTGGTGCTTCCGTAGCTCTTGCCGAAACGCTCGGCAGCATTGCATCCTGGCTGGTGGTTAACCCGGAGTTATTCATCGGTGTAGGGATCGAGATCAATGCAAATCATATTAAAGCGGTGAAAGAGGGGTATGTAACGGGAATCTGCAGGCCGGTCCATACTAAAGGGATGAACCATATCTGGGAAATAAAAATATACAATGAAGCAGGCGACCTGACCTGCATCAGTCGTTTTACCTGCAGCATAGTTTCAAAAGCGAAAATGGACCTTAAGAAATAAGGTTCTTTTTAGATGAAATGGTTGCGGTCTTCTTTCCAGGTTTCACTGCTGGCCTTGAATTCTTTTGTGCCGAATAGGAGATAATAAAATACAGCAGGAACAGCGCAATTCCGATGCTTATAAGAATATAATAATTCTCTGAACGGTCAGGGTTCGATTGCCTTTTTGTTTCACCGTTTTCAGAAGGCTGCCTGTGCTTATATTGCGCCTGCTGCTGGGCATACTGATAAGCATTTCCTGTATAAGGAACGGATGAGGAAGGTTTTCTTTTAATTTCCTGCTCATTTGAATAGCTGAAACGCTGATCGAACTTCCTTCTTTTTTCCCGGTCTGAGAGAACAGCGTATGCCTGCTGCAGTTCTTTAAAAAAGTCTTCAGCAGCTTTGTTATCCGGATTTTTATCGGGGTGGTATTTTTTTGCAAGTTCACGGTATGCGGCTTTGATCTCATCGAAGCTTGCTGTGTTCTTTACACCTAAAACAATATAATAATTGGTAAATGCCATTTTTATAAAACAAAAAACCCCCGCTGCGAAGCGGGGGTTTTTTTATAATCATTTTATTTCCCTTCTTCTTTTTTCGCTTCCGCTCCGCCTAATGGCTGGGTTACGTCTTTAAGATAAACCTGGGAATAGTCCCTGTAACGCATTGGGTTTGAAAAGAAGTTTCGGATATTTGATTTGATCAGGCGGTAGTTCTCATCATACCATAAAACCAGCAAAGGCGCATCATTCATTAAAACCTGCTCGGCTTTCAGGAAGTTATCATAAGCTTCTTCCTGTGTTTTTGCAGCTTGCCCGGCTTCAAACAGCTTGTCGAACTCAGCGCTTTTATAACGCGGGGTGTTCGGGTAAGAAGGCTGGGAAAGGTCAGCAGGAACAGAACCACCGTACATGGTCCAAAGGAAATTCTCCGGACTTGGGAAATCGGCTATCCATGCAGCACGGAAAATTTCAGCACGTGCATATTTGGCATCTTCAAGCTTTTGTTTTTGTGGAACAACTTCAAAATCAACATTTACATTTAACACTTCCATTAACTGTTTCTGGATCTCGAGAACAACATTCGCGTTTTTTGAACCACCGCTGTTCAGTTCGATCTTTACTTTCGGGAAACCTTTTCCGTTAGGATAGCCAGCTTCTGCCAGTAATTTCTTTGCTTTGTCAGCATCAAAATCGTAACCGGTAATCTTAGTGATATCATAACCTTTAAATGAAGGAGGACAAAGTCCGTTTGTTCCCGGGCCATACGCTTCGCCTTTAAGTACTTCTTCAATGATCTTATTCTTGTCGATTGCATAGCTGAAAGCCTGGCGCACCTTTATATTATTGAATGGTTCTTTTGTAAGGTTAAATTCATAATACTGGCTTGCCATTTCGGGCGAACGCTCCAGTACATATTTAGGCGGTTTGTTCTGGAAATCCGCGATCTGGCTTTCCACCATATCCTTGATTGATTCGGAAGGCAATCCGATTACCATAGCGAGGTCTCCGTTCTGGAAGTTGTCCAGCTCCTGTTTCTTTGTAGGAAGGAAAGTGATGATCACCGAATCAAGGTATGGCAGCTGGTTTCCGAGAGAATCAACTCCATGGTAATTCTCATTTCTTTTAAGGATCACCTTGTCGGCAGCCGCATTCTCAGCGAACATGAACGGCCCGGTCCCTACTTTAGAATCAATGCCGTATTTTTCAACAGCTTCTTTTGGTATAACCGTTACGGCAGGCGATGCGAGAACATACAGGAATGAACTGCTTGGCTTGGTAAGCGTGATCTTTAATGTATAGTCATCAATAACTTTAACACCTTCAATTTCACCGTTAGGTTTGCCTTTGCTTGCTTCAAAAAATTTGTTTGCGCCAACCACGCGGTCTTTGAAGGTTGCAGCGAAGTTCGAGTTGTCTTTAGTATCGGTGCACAGCAGCTCAAATGAATATTTAAAATCGGAGGCTTTTACTTCTCTTCCTTTTCCTTCAGGGAAACACTCGTTATCCTGGAAAACAACACCTTTTTTCAGATGAAAAGTATATACTGTGCCTGTTGCATCCATCTCCCATTTTTCGGCAAGGCTTGGGATCACAGAAAGGTCTTTTGTATTGAATTTAACCAATCCTTCATAGATCTGGTTGGCGATATGAGCCGAACCGATATCTGTGATAGAATAAGGATACAGTGTCTGAAACTGTTCTGTTTCATTTATCCGCAGTGATCCGCCATACACTTTATCGCCTTTAGCAACCCTGTCCGACCCGCTTCCGTTTTTGGAATCTGAGCAGGAAGAGGCTAAAACTGCCAGGGAAAGAATAAACAACAAGGATTTTTTCATAACTGAAAATTATATCTGAATTGGGTTAAAAGATCGTATAAATTAAGCTAAAAATTAATTGCAAGATTACATCAACTTTCACGAATATACAAATATTAATGGAAATTTCATGTACTCCCTCTGAAATCATGGATTTACAATAAAAGGAGACAAATTTGTCTATATTTGCGACTAAATGTAAAAATAATGTGATTTTATTTTGAATTCAGTAAATAAGATTATAATATTGCGTTCGAAAATACGGAACCCTCAAAAACATTTTGTTCTTGTTTTTAACATTAAAAAATAAAATGAAAAAAATATTTTTTGCGATATTAAGTTTAGTTTCAACTGCGGCTTTCTCAACAGGTGTAATAGTACTGGAAGGTAACTACCAGGGAAAGAACCTTTATGTTCAGAATCCTTTCGCAGGTTCAGGTGTTGGTTTTTGTGTTCAGGAAGTCCGCGTGAATGGGAATGTAACCACAGATGAGATCGCATCAAGTGCATTCGAAATTGATTTCAGGAATTTACAGTTAAAGCTTGGTGATAAGGTTGAGGTTAAAATAACACATAAAGATGATTGCAAGCCAAAAGTGTTGAATCCGGAGGTGTTGAAACCAAAAAGCACATTTGAGGTGATTGCAATGAGTGTTGAAAAAGACCTGACTTTCAAATGGACTACAAAAGGTGAAACAGGAAAACTTACTTATACAATCGAACAATTCCGTTGGAACAAATGGGTAAAAGTTGGTGAAGTTGAAGGTAACGGTACACCAACAGAAAATACGTATTCTTTTAAGGTGGCTCCTCACTCCGGAAAAAATCAATTCCGCGTAAAGCAGGTGGATTATACCGGCCAGCCTAAACTTTCTAAATCAGTTGATTTCATGTCTTCAGCTCCTGAAGTTTCTTTCAGCCCGGCTAAAGTTTCAAAGGAAATCACATTTACTGCAGGAAGCACTCCGACAGAAACAATGTTTGAAATTTTCGATCAGTTTGGTAATATTGTAAAAAGAGGTTTTGCATCTTCCGTAGATGCAGCTAACCTCGCAAAAGGTGCTTACTACCTGAACTACGACAATAAAATGGGCGAGTTCATTAAAAAGTAATACTTCCACAGAACAGGACAATAGGACAGATCCCGATTATATCGGGATCTTTTTTTTATCAAAAAAAAACGGATATGTTAAAGATCGAACACCTTGGAATAGCAGTGAAAGACTTAAAGAACTCAAATGAGCTTTTTACAAAGCTGTTTGGGAAAGCACCGTATAAACTGGAAAAGGTAGAGTCGGAAGGCGTTTCAACCTCCTTCTTCATGATGGGCGACTCAAAAATAGAACTTCTTGAAGCGACAAACCCGGAAAGCCCGATCGCTAAATTCATTGAAAAGAAAGGTGAAGGGATCCATCATATCGCATTTGAAGTGGCAGATATCCATGCGGAGATGAAACGACTGCAGTCAGAAGGCTTTACGCTTCTTTCCGAAACTCCTAAGAAGGGTGCAGATAATAAGCTCATCTGTTTTCTTCATCCCAAGGGAACGAATGGCGTATTGATCGAGCTTTGCCAGGAGATTGGCTGAAGGTTAATCTATGAGGGTTGTGTCTTCTGTGCGCCTGAGTCTAACTAACCAGATCTGTAATTCGTATTAAGATCAGTTATCCGCAGCAAAAAGATCAAGTATGCTTTCCCTGGTCACATCAAGCAAATATGTATGAATCCCCGATTTCGCTGCGCCTTCTATATGCTGCGGAGAGTCATCAATAAAAAGCGTTTCGGCCGGATCAAGGTGGTTTTCCTCCAACACAAAGCGAAAGATTTCTTCATCCGGTTTTCTCATTTTCATCTTGTAAGAAAGATATACTTTTTCAAAGTAATCAGAGAGATCATCCAGTCCTTTTTCTTTTTTCAATGCCGCGAAGATCGCATCAATATGAATTTCATTGGTATTGCTCAGGAGAAATGTCCTGTGAGTCTTTTTAAGCTGTTTCAAGAGATCCAGCCGTTCCTGGGGAAGATCCAGCAGCATGGCATTCCATGCGGTGTCAATATGAATGATAGAAGGCGCATCAGCAAAGGCAGCTTGCAGGTCTTTCCGGAAATCATCGGAACTGATCTCACCTTTTTCATAGAGGTCGAACAGCTGACGCTGCTTAGCTTTTGAGAAATGTTCCTCAAATGCTGTGAGTCCCATTGCCTTAAAAGCATCTGCCGTCAGATTATAATCAATATTGATGATCACACCCCCGAAATCGAAGATGATATTCTTGTATTTGGAAAGGTCAATTTGCATAAGAAATATCCCATTATTCAGAAAGCTTGCATCGACAGAGCTAACAGAGTTATAATTCCGGGTAAAATACAAAATATCTGTCATGTATCTATTTCCGGAATCGAAATGAGTTGGTGTGTGATCTTCAATTGAGTGCAGGCCGCAAAGAGATATATTCACTAATTGATTTAAAAATTCAGGTGTACAACGATCGATTAATTTACTAAACAATGTTTCTCGCAATACTTTATACTTCTAACTTCTCTTTTTTAATGAGCAGCAGTAAATTCGATATCGACCAGGCCTGGTGAATGCATCCTTTGCCTTCTTTAGGATCCAGCCCGTCAAATACTTCTGAGATACCATGAATGCATTCGTGATTGTAGAAGTGATCTTTGAGAAATGACAGCTGTTCTTCAACATACCGTTTAGCTTCCTCCGAGTGGTCATTGACCTTCAGGTATGCGCTGAAATATTCAGGCAATAGGAAAGGCCAGACGGTCCCCTGGTGGTAAGCCGCATCTCTCGACCAGACATCACCCGAATAGGTGGGTTTAAATTTATAATGATATCTATCCAGCGTCCGTAAGCCGTAAGGTGTGTAAAGGCTTTCTGTTATTGCATCCAGCACATGTTTTTCCTGTTCCTTCTCCAGGATGGAGAAAGGCAGGCTTAATGCATAAACCTGGTTTGGGCGCATGGAGGAGTCCGGCACACCTTCTTCACTCACCAGGTCATTCAGGTATTGATCGGCATTCCAGAAGGAAGCAATGAACTGGTCTTTAATGCGGGAGACCAACTCATTGTAATAAGTGTTTTCTGTTTTTCCTGTCCGCTTTGTGATGTGCTGAAAAATGTTCAGTGCGTTATACCACAGGGCATTGATCTCCACAGGGCAACCTGATCGCGGGGTGAATGAATAATCGATTATCCGGGCGTCCATCCAGGTAAGCGGAATATTATCCTTCCCTCCAGAAAGCAAACCGTTTTCCAGCATGTGAATATTATTCAGTGTGCCTTTTATGTGATGTTCAATTATCTCATTCAGCCTGCTGTAAATACTCTCCAGGAATTCTGTGTCCCCGAATTCCAGGTCATATTCATATACTGCAATATAGAGCCATAATGTTGCATCAATGGTAATATATTCCGGGAGATCATCCTTGTAATCAGGGAACCGGTTCGGAATAACTCCGTCCTTCAGATATTCCAGGAAGGTTCTGATAACTGAAGCAGCGATTTCTTTTTTACCGGTAGCAATACATAGTCCCCTCAGAGCGATCATGGAATCCCTGCCCCAGTCTGTAAACCAATGATATCCCGCAATTATAGAGTAGCCGTTTGTAGAATTTCTTTTTACGATAAACTGATCCCCGGCAGTTATAAGATCCCTGAGAAACGGATTTTCCACATTCCGGGGAACAAGCTTTTTAATTCGCTCAAGTTCTGCTTCTTTTAATTCTTGCGGAGAATGGTACATCATTTCTTCATCGGATGAGAAAACAAGGTAAATGGTTGTTCCGGGAGGCATCATGCAGCTGACGTAGCCGGTACTGAAAACATCTTCTGATCCATCATGTCCCCTGTCAAGGTCAATAGAGTATTGGATCTGCTTATTCCATGTCCTGCCTTTTATGAACGTCCCTGCCGTGTGCCTGAAATGTATCGGCTCCGAACGGTGATAAGGATAAACAGAATGAAATCCATCGTTGGTTATAGTATGATAGTCAAAATCTCCTCTTTCATTAATGAGCCCATGATAATCCCTGCCGGCATACAAAGGATTAAGCCATAGCTGGAAACCAATTTCAGAAGTGTTGGAATATTCGATCACGGTAGTATTAGAGCCCTGCACCATGAACATGGTTTTTTTTAAAGCAGCTCCATGTGCTTCAAAAATGGTTTGGGGCAGCGGCATGCGGGTAAAGCTTTTTATTAGTTTGTAACCTTCGGGATATATTTTGCCGGGATATTGATTGGTGGACAAAAGTATTTCACGGTTATTAAAGATCATCCGTTCCTCAACTTTAGAAACCAGGAGTTTCCTTTCTGTAGGAGGATTTTTTGACGAAATCAGTATTCCGTGATAACGCCTTGTATTTGTTCCGATTATGGTGGAGGATGCATATCCCCCGATGCCATTGGTAACTATCCATTCTTTTGAGGTGATTTCCTTAAAATCTCCTGTATTCATATGCTGCATATTCTTCAGCCTATTAAAAACTTGCGCCAGAAGACCATCTTCTGCCGCAATAATACCATGAAAACGGTTTGCTTTAATCAGTACTCTTTGAAAAAGGAGAATAATTACTATATTTGTCCCCTGAAATTGCGGGTAACGAAAGTGAATTGCAATTTGGGCCTATAGCTCATTCGGTTAGAGCAACAGACTCATAATCTGTGGGTGCTTGGTTCGATTCCAAGTGGGCCCACCACAAAGTAAGGATAGTCAGCGCGACTCCCGCAAAAGCCCCGTAATACGGGGCTTTTGTTTTTCCCGCCCTCTGAGAGTTTCAGGAGTAGTAAGATTTATAGCATTTTTTTAGTGGAAGTTATGAACGATTCGGGAGTCATATCTTCTATTCGGGAGTTAAAACATTAACCAGGTAAAAGAGTTCCATTATTATCCCTGGGAACTATTTTTAGAATACCTATCTATCTTTGTACTACTCAAAAGTAAGCACTTTTAAGCATGATGGGAATTATGAGTATATACACTTTAAATATTCTTAGTGATTTTGTAAAGCTTATAAAGCCCATCACCGAAAGTGATACGCATATAGCATACACTTTTATATGCGAGATTTTTTCGACTTTAGTTGGAATCGTGGCAGGCTTCAAGGCATTAATGAGATTTATGGATCCGAAGTCCGGCAAAGAGGTGCGGCACAATGCCCGGGATATTTTCTTTGTATTGACTTATATAATTATAAGCTTTATATGCCCAATCGTAATCATGGTGCAATTCTGGTCTTATCCTCATTCAGTATGGTGGTATTTATTACAGGGCTTTTCTGTATGTCTTATATCGGGGTTCATTGGATTCGTATTCATTATCAGGAAAATCAATAAAATGCTGCACGAGGAGGGTCTGGATGATGATCTTCTATAGCAATTATCTACTCAAATCATACCTGTGTTATACTCCTCTGGTAGGTAAAAGCCCGTTGTTTTAACGGGGCTTTTCATTTAACTCTTATTGTACTATCAGTTTTGTCGTAAGGACTTTTTCACCGGAAATGTATCGTACTACGTAGATTCCAGACGGCACATTCTCAAGGTCAAAAGCCAGGGTCCCGGTGTTATTTCTTACCTGCTCATTCCTGATCTTTATTCCTAATTCATTATAGATCTCCACTTGCCCGTTTGCAGTCTCATTTATTTTTAAAGTGAATTTTCCGGCAGTCGGATTCGGAAATACGTTTATTCCACCCTTTCCGGCAGTTACCGGCTGGATGCCTATAACGCCCACATTCACCGGAATGGAATTGATGTTATTAAATTCATCGGTTTCGATCACCTGGCTCAGGTGGTCTGCATAATTCAGGAGATAATAATTTCCGGCTACAACATATGGTGGCAGGGAAACAAACTGGGATATAATGGTATCATCAATACTTGAGATGGAGTTGAGCGTGTTTATCCGGAGATAAATATCGTCTGAGCTCAGAACGGCATCCGAAGAAAGGTAATAGGCCATCTTCGCAGGATAGCTTGCAGATGCCCCGCCATTAAATACGTGTGTGGTAGCAATCGTATTCCCGTTCTCGATGGTGTCACCGGGCACGATCACGCTTGGTATGGAGAAGTCGTTATGTGCAGGGGAAATGGTGACCGGGATAAAGTGAAAGTTGTTGCTGGAATCGGTGTCGGTTATATTAAAACCGGGTTCCCCCATGGCAATTATAAAATAATTCCCTGGTTCGGCAGTTAAAGGCAAGTTAAGAACAGGGTTGATCACCACTGATCCATTTCCCTGGATGGAATCAAAACTTTCCGGTGTAAGCCGCACATCCTGGTAAAAGCTATCGAAGTACAGGTCTTTTGATAAGCAATAATTCACTCGGTATGCGGTGCCGTCATTATCATTGTTATATAAAGTGGAAGTTAAGCCGATAACACTGCCCGGATAAACAGGAGCTGTTCCGGTGAGTGCCCCGCTCATTGAAAGATCGGTAGTCGGAATTAATGGCTGTGTAACGGTTACCGGTACAATGCTGATGTTATCGTTCCAGTCACGATCGTATGCATTGGAACAGTATGTCTTAAAGACCAGGTAATAATTTCCTGCTGCAGTGAGTGTGTTGATCCAGAGCTGATCGTATCTCGTGCTGCTGCCTCCCCCGGAAACTGAATTTATATGAGAGGAGTAGAAGCTATGATCATCGGCACTGTAAACATTGTCTGTAGAAAGATAATATTCAATCCTGACATTTTGTGCTGCCGCCGGGCCGGAATTATGAATGGTTGCGCCAACAGTCAGATGAGCTCCTGCGGCTACATTTGGAGCTGCGGAAGGAGATTGTATCTCAAGATCAACATTTGTCATGGCTGAATCTTCATCCGGGACGATAACAGTAATGGGATACCAGGAGATATTATTTGATTCATTTGTTTCTGTATTCTCATCATCACGATCTGCTTCCACCAGTATATAATAGTTTCCGGAGGATTCAACCCAGAGGGAAACATATGGATTAAGAGCCACGTAGGAATTGCCCGGAATCGTATTTACCTGGTAAGAAAAACCACCTGATATGTTTTGATCGCCCTGGCTTAATATAGTATCAGGGGAAAGATAGAAATTCATATAATAATGCCTTGAAGCATCATCTCCATAATTGACTGCTTTAAATTCAATAGGAATAGTTGTTCCCGCGATCCCTGTTGAAACGCTGGCCTGCAGATCGGCTATCGCCAGGTCAATATCAGCCCGCTCGATATATACCGGTACAGCGAGCATATTATTGTTCTCATTGGATTCTGCCACATAATTTACGGGTGAGCCGTAATAATCAGCCTGATCTGCGATCACCAACAGATAATAATTCCCCGGGGCAGTTCCGTCTCCAAGGTAAAGCATGCTGCTAAGGCTTACCGAATCATTCGCATTTACGGTAGAGCTGTAGGTGCCGCCAATCGCCTCATCAGAATAACCGAAAAGAGGATCCGTTGAAAGATAAACAGAGGTTGAAAATGCAGGCGAAACAGAGCTTCCGGAATTCTTAACTTTAAAAGTAATGTTCGCCTGGTTGTGTGTTTTCAACGTATCAGGCAGCATGGGCTGGATGATGCTAAGGTCGATATCAGAAGGGAGTATGGTTATCGGAACTCCGTATGTATTATTAAATTCGTTTGTTTCACCATAGGTACTTTGATAATCCACGAAATACATAATATAATAATTACCAGGGATTATGTTTTCCGGGATTTCCAGGTATGAAACAGAAGAATAGTAGTTCGGATAAACCCTGTTTAAAAAAACATCAGCTTCTCCCCAGACAGAATCTGTTGAAAGATAAAATCCGGTTACGATAGGATCGTAAACAGGTGTGGGGCCAATATTATTTACCGAATGTGTGAAAACGATCTGGGTCCCTGCCAGAGCTGTTGATGGATTGCTTGCAGAACCGATCACTAAATCGATACCCTGGGGCTCATGCTGCACGGTCACAGGGTACCATATGCTGTTGTTGGCTTCATTTGTCTCTGAAAAATAATTGTTGTTGTCTACTATGATGAGAACGTAGTAACTGCCGTCCGGTACTGATAAGGGGATGATTACAGAATTCTGATAAGAAATGCTTCCAAGGACAATGTCACTTGCATCCGCAATCGTATCCGCAGATAGAAATACACCTACCTGGGGATTAATATTGCTGGAGATAAAGTTGCCGGTTGCAACATTGTTGAAATAAACGGAAGTGCTTCTTCCTGCAATCATTGCAGATGGTGTCACAAGCGGAGTATTCAGTGAAAAGTCAATTGATTGCGCTAGGATGGAGTAGGGGATTGCCCGTTTATTATTGTTTTCATTGCTTTCAGGTACTATGTTGTCGGGATCAGTCACAACAACTATATAGTAATTCCCGGGAACAGTATTGTATGGGAAATTAATGTCGAAAGATTGGGCATCGCTGCCGAACGGGTTAAGGTTATAACTGGAATAATCTTTCAGCAGTATATCATTGCTGCTAAAAAGGGAATCTGCAGAAAGAAAGTATTTGGTTGTCACATTACCCGTACGTGAAATCCCATTGTTTAAAAGTTTGCATGTGATCCTCACCGGGGACTGGAAAACATCAGCGCTCTTACTTAATACCGGTTGAGCAAGGCTGAGCTCGATACTTGGCGGTGGCGGTTGCTGAAAGTAAGTCCATGTTATATTATTATTCTCATAGGTCTCCACATGATCATTATAAGGATCAATACGGCTTATAAGATAAAAGCTGCCTGCCGGAGACAGGTTTCCAAGCCACCAGCTGTGTGTATAGTTAGAGTTGCCACCTGGAATTATGGTCCCGATGGCTTTTGTCGTTAAGTAATCATCAGAAGCATCAAGAATTGTGTCCTGGGATATATAGTAGGAAACATACGCATGGTTGGAAGGTGTTGTTCCTGCATTGATAATATTTTCAGTCCACTGTATATAGCTGGGTGTATAAGGATTATTTACGCCAGGGAATGGAATATGGAAAGCAAGGTCAATGTCCGGCGGTACTATATTTACTGCTAATTTAACCACATTGTTGTTTTCATTTATTTCCTGGATTATGTTTGTCTTGTCGAGCTGGCATAGGATATATTTATTTCCATAGCCTATGTTCAGAGGAAGTTTAACAGAGGCTGCCATCCGGATTGTATCTTGCTGGTAGAAGCCATTGTAATTGAATTGTAAAAGAAGGTCACCATTGTCCAGCAAACTGTCATTCGAAATGTAATATGCCACCTGGAAAGATCCAGGTTGTCCGACACTGACATTGTAGGCTTCAGCAGTTACAGTGAGCTGATTACCCGGGCAGATTATTGAGGACGCTATAGAAAGTGCATTCACCTGCAGGTCAAAATCAGGTGGTGTAATAATTGTCGGTATGAATTTACGGTTATTATAAGCAACAGGGTCATTAGCAGGGACAGGTAGCTCAAGTACGAGATAATACTGACCGCCTGCAAGATTAGCAGGAAGTTGACAGGAATAATTGGTGTGAATGGTATCATTGCCTGAGAATTCGAGATAGGTACTGCTAAGCGAATAATCGTTATTATCAAGCAGGGTATCACTGGATAAGTAATAGCGGAGGTAACTTGCGGCCGCAGGGAATTCCGGAAAATAAACACTGCTTGAAATGTTTGCATATTCCCCCGCAGTAAGAGGATTGCCGGAAATACTGCCGGACATGATGGCGATATCAGCAGGAGGTTCTGATCCGGGGGCTGTTATTGTTATTGGAATATAGGATGAATTATTGGTATGATTGCTTTCATCCACCCGGTTGAACTGGTCAGCCAGCATCAGCAGGAAATAATTTCCCGGTGCCACACTCGTGGAAATGGTTTTTATTACGCTCACATGCGTTACGGTTGAATCATTCAAAGCGACAGAAGCAGCGCTGCTCGAATATGGATGGTAAAACTCTATATCCGACTGATCATAAACTGTATCTTTAGAGATATAAAAGAATACTTCCGTGGCATCGGTAGCGACATCTGTGGTTCCGAGGTTCGCGAGGCTGAAAGACACAATACAGTTATTGCCGGCTGCTATCGTAGCCGGGATTACTTGTTCGGCACTTATAAGGAGGTCTACATTTTTCGGTACGATGTTAAGTGGGAAATATTTAATGTTATTTGATTCGTTGGTTTCATCAATTGCATGATCATAATCCGCGATGTACAGTAAATAATAAGATCCCGGAACTGTAGTGGCAGGAATGGTAATGCTGGAATTTACGTTTGAGGGCTGGTTCTGCCAAAGCCCGTAGTTGTATGATTGATAATTAACAAGGGGGTCATTCTGATTAAGTACAGTATCAGTGGACAGGGCAATCATATAACTGACTGTAACGTAGGACATCCCCAGGTTAATATATTTAAAATGCACGGAAGCGCTTTGCCCCGGGACAAGAACTGACGGAGAAGTAATGTTCTGCAGGACAAGGTCGGCATTCACCGGGCCTACCGAGAGAGGTTTTATTTTAGTATTGTTCCCTTCGGATTGTTCTGCAGACATGTTGTTGAAATCAGCGGCTGCAAAAAGATAATAACTGCCGTTGGCCGTGGAAACCGGGATTTCGAAAGAACAGTAATTATAAGAAGAATCACCTGCATTAACAGCTTCTACATAATCGTATCCCATTAGCGGATCGTTGCTGTCCAGGACAGTATCAGCGGAAAGGTAAAAACCGGAATAAGAATACGGGGATTGTACGGCCCCGATATTCTTTGCGTTATATGTGATATTAACAAGGCTCCCGGGCTGAACCACCGTATTCGATATTTCGATACCGCTGACGATCAGGTCCGGGGAAGTTTGACCATAAATTGAGGTTAGACGAATAGTAAGAAAAAGTATAAACGAAGCTCTTAGTAAAATTAATTTCATTCGGTTAAGTTTTAAATATGACCTCCTGCACAGATTCTTCTAATTGCCGCCTTCTTTTCTTCCTTGTTTTTTTCTTTTCTTTTTGAAGAGCCAGCCATGCTGCGCATCATTGCTTAACTGACCGGTATTGCTCTTTTCTGCTTTTCTTTCGCGTTTTCTTCTGCTTTTTTCCATCTGCTTTTCGGATTTCAGCTGTGCCTGCGCCTGGTCATAGTTATTAGCGGAAGTCTGGGCATCTGCCGGCAATGAAAAAACACTTATCAGTATAAACGACAGGATATAATTGCTTATCTTTTTCATAATCACGTTTTTATAATTTATAAACTTAAATACTGTGCCACCATCGGATATACTGGTATGATTTTCTATCATGGAATTAACAATCCTTGTGAGATATTGGTCGAATAAAGTAGGAGGGAGGTGTTTATTATGCCTACCTTTATAATAATGAAGAAGAGGATATAAACACCAACCCGGTTTCTCACCTTACAAAATTCTTCCTCTGCTGTTTTACGCCACAGTTGTATCGGGAAATAAAAATACTTCCTACCCGGAGGCTAAATTCAAAAATTAATGAAAACTATTAAATTTGTCAGCAATGACAGGTCACAGTTCACTACGACCTTAAGAAAGAATGTGAACGCATATTTTAAAGAAAAGAATCTATCAACAAAAGGTGACTGGAGGCTTGGACTGAAGATCATTTCAATGTTAAGTATTTACCTGGTGCCGTTCATCCTTATACTCACCGTGCCGATGTCGACATGGCTTATTTTTCCGTTATCAGTTTTGATGGGGATCGGTATGGCGGGAGTTGGAATGTCAGTTATGCATGATGCAGCTCATGGATCATCAAGTTCAGTGAAGTGGCTGAACAAATTCCTGAGCTATTCCATTTATATTATCGGTGGCAGTTCGTTTACCTGGAACCTGCAGCACAATGTAAAACACCACACTTTTACGAATATAGATGGCTATGATGAGGATATAGATACGAAAGCGATCATCAGGCTTTCCAGGCAGGCGCCATTAAAGAAGATCCACCGTTTCCAGTATATCTACGCCTTCTTTTTTTATCTCCTCATGACGATAGCCAAGCTGGGTAATGATTTTAAACAGCTTGCTGATTATAACAATGAAGGCCTTACAAAGCAGCAGAATGCCAGGCCTAAATTTGAGTTCTTCAAGCTGATCCTTTTTAAATCACTTTACATGATCCTGTTCCTCGGATTGCCGATGATAGTTTCAGGTTTCAGCTGGTGGCTTGTTTTACTTGGGTTTTTAACAATGCACTTTACCGGCGGATTCATAATGGCTATTATATTTCAAATGGCTCATATTGCAGATAATGCAGATCAGCCGGTTTTGAACTCAGAAGGGAACATTGAGAACGAGTGGGCAATACACGAATTGCACACAACGGTTAATTTTTCAAGGAATAACCGTGTTTTGGGATGGTTTGTGGGAGGCCTTAACTTCCAGATTGAACATCATCTTTTTCCGAATATCTGCCATATTCATTACAAGGAGATCTCTCATATTGTGGAACGGACTGCACTCGACTTTGGATTAAGGTATAACCTTCAACCCACATTTTTTCAGGCAATTGTTTCCCATACCCGAATGCTTAAAGAGCTTGGCAGGGAAGCTGCCTGATAATTTAACCTGCCGTTTCCGGCAGGTTTTTTATTTTACTAAACAAAGAGTTGCTTCGGGATGTTAGTTGTATAAATTTGAGGTTATGAAAATTGAGATCTGGTCAGATATAATGTGTCCCTTTTGCTATATAGGGAAGAGGAGGCTTGAAGCGGCAATTGCCAAATCAGGGATTAAAGATATCGATATCGAATGGAAAAGCTTCCAGCTGAACCCGCAAATGGTCACAGAGCCGCGGAAGAACATCAATCAATACCTTGCGGAAATTAAGGGATGGAGCCTTGAGCAGGCGCGTTCAATGAATGACCGTGTGATAGAAATGGCGAAAGGTGAAGGGCTGGAATATGACCTGGAAAAAGCAGTGGTTGCAAATTCATTTGATGCACATCGCCTGATCCAGATGGCAAAAGCAGCAGGAAAAGGTGACGAGGCAGAAGAGCTTTTGTTCAAGGCATATTTTACGGAAGGCAGTAATATTGCAGATCACGGAACCCTTATCCTGTTAGGTAAATCCCTCGGCTTTTCCGGGCCGGATCTTGAAGCAATGCTCAGCAGCAACCGGTTTGCAGAAGAGGTTCGTAATGACATCGCAGAATCCCGTAAGATCGGTGTTAGCGGGGTCCCGTTCTTTGTTTTTAACAGGCAGTATGCAGTTTCGGGTGCACAGGAGACAGAAATTTTTCTTGATGTATTGAACAAGGCAGCCAAGAATGAGGCATAAAGTTTTAGTATTTAATTACTCACCTAAAAAACATAAAAAATATGAAGCGATACGCAACAGCTAACTGGAAAGGTACCGGAAAAGAAGGTAAAGGACACATCACTACTCAGAGCACCGTACTGGATGAAACTCAATATGCTTTTGGAAGCAGGTTTGAGGATGGTGCGGGGACAAACCCGGAAGAGCTTATTGCAGCTGCGCACGCTGGCTGCTTTACTATGAAATTAAGCTTTAACCTGACCAAAGCAGGGTTTCCCCCTGAAAATATAGATACCAGGTGCGAGATTACCCTTGACGCTGAAAAGGGGATGATCTCCACTTCCGGTTTAACCGTTACTGCAAAAGTTCCCGGGATCAGTAAAGATCAGTTTGATGAGCAGGTAGCAGATGCAAAATCAAACTGTCCTGTTTCAAAGTTGTTAAATGCAACTATTAGCTGTGAAGCGAAATTAGCGTAGCCTGAAATTATCAAAGGAAGGACCGGTAGCTCGCTGCCGGTCTTTTTTTATATGAGCAGTCCTGTAAGAAGAATTTACATATTTTTGTTTATTAAGTAAATGGGAATGGACTGTATTATAGTTGATGATGACGAATTGGTTCGGCTCGATCTTGAAGAAAAGGTGAACCAAACGGTGACATTGAACCTCATCGGTTCATGCCGTAATGCCATGGAGGCTTCCAACCTGGTAATGACGCGGAATGTAGATCTTATTTTTTTAGATGTGATGATGCCCGGAATGACCGGTTTGGAATTTATCAGGACGCTTTCAGCTTCAAGGCCTGAATTGATCATGATCACTTCAAACAAAGAGTTTGCGGCAGAAGCTTTCGAATACGATGTGACCGATTTCCTTATTAAGCCGGTGGCTTATGACCGCTTTCTGAAAGCTGTGTCCAAAGCCAAAAGGAATTTTGATAAAAAGGGTACAACTATCAATACGATAGACGACCACATTTTTATTAAAGTAGCTTCACGGTTCATTAAACTTGAGTTGAGAAATATTCTTTATGTTGAAGCGTTGGCAGACTATGTTACGATTCATACTCCTTCTGAAAAATACACCATACATTCCACAATGAAGGGAATCGAAGCAACCCTTCCCTCAAGTGATTTTGCACGGGTCCATAATTCATTTATCGTACGCCTGGATAAAATAGCAGCTATAGAAGATAATAGTATTAGCATCAATCATAACACGATCCCGGTCAGCAGGAATAAATTAAAGTCTTTGATGCAGCGTTTACGGCTGCTTTGATTATTACAGGGCATCGATGGAATGCTGCAGGGGATCGAATTAAGTATATAATTGCTTCCAGAGTTTTTAATTTTGATACTATTCCTGCCGGATGGCCTGAATTTTTATCAATTATTAATTAAACCTGTGCAAGATGAACTCAAGTAACGAAAAAAGATACACTGACCTTACATATTTAAAATCCGTTTCCAAGGGAAATGGCGCTTTTGAACAAAAAATGCTTAATGCATTTGTATTACAGGCCGGTACTGATATGAAAAGAATGAAACAGGCGCTGGTGATCATGGATTGGGAAACAATTCACATGATCGCCCATAAATTGAAGCCTTCGCTTCAGTTTGTGGGCCTCCATGAAATCCAGCCCGATATGCACCAGCTTGAAAGCATTGCCAAACAAAGATCGGATTTCGATAAAGTGACGGAGCTCGTTGCCCATATCGCGGTGGTGATGGAAATTGCAATTGAGGAAATAAAAGAAATTCTTCTCTCATTTGGAAAGAAATGAAATTTCAGCCAGGTTTATGAAAAATTATAAGGGGGTGTTCTCTAAAGTTATTGCAGGGTTCGCTGTCACAGCTCTCTTATTGGGAATCGCTTATTGGGTTACTTATGATAATCTTAAAACCCTCAGGACCAATCTCAATACATTAACCGAACTTAATCCGAAGTATGTATTCCGGAAGGACGTGCTTGCAAAGGTAGAGGAAACGGAATCGTATGTAAAGAAATATACGCTTAATAAAAACCGTGAATTTCTCTATCGCTGTGATAGCTGTATAAAAGAGATCAGCATCAGCCTTAATGAACTCGAAGCTCTTTCTGCCGATAACCCCGAATACAAGAGAAATATAGAAAAGCTTGCAGTTCATGTCAATGGAAAACTGAACATTGCACGCCAGCGGATCGAACTGGCAAACGCTTACAGCTCAGGCAAGGAATTGTCTGCTGCTATCAAAAGGATTGCTGTTCCCGAGAAAAAACCTATCCTCCCGTCAATTTCTGAAAATAAAGGTTCCGTTGAGGTGGTGGAAAAAAAAGGTTTTTTCACGCGGTTGTTTTCCCGGGAAAGGAACAAGAATAAAGTACCGGCTGATACAATCAAGCCCTCCCGGCCCGGACCTGAAAAGGAAGAAGCGTTTTCGCCCGGTTACATGAAAGAGATGCTGGAGCAGGCCGAGCACAATGAGTCTGTAAAGGCAAACCAGTACCTGAAAGAAAATTTGCTACTGATTGATAAGGACGATAAAGTGCACGACAGTATTCGTGCGGTTTCAACTGAACTTGAACGGCTTGAAATTGATGAGTCTGTCGAAAAGATCCATCGGCTGACAGAACAAACAACTAACCAGACCGCAAATATCCTCACGACATTGATACTGATTGGAATGCTTGCAATCGTTTTATTCAGCCTTGTGGTTTACCGGGAAGTCAGTTTCAATGAAAAGCTAAGGATCGAACTCCTGAGGGAAAAACGCAATACCGAAAGGCTTGCTAAGGCCAAAGAGGAATTCCTCGCCAATATGAGCCATGAAATAAGGACGCCAATGAACGTTATTATGGGTTTTTCCGAACAACTGCTAAAAACCGGTCTTGATAACCAGCAGCAAAAATTCATGCTGAATATTAAAAACTCATCAAAACACCTTATCACCGTGATTAATGAGATCCTGGATTATTCGAAAATGGAATCCGGTATTATCACCCTGGAAAACATCCCTTTTTCAATCCGGGAAGTGTTTGATGATGTCAGCTCGGCATTCAGGAATTCCGCAGAAAAGAAAGGTGTTGCATTTGAGATGGAAATTGATGAGGCGCTTGCAGAAAAGGTAATAGGCGACCCGGTAAGGTTGAAGCAGATACTTTTGAATTTAACGGGGAATGCCCTAAAATTCACGGAAAAGGGGATGGTTGCGCTGAAATGCAGCGTACTCCCCGGTGAACCCAATGCACAAACAATTATGTTTGAGGTTAGTGATACCGGGATCGGCATTGCCGAAGAGGTGCAAAAAACAATCTTTGAGCAATTTACACAGGCCGATTCCAGTGTGACCAGGAGATATGGAGGCACCGGTCTTGGGCTTGCCATATCAAAGAAATTAGTGGAGCTTCACAACAGTGTAATTGAAGTGGAAAGCGCTTTAGGAAAGGGCTCGGTTTTCAGGTTCGAAATCAGCTATCCCGTAGCTTCGGGCATTTCATCCGAACAGGGAAATATCCCAAAAGACCTAAAGAATGCCCACCTTCTCACAGGTAAGCGGATCCTGGTAGCAGATGATGACGAGATGAATAAATTCCTGGCTTTACACATTCTTGAATCTTATGGAATTATTGCGGAAACTGCAGCAAATGGAAAAGAAGCGCTTGAAAAGATCATGACGGGACAGTTTGATGTCGTTTTGATGGATCTCCAGATGCCCGAAATGAGCGGGATAGAGGTGGCGGTAAACATGCGGCAAAAGGGGAATATGGTTCCGGTAATAGCTATTACGGGGAATGTAATCCGTGCGGAACGTGAGAAATGTATAAGTGCAGGGATGAACGACTATATTTCGAAACCTTATGAAGAAAATGAACTCATGCAAAAGATCATTGAGCAATGCCGGTTATCTTCTAATTAAGGCCGGTCATCGAAAAGGGGCAAATTTGGGCTTGGTTTAGCCGTAACTTTACAATTAAAAAGGGGGAAATAATGAAACGAATTCTTGTTATAGATGATGATAAATTGCTTCAAAGGGCAATATCTTTTAAGCTAAGAGCGAATAATTATGAAGTGATAGAGGCCAGTGATGTTTATAGTGCCCTGGATCTCATAGATAAACATAAAATTGATGGTGTTATAAGTGATATTATGATGCCTGATATTTCAGGTCTTAGCTTATTATCATTATTAAAACAGTTTTATTTTAACCGCATACCGGTGATTGTGATATCTTCTCTAGGTAAAGAACAAGCCGGGGTTTCGGCAATGGACCTGGGTGCATATGCTTTTCTTGAAAAGCCCATTGATTTTGACGATCTGCTGGAACAGGTTCATAAAATGGTTTCACTTCCCGCTACAGGTACATAGTAAAATAAAATAGCATACAGGAGATAATGTTATATTTGCAGAACATTCCTAATGGAAATGAGAAGGCAGTTATATAACATTATCTTTTTTTTTATTGCTGCAGGTAGCCTTGCCGCACAAACGGATACTGTTGTTAAAGACAAGCCAATCCGCAAAATCCTTGATCCGAAAGACCGGATAGTGGTTGATTTTAACTATGACGGATTCACACATTACCCTTCTGGGATTGCGCCCAAGGCCTATTCATTAGGGGGCAACGTGTATTTTATGTTTGATTACCCTGTAGGTTACGGTCCCTTAAGTCTTGCTTTTGGTGCGGGTTTCAGTACGCATGATGTTCATACGAATGGCAAGGTTGTATATTCCCTGGATGGTAAATACACTTCGTTTGAGCCGATATATACTAAATACAATACAAATAAGCTTTCACTTAATTATTTTGAGATTCCGCTGGAGCTGAGGGTCCGCACACGCGGTAATCATAAATTCAAAACCTCCCTTGGCTTTAAGGCCGGGTATCTTTATAATGTGCACACAAAGTATGAAGATGCTGAAGGAAAGATAAAAGTGTATAAGATCAAAAATATAAACCCATTCCGGTACGGGGCCACTTTCAGGATAGGTTATGACCGTTACAATATCCAGGCATTTTATGCTTTATCGGAATTATTCCTGAAAGGAAGAGGAGAACCGGGGATGGTGCCTTTTTCGATTGGTGTCGGCCTTCTCCTGTACTGATTAATAAAATAACATCAGCAGGAACTCCACCATAAAACCAAGTAAATATCCTGAATATACCTGCGAAGGCGAATGAGCATTCAGCTTCAGCCTCGCAAATCCCACACAGCCGGCTGTCAGCAGGGTAATGATGATGATCAGCCTGAGATCGATCATTAAACGGAGGGAAACACCCATTGCCGCCCCGATAATTCCCGCTGCACCTACAGCATGGGCGCTGATTTTCCACTTAAAATTGATAAGGCACGTCAGCAAGATAGATACAGCTGCTCCGAGAATCACGATAACAAATACCGGGGGGAAATCCGCATCTTTAAAAAGATAGAATAAGGCGAAACAATAAAAGCAGGTGCTTAAGTAAGGCAGGACCCTTTCACGGGAAGATTCCATCTCCAGGCTTTTTATCCTGCCAGTTTTTAAGAGGATCAGTGCATTAAATGCCGGCAGCAGGAATGTGAAAACAAGGGTTATCCCAAGTATCACGAGCTTCAGGTTCAGTGGGGTGAATGTAGCAATATAATTATTAGTGCTAAAGATCAGCAGAAAGCCGTATGTCGGCATCAGCAGGGGATGAAATACTACAGAAATTATCTTGGCAATACGGGTTTCCAAAGGATTTAAATTAAAGAATAATGCCGGAAGGTTAAAGTTCTTTTCTCAGCCTGGCTACAGGGATTTCCAGCTGTTCACGGTATTTTGCAATAGTGCGCCTGGCTATATTGTATCCTTTTTCTTTCAGGATCTTGGCGAGTTTATCATCTGTAAGCGGTTTCTTTTTATTCTCCGCACCTATGCAATCCGAAAGGATTTTTTTTACTTCCCTTGTTGATACTTCTTCCCCGCTATCGGTTGAAAGTGATTCACTGAAAAATGTTTTAAGAAGAAAGGTTCCGAATGGTGTCTGCACATATTTACTGTTCGCAACACGTGAAATAGTGGAAATGTCCAAACCGACTTTTTCTGCGATATCCTTGAGGATCATCGGCCGGAGCAGGGTTTCATCACCGGTAAGGAAATACTCCTTCTGGTATTCCATAATGGCATTCATTGTAAAAAGCAGTGTTTGATTCCGCTGCTGGATGGCATCGATGAACCATTTTGCCCCGTCAAGCTTTTGCTTGATGAACATAGAAGCTTCCTTATTTACCTTGTCTTTTGCCCTGGAATATTCCTCGAACATTTGGTTGTATTCGCGGCTCACTTTAAGATCAGGTGCATTGCGGGAATTCAGGCCAAGCAATAGTTCGCCTTCATCAATAGCAATCGTAAAATCAGGTATTACCTGCTGGTAGCTTTTCTGGCCGTCTGCCATTGAGTTTCCGGGACGGGGATTCAGCTTCAGGATCTCGTTAATGACTTCCCGCAGTGTTTCATCATCTATTTCAAGTTTCTTCTGGATCTTGTCATAATGCTTTTTGGAGAATTCATCCATTTGCTTTTCAACTATTTCAGTTGCAAGCTCAACGATCATGGACTGCAGTTCTTTCCTGCGAAGCTGGATCAAAAGGCATTCCTGGAGATCGCGTGCACCAACCCCGGCAGGATCGAAGTCCTGGATCACTTTTAATAATTCCTCCAGTTCTTTTTCATTCGTCACAATGTTTTGGGAAAATGCGATGTCGTCAACTATGGATGCAAGATCCCGCCTGAGGTAACCGTCATCATCAAGGTTGCCGATCAGGTAATTGGCGATCTGGTATTCA
Organism: Bacteroidia bacterium; assembly: GCA_036386835.1. Classification (GTDB taxonomy): domain Bacteria; phylum Bacteroidota; class Bacteroidia; order 2-12-FULL-35-15; family 2-12-FULL-35-15; genus 2-12-FULL-35-15. The sequence continues at coordinate 537,349 of DASVUX010000011.1, forward strand.
CGGTCATCGAGTGCTTTCATGCCCAGCTGGCTTTCAAGCATGTCCTGGAAGGTTAGTCCTACAGAAAAAGGAATCTCTTTTCTTTCTTCGTCCGGGCTGGTATTATTTGCTTTTAGCTTGTATGAAGCCCCTTCATCATCATCCATGTAATCTGTAAGGGCGAAATCATCACGCTGGTTATCATCGCTCTTTGGTTCCTCGTATTCATCATTCTCAAATTCATCACGCGGTTCATCATCTGTCTCGGAACCTTCTTCAAGGGCAGGGTTCATCTCCATTTCCTCTTTGATCCTTTGCTCAAGGGCAATAGTAGGAAGCTGGAGCAGTTTCATCAACTGGATCTGCTGCGGAGATAATTTTTGTAATAATTTTTGTGACTGGACCTGCCTTAACATATATCTTTTGCACTAATCTTGTTCCTGCAAAAATAACAAATATTTAGCCAATAAGAGGGAGGGCGGGGATTTAAATACGGAAACCTATAACGAGCACATCATCTATCTGTTCGAGGGTTCCTTTCCAGTTATGGAAGGCCTGCGAAAGAATGGTTTTTTGTTCCTCCACAGGTTTTAAATAAATTTCTTCTACAAGCTTCTGCATATTCCCGACCATGAATTTTTTCCCTTTCGGCCCCCCGAACTGGTCTGCATATCCATCTGAAAAAATATAGATCATATCCCCTTTTTCCACCGGGATAAAATGATTGGTAAACTTGCGCTTTTCATTTTCATGAAGCTCCATGCCGCCAATAGGAAACTTATTCGCCTTGATCATTTCGAAAGCTTCCCCACCGGTTTTGTTTTTCCTGAAGATCCATAAAGGGCGGTTCGCGCCTGCATATTCCAGGATGTTCCCTTCTTCGTTGAGTGAGCAAAGTGCGATGTCCATCCCGTCCCGCCTTTCGTTCTCACTTTCACTTTGTTTCAGCGCGGTTTTTACACCTGCATGCAGCTCATCAAGTATTCCGGCCGGCTGCGTGATGTTCTTCTCCGTAACAATTTCATTTAATAAAGTATTCCCTATGATACTCATAAACGCCCCGGGAACACCGTGGCCGGTGCAATCTACAGATGCGACAAACCGTTTATTGTTTCTTTTGGCAAACCAGTAAAAATCCCCGCTCACAATATCTTTAGGCTGATAAAGAACAAATGCTTCCTTTAATTCTTTGTAAAGGTTCTGCAATGGAGGCAATAATGCTTCCTGGATATTCTTCGCATATTTAATACTGTCGGTAATATCATGGTTCTTCGCCTCAATGATCGCCTTTTGTTCTATCACCTCTTTGTTGATCACTTCTACTTTTTCTTTTTCCTGGCGAAGCTGGTAAGTCCGTAATTCTACTTCCTGTTCAAGCGCTTCTTTTGCCTTCCGGAGATTTCGTGTCCGGACTACAATGAAGAGATAAATGCTGCCCATTGCAACAATGGCGACAATTGTATAGAACCACCATGTTTTATACCAGGGCGGCAGCACGCTGAACTTGAATGTAACATCCCTTTCGTTCCAGAGCCCGTCATTATTCATAGCCTTCAGGTGAAAAACATAGTCACCAGCAGGAAGGGAAGAATAGGTGGCTTCGGTTTTTGAGGTAGGTGGGAACCAGTCTTCATCCGCCCCTTCCAGCCGGAACTGGTATTTTACTTTATTCGGGTTTGTGATGCAAACACCGATGAAATCAAAAGTGATGTGGTTCTTATCGTAAGGCAGTACAAGTCCTTTTGGAAGATGGCTGATGCTGTCTGTTGATGCCGAATATTTTTTAAGGTCTTCTTCGGCATTCTGGAAAAACAGCCTGATCCCTGTAATCCTGGTAAGGGCTTCCTTGTGGTTGATCCTGTCGTGGTGAGGGTTATACACCGTAACACCTTTAATGGTGCCAAACCACAGGTTGCCTTCTGAATCCCTGACCTTGGAATTCCTGTTGCACTCAACTCCTTTTAATCCGTCATCTTTCCCGAAATGCTTGATGTCAATTTTGTTTTCTGCATGAAAGATCCCAAGGTCTATCCTGTCAATGCCTTTTGTTGTACCCACCCAAAGGTTATTGTTATTGTCGGTTGCGATCAGGTACACTTTGTTCGCAGCAAGACCATTGTTCTGATCTATCCGTTCGAAGCTTGAAAAATTATAACTGAATACGCCTTCACTGGTACCGAACCACATGAACCCGTTCTTGTCCTGCGCGATCGATAACACCCGTTTGTCAGTAAATCCATTTGCCTTCCCGTATTTAACAGCTGTTTTGCGATTGTATTTTATTACGCCATCTTCAGTGGAAATCCATAAATTCCGGCCGCGGTCTTCAAAAATGCAGAAGACCGGAACTGTTCCCTGCGCGGCACCAAGCGCTTTTATCTCCGGAACTTCAACGATCTCTTCTTCTTTAAAATAGCAAAGGCCATTGTTTGTTCCTATCCACATCCTGCCAAGGTGGTCCTTCGTAATGGCATAAACGTTCTTGTTCGGTAACCCGTTATCTTCATAATAGTTCCGGAAATTCTTCCCGTCATACACGCTTAACCCTGCAATGCTACCGAAATATAAATTGCCCTTGTCGTCTTCGCCAATTGCCTGGATCTCGTTGTCAACCAGCGAATGCTCCAGGTCTTTAACATTCAGTTTATACGTGGTGAACTCGTTATTACGGAGCTTTGTAACTCCATAACCCTTGATCCCGAGCCACATGTTCTTTTTAGAATCCTCGAAAAGACAATTGATATAATCACTTGGAAGGCCGTCATTCGCAGAATAAGAAACAAATGCTTCACCTGAAAATTTGGAAACGCCAAACCCCGGGGTTCCAAACCAGAAGTTACCCTCCCGGTCCTGGAAAGCACAATAGACATCATTACTGGCAAGCCCGTTCTTCGCCTTGTAAATCCTGTACGTGTAGCCATTGTATTTGTAAACACCGTTGCTTGTGGCAAGCCACATGTTATTCCTGTTATCTGCAACAATATCAGTAAATGCAATGTCTCCTTCACCGGGAATGTTTACCCTTTCTATAGTTCCCTGCGGTGTGATCCGGCTGATCCCTGAAAGAGTCCCGACATAAATATTTCCCTGTATGTCTTCATTTATGGCCCTTACGTTGTTATTCCTTAATCCGTGCTCTTCCGTAAAGTTGCTGAAGCGCTTTGTCCTGATATTGTACTTTATCACTCCGTTACCAAATGTTCCGAACCAGATATTCCCCACCTTATCTGCATAGATGGTAAATACGATCGAATTGTTCAGCAGGCTGTCGGAAGCGAATGGCACAACAACATTTTCCCTGAACTGGCAGACACCCGCAGCTGTGCCGATCCAGATCACTCCTTCATTATCCTGGATCGCTTTAAATACACGGTTATGCGGAAGACCGTGTTTATCTGTATAATTCCTAAAACGCTTTCCGTTATAGATGCTGATACCGCCATTAGTTCCGAAGATCAGCTCACCGTTCTTCAATTCACTGATGGAAAACACAACATTGTTCACAAGACTGTCATTCTCGCTCAGTGTTGAAAATTTATTGCCGTCATATTTGCTTACGCCCCCGCTGTTGGTCCCGAACCAGATATTCCCGAACCTGTCCTGGCACATTGAAAGGATCTGCGATTGGGCAAGGCCGTCTTCCACATTAAAGTTCCTGAAATCGTAGGTTTGGGAAAAAGAAGGCATAGCCGTTAATGCAGCGGCAAGGCAAAGAAATATTTTAATGAAGATTTTCAATGTTCTAATGGTGAATAAAGATATAAAAAAAACCTCCTCAAACTTAATTGGGGAGGCGTATTAAAGAAGGGAGCAGATCTAGAATTCCGCGGTTTTAGGCGCGCGTGGGAACGGGATTACATCACGGATGTTGGTCATGCCGGTTACGAAAAGCACCAGCCTTTCAAACCCAAGTCCAAAGCCCGAATGCGGGGCTGAACCAAATCTCCTGGTGTCAAGATACCAGTAAAGCTCTTCTGTTGGTATATGCATCTCATTCATCCGCTGTTCAAGAAGCTCCAGGCGTTCTTCACGCTGTGAGCCGCCAATGATCTCCCCGATCCCCGGGAAAAGGATGTCCATGGCTCCAACTGTTTTGCCATCGTCATTCTGCCTCATGTAAAAAGACTTGATGCCCTTTGGATAATCAGTAAGGATAACGGGCTTTTTAAAATGTTTTTCGACAAGATAACGCTCGTGTTCACTTTGCAGGTCAGCACCCCAGCTTTCGATCAGGTATTTGAATTTTTTCTTTTTATTCGGGGTGGAGTTTTTAAGGATCTCTATTGCTTCAGTATAAGTCAGGCGTTCAAAATTGTTATCGAGGCAGAAATTCAGTTTGGCAAGCAGATCAAGTTCTGAACGTTCATCCTGCGGTTTTGATTTTTCTTCTTCAAGCAACCGTGTCTTTAAGAATTCAAGTTCGTCCGGGCAGGTTTTTAAAGCGTAGCTGATAACATATTTAAGTAGGTCTTCGGCAAGCTGCATGTTGTCGTTGAGATCAGCAAATGCTACCTCAGGCTCTATCATCCAGAATTCTGCAAGATGGCGGGTAGTGTTGGAATTCTCAGCGCGGAAGGTTGGGCCGAATGTATAGATCTCACCTAGTGCCATCGCAGCAAGCTCACCTTCAAGCTGCCCTGAAACAGTAAGGTTGGTTGACTTTCCGAAGAAGTCCTGTTTAAAATCCACCAGGCCATCTTCGCTGCGCGGAGGGTTATCGAAATCAAGAGAAGTTACACGAAACATTTCGCCTGCACCTTCGGCATCAGAAGCTGTGATGATTGGCGTATGAAGGTATACGAATCCTTTTTCGTTAAAAAATTGGTGAACGGCAAAAGCCAGGGCGTGACGTATTTTGAATACCGCATTGAACGTATTGGTACGGAAGCGCAAATGTGCGATCTCGCGCAGGAACTCAAGGCTGTGCTTCTTCGGCTGCAAAGGGAATTTCTCTGCATCGCTGTCACCAAGGATCTCCAGCTGTTTTACTTTTACTTCCACCTTCTGGCCTTTTCCCAGCGATTCGATTAATTCACCGGTAACGCTGACAGCAGCTCCGGTTGTAAGCCGCTTTAAAAGGGCTTCATCCGTATTTGCGAAATCAACTACCGCCTGGATGTTATTGATTGTGGAACCATCATTAATGGCAATGAACTGGTTATTACGGAATGTACGCACCCAGCCTTTAACATTCACTTCGCTTCCGAATGCCGTTGAATTTAACAGCTCTTTAACTTTGGTCCTTTTCATGTGATGATCATTTAGATTTAGCCTTATCCGGCATGCAAAAAAACGAAAAATTTAGGGAATAACAATAGATTAGTTAGTGCTGCATTTTTAACATTAATTCCTGTTGAGCCGTGCAAGTGACTTTTGGATGTATTGTTCTGTAGGCAGCTGGGCATTCTGAATACGTCTTGCATAAATTATGCTGTCAATAATTTCTTTCTGATGTTCTTCAACAAGAAGTTTCTGCTGCTCCACTTCCTTCTTCTGCTGCTCCACCTGTTGCTTTTGTTTCTCAATGATCAGTTTTTGTTTCCTGGTAAGGCTGAGTGACCTGAAAACAAATGCTGCAAACAGCACCACCAGGAGGAGCCCGAATGAAACGAAAACCAGGATTAACCGCTGTTTCCTGCTTTTTTCATCAGCAAGCGCCTGCTGGTTCTCCATTTCTTTTTTATGCTCAGCAGCAGCTATGGCTTCTTTCTTTTCGAAATCATAACGCATCTGGCTTTGAATGCTGTTTTTTCTTGTCTCTTCATTGTCAAGGCTGTCACGGTAAAGAACAAACATTTTATGGTTCTCGTAGGCATCTTTGAAATTTCCTTCTGCACTGTCAAGTTCTGAAAGGGAACGGTAATTTACCAGGAGGTATTCCTTGTGGCCGGCTTCCCTGGCCAGCCTGCCAGCCCTTAAAAGGTAAGAACGTGCTTCTTTGAATTTCCGCTGATAGGCAAGGAAGCTGCCGATGTTGGAAAGACAGCTTGCTACTGCAGCTTTGTTCCCTGCCTGTTCCTGCAGATGCAGGGCACTGGTATAGTTCTCTATTGCAAGATCAAGATTCAGGTTACGTTGGGAAATATCATTAGCCCTGCCCGCTGTTTCGGCCATAGCAAAATATACGTTGCCGATATTGTTGTACGAATATGCAATCGCTTTTTTATCACCCAGTTCTTCCTTGATCTTTATAGAAGCTTTATAATTTTCAATGGCTTTGTTATAATTCTTCTGGTTAAAATGAACAAGGCCGATATTGTTAAAAGCAGAAGCGATTCCTTTATTATCACCTATCGATCTTTTAATTGTGAGTGAGGCTTCATAATACCTGAGTGCCTGGGAATAGTTATCCTGGAGGTCATATATAATACCGATATTATTAAGGGCTGAAGCAATTCCTTTTTTGTCATCAATTTCCTCCATGATTTTTAAGGAGGAGAAATAACTTTTAAGAGCTTCGGAATAATTTCCCTGTTCCTGGAGGATAATGCCGATGTTGCTGAAAGTTTTGGCTTTATATCTTTTAAGTGTTCTCTTTGTTTTTCCATTTACGGGATTACTTAAAGCGGAATCTGCATGGCGGAGCGCTATTTTTCCATACCTGAGGCCTTCCGGATAATTTCCTTCCACTTCAAATTCATCACTTACCTGGTATAAGGTGATGAGCCGCGCTGTATCTGACTGCGCAGTTCCAAGCAGTAAAATAAGGGAATCAGTGGTCTGTGCCCGGGAATAAGAACCGCTCCAAAGCAACAGGAGAAAAAGGCTTAATATGGATCCCGGAATTCTCATCCTTTACTACCCTTTAGCCGCATGAATATATTCTGAATATAATTGTCAGTTGGAAGCTGTGCCATCTGGATCCGTTTGGCATATGTTATACTCGCAATTATTTCTTTCTGGTGCTCTTCAACAATCAGCTTTTGTTCTTCAACTTCCTTTTTCTGCATCTCTACAAGATGCTTTTGTTTTTCAATAATCAGATTTTGTTTTCTTGTCAGTTTGAGCGAGCGGTACACAAAAACTGCAAATAGTATGACAAGGAAAAGTCCGCAAAGTACAAAGCTGAGAATAAGCCGCTGCTTCCTGCTTTTCTCTTCGGAAAGTGTCTGCTGGTTTTCCAGTTCTTTCTTGTGCTCAGCAGCTGCAACGGCTTCTTTCTTTTCAAATTCATAGTTCATCTGGTTCTCTATGGTTTGCGTGCGCGTTTCCTCGTTGTCTAGACTGTCGCGGTACATGATGTGAAGCTTATGATTGGTGTAAGCCCCTTCATAATTCCCGGTTGCACTGTCGAGAGAAGCCATATCGAGATAAACATCCCTCAGGTATTTCTTATATCCTATCTTCAGCGAGAGATCGCGCGCTTTAAGGAGGTATTCCCGGGCTTCGTGATATTTTTTTTGTTTCGCAAATACATTCCCGATATTGTTGTAAGAGGTGGCAATGCCGGCTTTATCGCCCAGGCCTTCTTTTATCTTTAATGAAGCGAGATGATGTTTTAAAGCTTCTTCATAATTCTTCTGCGCATAATATACCAGGCCGATATTATTATAAGATTGCGAAAGCCCCTTCTGATCTCCGAGTTCTTCTTTGATCTTTAATGAAGCATAGTAATTCTTCAGTGCTTCAGGATAATCACCCTGCGCAGTATAAACGTTTGCCATGTTATTATAGGAATACGCAATACCTCTTTGATCCCCGATCTCTTCTTTTATTTTCAATGATGCCCTGTGATTCTTCAAGGATTCACTGTAATTAAGCTGGGCGTAATAGACTGCCCCGATATTATTGTAGGATGCTGCATGCGATTTTTTATTACCGATCTCTTCAAAGATCTTCAGGCAGGTGAAATAATTTTTCAGAGCTTCCGGATAATTGCCGAGTGAATAATAAACGCTTCCGATATTGTTATAGGCGTCAGCGATCCCCTGTTTGTCGTTTGCCGATTTCGAAATTTCCAGCGATGCCTGGTAGTTTTTCAGCGCTTCATGATAATTGCCTTTGTCATCCGCAAAGTATCCCGCATGAATGTATGCGGCAGCTTCCCCTTTTTTGTAACGGATTTTTTTAGCAAGTGATAATGCGCTTTTTAAATATTCATCGGCTTTAACATCATCTGTAAACTCGTATTGGAGGAAGAGCTGGTTAAAAGCGTTTACTTTGGCAGTATCTGCTTTGGATGTTTCGATAACATTAAGCAGGGAATCAATGATCGGATTTTGGGAAAAGCTGTAAGCAGGTGGTAAAAGGACAACCAGGAATGCAAAAATCAACCGCATGCTTTTCATAGTCCTAAGTTACAATTAAACTGCACATGATTGATATTACAAATGTGGTTAGGATTGCTAACGGCAGAGTGATTATGAAACTGTATCACAAGCCGGATTCCATAAAAAAAGCCACCCGGATCCCGGATGGCTTTTCTTTTCAATAAAACAGGGTTATCTTGTAATTATGAGGCGCTGTAAGCTTGTTGAATTATCAATTGCCAGGCTTACAAAGTAAACACCCGGCTGAAGATCGGTTTCAATATTCTGGAGGAACTCGCCCTTTTGCCTGTCGCAGCTGAACGGAGCGATCACCATTTCACCTAAAACATTATAAACTTCAACCCTAACTTTTGCATTCTTTTCAAGCACAGCACTGATCGAAATGTTCCCGGTTGAAGGATTGGGGTAAATCTTGAATTGAACCTGGTTGGACTTTATGATATTCACCCCTACAGATGTCTGTGTAGTATAAACAGTGCTGGAGTCAGCTTCATAATCCATATCGTAATACTGTGTTATTGAGCCGTCCACAACAAAATTATAGATGGAAACCCTTTCTAATCCCGGAATATCCGCGTAAATCACATAATTCTCTCCAGCGATATTTAAAGGAATGTTATCAAAACTGTAATTCCCTGACGCATCGGTTTCAGTACTGGCGATCATTTGGCCGCCCGGGTTTCTGCCGAGTTTGATATCGACTCCCGGGATCGGGTCACCGGGTGCTCTTCCGAAACCATCGCCTTCAGTAACCTGCCCGTCAACATGTCCCGGGCCGGATAGAAGCGATGCTTCAACCATCACGATATTTGCCACGAAATTAGAGGAACAATCATGATTTATCACTGATGCCGAATCCCAAAGGAATTCATCACCATAATATGTCGGGCTGGCCAGCGGGTAAGCTGCGGTATCATTAAACACTTTAACCAGGTAATCACCGGGAGGCACGGAAGCGAAATAATAGTTTCCGCCTGCATCCAGTGTGGTTGTCATGACTGTATCAAATGTGGTAAGGACAGAAAGATGATCATATAAAACCACCGCATTTGTTCCTGTGCCTAAGCTTCCCCCCGAATAAGTAACATGGCCGTAAATGTTTGCAGGTGGATAAACAGTAACAGTCGTGTTATTCGTACCAGCACATCCATTCGCATCAATGATTGAGATCGTATAATATGTATTCACTGCCGGACTCACGGTAGTTGCAGGAGCAGAGCTGAAATTACTGCTTCCGTCATTCCATGTATAAGTAACGTATGGTGGCGTCCCTCCGGACGCAACCGATGTAAGCATCGTATTAGAACCTGTACAAATTGTATCAGGCAAACTCGCAGTAACTGTCACGTCTGATGGTTGAGTTATAACAACAGCACTGTTAGCTGTACAACCACTGGCATCTGTTATAGTAATGGTATGAGAACCTGCAGCAAGTGCGGATGCAGTTGCTGTCGTTTGACCGGACGGACTCCATAAATATGTATATAATGGGGTCCCGCCTGTTGGCGATGCTGTGGCAGATCCACTAGATGTTCCGAAGCAGGATGCGGGGGAAGAAGTTGGATTCACAGCCAGTGCTGCAGGTTCAGTAATCGAAACGGTATCGTACGCATTGCATCCGTTGGCATTCGTAACCACAACAGAATAAACTCCAGCGCAAAGCCCGCTGATGCCTGCGGTTGTCTGATTACCCGGAATCCAAAGAAATGTTGAGCCAGGGGAAGTGGCGGTAACTGAGCCGTTACACATGCCAAAACAGCTCACATCATTCGAAGTGCTGAAAACTGCCGGCAGGGGATTAACTGTTATAGTAACATTGTCTGTCAGGCTGCATCCCGCAGCGGAAGTGGCAGTCAGGGTTGCAGTATAAGCACCGGCAGCAGAATACGTATGTGAAGGGCTTAGAGCTGAGGAGTTGACTCCATCACCAAATGCCCACAAATAGGATGTTCCGTTGCTGGCCGCGCTGAAAGATACCGGTGAGCCAGCGCAGGCGCTTTGGTCCGGACCGCCATTCACAGTGGGCAACGGATTTACGGTCACAGTGGCAATAGCTGTGGAAGTACAACCGTTCAATGTTCCTGTAACAGTATAAGATGTAGTAGATGATGGGCTTGCAATAGGGCTAGAGCCTGTTGCAGAGCTCAGTCCTGCAGAAGGACTCCAGCTGTATGTGCTCGCACCGGCCGCTGTAAGCGTATCATTTCCCCCGGAACATATTGAAAGTGAGTTTACAGTTATATTGGGAAGTGGAACAATCGTAATGTTGCTGTTTGCAGAAACTGCACTGCATCCGCCCGAAGCAGCGATCGTGTTTGTTACAGTATAAGTTCCTGGTGTGCTTGAAAGTACATTCACCTGCCCGGTTGAAGAGTTAATTACAAGCCCTGCTGTAGAAGTGAACGTTCCTGCAGATCCTCCACCGCTGAACGTAGGCGTAGGGTTTACAGCATTGTGGCAATAAGGGCTTCCGCTATAGCTAAAAGTGGCTGCCGGAGGGTTATTTACGGTTACGTTTCCGAAGCCCATGCCGCTACATCCGGATTTGGTATATGTACATGTATAGGTGGTGGATGATCCCGGGGAAACTACAATTGAGGAAGATGTGCTGCCGCCCGGTGCCCATGAATAGGCACCTCCCGCGATAGATGGTGTGGCTGTCAGTGTCGCAGAATTACCCGCGCATATGGTTGAGCTGTTTACGGAAACTGTCGGATTGGGGTTTACGGTTGTAACAGCAGTAATCGGTGCTGAAGAGCAGCCTGCTGCAGTCCCGGTGATTGTATAGGTTGCAGTTCCCGGTGAAACCCCGGTTGTGTTTAATGTCTGTGAGATGGCCCCCCCGCTATTGAAGCCGCCTGTAACCCCGGATTGGCTCACAGAAAAGCTGTAGGATGTACCGGCAATAGAGCTGCCGAAAGTATAATTGGTAGAGCTGCCTGAACAGATCGTTTGTGAACCAGGCGTAGAGTTAATAACGGGGAGTGAGTTCACCGTGACAGTGATCGGGTAAAAGCTTCCCGGGCAACCTGCAAGTGAGGTTGCCTGCACTGTATAATTAACATTTGTTGTGGAAGGTGCAGTGCTCGTGATTGTATTATTCAAAGTGCTCGTTGATTGCGTTGAAGTGCTTTCCCCTGTGGTATTGGCATTATCTGTCGCGCTCCAGGTATATGTTGCAGGAATATTGCTGGATAATGGGATATTTACCGCAGATCCGCTGCAGATAGTTGCTGTACCCGAGCTTGTCATAGCGGGAGCAGGATTAACGGTTGCCACTACACTGATCGGGCTGCCCACACACCCTGCCCCGGAAGTTGGAGTAACAGTGTAAGTCACAGTACCTGGCGTGCTGCCCGTATTAGTAAGAAATTGTGAGATAGCTGATCCACCCGCATTCGATGCCCCGGTTACTCCTGATTGACTGACCGTCCATGAGAAACTGGTGCCGCCAACACTGCTGTTCAGTACAAGGGCTGTACTGCTGTTGCTGCATATTGTCTGGGATGAAGGTGATGAAGAGGCCACAGGCACCGGGTTAACATTTACAATTATGGCTGCACCGGCAGTAGCTGCAACCGCATCAGTAACTGTTAATGTATAGGTTGTGGTAACTGTAGGATTCGCAGTCGGGTTAGCAACTGTTGCTGAGCTGAGCCCTGTGGAAGGCGACCAGGAATAAGTATATGGTGGGGTTCCGAAACTTGCGGATGGTGAGCCTCCTATCGTGATCGGTGAACCTGCACACATTGAGGTGTTGGCACCTGCATTTGCCGCCAGGGGTTGTGCAGCAGCACCCAGTGATGCGGAAAGAGCAATAACCAGGATTGCGGCCTTCCTGTATTTTCCAATAAGATTTTTCATGTGTGGATGTTTTTAATTAATCACTAATTTGAATGTGCTTTTATCCATGCTGATCCGGTTATTCTGTTATAATTATTTTATGTATGTTGACGCTTTCATCCACTATGAGCGTGATAAAATATACCCCTGAACTTAAAGAGTGAGCATCACTGTTAAGATGATATTTGTAAATGCCTGCCTGCTGCGAGGCTTCAATAAGCCCTGTCACTTTAACACCAAGGAGATTATAGATACCGAGGGATACCTGCGCATTGCCGGTTAATGAATATTCTATTACAGCTTCTCCCCTGGAAGGGTTCGGATAAACATTGAAAATGCTTTGAACAGTAGCCGCATCTTTAATTCCTACCTGGGAGAAAGGCACGTAATGAATCATTGTTGAATCAACAATATAATCGAGGTAGTTATAAATTGGGTTCAGCGAATCAACTATAAATGTATATGATGAATCTACTCCAAGCCCGGGAATATCAGCGTAAATTATATATTCCCCGAACGGTACATTAGCGAATTCGTATTCACCTGAAGCATCTGTTTCAGTAGCGGCAACCATTTGTCCGCCGGGGTTCCGCCCAAGCTTCACATCAACACCTGGTATCGGGTCTCCCGGAGCGCGTACATATCCTGTATCTTCAAGGATAAGCCCATGCAGATAACCGGGACCAGTTCCAAGAAGGTCTTCTTTTACTGCGAATATGTTCAGGGTATCATTAACAGCACAATAGTGATTCACAATAGCTGCAGAGCTCCAGATAAATGAATTCCCATAATAAGTAGGGACCAGGGAAGGATAGGAAGCTGAAGGAAATACTTCGATCAGGTAGTCTTCGCGAAGTACGGAAGGGAAATGATAATTACCGGCCGCATCAGTAGTTGTTACCTGGACAGTATCAAAATGAGTCAATACCGGGTAGTATTTGTATAGTACGACACTGCTGTTTGCAACTGTTCCGAGCAGCGAGGAAACGTTTCCGTAAATATCCGTGCTCGGGGCTACATTTACCTGTGCAGTATCTGATACGGAACATCCGAATGAATCGGTAACGAGCAGGGAATACGTGGTGTTATTGAGAGGACCAACAAGTTCGGCAGGCCCGGGGAATGAAGAGTTGCCGTCATTCCATGTAAATATGTACGGCCATGTCCCGCCTGTTGCCGAAGCACTTATAGTTGCGGAATCACCGAAACAGACAGACTGGTCAAGTCCTGCATCCGCTGTAAATGCATCATTGACAGTTACAAGAACAGTATCGCTTACCACGCAGCCTGCGATGTTATCAATAACGCTATAAGCTGTTGTCGTTAATGGGGATGCCAGGACTGTTGTGCCTGTGGAAACATCCAGTGTGGCGGACGGAGTCCAGTTTGTTCCGGCAGAACCATCGGTAAATAAATTGGTATTCATTCCATAGCACAATGAATCAGCTGCAGTGGAAACATTGATTGAAGGAACAAAAAGGTTGATCGTGTCAGTTACTGAACAGCCCACACTGTTTGTAGTTGTAAGAACGTATGCAGCGGAGGCAGGCGGGGTTATAGAGGTATTAAGCGAGGAGCTCATCGTAACGCCTGTGGCAGGGTTCCATGAATAGGTGAGGATGGAATCTGCAACAGAGAATTTAAGGGTCCATCCTTTCAGCACTCCGTCATCCGCAGCATAATTATCATTTGCCTGGATGACCCAGTTCCCGTTTGAAGTCCCTGTCAGTGAGCTGAACGGATCAACAGGCGTGAATTGCCCTGTATAGGGTGCACTCCCAAAGTTGCCAACAGGCCCTACACCCGTCATTATAAATTCAGTCCCGATAAAATCAGCACCGCCGGCACCTGAATTTAATAAATTTATAAAGAAGCCTGAAGGAGAATATAATGCTAATGATACATCCATATCGTAAGCATGATAAAGGCTATCGATCGTTACGGAATACAAGGCTGTGCAGGAACATTCATTTATCCCGCTTACGTTTATTGTATCATAAGTATTCCCCAGTGAATTCGCTATCGGCATGTTTGCCGCTTTATTAAACGGAGGGAGTATGTTCCTTACATTTGATACGGCTGTCCCTGCAATTGTTATGCTGTCGGCCTGGCAAACAGTTGCAGATCCGGCACCCGGACTTGTTATTGTTACGACTGGAGAAGGGATTATTGTTAAAGTTGCAGTATCTGTGGCAGCGCACCCGTTTACGTCCATTGCAATTATATAATGCTGGCCTGCACCGGATGTGCTGAAGGATTGGTTAACCGAGCCGTCATCCCATAAGTAGCTGATAAATCCCGGATCTGCGTTAAAAGTACTCAAGGTGCCGTCACATATAACCTGGTCAGCACCGATGCTGATAACCGGGGGAGTAAGAAGACAGGTTCTCCAGATTTGTCCGCCCGTGGATGACCCCATGCCGCGGGTGTTTGAAACATTTGCAGAGAGCTTGGCTCCACCCATGTAATTCTCCGTTCCATAATAAAGATTATTTCCATGAACCGCAAAGTTCCCATATTGCCCTGTGTTTGAAGAAACCCCGAAGCCTGTATCATCAGAGATGGAAAAGCTGAGTCCGTCAGTACTCTTAACAACCAAGCCTGTATTAAACGACCAGGAACCTGTCATTCCAGTCCAAAGAGAACCTCCGGCAGAGATCAGACAAGTTACTTTTTCAAAATCAGGGTATTGTACTACCATTGACCAGGTGGATTCATCGTTGCTTCTCCAGATCTGGGTCCCTGTGGTATAATTTCTGACAGCTACATACAGGTATGAGCCATGACTGCTAATTGCCGAAATCTCAAGGTTGGTCTGGTCGCCAAAGCCATTGCCAACAAAGGTGTTCTGAAGAAAGTTCACCCCGTTATAGCTCCACAGGGTTCCGTCACTGGTTCCGAAAAACAATTTACCCGCATGCTGCGCGGTAGATGTGATACGTGTATAAGGTGCAATGGAGGAGAAATCAAATATAGTATCCCAGGTGGATAAAGTATCAAAAGGGTCATTGCTGTTATATGAGGATCTTCTTACCTGGTCACCAAAAGAACCGTATTCGAATGCGTAGATCGAGTCTTCAGTTCCGCCACCTTTATATGCTTCCACGAAGCTGACTGTAACCGGTGAGGCATGAAACAGTGTCCATGTATTGCCGTCCGATGTTTTATAGATGGAACCAATTGTCCCGAATGGGGCAAATGCAGAAGCATAAAGGATTCCTCCTCCATCGTTAGTTGATGTGAAATGATTTATCCTGGAAAGATTCGGGCTGTAAAAAGACTCTGACCAGCTTCCTGCGTTTCCATTGGGGGAGCGGTAAACTTTCCCGCTGTCATCTGCTGTCCCCGCATAAAGGTTCCCTTTAAAAGAATGCATCGACCTTATACTGTGATTATAAGTGTTCCCGAAACCGCTTTGTTCGGAAGGTGTCCAGTTGTCCTGGGCAACCAGTCCGGAATGGATGAGAATAAATAACAAGACAGATGATAAACGAAGTAAATTTTTTTTCATGTTGGGGTTTTGAATTGTAGAAAATGGCTTGCAAAAATAATCCTTTTTTACATACGGATTTATAATAATTCATTGAATTGTAGATTATTAAGTCCGGCATTTTTCCGGAAACTTCCATCTTCCCGTTCCACATTTCCGCAACCCGGAAACTAAATACACAAAAAACGTTTCTGTTAATTAGATGCAAACCAAGCAGATAGAATAATATTCATAAAATATACCAAAGGAAACTATGGAAATAAAAAATGTTTCCATAGTTTTGCGCCCGAATTTTACACAATGGATACCAAAGAGAGAATTTTACATGGTGCAGAGGAGCTTTTTTTCAGGTATGGAATAAAGAGCGTCACAATGGATGATATTGCAAAACACCTGGCAATATCAAAAAAAACCATCTATCAGTTCTTCGAGGATAAGAATGAAATGGTGGAAACTTTAATGAGCATAAGCCTTAAGAAAGACGAGTGTGAATTTAAGCAGATCCAGAAAGAATCGGAAAATGTAATTGAAGAAGTGTTCAATATGATGAAGCACATGGGCAATATGTTTTCGAAGGTAAACCCCAATATTTTTTACGATCTCCAGAAGTATCATCCGAATGCATGGAAACAGTTCAAGGCGTTTAAGCACGACTGCATGGCAAAAATGGTGGAAGACTCGATTGAGCGTGGTATTAAAGAAGGCCTGGTAAGGACAGATTTAAACGCAAAGGTGCTTGCGCGTGTCAGGATCGAACAGGTGGAGATGGGTCTGAACTCAGAAGTATTTCCTCCGGATAAATTCAAAATGCTTGAGGTTCAGCTGGCAATGATCGATCATTTTCTTCATGGCATTTGCACGCTCAAAGGCCATAAGCTCATTAATAAATACAAACAGGTAACGGAAGAAGAATAAGAAATCATTATTTATATGAGAAAAATTATAATAATCGGACTCGGTTTTTTCGCTGCGGGTTCTTTTGCACAAACAAAAGATACAGCTGCAAAAGCCTTCTCACTGCAGCAGGCTGTTGATTATGCCATGCAGCATCACGTCAGTGTTCAGAATGCAATGATTGATGAAGCGATCGCACAGAAAAAAGTTAACGAGATAATGGGGGCAGGCCTGCCGCAGATCAATGCAAGCTTTGATTTTAAAGATTTTCTTGAATTACCAACCTCGTTTATACCGGCTGAGTTTTTCGGAGGCCCCCCGGGAACGTTTGCTCCAATAAAATTCGGGACGCAGTACCAGTCAACCGCAGCATTGGATGCCTCGCAGCTTATTTTCAGCGGTGAATACTTTCTCGGGCTTAAAGCCTCAAAAGTATTTGTAGAGCTGAGCCAGCGTTCAACACAGCGCACCAGGATCGAAACTGCAGCTGCGGTGAGCAAGGCGTATTACACTGTCCTGATCAATGAAGAGCGGATGAAGCTGATGGACGCAAACATTGCACGGCTTAAAAAAGCACTGGACGATACGAAGGCATTAAATGAGAGCGGGTTTGTTGAAAAGCTGGATTATGACAGGCTTTCGGTGATCTATAATAATACGCTTGTAGAACAGGAGAAAGTAAGCCGTTATCTTAATATAGGGATCTACCTCCTCAAATACCAGATGGGAATGGATATCAGCACGCCTTTAACACTTACCGATAAGTTTGCGGATATAAAATTTGATCCGCTCAAAGATGTAACTGCTCAAAAATTTGATTACGAGAAGCGGGTAGAATACAGCTTGTTCACTGTTCAGTATAAACTTGCAAAACTTGAACAAAAGCGCCAGCGTTTTTCTTACCTTCCAACAGCAGTCGCCTACGGAAGCTTAAGCGGTTCATCACAGAGTAATGAGTTTGATGTTTGGGATACACAGAAGCCCTGGTACCCGATGGCGTTGATCGGGGCTAAATTCACTATGCCTGTATTTACAGGAATGGCAAGGCATGCACGGAAGCAACAGGCAAAACTTTCTGTCATGAAGGCCGAAAATAATATTGAAATGTTAAGACAGTCGATTGATCTTGAGCTGGCTTCTACAATAATAAATCTTCAGAATGCTTCCGCTTCACTTGAGATACAGAAAAAGAATATTGAAACCGCAGAAGAAGTTTATCGTGTATCGAAGATCAAATTTGAAAGCGGGGTAGGATCTAACCTGGAAATGATAACTGCGGAAACCACTTTAAAAGAATCGCAAACCAATTATTTTAATGCCTTATTCGATGCAATGATCTCAAAGATCGATTACGATAAGGCAAACGGAACACTTATTAAATAAACAGAACTCAATAAACAGACCAATGAAAAAATTATTCTTAGTGCCGGTGCTGGCAATTGCAATGATATCTTGTAACTCCGGTGGAGGTGATAAAAAGGCGGAGCTTGAAAAGCTTAAGAGCGAAGAGGCGGAAATCAAAGCAAAAGTTGCCGCCCTGGAAACTGAATTAAATGAGAAAGATTCAACTGTTAAAGGTATTGCCGTTTCAGTAACTACTTTAAAGGCTGTCCCTTTCAAAAATTATATTGATGTGCAGGGAAGGGTTGATGCTGATGAGAATATCTCTTTAAGCACTGAGATGCCCGGAACTATTACACGTATCAATGTAAAAGTGGGCGATGAGGTAAATGCAGGACAGGTGCTTGCAGAAACAGATGCCCGGGCGGTAAGCCAGCAGGTATCAGACTTGCAGACAAACGCGGCACTTGTGAACCAGGTGTATGAAAAACAGAAAGCGCTGTGGGATCAGAAGATAGGTACTGAAATCCAGTTTCTCCAGGCAAAGACCAACAAAGAAAGCATGGAGAAGAAAATGGCCGCTTTGCAGGAACAATTAAGAATGACAAAGATAATTTCCCCGATCAGCGGAACAGTGGATGCCGTGGATATCAAACTGGGACAGGCTGTTGCACCGGGAATGCCGGCTATCCGCGTAATTAATTTTTCCAATCTCAAGGTGAAGGCAGACGTTGCTGAAAGCTACGCTTCCAAAGTAAAAAAGGGAAGCGAAGTGATTGTTCATTTCCCTGACACCAAAGATTCTATCGTATCCAAAGTGAATTTTGTATCGCGTGCTATCAATAACGCAAGCCGAACATTCACGGTTGAAGTTTTACTTGATGATAAAAAGGATTACCATCCGAACATGGTGGCCCGCCTGAATATCAATGATTACAAGTCTGCTGAGCCGGTGATCACTGTTCCTGTAAGAACGATCCAGAAAGATGAGTCAGGACAGTCCTTCGTATTTGTAGCCGAAAATGAAATAGCCAGGAAAAAGATTGTTACCATCGGTAAAGAGTATCGCGGGCAGGCTGAAGTAACCAGTGGCTTAAAGGAAGGTGATGCATTGGTAACGCTTGGATATGATCTTATCAATGAAGGTGATTCCATAGTTCTCAATAAATAAGAAACAGATTCAAACAGCTGTATAAAAAGCAGCAGTCAAAATATACATTATGGAATTTAAAGAGTTTAAGCCATCCAGCTGGGCGATCAATAATAAGATCAGTATTTATGTGCTCACATTCATTATTGTGGTCTGGGGAATAAAGAGTTATAACAGCATTCCGAAAGAAAGCTTTCCTGAGATCGTTGTTCCTACAATTTACATTAACACAGTTTATGCAGGGAATTCTCCAACCAACATTGAAAACCTGGTAACAAAGCCTATAGAGAAACAGCTCAAAGGAATTGCAGGTGTTAAAAAACTGAACTCAACCTCCTTGCAGGATGTTTCCGTGATAATGGTTGAATTTAATACCAATGTGAACGTACCGGAAGCAAAGCAGAAGGTGAAAGATGCGGTTGATAAGGCGGCCACAGATCTTCCTAAAGATCTTACTGCACAGCCCAATGTTATGGAGGTGAATTTTTCTGAGATGCCTATCCTGTACATCAATCTTGCAGGAAATATGGATCTGAACAAGCTGAAGAAATATGCAGAGGATATGAAGGATCGCATAGAGGGAATGAAAGAGATCTCGCGTGTTCAAATGGTAGGTGATCTTGAAAGGGAGATCCAGATCAATGTTGATATGTATAAGATGCAGGCAGGAAATTTTTCCAACTATGATATTTACCGTGCTGTTTCTGAAGAGAACGTGAATGCTTCTGCGGGCCTCGTGCCGATGGATGGGATGAAACGTAACCTTACGATTAAAGGAGAATTTACGAGTGTAGAGGAAATAGGTAATCTCGTGATCACCTCGGGTTCAGGTGCCAGGGCTTATCTGAAAGATATTGCGGAGGTAGTTGACGGGACAAAAGAGCAGGAGAGTTATGCGCGTCTAGAAGGCAAGAACGTAATAACACTCCAGGTCATCAAACGCAGCGGGGAGAATCTGATCGAGGCTTCCGACAAGATCGCGGAGTTAACCGCCCGGATGGAAAAAGAGGATTTTCCAAAGGAGATGAAAGTGACCATCACCGGGGATCAGTCGGAAAAAACACGGAGTACTCTGCATGATCTTATCAATACAATCATCATCGGTTTTCTTCTTGTTACCTTCATCCTGATGTTCTTTATGGGTGTAACAAATGCTTTGTTCGTAGCTGCTTCTGTACCGCTTTCAATGTTCATTGCATTTATTTTTATGCCGATCATCGGAGGTGTTTTTGATTTCAGCTACACCATGAACATGATCGTTTTATTTGCCTTCCTCCTTGCACTGGGGATTGTTGTAGATGATGCCATCGTGGTAATTGAAAACACCCACAGGCTTTTTGAAAATGGGAAGCGGGATATCAGGGTTGCCGCAAAGATGGCTGTGGGTGAAGTCTTTATGCCTGTGCTCAGCGGAACATTAACAACACTTGCACCATTTGTTCCCCTGTTATTCTGGGGTGGGATCATTGGAAAATTCATGTTCTATTTACCGATTACGCTTATCATTGCTTTACTTGCGTCATTACTGGTTGCGTATATTATTAATCCCGTGTTCGCGGTTGATTTCATGAAGCCGCATGATCTTAAAGGACATAAACCAAAATGGACAGGCAAGACAACAGGTATGACGGTTGTCATGGGATTGATTGCAATTCTTTTGCATGCCTCCGGTTCGCATGCAATGGCAAATCTTGTTTTATTTATATTGCTCTTTGCTTTACTGAATACGTTTTATCTGTATAAGGTATTTGAAAGGTTTCAGAATAATCTCTGGCCATCAATTCAGCGCAGGTACACAAGCCTCCTTTTGAAGTTTTTAAAGCGCCCTGCAATGTCCCTGGTTGGAATATTTGTCCTGTTTGTTCTTTCATTGATATTCTTTATGGCGAGAAGCCCGAAAGTGGTATTCTTTCCGCAGGGGGATCCCAATTTTGTATATGTATATGTGAAGCTTCCTGTGGGTACGGATCCTGCTAAGACCAATAAAGTAATGCTGATGGCCGAACAAAAAGTTAATAGTGTCCTGGGAGATTCAAACAAGATTGTGAAATCTGTTATCACTAATGTAACAAAAGGAACTACCGATCCTCAGGACCAGGATCAGAGTGATTATCCGAACCGGGGAAAGATCTCAATCTCATTTGTGGATTTTAAAGACCGTGAGGGCCAATCAACAGCTGATTTGCTGGCAACCCTTCAACAGCTGAACTGGAATATCCCGGGTGCTGAGATATCTGTTTCAAAAGAACAGGCGGGGCCACCGGT
Source organism: Bacteroidia bacterium (assembly GCA_036386835.1). Taxonomy (GTDB): domain Bacteria; phylum Bacteroidota; class Bacteroidia; order 2-12-FULL-35-15; family 2-12-FULL-35-15; genus 2-12-FULL-35-15. The sequence continues at coordinate 558,581 of DASVUX010000011.1, forward strand.
TTCGAAGCCGATAAACATAGAAGTGCGCGGGGATGATTTTGATGCACTGGTTAATAATTCAATTCGTTTGAAGCGTTACCTGGATCAGCAAAAGATAGAAGGTGTTGAGAATCTTAAGTCAGATTTTGAAACTATAAAACCTGAGATCGTTTTCAATATTGATCGTGAAAGGGCAAACCGCGAGGGTGTAAGTACAACTACTATCGCACGGGAGATTCGCGGGGCCGTATTCGGGCTGGAAGTAAGTAAATTCCGCGATGAGAATGATCAGTACCCGATCCAGCTTCGTTATAAATATGATCAACGGAATAATATTGAAGCTCTCCGTAATTTAAAAATAACTTTCCGTGATATGAACATGGGTGGTATTTTACGGAGTGTTCCACTTTCTGCTTTTGCAGATGTGGAATACAGCAATACTTATGGCGGGATCAAACGTAAAATGCAGAAACGTGTGATCACACTTTCTTCAAATGTTACTTCCGGCTTTAATGAAAATGAAGTTGCCGCTAAAGTAAAATCAGCTATGACCGGGTATGCACCTTTAGGGAAGGTTGAAGTGGTAATGACAGGGCAGGCCGAAGAGCAGGCAGAAACCGGTGCATTCTTAGGAGGTGCATTGATGATGTCTATCGCTATGATGCTATTTATTCTCGTTCTTCAATTTAATGCTGTTGGGAAGCCGATCATTATTTTATCAGAGATCTTCTTCAGTATTATTGGTGTTTTGATAGGTACAGCATTGTTTAAAATGGATATGAGTATCGTTATGACCGGTGTCGGGATCATCGCCCTGGGAGGAGTGGTTGTGCGGAACGGTATCCTGCTTATTGAGTTTGCAGAAATGTCACGGGCACAGGGAATGAGCTTGTGGGATGCAACAGTTGAAGCTGGGCGCACACGTATGACCCCTGTTGTACTCACTGCGACCGCAGCTATTCTTGGATTGATCCCGCTGGCTGTAGGACTGAATATTGATTTTGAAACATTGTTCGCGAGCGGAAATCCACACTTGTATTTTGGTGGCGATAACGTTGTATTCTGGGGGCCATTATCCTGGACGATGATTTTTGGTTTAGCGTTCGCTACATTCCTTACATTGCTTCTTGTACCTGTAATGTACCTGATGTCAGAGCGACTAAAACGTAAATCGGAAGTGATCCTTGATCATCTTGGTTTATCACATGCACTCATGTATGTGCCGTTCTTTATTATGTTCACACGTTTATTCCTCAGAATAAAAGGCGTGAAGCTTGAGTACGGAAATTTAGACAGATAATAAAAAAGGGCTTCGTGATGGAGCTCTTTTTAGTTACTGCCATCTCAACTGCGTGCAGTATGTCATCCTGGACGAACGCAGTGCAGTGAATGGATCTTCTGTCAAACGAAGAGAACCTCTTGAATAAATAAGATTTTTATAGAAATTAAATTGATAAGTTTATAATGGGAGCAGTAATGTTTGTCAGTCTCGGCTTAATGTTCATGCTGAGCATTCCTTTGATCACAGCCCGGCTGGCAAAACGCCTCGGCAGGAATCCTAAGAAATGGTTTATGATCGGATTATTGCTCCCGGTGATCGCAACATTTATTTTATTTTGCCTCCCCGATCTTTCTGAAGCAAGGGGTTAAAAGCTCCGAAAAATGTATATTTAAAACTATTTCTTCTTTTTCCTTTTGGCTTCTTTTGCTGCTTTTTCAGCAGCCTTCTTATCTGCCGCAGCTTTTTTCTTTGCCGCCTTTTCAGCTTCAGCCTTACGTTTCGCCTCCGCTTTCAGCTGGCCTTTTGATTTTGTCAGCTGTACTGCCCTGAAGCCTAAATAAACCCCGTAAGAGGAAACCATCTGCTGTGTTTTAACAGCTTTTATAGAAGACTGTATCACATCGGCATTTGCAAAAACTCCGGTAAAGAAAATCCTGCCATTATATCCAATGCTTGCTTTCGCCCGGCCCGCCAGGGGAAAGGCGATCTTGTATGATTTCCCTGTGGGATACGTGTAAGTTTGATTTTGTATTCCTGCACCTCCAAGCAACGCTCCTGAGAAATAAAAATGACTTTTCGTAAGATTAAATGCATAGCCCGTCTGGACCAGGAAAGCATAATTCCTGTTGCGCTGCAGATCGGTGTAAGGGCCGTAATATGCCTTTACTGCATCTGGAATCAGGTCATTTGCTTTTAATTCGTTGAACTTTAACGCAAATACCAGCAGCCACGATCCAGCGCTTTTCTTCTGCAACACAGTTTGGTTAAAAGCCGCATTATAGGAGAATTTTTTTCCATTAAAGATCATGATCGTATTTATACCGAACTGGTAAGCACGGATATCCGAATTGTAGTTTTTCAGATCTTTTGAAAGAGAGTCATCTCCTTTGTATTTATAATAAAATCGCTGGTAATCCTGGTAATACCCTTCAAACCCGAATTTTGTACCATAGATATTCATCTGGAATTGCTTGAATGCAGACTTTGCCTGGCCTGTTGTATCCAGATAATCATTCGTAAATTTAAATACATAGGAAACTCCGATGCCTTTGATGTTTAAAGAAACCCCGGCAGTCGGAGGGATGTAAGGATTATAGATCACGCGGGCATCACGGAGCTGGGCATTTGTAAAAAGATCGTTCTGCGGTGTGATAGAATAAGTAAAGCCGTTATCGATGAGGAAAAGCTTTAAAGCGAAAATGTTCTTAAAGGTTTGCACATAGTTTGTATCCGTATCTCCACCTGCCAGGGAGCGGATAGCAAACAGCAAAAAAAGGAATAACAGGGAGGCTCTTTTTAACACAGGGTAAATATATAAAAATTCTTTTTTTAAGATATTAGGAATACAGCGGTACTCAGTCACGTGCTTCTCGGCTTCGCCCGAATGACATCTTTAGTGCGGACCATAGTTGTCATTTCGAGCGGGGTCGAGAAATAGACATCGACATTAACTCTCCGCCTGACAGCGACTCACCATCAGCATTTGTCCATACACGTCCAATCTCCGCGCTTTCTCGACTTCGCTCGAAATGACTTCGCTCGGCTCCACGATTTCATTTAGTCCACACAATCCAATCTCCGCACTTTCCCGACTTCGCGAAATGACGTCATAGTGCAGGATCATGGTTGTCATTTCGAGCGGAGTCGAGAAATAGACATCGACATTTAACCCTCCGCCTGACAGCGACTCACCATCAGCCTTTAGTCCATACTCGTCTAATCTCCGCACTTTCTCGGCTTCGCTCGAAATGACTTCGCTCGGCTCCACGATTTCATTTAGTCCACACACATCCAATCTCCGCACTTTCTCGGCTTCGCGAAATGACGTCTTAGTGCAGGATCATAGTTGTTATTTCGAGCGGAGTCGAGAAATAGACATCGACATTTAACTCTCCGCCTGACAGCGAATCACCATCAGCATTTAGTCCATAGACGTCCGATCTCCGCGCTTTCTCGACTTCGCTCGAAATGACAGCGCAGGTAAACTCTAAACAGCAAACTCGTTTGAATGTTAAAAAAACACAAATGCATTCCTAGTAAAAAACAAATGAATGCAAACAGCGTTAACAGCCTGCTAAACAACATTTCAAATATTTATCTTATCTTTACAGCTTAATAAACACTGCAATTATTGATGGAATTTAAGGCCGGACAACTGCTCGATAAAATTGAATACCCCGGGGATCTCAGGAAGTTCAAACAGGAAGATCTCCCGCAGATCAGCTCGGAATTAAGACAATTCATTATTGATGTAGTGTCCCAGAAAGGCGGACATTTCGGGGCCAGCCTCGGAGTTGTGGAACTGACAGTTGCCTTGCATTATGTTTTTAATACCCCTTACGACCAGATCGTGTGGGATGTAGGGCACCAGGCTTACGGTCATAAGATCCTGACAGGCCGCAGAAAGAAATTCGATACGAACCGTATTTACAAAGGAATCAGCGGTTTCCCTAAACGTTCTGAAAGCGAGTATGACACTTTTGGTGTCGGGCATTCTTCTACATCCATTGGCGCGGCCCTTGGAATGGCAGTTGCATCCGCTTACAAAGGTGAAAAGGAACGCCAGCATATCGCAGTAATAGGAGACGGGGCAATGACTGCCGGGATGGCCTTCGAAGCGCTTAATCATGGCGGGATCAGTAATTCAAACCTTCTCGTAGTACTTAATGATAATTGCATGAGCATCGACCCCAATGTTGGCGCTCTTAAAGAATATTTAACGGATATCACCACTTCTCACACTTATAATAAAGTGAAGGATGAGATCTGGAACCTTCTTGGAAAGATCAGCAAGTTTGGGCCTAATGCCCAGGAAATAGCATCCAAGATAGAGAATGGCGTTAAGACCTCCCTGCTTAAACAAAGCAATATGTTTGAGTCACTTAAATTTCGCTATTTCGGGCCTGTTGACGGACATGATGTTGAGCGCCTTACTAAAGTTCTCCAGGATCTGAAAGATATACCGGGACCGAAGATTCTTCATTGCCTTACTCAAAAGGGGAAAGGATACAAGTTTTCTGAAGAAGGAAATCAAACCGTATGGCATGCCCCGGGCCTGTTTAATAAGGATACGGGCGAGATCATCAAGATAGTCCCCAAAGTTCCTCAGCCGCCTAAATACCAGGATGTATTCGGCTATACAATTGTAGAGCTTGCAGAGAAGAATGATAAGATCATGGGGATCACACCAGCCATGCCAACAGGCTGTTCCCTCAATATTATGATGAAGGCCATGCCCGACAGGGCTTTCGATGTCGGCATCGCTGAACAGCATGCCGTTACATTTTCTGCAGGGCTTGCAACACAGGGACTTGTTCCTTTCTGTAATATTTATTCATCTTTCATGCAGCGCGCTTATGACCAGGTGGTGCATGATGTGGCATTGCAGAACCTGCACGTTGTTTTCTGCCTCGACAGGGGCGGACTTGCAGGGGCTGACGGGCCAACCCATCACGGAGCCTACGACATCGCATATTTCAGATGCATCCCTAACATGGTGGTTTCAGCTCCAATGAATGAAGAAGAGCTGCGAAACTTAATGTATACGGCACAGCTTCCTGAAAATGCCGTTCCTTTTTCAATCCGTTACCCAAGAGGCAACGGGGTAATGACCGACTGGAAAAAACCTTTCCAGAAGATCGGCATCGGGAAAGGGAGACGCATCCAGAACGGGGAGGATATAGCGATCCTTACTATCGGCCATATAGGCAATTATGCTGTTCAGGCCTGTATTGAACTGGAGAAAAAAGGAATCAAAGCCGCACATTATGATATGCGTTTTGCCAAGCCGATAGATGAAGAGTTGCTTCATGAAGTATTTGGTAAACATACAAAGGTGATCACCATTGAAGACGGGTGCATCATCGGGGGTATGGGAAGTGCTGTAATTGAATTTATGGCTGACCACAATTACTCTGCAAGAGTGAAGCGCCTGGGTATTCCTGATAAATATATCGAACACGGTGAGCAGATCGAACTGCATACAGAGTGCGGATTTGATCCCGGCAGTATTGTGAGGACAGCTTCCGAAATGGTAGGAGTTAAAAAGAATACGATGACAGGCTAACTGCCATTTTTAAATATATTTGAAGCCGGGCCAACAAACCCGGCTTTTTTTATTTTTCCCGGTTTCTCCTGCTTATACGTAATGGAATTAAATTGTATATTTGACTATACTTTAAACATCAAGCCATGAACTTTACCACAACTATCCGGTTCGCATTTTTGATTGCTGCCACAGCAACTATTACTTCCTGCGGCTCTAATGCCGATAATGAGACCATTGGAGGCACTGACACTGCCAGCACTGTGAGCACTGAAAAAGACACCAGGGCCCAGAATGTTTTCTATTCCATCCCATCTCCTATTGAAACTACATCATTGCTGAAAGGCGCTGGTGCGAAATACAATGCAAGCTATCTTAACCCTGTAGAGAACGTTTCTAAATATTCAACGGCTGCATCCAGGGCTTTAAACCTGGGTATATATGGTTCAGACCTAAGCTTTACCAGCATCTTTGACCAGACCCAGGAATCCATGCTTTACCTTCGCTGCACAAATAAACTTGCAACAAGTTTAGGAATCAGCGGTGCATTTGATGAAGCTACAACTTCCCGTATTGAAGCTAACCTGGAAAACAGGGATTCTTTACTTACTATTATTTCGGACTCATACTGGAATGCTGATACCTATCTGAAAGAGAACGGGCAGCCGGGTGTTTCCGCATTGATCATCGCAGGTGGATGGATCGAAGGCTTGTATATCGCCACCCAGATCGCGAAAGCAACAAACAATGCAGATATAGCAACAAGAATCGGGGAACAGAAACTTTCCCTTGACAATCTTGTAGCGCTTCTCGACAGTTATAAAACTACGAATGAGGGCGTGAACACTACTTTTTTACAGCTTCAGGAATTAAAAACAATCTATGACGGCATCGAAGTGAAGACGGCTGAGACCCAGGTAAGCACCGATAAAAAAGACAGCGTAACCACAATTGATAATAAGAGCAGCTATAAGCTCACATCGGATCAATTGAATGCGATTACCGCAAAGGCAACCCAGATCAGGAACAAGATCATACAATAAGCGCAAACACGCTCGTATGAAACAGAACCTCTTCTCCCGTGTCCTTGTAAGCAGTTTGATCGTTGCTTCGGTCATTCCTTTTTCCCTGGATGCACAATGCGATAAATTCGTTAAGAAAAAGTGCATGCCAAAGATTCTGCCTTTTACCCATAACGGGCAATTCAATGGATCTACAATGGCAGCAGGTAAGAATGCTGAGTTTAACATGACCTTTTCAGCCGGGCAGGCATACAGGATCCTTGTATGTGCCGAACCTGTTCTTGGTGATGTGGCATTTAAAGTCCTTGACCAATCCCGTAAGGTGTTATACGATAGCAAGCAGAATGATTACACCGATTTCTGGGACTTTAAAATGAAGAATACGCAGCAGCTCATTGTACAGGTAGATGTTCCAGCTTCCGCGTCTTCCAGCTCAACTCCTCCTAGCGGCTGCGTTTCGGTTATGGTTGGATTTAAAAAAGATTAATCAGAGTGATTATAAACAAAAACGCCTTTCCATAATCTGGAAAGGCGTTTTTATTGTTTTTAATAATGTTGCTTATTGAACGATCATCTTTTTAGTAAATGATTTGCCGTTCAGTGATGTCCTGATAAAATAAACACCCTGGCTGTATTTTGACTGGTTTCCAACAGGCAGCAAATGTTCACCTTCGCCCATTTGATCATTGTACAATACATCAAGCTCTCTTCCAAGCACATCAGTAACGGTAATGTTTACAAATTGCTTTTCCGGCAGGTTAAGTTCTACCACAGTATTCTCAGCGATAGGGTTCGGATAGAGGTTGAACCCACTGAAAGAAGCTAGATCCTCAACTCCTGTTGTTACACCACTGATGTTAATGTCATCGATGTAAACGTAATTTCCACCGTCACTTGTAAACCTGAACATGAAGTAAAGGTTGGTTTGATTCACAAAACCGGAAAGGGTTGCCGACTGCTCTACCCACTGAGTTGCATTCGGAACATAAGTGCCTGTAACCACACCGCCTGAATTAAGAGTGGCACCCGTTAAGCTTTTTCTTAATGTCCATGACATCCCGCAATTGGTAGAAACAAACAATTGTAATTTGTCCGTATTTGAGGAATTACGCTGGGCAAAAGCGGTCTTGAAGGTGAACATCGGTGAAGTGCCGGTGATAGCCGTCATATCGATCGAAGGGCCTATTAATTCATCTACATAACCTGAATACGTGCTAAGGTTCCCGATCATTGCCGATTTTGTCCCCGTGGCAGCGGCAGTGCCGGTCTGCACCCATGTGTTGCCTCCCGGTGACTGGTTGCGTACAACCCATGTTGAGTTTGGCAGGGCGCTGGCCTCAAAGCCTTCCTGGTAAACCGAACCGGTAAACGAGGCGGTATTGGAGTTTACAGTTACGTACCCGGGTTTGGTTACACTAACCGTTCCTGATGCATTTGTAACAGAAAGCGTCACATCATAAATGCCTGGTGTGTTATATTGAATCTCAGGAACAGAATCAGTGGAAGTGGATGGAGTTCCGCCCGGGAATGTCCAGCTCCAGCTTGTAGGGTTGCCGTTCCAGGATGCATCGGTGAATGTGAGTGAATTGCCCTGGCAAACAGTATTGCTGCTGTTGTCAGAAATGAAGTCGGCCTGGCATAAAACCACCGGGGTGCTTATACCTGTTGCAGTCAGGTTTGCTGCCGTCCATAATGAATTACGCTGTCCTGCACCGCTGTTCAGCGCTGCCCTCATCCTTGTTTTTTGTCCTGGTGTGAACATATTGGAGCAATACGAATATTCCATGAAGTTCTGAACATTCTCAACCACGCCAGGTGTACAGGTGGCATCTGTAAGGTTACAGGTAGTATGTCCCTTGGTTACCGGTGTATCCGTAACATTATCATCACCGCACGCTACGCCCGGGCTGTTCGAGTTCCCCCACACATGCTGCAGGTTCAGGAAGTGCCCGATCTCGTGCGTAAGTGCCCTTGAGCGCTGCGGCATCCCTGTTCCGATACTTCCAATATAGGTTGAAAGAATAATAATCCCATCGGTATTAGTTGGCCATGCAGTACCCGGTAAATAAGCGTAACCTGCCGCACCGCTTGTTATGGTTTTAACCACCCATACATTCAGGTATTTGCTTCTTGGCCAGTAATTCAGTTTTGAGCTTTCATCACCGATATTGGTCTCATCGGAAAAAATCCTGTCAATCCCGTTAGTACAATTACCGTTAGGATCTTTTCTTGCCAGTTCGAATTCTATTTCACTGTCAGCTGTAGTTCCGGTAAATGCAGGTACCACCGCAGAAATATCAGAGTTCATTTTGCGAAAATCCTCGTTCAGGATGCGCATCTGATCATGGATCTGGGCGTCAGAAATATTCTCCGGACCGTTTTGATGGATAATGTGAAATACTACCGGGATCTTATAGATCGGTGGCATCAAAGGGCCCCTCTGCTGATCTGTATAGCCTTCAGCCGCAGCTTTGGTGTCAAGGACAGAAAGACGTTCTTCTTCAGCGAGGTATGCCGACTTAAGCTCAGGATGAGCGTTCAGGGAACGGTGCACCATTTCATCAGTGTGGCAGTATTTGTGTTGCGCAAAGGCCCCGGTGCCCGCTAAGAACAGGGAGAAAGCGGCAAAAAGGGATCTAGTTAATTTTTTCATTTAGTAGCATTTAATAATTTATAAATCTGTTTTTTAGGGAGCGTTTTATTCGTAATCTTTTATAGATGAAAGTACATCTTTAATGCTGTTCAGGTTTTCCATGAGCTTCAGGTATTTTTCAGAAACCACAGTAGGCTCGGAGAGCTCATTGTTTACTTTGTATGAGATAAAATCCTCAACCCTGCTGAAATCCTCTCTTTCGGCCGAACGGATCCCAGATTGCATCTCGGTATTCACTATTCCCGGGGCGATTGAAAAAATCCGGAAAGGCTTATGAATATTATCCATGGGATGCTGGGCCCTTACTTTCTGCTCTTCATCAACCACCCTGCTGAACATATCCAGTCCTGCTTTTGATGAACAATATACTGCCCAGCCGTCTATCGGATTTTTTCCTGCTCCCGAACTTATATTCAGGATCACTTTTTCACAATCAACAGTATTATAGCAATCAATAAATGAGTTGGTAAGAACACTTGGTGCTATCAGGTTCAACGTATAATTCTTTATTATGGTATCCGCCTGTAGTTTCCCCACAGGCTTGATAAAACCTAGTGCGCCTGCATTATTGATAAGATAAATCTTTTGTGCATTTGCGTGAAGGTCAAACTTAAAATCACTTATAGCTGCAGCGTCTGTAAGGTCCACATAAAAATGGCTGTAATTAGGATGCTCAATGGTTTTCTGCCTTGAAATCCCGATCACATAATTTGAAGGATTCTTCAACAGATGATCTGCAAATGCTTTCCCGATTCCCCGGCTAGTCCCTGTAATATAATAATAATTCAAATTCTTTTTTTTAAGGAATATAAAGTTAACGAATGGAAACGAAGAAAGCAAGAACTTTTTGTGCTCTTGCTTTCCTTTAAATCAGCTATATAAACTGTGAATTACTGATCGAGTGCCTGCTTCAGGTCCGCAATAAGGTCGTCAATATCCTCTATGCCCACACTGAGTCTTAAAAGAGATTCCACAACACCTGCCTTGTCGCGTTCCGCTTTCGGGATAGATGCATGGGTCATGCTTGCGGGATGGTTGATGAGGGATTCTACTCCTCCAAGTGATTCCGCCAAAGAAAAAACTTTCATGCTTGAAGCGATCCTGAACGCTTCTTCCTGGCTGTTTCCCTTAATGGAGAAAGAGATCATGCCGCCAAAGTCTCGCATCTGTTTTTTAGCAATATCATGGTTGTGGCTATCCGGGAAGCCAGGCCAGTACAGCTTATCTATTTTAGGATGGGTTTTAAGGAACTCAGCCACTTTCCGGCCGTTATAGCAATGCCGCTCCATGCGTATATGAAGTGTTTTTATCCCCCTGAGAACAAGGAAGCTGTCCATCGGGCCGGGAGTGGCCCCGCAGCTGTTATGAATAAACGCAAGCTGCGTATAAAGCTCTTCATTGCTCATACAAAGCGCTCCCATAATCACATCGCTGTGGCCGCCAAGGTACTTGGTCACAGAATGCATAACGATATCAGCACCCAGGGCAAGCGGATTCTGAAGATAAGGGGAAGCGAATGTATTGTCAACTGCACAGATGAGCTTGTTCTCTTTCGCGATCTTAACACATGCTTCAATGTCAATGATCTGCATTGTAGGATTGGTAGGTGTTTCCAGCCAGATCATTTTGGTGTTCGCATTTACTGTTTTCCTTATGTTATTGACGTCCTTCATGTCAATAAAATGGAATTTGATTCCGAAGTTGGCGAAAACTTTGGTGAACATCCTGAACGACCCGCCATAAAGATCATCACCGGTGATCACTTCATCACCCGGGCGGAGCAATTTCATTACAGCATCCGTAGCACCCATTCCGCTGGAAAAGCATAAGCCATATTTTGCACCTTCAAGTTCTGCAATACATTTCTCAAGTGCCGAACGGGTAGGGTTCTTTCCGCGGGCGTAAGCATAGCCTTTATGGTTGCCCGGACTTTCCTGTGTATATGTGGATGTCTGGTATATTGGCGTCATGATCGCGCCTGTAGTCGGATCAGGCTCCTGCCCCGCATGAATCGCTTTGGTCCCGAAGCCAAGATTTTTTGAGTCTCTCATAGGTTTTATTTTACAGTTGTAAAGGTAAAATTATTTAGAGGATTAGCGATATCGAATCATTTTCAATTTTTCGTATCTTTACACCGCAAATGAACACCCCCCGTAAAATAACCTCATTTTTTTTAGCACTGACCTTCCTGGTCTCCAGCCTGGGATTCACTGCTAATAAAATGGTATGCATGAAGAGCGGAAAATCCAGGCTTTCGTTGGTAAATATCAAGGATTGCTGTGCCGAACCGGAAGCTCCCGGAGCTGCGCTGGCCTCTGATTGCTGTGACATAACAAATACTTTTTTTGACCTTGGCGATCTGCGGAACGCCCCGGGCAATGAGATTGCCCAGCCGGTTGTCTTAACTTCGTTTTTTTTACCCGCTTCTCCTTTCTTTAATTTTAATTCAGTTTCTAATAAACTGATTATTTCTTTTGCCGACCTTCCGCCTCCAAGAGGAGGAAGAGCATTACTTTCCTTTATTTCCATTCTTATTATATAATTATCCTGATTGCTGTGGACAAGGTCCATGGCTGAGTGATAAGGCCTGATGGCCTCTCTTTCATATTTCCTGCAATAGGAAACCAATCAAGATAAAATGAAACATATCCCTGTTATTTTACTTTTACTGATCGTGCGATCTGCTTCAGCGCAGTTCACCTCCGGAAAAATCCTGGGTGCTGGCGACAAAGGTTTAACGGAAGCTTTACCGGGAGCAAATGTGCATTGGCTCGGAACAACTACAGGCGCTTCTGCTGATGCCAACGGTATGTTTGTAATTGCAGACCCTGATTCCGTCCCGCAAAAGCTTGTCATCAGCATGATGGGTTACCGCCCTGATACTATCAGCATTGCAAGTACCGGAAGATCAGATATCCGGGTCGTACTTAAAAATACTATTATGCTGAATGCAGTAAGTGTTGAAGCGAAACAAGCCACGACTTCATATTCGACAATCAAGCCAATCAATACTGAAACCCTTGGCAAGAAAGAGTTGCTGAAGGCCGCATGCTGTAATATCTCTGAAAGCTTCAGTACGAATGCCTCGGTAGATGTAGCTTTTACTGATGCCGTGTCGGGTGCAAAGAAGATCCAGATGCTGGGGCTGGATGGTGTTTATACCCAGGTGCTTTCGGAAAATATGCCGATGCTGCGCGGTTTGTCAGCAGCATACGGTTTGAATTACATTCCCGGAACGTGGGTGGAGAATATTATGGTAACGAAAGGTACCGGCTCTGTTGTCAACGGCTATGAAAGCATTTCAGGCCAGATCAACCTGGAGTTCCTTAAGCCCTCAGAACAAACCAAGCGCTTATTCATAAACCTTTATGGAAATCACAAAGGCCGGGCAGAAGCCAACATTCATCTTACTCCTAAAATTAACGGGAAGTGGAGTACGATGCTGTTTACTCATGCAAGCTCAAATACTATGAAGCAGGACATGAATAAAGACGGTTTCCTGGATATGCCGCTGACTCAGCAGTATAGCGCGTTTAACCGGTGGGATTATAATAACGGGAAAAATTTCGAGTCTCAATTCGGAGTAAAGGGCTTATATGAAACACGGCAGGGTGGACAATCCGGGTTCAATTATAAAGAAGATAGCGGGACTACGAAAGCTTATGGAATAGGTATTAATACAAGGCAGGTGGAAGGCTTCTTAAAAACAGGATTCCTGTTTCCTTCTACACCCTACAAGAGTGTGGGAATCCAGCTCTCAGGCAAAATCCAGCAGCAGGATATGTATTTCGGGTTAAGGAAATACCAAGGGGAGCAGCAAAGCCTTTATGCCAACCTGATTTATGCGAATATTATACGGACAACAGACCATAAGTACAAGCTTGGTGTTAGCTATCTCCTGGATGATTATAATGAAAGCTTTAATGATTCAGCTTTCACGAGGCAGGAAAGCGTGCCGGGGATCTTCGCTGAATATACGTATACCCATGCAGAGAACTTCTCGCTGGTGGCAGGTGTGAGAGAAGATTATCATAACATACACGGACTCCAGTTCACTCCGCGTCTTCACCTGAGGTATAACCCTGTGAAAAATACTACGCTCCGCCTTTCAGGAGGAAGGGGTTTCCGATCACCGAATATGTTTGTGGAAAACCAGTCGGTTTTCGCCAGTTCACGCGTGATCATTTTTAAGGAAGCGCCAAGGGCTGAGATCGCATGGAATTATGGGATAAGTGTCAACCAGCAATTTAAACTGTTCACGAATGATGCTTTTATCAATGTTGATTTTTTTCGCACCGATTTTCAAAATCAGCTGATCGTAGATGTTGACCAGCATGTGAATAAGATCGTTTTTTATAATCTGAATGGAAGATCCTATTCACACAGCTTACAGGTTGATATGGGGTTTGAACCGCTCGAGGAATTTGCAGTAAAACTTGCTTATAAATGGTACGATGTAAAAACAACATACAATTACGAATTGCTGGATAAGCCTTATGTACCCAGGCACCGTATCATGCTGAACATGGCCTATTCCACTTATATGGAGATCTGGAAGTTTGACATTACCGGGAACTGGTTCGGCCGCGGCCGCATCCCAAGTACAGTGCTGAGCCCTGCTGAATACCAGCTTCCGAAGCATTCGAGGGAATATTTTTTGCTGCAGGCACAGGTAACTAAAAAATTCAGAAAGTTTGAATTGTACCTCGGGTGTGAGAACGCGCTTAATTATACGCAGAGCAATCCGATTGTTGCTGCAGATAGCCCTTTTGGGCCGAATTTTGATGCATCAATGATCTACGCTCCTATAGAAGGACGGATCATATATGCAGGATTAAGATTAGAAATAAAATAACAAACAATAAACAGAAATTATGAAAACTATGAAATCAATCTCGATCATGATCCTTTTAGTGATCACCGCTTTTAAAATGTCAGCCCAGGAGAAGAGTGCTGAGGTAAAAATCAAGACCTCAGCTGTATGCGAAATGTGCAAGGAAACCCTTGAGAAGAACCTTGCTTTTGAAAAGGGAATTAAGAAGTCCGTCCTTGATGTGGATTCCAAGGTTATAACAGTGACCTATAATCCGCAGAAAACGAGTCCAGCAGCGATCAGGAACGCAATAGCAAAAACAGGATACGATGCAGATGATGTGCCGGCACTAAAAAAAGCCCATGATAAGCTTGATGACTGCTGTAAAAAGGGGGCAGTTTGTAACGATAATAAATAGTTTGATTAGTTGAATGGAGGATTGTTAATTTAGCCTGGGTGTATATTCGAAGTCTTGTCATTTTTCCGGGAAGCTATCGCACTTTCTCGACTTTGCTCAAATGACATCGTACATACGCAGACCCCTAACAATAACTATACTCAATCAACCAACCCGAGCCTAAATAACCATTAACTTTTAACTTCTTCAAAAAATGGCATTAATAAAACCAGTAAAAGGAATACATCCGAAATTTGGAAACGATTGTTATCTCGCAGAGAATTCAACTATTGTGGGTGATGTGGTGATGGGTGATCAGTGCAGTATTTGGTTCAACGCGGTTGTGCGCGGAGATGTGAATTCGATCCGCATGGGAAATAAAGTGAATGTGCAGGATGGCGCTGTTATTCATTGCACGTATGAGAAAACCAAAGTTGTTATAGGAGACAACGTTTCAATCGGTCATAATGCTTTGGTTCACGGCTGTAAGATTGATGATAATGTTCTGATAGGAATGGGTGCCATTGTGATGGATAACTGCGAGATAGGCAGCAATACGATCATTGCAGCCGGGGCTGTGGTCCTTGAAAATACCAAAGTTGAATCAGGGGTGATCTATGCAGGTGTTCCGGCTAAAAAGGTGAAGGATATCAACCAGGAATTGATCAGTGGGGAGATCAACCGAATTGCAAATAATTACATTATGTATAGCGGCTGGTTCAAGGATGAGAAGTAAGGGCTGAACTAATCCAGTTAGTTTACAATGCTAAATGTTTTGACTTCACCTCTTTCCCAAAAAACAAGCTTCCGGCAGCATCAAAATTCTCAGGTGAATCCGTAGTGAAGAATTCGAGAGAACTTCCTTTACTGATTCGTTCTTTCATTTCCGGATGGCGGAAAAGGTAATCGTGCAGGCTGGAAGCAATGATCTCGCCCTGTGAAAGCAGTGTGATCCCCGAAGGAAGGTATTTGCTGATCTTGTTGATAAGCAAAGGATAATGAGTACATCCAAGGATAATCGTATCTATATTCTTATCCTTACGAAGGAGGTTATTAAGGTTTTTCTTAATGTAAAAATCCGCGCCCTCGCTTTCAGCTTCATTATTCTCCACCAGCGGTACCCACATCGGGCAGGCTTCCTGCTGAACTTTTATTTCCGGGAAAAACTTATTGATCTCAATAGGGTAAGAGCCTGATGCTACCGTTCCCGAGGTTCCTAAAACACCTACATGTTTGGTTTTGCTGTATTTCCCAACGATCTCAGTAGTAGGCCGGATAACGCCAAGGACACGTTTGTCAGGATCAAGTACAGGAAGATCTTTTTGCTGGATATTCCTTAAAGCTTTGGCAGAAGCGGTATTACATGCAAGAATCACGAGCGGACAGCCTAGTTCAAATAGCTTTTTTACGCACTCGAGCGTGTATTCATAAACTGTTTCGAAAGATCGTGTACCGTAAGGGGCGCGGGCATTGTCGCCCAGGTAGATGTAATCATACTGCGGCAGGGCCTTTACAATTTCCTTTAAAACAGTTAACCCGCCATAACCTGAATCGAATACGCCAATAGGACTTTTGCTCATGCAGTTGATATTGCTTTTCAAATATACAAATAAAAAAGCCCCCTGTTTTTGCAGGAGGCTTTTTGGATAGCTGTGGTAGGTTATTTCTTCGGTGTTGTAGTGGCAGCCGGTGCCGGAACTGTGATCCCAAGCTGTTTAACTACAAGGTTGAAGATGTCATCAGCCGGTTCGTTATAAATAACCATTCCGGTGCTTGTGTCTAACACATATTTAAAACCATTGCTCTTGGCAACCTGGTCAATTGCTTTTTTAGCTTTCTCATATACCGGTTTAGAAAGTTCAGCACTTTTTTTCTGGTAGTCGGTTTGTGCCTGTTGCTGGAAATCCTGGATCCGCTGGTTAAGGTCGTTTAATTCTTTTTCCTTGGAAGCTTTAACCAATGCTGGCATGTCACCCTGTTTTGTCTGGTAATCTTCATATTTCGACTGTAGTTCAGTCTGCATCGCAGTTACCTGTGTTTCCAGCTGTTTTGCGTAATCCTGTACGGATTGGGTAGCGACTTTTGTCTCAGGCATTACACTTATCAGGGAGTCAAGATTAATATGAGCGATCTTTTGAGCATTTGTTGTAAATGAGCTTACAACTACAACAGCAGCAGTAACAACAGCCAGCTTAAGGGTATTCTTCATGGTTTGAATTTTTAGTTTATGTATTAGTTATTGGTTTCCTGTTTTATTTTTTTGGAGTGGTTGTTTTGCTGCCGCCTTTATATCCCATCACTTCAAGCACATCATCACTTTTGTCATTTTTTGCATTTGCGTAAAGCATGGTGATATCGCCTGCTTTATCAAAGATCACGGAGTACCCCCCTTTTTCTGCAACTCCTTTAACCGCGTTGTAAACCTTATCCTGGATCGGCTTAACAAGCTCCTGGCGTTTCTTGAATAATTCGCCATCGACCCCGAAGCGCTGCTTCTGAATATCTTTTGCTTCTTTTTCTTTCGCCACGATATCGCCTTCCCGCTTTTTCTTCATGTCCTCAGTAAGAAGGATTTGTTCTGCCTGGTAAGCTTTATACATTTTATCAATCTCAGCATATTTCGCCTCGATCTCTTTCTGCCACTGAACGGAGATCTTGTCAAGTTCAGACTGCGCTGCTTTATATTCAGGGATCTGCCCTAAAATATATTCAGTATCAACATAAGCGAATTTCTGTGCGGATGCAATAAAACAGCTTCCTATTGCTAATCCAAGTGTTAAAATTATCTTTTTCATTGTGTTCAATTTTATGATCCCTCAATGAAGGAACGAATTTAGTAAATTATTACAACTCTCCAATAGAAGCTCCGATTGTAAAGTGGAACTGTCCTTTCTGCATAGTAGGATTTGACGGTACATTATCAAGCCTCCAGCCGTAATCGAATCCAAGTAAGCCAAACATCGGGAGGAAAACCCTTACACCAACACCGGCAGAACGATACAGGTTAAAAGGATTGAACTCCTTCGCTTTCTGCCATGAATTTCCGGCTTCAGTAAACCCGAGGATGAAAATTGTTGCCTGCGGATTGGTAGTTATCGGGAACCTTAATTCCAGTGAGTATTTTGTTATGTATGCTGAACCTGTTCTTAGTGATAAGGATTGATCATCGTAGCCTCTGAGTGCAATGATCTCCCTGCCATCAAGTGCGTATCCTGTTAACCCGCTTCCTCCAAGATAAAAACGTTCGAAAGGTGAAAGTCCAACCTTGTTATTGTAAGAAGTAAGGAATCCGAAGCCTGCTGAGGTCCGTAAAATCAAATTGCGTGCCTCTTTTCCTTCTACCGGTTTCTTATTGGTTAAGTTCGTGTAGAACGTAGCAGTGAATTTGTACTTCTGGTACTCCACAAATTTATAACGCTGCTGGTCAGTCAGCAATGGGCTGGTGTAATCAATGCCGTTAAATGAAGAGTAGGGAGGAGTCCATTGGCCGGTTAAGGCAAGCTGTGAACCGCCTGAAGGGAACACAGGATTCCCCTGCAATGAATTTCTTTGTAATGCGGCCTTGTAATAAATGTTGTTCGCGAAACCGTTGCTGAAAGAGAAGATGGATCCGAAATTATTCAGCGTATAATACTGGTAATTGAATTCATGGTACAGCGTAAAATAATCATCCGGCCATTTCAGCCTTTTTCCCAAACCTACTGATGCACCAAATATGTCTAATGACTGACGATCCGGATTCGCTACTTTTTCACCATCAATGGAAATCTTCTTCTTCTGGCCGTTTGTCTGGATAGAATAATAAGCAGTAACACTTAATGAATTAGGTTTTTTACCTCCAAGCCATGGCTCGGTGAAAGAAATATTGTACGACTGGAAATATAAGCCGTTTGACTGGGCACGGACACTCAGGCGCTGGCCATCCCCTGAAGGCAGCGGTCGCCATGAATTCTTTTTGAAAAAATTACGTCCGGAGAAATTGTTGAATGAAACCCCGAGGGTACCAACAATACGGCCTCCGCCATAGCCACCCGAAAGCTCGATCTGGTCGGAAGGTTTCTCTTCCACCGTATATTCGATATCTACAGTGCTGTTTGCAGGATTAGGCGTTGGTATTACATTCATTTTCTCAGGATCAAAATAACCCAGCTGCGAAAGGTCACGCTGTGAACGGATAACGTCAGTCCTCCTGAACAGCTGCCCCGGGCGTGTCCTGATCTCCCGCATGATCACCCTGTCATTGGTTTTAGTGTTCCCAACAATCGTCACTTTATTAATGATCGCCTGCTTTCCTTCAAAAATGCGCATTTCAAGATCAATGGAGTCTCCTGTTACCTGTGTTTCAACAGGAGTTACATTGAAGAAGAGATAACCGTCATCCATGTATAAGGAGCTGATATCACTTCCATTGGGATTGCTGTAAAGTTTTGCATCAAGGTTTTCCTGGTCATAGATATCACCTTTTTTGATGTTAAGCACATTGCTTAGTTCCTTGGAGGAATATTTACTGTTACCAACCCACTGGATGTTCCGGAAATAATATTTATTCCCTTCGTTTACATACATGTCAATTGTAATAAACCGCTTGTAGTGATTAGTATCCCTTACAGCTTTGAAGGTAGCAATGCTCTTCCATAATTTGAATTTGGAACGCTTCCCTTTTTTCACCCGGTGGTAATCCTGGGCCACCATCGGTTTGCCAAAGGCAAGCTTCCGGAAACTTGCCCCAAGGTATTTGCCAAGGCGTAATTTATGTTTATCATTACTGCGGTAGATAGTATCTCTCACGATTGCCGCATCGCGGAAACCTTTACCATTGTATTTCGCGATGAATGCTTTTTTATCCTTTTCGTAA
The DNA here is from genome assembly GCA_036386835.1 of Bacteroidia bacterium. GTDB lineage: Bacteria > Bacteroidota > Bacteroidia > 2-12-FULL-35-15 > 2-12-FULL-35-15 > 2-12-FULL-35-15. The sequence goes on from DASVUX010000011.1 coordinate 577,846, forward strand.
TTGCCTTCGTCAAACTTGCCGTTGTTAAAGGGGTTCCACCAGCGTTTGCGTTTTGTTTCCTTAAAGGTCCTGCGAAGCTTGAATGTTCCGAGCGAACGGTTCCCGATGAAATTAATATTTTTGATCTTTACCTTGCGTCCTTTATCCACGTAAATGGTAAGGACCACACCATCTTCTTCAACAACCTTGTCTCTTTTGATATCAACTTTTGTATCAAGGTAACCTTTATCGATGAAGAAATAGCGGACAGTATATTCAGTAGAAGCGACCAGGGCATCGGTAACTACCTTCCCGCGGCTCAGGCTGATCTTTTCGCGAAGATCATCCGCTTCACTTTTAGTCATCCCGCGAAGTGCAAATTTGGAGAGCCTCGGGCGTTCCTGGACTTCAATGTTGAGAAAAAGAGTGCGTCCTTCAATCTTACGGGCTTTCATCTGGATGTCTTCGAAGAGGCCCTGTTTCCAAAGGTTTTCAATTGCAGTAGAGAATTTATCACCCGGTACCTGTACTTTGTCACCTTCATTTAAACCTGTTAAAAGGATGATCACTTTTTCATCGAGATGTTTTGCTCCCGTTACAACGATCGGCCCAAGCGTATATTCCTGCGGATTCGAAAAGTCGATCGCTGCAGAGTCAATCCCTCCGAGTTGTATAACCTCCTGTGACCTGGAACTAAAAGCAATAAGAGAAACAATAAATAAACAAACTAACCTTTTGTACATCTTTTATTTTGAAATTAACTGCTCACTTGTTTTTCCGAATCTGCGTTCCCGGTTCTGGTAATCAAGTATTGCTTCATAAAAATCTTCTTTCCTGAAATCCGGCCATAGCTTATCAGTAAAGTAAAGCTCCGCATAGGCTAACTGCCATAGGAGAAAATTACTGATGCGATGTTCACCGCTTGTGCGGATCATGAGTTCAGGTTCCGGAATTCCGGCCGTGCATAAATGGGCATTGATGGTATTTTCTGTGATATTCTGAGGGGATAATGTCTTATTTTCAACTTTCGCAGCGATCTGCTGCATTGCGTTCAGCAGCTCCCAGCGGGAACTATAGCTTAAGGCAAGTACAAGTGTAGTACGTGAATTGTTCTTTGTTTTTTCAATGGCTTCCTGGAGCTCATTATAGCAGTCTTCCGGCAGGCTATTAAGATCTCCTATCGCCTGGAGACGGATATTGTTCTCGTTAAGTGTTTTAGTCTCCGCGCTGATGGTGTGTACAAGTAACTGCATCAGTGCGATCACTTCTTCTTTCGGCCGGTTCCAGTTCTCTGTGGAGAAGGCGTAAAGAGTAAGGTATTCAACACCGAGTTCTGCGGCCGCTTCTACGGTATCTTTAACAGACTTAACGCCATTTTCATGGCCAAAAATCCTTTGTTCTCCCTGTTGCTTTGCCCAGCGTCCGTTACCATCCATGATGATAGCAATGTGTTGAGGCAGTTTGGCAGGATTGATTTTTTCTTTCAGACTCATTGCTTAGTTTACGCCCGGGCAGGTTTCGCGTTTCTCTTTTAATTTCAGTGTAAGTACAATTCCTGCAAATGCATACCAGTCTTTTGTAGTGGGATTTCCCCTTTGGCGCCCCACATTTGTATAATTAGGGTCTGTGCCAACACTTGGGTCTGAAGCTACTGCAGAAACTGCACCTCTTGCAGCAGCAAGCTTAACGGGATCATAATAATTTGTGCTTACATCATCAAGGTAATCTGTGAAGGTTTTACGGATCCCCCATTCGATCGCAATGCCTATTCTTTTTGCGAGATTTGTTTTAATCCCAACGCCAAACGGAATGGAGATCTGGGTCAGTTTGTACTTCTTTCTCGGGCCGCCATCCAGTCCCTGGCCCTCTGTACCGAGCGGCTGAAGTGTATAGCTGTAATTATTGTAAGTGGCAACAGGGTTAAAGTTAAAGGCTCCGATCCCGGCAAATATGTAGGGGGTGAATTTTTTTCTTTCATCGCCAATGCGGTATTCCAGGAAGTTAAATTCAGCCTGGACGGAGAATTCCGTGACTTTGGATTTAAAGTTCAGGTTGCGCTGCTGCTGCGAAGTTGATGAAGCGATGGCATCATCCGCCTGGATTGTACCGAAAAAACCATTTGCCCGTAAGGCCAGCCGCTGGTTGAAATTGTACCTGAAGACTGCGCCTGCTGCAGGCTTTGTCATTGGCCCGAAATGAACAAGGGGGTTGATGTCACCAATATAGTAGGAACCGCCAAGAAATACCCCGATCTCTGCACTTTTGTCCTTCGACCGTTGTGCAGACCCTGTCATTGAAAAAAACAGGCAGAAAAGTGATATGAGAAAAGACTTGCTCAAATGGTTTTGATGAAAATTTATCCGGTTTATTTATTGCTTTTTTTCGCCAGAAGCAAGCAAATATAATGGAATTTTGCTTAGCGGGCGATGTTAATTTTAGTTAATTCCTCTTGTCTAATCCCCATAAAAGTTTGTTCCTGATTGTGTTAAAAAAGTGCTGATTTTCAAGCTTAATTACATGCAAATGAAATCCCGCTTTTTTAAGGGTCAGTTCTGTGGAATCATCAATAGTCTCACTCCTCGAATCGAGGGAAACAAGGTAGTTCGGGCTGCGCCCTTCCACCTTCAGACTAATCACACTGCTGTCCGATATGATCAGTGGACGTACATTCAGGTTATGGGGTGCAATAGGGGTGATGACAAAGTTGCTTGATCCGGGCATTACCAGCGGTCCCCCGCAGCTTAACGAATAGGCTGTGGACCCGGTAGGAGTAGCGATTATCAATCCGTCTGCAAAGTAAGAATTAAGATAATCCCCGTTAATATAGGTGTGGATGGTCACCATCTGGGATGAATCCTTTTTTAGGATCGTTATTTCATTCAATCCGTAATTTACTTCCCCAAAAAGATTCTCCGGTTTTGTTACTGAAAGCATGGAGCGCTCTTCGATGCTGAATTTTCGCTGGTAAAGCGCATCAATAGCCGCATTGATCTCCGTTTTGGCTACGTTTGCAAGGAAACCAAGCCTGCCTGTGTTGATCCCGAGGACAGGGATCTTTGAATCCCTTACAAAGGAAACTGTTTCGAGGAAAGTACCATCCCCGCCAACACTCAGCATATAATCGGCTTTTCCCTTCAGGTCAGCATGATCGGAAAATGTCCCGACAGAAGGATGTACCTCCAGCTTTTCTTTCAGGAAATCACAGAATGGCTTGTAAACAAATACCTCGCTGTCATATTCCCTGAGTTTATTAAACAGGGTTTGAATATGCTCGGAGATATTAGCGCTTGTGGCCCGTCCGTAGATAGCTACTTTCATAGAGTTTACAATTGCCTGATCCTGATCAGATGTTGATATAATTCATGAATGAATCGAAGCGGTTCTTCATATCATCAAGAAATTCCCGCTGATGAAAGGAAGCTTTAACGTTGTAATTATAGCGGTAAAACGTCTGCAGGATCCCTGAAAGGTCCTCTTTGTTAAGTTTTAAAGTCACTTCTATCTGGGTTGAATCAGGAAGGTTCCGTAAATAGGAACTCAGGATCTTCCCGTCATTCCCTTCAATGATCTGGGCGATCTGGGTCATGGAATAATCATGAACGTTCATTTCCAGGACAATGATACCACCCGGTTCGTTGGTAGCGGCAATTGTAGAGAACTGCTGCAGAAGATGGGTGGAAGGGATGAGGCCTACATACTGGAGATTTTCATTCAGTACAGGCAAAACAGTAAGTTTCATGGCCGATATCATCTTGATGACTTCATAGATATGCTGGCTTTCTTTTACAAATGGCCTTATCAGTGAAATCTTGCATTTCCCTAGTTCATCATCTGTAATGTTAAGGTCAAGAATATCAGTGTCTGAAATCAGCCCAAGGTATTCGTTGTTGTGGACGATAGGTAAGTGTGAAACCTTGAATTCGTCCATCCAGTTGATTGCCATCAAGCCTGTATCGGAAGTTTTCAGGGGAGGTATTTCGTCAGTTATTAGATCTTTTGCTAACATGTTTTAAGGATATCTGATTATGAATCTACATCACTAATTCCAACAAATAAATCAGAAACTTAGTATACAAATTTACTAATTTTTTAGCTTTACACTTTATATATAAAGCAATGGGCGCAAAGTTAAGTGTAAATATCAATAAAATAGCCACTATTCGTAATTCCAGGGGCGGCAATACGCCTGACCTGCTCAAGGTGGCTGTGGATTGTGAGCGTTTCGGGGCTGAAGGGATCACTGTTCATCCGCGCCCGGATGAACGTCACATCCGTTATAAAGACGTGCATGGGCTGAAACCGTTGCTTACCACTGAATTTAATATTGAAGGCAACCCTAAGGAAGAAAAATTCGTGCAGCTTGTTATGGACATTAAGCCTGCACAAGTAACGCTGGTGCCGGATGTAACCGGTCAGCTGACTTCGGATCACGGTTGGGATACAATAAAACATAAAGATTATCTTAAAGAAACGCTCCGGATGTTTAAAAGTGCCGGCATCCGCACATCTGTTTTTGTTGATGCAGATACCAGGATGGTGGAAGGGGCAAAGGAGGCCGGTGCTGACCGGATTGAATTATACACAGAATCCTATGCCAAGAATTATAAAAATGACAGGTTATCAGCTGTTAAACCGTTTATTAAGGCAGCTGAGCGCGCTGTTGAAATAGGGATCGGTATAAATGCAGGACATGATCTGAGCCTTGAGAACCTGAACTTCTTTGCAAAGAATATTCCCGGCCTGCTGGAAGTTTCGATCGGGCATGCATTGATCTCCGATGCTTTGTATTACGGACTGGAGAATACAATCCAGCTTTACCTCCGCCAGTTAAAATGAAGCTTCACTTCCGGAAATACGGCTCAGGGCAGCCTTTGTTAATTCTTCACGGTTTATTCGGACAGAGTGATAACTGGAATTCGCTTGCAAAGCTGTTTGGGGAAAATGGGTTCGAAGTGTATGCGATCGACCAGCGGAACCACGGATTGTCACCGCACAGTGATGAGTGGTCGTTCCAGGCCATGAGCGATGACCTGCATGAGTTGATCACTGATTATTATCTTAATAATGTTGTGGTCATGGGTCATTCACTAGGGGGGAAAACTGCAATGGTTTATACGCTTCAGCATCCTGAGAAAGTTGATAAATTGATTGTAGCCGACATTGCACCAAAATATTATGCGCCTCATCATCAGTCGGTACTTGCGGGCCTCACAGCTGTGGATTTTGAAACAGTGAAAACCCGCAGGGAAGCTGAGGACATCCTCTCCCTGCATATCAGTGATTTCGGTACAAAACAATTTCTGCTTAAGAATATTTACTGGAAGGAAGACGGCAGATTAGACTGGCGCTTTAATCTTAAGACGATCGCTGAGAATATGGATGTGGTGGGTGCAGAGCTGCCGCAGGCCGACAGCGTGGATGTGCCTGCATTATTCCTTCGGGGGGGGAATTCCGATTATATCAGGGATGCAGACCTCGCAATTATCAATGAACTTTTCCCAAGAAGTATGCTTGAAACGATTGAGGGAGCGGGTCATTGGCTGCACGCGGAAAAGCCCAAAGAATTTTTCAGCCATGTGATAAGTTTTTTGAAATAACAGGTATAAAAAAACGTCCCGTATTTCTGCGGGACGTTTTAGTTTAAATTCCAGAAATACTTATTCTATCACCAGCTTCTCGGTTGTCCTTCCGGACCCTGTTGTCAATACGAACGTGTAAATCCCTTGGCTCAAACCATTGATGTTGATTTCAACGGCATTCTCTCCTTGCATTAATTTTCTCTGATCAGCAAAAACAATGCGGCCTGTAACATCAAAAAGGCGAATGCTTGCGGTTTGCATCTCTGCTGACGTTAAATAAGCAATGAAATTACCTGTACTCGGATTTGGTGCTATTGTAAGTATCCCACTGTTATTGATGGATTCTTCTATCCCAATCACAGAACTGTTACATGGTAAATTTGGTGCTGTGATCTTATCCATTGACATGAAGTCAATATAACAAGCATACTGAACACTATCAATAAACGGGTTCCGGTTGTTCTGCAAAGAATCAATAAAATCATTTCTTGCGATTTCATAATTGTCAGGAGGATCCTGGTAGTGCCATGCTTTCAGGATATTCTGATCCTGCCCGTAAGGAATGCTGGTGCTGATGTAATCAGGAAATGACCAATCCTGCCCGCTGACGCCATCATAACATGTAGCCATATACATCAATGCGCGTGCAGCATCACCCTTGTGGGCATCGCGTGGTTCAAAAACGGCTTTCCCCGCTGCATTCAACCCGAATTTACAACCCATGTAAGTGTAAGAAACGGTTACTACTTTTCCTAAAGGATAATTGCTGCGGATAGCATTTACATCATCCTGGTTTGTTGGAAAAAGGTGATGATAATCATCATACTCGGGCATGCCATCAGCCGGGTTGGTAGGCATCCAGTTATGGCAATAGGTGTGTTCGCGGCTAAAGCCATTAAGTGTGAAATCAAAAGGGTCGGTATAAATCTGTTTTTGTCCGCTGTATACACAAGTGATCACCCGCTGGTCATTAACAGTGTCCCGGGCAATGAAAGGAGTTACAAATTTAATCCCGTAATTACTGTAAAATTGCTGAGTATGAGGATTGATCTTATTATGTAGGGCGGTTACAAAAGCAGGAGATGCCGTTGATACGCTGTTGTAATAAGTTGCAGGTTGCATGGTTGCAGGCGTTGTCACACTGTTCATCAATGGGGCTGAAGTCAGGTAATTCCTGTAAGACCCTGGCCCGTTATACGGGAACACCGCAAAATGATAGGTTGTATTAGCTACAATATTGTTTGGTGCGAAAGACATCTGAGTTCCGCTGTAGACAACCTGTGAGCTTCCGATAAGATCACCACGCTGATAAACAATACCGTCAGCGGGAACATCCGTTATTGCACTTCCGGTTTTTCTTAAAACAATATATCCTTCAGGCGCTGATGCTGACGGAGAGAAAGTACCGGTTACACGGTAGGTTTTAACTGCACTGAATACCAGGCCAGTAGGTTGTGTAGCCGGTTCCGAGGCAAGAGATCCACCAATACCATAAAGATTGATCAGGTATGGATTCTCATCTGCATCATCACTGAGAATCGACATTACGGCATTTCTGTTTCCTGCGGCTGAGGGGGTGAAATTGATCACCAGGTTTCCGGTAGATGCGGAAGACACTGAAGTCGGTGCAGAAGACACTGAGAAATCAGCAGCATTTGCCCCAGCAATATTTACCGTGGAAATGTTAAGTGTATTTACTGTACCGAGGTTCTCAATTGTTAAAGTAACCGGAGTTGTTGTACTTACCGGTGAATTTACAATAGCAGTCCCACCACTGATAATTGTAGCAGTTCCCTGTTTAACATTAATTTCCTGTGCAGGGCTTGCGGCCGCGGCCGCAATTGTGACTTCATCGAGCCCTATATTGCCGCTCACTTTCACAGAGTAATTAAAACGGATATAACGCGATGCCGCGTTTGGAACATCAGTGTACATAGTATAGGTTCCTGCCGGCGGGGCAGTAAATGAATGTAATGTTGTCCATACAGTGCCATTGGCAGATTCTTCAACAAGGAACGTTCCACCTGCGAAGCTGTTTCCTGCAAGGTAATAGGTTAAATTCCCGGGTGCGCTTGCAAAATTAATTGTTAGAAGATCCCCGGAACTGTCAAACTTCAAGGCCGGAGGAGTAAAACCGGATGCAGTATAATATGCGGTACCAGTGGTTGTCCAGCCTGCAGGAAAAGTGGTTGTTGCAAAACTCCACGCTGTAGGAAGAACAGCCTGGGCCAGTGCAGACATTGTAAAGCCAGCAAAAGCAATTGTAGTGAGTAGTATTTTTTTCATGTTGAGTGTATATAAAATTAAAAAGCAATTCTCAAAGCTGTATTAAATCGGGTTCCTGGTCCTATGTGAACCAGGGTTGTGGTTGCATCAAAATTAACCCCGTTCTGCGCATCAGAAATATAAGTAGTGTTAAGTACATTCATCACACCAACCGAGGCAGTAAAATTCAGTTTCCATAATTTGAATTCGTAACCGGCATTCAGGTCAAGAAGCCCATAAGCGGGCATTTTCCATGATTCACGGTCGCGGTTATCCTGTTTTATCGTTCCGTTCAGGTTATAATCTACATCAAGTTCAAGAAGATTAAAGTTCGAATAGTTTTTAGTGAAATAGGTATAACGGGCTTTGACATATAAGTTTTTGATAATCTCATACCGAAGGCTGCCTCCCAATTGAGTCTGGGCTGCATCGCCCACGTGAATTCCCTTGGCGCTGAAATCAATTGTTTTTTCGGGAAGATCTGTATTTATGTCATAAAGAGTAACCTGGTCTGCGGTATTTGTGGTCCAGTCCCCTAGAGAAACAATCCCTTCCACATCAAGGTTCTTTAAAAGCTTATAGATAAAGTCAAGCTCTATTCCCTTATGAATGGCATTCAGCCCGGAAGTGTTATAGTAGTAGTCATCGCCAACAATGCGAATGGTCGGGAATTCAGACAAAGGTTTATTCTGCCAGTTGGTATAATACACGTTCAGGTTAGAAGCGAACCTGCTGTATTTGATTCCGTAACCGCCTTCAAGGGCAACAACCTTCTGCATTTTTACCCTGGTGTTCTCTTCATTGGTGGTGGTGAAAACAAGATTGAATTTAGGTGCCATCTGCAGGTATCCGACATTAACATATACATTATGATGACTGTTAATATTATAATTTGCCCCCCCTTTTGTTGTGAAACCTAAGTACCACTTCTTTTTTGTAATGGAGGTTCGCGCTTCTCCCGATTCGCTTGTATAGGATTTAGCGTTCACAATGGACAATAAAGCACCACCGATCGGGAGATTATCTACAAACGTTGTATCACCCGAAGTTGTAACAATAGAGCCGTTTTTTGCTAAAATATAATCCGATCCATTTGTAAAATAAGTTTCCCCGTATCCAACAGCCTGTTCCACCACTTCGCCATCAATTACAAGATCCTTTTTTCTAAAATAATCTTTCCGCTGATAACCCGTTTCTGAGATACTGCCCGTAACAAAAGCGGTTAATTTTTTTCTTTTGTACTCAAGCTGTCCAAATGCTCCACCCCAGGTTACGTAACCCTCGTAATTCCTAAATATTTTATCACCTTTTCGTTTCATTGCTGATTGAAGACGGGGATCTTTTGGAAAAGTTCCTGCAGGCTGATTGGCATCAGAAGAATTAAGATAATAATCTCCGCCCAGAAGGTCATATACCATATCATAATGAATACCCTTATAATACCTTCCATCAATACCGATAATCGCAGAGAAACTGGAATCGATCTTGTAGCTTAATGAACTTAAGAATCCATACCATTGGTGATTATTAACCTGGCTTTTGAGAATGTTTGTAGAACTAAACTCGGTAGCGCTGTAAGTGGCGTTTTTGTTTTTAGCATTTTTTTTGAAGATCTCATCAAAAATAATCTGCCCTGTTTCCCGGTCTCTTTCAAGAGAGTTCGGTGTGTTTTGAAGACGAACGCCTCCTCCATTTCCAAAAGACGCATAAGCAACAGTTGACCAATAAAGTTTTTCACTAACATTCCAAAAGTGAGAAAGGTTAATTTGAGGTTTGTGAAAGTAGTTAATCCTTTCATTAAAATCATTGCCATTGAGTTGTCCGCCATGTGGGTTGTACCGGATTCCTCTGTCCCCGCTTCCTGAATAGGTATAAGGTGTAGCTTTGAGCATGCTGTCAGAATTCACTCCGACAGAAGATGCAAGTTTAGAATCATAAACAACAATAGGTAACCGATCAGATCTTTGTCCGTGTCTTTGAGGTGCACCTGCGGCACTCAGGCTCAGTAAATGCTTCCCCATGCGTTTTTGTACCTTCAGAAAGTAAGAGTAAGCATCGGTCCAGGTATAATCTGCGAAGCCGACACCTTTTTTTCGTGTGAAAGCTCCGGTTATTCCCCAGCCCCCTTTTAGCTGTCCTGAGTTAAATGACAATCCTGTCTTATACATCAGATCACTCATTACTTCCTGCTTTATACTGATCTCTCTTTTGGAATCTATGCCCTTGGTAATAATATTCATGGTTCCGCCAACAGAAGCAATTGCAAGCTTGGAAGCCCCAAGGCCCCGTTGGATCTGAACATTCCGGGTCACATCGCCAAGCCCATCCCAATTGCTCCAGTAAACCTGTCCTGATTCCATGTCATTTACGGGAACACCGTCAACAAGTACGGCAACATTCCTCTGATCAAATCCGCGAATGGTAACTCTTGCGTCACCGCTTCCGCCACCTGTTTCCGTTGCGTAGGCTCCGGGCGTGGTGTTTACGATCATTGCCAGGTCTCTTGAATGCAGCTCTTCCTGCAATTGCTTTGAAGAAATTGTAGAAAAGGCAACTGGGGTTTCGCGCGTTTTAGCAATATCCGCAACGATCTCCACCTCATTCAGGGTTTTGAGTTGTAAAGAGAAGTTTAACGTGATAACCTTGTCTTCGATCTTCACCTTTTGCTGAATCCCTTCGTATCCTACAAATGAAACATTAAGAGTATAAGTCCCCGGATCGGCTTTTAAAGAATAATTGCCATCAATATCGGTCACAGCTCCTTTTCCTTCAGCTATTAATATAGTTGCACCAATAATAGTTTCACCGGAAGCAGCATCTTTAACGGTTCCCTTAATTTCACCTGTACCCTGCGCAAAGGATAAAATGGAAGTACCACAGAATGACAATAACAGAATGATATTTTTCACGGCAATCTGATTTAAAGACAAAAAAAACGCTGAAGGGACTAGCTCTATCAGCGTTTTTAATTTGTTTATTGGATTAATTACTTGATAATTAATTTGGTTGTTGTTTCGGTATTATTCTCAAAAAGGACTTTAACTATATAAATCCCTGGCGGCAATGCGTCAGTTTCTAGTGCTGTTTTCCTGTAATTGTTTTTTAATTCTTTCGCAATAACAGCTTGTCCCATTAGATTAAAAACAGAAACCGAAGTCATGTTGTTAGCGGCTGCAACAGTTACTATTCCGTGTGAAGGATTTGGATAAAGAGAAACAAACATGTTGTTTTCGATATCGTTGATTCCAACGAAACAAGAATTCGAGTGGCTGCCTAAGCCACTCCATGTATTCTCAGGTAACGAATCCCATTGAGCCGTCACATCAAATGCTGAAGGGTTTAAGGTAACGCCTTGGGTAACGCCAGGCTTTCTTCTAAGGGTGTGATCTTTTGTCCACCATGAACCACTTCCTGATGTGTAAGGAAATACATCAGTCCAGGCAACTCCCGGATCTTCACCGATCTTCCCGAAGATGTCAATTATTACACCGTTTTTTTCTAAAGTAATGGCATCATTCCCATTCATATAAGTCGGTGCAGGATAAGCACCATCGAGCTGATTCGCCATCGCCTGTAAAGCCGGACTTACCGCTGGGGATGTAGCACCACCGCTTGTTTGTCCGTTTACAATAACAAACGCAGCATGAGCTGCGATAGTTCCTGAAAGCTGTAGCTGGTCAGAAGCAGAGGATGAACCATTTGAATAACGCACCAGTTTGTACGCAGAAAGATTGATTGGGTTAGAGGTTGGATTGTAGATTTCTATCGCTTTATCATTTCCACTTCCCTCCACATATTCCGAAATAAATAATTCAGTACACTGCGCATTCGCAGTTATACATGAGGCAATAGCAACGACAGAAAGTAAAAGTTTTTTCATTTTTTTAAGATTATAATTGTTTTAAAGCCGAACGGAGGCGGTTTCGGAATGATCTTCGGATGAAGAATTCGTTTAGGGTGTTCACCTCCTGAATTAACGCTGCAAATGTACCACTTTATTTCATTATTTCAAACCAATATCCAAGAGTAATTCACAGATAATGAAATGGTAACGCAAACTTGACCTAGGCTTTTATCACCATCACAAAAGCGGAAAAAACAAGGGAAAGGACCAGCGTGATCCAAAAAGTAACTGCGTGAATATTTATTTCACCGCCCGAGAGTTTGTAAAGTAAGGTTTTCATTTAATCATTGTTTGATAAAAATTGTCTGGATCGTGTTCTGGGTCGTGATCAGTTTGAGGATATAGGTCCCGGGAGGGAGCTCTGATATACTCAGTGTAAAAAAGCTTTTATCTGATGGGTCGTGTTTCATTTTAGAAACTACAACGCCATGAATGTTTATGATTTCGGAAAGGATCCTTCCTTCTGCACCGGCAATGCTGAAATTGATATTGTCGGCTGCCGGGTTAGGATAAACCCTGGTATGAACTGAATGTCCTGTATTTACCGCCACTATCTGTGAATAGCTATAACGGCCGTCAAAATCAGTTTGTTTTAGCCTGTAGTAATTAATGCCTTTTAAAGGATTAACGTCCCTGCCGGCATAATTCAGCGCGATGCTTGAGGTTCCTGCGCCATCGGCATCAAACAGTGTACTGAATTGAACCCCATCTGCGCTGCGCTCCACTGTAAAAAAATCATTATTGATCTCAGTTGCAGTTGTCCAGGCAATATTTACAATCCCCGAACCATTATAAACAGCATCAAAGGAAAGAAGCTCTATAGGGAGCGGTTCAATGGCTGTTGAAATTGCAAATTTGCTGAAAGAGGTGTAACCAAGACGTTCAGCATAGCCAAGCCCTGAATTGTAGATCCTTCCTGCTGCGCCTGTATTGGGAACGGTGGTTGTACTTTCCAGGCTTTCCCAGTCAGCATACGTAGCGGATGCCGAGGGGCGTTTAACAACGAAGAAGTTATTATCTTCAGAAGACGACAAGCCTGTGTTCGCGACATACAACCGGGTCCCGTAACTGTTTCCCGTGGGAGCTGCATCTGGACTTAAATCCCATTGGGCATTTTCCATTATATAGCTGAGCTGTGATCCGCCCTGCATTTCCCCTTCGCCTGCAAATGTGCCATCATCGTTAGGCGATGCCTCCGTAATCGTATTCACGGACGCATCAATATAATTTACCCCGGTGAGATTGTTATTGACGAAATCAATTCTTTTGTAATCAGCTGATGTTGCCCCGTTACCGATCGGGAAAGCATATGTGGAAGTATTGCTGGCTATAAAATGCCGGAGGTTTCCATTAATGAATTTGGTGGAGGTGTATCCTGAAATGGCAGGAGCAACCGGGTTGGAGATAATAAATCTGCTAGTTCCGGTATGCAGCATTCCATTGATAAATGCAAGCGTGCCGGAAGCTGTAACATCCTTGGAAAGTGTTATTCCCCCAGTACTGGTATTGTTTAGTCGCAGGTTAAAAAATGTTGTAGTACCCGTACCGGAAATGTTCTGAGTATTGGATGCCCTGAAATCGGTTGTGCCGTTGGAGGCCGTGATGATGCCATTATTGATAATGTTTCCCTTTACTGAAAAATAACTCAATGCATTATTCATAGTAAGGATCCCGCTTCCGCTTGTGCTTGTGATCAAAAGGTCATTACATACGGCCCCGTTAGGGAATAATGACGGTGAAGCCCCTATGACAGGGTCATTCGTTACATTATCGATAGTTACATTTGCAAGGGAATCAGGTACTTTAAAGTTCTGCCAGTTGTTGCAGTCATACCAGTCCGTGTTTGTTGCCCCGGTCCAGTATCCGCTGTTGAATCCCCCTGCAGTTATGGTAAAGCTATAGCCTCCGGAGTAGTTTGGCGACAAAGCATTGTAAGCAGTGCAGGTTGTTGAAGCCGACCAGTTGCTGATGCTGTTAAGCCGGTCAATCCAGTCTTTCTGGCTTGCCGGAGTCACTGAACCCGTATATTTTACGTTCACTGTTCCGGTGCTTGGCATGATGCTGAAACATTTCAGGGCCTCAGGCAATGCTCCCCGTGTGGTTACATTGTCGTTGCATGTCCACGCTGTATAAGTATTGATAGCAAACATGTAAGTACCCCCTGTATAAGTTGCGTTGCTGGAACCCGAAGTCCCGGCATTCCACGTTCCACCCTGCATCATGTAGACCTGCTCATCATTGCTGTTCAGGTTAAAGCTGCTTCCTACAGGGTATGAGATGGTCCAGTTGGCATCCGGACTTACAGAAGAGAAGTAGGTGTTGTTAACAACCCTGAAAGTTATGATTGTCCCTTTGGTAATCGTTGAAGTACTGCGGGTAAGACGTATCACACCTTCCCCGTTGCCCCAGTTGTTAGAGCCGCAGCCGACACGTTCAAAACCATTGTCGGTAATATCAATAGCAGTTCCCGGAGTGATGTCCTCGAATGTTACAAAGCTGATCTCATCCGTTCCTCCTGAGGTTCCGTTACAGCCATCAATATTAACACAGATCCCTACAATAGCGAGGTCGCCACCGCCCAGGACCGTAGTAGTTACAATGTTGAACGTATTGCTTATAACAGAAAAGGCCCCGGATGCGGCAGTTAATGTTAATCCGGTACCTGCTGCGCTGTGAGTAAGGGTGCTGAAGGTTGCAACTCCGGAAGAAGCAGTGGCGCTTACAGGTGTTCCGACCAGGCTCCCGGTAGAAGTAAGGCTGATTGTGCCGCTGAAGTTAATGTCTGTATTTCCGCAGGCATCCCCCGCGATCACGGTAACTGCAGGTGACATGATAGAATTCATTCCTGTTGTTGAAGGCTGCTGCAGAAAAACAAGGCCGGTTGCATTTACAGTAATAACATTTTGGGCATTCGTGCTTGCAGTCGCTGCAAAAGTAGTTTTTCCCGATCCGCTGGCTGAAAATGTGACATTGCCGTTCGAGATCTGGAAACCGAAATCATCACCATCAGCATTTGCCGACCCAAAGCCGCAATTAAGAGATAACCGGAGTGAATATGTTTTTTCCGTATTGTCTGCTACGGATAAACTTAATCCTGAAAATGAAACCTGGTTGGGGCCGGTGGACACCACACCAGTTGCAATATTGGTTGATCCGTCAAACAATTCAATTGTCCTGATGGCAGTGGACCAGTCATCCACAGCATTCCCCGATGCTTCTGAAATTATAAATGAATTTAAAATTGAGGAAAGATTATCGCTGTCATTCAGAGAGGCCCCTCCATCACGAACCTTAAACTGCCATACCTGGAGTCCGGTAGAAGAAGTAAGCGGGGGAGCTGTGGTTGTAAGAGAAGATATAGTTGCGGATTCACCACCTGCAGTTATGATATCTGAAGAGGCAGAACCTGTAACAGTTCCGCTGCATGTAATAGTCTTGGAGGCAGCACCGCTGCTGCTTGCGGTAACAATCTCTCCACCATATGTGGCTACTGATAAACCTGATTTAAGCCTGACATAGATCGTGGTGGCAGATACCGATCCTGAAGTTTGCGTGAGTGTAAGCGAATTTGTAAAACCTGATCCACTGGTCAATGAGATCTCATAATTAACCGGGGCGGATAAACTTATATTGGCTGTAAGATTACTTCCGCTTGCTGAAAAAGTTTGCTCTGAAGACGGACCATTTCCCGCAACATACGTGAAAGCTGACAGTGAGGCCGGTGTAAGAGTAATTGCCGGACTTGTTGAAGGATTAAAAGTAAGGTTAAAATCATCAATGGCGCTGTGGGGCCTGCTGCCTGCCCCCGATGAGGCTGTTTTCGCTGCAATCCGGATCCAGACCGGCCCGGTATTATTATCCAGGGCGGAACCAAAGTTAACTGTAACATTCGTACTTCCCCAGGAAGAGCCGACAGTGGTTGTGATAGAAGCAGGGGCGGTTGTAGAATTTGTAAAAGAAGCAGGGGAAGCTCCAAAACCATAATCTACATTCCATGTAACAGTACGCCCGGTAGTTGCAGTGGGATCAAGCTGCATCAATTTAAAGCCAAGGGTGAAATTACTGAAACCGGTTGTGTTAGCCAGTTGCAGGACGAAAGCAGTGCCCGGGTCCCCAAAGCTTCCCGACTGCCGCACTGCCAATGCTCTGTCGGTTCGTGTGTTTTGAGTGGCAGCAGCGTCTGTTGAAGCAGCCGGAACCTCTGCAGCCGCAGCATTAGAGAACTGACCAGCAGTGGATGACCATGCCGTCTGGGTGGAAGTGTAAGTGGCGGAGGTGCCTAAAGCGCTCGCTGAGCTGCCTGTCCGGACAGTCCAGCCAGTAGGCAGGCCTGAACCGATAGCATCAAAAGTTTCAGTATAGGAGGTTCCGGAAAGGGAAACCTGGGAGACAAGTGGATTTGTCAGAATTAAAAAACAACCCAAAGCGGCAGTTTTAATAACCGATGAAATATGTGTTTTTTTAAAAAACATCCCTTGTTTCATTAACAATGATCTGATTAAACCTTTTTTTCTCCATCATGTATTATTATGGAGTAAACAATAAGTGTAAGTGGTTTCGGAATGTTTTAAAGATCTTCAAAACTCCTGTAGGGTGTTCACTTGTGCTATTTCAGCATACAAAGATATAATAAAAAAAAGCCGTTTGTTTTAACAAATTGTTAAAAATCTGTCATCTTCGACAAACATGCTATTATCACTGTTTAATTGCTTATTGGTGGTTAAATCTGTTCCTGATAAGTACCGATTCAACCTTCATCGAATTTATTTTTATGGGTCGTTCAGATAACGTACTTTTGCATTCCATTTTAAAATAAGAAAAATAAGAATTATGAGCAAAGGACCTATTTCAGGATTTATAGAAAAACATTACAAACATTTTAATGCAGCGGCACTTGTTGATGCAGCAAAAGGATATGAAACTCACCTTACTGAAGGTGGAAAAATGATGGTAACTATTGCAGGTGCAATGAGTACAGCGGAGCTTGGAAAATCACTGGCGGAGATGATTCGCGCCGGAAAGATCGATATTATCTCCTGTACTGGCGCTAACCTTGAAGAGGATATCATGAACCTGGTAGCCCACAGTCATTATAAGCGTGTACCGAATTACAGGGACCTTTCCCCGCAGGATGAGTGGGACCTTTTAGAGAACCACTATAACCGTGTAACCGACACCTGTATTCCTGAAGAAGAGGCTTTCAGGAGATTACAGAAACACATCCATAAGATCTGGAAAGACGCAGATACCAACGGTGAGCGTTTTTTTCCGCATGAATTCATGTACAAGATTTTATTAAGCGGTGAGCTTCAGCAATATTATGAGATCGACCCTAAGGATTCATGGATGCTTGCCGCTGCAGAGCGCAACCTGCCAATGGTAGTGCCAGGCTGGGAAGATTCAACAATGGGAAATATTTTCGCTTCGTATGTAATCAAAAAGGAGATCAAGGCTTCTACCATGAAGTCCGGGATCGAATACATGGCATGGCTTGCCGACTGGTATGTTAAGAATTCTGAAGGCAAGGGTGTGGGATTCTTCCAGATCGGTGGCGGTATCGCAGGTGATTTCCCAATCTGTGTAGTGCCTATGCTTTACCAGGATATGGAAATGGAGAATATTCCTTTCTGGAGCTATTTCTGCCAGGTTTCCGATTCTACCACAAGCTACGGATCTTATTCCGGAGCTGTTCCAAATGAGAAGATCACGTGGGGTAAGCTCGATATCAACACCCCGAAGTTTATTGTGGAAAGTGATGCTACGATAGTAGTGCCATTGATATTCGCATACATACTTGGCTGGTAATCTGATCCCGGTTTAATGAGTATCTGATTACATATTATCACCGGATCTGATGGTCCGTTATCCTTGATTTTGAAACTCGAACTTGACATAATCCCTTTAACAGAATGGCTTCCGGGCTTCCGGAAGCCACTTCTGATTACAGGGCCCTGCAGTGCGGAAAGCGAAGGCCAGATGCTGGATACAGCTTTACAGATTTCAGCAGCATTTCCTAAAAGTATTTTTCGCGCAGGTATCTGGAAACCGAGAACCCGTCCTAACACATTCGAAGGAATAGGTGATATCGGCCTGGAATGGATGCGGGAAGTAAGGGAACAAACTGGGTTGTGGACTGCAACTGAAGTCGCAAATGCAGATCATGTTGAAAAATGCCTGAAAGCCGGAATTGATGTTTTATGGATCGGGGCACGCACCACTGTTAATCCATTCTCCGTACAGGAAATAGCTGATGCTTTAAAAGGGGTTGATATTCCTGTGTTTGTGAAAAATCCTATTAACCCTGACGCCCAGCTATGGGCAGGTGGGCTTGAAAGAGTTAATAATGCGGGAATTAAAAAACTGGCAGCCATTCACAGGGGATTCCATTCATTCGACCACGGCCCTTTTCGTAATTCTCCGAAATGGGAGCTTGCAATAGAATTAAAAACTGCCTGCCCACAGCTTCCGGTGATTTGTGATCCTTCACACATCAGCGGCACTCCTGAACTCATATCGTATATTTCACAGAAAGCAATGGACCTTGAAATGGACGGCCTGATGATCGAAACGCACCGTGATCCCAAATCAGCTTTAAGTGATGCCAGGCAACAGGTGAAGCCTTCACAGCTGAAGGAAATTATAGATGAACTGAATATCCGTTCATCAGTGATTGACAACCCTGATTTCAGGAATAAGCTCGAAGAACTGAGATCAATAATACGTACCCTGGATAATGATTTGCTCGAGTTACTTGCTAAGAGAATGGCAATTTCTGAACAGATCGGGGAATACAAAAAAGAAAACCATGTGACCATTCTTCAGGTTGCCCACTGGAAGAACCTTTTTGAAGAAAGCTTAAGGACAGGCCATGTTTTAGGCTTGCCTGAAGGTTTTATAAAAGGGATGTATGAACTGATACATGATGAATCAATCCGGAGGCAAACGGAAGTGATGAATCGAAAAACACATTGATAATCAACGTTTTGATTGGATTAAATTATTGCTGACGTGTTTCGGTGGCATAAGATTTTATTGATTTTTATAACATTAATACCTAATTGTCATGAAAAAATCAATATCTATCGAAAGAAACGGCCTCCTGATTGGTTTGCTTACTTCCGCTGCTCTGATCATCTACTTTTTAGCAATGAAAGCTTTAAACCTTGCCCAGGTCATAGAATTACGGTTCTTTAACTTTTTAATTGTGGCGGCAGCCATCTGTTATGGGATCAATAGTCTTAAGGAAAGACTCCATGAGCAGGAATTCTATTTGAAAGGACTTGCCCAGGGGATGGTGATCGCTGTGGTAACAACGGTTTCGTTTGCGCTCTTTATTACAATATACCTGAGATATTTTGATCCACAGCTGATGGAAGCGATCAGCAAGCGGGTTCCGTATTCCGGCTCCCTTGACTCCATGATCATTTTCGTTTCAGTTTTTATGGAGGGAATGGCTTCCGGAGCTATCATTACCTTCTCCGCAATGCAGTATTTTAAATCACAGGGAACAGTTAAGACAGGCTTTGAATAAAAAAAGCCCCTCACTGAGGGGCTTCTTTTAAGATATTAATTTATTTTAGAAACCGGATTCGCCAAACCCGAAAAATCTGTTAATTCCATTTTGATGGATCCTACCAGGACATCGGCCTGGCCCTTTACAGGGATATGATTCTTGTCATCTGAAATCCATATGTTGAGATCCTCTTCTTTCTTAAATACACGCCCTTTTTGAACGATAGGCCTGAATTTAAGGCATCTGAATGTTCCTGCATCAGTTTCAACTTCTTCCCTGCCAATGAACTTAATCTGTAAAGGCCAGATCTCATTATCAACAAAACATTTCAAAGAAAAAAGGTCACCTGGTTTTGCATTTGACAGGTCCATATTTCTTGCCTGGTAAAAGGCGGATAACATATCCTGCATGTTCGGTTCTATGTTATAAACCTTACCTTCTCCCACGTTCACCTTCTGGCTGAAATGATTAAAGATGTAATCCTGGCTGCACTGGTATCCTCCTTCACTGATCCTTCTCACGAACAACCATGGCACCAATGCCTGTTCATCAATATATGTTTCGTAACGATCGCGTACTTTAAAGAACCAGTCAAAAGTTCCTTTAGAAGCTCCAATCCCTACAACATGAAATGTTTTGCGTCCACCAAGCTCTTTTGCTTCATCTGTAACTTTTAAAGTTGCTATTCCGGCATCAATGATCCCGTAGTGAACCCTGAATGATAACGCTTCGCCTCTTTTGAAGGCATTGTGGTTCATCATCGGTAATTCTTTAACCGGGCCTCCGGCAGTAATTACCGGTAAGTCTTTTTGTGTCTGAAACGACAAACATGCTAAACCTGCTGCCGCCAGAACTGTTGCTGATATGAATAGTTTTTTCATTTTTTTAATTCTTTCCGTTTGTAATTTCAAACGCTGTGCCATTCTTATACGCATTATTAACTCAAACGTTTCAGACACAAGCGCTTGTTACAAAAACGGTAATGCTATTGCTTTAGTATAACCGTGGCAGGCCGGGGAAGTGAAAAAATGTTAAATAACGATGTTTACGATCTTATTATGGACCACTATTACCTTTTTTGGGGTTTTCCCTTCAAGGAACTTTTGAGTCTGTTCGTTAGCCAACACTTCCTTTTCAACTGCTTCTTTGGATAAGGACAAGTCATATTCCTGGAAGAAGCGTGTTTTTCCGTTGAAGGATACCGGGTAATTAAAAGCGCTTTCAACCAGATATTCCTCTTTTATCTGAGGAAATTGCGCATAAGTAATACTCTCCGTATGACCAAGCTTTCTCCAGAGTTCTTCGGCAATATGAGGTGCATATGGAGCAATGATGATGGCGAGAGGCTCGAGGACTTCCCGTTTGTTACATTTTAATTCAGTAAGTTCGTTTACACAGATCATGAAGTTGCTGACTGAAGTATTAAAAGAGAAATTCTCTATATCATAGGCAATTTTCTTTATAGTTTTATGTAATGCTTTTAATTCGGGCTTGCCTGCCTTGTCATCAGAAATATTAAATGCATCACCATTATGGTATAACCTCCAGAGCTTGCGCATGAAATTGGAAACACCCGAGATTCCGTTCGTATTCCACGGCTTGGAAAGTTCCAGCGGTCCGAGGAACATTTCGTAAAGACGCAATGCATCGGCACCATATTGTTCTACCATAAGGTCAGGTGAAACAACATTCCACTTTGACTTAGACATCTTCTCTACTTCGTTTCCACAGATGTATTTGTCGTTTTCAAGAATGAATTCGGCATTCTTATATTCTTCCCTCCAGTTCCTGAAAGCTTCGAGATCGAGAACATTGTTATTTACAATATTCACATCTACATGTAAGGCAGTAGTTTCATAATTGTTCTTCAGGCCAAAAGAAACAAATTGATTGAACTGGCCGATCCTGTATACGAATGAGCTTACTCCCTGGATCATCCCCTGGTTGATCAGTTTCTTAGCAGGCTCCGTGACCGGAATCAATCCAAGATCATAAAGAAATTTTGTCCAGAAACGGACATAAAGCAAATGACCGGTTGCATGTTCTGCACCGCCAATGTACAAGTCCACATTCTGCCAGTAATTAATGGCTTCTTTTGAGGCAAATGTTTTATCATTCTGCGCATCCATATACCGGAGGAAATACCAGGAAGATCCGGCCCATCCAGGCATGGTGGAATATTCGTATTCAAATTTCCCTTTATATTTCCAGTCTTTTGCGCGGGCTAGCGGAGGTTCACCTGTTTCAGTAGGCAGGTATTTATCCACTTCCGGGAGGATCAGCGGCAGTTCATTCTCATCAAGCACTTTTGGAATCCCATTGTCATAATATACAGGGATTGGCTCACCCCAGTAACGCTGTCTGCCAAAGATCGCATCACGCAAACGGAAATTGGTTTTACCCTTTCCAAGTCCTTTTTCTTCGATCATTGAGATCGCCTTTTTAACAGCCTCCTTCACTTCCAAACCGTTGAGGAAATCTGAATTGATCAGCTTGCCTTCTTTCGCATCATATGATTCTTTTGAAAGGTCTCCACCTGAAACTACTTCTATGATTGGAAGATCAAAATGTTTCGCGAAAGCATAATCGCGCGAATCATGCCCCGGAACTGCCATTACAGCGCCTGTCCCATATCCCGCCAGGACATAATCCCCGATCCAGACAGGAATTTGTTTTTCAGTAAACGGATGGATCACATAAGCACCCGTAAACACCCCGCTGATCTTTTTTACATCCGCCATGCGCTCACGTTCACTCCTGTTCTTTGCCGCGGTGACATAATCATCCACAACCTTTTTTTGCTGAGGTGTTGTTAATTTAAATACGAGCTCATGCTCGGGTGCGAGGGTAACAAAGGAAACACCGAATATAGTATCCGGGCGTGTCGTGAAAACTTCTATGCTGTCATCGGAATCTGCAATTTGAAATTTCAAGCTCGTCCCTACACTTTTCCCTATCCAGTTGCGCTGCGCTTCTTTTATTGATTCTGTCCAGTCGATACCTTCCAGGTCATTTAATAGCCTGTCCGCATAAGCTGTAATCCGCAGGCTCCATTGTTTCATGAGCTTGCGCTCCACAGGATATCCTCCGCGTTCAGAAAGTCCGTCTTTTACTTCTTCATTGGCAAGCACAGTCCCCAGCTGAGGGCACCAGTTCACCATAGTATCACTCAGGTAGGCAAGACGGTGTTCAAGAAGGATGTCGCTTTTTTCTTTTTCAGACAGGTTATCCCAAGCTTTACCAAGCTCTTTCCCGAAGGAGAGAGAGCCATCCCTGAATTTACTTACCAGGGTTGAAATGTTCTCCGCTTTGTTTGTTCCGGGATTATACCATGAATTGAACAGCTGGATAAAGATCCACTGTGTCCATTTGTAATAGGAAGGATCAGAAGTACGCACTTCCCTGTCCCAGTCGAAGGAGAACCCGATTTTATCCAGCTGCTCGCGGTACCGTGCAATATTTGTTTTTGTAGTGATCTCCGGATGCTGGCCGGTTTGAATGGCATATTGCTCTGCAGGAAGTCCGAAGGAGTCATAACCCATCGGGTGCAATACATTAAATCCTTTCAGGCGTTTATAACGTGCAAAAATATCGGAGGCAATGTAGCCCAGGGGATGACCCACATGCAGTCCTGCACCACTCGGGTAAGGGAACATATCAAGGATATAATATTTTGGTTTGGCAGAACTGTTCTCTGTTCTGAAAGTTTTATTCTTGGCCCAATAGGCCTGCCAGTGCTTTTCTACTTCTCTGAAATTGTATTCCATCTTCGTTTAAAATTAAGGATACGAATATACAAATTTGATAAGGCTTTTAGGTATAAAAAGAGTATTCAGGGAGGTTTGACAGTTATTAACGTTGGATTGTTTATTTCAATTCCAATAATGAAAACCGGGCATCCCATTATCGCTTATTTTAGTGGCAGAAAAATTTAAGAACGTGTCGGATAAATATTCAAAAAGAAGATTAACGGGAGCATCGATAACTACCGTTGTGAGCCTTTCACTGGTGCTTTTTATGCTCGGTTTGCTTGGAATAATAATTCTGAATACCCGCCAGCTCTCCAACAATGTGAAGGAGAATATCGGCTTCCAGGTGATCCTGAACGACAATGTAAAGGATGTTGATGTGGCGCGGATGCAGAAAACACTTGATGCCTCTTCCTATGTCAAATCCACCGAATTTATTACGAAAGAGGAAGCAGCTGCGCGTTTACAGAAGGACCTGGGTGAGGATTTTATAGAGTTTTTGGGCTTCAATCCTTTATTATCTTCCATCAACGTTCACCTGAAGGCGGAGTATGCCAATTCCGACAGCCTTACCTGGATAGAAAAAGACATGCTCGATACGAAACTGGTGAAAGAAGTGATCTACCAGAAATCCCTTGTGAGCATGATCAATGAGAACGTGAAGAAGATCAGCCTGGTGATCCTTGGTTTCAGCTCGCTATTAATGATCATAGCACTGGCGCTGATCAATAATACTATACGGCTCTCGATCTACAGTAAAAGGTTTATTATAAAGACCATGCAGCTTGTGGGTGCAACACAAGGGTTCATAAGGCGGCCCTTTGTTCTTAATGGGATAAAGCACGGGGTTTATGGTGCTGTTATCGCAATTGTTATGCTGATAGGCGTTTTATACGTTGCCCAGAAACAGCTGCCCGAGCTGGCCGAATTGCAGGATCAGAATATGCTGGCAACATTGTTCGGCATCGTCATTATCCTGGGGATAGTTATATCCTGGATCAGCACCTCTCTGGCGGTGAGAAAATACCTGCGGCTCAAGTCAGACGAGCTGTATTTTTAACTAGGCAGCAGCGCTCAGTTAGCTATCCAGTTCATTAATCTGATTTAAGATTGCATTAGAACCTTGACTTTTTTTAACAATCCTATTCCTTAAATTTAATTACATTTGCCCTGATAAATTTTTGAAGCAATGAATAAAGAAGGTAAAAAACCCGGTTTCGCATTTGGAAAACAGAACTACCAGATCCTGGTCGCAGGAGTTGTGCTTGTGATCATCGGATATTGCCTAATGATAGGTGGCGGATCGGATGACCCTACTAAATTCAATGCGGATGAGATCTTCAGCTTCAGGAGGATCACTCTTTCCCCGATTGTTATTCTTGCAGGTTTTGTTGTGGTGCTGTATGGCATTATGAAAAAACCTAAAAGTTGATTTCTGGTTATTGATGTAATAATGAAGGTATTATTTATTCATCGCTGCATTATTTAATCGGTATATCCGCATATGAGTTATATCCAGGCTATTATTATTGCAATCATTGAAGGGCTTACCGAGTTCCTTCCCGTTTCGTCAACCGGTCACATGATCCTTGCCCAGTCACTCATGGATGTCAGGGACCCGGAATTTGCCAAAACATTCGAAATTGTTATACAGCTGGGGGCAATTATTGCTGTTCTTTTCATTTACATCAGACGTTTTTTTGTCGGGATCAATATTTACCTGAAATTATTTGTGGCCTTCCTTCCAACGGGGATCATCGGGCTACTTGCCTACAAAGCCATCAAGCATTATCTTTTCAATCCTTTTACCGTCAGCATTTCCCTCATTGTTGGGGGAGTTGTTCTTATTCTCCTGGATAAATGGAGTGCTGAGAAGAAATCGGATTATAAAGAGGTAGAAGATATCAGCTATGCAGGGGCTATAAAGATCGGGTTCATCCAGTGCGTATCCATGATCCCGGGAATTTCCCGTTCAGCCGCCACTATATTCGGAGGTGTGTTTTCAGGATTTAACCGCAAACAGGCGGCAGAGTTCTCATTTCTCCTTGCCATACCTACCATGTTTGCCGCTTCCGGATATGATCTTTTAAAGGAAAAGGATAACATCCACAGTGAAGACATCACCATATTACTGCTGGGTGCTTTTGTAGCATTTGTTGTTGCCATATTTGCCATAAAAGGCTTCATCGCGTTTCTTAACAAATATGGATTTAAACACTTCGGCTATTACCGCATTATACTTGGCGTGTTGTTTCTTACCTATGCTTTGTGCACAGGGTTGGAAATGACAGCCTGATCAAACAATGAGAGATTTCAGAGCAGGGGAAGTTATCCTCATCAATAAACCGCTTACATGGACTTCCTTCCAGGTGGTGAACAAGATGAAATATGTGATCAAAAGCTGGGAAAGGAATAATCTTAAGCAGGATGTTCCTTTAACAGAAAAGAAACTGGATGCAGAGGACACAGATTCCCGAAACGAGGAAAATCCGCGGTCGCGAAAAGGGAAGGAAATTAATTCCAAACAGCCGAGGCCTCCTAAAATGAAGATCGGTCATGCCGGCACGCTTGATCCCCTTGCAACCGGATTATTGATCGTATGTACCGGAAAGCAGACAAAAAACATCGAAAGCTATCAGGCGCAGGAGAAAGAATATACCGGAACCTTTTATCTTGGCGCCACCACTCCGAGCTATGATCTCGAAAAGGAGATCGATGAGCATTACCCTACAGAGCATATCACTGATGAGCTGATCTATGAAACTGTGTTAGAATTCTTCGGGAACCTGAAACAAACACCTCCGATTTATTCCGCTATCCGCATTGATGGAAGACGTGCGTACAAGATAGCAAGATCAGGGAAAACAGCAGAAATGCCGGAGAAGGAGATCAGCATTACAGAGTTTGAAATTACAAGGATTGCGATGCCGGAAGTGGATTTCAGGGTGGTTTGCAGCAAAGGGACTTATATCCGTTCGCTTGCAAGGGATTTCGGGGAAGCATTAAAAACCGGAGCTCACCTTACAGCATTGTGCAGGACCAGGATCGGGGAATACCGCCTGGAAGATGCAATGACAATTGAGCAATTCGAAGCAGCTGTTAAAGGCTGAATTGCTTTTTTTTAATTCCACTGAGGGAATTGTTAGTTCCGGCTCCCAAACCTTCGTTTTCCAGTTGAAACTGATTCCTTTCCTGGTTAACGCACCTGTTCTCCTGTTCAGATATAAGGAGTCGTTTCCTTTTACGAAAATTTCCAGGTTGATATGAGGCACCTGGATTTTTTATCATCTCATCCTGGCTGCCGTATACTATTTTGCCTTCTGCTCTCTCCACGGTGCTGTCGCCTGAAGGATAAGAATGCATGCGGATTGTGAATTCATAATCCCGAGATATTTATTCCTGTAATCGAAGGGAGTTTTTTGCATGATAAACCGGAAAAAGCTAAATGAAGAAGTACAAGTTTCACCTGCATGATTTAAATATCCGTTAATTAATACAAAGAGTCAAGTTTAAAATAAACACGATTTTTATTGACAACGGCTCATTTAGGTAGTACATTTGCGCCCTCATTAAAATAATCATTAATCCCGTAAGATTTATGAAAGGCGAGTTAAGGAACCTCTTAACTCCAATTCCATAACTTCTTATCTAAAATCCCAAGTATGAAGTTATCACAATTCAAGTTTAACCTTCCAAAAGAATTACTGGCAGAAACCCCATCAAAAAATCGCGATGAGGCAAAGTTAATGGTGATCCACCGCAAGACAGGCAAGATCGAGCACAAAAAATTCAAGGATGTCCTTAGTTATTTCAATGACGGGGACTGCATGATCCTGAACGATACAAAGGTCTTTCCTGCACGTATGTACGGAAATAAAGAAAAGACAGGCGCCAAGATCGAAGTTTTCCTTTTGCGCGAACTGAATGCTGAAAGCCGTTTATGGGATGTATTGGTTGACCCCGCACGTAAGATCCGGATCGGGAACAAACTGTATTTTGGTGATGATGATACACTGGTGGCTGAGGTAATTGATAATACAACTTCAAGAGGCCGTACATTGAGGTTTCTGTTTGACGGGTCTTATGAAGAATTCCGCCAGACACTTGAGGATATGGGCGAAACACCGCTTCCGAAATATATTAAACGAAAGCCTACCGATGAAGATAAGGACCGTTATCAAACAGTTTATGCCAAAAATGAAGGTGCTGTTGCTGCTCCGACAGCAGGTTTACACTTCAGCCGCGAATTATTAAAGCGCCTTGAATTAAAAGGAGTGAACTTTGCGAATGTTACGCTTCATGTTGGTTTAGGCACTTTCCGTACCGTTGAGGTGGAAGATCTTACCAAGCATAAGATGGACTCCGAGCAGGTGCTGATCACTGAAAAAGAATGTGCAGTTGTAAATAAAGCACGTGAGAATAAAAAGAAAGTTTGTGCTGTAGGAACTACCACCATGCGTGCTATCGAAACTTCGGTTTCTACGGATGGCTTTGTGAAGCCTTATGCCGGCTGGACAAACAAATTCATTTTTCCTCCATACGATTTCAGTGTGGCGAATTGCATGATCACTAACTTCCATACCCCTGAATCAACTTTACTGATGATGGTTTGCGCTTTTGGCGGTTATGAACTTATTATGAAAGCGTACAAAGAAGCGATCAAAGAAAAGTATCACTTTTATTCGTACGGTGATGCAATGCTGATCTTGTAAAAGGTTATTGGCCGAATGGTTAATAGTTATTGTTATGGTAACTATTAACCATTTTTTTTGAGTATAAATCTTATTTTTCAGTTTGTGAACAGGTATATAATAATAGTGGCAGGTGGAAGCGGAACGCGCATGAACAGCGCAATTCCAAAGCAGTTCATGGAACTTTCCGGAAGACCTGTCCTTATGCATACCATTGATCGTTTCAGGAATACCTACCTGGATATTTCCGTAATAGTTGTTCTGGCGGAAAAGCTGAATGACCAATGGAAAGAGCTTTGTTCAAAACATGGATTTGAGGTGCCGCATCAGCTTGTTAACGGGGGAGAAACCAGGTATCATTCGGTGAAGAACGGCTTAGAGCTGGTGCCTGATGCCTGTGTAGTGGGGATTCATGATGCTGCCCGCCCGCTCGTCAATGCATTTACAATTAAAAACGCATTTTCAGCAGCAGAAAAGCTTGGCAATGCATCACCAGCAGTTTCTGTTACGGACTCCCTGAGAACTGTAAAAGGAACGGAAAATACAGGCGTAGACAGGAATAACTACCGGATCGTACAAACGCCACAATGTTTCCATTCCAATTTGCTTAAGCAGGCATTCCGGAAGGCATACAAACCTGAATTTACCGATGATGCAACCGTCCTGGAAGCCTTTGGGGAAAAGATCAACCTGATAGAAGGGAACAGGGAAAACATTAAGATCACAAGCCCACAGGACATCCTGATCGCGGAAGCCCTTATAAAGACTATATAAGTCTGATCACCCCGGTGTCTTTTCCTATTTCCTGGTCCCCCGTATTTGTAAGTAAATTTAATCCGGGTTTTTTCCCTTTTTCTATTGTTCCTAATTCCCGCGTACCCAGGAATTCTGCCCCGTTTTTACACGCCCAGGTAAGTAGGGATTGCAATGAAATTCCGGGGAAGTGCTCCGCGATTGTTTTAATCTCATCAAGAACAGATAAGCTTGTATTGGAAGCCAGGCTGTCTGTTCCAATAGTCATCTTCGCCTTTGTTTCGACAAAAACTTTATAATCTGGTAATTTCCCTTCGATGTAAAGATTGGCCTTCGGACAGGTACACCAGTAGAGGCCGCGGTTATTATGAGCGTTCAACATTTTTTCAGCCCACTCAATATCATCAGCTGAGGTGAATGTATTGTGGACAAGCAGGATCTTCTGGCTGAGAGGAAGTTTGGAAAAGGTTGTCCTCAGCGAATTTTTACCTGATACGGGAAAATTCTGAAAGTCGATCCCTATCCGTGAAAATGCTTCAAACAAAGGACCGGAATGCTCCTCGAAAAGCTGGCTCTCCGCAATGCTTTCCTGGTTATGGATGCTGATTATTGAATTTCCATGTTTGGCTTGTTCAGCAATCAGCCCGAAGAGCTGATCTGTTACAGTATAAGGTGCGTGCGGGACGATGGAGGCGGGGAGCTTGATATTCTCAGTTTCCAGCCCCGCCAGCTGCCTTTTCAATTCAAGGGCCCTGCTGAATATACTTGGCGCTTTGGATGGATCAAGATCAAAAACTTCCAGGAAAGTCTGGTATCTGATGTTCCCTTTGGCTTTTTGTGCAAATGTACTGTTGTCATTGGAAATATCCCCGATAGCAACAATGCCGTTACTGATCATTTCCGCTTCTGCATCCACAATTCCCTGGTTAATTTCATCATCACTGAAGGTTGGACGGATGGATAATATTTCCTTGATAAAACCCGCCATTCCGGTCTTTTCAGGGATCCTGCCTTTCATGTGCGAAAGCTCAAGATGACAGTGCGTGTTAATGAAGCCGGGGCATATAATCCCGCTGTAGAATTCTGTTTTTATATCCGGCTCTCCCGCATGTTCAATGTCAATGATCGTTCCGTCATCATCAAGCGTGATCACACCATTCTTTAAAGGGGCGGATGTAAGGGTGTAAATATGATCGGCAGAAATTTTACGCATGTGTATCGGGCGGTAAATTTACGAATTAATAGGGCATGCAAGTATATACTGCTTTCAAACGTTCTGCCCCTGTTCTGTAATTAAGGGGGAATAATTCGTAAATTTGCAGGAATGACCACAAAGAAGGATATACGTGCCTTAACGCTTGAAGAATTAAAAACCGTTTTTACTGAGAACGGTGACCAGGCATTTCGTGCCAAACAGGTGTATGAATGGCTCTGGAAAAAATCTGCGCGGACATTTGAAGAGATGACCAATCTTTCGAAAGCCACGCGCGAACTTCTTGATAAACATTTTGTGATCAATGCGGTAACGGTGGATGATATGCAGGTGAGCCGGGACCGTACAATTAAGAATGCATTTAAGCTATACGACAGCAATATTGTTGAAGGCGTACTGATTCCAAGCAACACGCGGATGACCGCCTGCATTTCTTCGCAGGTCGGATGCAGC
Organism: Bacteroidia bacterium; assembly: GCA_036386835.1. GTDB lineage: Bacteria > Bacteroidota > Bacteroidia > 2-12-FULL-35-15 > 2-12-FULL-35-15 > 2-12-FULL-35-15. The sequence continues at coordinate 607,945 of DASVUX010000011.1, forward strand.
CTTACCTGTAAGTTCTGTGCAACCGGGAAGCTGGAGCGCTTAAGGAACCTTAATGCTGATGAGATCTATGACCAGGTTGTTCTTATAAAGAACCAATCCGAGGAAAAATACCAGGTGCCGCTTACCAATATTGTTTATATGGGGATGGGTGAGCCATTACTTAATTACAAGAATGTGCTGGAGTCGATCGCGAAGATCACTTCCCCTGAAGGCCTGAATATGTCGCCCCAAAGAATCACCGTAAGCACCGCCGGAGTGGCTAAAATGATCATGAAGCTTGCGGATGACGGAGTTAAATTTAATCTCGCATTATCACTTCATGCTGCAAACGATGAGAAGCGTAATCACATCATGCCGATTAACGAAAGTAACAGCCTTGAAGCACTTGCGGAAGCATTAAAATATTTTTATGAGAAGACAGGTACACGCGTGACCTATGAATATATAGCCTTTAAGGACTTTAATGACAGCCTGGAGGATGCGAGGGACCTTGCAAAGTTCTGCAAGCATATTCCGTGCAAGGTGAATATCATTGAATACAACCCTATTGATGATGGCGAATTCCAGCAAACTACACCGGAGCGCCTTGATGCATTTGCAAAATTCCTTGAAAGCAAAAATATAATCGTGAACGTAAGACGAAGCAGGGGCAAGGATATTGATGCTGCCTGTGGTCAGCTTGCAAACAAGAATAAAGAAGGATTCATTAAACGTAAAATGAAGTCGGCAAAATAATTTATGACAGTTGACGAGATAAAGGCCCCGGTTGCAAAGGAAATGGATGAATTTGAAGTGAAATTCAAATCCTCTATGAAAAGTACAGTGCCTTTATTGGATAAAATCACACGTTATATAATAAAACGCAAAGGGAAACAGATGCGGCCGCTCTTTGTTTTTCTCTCTGCAAAAGTCTGCGGTGAAATGAATGAATCCACCTACCGCGCTGCTTCGCTGATCGAACTGCTCCATACCGCCACACTTGTACATGATGATGTTGTTGATGACAGCAATGAAAGGAGAGGTTTCTTTTCGGTGAATGCATTGTGGAAAAATAAGATTGCTGTATTGGTGGGAGATTTCCTGTTATCCCGAGGCTTGCTGCTTTCTGTAGATAACAAAGACTTTCATCTTCTCGGTCTTGTTTCCACTGCTGTTCGTGAAATGAGTGAAGGGGAACTGCTCCAGATTGAAAAGGCAAGGAAGCTGGATATTGATGAGGCGGTTTATTATGAGATCATCCGGAAAAAAACAGCATCCCTTATTGCTTCCTGCTGTGCCTGCGGTGCCGCTTCCGTAACCCAGGATAGTGGTGTAATAGAGAAAATGGCCTCATTTGGTGAAGCCGTAGGGATTGCTTTCCAGATCAAGGACGACCTGTTCGATTATGGTGATGGAAGCAACATCGGTAAACCCACGGGAATTGATATTAAGGAAAAAAAAATGACGCTGCCGCTGATCTATGCATTGAACAATGCTTCATGGATGGAGAAAAGAAGGATCATTAATATTGTCAAAAATAATAATAACGATCCGAAAAAGGTTGCTGAAGTGATCAGCTTTGTGATTAAGAGCGGTGGTATCCAATACGCAGAAGAACAAATGAAGCAATACAGCAGTAAAGCATTGACAATCCTCGCAGGTTTTAATGACTCTCCGTCCCGGACGTCACTTGCCGAGCTTGTAAAATACACCACAGAAAGAAAAAACTAAAATGAAAAGGATCCTTACATTTATAATGCTTGTTTGCGGATTGTTTTCCTGTAAAGAGAATAACAGCCAGACAAATGAAACTACCGGTGTACAGCGTGACACCGTAATAAATAATAAGGTTATTTCTTCCGGGAGCACGGATTCCATTATCTCGGACGGAGAATACATCCAGTATTATAAGAACGGTGTTACAAAAATGCGGGGCATCATGAAAGACGGGCAGCGGGAAGGAGTATGGAAGAGTTTTTATGAGAATGGAGCGCCATGGAGTGAAACCGCTTTCACAGCAGGGAAGAAGAACGGTAAAACCATTACGTGGTATGAAAACGAGCGAAAACGCTATGAAGGCTCTTATAATATGGATAAGGAGAGCGGAATATGGAAATTCTGGGATGAAGAAGGAAAGCTGGTGAACGAAACCAACTATGATAAGTAAGGGGGAAAGTGTATTAAAATCATTGAAAAGTACCAGCCGGGAAATTTTAAGGGGATGTTTTAAATTCTATATTTGTATAAACAGAAGCACATGAAAAAAACGCTAATACTTTTATCGGCATTCGGCCTCATCGCCTCATGTACTTTTGATAAAGGTGAGATTCCGGTTAAAGAGGCTGCGGGCGAATGTGATTCCACCGTTTCCTATTCTACGCAGATCGCACCCCTCATGACCACCTATTGCAACGGATGCCATATTTCAGGAGGTTCCGGAAATGGTGATTTTACAACCTATGCAGGACTCAAGCAGAAAGTGGATAATGGTTCTGCTCATAACAGGGTGGTGGTTGTTAAAGACATGCCGGTACCGGGCTCACCTACTCCGAGTGCTGAGGAAAGAAAGCTTATTGATTGCTGGATAAAGCAGGGCGCTCCTGATAATTGAAGGCATAGTAGTTGTTTTACGTCCACAAAAACACAGAAATCATGAAAAAAATAATCTTATCCTTAATTGTTTTGTCCTTCAGCGGTGCGGCTTCAGCGCAGATCTTTATCGCAAAGAATTGTGATATCAGCTTCTTTTCCTCTTCACCGCTTGAAGATATTGAAGCTGTGAATAAAGCCTGCAAACCGATCATAAATACTGCGACCAATGATGTACAGATGAAGATCGCGATAAGTGCTTTTCAATTTGAAAAGCCATTGATGCAGGAGCATTTCAATGAAAATTATATGGAAACAGAAAAGTTTCCGAATGCGGTCTTCAAAGGGAAGATCAACGAAAAGGTGGACTGGACGAAAGACGGGGAATATAAAGTTACCGTTACGGGGAAACTGCTCATCCATGGAGTGGAGAAGGACCGCACACTTGACGGGCTTGTAAAGGTAAAAGGCCAGGAGATCAATATCAGCAGTAAATTTAAGATCCATATTGAGGATCATGGTATAAAGGTTCCAAGCCTGTATGTGCAGAATATCGCTGAAGATGTTGAAGTAAAACTGAATGCGAACCTAGAACCATATAAAAAGTAACCGGTATATGATGCAAACCTATAAAAAGACGATACTTTATTTGCTTTTCACATTGGCTCCAGCAGGTGTTTTTGCACAGGATGACCTTTTAAGTCTTGTAGATTCTGCAGAAACGAAGAAGACACACGAAAAAGTAATAGCAACTTTTAAAACATCGAAAGTGATCAATGCACAGTCCACGGAAATGGTAAAAAAGGGGACCATGGATTTCCGGGTTACCCATCGTTTCGGAAACATAGGTGCACCAAGCGGTGGCGGAGGGCACACGCTTTACGGACTTGATAACTCAACCGACATCCGTATTTCATTTGATTTCGGGATCACCGATAACCTGACTGTAGGAGTAGGAAGAAGCAAAGCGAATGAGCTGCTTGACGGGATGGCAAAATACCGTTTCCTCACCCAAACCACCGACAATCATATCCCGCTTTCAGCGGCTTTTTACGGGGATATGAGCTATACGCCTCAAACTTCTGATCAGTTTTATAACGGGGTGGTAAGGAACGCGGAATTCAAACAGAATGATGTTCACAGGATCTCTTATGTTGCCCAGCTGCTTCTTGCGCATAAATTCGGGTCGCGTTTATCAATTGAGCTGATCCCTTCCTACCAGCACAGGAATTTTGTACTTGCAAATGTGAATCCTGAAAATGGCAAAGAAGAAACAAATGACCTTTTCTCGATCGGTGGAGGTTTCCGCTTAAAGATAACAAAACGCGTTTCCCTGATCGCGGATTACTTTTATACCTTCTCGGAATACCGCACAAACAACACCGCATCGCCTTTCTATAACCCGCTGGCGGTGGGTATCGAAATTGAAACGGGCGGTCATGTATTCCATCTTAATTTTACCAATGCCTCCGGGATCATAGAAAATTATTTTATTCCCAACACCACTGATAACTGGCTGAAAGGCGGGTATAAGTTCGGTTTCAATATTTCAAGGGTATTCAATCTTGGTGGAAAAAAGAAGAAAAATGCTGCACATCATGGACCTGATCCGAAAGGACTTTAATACCACCCTGTTAATATAAAGCAAGGCTGCCCATTTTTGGGCAGCTTTTTTATTTGATACCAAAAAGAGTAACTTTGCAGCACCGTGCCCGACCTGACCGCTAATATTCCGAAAGATACTTCTGCCCAGGCGGACACATTCCTCAGCCCTTCTCTATTTAACGGCCACGAGCTTCAGCCGCACCATCCCGGTCCGGTGATCCACCTGACGGGTTATGATTATATAGTAGGGATTGTTTTGTTTGTTTCCTTCTGCACGTTTGTCTGGCTTTATGCCGCCAACCGTAAGAAGATGGAGCAGCTGGTACGTGGCTTTTACCTTAACCGCTCAGGACAGCAGCTTTCCCGCGATGAATATTCTGTTTCCAACAGGGTGGGGTTCCTGCTTTCCATTCTCTTCCTGTTTGTAATGTCGCTGTTTGCGGGACAGATAGTGGAGTATTACGGACTTAACGTGCGAATGGGAAGGACGTATATGTATATATTCCTTGTGGTGGGACTTATTGCCACCTATCTTACAAAATACCTTGTTATCCGCCTTTCGGGGTTCATCTTTAAATTGGGCAAGGAGGCAATGGATTATTCTTCTGCAATATTCGTATTCATCAATATCCTGGGGCTTTTTATGCTCCCGGTGGTAACATGCCTGGAATTTGTAAGGGAAGTAAGCCCGGTGGTCTTCATTTATGCAGGGTACTTCCTGGTGCTCAGTTTCCTTTGTATGCGAATACTGAGGGGAATAGTTATAGGCTTCGGGAGCAACCGTGTTTCTAAATTCTATTTATTTTTATATCTTTGCACCCTTGAAATAGTGCCTATAATTATTCTGGTCAAATTGTTTAAGCTGTATGTTTCTTAAACTTTTCAAATGAGGATAACATTTTGTTTGTTTAACATTAAAACGCACAAAATTGAAAGTAAAAACTTTACTCGTAAGTCAGCCTAAGCCGGAGGGAGATAAGTCCCCTTATTTTGACCTTGCAAAGAAATGCAATGTCAAGATTGATTTTCGTCCTTTTATACATGTAGAAGGTGTTCCCGCCCAGGATTTCAGAAAGGATAAAGTTAATATCACTGACCATACTGCAGTGATCATGACCAGCCGGAATGCGGTTGATCATTATTTCAGGATGTGCCAGGAAATGCGCATCACCGTTCCCGAGACGATGAAATATTTTTGTGTTTCAGAGTCAACAGCTTATTATCTTCAGAAGTACGTCCTGTACCGGAAACGGAAGATTTTCCATGGAAAGCAAACGCTTGTGGACCTGATGGAAGTCATTAAAAAGCATAAGCAGGAAAATTTCCTTTTGCCTTGTTCCGATATTGCGAAGGAAGAAATCGCAGACAAGCTTGATGAGCAAAAGATCAAATATTCAAAAGCGGTAATGTTCCGTACCGTTGCCAGTGACCTTAGCGATCTGGCGAATGTGAATTATGACATCCTTGTGTTTTTCAGCCCGGCCGGCATCCGTTCATTATTTAAGAACTTCCCTAAATTCAAACAGAATAAAACACGCATTGCGTGTTTCGGGCCAACCACGGCAGAAGCGGTAAAAGAAGCGGGTTTAAAGCTTGATATACATGCTCCGAATCCCAAAGCGCCTTCAATGACCATGGCACTGGAACAATACATCATTGCTGCCAATAAAGCTGCGAAGTAAACCCCTAATAGACCGTTTGTGTAATTTTGTTCTCACCCATCACAATTTAAAGTGTTTTTCCCTTTATTAATTCTACCTTTATAACAATGCAAACATTTTCAAAGTCCGGGCGCTTATGCAGCAAAGTGGCCATTGATAAAGTGTTTGAAACAGGCAGGGTTATTGTTGGCCCGTCTTTTAAGTTGATCTGGCTCAGGTCCCCGGAAGAAGAAGCAGAACCGGTTCAGATCGTAATAACAGTTCCAAAAAGGAATTTTAAGAGAGCGGTTGACAGGAATAAGATCAAGAGGAGGATCCGTGAGATCTACAGGAAAAATAAAGTGATCCTGTACGGGGGCGTCAATAAGGGAATCTACCTTGTGCTGATGTATACGGGAAAGAATATAATTGAATATAAAGATGCAGAAGAAAAAATATTGAAGCTGCTGCATCGTTTAAAGCAAGAAACCGGAGCCTGATGCATTTTTTGAAAGCGATAACTTTACCATTTAGTTATTTGTTCATTGGGTTAATAAAATTATACCAATACAGTATTTCACCATTATTGGGCCCTGCATGCAGATTTACACCGTCTTGTTCGCAATACGGAGTTGAAGCATTAAAAAAGCACGGTTTTTTGAAAGGCATATACCTGGCTGTAAAACGGTTTTCATCCTGTCATCCGTGGGGCGGCCATGGTCATGATCCCGTACCATAAATAGTAAATGTTAATTTAAATTATCTGATATGAAAACATTTATCAAAAAATTCAAGCTTCTTTTCATCACCGGGCTTATTGGTGGCTATGCAGTGCTGTCATACAGCTTCGTTGACAATTATTTCGAAGTGTCCAAGAACCTCGATATTTTTGCCACCCTTTTCAGGGAACTGAATATCTATTACGTGGATGAAACAAATCCGGGCGACCTTATGAAAAAGGGTATTGATGATATGCTCGAATCGCTCGATCCATACACGAATTTTATCCCGGAGTCGGAGATCGAAGATTACCGTTATATGACTACCGGGCAGTACGGGGGCGTTGGTGCCCTCATCAGGCAGCAGGGCGATTATGTTGTGATCTCGGAGCCTTACGAAGGATTCCCCGCCCAGAAAGCGGATCTAAGGGCTGGTGATAAGATCTTAAAGATCAATGATATTGATGCAAAGGGTAAAAAGACGGATGATATCAGCAAGATCCTGAAAGGTCAGCCGAGTACTTCAATCAAGATCCTTGTGGAGCGCGAAGGAGAAAAGAAACCAATTGAAAAGGTGGTGAACCGGGAAGAAATAAAGATCAACAGCGTTTCATATTCAGGCATGCTGACACCAAACACTGGGTACATAAAGCTTACAGGCTTTACGGAGAATGCTGCGGGTGAAGTAAAGGAAGCATTGTTAACCCTGAAGAAGAACCCAGAGCTGAAATCAATTGTATTTGACCTGAGGGGAAATCCGGGTGGTTTGCTGAAGGAAGCGATAGATATTGTAAATATTTTTGAGCAGAAAGGAACTGAAATTGTAAGCACTAAAGGAAAAGTGAAGGATTGGGATAAGGTCCATAAAGCACTTAATAACCCGGTTGACCTTACTATTCCAATAACCGTCCTGGTTGACAGGGGCTCTGCCTCAGCGGCTGAGATCGTTTCAGGCGCTATACAGGATCTTGACCGCGGAGTTGTGATCGGCCAGCGTTCATACGGGAAGGGCCTTGTTCAGCAAACGCGCCCGCTTAGCTATAACGCCCAGCTGAAGGTAACAGTAGCAAAATACTATATCCCAAGTGGCAGATGCATCCAGGCATTGGATTATTCCCACCGCAGCGAGGATGGAAGCGTTGATAAAGTGCCTGATTCACTGATCTCTGCTTTTAAAACAAAGAACGGGAGAATAGTATATGACGGAGGCGGAGTAACACCGGATGTTACACTTGAACCGTTTAAATACAGCAACATTCTTGCAAGCCTGGTTTCCAAGAATCACATTTTTGATTATGCTACAAAATACAGGACTTCACACCCAACTATCCCGCCTGCCAAAGAATTCCGGCTAACGGATGCAGAGTATGATGAGTTTGTCGCTTTTCTTAACGGGAAGGAATATGATTATACTACACGGACTGAAAAATCACTTGAGGAATTGAAAGCAGATGCCAAGGCGGATAAAAATCTTGATGCGATAAGCGCAGACATAGAAGCGTTAAAGACGAAGATCATGCATAATAAGAAAGATGACCTCATAAAATACAAGCCCGAGATCAAGCAGTTCATAGAAGAAGAGATAGCTTCACGTTACTATTTCCAGAACGGCCGTCTTGAAGCTTCAATGAAAGATGACCAGGAATTGAAGGAAGCCCTGGCAATTCTGAATGACAGTGAACGGTATAACAAGATCCTGACTACGATCGTGAAAGCAGAAAAGCCGTTTTATGATGCAAAAAGGCAGGAAGAGTTAAATAAGAAAGCACCAGCAAATCAGAAGTAAAAATAAAGAAGCACCCGGCAGCACCGGGTGCTTTTAATTTCGAAAAACCGGGTTGATAAGCAATTTATTTCCAACATTTGCGTTTCGGAATGTCCGGAAATCAATATGAAGTCACTGCTACCTCAAAAGTACCATTCATATATTTACATTTTTTCCCTCATCATTTTAGTGGTGGGCCTGCCCCTTTCCAAGTTTCTTATAAGTCTCTCGCAGATAATAATGATCTCCAACTGGCTTCTCGAAGGGGGCCTTAAAGAGAAATTCCGGGTGTTCTTTCGGAACCGGCCTGCTCTTATTTTGAGTTCGCTCTTAGTACTTCATTTTATCGGGCTGATGTACACCACAGACTTTTCCTATGCAACCAGGGATATCCGGATCAAGATCCCTTTGTTCATCCTTCCTCTTATTATCTCAACATCCGGAATTGTTACAGAAAAAGTAAAACACCTCGTGCTTAAATTCCTGGTGGCTGCCGTAGCTGTAAGTACAATCATCAGTACATTGATATTAACGGACGTTATTCACCGCGAGATCTCCGATGTCCGCTACGTTTCAATATTCACTTCTCATATCCGGATGGCACTCCTGATCTGCGTGGCAATTTTCTGCTGTGCCTGGTTTTTTAAGCATCCTTTAGAGAATCGCTGGCGATATATTTATGCTGGGGCTGTTGCATGGTTTCTTTTATTCCTGGTGCTTGTTGAATCGATGACGGGGTTTTCCGCTTTGTTGATAACAGCCGTTACATTCGGCATCTGCAGGCTCACCAGGGTGAAAAGTCCTCGGATAAAACTGCTAACCCTGGGTATTGGACTGCTGTTGACCGGCTTGGGTGGATATTGCTTTTATTCTGCATATCAAAAATCAGCTGTTGTAGATAATGTGGATGTGTCACGGTTAGATAAATTCACTTCTCTTGGTAATCCTTATAAGCATGAAAGGATCACTCCTGGCTCCCCTACAGAGAACGGGCATTATGTATGGATATATTACAGCGAAGAAGAGTTGAAGCACTCCTGGAATAAAAGGAGTGATTATGATTATAACTGGAAAGATATGCGGGGCAATGTGATCAGGTATACGCTCATGCGGTTCCTTGCTTCGAAAGGCTTGCGGAAGGATGGGGAAGGATTAAGTAAATTAACGGATGAAGAGATCCGGGCGATAGAGAAGGGGATCGCCAATGTTGATTATATGTCACCGTTGAAAGGGAGGATTTCAGAGATCATATGGGAATTACGTGTATATAATAATTCAGGTGAAGTGAACGGGCATTCGATCACTCAGCGTTTCGAGTATTGGAAAGCCGCATGCTCGATCATCTCAAAAAATCCTTTGATAGGCGTGGGCACCGGTGATGTCCAGTCTGCTTTTGACCGCCAGTATGAAGAGAGTCGTTCACCGCTGAGCAGGGAGTGGAGATTGCGCTCCCACAACCAATACCTGACCATAGCAGTGACCTTTGGATTTATCGGCCTGGCCTGGTTCATATTTACCCTGATTTATCCTGCGCTGAAGCTTGGCCGCTTTTCTGATTTCCTGTACTTGTCCTTTTTTGTTATTGCCGCTGTTTCCTTTCTTACGGAAGACACGCTGGAAACACAGGTCGGAGTCACGTTTTTTGCTTTTCTTAATTCCTTTCTCCTGTTTACTCCCGGCAGGAAAGAATAATCTGCGGTAGGAATAATTACGTAAATTTGCTACTCTTCCAACTCAAGCCATGATCGTAAGCGCAGATATAAAAGCCTTTAAAAGAAGCAGTACCCGGGATGCGAAATTCTCGATATTAATTCCTACCTGGAATAACCTGGAGTATCTTCAGCTTTGCGTTAACAGTATCCGGAAGAACTCTTCTTTCCCGCACCAGATCATCCTTCATGTCAACGAAGGCGTAGATGGCACCCTCGAATGGGTAAAACAGCAAACAGATATTGATTATTCATACAGCAAAAAGAATATTGGGATCTGTTATGCTTTGAATAACTGCCGTCAGCTTGTAGCAACGGATTATGTAATGTACATGAATGATGATATGTACGTGTGCCCCGGCTGGGATGCTGCATTGCTGGATGAAATAAAAAGCATCGGCCATAATTATTTTTTTATTTCAGCTACCTGTATAGAGCCTGATTCCGGGAACAATTGCATGATCTCAAAAAATTACGGCAAGGACATAGAAAGCTTTAATGAAGCCGGATTACTTGCTGATTTTGCCTCACTGGAAATGCACGACTGGCAGGGAGCTACCTGGCCCCCAAATGTCGTTCACCGTGATCTCTGGGATCTTGCCGGGGGCTACAGCATCGAATTCTCTCCCGGGATGTATTCCGATCCTGATTTTTCAATGAAGCTATGGAGTATTGGGGTGCGGTATTATAAAGGATTGAGTCAAAGCCGCGTTTATCATTTCGGTTCCAAATCTGTGAGCCGGATAAAAAAGAATGCGGGGTATTACCGTTTTATAGGAAAATGGGGGATTACCACAAGTACACTTACCAGCCATTATATAAAAACAGGAATGAAGTTCCAGGGCGTGCTTCCCGATGTTACACTTCCTTCATCTGTAAAAGCAAAAAATTTTATAAAGAAGATGAAGGCTTTGCTTTCAGGAAATTAAAGCTTCTTCAGGGCATTTAACTTTCTCAGCTTGGCATATTTGCTGAAAGTGGATGATGCCATGATCTTGCAGACAGTAAAGCCTGCATTTCCATCGAGGATCCCGAGTTTAAAAATATAGCAGCTGATGAACTTTACAGCAGGGCTGAAGATCATCTTTAAAAATGATGCATTCTTTCCTTTAGCAAAAAGGCTCTCTGCGGATAGAGTAGAAAATTTATCACTTTGCCTGTAATGCTCTTCAATTGTGTAATAGCTGTAATGAAGACAATCGCCTTTCAGATGCACCGGAATCCCTTCACGGATGACGAGCTTCTCATGGATGGTTCCTTCCCATTGCGCAGTGCGCCTGTCGAACATCCTCACTTTAGTATCGGGGTACCAGCCGCAGTGTTTGATGAATCTCCCGCAATAATTGGTCAGCCTGTTGAATTTGAAAGAGAGTTGAACAGTTTGTTCCTTTGCTTTTAAGATAGAAGTTTTAAGCTCAGCGGAAAGCGCCTCATCCGCATCGAGTGAAAGGATCCAGTTATATTTAGCCTGGGAATTTGCGTAATTTTTAGTAGCGGAATATCCTTCCCAGTTCCTCCGGATAAAGTTTACACCATACGTCCTGCAGATTGTTTCAGTCTGGTCCGTGGAGAAAGAATCAACAACCACAATATCATCCGCAATTCCCTGAACTGATGCAAGACAGCGGGCGATATTCTTCTCCTCGTTGTATGTTATAATGACTACGGAAAGCTGCGGCATCTATGGTTATGGAATTGTCCTTTCCCGCAAAAGTACTAAAATTATCTTGCTATATTTGCCAGTGATGTCAGCAATAAAAACCCTTATAGAGCAAGTGTCGGCAGGTGACAAAAAAGCGCTTGCAAGAAGCATTACTATCGTGGAGAATGAACTGGAGGGTTATGAAGAATTCCTCACCGCCATGCAGGTTAATCCTTCTATCCAGGTGATCGGGGTTACCGGCCCTCCCGGTGCGGGAAAAAGCACGCTGATTAATTCCATCATCAGGAATCTTACTGAAAATGGCAAACGTGTCGGGGTAATTGCAATTGATCCGACCTCACCGTTTAATTTCGGCTCGCTGCTTGGCGACCGCCTCAGGATGGCAGAACATTTCAACAACGAAAAAGTATTTATCAGGTCTCTTGCAACACGCGGTTCTTTAGGAGGCTTATCTGCTAAAACGATAGAGATAGTTGACGTAATGCGCGCATTTCCGTTTGACCATATTATTGTGGAAACGGTAGGGGTCGGGCAAAGTGAAGTTGAGATCGTTGGTCTTGCAGACACTACAGTTCTTGTTCTCGTCCCCGAATCAGGCGATGATGTGCAGGCAATAAAATCCGGGGTGATGGAAATTGCAGATATTTTTGTTGTGAATAAAAGTGACAGAGATGGTGCCGCCACTTTTGTCAGGAATATAATACAGCTCATTCATTCCAAGCCTCTTAGTGAATGGAATATCCCCGTTATAAAAGCCATTGCGACCAAAAATGAAGGAACTGCAGAGCTGCTCTCAGCAATTGATCAGCATTCAGTTCTGGGGGTTAATAATAAACGTTCCTACCTGCTGGCGGAAAAGGCGTATCGCCTGATCCAGAACAAGCGGATGAAAAATATTTCGAAACAGGAATTGAAAAAGAGCATTGATGCTGCGATAGGAAAAGCGGATTTTAACCTTTACAGGTTTGTAGCGGGGAATTTGTAGTTAAACTTGCTCATCGTCATGCCGTGCCACGACACGGCATCTCTACGCAATTAAGGGCGAGCAGATCCCTCTCTTTCGAATTCTAATACTGTCTTTTGGAAATTATATTAACCGGGTGAGCATAGAGAGATTCCGTGTCGGAGCACGGAATGACAGTCATCGCGGACTGGAAAGAAGTAATAGCTTATTCCTGGTAATACACCCTCTTAACCCTTCTTGATACATTAGTGAGTACTTCATACGGGATGGTTCCGACATCTTTAGCAACTTCAGCGATCGGGTAGGCTTCACCGAACACGATCACTTCATCTTCCTCATTTGCATTTATATCCGTAATATCGATCATGCACATGTCCATGCATACATTCCCTACGATCGGGGCGGGCTTTCCTTTTATGAACATCTTTCCTTTGCCGTTACTGAGCTTCCGGCTTAACCCGTCAGCATAACCGATAGGAACAGTTGCAATCCTGGTGTCACGGCTCAGTACACCTTTCCGGCTGTAACCAATGGTTTCGTTTGCGGGAATATTTTTGATCTGTGAGATGCTCGTTTTTAAAGTGCTGACATTTTGCAGGTGCGCCTGTTCTGCAGCGTTCACCCCAATGCCGTACAACCCGATGCCGAGACGTACCATATCAAACTGCGCATCAGGAAAACGGGTGATCCCTGCAGAATTCAGGATGTGTTTCAGAACGGGATAGTCAATGTGGGATTGGATTTGTCCGCTCATTTCAGTAAACTTTTTTATCTGCTGCCAGGTGAATTCATCGTGCTCGCTTTCATCTGTGGCTACAAGATGGGAGAAAATGGAACTGATCTTTAATTGCTTGTTGTTTTTTATCCTTACAATAAGCTCATTTACATCCTCCGGCTCAAAACCCAGCCTGTGCATTCCAGTGTCAAGTTTAAGATGGATCGGGATCTGTTTGTTTAAGTTCCTCTCGCTGCGCTTCAATGTTTCTTCAAACATATTTAACACACGGAAGCTGTAGATCTCCGGTTCAAGGTTATACTGGATCATTGAATCATAGCTCTGTTCCTCCGGGTTCATTACCATCACCGGCAATGTGATCCCTGCCTTCCGTAATTCCACGCCTTCATCTGCGTAAGCAACTGCGAGATAATCCACCCGGTGGAATTGCAGTATGTTTGCTATCTCGAAGCTCCCGCTGCCATAGGAGAATGCTTTCACCATCGCCATTATTTTTGTGTCCGGCTTTACCCTGGAGCGGAAATAATTCAGGTTATGAATGATCGCATTGAGATTAATTTCCAGTACCGTTTCATGCGCTTTCTGCTGGATAACCTTACTGATCGCTTCAAAGCCAAAAGCCCGGGCCCCTTTCAGAAGGATGGTCTCATCACGGAAAAATGAGTTGTTGTAATCCTGTAAGAATTCCGAAGTAGAATTATAGAAGCTTTTTTCAATATTAAACAAATGAGATTGTCTTGTGATCGCTTCCCCGATCCCAATAAGCCTTGAGATACCTTTTTTATGTATGTGTTCCGCAACTTCCCTGTAAAGATTTTCTTCGTTTTTTCCGCTTTGAAGAATATCGGAAAGAATCAGGGTTTTTTTTGGGTGCTGTTTCTGTTGATTTAAAAAATCAAGTGCAATGCTGAGTGAACCAAGGTCGGAATTATAACTGTCATTAATGATCGAACAGTTGTTTATGCCTTCTTTCAATTCAAGCCGCATAGCCACGGGGCTGAGGAATTTCATCCGCTCAGCAATAATATTGTTCTCATAGCCGAGATACAGCATCATTGCCCAGCAATGTATCGCATTTTCAATGCTCGCTTCGTCAGTAAAAGGAATGTGGATGCGTATAAAATCATTTTTGAATACAGCCTGGATCTCGGTATCAGAAATACTTTTGGTAATCCTGCCCACCAGAAGGTCTGCACGTGATTTGCGCGACCATGAAAATAAATTCAGTTCAGGGAAGTGCTTGGCATTATTAACTTCCTCATTGATTGACAGGTAATCCTTGCAGAAGATAAGCGCTTCCGCATGACTGAATAGTTTCAGCTTTTCCGTTACCTTTTGTTTTTGATTCTCAAAGTTCTCATCATGCGCCTGCCCGATATTGGTGATAAGCCCGATTGTTGGCTGAATGATCTGCTGAAGAAGGCCCATCTCATCCGGCTTGGAGATGCCGGCTTCGAATATTGCAAGATCATGATCCCGTGTCATCTGCCAGACCGATAGCGGAACCCCAACCTGGGAGTTAAAGCTTTTCGGGCTCCGTACAATATTCTTATCTTCTCTGAGCAGTTGAAATAGCCATTCCTTGATTATTGTTTTACCATTGCTCCCTGTAACCCCGATCACGGGAATTTGGAAAAGGCTCCTGTGATACGCACAAAGAAGCTGAAGCGCAAATAATGTATCATGAACAAGAAGGAACGCAGCTTCCGGAAAGGCATCAATATTTTTGGGCAGGACTGAAACCACAAAAGCGCGCACCCCTTTTTCATAAAGATCAGCCAGAAAAATATGTCCGTCATTCCGTTCACCCTTTATAGCAAAAAACAATGAGCTTTCTGCGGTAACAATTTTGCGGCTGTCGATCAGCAGATTCCTGATGACAGGATTGTTCCTGTTATTCCCTTTTATGGTTCCCTGAATAACCTGGGTGATATTTGCAATCGAGTAATTCATGAGATGCTATTTTGTATTTCCGGCAAGCGCATCGCTGAAGCAATCCCTGCATAAAGGTTCATAATTATTGGTTTCACCAAGGAGGACAAGGGATGACTCGTCTGTGATCCTGTGTGAATGATTTGCCAGGTTCCCGCACCGCATGCAGATCGCATGTACCTTTGTTACATATTCAGCAACTGCCAGTAAGCCGGGTATCGGCCCGAATGGTTTTCCAAGATAATCCATATCAAGACCGGCAACAATCACCCTGATCCCGCTTTCAGCGAGCTGGTTACAAACTGCGATCAGGCCTTCATCGAAAAACTGCGCTTCATCGATACCAACAACATCACAATCGGCAGCAAGAAGAAGTATATTGGAAGACGAAGGTACGGGGGTGGAATGGATCGAAGTCCCGATGTGGGAAACCACTTTTATCTCATCATAACGGGTATCAATGGCCGGTTTAAAGATCTCTACTTTCTGCTTTGCAAATTGTGCACGTTTCATCCTGCGGATGAGCTCTTCGGTTTTTCCCGAAAACATGGAGCCGCAGATCACTTCGATGCAGCCTTTACGTTTATGAGGATTGATCGTGTTTTCGAGAAACATTTTTTAAAACCGGAAAAATTAATGTATTTTTAGTGCTATTAAAAGGTCTGAAGCCCCGGTTGACGAAATAAAACCCTGTTTCAGTATAAAGCAAAACTAATCAAAAAAGCGTTGTGATTTTCAATGCCTTAAATAATATTTAGATGGATAAAAATCAGATCAGGAAAGAGATCGCGGCTCTTATAAACAGCATTAAGGAGCATTCTGATAACATCGGGCAAAAGGAGCATGTTCCCCAGCTGGAACTTGAACTAATCCTTCATAAGATTGAAAAGCTTTATCAGAAATCGATTGTTTTTAATCATCTGAATTCTTTTCCGAATGTATATGTGCAGCCGCCAGCAGAGAAGAGAGCGGTGGAGCCGGTTAAAGAAGAAGTAAAGCCCTTGACATTAAAAGAGGAAACTAAAGTTGATGTTAAGCCGGAAGTTAAACCTGTGGATCTCTTTGGTGCCGAATTTAATGCACCACAGGAAAAGGCAAAAGCGGATAAGAAGCCTGAAAAGGAAGATAAAAAAGAAATAAAGCCTCTTACTGCCGGCAAAATTCAGCGTCCGGCCATTACTGACATCCGCGCTGCAATCGGGATCAATGACAAATTCCAATATATAAATGAGCTCTTTTCCGGTAATGCCCAGGAATATGAGATAGCTGTACAGCAATTGAATACCGCTGAAACAATTGATTCAGCCATGGAATATTTTATGAGCATCCAGCAGCTTTACAGCTGGGATAATGAACATGAAACAGTTAAACGACTGTTCGATCTTGTCGAAAGAAGATATAGTTAAGTGAAAAGCCTTGTGAACGGTTTCATCCTTTTCCCGTGCTAAATTCAAATTGTTTAATTCTTGCATAGACCCGTGTGCCTGACCGAATGAAACAGCTTCTTCTTACGTTTTGCATTTTGCATTTTACGCTTACAGCCTTTTCCCAGGAGATAAAAAAAGGAAAAGTGTATGAGTATGCCAGGAAGATAGTTGATACTATGGCTTCAGGGAGCTTTCACGGCAGAGGATACGTGAATGATGGTGATAAAAAGGCAGCATGTTTCCTTAGCACGGAATTTAAATCCTTAGGTGTGCAGCCTTTCACGGGTAACTATTTCCAACAGTTCAGTTTCCCGGTAAATACTTTCCAGGGACAACTGGAAATCAAGGCCGATGACAAGGTGCTGGTCCCTGGCCGCGACTATATCCTCTTTGCGGCTTCCCCTTCGGTGAATGGCGTATTTCCTGTTATCATGGTGGATGAGAAGCTCGCTGCCAATCCTAAAAAGCTTCAAAAACTTTTAAAGCGCGACCTGAGCAGTACTGTTGTTGTTGTAAACGATACAGGCGCACGGACAAAGGTCCTTCACGACCTTCTGGGAAATGGTTTTAAAGCGAAAGCTATTGTTGCATTAAAGGATAAACTTACCTACACAGTATCCCAGACAGTTTCTGAATATCCGATCATTGAGATCCTGAGGACTTCTTTCAAACTGCCAAAACGGATGAGCATGAATATTGAGAATAAGTTTATTCCATCCCACCAGTCGCAAAATGTTGCAGGTTTCATAAAAGGATCTGAATACCCGGATTCCTTCATTGTTTTCTCAGCGCATTATGATCATCTTGGGCAAATGGGGAAAGACGTATATTTTCCGGGAGCAAATGATAATGCAAGCGGCTGCGCAATGTTGTTGAGCCTGGCAAGACACTTTGCACAACCGGCTAATCAGCCGAAACATTCTGTCGCATTCATTGCTTTTGCAGGTGAGGAAGCCGGCCTTATGGGTTCCGGATATTATACGGAGCATCCCTTGTTTCCACTGAAGAATATCAGATTTTTATTGAACATGGACATCATGGGGACTGGCGAAGATGGGATTACAGTGGTAAATGGCTCCGTATTTAAAACGGAATTTGATGAGCTGAAGAGGTTAAATGAGAATGGTAAATTTATTCCAGAAGTGAAGATCCGGGGAAAAGCCTCCAACAGTGATCATTTTCATTTTTCAGAGAAAGATGTAAAAGCGTTTTTTATTTATACCATGGGTGGAATAAAAGCGTATCATGATATTTATGACCGCCCTGAAACGCTACCTTTGAATGAGTTTGAAGATCTGTTCCAGCTGATAATTAAGTTCAATGATTATTTGCAGAATTAATAAACAGTGATTGAACTTTATAACCATTTAAACTTTTTGAATTGAAACTATACATAGTACCCACCCCGATTGGAAACCTTGAAGACATAACGCTCAGGGCAATACGAATATTGAAGGAGGTAGACTTTATCCTTGCGGAAGACACCCGCACAAGCGGAAATCTTCTCCGTCACCTTGGGATAGAAAAAAAAATGTACGCCCACCACCAGCATAACGAACATAAAACGGTTGTAATGATTGCAGAACGGATTGCGAACGGTGAGAAGATCGCACTGATAACGGATGCAGGCACTCCCGCGATTTCTGACCCCGGCTTTTTGCTTGTAAGGGAATGCATTGCCCAAGGCATTGAAGTGGAATGCCTGCCTGGCCCGACCGCTTTTGTTCCCGCCCTTGTTAACTCAGGATTGCCGAATGATACATTTTGTTTCGAAGGTTTTCTGCCCCAGAAAAAAGGAAGGCAGACAAAAATAAAATCGCTTGCCGGGGAATCCCGTACCATGATCTTTTATGAATCCCCGCACCGCCTGGTAAAAGCGCTTGAGCAATTCATAGAGCATTTCGGAGAAGAAAGGCGGGCATCAGTTTCGAGGGAGCTTTCAAAAATGTATGAGGAAAACAAAAGGGGATCATTAAGAGAATTGGTGGATTATTTCAAAGCAAAAACAGTCAAGGGAGAGATCGTGATCGTAGTAGAAGGGAATAAAGCGAAAAAAGGGAAAGAAACAGATCCGGATGAAGATGAATAATTTTTTTAAACAACGAGCCAAATGACCGCAGCGAATACAAAACTTGGCGCGCCTCCCGGGACGCTGATATATTATGGTGTTGAAAGAGAAGACAGGGTAAAGATCAGCCTGATCGAATACAACGAAGGAGAGTACATAGAAAAAGATTTTTACGATCTTTCCGAATGCCTCGACAATGTTAACCCCAAAATGATAAAATGGATCAATGTGGACGGGATCCACCGGGTAGACCTCATTGAAAGGATCGGACAGCATTTTAATATTCATGCGCTTACATTGGAGGATGTCGTGAATACTGAACAGCGGCCGAAGTTCGAAGACTATGGCAATTATGTGGTATCGATCATGAAAATGATTTATTATGATACGGAACTCCGCTCTGAACAGCTTTCCGTGGTCTTACTGGATGGAATAGTGATCTCGTTCCAGGAGCCTCATGGGGGTGATGCTTTTGATCTCATCAGGAACCGGCTCCGCCAGGGAAAAGGCCGCATAAGGAAAATGGGTGCCGACTACCTTGCTTATGCACTCATTGATGCCGTAGTGGATTGTTATTTTACTATCCTGGAAAAGATCGGTGACAGGATAGAAGAGCTGGAAGACGAGCTGGTTGAAGAACCATCGAAACGGACCATGCAAAAAATGCATAGCATGAAGCGGGAGATGATCTTCGTCAGGAAAGCGGTATGGCCGATGCGCGAACTGATCAATAATTTTATGCGCAGTGAAACGCAGCTCGTAAATCCCAGCACCGATATATACCTCAGGGATGTACATGATCATACTGTGAGGGTGATTGATACTGTTGAAACATACCGCGATCTTCTTTCGGGCATGATGGACATATATTTATCAAGTGTAAGCAACCGGATGAACGAAGTGATGAAAGTATTAACCATCATCACTACTATATTTGTTCCGGTAACTTTTATAGCCGGTGTTTACGGGATGAATTTCGATTATATGCCGGAACTGCACAGTAAGTGGGGATATCCGCTCACCTGGGCGGTAATGCTCGCTATTATAATATCGCTGCTTATCTACTTCAGAAAGAAGAAATGGCTTTAAAATTAAAAACTATGAAGAAATTAATACTTGCCCTCCTTGTGTTCTGCACGGGCTTCCCGGCTTATTCAGAACTGGCCGCAGATACTAATAAGTTAGATTCGCAGGGGCAAAAGACAGGTCTTTGGAAGGAGAAGTCGGGACAGTCCGACTGGTACGGCACCTATACGAATGGTTTAAAAGAAGGACTTTGGGTGGGATATCATTTGAATGGGATTGTGAGTCATATGGAGGAGTATAAGAAGGGCAGGAAGAACGGTATCAGCATCGCCATTGATAAATCCGGGTTTTATTATCAGAAAGATAATTATGTGAATGACACATTGCACGGGATGTCAGTCGCATACTTTACAGGCGCAAAGCTCAGGTCGGAGATAGAATACAAAATGGGCGCATTGAATGGTGTAAAACGGATCTATTATTCTGACGGAAAGAAACAGGAAGAAGGATATTTCAGGAATAATTTACGTCATGGAACGACACGGTGGTACACAACTGACGGTGTGCTGAGTGTTGAATACAATTATGCTGATGGAAACCTTAACGGCAAGATGAAGACTTTTTATAAAAACGGTAATATCAACACCGAAGTCAATGCGGTTAATAATCTTGAAGAGGGCGAGTACCTCGAGTTTTTTGAGAGTGGAAAACTGAAAGCCAGTGGTAAATATGTGCATGGGAAAAAAGAAGGTGTGTGGAAGGAAATGAATGAAGAGGGGAAAGTTATCACAACACAGTCTTTTAAAAACGGAGAGCTGAAGAAATAAGCTTTCAGAAGACATCAGTTATCTATTATATTATTGGCACCGGCACACCACTTGCAATATGTTCACAAAGCACAAGGACCTTTTATTACTGCATTTCATTGTTCTTATCTGGGGCTTCTCCCCGATCCTTGGAAAACTAATAAATCTTGAAGGGATTATTGCTTACCAGCTGGTATGGTTCCGTATGCTTATCACCGTGATCACTATTGCTGTTTACCTGGTGATAACTAAAAAGAGTATTCGCCTCCGGAGAAATGATATTTTACTGCTTGTAGGAGTGGGAGGCATTATTGCTTTTCACTGGTTTTGCTTTTACAATGCAATTAATGTTTCCAACGTTTCGGTTACCCTTGTGGCTTTTGCAACAGGAACCCTTTTCACATCTATTGTTGAGCCCATTTTTTATAAACGTAAAGTGATCAAATATGAGATCGCTTTCGGGATGGTTATTATAGCTGCTATTGCAATGATATTTAAAGTGGAGACGCAATATGCACTCGGTATCATTTTCGGGATCCTGGCTGCGCTTACCTCTTCATTCTTTACAGTATTCAACGGCTTGCTTATCAGAAAGATCTCCTCGCCCGTCATAGCCATCTATGAATTATCAGGAGGATTCCTCATTCTTACGATATACCTGCTGATCGCGGGTGAGTTCAATCCTGCTTTTTTTTCTGTATCCCCGGAAGGTTTTGCATGGCTTTCCGTGCTTTCAATTGCGGGCACCGCATTCCCGTTCATAGCGAGCGTTAACCTGATGAAAAAAATCAGCCCTTACACAGTTACACTCACTGTGAATCTCGAAACCGTTTACGGGATTATTATAGCATATATGCTTTGGAAGCAAAATGAGGCAATGACCCCCGGATTTTACCTGGGTACATTTATAATCCTGGCAACAGTATTTGGCAACGGTCTTCTTAAAGGCTACCTGAAAAGGAAAAATGAAAAAGCGCATGATTAGCTGCGCTTTTGTAGTTCCTTTAAAAACTTGTTACCGGTGACTGATACGTTCTTTTTATTTGGAAAGAACAATCTTCCTGGTGCTAAGCTTGTTATTCACCCTGATTTGCAGGAGATACATTCCCTCAGAAAGTCCATTCGAATATAATTCCGCTGAATAGCTGCCGGCAGGTTTCCGGGAGCTTTCAATTGTAATCACACGTTTTCCTAATAGATCTGTAAGATAAAGATCAACCGAAGCTTCTGAAGCAATAGAGTATTTTGTGGTAGTGCTTTCGCTGAAAGGGTTTGGATAATTTTCAAGTGAAGCTGATGAAAGTGCCTCCGCGATCCCGGTTGCCTGGTTAACGACTGTTACTGTAATCGGTACCGCACCATGTCCTGTCGCAACAGAGTCACAGAAAGTATCCGTGCAGCTAAATGCAGGTGAGGTTTCGGTTACCGTGAGGCACAGCTGGTAAGGCATGTTATTAGCATAAGTATGTGTCGGGTATTGCAGCGTAGAAGTCGTGCCATCACCAAAATCCCATAAATAGGTCATTGTGCTGCCCGTATTAAAGGCATTATTGTAAACAAAGTAATTAAAGCTGTTGGTTGTATCCTGAATTACCACAAATGATGCATCACATCCGCCGGTGCTTCCCCCGCCAATTGTAACGGTGCTGCAATACATGCATGAATCATAAGTCCCGCCCGTTTCATAAACGGTTAAGCAAACCGTATAAGTTCCGGGAGAAGTATAATAATGGCTTGTATTTCCTACATCCGTTCCTGTAGTTCCGTCACCGAAGTCCCATGTATAAACGGGGGCCGTACCTGAAGGGGTATTATGAAAAACACCATAGCCGGCTGAATCAGAAGCATTGAAATTTGCATTAACGGCCCCGAGGCACCAGCCCGAATTCAGGTGGTTAATTCTAATTGAATCACAATAAGTGCTGGAACAGCCAAGAGAGTTGCTCACTGTCAGGCAAACATAGTAAGTTCCCGGAGTGGTATAATTATGTGTGATGTCACCTGTACTGGTAGCGGCAGTTCCATCACCAAATGTCCAGGTACTGTTCAATCCTGCACCTGTCGACTGATTATGGAAATATCCGTACCCCAATGAATCATAAGGTGTGAATACAGCACTACAGCCTGGTGAAGAAGAGTTGGTTACTGTAACAACATGGCAGATTGTGTCAGAGCATGTTGATACTGTATCATATAAATATAGGCATACTGTATAGGTGCCACTGTTTGGAAATACGTTGGTGGGTGAAGCTGCATTTGAGGAAGAACCATTGCTGAAGTCCCAATAATAAAAGGTAGAAACACTGTTAGTGGATGTGTTGTTAAAGTAAACCGTTCCGTCATTGGCAGGGCTTGTTGAATAGGTAAAGTCCGCATTACACTGGGCTCTCATGTTATAGCCGGACAGCAGCAGCCCTGCCAGGCATACAGCTTTAAAGGCCAGTGTCCTGATGTTAGTAGTTGTTTTCATGTGTCTTGTTTTTTAGTGAATATTAATTTGATGGTACAAAGTTGCAATCGCTTCTTCCTTTATGAAAATCAAAATCCTTTTTTCTTACGCATCCAATATCATTTTGATGCTTTAATAAGAGAGATGGAATAATGTTTTTTCCCTATTGTTATTTGAGCCCGGTAAATACCTGCCGCTAAATGTTCGATATCAACAGTGCTGCAATGCTTCTCGTTTAATAACATCCGGCCATAGTTGTCATAGATGGTGACCTCATCGGCCTCCAGCCCGTTTATTCCCCCGATTATGATCTTCCCGGCAGAAGGGTTTGGATATGCGCGGATAATATCAATAATCTCCAGCTTTGTGGTATTCATTGAGATGTCAATAAAGACAGTATACTCCAATGAATCACTGACATTTATATTAGCCGCAACCGGCCAGATCACAATAACATCTATTCCATACCTGAAATTTCCAGCGGGAGATACGTCATAATTATTGGTCAGGGTGATCAGGATGCTGTCACCGGGCACCAATGTTACAATGGACCCCGAGTACGTAATGCTTGCTGTGTCCAGGCTTGTTGCTGCAGTGTCGCGAACGGCCGTTATTACTCCCAGGACGTCACTGAATGTTGCGCTTCCGGTATTCCTGACCCATATATTGTAAGTATCACTTGATCCGGGAGCCACTGTATCGCTAGGTGTAAGGAATCCAAAACCGCCAATTCCGAGGGTAACCTGAGCCATTGCATTCATTGAGAACACTAACATGGCAATAACTGATATTCTTTTCATGATAATAGTTTTTACTCTTGATCAAAAGTATTCAATAAATATTGCCGGTTCAATTAAAATTAGTAAATTTCTTACGCGTTCAAATGTATTTTTTATGCAGATCCTTCAGAATATCATTGGTGTAATGACAAAAGATGAAATCCGTCATTATAAGATCCTTATTAACCGGACAGAAAAGCCCGATCGGAAGGATGAATTGCTCTTTGACCATATCAAGAGGCAATACCCCGATTACAATGAAGAGAAGATTCGGAGGAAGCTCTATGAAACTGAGGACAAGAACGCATTTTATCGCCTGAAGAACCGCTTGCTTGAAGACATAGGGAAAAGCCTTTCGCTGAATTATTATGATGATACAGTGCTGAATTTTATATCGAACAACCTTTTGCTCTCACGCTTGTTTCGTCAGAAGGGACAATTCAGGATCGCATTCCATTATTTGAACAAGGCTGAAAGGAAGGCATTTAATAAAGAGAACCTGGATTGGCTTGACATTATTTATGGAGATTTTATTCAGCTTTCTCATGAAACACTCGACATCAACCCGGAAGAATATATCCGCAAAAGAAAGAATAATCGTTCTAAGCTTAACAAGTTACAGGAGATCGATGATATACTTGCAGCATTGATCTACAGAATCCGTTCTTCACAGAATTTTGCAAAACAGAATACCGAGATCCTCGGGCTGCTTCAGAAAACGGTGAACGATTTTTCAAAAAGTAAGGAAGTCAAAACAAGCCCTGTGCTGCGTTTCAAGATCTATGATTCAGTGAGCCGCATCTTGCTGCAGCAGCAAAATTTTGTCTCGCTTGAAAAGTACCTGTTAAAAACGTATACGGAATTCTCCTCTGAAAAATTATTCAATCAGAATAATCACGATACAAAGCTTCAGATGCTCACCTACCTGATCAATTCCCTCTTCAAGAACGGGAAGATCGATCTCTCGCTGAAGTATGCGGGGCAGTTGAAAGATGCGATGCAGGAGTACAACAGGATGCTGAAAGATAAATACCAGTTTTATTATTACAATTCCCTCGTGATCAATTATTCGGTAAAGGATATCGACAAGGCGATCACAATACTTCATGAAGCGAAAAACGATGCTGTTATCCGCAAGCTGCCGATGTATAATGTGTTTGTATATCTGAACCTGTCTGTATTGAATTTCGGAAAAGGTGAATTTAAAGAAGCTTTACGTAACCTCGTGAAACCCCTACTGGAAGATGCATACAGCAATCTCGATGAAGCATTTCGTTTTAAGCTCGCTGTGTTTGAGCTGATGATCCGTTACGAATTAAATGACCATGATTACCTGGAGCATAAAACCGGGCGCTTAAAAAAGGAATATAAACTTCTTCTGAAGAAACCTGAATACAAGCACCAGTGGCAGATGATCGCAGTAATTGAAAAGCTGAACCTCAGTCCAAATATAAAGAAGGATAAAGCCCTTCTGAAACAAGTACAGGCTTTCATCACAGAAAAGGAACATTCGCAGGATTCGGATATTGTAAGTTATTCGAACTGGTTAAAGAAGAAAACAGCATAGCGATCAGGGTTAATAGCTCTTAATTAATACATATCAATCCGCTTACGTGTCAATCCGTGGAAACCAATGTCTATATCGATATGCTTTCATATAAAAAGCCCCGTCCAATTAAGAACAGGGCTTTTCTTTTTAATCCGGTTATTTATTTCGTTATCACGATCTTTCTTGTTTCAATTCTTCCATCAGCGTTCAACTGAAGCAGATAAATTCCGCTTTCGATATTTTCTGTATTCAGCAAAACTTTGTGCTCACCCCGTATGCGCTGTCCGCTTTCTATCACATTGATCTTCCTTCCTGCTATGTCGGAAATGCACAGTTCAACAGGTGCATCACCTTTTAAGAAATAAGAAACTGTAGTCTGGCTTGCTGCCGGATTAGGATATGAAGTAAGTTCGAAGTTTGTCTGCTGTAATTCTTCAACACTTACAATAGTTATATCCACCGAGTCGCAGAATGTTGATGTACATCCATCAAATGAGTTGGTAGTAGTAAGACAAACATAGTAAGTGCCTTCGCTCAAATACGTATTGCTGATGGTTTGACCCGTGCCAGAGTTGCCATCCCCGAAAGTCCAGGCATAGGAGTTATTGCTTGCAAATGAAAGAGCAATAAAATCCACCTGTCCGTTGTTATCTGATTGGGTAAAAGTTACATTACAGTTATTGGTGTCTGCAGCGACCAGAATTGTATCACAAAAAGTGCTTGTACACATACTGAAAGAATCCACAGCGGTCAGGCAGACAATGTAAGATCCGGAAGCGGGGAAGGTATGGAAGGCGAAACCTCCGGTACCGGTTGTAGTATCTCCGAAATCCCAGAAGTAGTCCATTCCAAAATCAAATGGAGAAGCCTGGAAACTTACGTTACCACTTCCGTTGTCGGTAAATGTGAAAGTTGTATTGCATGGAGTCGCTGCCAGCACAACCGTATCACAGAAAGAACTCATGCACATGGTAGCTGAATCCACAGCAGTTAAGCAAACGGTGTATGATCCGACAGCCGGGAAAGTATGAAAAGAAAATGCACCTGTACCCGTTGTTCCATCACCATAGTCCCAGGTATAATCCATTCCGAAATCAAATGGCGCAACCTGGAAGCTGACATTGCCGCTCCCGTTATCATTAAAAGTAAATGTGGTATTGCAGGAAGGAGGAGTAATGTTGACAATTACTGTATCGCATGCGGATGCGCTGCAGATGCCGGTATTGTCAGAAACAGTAAGGCACACGTTGTAACTTCCCGCAGGGTAATTATGTGTTGCAAATGCAGCGCTGTCAAATGTACCGTCCCCGAAATTCCATACATATTCGAGATTGAATCCAAGGGGGGCTCCCTGGAAAGTTACATCGCCATTGGTCGTATCAACCGTATAAGTAAAGGAAGGGGTGATCCCTCCATTAACAGTAACAGTACCGTTGAATGTGTTGCTGCAGAAAGTGCTTGTGAATATCGTAAGTGAAACATTGTACACACCGCAGGAAGCGTAAGTGTGGACCGGGTTCTGCGTAGTGCTGAAAGTTCCGTCACCGAAGCTCCACCCCCAGTTTACTACCGATCCTGCAGTAGCAGAAGACATGTCGGTGAATGTGGCAATATTGCCGGAAGCGGTATACGAAAAGCCGGCTGTGCATTGAGCGGCAGCTTTTCCAGGGCAGCCAAGATAAATGAGTGCTGCAAAAAGCAGTGTGTAAATTTTTTTCATGAGGTCTGTGTGTGAGGTTTTATCATATCAAAAATATGAATTTTATCCTAACTTTGTATTTCAATCAGTTTTCAATGATATTTCAGCCTTATTGCAGCAGTTTAACCGGTTATTCAAGGTACAGGACCCGCGTGGTTAACATCGGGGATCTACCCCTTGGAGGTGACAACCCTATCCGCCTTCAATCGATGACGACCACCGACACCATGGATACGATGGCTACCGTGGAGCAAAGCATCCGGATGATCGATGCCGGCTGCGAATATGTAAGGATCACTGCGCCCAGCCTGAAGGAAGCCCAGAACCTGGAGAATATCAAAAAGGAGCTGCGTAAACGCGGATACAGCGCGCCCCTGATCGCGGATATTCATTTTACTCCCAATGCCGCTGAGCTGGCTGCCCGTATAGTGGAAAAGGTGAGGGTGAACCCGGGCAATTATGCGGATAAGAAAAAGTTTGAAAATATAGAATATACCGATGATACGTATGTTGCGGAAATTGACCGCATAAGGGCCCGGTTCACACCTTTGGTGAAGATCTGCAAGGAATATGGCACCGCAATGCGCATAGGGACAAATCACGGTTCCCTGAGTGACAGGATCCTGAGCCGTTATGGGGATACCCCGCTTGGAATGGTGGAAAGCGCATTGGAATTTCTCCGCATCTGTGAAGACAATAATTACTATAATATCGTCCTTTCCATGAAAGCCAGTAACCCGCAGGTAATGGTGCAGGCATACAGGTTGCTCATCAAGAAGATGGGGGAACTGAATATGAATTATCCCCTTCATCTTGGCGTAACAGAAGCAGGTGAAGGAGAAGACGGCCGGATCAAATCTGCCGCAGGGATCGGAACGCTGCTGGAAGATGGTATCGGTGATACTGTTCGTGTTTCACTTACCGAGGACCCCGAGTTCGAGATCCCGGTTGCGAAAGCCTTAGTTGATCGTTATTCAAAAAGAACCTCTCATAAAGCAATCAAAGATATCCCCGATTCTTTAATCAAGGATAACCCTGAATCCGGGGACCACAAGTCGGGGAACTGGAATTTGCCTTATTCTCCCTATGAATACCAGAGACGCATTTCCCATGAAGCAGTAAATATCGGGGGATCAAATGTGCCGCGGGTAATCGCAGATTTCAGCACCAGGCAGACAATTACTGCGGCTTCTTTTTTTGCGGTAGGGTATAATTATTCTGTGCCCCTTGATAAATGGAACCTAACGGACCAGGCATGTGATTATATTTTTGCCGGTGATAATACGGTTGATTTTGCGATCCCGGGAACACTGGGGATAATTTATAATTCGGCCAAATGGAACTTACTGCAGGATAAAACCAGGAGTTACCCTTTGTTTTCTTTCCGGGAATTCTTGGATGCCCCGGAGAAGTCCACTGAACTGAATTTTGTCAGTGTGAATATTAATGATATCCTACAATTTTCCGGATCAGGCATTTTGCAGTTCACAAGCTCCATTGTACTTGTTCTTGAAACAAACAATGAGCATGGAATGGCAGAACAGCGCAGGGCATTCATTGAGCTCATGAACCTCAATTTTAAAGTGCCTGTTATCATAAAAAGAGACTACAAAGGAATTGATGAAGAAAAATTCCAGCTGTATGTTTCCACCGATCTTGGCGCCTTATTCCTCGATGGTTTTGGTGACGGAGTTTGGGCCACATCGGAAAATGTCCCTGTAAAAGCCATCAATTCAACATTGTTCGGTATCCTTCAGGCCACACGTACCCGTATCTCCAAAACAGAATATATTTCCTGCCCTTCTTGCGGAAGGACATTGTTCGACCTCCAGGAAACAACCGCCAGGATCAGGGTACGTACAGATCATTTAAAAGGCATCAAGATCGGTATCATGGGCTGCATTGTTAACGGGCCGGGTGAAATGGCGGATGCCGATTACGGATATGTCGGAACCGGTATCGGTAAGATCACTTTGTATAAAGGCAGGGAAGTGGTAGAAAGGAATATCAGTTCCGAAAAGGCGGTTGATGCCCTTATTGAGCTCATAAAAAAGCATGGCGACTGGGTAGAAAAGGAAATCCAGTGATGAAGGCAAGCCCGTTTTTAATTTTAATTTTTATTGTTCAGCTCATATTTCCGCAGCTTGTTATATCTCAGGATCTTGGTGTAATTGATTCGTTAAATAAAATTGCCCGGAAAGTACCGGCAGATACTTTTGCCGTGGAAGCAATGCGGCAGATAGGATGGGAGTATGAAGGCGTTGATAATTCCATATACCTCAGTTACGCACATAAAGCCCTGGCATTATCATACTCCGTAGGCCATGCTTCAACCACGGGATCGTGCCTGATGGATATCGGAATAGCCCATGAAGGAATAGGCAGCCCTGATTCATCTATTTATTATTATAAAAAGGCCATTTCCATTTTCAGGGGTGTAAATGATAGTGATGGTATAGCAGCAGTCTATCTCAATATGGGTGCAACATACAGAACGCTCGGTAATTTCTCCGAGGCGCTTTATTGTTTTCTCGAGGCACTTAAAATAGCTGAAAAAAATAATGATCAGGGCAGGACCGCGGATTGCAAAACTGCCATTGGGAATATCTACAGGCAGAAAGGCAACCTTGATATTGCAAAAAAATATCTTGAAGAAGGGTTAGAAGTATATGAATTCCTTAAAGACTGTGAAGGGATTGGCAGGGCAGCAAATAATCTGGGCATTGTCTATTCTGAACTGAAGGACCATAAAAAAGCCATTGAATATTATTTCAAGGCATTAAAGATCAGGGAAGAATTAAAGCTCTCCTCCGCAATTTCCACCTGTTATTCAAATATAGGATGCGAATATTATGAAATGAATGATCTTAATAATTCCATACTTTATCACAATAAAGCACTTGCTCTGAATACCAGGCTGGATAATACCAGGGGAATTGCGATCGATCTTACAAACCTTGCTGCCGTAAATACAAAACAGGGAAAATATGCCGAGGCTGTTGCTAAACTTCAGAAAGCTAAGGGCTTGGCCGCGGCATTGAAATTCAAAGACCTTTTGAAGGAAGTTTATATGAACCTGGCTGAGAACTATTCATTGATGAATGATCACTTTAATGCCTATAAACATCATAAGAAGTACACCGAGATCAAGGACAGCATACTTAATGAAGAAGAGAACAGCATCATAGCGGAAATGAATTCCAAATATGAATCTGAAAAAAAGGATTCCGAGATTAAACTGCTCAATAAAAGTAAAGAAGTGCAGGCGGCTGACCTTAAAAGAAAGTCAATCATCATTTGGGCCGCCCTGGTTGGGATCGTACTCGTTCTGCTGCTCGCTTTTTATATTTACCGCGGTTACCGGTTGAAGCAGAAAGCGAATGATATTATCACAAGGCAGAAGCATGAAGTGGAACTGCAAAAAGCTATCATTGAGGAAAAACAAAAAGAGATCACCGACAGCATTCATTATGCTAAGCGCATTCAAAGAGCCTTGCTTTCGTCTGATACATTTTTAAATAAGGAACTGCCGGAACATTTTATCCTGTACAAGCCCAAGGATATTGTGAGCGGTGACTTTTACTGGGCAGCCAAAACAGAGGCAGGTAAGGTTTTACTGATGACCGCGGATTGTACCGGCCATGGTGTTCCCGGTGCATTCATGAGCTTGCTGGGAGTGAATTTCCTGAACGATATTACAACAGACAAGAGGATTGTAAAACCAAACCAGATCCTGGATAAGCTCAGAAAAGACATCATCTACGCGCTGAACCCGGAAGGAACTGGAACGGAAGCTATGGATGGAATGGATGCAGCAATCTGCAGTTTCGATTTTAATAATATGGAACTGGAGCTGGCTGCTGCAAACAATCCTGTATGGTTGATCAGGGACGATAAATTGATAGAATTTTTTCCGGACAAAATGCCTGTGGGTAAATTTTACGATGATGAAAGAAATTTCAGCTTGCAGAGAACGGAGCTGAAAATGGGAGATATTGTTTACACATTAACCGACGGTTATGCTGACCAGTTTGGTGGTCCAAAGGGGAAGAAGTTCAAGCCTAAGGCATTAAAAGACCTGCTGCTCAGTATCTGCAGCTTGTCAATGGAAGAACAGAGAAAATGTCTCGACAGGAATATCGAGGAGTGGAAAGGCCGCCAGGAACAGATAGATGACATACTTATTATCGGGGTAAGGATACATTGATATCTGGCCGCACCAGAGGCCGGCTTTCACGAAATTTTTTTATACCGGATTCAAACCTGATTCCTCCCTTCCCGGTCTTTTAATTTCTGATACTCACGTAAAATATCATCATCCTTATTTTCCATATAGGCACTGTAATAATTGAATGCCAGGCCTACTCCCCAGGAAAGTGAGCACCAGATCGGCCACGGAACTCCGTTGTATTCATTGTCAAAATCTGAAACCCCATTGGTAAAAAACCAAAGTGCCCAGAGAAAGCCATTAACAATAATGTAAGATGCAAGATGTTTTTTAAAACCTGCACGCTTTTTGGCGATGCGCCATAAATTTTCGTCTCTATTTTCCATTTTGATAATTTCCTGTGTTTAATTTTTTTTTATGTATTCCTGGAGTGCCTTTACATAATCTTCAAATGCTTTGATCCCTTTTTTTGTGATGATGCAGCTTGTCAGGGGATAGTTATCACGGAATTCTTTTTTAACCGTTATATAATCAGCATCTGCAAGTTTACTGATTTGTACGCTGAGGTTACCGGCAGTTGCCCCTGTCTTCTCTTTCAGAAAGGAAAAGTCAGCTTCCTTTACACTGATGAGCAGGCTCATAATGGAAAGGCGCAGTTGTGAATGTAATATGGGATCTAGGTCTTTAAACATTATTTACTCTTCATAATTTTATGGGCTTGCAACTCCAACTAAAACTTTCTTTTAACTTACTTCCTGTTGTTCATCTTAAGCAGATATCCCGGTATGATATAACCACCTAGCACTGCGGCAGCAAGGATAAGGAGAAGGTATACATTCTGCACCTGGAATCCTCCGATCGCGCAGGCCCAGCAGAATACGCCTCCGAAGACCAGGGGCCTGAAACGAAGTGCTGTGCCGGAAAGGAACAAGCCGATGCCGTATAATACCATGATACACGGCAGAACCTGTAAATAATTCATGGAATTAAATAAGAGGATGATCAGCAATGCAACGGTAAAAGCTAACCAGGTATATTTCAGCGATTCGGTTATGGCGGTACGGGTCTTGTCCTTTTTTCCCATCCGCACCGAATAGATGATTGTAATGATCCCGCCTAAAGGCATCAGCATCCATGGGGCCGAATTCCAACTTACCTGCATCTGTGCAAGAACAAATTGTGCAATGCTGGCAACCAGCACCAGCCAGCCCCAGAGGAGAAAAATAAAAGCATCTGCCTTTACATCATTTTTTGCAGCATCGATCATTTCATGAATGATCCGGAGGCTCTCTTCGCTGGTTAAATGTTTTTCTTCTGTTTCCATTTCTGTTTTATTACGTGTGAGGTCATTCGGGTGGAGTAGAACGTGTGTTGCAATTAATCCTTATTCCAAAACTATTTTTTTTCACATTCCTTTATAAAATATTCGGTGGACCGTTTCCCCCAGTTTGGTGAAATGCTGCTTACCGGTTTAAATGTTTCAAACATTTTCAATGCTCTTTCAAAAGCCACCTTTGCCTTGTCCTTGCCGCCTCCAAACATGGGTGGAGTGTAAAAATATGCAGTGCCTTCAAGGTAGTGTGGGCGCGGGTTCGTCTTGTCCAGATCTTTTGCTTTTTCTCTCAGCTCGGCCGATTCCGTGCCATATTTCTGCCCGCGTGACATAGGGTTAACACTGATGCGTGCTGAAGCGATCTGGGCTTTAAGAGTATAGATCTCAGAATTGTTTGGTGAGATGGAATCAGCTTTGTTTATGAATTTATCAGCCTTGTCGCAGTATGTATCGATCATATCACCTTTGGTAGAGTAGGTCATGTTGACGTAGCAATAAGCTGCATAGTAGCTCGGGAGCCACTCGGTTTTTTCCGCTCCTGCAATGCGCTCGAAATTATTCGCGAGGTTCTGCAGTTTAGCCGCGTCCCTGGTAGTGTCCAGTTCCATTACATTTTTTTCCATAGCGGAAATGTATTTTTTGTTCTGTGCGTCAGCACCAAGACATGCCGCAATCATTGTTGAGAGGATCAGGAGTTTTTTCATTTTGGTTTGGTTGTTTTAGTTATAGTTTGGATTAAGAAGTAAATGCAATTGTTTTCAGTTATTCTTATGAATGATGTTAAGAAAGATCCCGTCCTTCCTAGTTGTTATTATCTATTACTTCCTTAGACCTGTCCTGTCCGAATGAAAGGAATAATCCAATAAAGAAAAAGCGTTTGGCAGGAGGCCCCACCGCGTTTCTTCTCAGGCCATCATATGAATAGCGGTAGCTGTAAACCTGTTCATTCCCGATCACATTCCCAACCGAAACAGCGAGCACTGCGAAGCAGCGGCCGATCTGCCTGAGGTATGCTGCATTAATACCAACAGTGTGAAAATCGATTGTCCGGTCAGACATAAAATCGGGATTGTTCGGATTGAAATACGGTCGTCCCGTAGCATAGCTGTAGGTTGCACCGGTGCTCAGATTTAGCTTGGTGAAGAACTTCTTAAATACCAGTGATGCTGTGTGGGTAGCTGCAAATGGCGGTGTTACAGGTTTCGGGTAATTCAGCCACTGTCTTTTTGTATCCAGGTAGGTATAGGAAATCCAGTAATCAACCCCTTTAAAAGTTTTTTTATCCCGCCAGAAAATATCCAATCCCTGCGCATACCCGCTTCCCCTGTTGGAGGTGTCGGTCAGTGTGCTTGTAAGATTATCATATTTCTTATAATAGATCTCTGCCCTAAGCGTATGATAATCATCAACACGCTGCATATTCAGTATGTAATGCGAAGCCTTGTTGTACCCCGGAACCTGAGGATAGAAGAGGTAATCCCTGTCAGGCTTCTGGTAAAACTGCCCGTAGGCAAATGAAACCTGGCTGAATTCTCCCAGCTTGTATGCGATCGATGTGCGCGGTGATACTACAAGTTTGTTGATCAGGCTGGAGTGTTCTCCGCGGACACCGGCACGCCAGACTAATTTAGTAGTGAGATAAATATCAGCTTCTGTGAACCCGGCAGTATAGTTATCAAATACATTGATTGTCCTGTGATAAGATGTATAGCTATTTTTTCCATCGATCTTAAAGCCGTCATAGGAATATTGGTATTCCGCACCAACACGGATAATAGACAGCCTCCCGATCCCCCGGCTTAGGACAACTCTTCCCTGGCTCAGGTCACTTTGTGAACGAATGGTATCAGTCCAGGTCTTGATATTATCAACGTTTGTGCTGTAAGATGCACCGATATGAAGGATAAACTTTTCTCCGAGCCGCTCTTTATAAGTAAGATTCGTATAAATATTATTATTGTTCAGGTCAAAAAGGTTTTTGAAGCCGTTCGTGCTGTCAATGCTGAATGTTTTGATACCCATATCACCCAGGTTGAAGTAGCCGTAAAATTTGAGTATTCCTGTTGCCGATGTTTTCTTTCGGAAGTTGAGGGAGCCGCCTGAAAACTGGGGCGCCCGTGTATATTCTGGTGCTTGCTTTACAACCTGGAAGTAGGGAAGGAGGTTGGTGTAGTTGAGATCAAATCCTGCACTCATTTTCTTTTCCTTCCAGAGATGATTATGTCCGACACCCACACCAACGGATGACAATGCAACAGTTGAGGATGTCTGATCAGGAAGGTCCTGCGTTTCCAATGCAAGCACAGAAGAGATGCCCTGCCCGTACTGGGCGGAGTAGCCGCCGGTGCTGAATATGGTTCCTTTGAATAAAAACGGGGAGAACCGGCCACGGGTGGCAAGATCAGGCACAGAACTGAAAAACGGATTATTCACCACCATTCCGTCAATAAGTGTTTTTGTTTCAGTTCCTGTTCCTCCGCGGACAAACAGACCTTCCGATTCGCCTACCTGCTGTGCACCGGGCAGTGTTTTCAGCGCACCGACAATATCTCCCTGTGCACTGGCTGTGGTAACGATATCAAGAGGCTTTAATACCGTGGCTTTTTTCTCATCGCTTGCTTCGATAGTTCCTGCGGAGATGGTAACTACTTTTAATTCATTGAGCGATTCCTTCATCACCGGGTTATAATTTATATCCGCCCCGTTAAGACGCACCTTCTTTTCAATAGGATCAAACCCGATCATACTCGCCACAAGCAAGACTTCCCCCGTATCGCTGGCAATAAAAGAATAATTACCGTTGGCATCTGTTGTTGAGCCGTCATAGCTGTCTTTGATCAGGATATTAACACCCGGGACAGGCTGTTTTTTCTGATCTGTGATCCTGCCTGAGATCTTGGTCTGCGCAGAAGTCGCCTGAAATAGCAATAAAATCAATACAGAGCAAGTAAATATCCTTTTCATATAACCTTTGAACCGTTAAATATTTCACAAATATAAACTGGTTTATAAAGTAAACCAAATTTATATTGAAGTTTTTTATCCGTGCTGGGTCGTGTTACTGGAATTTCTGGTTGTCCTGCTTTTCGAGGACTTCAAGAAAAGACCGGCCTGTGGTTTTACTTTTATACCATGAAAAAATATCAAAGTATTCAAGTATTTTATATTCCATAGGGTCAAAATTTTTCTGGAGATCAGTATAAAGGTCTTTCAGCAGAACATTTAAACTCATCCTGTTCTGCTTCAGGAGCACACCCCTAAAAAAACGAATAGCAATCGACTCAAGGGAATATAGCTTCTCGTTGCGTATAAAGAACTTCTCTGCCGAGTTAAGATGGTACTTTAAAGAGCTGCTTTCTCCCAGCTCATAATAGCAGAAGAGCAAAAGAGTTCGTGCAAAACAATGAAAAAATAATTTGTCAGGGTGGGTTTCAGTATGAATGATCCTGTTTGCCCAGGAAATGGCTTTTTTTATATTATTATGGATAAAGTTTGTATAAGCCACGTGATAATAAAAGATCACACGATGGGTTTCACTGATCAAAGGATTATCGCCTAAGTGTTTCTCCAGGGAGTTCATAAGTTCCAGCGGCCTGTGAAAATTGTAATTGTTCTTTGAATGGAAGTATTCTCTTATAATAACGCGGAGCTCGATCTGCGACCGGATGGTCTTTTTATCGGAGTGTTCATATTGAAGTGGTATGTTTTTCAGTTTTTGCATGCTAAGCTCAAATTCCTGGTGGAGGGCGTTTTCACTGGCGGTGGCCATGTAGTTATTGAGCAGCTTGATATATTGTAAAATATTTTCTGAAATGTAGTGTGGGTTTTTCTCTGCCAGTGTTAATGCAGCTTTTGCATGCTGCAAGTATGATTTCCTGTCGTCAAGGGCAGAATAATATTTACACAGTGTTTTGTAATAGATGATCTTAGCCTGGAGAGAGAGGGCTTCTTTTACATTACTGAACCGTTTGTCATCAATAACCGCCCTGAGCTGCTTTACTTCTGCCTTTTTCCTGGTATAAATGATCTCAACATACAACCTGGAGATTTCTTCATACCTGGTTTTGAAAAAAGACAAATTATTGATCTGGACTATTGTATGGTTCTCTTCCAGCTGAACCTTCCCTGCCGCACCGATCTGCTGCTGCTCTATATAAAGGGTTCTCTCGAGATCGTAGATCTCCAGGAGGACGGTAAACTTTTCATGTCTTCCCGCGAGCTCCTTTGCTTTGTACAATTGTTTTAAGCATTGGTCGTAAAGGCCCTTTGGTTGAAGCACATACACACTGCTCAGCATTTTCTGGAGGGAAAGATTTATGTTCTTCCTGGAATAATAGGAATCCAGCGAGCTGAGGATCCTTTCATACAGGTAGATCTTCAGGCGGGGAAGCTGCTTTATATATTTTTCCTTTTGAAGGAGCTCAGCTTCATTGTAAACGTCCTGGTTATCAATGGCAGTGAACAGCCTGAGGAAATTGGTATTCTTTTCCTGGTAGGAAAATGAGGTTTTTTTAATGTATCCCTTTTCACTTTTATTTAATGATTTAATAAGAAGAAAAAGGTCTTTTGAATTTTTGCGCGACATAAAAGATATGTGATACCTCTTAGATGCCTTCAATAAATAAAGGTTGCAGGGCTGGAGTGCCTCTCCAAATGAAATCTATGCGCTGTTTTTAAAAATACAAAACTCATGTAATCAGATAGTTGTATTGTGTCTAAGCTTTTTACGTGTGTATTCCAAATGAAATTAACACTGATTTT
>DASVUX010000012.1:0-7675 GCA_036386835.1 Bacteroidia bacterium
AAAGTGGACGGGACAATAGTGAAAAGCTTCGAAAAAAAGGGAAATACTTTTATTTATTCAGTACTGCCTGCCGAATTGTTTTTGCTGGCCAGGGAAAATGAAGAAGATACGGAGCTTAGGATCAGTAATTTCGGAAAATCCAGCCAGTCAGAGCTGATTGTGGTGGAAGACATCTATTATGCCCCGAACTCTTATGAGATCAACGATCTTTCCATCGCGCAGCTGGATAAGATCATCAGTGCCATGAAACAGAACCGCGCCTTAAAGCTCTTTATTTTAAGCCATACCGATGCAAATGGCGATGATGCGTACAACCTGGGCCTTTCGGAAAAAAGGGCTAAAAAGGTAATGGAATACCTGGTGATCAAAGGCATCGGTCAGGAAAGACTTAAATGCAAAGGCTTTGGAGAGTCCATAATAAAGAACCGCTGTAAGAACGGAATAGACTGCTCCGAACTTGAGCATGAACTTAACAGGAGGACAGAGTTCAAGTTTACCAAATAAGAAGTTTTGGAGCTATTATTAAAAGGCAGTATCGCGGATACTGCCTTTTTGTTTGCCTGTATAGTAAAAATACATATGTCAAATTGTCTTATTATCTTTGTTGGCAGGCATTTTGAATACAGGCAGGGTCTGAAAAAAAATGAGAAACATAAAAAATATTTTTAAGAAAATGAGCACCCAGGAGAATGAAACGCTGAATGAGCAAAATGAACAGGAACAAAATACGCAGGAGCCGAAGGAAGAAGTAAAAACAGAAGAAACTGATCCGCGTGATTCAAAAATAACGGAGCTTGAAGCAAAGGTAAATGAGCTGAATGATAAATATCTCCGCCTATATTCCGAGTTTGATAATTTCAGGAAACGCACGGCAAAAGAAAAACTGGAACTGATCCAGGCGGGCGGTGAAGATGTTTTCAAAAGTATTCTCCCGGTAATGGATGATTTCGAAAGAGCCATCAAATCTAATTCAGACACGTCTGATGTAAAGGCCCTAAACGATGGATTTCAGCTGATCTATAACAAGCTGAAGTCGACATTGACACATAAAGGCCTCGAAGAAATGAAAACTGCAGGGGAGCCGTTTAACGCAGATATTCATGAGGCAATAACGAACATCCCGGCTCCGTCTGAAGAACTGAAAGGCAAAGTGGTGGACGAACTGGAAAAAGGTTATATGCTGAATGGCAAGATCATCCGTTTTGCCAAAGTGGTAATAGGACAGTAAGTTATTCTTGAATTGGGAATTTTTGATCCGGAGAATTGAAATTCGCATTATTGAACGTAATATAATTCAACAATCTCCAATTCAGCAAATCAATAATTGTTAAGATGAGTAAGAGAGATTATTATGAGATTTTAGAGGTTTCCAGGAACGCAAGTGCTGATGAGATCAAAAAGGCATACCGTAAGATGGCGATCAAATATCACCCGGATAAAAATCCCGGTGACAAAGCTGCAGAAGAGAAATTCAAGGAAGCTGCAGAAGCTTATGAGATCCTTAGCAATGCAGAGAAGAAGCAACGTTACGATCAGTACGGCCACGCAGGTGTAGGTGGCAACAGCGGTTTTGGCGGAGGCGGAGGCGGCTTTGGCGGAATGAACATGGATGATATTTTCAGCCAGTTCGGTGATGTTTTTGGCGGTCATTTCGGTGGCGGTGGATTTGGCGGAGGCCGGGGCGGAAGAAGAGTAAACCGTGGTTCTAATCTTCGCGTAAAAGTAAAACTTACGCTTGAAGAAGTAGCGAACGGTGTTGAAAAAAAGATCAAGGTAAATAAGTTTGTTTCCTGTAAACCTTGTAACGGGTCAGGTGCACAAAACGGTTCGGCAAAAAATACATGTTCTACCTGCCGCGGTACAGGACAGATCACGAGAATGACCCAAACCATTCTCGGGGCGATGCAAACTTCCAGTACATGCCCGGCCTGCGGTGGTGAAGGACAGACAATAACAGATAAATGTAAATCATGCCACGGAGAAGGAGTTGCCCGTGAAGAAGAAGTGATCAATATCAATATTCCCGCCGGAGTTGCAGAAGGTATGCAGCTGTCGGTCGCAGGAAGAGGAAATATGGGCGCCCGCGGAGGTGTTCCGGGAGATCTTATCGTAGTAATTGAAGAAGTCGAGCATGAGTTACTGAAGCGTGAAGGCATGAACCTCTATTACGATCACTATATCAGTATTGCTGATGCAGCCCTCGGAACACAGATCGAAGTACCTACCATTGAAGGTAAAGCGAAAGTGAAGATTGATGCAGGTACTCAAAGCGGAAAAGTTCTCCGCTTAAAAGGAAAAGGCTTGCCGGATGTTAACTCGTATTCACGCGGTGATATCCTGGTGAATATAAACGTGTGGACTCCCCAGAACCTGACCAAAGAAGAAAAAAAGATTCTTGAAGATCTTAGGTTAGCTGAAAACTTTAAGCCTCATCCTAGCAGAAAAGATAAAGGCTTCTTTGAGCGCATGAAAGAATATTTTGAATAATTCTCCGGATGAAGAAGTGTCTTGTTTTTATAATTATAGGACTGTTTGAAGTAACAGGCAGTTTTGCACAAGACACGGTAAAAGTGCGGAGGCCTGATGACGACAGGTTTTGTACACTGATGCTCTGCCTTAAAAACGAATGTTTTGCAGATACGATCCCTGCTCATATTTTAAGATCCGATCAGAAGTTTGAGCTTCGCATCAATGAAAAGTGTAACGCGAAGAAACGTACGGATGTATTCGTTAAATCATTTGAAAGTATTATTATAACAGATGGTGTAAAAGAACAAATGGCTATTCACAGCTCATTCTTCACGGAAAGGCAGATGAAGGCCATTCGTAATTTAAAGCCCGGCCAGTCTGTCGAAATTAAAAATGTGGTGGTTCACGGACCTGATGCATTCAGGAAAATGGAGGATATAAAATTCACAATCAAATAAATAAGAATGCAGCCAATCTTATCCGCTCAGAACATTGTCAAGCGTTACGCAAATCATACTGCCCTTGATGATGTTTCCCTCGATATCCCTTCCCAGAGTATATTTGGTTTGCTTGGCCCTAACGGGGCCGGTAAAACATCACTGATAAGGATCATTAACCAGATTACCGGTCCTGATACCGGCACCGTGCTTTTTGAAGGTGAACGACTTGCCCCTAAACATGTTGAATACATCGGGTATCTCCCTGAAGAGCGCGGATTGTATAAAAAGATGGAAGTAGGGGAGCAGGCACTTTATCTCGCTCAGCTGAAAGGCATGCCTTATGCTGTGGCTAAGAAAAAACTGAAAGAATGGTTTGAACGGTTTGAGATGGATGCCTGGTGGAACAAGAAAGTGGAAGAACTTTCAAAGGGCATGCAGCAGAAGGTGCAATTCATCGTTACGGTCCTGCATGAGCCTAAACTCCTGATCCTTGATGAGCCGTTCAGCGGGTTTGACCCTATCAATGCCAACCTGATCAAGAATGAAATCCTGAAATTGAAAGAGAAAGGCTCTACAATACTTTTCTCTACACATAATATGGGATCGGTGGAAGAGCTTTGCGATTACATCGCACTTATCAATAAATCAAAAAAGATCCTTGACGGCTCAGTTAAAGAAATCCGCAAACAATATAAATCCAATACGTACGAGTTTGAATTCAGCGGGAACATGATGGGATTCACTAACTCCTTATGGACATTCGGTAAACTCGGGGAACACAAGGCGGATGGCGAAACCTGCAGAGCCCAGGTGCAGCTTACCCCCGGAACTAAACCGAACCAGCTGTTGGAGGCAGTATTGCCGGTGGTTGAGATTCATTCTTTCAGGGAGATTATCCCGAGTATGAATGATATTTTTATCGCGAAGGTGAATGCGGAACATCCCCTCGGAACGCAGAGTAACTTTACAGAATAGCAGTATTAAGTTCTGGCTTGAAACACAAAATTTGAAA
This sequence comes from Bacteroidia bacterium, assembly GCA_036386835.1. GTDB lineage: Bacteria > Bacteroidota > Bacteroidia > 2-12-FULL-35-15 > 2-12-FULL-35-15 > 2-12-FULL-35-15. Next base: position 3,922 of record DASVUX010000012.1, read on the forward strand.
TCAGTTTAATTCGTTATCCGTACAATGAATAAAATTCTCCTCATAATAAAACGTGAATACCTTTCAAGGGTAAAGAAAAAATCTTTCATCATCATGACCATTTTCGGGCCTATCCTGATGGCTGGAATTATGATCGTGCCGGTATGGATGGCAATGCAGAAAGCAGACACCCAGAAAATAGAGGTGATCGATGACAGCTTTCTTTTCCGTGACCTGATCCCTGAAAAAGAAGAGGTTCATTTCGATTATCCGCCCGTAACGATAGAAGATGCAAGAGCGGGATTTTATGATACCGATTATGATGCAATCCTCTGGATCCCGCAGAATGTGCTGAATGGCGGGCAGAACGGCATCAACCTCTTTTACAAAAAGCAGCTGAGCAATTCCGCGCAGCAGCACATCCAGTCGAGCATCAGTAAAATGCTTTACGAAGTGATGCTCGCAAAGAACAAGGTGAACCTTAATGTAATCAAGGATGCAAAAGATAAATCGACTTTTACGCTTACCACCATACAGGTTGATGAGTTTGGAAATGATAAGGAAACCAATACTGCAATAAACGTAGGGATAGGGTTCGCCTGCGCGATCATTATTTACCTGTTGATCTTCCTTTACGGGGCGCAGGTTATGCGTGGTGTGATGGAAGAGAAGACCAACAGGATCGTAGAAGTGATTCTTTCCTCGGTAAAACCATTCCAGCTTATGATGGGGAAGATCATCGGAGTGGCCTTTGTGGGATTGACACAATTTATTCTTTGGGTGATCCTTACAACTGCTCTTTATTCCGTTGCCGCGGCTACTGTACTGAAAGGCATGGATATGAAAAAAGTGCAGCAAAAGGAACAGGTGATTAAAATAGGCGCTGACCTGGATGTAAACGCAATGGGGAAGATCGAGAATAATATGGCTGTTGAATTCTGGAGTAAATTTCAGAGCGTTAACATGACGGAGATCTTCATTTGTTTTCTTATCTATTTCCTTTCGGGGTACCTTTTATACAGTGCCTTGTTTGCGGCAATTGGCTCTGCGGTTGACAGTGAAGCCGAAACCAACCAGTTCATGCTTCCCATTACCATACCGCTGGTATTTTCATTCGCCATCGCACAGATCGTTACGCAGGATCCCAACGGCAGCATAGCTTTCTGGTTTTCCATGATCCCGCTTACCTCCCCGGTGGTAATGATGGTACGGCTTCCTTTCGGTGTCCCGATGTGGGAGATTATGCTATCCATGGGCCTGCTTATACTCGGGTTCATCTTTACAACATGGCTTGCAGCCCGGATCTACCGCACAGGTATCCTTATGTACGGTAAAAAGGTGAGCTGGAAAGAGCTGGGTAAGTGGCTGTTTTACAAGGGATAATTTATTGCTTTGTTTATTTGTATTCCTTCCGCGGAATATCTACATTTAACTGGTAAACAAACAAAAATCAGAAGGTGATTTATGAGGATCGCGGTTATAGACCTGGGGACAAATACATTTAACATACTTATTGTTGAAGTAGCAGAAGATAAGAATTACGTAACCTTGTTCCAGACGAAGATAGCTGTTAAGCTTGGTGAAGGCGGGATCAACAATAATATCATCCAGCCGGTGCCTTTTCAAAGGGGCATTGATGCTTTGAAGGAGTACAAAAAGATCATCCGGGAACATAAGGTTGACAAGGTGCATGCAATGGCAACTTCCGCTATCCGCGATGCAGCGAACGGGCAGGATTTTGTTGCGGAGGTGAAGGCACAGACAGGCTTCGAGGTGAAGGTGATCAGCGGGGATGAAGAAGCAGAGCTGATCTACCACGGGGTGCGGCAGGCTGTTACCATGACAGATGAACGCTCACTCATCATCGATATTGGCGGAGGAAGCATCGAATTCATTATTGCCAACAAGGATGAGATCTTCTGGAAGAAAAGCTTCCCGGTAGGGGCTGCAAGGCTGATCGAACGCTTTAAACCCTCCGACCCTATTACCGACCTGCAGATGATCGCGATCCGCGATTTCCTGAAGATCGAATTTACCCCGCTGTTCAATGCGGTAAAAGAAATGCACGTGCGGGAACTGATAGGTTCCTCAGGTTCATTTGATTCACTTGCAGAGATGATTGCTCATCGTTTCTACACTCCTGAAATTTTAGATAATGTTACTGAGTATAGCTTTAATTTTAAGGATTTCGGGATCATATTCGACACTGTTATTGACTCTACACGGGAAGAAAGACTGAAGATGAAAGGGTTGATCGAAATGCGCGTGGATATGATCGTTGTATCGATGATCATTATACAATATGTGGTGTGGGCATTTGATATCCAAAGGGTACGCTTATCCACGTATGCCCTTAAAGAAGGCGTATTGTACGATCTTCTCAGGGAAGTAAAACAATAATTATCATAAAGTAAAAGAATATGGCAAAGATCTTAATCATTGATGATGAGAAAAGCATCAGGAAAACTTTAAGGGAGATCCTTGAATATGAAAAATACCAGGTAGAGGAAGCGGCAGATGGTGCGGAGGGACTGGGAAAGATCCAGAAAGAAAAGTTTGACATCATACTTTGCGATATTAAGATGCCTAAGATGGACGGTATAGAAGTGCTGGAGAAGATCATGGCATTGTCCGTTGATACCCCGGTGGTAATGGTTTCAGGCCATGGAAATATTGAAACTGCGGTTGAAGCGGTAAAGAAAGGTGCATTTGATTTTATTGCGAAGCCACTTGACCTGAACCGTTTGCTGGTGACGATCCGCAATGCGATGGATAAATCTACGCTTGTTACGGAAACCAAGGTGCTCAAGAAAAAGGTGAGCAAGACCTTCGATATGATCGGGGAGTCAAAAGCCATCGGGCAGATAAAAGAAATGATAGAGCGTGTTGCGCCCACTGATGCACGTGTTCTGATCACAGGTGGAAACGGAAGCGGGAAGGAGCTGGTGGCAAGATGGCTTCATGAAAAAAGCAGCCGTTCAGCAGCTCCATTAATAGAAGTAAACTGCGCGGCTATTCCAAGTGAATTGATAGAGAGCGAATTATTCGGACATGAAAAAGGGGCTTTCACATCAGCGATCAGCCAGCGTAAAGGAAAATTTGAGCAGGCAGAAGGCGGAACGCTTTTTATGGATGAGATAGGGGATATGAGCCTTTCTGCTCAGGCAAAGGTTTTACGCGCCTTGCAGGAAAACAAGATCACACGTGTGGGTGGTGAAAAAGAGATCAAAGTGAATGTACGGGTAGTTGCTGCAACCAATAAGGATCTCCAGAAAGAAATAGCGGCAGGAAATTTCCGGGAGGATCTTTATCACCGTTTAAGCGTGATCCTGATCCATGTGCCTTCATTGAATGAACGTAAGGAAGATATTCCTTTGCTTGCAGAGCATTTCCTTAAAATGATCTGTGAAGATCACGGCATGCCGCAGAAATCTTTCAGCAAAGATGCATTAAAAGAATTACAGAAAATAAACTGGACAGGGAATATCCGTGAATTCAGGAATGTGGTGGAGCGCCTGATCATCCTCTGTGATAAGACGATCACTGATAAAGATGTGGTCGCGTATGCGAGGCCGCTGAAGGGCTAGTGAATCAAGACCTATTTACTGATAAGAGTCTTGCGGATCATTTCAATATTACAAGTTTATCCCTTTGAATGGTTTTTCCATCGATCATCATTTCATAATGATAGATTCCGTTCTGCAATCTTTCAAGATTTATCTCTGATATTCCGGATGAAATGGATTGTGTTGTAATAAGAGCACCTGTAAGACCA
>DASVUX010000013.1:0-48350 GCA_036386835.1 Bacteroidia bacterium
ACGTAACATTGCCGAGGTAACAACTGCGGTTGCGAAAGGCGATTTGTCACGTAAGATCACCGTGGATGTTAAAGGTGAAATATTGGAATTAAAGAAAACGATCAACACGATGGTGGATCAGCTGAACTCTTTCGGTTCAGAGGTTACACGTGTTGCGCGTGAGGTTGGTTCGGAAGGAAAACTGGGCGGACAAGCTACAGTGGAAGGTGTTGATGGGATCTGGAAAGATCTTACAGATTCTGTAAACCAGATGGGATCCAACTTGACAGCACAGGTACGTAACATTGCAGAGGTAACAACTGCGGTTGCTAACGGGGATTTATCACGTAAAATTACGGTGGATGTTAAAGGTGAGATCCTTGAATTAAAAAATACAATCAACACGATGGTGGATCAGCTGAACTCATTTGCATCAGAGGTAACCCGTGTTGCACTTGAAGTTGGTACTGAAGGTAAACTGGGGGGACAAGCTGAGGTAAGCGGTGTGGGCGGAACATGGAAAAACTTAACTGATTCTGTGAACCAGATGGCGGGTAACCTTACCGACCAGGTGCGGAACATTGCCGAGGTAACAACTGCGGTTGCGAAAGGCGATTTGTCACGTAAGATCACAGTGGATGTAAAAGGAGAGATCCTTGAATTAAAAAATACAATTAACACGATGGTGGATCAGCTGAACTCTTTCGGTTCAGAGGTTACACGTGTTGCACGTGAGGTTGGTTCGGAAGGAAAACTGGGCGGACAAGCTACAGTGGAAGGTGTTGATGGGATCTGGAAAGATTTAACGGATTCCGTTAACCAAATGGGATCTAACTTAACTGCACAGGTGCGTAACATTGCCGAGGTAACAACTGCGGTTGCGAAAGGCGATTTATCACGTAAGATCACAGTGGATGTTAAAGGTGAGATCCTTGAGTTAAAGAATACAATCAATACAATGGTGGATCAGCTGAACTCTTTCGGTTCAGAGGTAACACGTGTTGCGCGTGAGGTTGGATCAGAAGGGCAGCTGGGCGGACAGGCTTATGTACCGGGTGTTGGTGGAACATGGAAAGATTTAACAGATTCCGTAAATAAAATGGCATCCAACTTAACGTCACAGGTACGTAACATCGCTGAGGTAACAACAGCGGTTGCCAACGGGGATTTGTCACGTAAAATCGGTGTGGATGTTAAAGGTGAGATCCTTGAGTTGAAGAACACGATCAATACGATGGTGGATCAGCTCCGCGGTTTCGCATCAGAGGTAACACGTGTTGCACGTGAGGTTGGTACAGAAGGTAAATTGGGCGGACAAGCTCACGTACCGGGTGTTGCAGGAACATGGAAAGATTTGACTGACTCCGTGAACCAGATGGCTGGTAACTTAACAGCACAGGTACGTAACATCGCTGATGTTGCGATCGCGGTTGCCAACGGGGATTTATCGAAGAAGATCACAGTGGATGTTCGCGGTGAGATCTTACAGTTAAAAGAAACATTAAATACAATGGTGGATCAGCTCCGCGGGTTTGCATCAGAGGTTACCCGTGTTGCACGTGAGGTTGGAACTGACGGTAAGCTGGGCGGACAGGCATTCGTGCCGGGTGTTGCAGGTACATGGAAAGATTTGACTGACTCTGTGAACCAGATGACAGGTAACTTAACATCACAGGTACGTAACATCGCTGAGGTAACAAAAGCGGTTGCGAGCGGTGACTTATCAAAAACAATTACGGTTGACGTAAAAGGAGAAATATTCGACTTAAAGAATACCATCAATAAAATGGTGGATCAGCTGAGAGCTTTCGCATCAGAGGTAACGCGTGTTGCGCGTGAGGTTGGTACGGAAGGTAAGCTTGGCGGACAGGCTTATGTGGCAGGTGTTGCAGGTACATGGAAAGATTTAACTGATTCCGTGAACATGATGGCTACCAACCTGACATCACAGGTACGCGGTATCGCAAAAGTTGTAACATCGGTTGCTACAGGTAACTTGCGCCAGAAATTATCCATCAATGCAAAAGGTGAGGTTGCACAGTTAACGGATACGATCAATGAGATGATCGAAACGCTTGCGGTATTCGCTGACCAGGTAACAAACGTTGCACGCGAGGTGGGAGTTGAAGGAAGACTGGGCGGACAGGCAAATGTACCGGGTGCTTCAGGAATCTGGAAGAACTTAACAGAGAACGTGAACCAGCTTGCTGAGAACTTAACAACGCAGGTACGTTCCATTTCGGAGGTTGCTTCCGCGGTAACAAAAGGGGATTTAACGCGTAATATCCGCGTTGATGCAAAAGGTGAGGTGGAAGAATTAAAAGATACCATCAACCAGATGATCACCAACCTTCGTGAAACAACTTTACTGAACCAGGAGCAGGATTGGCTGAAATCCAACCTTGCGAAGTTCACGCAGATGTTACAGGGACAGAAAGACCTGAAAACGGTAACTAAACGGATCCTTTCCGAGTTGGCAACGGTTGTAACTGCACACTACGGTGCGTTCTACATCTTCTCTTCCGAGGATGAAAAACCAATGCTGAAATTATCCGCAGCCTACGCATACAAATCAGATAAGCATATCCCGCAGGAATTCGCCATTGGTGAAGGACTTGTTGGCCAGTGTGCATTCGAAAAAGAAAAAATAATTATCACAAATGTTCCGAAAGATTATGTGAAGATCTCTTCCAGCCTGGGCAAGGCAAAACCTTCCAACCTGGTGGTTCTTCCTGTATTGTTCGAGAACAATGTAAAAGCGGTAATCGAGCTTGCATCACTTGATGTATTTACTCAAACCCACTTAGACTTCCTTTCCCAGCTGACTGAGTCCATCGGTATCGTATTAAATACGATCGAGACCAACTCAAGAACAGAAGAGCTTCTTACACAATCACAGTCACTTGCAGGTGAGTTAAAGATCCAGCAGGAAGAGTTAAGAAGAACGAATGATGAGCTCCAGGACAAAGCCCTTCTTCTTGTTAAGCAGAAGAATGAGGTGGAGGCTAAGAACAAAGAGGTGGAGGAAGCAAGACGTTCCCTTGAGGAAAAAGCAGAGCAGCTTACGCTTACTTCAAAATATAAATCAGAGTTCCTTGCAAACATGTCACATGAGCTGCGTACACCGCTTAACTCATTACTGATCCTTGCACAGCAGCTGTATGAAAATGCTGAAGGAAACTTAAATGACAAACAGACACGCTACGCGAAAACGATCCACTCATGCGGGGACGATTTGCTCCAGCTGATCAACGACATCCTGGATCTTTCGAAGATCGAGTCCGGATTTATTTCCGCGAACATCTCGAAAGTTCATTTCTCAGAGATCTCTGCATTTGCTGAAACAACGTTTAAACCGATCGCGGAAGCAAGAAACCTCAAATTCAAGATCGAGACGGACTTTAACCTTCCTGATTCCATGGAAACGGATTCTCAGCGTCTTAACCAGATCCTTAAGAACCTTCTTTCGAACTCGTTCAAGTTCACTGAAAAAGGTGAGGTTAAACTGGAGATCTTCGATGCGCAGAGGAACTGGAAACAGGGCAACAATGCAACCCTTGATGCAGCCAAACGCGTGGTTGGATTCAGGATCAGCGATTCTGGTATCGGGATCCCGCAGGATAAACAAGCTATTATCTTCGAAGCATTCCAGCAGGCAGAAGGTTCTACAAGCCGTAAATACGGTGGAACAGGACTCGGATTATCCATCAGCCGCGGTCTTGCCGAACTTCTTGGCGGAACCATCGAACTGGAAAGTGAGGTTGGAAGAGGAAGCACATTCACGCTTTATATCCCGCTTGAAATGGGTGACGGAACTTCTCTTGACAGTTTCAATAAATTAAAAATGAATGAAACACCAAACCCTGAACTGGATGTCCTTCTTAACTCATTAAAGATGACAGAAGAAGGGATTGAGAACAGGAAGCTGGATGCGGTGGGCGAAATGATCAATGAAACCGGTGATGACAGGAATAACATCCAGCCAAATGACAAGGTAGTACTTGTAGTGGAAGATGACCTGCGCTTCGGAAAGATCATGATCGAAAAAGCACATGAAAGCAATATGAAAGTGGTGATCGCCACAACGTATGTCGAGATCTTCAACTTTGTAGGCCGCTACTCTCCTATCGCAATCACGCTTGATGTGAAGCTGCCGGATACCAGCGGATGGAAAGTGCTCGATCTTCTCAAGAACGACTTAAGCTACCGTCACATTCCAATCCACCTGATCTCAGGTGAGGAAAACAAGGTGCTTGCATTGAGAAGAGGCGCAAGAAGCTTCCTTCACAAGCCGTTAAGCAATGACCAGCTGGATATATTGTTCCAGGACATCCTTGCATTTAACCAGAAAGAAGTGAAGGAACTGCTGATCGTTGAGGACAACGAACTGGAATCCTCACAGATCGTGAAGCTCCTGAAGGAAGATAAGATCGAAGTGACTATAGCGGATACCGGCAAGAAAGCAATGGAGCTGCTAAAGGAAAAACAATTCGATACCATCATCCTTGACTATACGCTGCCTGATATTTCAGGAATGGATCTCCTGCAGCAGATCAACAGGGATACGCAAACGCTGACGCCAATCATAATTTATTCGGCAAAAGACTTCTCTAAAAAAGAGCTTGTGGAACTGAACAAAATGTCGAGCAGCATTGTTTTGAAAGAAGCAAATTCACTTGACCGCCTCCTGGAAGAAACGATGATGAACCTTCATGTCAACTACACAGGCCTGCCGCAGGAAAAACGCAGAATGATGGAGAACATCCGCATGAAAAACGATATCCTGTCGCATAAGAAAGTCCTGGTAGTGGATGATGATGTAAGGAACCTGTTCGCGATCACAACTGTATTTGAGCGTTATAACATCAATTGTATCACTGCTGAATCAGGAAAAGAAGCGATTCACCTGATGAACGAATCGGATGACATCGAGATGATCCTGATGGATATCATGATGCCGGAGATGGATGGATATGAAACCATGCAGAAGATCAGGCGCGAACATAAGAACAATAACCTGCCGATCATTGCCGTTACAGCAAAAGCGATGAAAGGTGACCGCCAGAAATGTATCGAAGCAGGTGCTTCCGATTACATTACCAAACCGTTGAAAATGGATCAGTTATTATCCATGATGCGGATCTGGTTCTACAAATAGAACACCAACCAAGCATCCACCAAGTGTGGAAATAAAACCAAGGTTTTTATTCCGGGATTTCCCGGAGTAAAAACCCGGTTTAATTAATAAGTATGATGAAAAAGCCTTTCAAAGTTAAGATCCTTCTTGTTGACGATAATGAGAACAACCTCATGTCGATGAAAAGTATTTTTTCTGCTGACAACTACGACATTGAAACCGCGAATTCGGGAAAGGAAGCACTAAAGATCCTCCTGAAGGAATTCGACTTCGCCATTATCCTCATGGATGTGGAAATGCCGAACCTGAACGGTTTTGAAACGGCTTCATTAATTTATGAGCGTGAGAAATTAAAGCATATCCCCATCATTTTTATCACTGCGCACGGGCATGGTGACGAGAACATGTTCAAGGGGTACCGTGCCGGTGCGGTTGATTATATTTACAAACCAATACGGCCCGAATTACTGCAGGCGAAGGTCCATGTATTCGTAGAGCTTTACAAAAAGAACTATCTTCTGCTTCAGCAGGAAAAAAAACTGCTGGCTACCAACCGGAACCTTGAGCTTGAAATAAATGAACGGATCGCTTCTGAAGAAAAAGTACTTGAGCTGAATAAAAAGCTGCTGGAAAACATTGATCAGCTGGAGGCAAAGAACAAGGAGCTGGACTGCTTTGCCTACATGGCATCCCATGACCTGCAGGAACCCTTAAGAAAAATAAGGATCTTCAGTGACAGGGTAAGCTCAAAATACGGTCATGAGCTTGACGGAGAAAGTAAAGTTTACATTGATAAGATCCAGTCGGCCTGCGCCCGGATGCAGAACCTTATCAATGATATTTTCACACTGAGCAAGATCACCAATACAAAAGAACAGCTTGTCAGCTCGAACATGAACCAGCTGCTTGAAGAAGTAATTGCAGAGATGGACATGATGATCCATGACAGCGGGACAAAGATCATAGTTGATAAACTACCGTTCGTCCACGTGAATAAAAGCCTTATCAAACGCTTATTTCAGAACCTCATCACGAATTCGATCAAGTACGCGAAAAAAGATACACCCCCTATTATAAGAATCTCCAGTAAAATGGAAACAATACAGCTGGGCAAGCACAGCTCCACGAAATTCTGCAGGATCTATCTACAGGATAACGGGATCGGCTTCGATCAGCAATACGCTGAACAGATCTTTACCATGTTCAAGCGTTTACATGCCAATTCAGAATACGAAGGGACCGGGATCGGCCTTGCCATTTGCAAAAGGATTGTTGAAGAACATAATGGTTTTATAAGTGCAAAAAGCGAGGTTGGCGCTGGAACAACTTTTACTATCAGTTTACCTGTTGAAATTCCTGTACAGAATCCATTAGAAAATCTAGAGGCAGGAAACCTGGAAGCTGAGAATAAAGTTTAATGCATTTTTATTAACTTAGTTTTTTTCAATTTTTATGGTGTCAAAGAAGATTACCCCCGATAAAACAACCAAGGAAAAAATGCTTGTTGTTGGAATAGGGGCTTCAGCAGGTGGACTGGAAGCGATCCACGAATTATTCGATAACATGCCTGATGATACAGGTTATTGTTTTGTCATTGTACAGCATCTTTCCCCCGATTATAAAAGCCTGATGCCTGAGCTTCTCGCGAAACATTCGTTGATGAACATCTATGAGGCAGAAGACGGCATGCCGCTCAGGAGGAATTGTATTTATGTAATTCCCAGCAAGTTCACGATGACCCTGGAAAACGGGCACATCAGGCTCACCGATAAAGACCGTAAGGGCCAGCCGAATAATGCCATTGATATTTTCCTCAGCTCCCTTGCCGAAGAAAAAGGAAAGGATGCCATTGGGATCATTCTCTCAGGAACTGGCAGTGATGGTACCAACGGGATAGAAGCAATTAAATCCCACGGAGGAATCGTAATTGTGCAGGACCCTATTTCTGCGAAATTTGACGGCATGCCTAACAGCGCCATCAACACCGGGTTTGCTGACATGATCCTCTCCCCTGACATGATCGCGGGAGAACTGCTTGAGTTCCTGCATGACGAACAAACCCCGCTGCAGAAGACATTCCATGACATGACGCAGAAGGATGAATATACCCTGCGCGAGATCCTTGAAAAGGTTTATAAAGCAACATCACACGATTTCAGCCATTATAAGCGGCCTACTATTCACAGGCGGCTTGCAAAGCGGATGGCGATGAAGAACATCAAGTCCCTGAAAGAGTATCTCGATTACATGAACCGGCACCAGGATGAGGCAAAGAATCTTTCAAAAGAGTTCCTGATTGGCGTCACTAAATTCTTCCGCGATACTGAAGCATTTGACGAGCTCCAAACGCTTGTATTGCCACAGCTGATCGCTAATAAAAAAGAAGGCGATCCTTTGAAGTTGTGGGTCATTGCCTGCAGCACAGGTGAAGAAGCTTATTCGCTCGCCATCCTTGTGAATGAATACATAACAAAAAATAAACTTCCTGATGCCGGTATAAAGATCTTTGCAACCGACATCGATGAGGAAGCCCTGGAAACCGCTTCACGTGGGATTTACCCGGCCGACATTAAAAACGATATTTCGGATGAAAGGCTGGAAAAGTATTTCATTAAAGAAGGGAACGGTTACCGGATCACTCCGATCATCCGGAAAACCGTGGTATTTGCTAACCATAATGTACTAAAGGATCCTCCTTTCAGCAGGGTGGATCTCTTAACCTGCAGGAACATGCTTATTTACATGGGCAGTGAACTGCAGAAGAACATTCTCCGCACTATCCATTTTGCCCTCAACCCGGGAGGCTTTTTATTCATGGGCCCTAGCGAGAATATCGGTTCCTTAAAAGATTCCATGAAAGAGCTGAGCAAGAAGTGGAAGATCTTCAGGAATATTGCGAAGCCGGTTATGCTTACCCATGACCATTACCACCCGATTGTTGAAAGTAAATTCAATAACCCGTATTCCACCGCGATTAAAACCAAGAACGCCTTTAACAATCTCCCCGAGATCTTTAAGGATGTGGTGATGGATGAATACAATTATGCAGGGATCCTGATCGACCGCGAATTTGAGGTAAAACAGGCTATAGGGAATTTTAAAAAATATTTGAATTTCCAGGATGGTAATTTTAACCTGAATATTCTGAAGCTTGTCCCGCAGGACCTTTCCATTGCACTTAGCAGCGGGGTGAGGAAGGCTATGAAAGAATCCTCTAAAGTTGTACTGAAACGAATAAAGATCGGGGAAAAGGAAGAGAAGCGCTGTGTGAATATTATCATTAAGCCCTACCTTGACCAGAGCGAATATATCCAGCCCTTTATTTTTATTGTGCTGCAGGAAGAAGAAAACACGGTAATTTCAAAATCAAAGAAAAACACATACTCACATGATAAAGTTCAGCTCCTCATGGAAGTTGAACAGGAACTGAAAGAAACAAAGGAAAACCTCCAGGCTGTGATCGAAGAACTGGAAACAGCCAATGAAGAGCTGCAATCCAGCAACGAGGAAATGATCTCGGCAAACGAAGAACTGCAAAGCACAAATGAAGAGCTGCAATCCCTGAATGAAGAGCTTCATACGGTGAATACGGAACACCAGATGAAGATCAAAGAACTGGTGGAATTGAATGAAGATCTTAATAATTATTTCAGCTCTACAGATATCGGGCAATTGCTGATCGATAAAAAACTTATTATCCGCAAATTCTCCCCTGCTGTTAAAACACAGATCAACCTGATCGAAACAGATATCGGCAGGAGCATCCTCGATATTTCCAACAATTTCCACACTTTCGATTTTATTAACAGCCTCAAAGGTGTAATGAAAGACGGAAAAGTGGTAGAAAAAGAAATTATCTTAAAGAACAACCGCATCTACCTGATGAGAATAAGTCCGTACGTTAAACTTAACAAGGATATTGACGGTGTAGTTGTCACGTTCATCGATATCTCGGAAACCAAGCAGTTGAGCAGTATCATCGACAGCGTATTCAACAGTTCGGTAAGCGGGATCACCGCAAAAAAAGCCATCCGTGATAAGCACGGCAACATAATCGATTTTGAATACATGGCGGTGAACGATGCTGCCGCCAAAATGTTCCAGACTACAAAAGAAGAGCTTGTGGGGAAGCGGATGAGCAAGCAGTATTCAGAAGCAAACAAAACCTATTTCGAAAGATACAGGGATGTTGTTGATCACAATAAAACCGAACATTTCGAATTTTTTGACGACCGTACCAACAGGTGGTATGACATCATCGCTTTAAAAATGCTTGACGGCCTTGTTACAACTTTTACTGACATTACAGAAAAGAAGAAAGCTGCGGAAGAACTGACAAAACATTACCAGGAATTGCAGAAAACTACGAAACGTTTAAGCTATACCAATGAAGCCCTTGAGCAAAGCAATTACGATCTTTTACAATTTGCTTCCGTAGTTTCCCATGATCTTAAAGAACCTTTAAGAAAGATAATGACTTTCGGAAACCTGCTTCAGACAACAGATGCAGAGAAGCGAACAGACAAGGAAAAAACTTACCTGGATAAAATGCTGCGTTCTTCGGAGCGCATGAAGAACCTGATCGATGACCTTTTATCGTTCTCCAAATTATCCAATAAGAACATCAAGTTTTCCAATACCGACCTGAACGATATTATCAAGGCGATCACCGATGATCTTGAAATTCAGATCAAAGAGCGCAATGCTGTGATCAGGGTGGAGAAGCTCCCTGAAGTGCAGGCTCTCACCGGCCAGATGAACCAGCTTTTCCAGAACCTGATCAGTAACGCGCTAAAATTCACCAAAGACAGGACACCTGTTATTAAGATAGAAGAAGCTAAACTGAGTGCCGAGATGGCCAAGGATTTCCGCATCAAAAACATTGATGAATATGCCTGCATAACTGTGACTGATAATGGGATCGGGTTCGAGGAAGAATACAGGGAAAAAATCTTTGGGCTGTTCCAGCGCTTAAGCTCTGCAGACACCTATCAGGGAACGGGCATCGGCCTTGCTATCTGCAGGAAGATCGCTGAGAACCACAGCGGATATATCTGTGCGAGAAGTAAGCCGGGTGAAGGGTCTGTTTTCTATGTTCTACTGCCAAAAAAGCAAAAACAGCGGAAAATGGCGGAAGTGGTAAATTGAACGGGATTACCTGTTGGAGACTTCTTTGGAAGAAATAAAATAATCCTTCCTGTCGATATTCGAAACAACTTCCCACTTATGGGCGAGGATGTGCTCCAGTTTCCTGATCATGACAGCCATGCTGTAAGGCTTTTCCAGGTAAAGGCTTGCGCCCAAACGGTAGGTTTCTTCTATGTCCATGGGATTGGCTGATGTTGAATAGATCACGACCGGGATATTTTTGAAAGCTTTATTGCTGCGGAGAGCTTTAAGCGTTTCCTTACCGCTCTGGAAAGGCATATTCAGGTCAAGGAAAATAATATCAGGCAGCCTGGAGGTTTCATTAAGAAGCTTAATGAGCTTAAGCCCGTCACTGGCTTCTTTCACATCAACCTTCGATGAAATTTCTGCGATTGCCTCATTAAAAATCAGGCGGTCATCTTCATCATCATCCGCTAAAAAAATAAGAATATCGTCTTCAGTCATTTCTGTGTGCTGAACCTCAAAGGTAGGGTTTAATTGCAACCGGGCAATAAAATAGGATGAAAGTCAAATTTCAAGCTCTTTCAAAGGGTCCCAATAGCATTCATTAAAGTTTTTGATCTTATCCTTTACTACCTTAATGCCTTCTTTCTCTAGCAGCTCCTGCATTTCAAACGGGGTTGCGAAATGATTTTTTCCCGTAAGCTCACCATTCCTGTTAACCACCCTGTGAGCCGGGACTTTTTTCTTTTGGGAATGCGCAGCGTTCATTGCCCAGCCGACCATGCGTGAAGAACGTGCAGCGCCAAGATATTTAGCGATTGCGCCATAACTGGTAACACGGCCTTTAGGAATAAGCCTTACTACCTGGAATACCATTTGAAAAAAATCTTCGTGCTTTTCTGAGTTCATTTTTATTCGGTCGCTTATCAGAGATCTATTATAATTTTTATCTTCATCCAGTGCCCGACACGGGATTTGTCCATCAAAGAACTGAATTTATCTCTAGTCAAAATCTAAACTTCAGATAACAGATCTTAAAACCTTTGTCCGAAAATTTTTTTTCATAATAGGTTTTGATGTTTGTAAGGAATTCTTCCCTCGCAATACTGTCCCCGTACAAGTCATTTGTAGCATCAAGCTCTGTAAGGCCGTTTTCTTTTATTACTTCGCGCGTATAGTCATAAAAAGGCTCATTATCTGTTTTCAGGTTGATGGCGCCATTCTCCTTCAGGATATGCTTATATCTTTTCAGGAAGATCATATTGGTAAGACGCTGCCGGATAGTTGTCTTTAACGGCTGCGGATCCGGGAAAGTGATCCAGATCTCCGACACTTCATTTTCTTCAAAGCACCCTTCGATAAAATCAATCCGCGTGCGGATAAACGCTACATTGCTCATCTTTTCCTCGAGGGCTGTTTTCGCCCCGGTCCAGATCCGGTTGCCTTTTACATCAACACCAATAAAATTTTTACCGGGAAAGCGCCTGGCGAGCCCTACAGTATATTCTCCTTTTCCGCATCCTAGCTCAAGGACGATTGGATTATCATTTTTGAAGTAGTCGGTGTGCCATTTCCCTTTTACCGGTAACCCGTTTTCACGCGATTGTTCGAAGGATAAAAAAAAGCAGTTCTCAAAAGCCGAGACCTGCGCAAATTTCATTAATTTCCTTTTTGCCATGCTGTTCGTATGTAATCCCCGTCTGTGTTCTTATATCAATTTAAGATGTCCTCCCGAGCGAAGTCGAGAGATCTTGTATTTCAAACCCTAACCATAAATAAAAAAGATTCCTCTGCTACGGTCGGAATGACATCCCATTCCCAATTATTAATTCATCTTTAAACCTTACTTTTACAAAAATAAGCATAATGCAGCAACCGAAGAGAATATTAGTTTGCCCGCTTGACTGGGGCCTCGGGCATGCTGCCCGCTGCATCCCGGTAATCCGCTTACTTCTTGAAAAGAACGCACATGTTATAATAGCTGCAGGTGGTCGCCCGCTCGAAATGCTTAAACAGGAATTCCCTGCGCTGCCTTTTATTCCTTTCAATGGTTACGGCATCCGGTATCCTTCTTCAGGAAGCATGCAAATGAAAATACTTTTTTCCATTCCCCGCATAATGAGGGGCATCAGAAAAGAACACGAAGAGCTGAAAAAGATCATCCGGGAAAATAATATAGATGTTGTTATTTCAGATAACCGCTACGGATGCTATAATGCTAATATTAAAAGCATTTTTATCACACACCAGGTGATGATCAAATCACCTCTCGCTGAGAACCTTCTTCATAGAATAGTATTATCCTATATCAAAAAGTTTGATGAGTGCTGGATCCCGGATCATGCCGGTGAAAATAATCTTTCTGCTGACCTCTCCCATAAATATCCGGTCCCCGCCAACTGTACTTTTACAGGGCCTTTATCACGGTTTAAAAATCCGGGCCGATCAAAGCCGGTTTATGATGTGATGGCTGTAATCTCGGGGCCGGAGCCGCAGCGCAGTATATTTGAACGGTTAATTGCCGGACAGATGTACAAAAGTAATTTAAAAGCGCTGCTTGTTGCAGGCATCCCCGGGGAAAACACTAAAACCGAACAAAAAGGAAATGTTACAATGGTGAACCACCTTAATTCTGCAGAAATGCAGGTAGCTCTTCAAAGCTCGGAAATCATCATCTCCCGGAGCGGCTACTCCACGATCATGGATCTTGCGGCACTTGGAAAGCGCGCGATCTTTGTTCCTACACCAGGGCAGACCGAACAGGAATATCTTGCCGCGCATTTCATGAAAGAGAATATTGCTTACTCGGTTAAACAGTCAGCGTTCAACCTGGAAGAAGCTTTAAAGAGATCAGGAATGTACGGGGGATTCAGAATGGTAAGTTCAAGCGGTGTGCTGGAGGAAAAAATAGATTCTATCCTTTCTTAAGAGTAAAAGAGAACACAGTCCCCACACCTTCGGTACTCATTACATTAATACCCTGGTTATGGCCTTCCAGGATATGCTTGACAATGGCAAGGCCGAGCCCCGTACCTCCCATTTCTCTTGAACGGCTTTTATCAACACGGTAAAAACGTTCGAATAATCTTGGTAAGTGTTCTTTAGCAATTCCGAGCCCATTATCTGCAACTTCTATGGATATGTTATCCCCCGCATCATAAAAACGGATCTTCGTTTCACCATACTCTTTGCCGTATTTCACGGAATTTACAATGAGGTTGGTAAGCACCTGCCTGATCCGGAACCTGTCGGCAAAAACAAACATTGCTTTCGGGTCACCCGGCAGCGTTAGGATTATGCCTTTGCTTGTTGCCTTCATTTCCTGTGATTCACAAACATCTTTGGTAAGCGCTACAATATCAAATTTTTCAGGTTCTATCTGCAGCTCCCCCGTTTCCAGCTGCGAGATGGCTTCAAGGTCATCAATGATGGTGATCATCCTGTCGATGCTTCTATCAGCACGCACCAGGTAATCCCGGTTGATCGTTTCATCTTCAAGTCCGCCATCCAGCAAGGTTGAAACATAGCCCTGTATGTTGAAAATTGGAGTTTTTAATTCATGCGAAACATTACCAAGGAATTCTTTCCTGTACACTTCAAGCTTCTTTAAACGTTCGATTTCGTTCTTCCTGTCATCAGCCCAGGCAAGGATCTCGTTATCCAGCCTATCGATCTCATTCCCTTCATAAATATTCATGGAGGAAGATTTGTCATTCTGTGCACGAAACTCCCTCACACCCTCAAAGAGGCGCTGGAGCTTTTTAAAAACAATAAGGTTTATAAAAAAAAGAAATGCAAGTGACGAGAGAAAGGAAATGCAGAAGAATACACCGGCAAGCCGCCACTTCATATTACCGTACTGGTCATCGGTAAATAACAGTACCGCTGTTGAAATTGCCAGGGCAATCAGCAGCGCGATAATGACCAGGATAAGCTTAAGGGAATAATTTTTCATTTGCATTGCTCATACTAAGATAACACAATTGCAGGAACGGGGCATTATTAAGCAGGTCAGAATTCAAATTTATATCCGATCCCTTTTACTGTTTTAATAAATTCTTCACCGAGCTTTTCACGCAACTTCCGGATGTGAACATCAATCGTCCTGTCGCCCACAACCACTTCACCGCCCCATACCTTATCAAGAATGACTTCCCGTGTAAAAACCTTGCCCGGTTTCGATGCAAGCAGAGCAAGCAATTCAAATTCTTTTTTAGGAAGGTTGATCTCTTTTCCGTCCTGCATCACAACATACCGTTCACGGTCTATCTTGATCCCTCCCATATCCACTTTGTCATTTGCAGAAGCGCTGGCGCTTTTCCCCCTGCGCAGCAAGGCTGTAATGCGGCTGATAAGGACACGGGGCTTTATCGGTTTATTGATATAATCATCAGCACCTACTTCAAAACCCGCGATCTGTGAATAGTCTTCGCTTCTTGCTGTGAGGAAGGCGATCATCACATCTTTCAGTCCCGGCAGTTCACGTATTTCACGGCAGGTTTCAATCCCGTCCATATCAGGCATCATAACATCGAGGATGATCAGGTCGGGGTTCTCTTTCTTTGCAACCACAATTGCTTCTTTACCATTATTCGCTGTAAATACGTTGTAGCCTTCCTTCTTCAGGTTATAACTTAAAAATTCAAGGATATCCTGCTCATCATCCACCAATAATATTTTGTGATCACTATTCATATATCTCTTTTTTGATTCAGGGTAAAGTTCCTTTTCCTTTTTGAATAGCATGTTAATTCAACATTAACATAAGATTAACAACATGGAATTGATTTGCTGTTTAATTAACATACAAATAAGTTTCGTTTAACACATACTCTGTGTTTTGAAACGAAATTTGCAGGATTAAACAACAGAATTAACAATGAACGTAAAACTATTCGTAACGCTTATCACCGTTATATTTGTAAAGGTAGCAATTTCCCAAAATTCTTCTATTAAAGGAAGGGTCATAGATGAAAAAACAGGTGAAACCCTCCCGGGGGCTACTGTAATGATTGACGGTACAGCCACAGGTGGAAATACGGACCTTGATGGAAATTTTACGGTAAGCAATGTGTCACCGGGCATTTATAAACTTGTCTGCAAGCTTATTTCATACAACACCAAAATTATTGAAGGGGTAACAGTTAAAGCAGGAGAACCAACTATCATCAATATTTCCGTTGGCACTGCTTCTACAGATCTCGGGATCGTTGAGGTTACGGCAACTGTTAGCCGGGAAAGCAATAATGCCATGCTGATCATGCAGAAGAACAGTGCTACAGTTTCTGACGGGATCTCATCCGAGAACATTAAAAGGACCCCGGACAAAAGCACCAGTGATGTCCTCAAAAGGGTTTCAGGGGCCAGCATACAGGATAATAAGTTTGCGGTTATCAGGGGATTGAATGACCGTTATAACACTGCATATATAAATGGTGCACCGCTTCCAAGTTCTGAATCGGATAAAAAAGCTTTTGCATTCGATATCTTTCCGGCAAATATGCTTGACAACCTTATTATAATAAAAAGTGCAACACCGGACCTCCCGGGCGACTTCGCAGGCGGGATCATACAGATAAACACCAAAAGCATCCCTGAGCAGAATGAACAAACTATCTCTGTTTCTGCCGGGTACAATACGCTGGCCACCTTCCGGGAATTTAAGACTTACTCAGGTGGCAAATATGATTTTATAGGAATGGATGACGGTTCACGCGGGATCCCCTCCGGCCTGGCTTCTACTGAACAATTCACCGAAGGCCTTACCAATACTGAAAAGGCAGAGAATGCGAAGCTGATGTCTTCTTCATGGAAAATAATAAGTAAAAAAGCATCCCCCAACCTGGCCCTGCAGTATAGTATTGCAAGGACAGGAAAGTTATTCGGGAGGGAGATCGGGAATATCCTTGCGGTGACCTACAACAACAGTTATTCCTCTTACGAAGAAATGCGAAGGGATTACGAAGAACAGTCAACCGGTATTGTAAAGCGGATGGAGCTTGCAGATACGATTTATTCCCAGGCTATTCTTGCCAGCGCTATGTGGAACCTTACTTATAAGCTCAACAATAACAATAAGATCAGCTTTAAAAATATTTACAGTGTTAATTCCGATGACAAAGTCACTCTTCGCGGAGGAGCAAAAGAATGGGACCAGCCGGAAAAATACTGGCAGAAATCATCACTGAGATGGTTCACGCAGAATAACCTTTTATCCTCACAGTTAAACGGAAGCCATCTCCTGCCAAAAACCGGGATCAAAATTAACTGGACAGGCGGTTACAGTGACATTGAAAGAAAAATACCGAATATGCGCAGGATGGTGTATGAGAAAGTGGCAGCGACAGAAGAGGACGAGTCGGCACAATACGCAGCCATTGTCCAAACGAGCGGTACTATCCCGACAGCTGCCGGAAACATGTTCTTCTCAAAAACATTTGAAAGCATATACAGCTTTGGCTATGATGCGGCATTCCCTTTTGCAATTGCCAAAATAAAATCAGATCTGAAGATCGGGGGATACCACCAGCTGCGGGACCGCCAGTTCAGCGCACGAAGCCTGGGATTCTCAAGGTACCGGCAGGGCAGCGCAGTAAGATTCGACAGTGAATTATTATTATTGCCGGAAGATGAAATATTCCGGCCGGAGAACATGGGTGTGATTGATAAGCCGGGCCCGTACAATGGAGGGTTCAAACTGGATGAAGCAACCAAGACAAGCGACAGTTACACCGCAGCTTCATTATTGCACGCAGGGTTCATCATGCTTGATACAAAGCCATTTGAAAAATTACGGCTGATCGGTGGCGCAAGGATCGAATCTTACAACCAGAAACTCGAAACAACAATTGCAGGAGCAGATACAGCGCTTCAAATCGATACCACCGTAACTGATATATTGCCATCTGCCAACATTATATTTGCATTGACCGAGAAGATAAATATCCGGGCAAGTTATTACAAAACAGTTTCCCGCCCCGAATTTCGTGAGCTTGCACCATTCCTCTTCTACGACTTCATTACCGACTTTGCTATAAGCGGAAACCAATTCCTGCGAAGAAGCAGTATCAATAACTATGATCTGCGCTTCGAATGGTATCCGGGTGCAGGCCAGTTCATTTCCGTTTCGGGGTTCTATAAAGAATTTACAGATCCGATCGAACAGGCCAGCCGACCGGATGCTACACGTGAGCTCTATTTCGTTAATGTTCCAAAAGCCACCAATATCGGTGTGGAGCTTGAATACAGGGTGAAGCTAAGTTCCCTGTTTAACGCAGATTCATCAGAGGTCCTGAATGCAACAACGTTGTTTGCCAACTTCGCATATATCAAATCAAAGGTGGATGTAAGTCATGTAATTGGTGCGGTGGCGGCTGAACGCCCACTCCAGGGGCAATCCCCGGTGATCATCAATGCCGGGGTCCAGTATATCGGAGCCTCAGGAACATCAGTAAGCGCATCCTATAATTTTGTTGGTAAACGGATCTTCATAGTAGGCAACCAGAACGAACCTGATTATTGGGAGAACCCGCGGCACATCATCGACCTTCAAATATCACAGAGGATCATAAAGAACCTGGATGCAAAAGTGAACATCAGGGACCTGCTTGCACAACCTTCATACTTTTACCAGGATGTAAACAAATCGAATAAATTTGAAAGCTCGGATGATAATATAATGATCTCGCGGAAATACGGGCAAACAATTTCGCTGTCCCTCTCTTACCGGTTTTAACCATAGAAAGGCTGCCTGAAAGCAGCCTTTCGGTTTACCCTTAATGTTAAATTAAACAACTAATAAGGAAGCCATAACCCCACCATAATTTTCACACAACACCATGCCTGTACTTTTGTCGCAAACAAATTAAAACAATATTCAAATGAAAAGAATTTACACATTAGCGATCGCAGGATTATTCGCAGGTGCAATGAATGCCCAGACGGCATTTTTCACACCGACAACATACAGAGGTGCATTTCCTGTAACCGATCTTACTCCCGCTACAGACTGGACATCAGGCTGGGCAAACTGGAACCCTGAAAATACGGCTTACGGAAATCCTACAACAACCGTGAGCAGTGATATTACCACAAACACTACATGGACCACAGGAACTATCGTTTCTTTACAGAATAAAGTTTACGTTAAGAACGGTGCGGTATTAACGATCCAGCCGGGTGTTATTATACGCGGGGACCTTGCTACCCAGGGAACACTTATTATTACAAGGGGATCAAAGATCAATGCCCAGGGGACAGCATCTAATCCAATTGTGTTCACTTCAGGTGAAGCTGTAGGAAACCGTGCTGAAGGTGACTGGGGCGGAGTGGTGATCCTTGGTTCAGGAATGCTTAATCAGCCTGGCGGGATAGCGAACGTAGAAGGTATCGCAGTTTCTTCGGATACCGAATATGGCGGAACTAATGACATGGACAGCTCCGGGGTTTTCACATTCGTACGTATTGAGTTCCCGGGTATTCCATTAGCTCCTAACAAAGAGATCAACGGCCTTACATTGGGTGGTGTCGGATCTAAAACAGTTATCCACCATGTACAGGTTTCTTTTTCAGGTGATGATTCATTTGAGTGGTTCGGAGGAACAGTAAACGCAAAATACCTTATCGCATTCCGCGGGTTGGATGATGATTTTGATGTTGATTTCGGTCACAGGGGAAAAATCCAGTTCGGATTATCCGTGAGGGATTCTGATCTTTCAGATGCTGCAGGTGATTCAAACGGTTTTGAAACTGACAATGATGCAACAGGAACAGGTGCAATGCCAAGAACTAGCTCGATCTTCTCTAATATTACCTTGATCGGGCCAAAAAGGAACGGAACAGTTACTTTACCAACGGGTGAAAAATTCGAAAGGGCTTTTTATATCCGCAGAAATTCGGCATTGTCTGTATTCAACTCTGTTGCGGCCTCATGGGAAAAAGGGATTTATATCAAAGATGCCGGAACCACTGACAATTTTACAATGAATGACTCAGCAGTATTTAGAAATAACCTTATTGCTTCTGACATCACGAAGGCGATCACTATAGATGCAAATTCATCACAGTCGTTTTACAGCAGCATTTTTACAAATGACAATAATGATTCTACACAATCTGTGTCTGCTATTGCATGGGTAAATGCTTTCCCTTCATCTTTAACCACAGCACCTGATTACCGTTTACTCCCAACTTCAATTGCAGCTACAGGTGCATCCTTCACTGATGCTAAATTCACAGGGCTGGTTGCTGGGATCAGTGAAACCACAGGAGCTACTGCTGCTCACATCGGATTGTATCCTAATCCAGCTGGGCCAGAGGTAAATATCACTATTGATCTTCTTGAAGCAGCAAGCGTAACGATCAATGTTTATGACATTACAGGCAAGATCGTATCGGGTGTATATAAAGGAGCAATGAACGCGGGTTTAAATACCGTTAAAACGGATGTTTCCGCCCTTCCTGCAGGAATTTACTTTACAACTATCTCTTCAGATTCATTCAGCAAGACATTAAAACTTGTTGTCACTAAATAATAATACTACCTTTTAAAATAGGTGATTTAACCCCGGTCCTTCCTGACCGGGGTTTTTATTTAACAGTGTTTAACAGGTTTCCGGCCTCGTTAACATTAGCTTAACATTTCCTGAATATTCTTCTAGCATTGCCATCGTACCTTTATAATAAAAAAATAGAAATCATGAAAGACGAAAGAAAAATATTGATCATAGATGACGAACCGGATATTCTCGAGTTCCTGTCATACAATTTTAGGAAACACAATTTTAAGGTAACAATTGCCTCTAATGGCTTGGAAGGAATTGATAAGATAAAGTCCGAAAGGCCCGATGTGATTATTTCCGACATTCTTATGCCGGAAATGGACGGTATTGAGATGTGCCGTGCGATCAGGAAAACAGAATTCAAAGACATTCCTTTTATTTTCCTTACCGCGGTGAGTGATGATTACAAGGTGCTGTACGCTATGACTTCAGGGGCCGACCAGTTTGCATCGAAACCCATAAGGTTCGAATATTTATTAAAGATGGTCACCGACCTCCTGGTGGAAGAAGAGGTAAAATAAAAAATATGAGATCCTGCTTAAGCAGGTTTTTTTATGCCTTTTGGCGCATTTTTTTAACAATGACTTAATATTAAGTTTCAGTTGCAACAAATACTTTTGCCAACTAAAATACAATCCATGAAGCACGTCCTTTTAATTTTTAGTGATCTGAAAAGCTTTTATTAAGTATTATCCGCGGATTAATGAATAAAGAAGAGATTGATTGGGTGCCGGAGTTTCATTCTTAGTTTCAGAGCTGTACCCCGACAACAAGAATATCATCCGTCTGCTCGTAGTTATTTTTCCACTCACATGAAAAACGTTCCAGCTCCATTTTTTGAGTTTGCATTGAAAAGCGGGCAGTCCTGGCAATTATATTCCGGAAATTAGCAGTCATGAATTTCCTGTTGCCTGGGCCCCCGAACTGATCCGCAAACCCATCGGTAAAAAAATATAATTTATCGCCTGTCTTAAAGCTTGAAACTTTCTTCTCATATTCCCTGTTCTCCTCCAGGTGCATTCCGCCTATCGGGTACCTGGAACCTTCAATTTTAACAAGGCCGTTCTCAGAGATATGGTACATAGGACGGAACGCCCCGGCAAACGAAAATTGCTGCTGATCATAATCAATGCAGCAGATGGCGATATCCATACCATCATACAGGCTTTTGGCGTCATCAAAATAATCATTTGAATAACCAAATGCCTTTTTGATCTTATGATCAAGGCGCTGAAGAATAAAAGAAACATCCGTGTTTTTCTCTTCGATCACGATCTGGTTAAGGAGACTGATTCCCAGGACTGACATGAAAGCACCTGGTATGCCATGCCCGGTACAGTCAGCAGCAGCAATTATAACCTTACTTCCTATTTTGGTGAACCAATAAAAATCCCCACTGACAATATCTTTCGGCTTGAACAAAAGGAATGAAGAGTCAAACAACCGGGATAAATGTTTTTCCTTGAGCATCATGCCTTCCTGGATCCGTTTAGCGTAAATAATGCTTTCATTCAGTTCTTTATTCTTTAACTGTGGCTCATTCAGCAAATGGATCCCGGTTTTATTCTTTTTCAATTTCCTTCTCGGAGGCAGTATCAAAACTTCTTTCAGAATATTCATGTTCAATTTTTTTTACAAAAGTAGAGTCTCAGGATTGTTTAAAAAGCACTTGAAAATAAAGGAATTGTTAAATAGAGGGAAATACAGCGGCAAAGTACTATCGAAGATAAAGCAATTAAAGCGCGGCTCAGGTTTCTAAACTGTACCCGATACCTTTAACCGTTTTGATATATTTCCCACCAAGCTTGCCACGCAGCTTTCGGATATGAACATCAATAGTACGGTTCGCAGGGAAGATTTCATATCCCCAGATTAATTGGGCGATCTCTTTCCTGGTAAAAACTTTTCGTGGGGAAGTGGATAATAAGGCCAGCAGTTCAAATTCTTTTCTCGGCAGGATGATTTCTTCACCATCCCTGAAAATGAGATAACGTTCCCTGTCAATTGTTAAACCCATGACCTGCTTATTGGATACAGGGTCGGAATAAGCTGCGTGTCTTTTCAACAGCGCTTTCAAGCGGATGATCAGCACTCTTGGCTTTATAGGTTTAACGATATAATCATCGGCCCCGGCATTGAATGCAGCTATCTGGGAATAGTCTTCATTTCTATCGGTGTGGAAAACAATAAGAGTATTACCAAGTTCTTCCTGCTTCCTGAGTTCCATGCAGATATCTATTCCATCAACTACCGGCATCAGTAGATCTACAAGGACAAGCTGGGGCACTTCTTTTTTTGCTGTTATGATCGCTTCGATAGAATCCGAAGATTTAACAACTTCAAAGCCTTCGCTCTTCAAAACCATGGAAACCTCCTCCAGGATTTTTATATCATTATCAATTACAAGTACTTTAAAATCCGAGGCTGTCATTAAGGTTAATTAATACGCTAAAGTACCTGTGTTAAGTGGCTTTTACATTAAGGTAAGATTAACTTTACTTTAGTAATGCTATACTCAGAGACGGATTATTCGATAATAATCCCCCAGAAAATTTATAATCATTTCGCACACACCTTACTTTATCAGCAGGTAATCTTAACATAGAATTCACTTTGGCACATCCTACTGTGGCATAAACCTTTAGCTCTCCGATTGGCTTTGCGTCTAAAGAAATATGATGCATGAGGGTTAAATTAGTTCACACATCCTTAACGCATCCTTAACATAGCCCCTATTTGATCACAATATATTTGTGTTAGTTAAACTTTTAATTAACCAATACATAACTATAATGAAGTATTTAAGAAATGTTTTTTTAACCTCTGTCATTTGCCTTCTTTTTATGGCAACCGCTATCTCCCAGGAAAAACAAACAGAAAATTCGCGCTTTGTACAGGACTCAGTTAACTCCAGGTCGGGCACAACTCTTGCAAAAACTGATGAAAAAAATACTCAGAAGAGCCCCTTTTTTAACTTTAAGAACGGGTTAGGTTTTGCCACTCCGGATAGTTCATATTCCATCAACATCAGGTTCAGGATCCAAAGTCGGGCATTAATGAATACGATATCAGACGAGGATCTTGCACCAGAGAGTTTTGAAGCCCGTATCAGGAGATGCCGTTTAAGCTTTATGGGCCACGTCTACAACCCGAAATGGAGTTACTATTTACAACTATCTTTCTCACGTGGCGATATGGATTGGAGTGTTACTGATGTAACTACACAAAATGTTAGCCCTAACATTGTGCGGGATGCAATAATCTATTATAAGCCCATTAAAAATTTACAGCTTGGTTTCGGGCAAACCAAACTGCCTGGTAACAGGCAGCGTGTGGTGTCCTCAAGTGCACTCCAGTTCTATGATCGTTCACCGGTAAATTCGAATTTTACCCTTGACCGCGATTTTGGAATGTTCGCCAATTATTCGATACATTCCGGAAAATTTAAAACCATTATCAAGACAGCGGTATCCTCGGGTGAAGGCAGAAATTCAAATTCAAGCAATACCGGGCTGGCATATACAGGCCGTTTAGAAATTCTTCCTTTAGGAGATTTCACCGATGGCGGTGATTACTTTGAAGGGGATGTCGCCCGGGAAGAAAAACTGAAACTATCGTTTGCTGCAGGTTACCATTTTAATGATCTCGCAGTTCGTACACAAGGACAACTAGGAAAGGATCTGTATGAACCAAGGAGTTACCATGTATACCTGGCCGATTTCCTGATGAAATACAAAGGGATTGCCCTGAGTGCTGAATACATCCGAAGAATCAGCGATAAAAGCCCGGTAACAACGAATCCCACCGGTGCAAAAAGGAACCTCATAACAGGTGACGGCATTAATACCCAGCTAAGCTATTGCTTTGCATCCAGGTGGGAACTAGCTGCACGACATTCCTTAGTCACCCCCCAAAAAGACAATTACAGCACATTAAACCAGGTTAATCAATACGGCTTGGGCATAACCAATTATATAATGAAGCATAAAGTAAAGGCACAGTTTAATGTGTTTTATACTGAGAACCGGAATCTGGCCACGCAAAAAAACCTGAACAACTACTTTGCAGTTTTCCAGGTGGAACTTGGCATTTAAATGTCTTAACATTTCCTTAACATTGGCATAATGCAAAGTTAATGCCTCTAAAGCTGATGCTTCCACGGGAGTTTTACCTTTGCAGGCAGATAATTTTAGTATTCTAATTCAATCAAAATTCTAAAAAATGAGTCTTAATATATTTCAGTACTTTACCCCAAAAGATAAAAAATTCTTCCCTTTATTTGAAAAGGCTGCAGCCAACGTTACGGCTACTTCCAAAGTACTGGTAGAACTTGTAAATACAACCAATCCTGATAAAAGGCGCGAGCTTTTCAGGGAGATTGAACGCCTCGAACATGTTGGGGATAATATTACTCACGAAACCTTCAGTGAGTTAAGCGCTAATTTTATAACTCCTTTTGACCGCGAGGATATCCATAACCTGGTTTCCGCAATTGACGATATCGTGGATTATATCCACGGGGCTTCAAAACGCATGGAGCTCTATAAAGTAGAGAACATGACCCCTTCCATCATAAAGATCTCCGAACTTATTTTAAAAGGCGCGGAAGAGCTTGAGATCGCGGTGTCCGAATTAAGGAACCTGAAGAACATCAGCAAGATCAAAGAAGCTACGGTCAGGATCAACAGCATTGAGAACCATGCGGATGATATCTTCGATATTGCAATCGCCAAGCTATTCGAAGAAGAAAAAAATGCAGTTGAAGTTATTAAAATGAAAGATGTTTTGTCCATGTTAGAAACAGCTACGGATAAATGTGAAGATGCCGCGAATGTGATCAATACCATACTGATCAAAAACGCGTAATTCCAAATTCATTCTTAACTGAACCTACAATGAGCTTACTTATTATTGTTATTATACTTGCCCTCATCTTCGATTTCATCAACGGCTTCCATGATGCGGCAAATTCCATTGCAACAATTGTTTCCACCAAGGTTTTAACGCCCTTCCAGGCGGTGCTTTGGGCCGCGTTCTTTAATTGTGTCGCTTTCATGATCTTTAAAGACCATGCCGTGGCCA
The DNA here is from genome assembly GCA_036386835.1 of Bacteroidia bacterium. Classification (GTDB taxonomy): domain Bacteria; phylum Bacteroidota; class Bacteroidia; order 2-12-FULL-35-15; family 2-12-FULL-35-15; genus 2-12-FULL-35-15. The sequence continues at coordinate 24,871 of DASVUX010000013.1, forward strand.
ACACCATCGGTAAAACAGTTTACTCCGATTTTATTTCCCTCCCCGTGATTTTCAGCGGCCTTATCGCGGCCATTGCCTGGAACCTGCTGACCTGGTGGTACGGCATCCCTTCTTCTTCTTCGCACACCCTTATCGGTGGGTTCGGTGGGGCTGCTATCGCCTATGCTTTTATGAGCAAAGGCCTGATGCCCATTAACGAGATCATCGCCAGCGACAAAATCGGGAAAACACTATTGTTCATTCTTCTTGCCCCGGTGATCGGTATGTTCATCTCGATCATTTATACGCTTATCTTCATCCAAAGGAATACGTGGTTAAAAGTCGGGATCCTCGGTGCTTCCGCTGTAGGCCTTTATTTTCTTTTCATCGGCTTCCAGGAGAACAAGATGAATGAGAACATGGCAAAATTCTTCAAGGTTGAAAAGTATGAATATGAAGTGGAGATCAAACATGATTCCACCAAAGTAAAAAAGCTCGAAACTGCAAAAGCAAATGCTGCGGCATGCTCCCCTTTTCTATCTGCCTATGAACTGCATGGTGCACATGGTGTTGCCGACAATATCATCAGCCACGTGGATATGAAGGAGATCACCATCACTAAATTAAATGATCGTCTCAATACATTTTATAAAATTGAACTGCTGAAAAACAAGGCCAAGCTGAATCCTTCTTTTGCTGACGAATATGAAGCTACGAAAGCAATTGTGGACAGCCTGAAACCGCTTACGAAAAAATATTTTGAACTCGGGCCGGAAGGAATGGTTGCGGCCATGAACGCTATTCACCCGGTAAGCCCCGACAGGAAAAAAGAATTTGCTTCGGAAATGAATGTGAATATCCGGGCTGAGCTTATCAAGGAAATTGAAAAAGCGGATAACCGGATCCTCAGATGGTGCCTTGTAGGCGCACTGCTCCTTTTCTGCCTGATGTTCATCTATAATGAAAAAATCAAAGAGCCGACAGCAACCCGCTCGGCACACATGTTCAAACGCGCCCAGCTGCTTTCTTCCGCAGCATTCAGTATCGGGCATGGTGGAAATGATGCACAGAAAGTAATGGGTATCATCGCGGCCGCCCTTGTGGCCAATGGTTCCATCGTGGATATTAAATCAATGCCCGACTGGGTGCCTATTTCCTGTTACCTTGCTATCGGTATCGGAACGTTAAGCGGTGGATGGAAGATCGTACAGACCATGGGAACCAAGATCACAAAAGTAACACCGCTTGAAGGTGTCTGTGCAGAAACTGCAGGTGCCACTACACTTTTCCTGACCGAGCAGATGGGAATTCCTGTTTCTACAACACATACCATCACCGGGGCTATCATTGGTGTGGGTGCTACAAAAAGACTCAGTGCGGTTCGCTGGGGAGTTACTGTAAGCCTTTTATGGGCCTGGATCCTCACTATCCCGATCAGCGCGATCCTCGGAGGATTAACTTACCTGTTCATCTCCTTATTCATCTAAAGCAAATCATGTAAAACAAATCATGTAAGCAAAGAGGGAAATTCTACTTAAATTTCCCTCTTTTTATATTGATGATATTGCCGGTACAGCGCAGGTGCTGGTTACAGGTTATGGTATGATCTCGTCCGAAGTAACAATGTTGCTCCAGTTGCCGGACCTGTCACGAAGCCTGATCTCGAATTTCACTTTCGTGTGGGTGGGAAAATACAATGGTGCGGATCTTAATTTCGCTTTGATCTCCCCTTCCAGGGCCTTATACTGGCCTTCAGGCGTAATGTCAGGGACGCGGTAACTGTAAAAAAGTGTATCCATGGCCGCAGTGGAATCGATGGCATCAAAGGGGTGAAAAGCACCGTCAGCGCCTTTGTAAAGATACTTCATCTGGAAGTCGTTAGCTGAAATGGTATCACCCTCCATTATCCCGATATCACCGTCCCCGTCCTTAAATCCTATTACACAATCCGCAGAATCGGAACCGTATTTCTGGTACCGGATAAATTCGATCTCCGGCTCAGGGGGAAAGCTTTTTTCCTTCACACAGGAAGTCAAAAGAACAGCACCGCTGAACATAAAAAAAAGAAGATATTTGAAATGGGCCATTGTTATTGAATGAAACCTAAAATTAATAATTATTTTTGCGACAGGCAATATTAAACGCATTTTACCCCGGAATATTGCTGAAAAAGCTTTGAAACCCACTCATGACCGTCTTTTTGCAGTAAACTCAACCGAACGCTTTTCAGAGGCTGCAATGGAAGTTTTCCGCTACCAGGCCAGCGAAAACAGGGTATACAGGCGGTATCTTGAAACTCTGGGCACGGACACCACAAAGGTCAATAAACCCGAAAACATTCCATTCCTTCCTATAAATTTTTTTAAGGACTTTGACGTTGTTTGCGGCACTGAAAAGCCAGAGACCGTTTTTACCAGCAGCGGAACTACGGGCATGACGGTAAGCCGTCACCTTGTAACGGAGGTTGACCTTTACAGGAGGAGCTCTCTTGATGGCTTCCGGAAATTTTATGGCGATCCCGGGGAATATTGTATTCTCGCATTACTCCCCTCCTATCTTGAACGTACAGGTTCCTCCCTGGTTTACATGGCGGAGGACCTTATAAAAACCAGCGGACATCCTGACAGCGGATTTTACCTTCACAATTACAATGAGCTTGCCCTTAAACTAAAGGAGCTGGAGAAAATAAACCAAAAAACAGTTCTCCTGGGAGTTACATACGCTTTACTTGATCTTGCCGAACAATTTCCGGGAATCGCACATAACAGATGGGATGAGCTGGTCATAATGGAAACCGGGGGAATGAAAGGGAAACGAAAGGAGATGGTTCGTGAAGAATTACACGAGGTTCTTATGAAGGGATTTGGAGTTCCGTCAATTCACAGTGAATACGGAATGACTGAACTTTTATCACAAGCCTATTCCAAAGGAAATGGGATCTTTAATTGTCCTCCCTGGATGCAGATAATGATCCGCGATACGAACGACCCGTTTTCCTATTTACAGAATGGAAGAACAGGCGGAATAAATGTGATAGATCTTGCAAATATTAATTCATGCGCTTTTATAGCTACACAGGATCTCGGGAAGAAATACGATGATAATTCCTTTGAAGTTCTTGGAAGGTTTGATAACAGTGATATCCGCGGATGTAATTTACTGGTGCAGTAATCAGTCCGGTTCCCCTGAACAATAAAATTAAAACCCTTCCGTTTCCCAAGTATAATTCACAAAACCTATGGCTTAACTTACTTTTTCTGTACGCATTCTTCTCTTAAGCGAAATAGACGCTTAAGATCGCGGGGAAAGGGAAACCTCTTAAGCCATAAGTATGAATTACAAACAATTCTCTTCTCCGGCATTTCTCGGCTGCGCAATTTCACTTTTATGCGGCTTTGCAGAACAGGGCAAAAACAAACACGAGAAAAAGCACAAAGGAAATGACACGTATGATGTGATCATCGTCCCAGGGGCTCCGTACCAGGATCCCGCGATGAGATTTGTCCTGAAATCCCGCATCCTTTGGGCAAAATACCTGTATGATACACGGACGACCAGGAATATTATCTTTTCCGGTGCGGCTGTTTACAGCCCGTATGTTGAAGGTCAGATCATGAAGATCTATGCTGATTCACTTCATATTCCATCCAATCATACTTTCTCTGAAACCAAAGCTGAACACAGCACGGAGAATGTATATTATTCGGTTCTCATGGCCAGGGCAATGGGGTTCAAAAAGATCGCGGTAGCAACAGACCAATATCAATCGGTGATACTTAATCTCTATATCCGCAAAAAATTTCCTGATGTAAAGATCCTGACCATCGATTATGAAAAGATCGATGTATTTACCGGCTACTGGCCGGAAATTGATGAAACTTCGGCTTATGCCGACAACTTTGTTTCGTTGATTGAGCGGGAAAACCAGTACAGGAGGTTCAAAGGTTCACTTGGAAAGAATGTGAAATACACGAACAATGATTCCACTTATGAGAATACGGCAACACCCTTCCGTTCAGGGCTCGCAAGGATGGTGAAGCCCATCATGACAACCTCACCTTTTCTATCGGTAATTTACACAACAGCTACTAAACAGCCCTGATCACGAAATAATTCTTTTTCCCTTTCTGTATCAGCACATATTTGTTGTTGATCAGGGAGGCAGCATTTATTTTTTGTTCAGGGTCTTCTATTTTGGCTTTATTTAAAGACACACCGCCACCCTGGATCATTTTCCGCGCTTCGCCTCTAGAAAGAAAGATCTGTGTTTTTTCCGCCAGCAGCTCGATCACGTTGATACCGCTCCCTACTTCAGTCAGTGAAATATCAAATTGCGGCACTCCTTCAAAAATATCAATGAATAAGCCTTCTTCAAGCCTGGCAAGGTCCCCGAGCGAACCTTTGAATAATATTTCGGATGCTTCCACCGCAGCATTATAATCTTCTTCAGAGTGTACCCGGATCGTGATGTCTTTTGCGAGGGCTTTTTGCAGCACGCGCAGATGCTTCGCTGTATCATGCTCGGCCTCCAATGCTTCAATCTGTTCTTTTGTGAACAAAGTAAAGATCCGGATATAGCTTTTCACATCCTCATCACTTGCATTCAGCCAGAACTGGTAGAATTTGTAAGCTGAAGTCTTGTTTTTATCCAGCCATACATTCCCGCTCTCGGATTTCCCGAACTTTGTTCCGTCAGCTTTTTTTATTAACGGTGTGGTAATAGCGAAAGCTTCCCCTGCGCCTTTTCTCCTGATCAGCTCTGTACCGGTTACAATATTCCCCCATTGATCCGAGCCGCCCATTTGCAGTTTAATCCCTTTATTTTTCCATAAATAGTAAAAATCAAAACCCTGCACCAGCTGGTAGCTGAACTCCGTAAAGCTCATTCCGTTCTCAAGCCTGTTCTTTACTGAATCTTTTGCCATCATGTAATTCACACTAATGTGTTTTCCTACATCACGAATAAATTCCAGAAAAGAGAATCCTTTGAACCAGTCGTAATTATTAACGATCTCAGCAGCATTGGCACCGCAGTTAAAATCCAGGAATTTTTCAAGTTGTTTTCTCTGGCTGTCCAGGTTATGATTTAATGTTGCTTCATCAAGCAGGTTTCTTTCGGATGATTTTCCTGAAGGATCTCCAACCATCCCGGTAGCGCCACCGACTAATGCCACAGGCTTATGCCCTGCCTGCTGGAAATGCAGCAGGGTCATGATCTGAACCATGTTTCCCACACCTAATGAATCGGAGGTTGGATCAAAGCCGATATACCCGGTCACCATTTCCTTATTCAGCAATTCCTCAGTTCCGGGCATAATATCATGAAGCATGCCCCGCCATTTTAGTTCTTCTACAAAATTCTTTTTCATCTTTTTTGCTTTGCCCGTCAAAGATAATAAAGAAATCCTTTGACGAGTTAAGGCGTATGAGGCGCTGCTTTAATTGCGAACTGCGCGCAGAAGGTGGATCAATCAGGATGCTTAGCGAGTCGATCAGGTTAGGAAGAAATTCCCACTTACACTTGACTGTCATCCGCACTTGACTGTCATCCCGTGCCCGACACGGGATCTCATAATAGAATTTGTGGCGATTCCACACCTGGAGCCGTAAGTCCTGCGTAAACAATTTGCATCATCGCGCCTTCGCTGTTCAATTAAATCAGTAATTTCGCAACAAAATATTTCCATTGATATTAGTTACAGGCGGTACAGGTTTAGTCGGGTCACATTTGCTTTATGATCTCTGCAAAGCGGGAAACAAAGTCCGTGTACTGAAGCGCCCCCTGAGTAATGTTGCCAACCTGGAAAAAGTATTCTCCTATTATTCCGCTGACAGTGTTTCCCTCCTGCAGAATATCGAATGGTTTGATGCAGAGCTCCTGGATGTATATTCACTGATGGATGCAATGGAAGGGATTACTGAAGTGTATCACTGCGCTGCCATGGTATCATTTGAATCTTCTCACCAGGAAGAAATGATGCGGACAAATATCGAAGGGACCGCAAACATGGTAAATGCCGCAACAGCCAAAAATGTTCGGAAGTTCTGCCATGTAAGTTCAATAGCCACTATAGGAAGGGCTGAACACGGAGCGCTTACAACGGAAGATCTCTTCTGGAAATCATCACCGGAAAATTCAAACTATTCTATCAGCAAGTATGGTGCGGAAAGAGAGGTCTGGCGCGCTTCAGAGGAAGGACTTGATGTTGTGATCGTCAACCCTTCATTAATTGTAGGTCCGGGCAACTGGGAGCAAAGCAGCTCCAATATGTTCAGCAAAGGTTACAAAGGCATCCGGTTCTATAGTTCAGGCCTCAATGGATTTGTTGATGTAAGGGATGTTTCTGCATTAATGATCCGGCTGATGGACAGTAATGTTGTCAACGAGCGGTTTCTTATTAATTCGGAAAACGCTTCTTTCCGCCATTTCTTTGATCTTATTCATCGTGGATTTAACAAGTCGGTCCCGAATATCAAAGCAGGAAAGCTTCTCAGCAGCTTTGCATGGCGTGCAGAGAAAATCCGCAGCATGCTAACAGGGTCTCCACCGCTGATCACCCGGGAGACCGCAAGATCGGCCCACCGCATCAGCCGGTTTTCAAATGAGAAGATCCTGAAATTATTTCCCGGGTATGAATTCATTCCGCTGGAAAAATCAATAAACGATACCTGTAAATTATTCCTGAAAGATAAAGCGGAAGTACGCAAATAAATTATTTCCCGTTCATCACTTCTGCCTGGAGCTTGCTGAGATCATTCAGCACAAGCTGGTAAACCTCCACAAGCAGTTCGGGATTCTTAGAATAGAACGCATAGCTTTCCTCGAACTGTTCTTTGGTAATCTGGTGCCTCGAGAATATATTGACCTTTTTAGTCGATACAACCGGGTTATCTTTCCCCACATGGATATTGAGTGTAGCCTCCACAAGATGAATGTCCACCATGACTTCTGCCATCTTTTCTTTCTGCATTACGTTAGGCGGAATAGGTATATTATAAATATCAGTACACGCAAAAAAAAGCGTTGAAAATACTATGAAAAGAATCCTGCGGTACATCTCAATTTATGGTTAAATAAGAGGGAAGCTCGCGTCAAGCTAAATCTCCGGGAGCAAAGTTAGTATAAAAAATTAAGTTAAATTTGCATCAATGGGCCGTTTTAAGAATAAAGTAGTTTGGATCACCGGGGCATCTTCGGGAATCGGGGAAGCTTTGGTGAAAGCCTTTGCTTCTGAGGGAGCCAGGGTGGTTCTTTCAGCAAGACGGACCGAGGAGCTCGAACGGGTGAGAAAAGCAGCAGGACTTACCGACACTGATTATCTTATTCTCCCCATTGACCTTGCAGATACATCTAAAGCATCCGAATTAACGGAGAAGATCATTTCAGCGTTCGGCCGCATCGACATCCTTATAAATAACGGTGGCGTCAGTCAACGGGCCCTTACAAAGGATACATCCCTTGAAACCGACAGGAAAGTGATGGAGGTGAATTTTTTTGGAACGGTGGCAATCACTAAAAGTGTTTTGCCTTACATGTTAAAACAACAAAGCGGACATATCATAGCTGTAAGCAGCATTGCAGGCAAATTCGGATTTTATTTCCGGTCCGCTTATGCGGCTTCCAAACATGCCCTGCATGGTTTCTTCGAGTCTCTTCGGATGGAAATATATAATGATAATGTTAAAGTGCTGATCGTTTGCCCTGGTAAAATAAAGACCGGTATTTCCATAAATGCACTTACCGGCACGGGAGGAAAACACAACCGTATGGATGAAAGTACTGATAAGGGCATGAGTGCGGAAGAATGCGCAGTCCAAATTTTAAATGCGATTGAAAACAACCGTGAAGAAGTTTTTATCGGTGGGAAAGAGCTAAGGGCTGTCTGGGTAAAAAGAATTTTCCCGGGGCTATTTTCAAAAATGATCCGGAAGCAAAAACCTGAGTAAGGAAAATTTAACAGTTAATAATATTATTCGCTAATAGTATTTGCAGCGTCACTAAAATACCAATCAACCAATACCAAATGAAACCAACAATAGCAGGGATACAGCAAGTAGGAATAGGAATTCCAGATGTTCATGAAGCATTCAAATGGTATCGCCAGCATTTCGGGATGGATATTCCAGTATTTGAAGAAGCTGCTGAAGCGAACCTGATGCTTCCGTACACAGGAAACAAACCACACATGCGCCATGCTATCCTCGCCATAAATATGAAAGGCGGAGGCGGTTTCGAAATCTGGCAATATACGAGCAGGAAACCCCAGCCCGCTACCTTCGATCTGCAAATTGGCGACCTTGGTTTCTTTTGTGCAAAAATGAAATCCAGTGATGTAAGAGGATCTTACGATTTCCTAAAATCACGAAAGGTTGACCTTATCAGTGAAATTGTAAAAGACCCTTCAGGTAATGAAACTTTCTTTCTCCGCGATCCATGGAATAACCTGTTCCAGGTAGTTAAAAGCGATTCGTGGTTTGGAAACGGGAAACAGTTAACCGGCGGGCCTTCCGGGATGATGATCGGTGTAAGCGATATTGAACGGTCAAAAAAATTCTATTCTGAAATCCTTGGCTATGATACCGTTGTTTATGATAAGGATGGAATATTCCCGGATCTAAAGAACATTCCTTCCGGCACAAATAAGATGAGGCGGGTTTTGCTTAAACACAGCAATCCCCGTGTAGGAGCCTTTTCAAAGCTGCTTGGTGAAAGCGAGATCGAATTAATAAAAGTATATGACCGTGCTCCACGGAAGATCTTCGAAAACAGGTTCTGGGGTGACCAGGGCTTCATTCATTTATGTTTTGACATTACAAATCAAAATGCAATGAAGGAGCTATGTGCTTCAAAAGGCCATCCGTTCACAGTGGACAGCGGTGAAAAGTTTGATATGGGCGAAGCAGCAGGGCACTTTTCATACATTGAAGATCCTGATGGCGCGCTGATAGAATTTGTTGAGACCAAGAAGATCCCGATCCTGAAAAAACTAGGCTGGTACCTTGACCTCAGGAAACGCGATGCCACCAGGCCTTTGCCAGACTGGATGCTCAAAGCTTTGAAATTTAACAGGGTTAATGATTAACATGACACTCCAACACCCTGAATTAGTTGATCTCCTCAAAATGGCATACTCTGCCGAAAAAGCGGCTGCATTTGCTTACCAGGGACATGCCGGTGCGGTGAAAAATCCGGAGGAAAAAAAAGCCATTAAACAAATTGAAGAGGATGAATGGAACCACCGCAGGGAAGTCCTGGCGATCATGCATCAATACAATATTCCAATCTCAAGATATTATGAGTTCCGGTTCCATGTTATAGGGAAGATCATTTCAGGCAGCTGTTATGTGATTGGTTGGTTCATGCCATTCTACTTTGCAGGAAGGCTCGAAAGCGGCAACGTCTGCGAATATTTCAGAATGAAGCAATATTTCAATTCGCTCGGGATCACTGAGCATGATGAAATGCTCTACGAAATGGGCATCAAGGAAAAAGAACACGAGGTGTATTTCCTTGAACAGATAAAAGACAATAAAATGCTCCCCTTCTTTGAATGGCTTTTCTCCTGGGGGAATAATAAAGGGTTTAACAATATCGACCTTGACAAAAAATATCCCCTTAATGAATCGGACATTTATTGTAAAAAGGAGAGCAAAACCGGCACAAAAAAATAGCAACATGAGATCTACAATCATTCTCCTTTTATGCGCGATGGCTTTTTCCGGGTTAGCAGCCGACACAAAAGGATATGAACTGAAATTCACCGTTAAAGGCCTGAAAGAAGGGAGTAACTGCATCCTGGCGCATTATCATTACAATTTCCAGCTGAAAAAGGACTCTGTAACCTCAAATGCTAAAGGCGAGTTTGTTTTTAAAGGCGATGAAAAGTACCCGGAAGGCATGTACCTCGTGATATTCCCAAAAGCTTCTGCGAACAAAAAATATTTTGATTTTGTGATGGATGCAGGACAGCATTTTTCCCTTGAAACCGATACGGTGGATTACATTAAGAATATGAAAGTTAAAGGGTCCGAGGAAAACAGGATCTTTTTTGAATACCAGCACTACATATCCGGGCAGCAGAAGCTTATTGAGCCGCTTCGGGAACAGTACAAAAAAGTAAAGAACAACAAAGATTCCGCAAAGCTCCTGCAGGACCAGATGACGGTTATAGACAAGAGCGTTAAAGCATATAAAACGAAAGTCCTCGAATCCAATAATAAATTATTCATTGCAAAACTCCTCAAGGCGACAGACGAACCGGAGATCCCGGAATCACCCTTGCTTGAGAACGGCAAAAAAGACACACTTTTTCCCTTCAGGTATTACAAGGCCCATTTCTGGGATAATTTCGATTTCAGCGATGAACGGATGCTGCGCACCCCGGTCTTTCATCCCAAGATCAAGCAGTACCTGGATAAGCTCACTGTCCAGGTACCTGACTCCATCAATGTTTCCGTGGATTACCTGATAGAAAAAGGAAAAGCGCACCCTGAAGTTTTTAAATATCTTGTTAACCTTCTTGTTTACGATTATGAAAGCTCAAAGCGCATGGGATTTGACGCAGTGTTTGTTCATATAGTTGAAAAGTATTATCTCACTAAGCAGGTCACCTGGATTGATTCCACGCGCATGTATAAAGTCTCCGAACGTGCTTACATTTTAAAACCGCTGCTTATAGGAAAGAAAGCGCCTTCGATTGTTATGCAGGATACCACAGGAAAAACGATCCCGCTCTATGATGTAAAAGCGAAATATACTGTTGTCATTTTCTGGGATTATAATTGCGGACATTGTAAAAAAGATATTCCTGCGCTTCATGAAATTTACAAAACAAAACTAAAAGCAATGGGTGTTGAAGTATATGCAGTAGAAACTGACAACGGCCTTAAGGAGTGGAAGAAATTCATTAAGGAGAATAACCTGAGCTGGATCAATGTGATTGAACAGGATGATTACAAACGGGCAGTTACCAAAAAGTTCTATGATATCTACAAGACCCCAATCATGTATTTGCTTGACGAGAATAAGATCATTAAGGCCAAACACCTGGATAACGAGCAGCTGGTCAGCTTCATTGAAATGCTGGAAAAGGAGAAAAACAAAAAATGAAACTGGAATACCTGGAAGATGTAAATGAGTATGGCGACAGTGTAGTCAGGCTTTATGATTTCGATAAGTTGCAGGCACAACTTTTCAAAGATGCGGTTAATGATAGCATTTTAAAGAACAGCCGTTCACTTGATCTGAACTCTCTTGATTTTATTGAGCCTGTTAATTGCAAACTGATCCTTCACCTGGCGGAAGAGGATGAAGGGATCCTTACCGATGATAAGAAAGTATTCTTTTGCGATCTCACAAAAAGCGGTTATGAGAATATGATCCGTCTCATAGAACCCTTCTGTAAGAAAGAGATGAGAAGCTACCAGACACTTTACGACCTGGATAACGAAATCGATTTTATTTTCTCCCCTTACGGTGAGTCAGCCCTTTGATCAGGAAAACAGGTCTTTCTCTTTCTTCGGAGCTTTCTTTGAGGCTTTTAACGCTTTAGGTTCAGGCAGTGCAGGCTTTACCGGAACGTGCAGCTTCACGCCAAGCTCTTTGTTCAGCTTTTCAATAAAATAAGCTGATAACAATGGAGATTCGAGCTCCGTATTCTGGTGGACAAAAAAGTATAATTCCTTCAGCCCTTCTTTCTTCCATTTGCTGATCCGCTTAATCCACGGGTCAAGACGGTCGTAATCGCTTTCATGGTTCGCCCCTACATAACGCACAAATGCTACAGGTGAAGTTAAACGCATATGAATGATGTCCCTTCTGCCTGCAGTATCCACTATTACATTAGCGACCTTATTCTTTTTGAAGAGCGCTGCCACCTTATCGGCAATTGCTTTATCACTGAACCATTCTTCATTGCGGAGCTCAACCGCTAAAGGTACGTTCTTCGGAAAATCATTGATATAGCTCTCGAGCCTGTCATAGAACTTCGGCTTGAAGTTATCCGGCAGCTGAAGAAATACCATTCCTAATTTTTCTTCAAGCCCTGAAATAGCATGGCAAAAATCATCTGTAAGTGCTTTCGCATCATTCAGCCTTTTTTTGTGACTGATATCCTGGACCACTTTAGGAAAAAATTTAAAATCCTTTGGAGTTTTATCCCTCCATTTTTCAAACTGCGCTTTCGGGTACTTTGTATAGAACGATGCATTCAGCTCGATGCTGTTGAACTGGGTTGCATAATATTCAAGCTCATCCTTGGTGCCCTTTGGATAAAAGTTCTTCAGGTCAGTGCGGTTCCATTTTGCACAGCCTACCGAAATATTCAACTTTTTCGTTTCTTTGCCGCCAAGTACTTTTTTAGTATCAGGATGATCAGCCGGCAATGAAAGATCAAGTCCTTTCACAGTTTCAACGCTTCCAAAATTCATTGATTCGTATTTTTAGGTTTATGCAGGTATTCTGCTTTTGCTCGTTCAATTTCGCCAATGATCGCGAAACGCTCATTCACAAGTTCCTGTACAAGGCTTCGCTCCTTCTTCACCATTCTCAGCAATCTCCACCTGCCGAATATTTTCTCCTTTAGGGGGTAATACCACAATGCAAAGAAACCTGTAGCAGGAAGGAATACTGCTGTATACAAACTCAGGATCAGCCAGTCTCTTGATATAAGCGCCACGGCAAGGATGTGGATGCATGCGTAAAGCAGCCACAGGATCATTGCAAGATTAGCGTACACAGATGCGAAGAACTCAATATTCCTGATCTTTTTTTCGCAGATTTTTTTTGAGAGATAATAGGGAGGATAATGCAGGATAAGGGCAATACCATACACCGGCATTCCGAGCCAGATTAAAAGATAATCGCGGATGAATGTTACAAGGCTTATACTGTCAATGCTTTCGGGGCGTAATAAGTGATCACGGAGTTTACTGGCCCTGAGGCGGCTGATGTACTCTGAAGTTTTTTCCCTTAAGGAAACCGAATGCTGCGGGTTTACAGCATCCATGTGATTGATCATCTCGGCAAGTTCCTTGCTGCCGAAATAACTGGCTTCGAGGTCCTTTACATCCTGCCCTTTGTCTTTCAGCCACTGGTACATATAGATCTCCTCAATATTTACGAAGAGCTTATCGCTGTCGGTATTATTGAGGATCACCATATGTTCAGCCATTTTAGCCTCGAACATTTTGGTGAATTCATTGATCGTTCTTACCCGGTCCTTCAGGTAGCGTTCTTTATACTCCCTGGCGGAGATGGGTTCACCTATATCAATGAACAACTTGCTCCTGAATTTGTAAGCAGCTGTATAATTGAGGCCTACCGGGATAACAAGCACATCCTTCTCAAAATTCAGAAGCTCTTCTGTCTGGAAAACAATACGGGCCATTCCTTTTTTTAATGGCCTGAGCCTTCTTTCCTGGACACATAAGCCTTCCGGAAAAAGCAGTATGATCTTGTCGGAACTTAAGAGATTCCGGCATTCTTCAAAAGTTTTATCATTTTTTTTGATTTCAGCATAGCCTTCCTGGATGCGATACATCGGGCTAACACCCATGCTGTTCAGCACTTTTCGCGCGAGCTTCCCCTTAAACACATCTCCCCTTGCAAAGAACCTGACAGGAGCAGGAGAAAGGAGCCCAAGCGCCACGGGATCAATAAATGCATTGACATGATTAGGGGCAAGGACTACAGGCTTTCCTACAGGAATATTATTTCTCCCCCTGTAATCATACTGATAAAACACCCGGAAGAATATCGCAACAAATGGCTTAATGATCCAGTACAGCACTGTTGAAGTATTAATAATTGGTTTTATGAATGACTTTCAAATAATAAACGCTCACCTTTAACCGCTTCATCTATCCGACCGTTTTCATAAACAAGGTTTCCGTTAACAAAAGTATGCGTTACCTGAGAATTAAAGGTTGTGCCTTCAAACGGGCTCCAGCCGCACTTATATAAAACATTTTCCTTTTCTACCTTATAGGAGCTGTTAAGATCAACAAGAACCAGATCTGCGAAATAACCTTCCCTGATATACCCGCGTTTTTCAATCCGGAAACAGTCGGCTACCGCATGTGCCATTTTCTCAGCAATTTTTTCCAGGGTGATCTTCCCTTTTTTATGAAGCTCGATCATCGCATTTAATGAATGCTGCACCAGGGGCCCGCCTGACGGTGCTTTGAAATAGCTCTGCGATTTCTCTTCCATTGTATGCGGTGCATGATCAGTAGCAATTACATCAATCCTGTTTTCCAGCACTGCTTTCAAGATGCCATCCCGGTCTTCCGCGGTTTTAACTGCAGGGTTCCATTTGATCAGTGAACCTTTGGTTTTATAATCTTCTTCAGAAAACCATAAATGGTGCACACACGCTTCTGCTGTGATGCGTTTCTCTCTTAAGGGAAGCTTATTATCAAAAAGTGCGGTTTCCCTGACAGTAGAGATATGCAGGATGTGGAGCCGTGTATTGTATTTTCTGGCAAGCTCCACAGCAAGTGATGATGATTTATAGCAGGCTTCTTCGCTGCGGATTTCCGGATGACATTCCATGGGTATATCTTCTCCATAACGCGCCCGGTACTCTTCCATTTTTCTCTTAATGGTATCCTCATCTTCACAATGCGTTGCAATAAGCATTTTACATTTTGAAAAAAGCGCTTCAAGTGTCTCTTTTTTGTCAACAAGCATATTTCCGGTTGAAGAACCCATGAAGACCTTTATACCGCAAACATTCCGGGGGTTAGTCTTGAGCACCTCCCCGATATTATCATTTGAAGCGCCCATGAAAAAAGAATAGTTGGCAAGGGACACTTCCGATGCACGCTGGTATTTTTCTTCGAGAAGCTCTTGTGTAAAAGTATTGGGGATCGTATTCGGCATTTCCATGAAAGAAGTAACGCCCCCTGCAACCGCAGCCCTCGCTTCCGTATAAATTTCGCCTTTATGGGTTAGGCCCGGCTCCCTGAAATGCACCTGATCATCGATACATCCGGGAAATAAATATTTACCTGATGCATCTACGACTTTATCTGCAGATGTGTTTATGTCTGACTGTGAAATTTCTGTAATTATGCTATCGGTGATAAGCACATTGCCTCTTATGATCTTTCCTTCATTGACAATGTTTGCATTTTTTATAAGTGTGATCATCTTTTTCCCGCAGAGGCGCAGACAGCGCAGAATTAGTTATTTCAACTTCATGAAGCGCATTTTCAGCACCCCGAGGATCGCTTCTTTAAAGATCCCTTTACTCATCTTGGAAGCACCTTCTACCCTGTCGGTAAACGTGATCGGAACTTCCACTACCTTAAAGCCAAGCTTGTAAGCTATGAATTTCATCTCGATCTGGAATGCATACCCGATGAATTTGATCTGCTCGAAGTCGATCTTCTCCAGCACTTTCCTCCTGTAACATTTGAAACCAGCAGTAGTATCTTTGAACGGCACCCACAGGATCATCCTTACATAAACAGAAGCAAAATACGACATCATTACCCTGCCGAAAGGCCAGTTCTCGATCTTGCCTCCGCGTGTATACCTCGAACCAATGGCTACATCACCCCCATTAACACAAGCCTGCCTTAAACGCACGAGGTCATCCGGGTTATGTGAAAAATCGCAGTCCATTTCGAATATAAATTCATAAGTTCTTGCCAGTGCCCACTCAAAACCATGAATATAGGCTGTCCCGAGCCCTAACTTTCCCGTGCGCTGTTCAAGAAATAATTTACCGGGATATTCTGTGATCAGTTTTTTAACTATGTCAGCCGTTCCGTCAGGTGATCCATCATCAATGATCAGCACATGGAATTGAAACTGCAGGGAAAAAACCTTGCGGATCATTCGTTCCACGTTCTCCTTTTCGTTATAGGTAGGTATGATTACTAAACTATCTGACACTAAATTGTTCTGATTTGCTTCACGAAGATAGCTTACTAGGCTATAATTACCAAAGTTTTAAAGTTTTTTGGCAACATTTTTGACCCCGGTGCAGTAATACACTGAAACCCTGTACTTCCAAGCCGATGAGATATTTACTGATTATCCTGTTTTTTACCTTAAATGCTTCGCTCCAGGGACAGAACGATCTGCTTTCCCGCGGTGAAGCAAGTTTTTACGCGAAGAAATTTGAAGGACGAAAAACAGCAAGCGGACAGAAGTTCAGCAACCGGAAAATGACAGCTGCACACAAATCACTTCCGTTTGGAACAAAAGTGAAGGTGACGAATCTTAAGAATGATAAGTCAGTGGTTGTAACAATTAACGACAGGCTGCCCCGAAAATCCAGAAGAACCATCGATTTAAGCCAGTCTGCTGCCAGTGAGCTCGGCTTTATCCGCGCAGGGATAACGAAGGTTAGCCTTGAGATAATACCGGAATAAATTACAAGGCTCCATTTTTTATTTCCTCTACAACACCCGGATCCAGCAATGTTGATATGTCTCCAAGGTTATTCATTTCTCCTTCTGCCACCTTCCTGAGGATCCTGCGCATGATCTTCCCGCTGCGCGTTTTGGGAAGACCACTAACCATCTGAATTTTGTCAGGCTTTGCAATAGGCCCTATAACTTTCGTTACTTCTGCAAGGATCTCTTTTCTTAATTCATTATGGTCACGCTCTTTATTGATCGAAATAACATACGCATAGATCCCCTGCCCTTTTATATCATGCGGATAAGCAACCACCGCGGATTCAACAATATCCGGATGCATGTTGATTGCGCTTTCAACTTCAGCTGTCCCTATCCTGTGCCCGCTCACGTTCATTACATCATCTACTCTGCCGGTGATCCTGTAATACCCGTCTTCATCACGCTTACAGCCGTCACCAGTAAAATATAACCCGGGATAAGCAGCAAAATAATTCTGCCGGCATCGCTCGTGATCTCCGTATGTTGTCCGGATAATGGATGGCCACGGAAATTTAATGCATAAATTTCCCTCCACTCCATTACCACTGATTTCTTCTCCTTTATCGTTCACAAGGACCGGCTGAATCCCCGGCAGAGGCAAGGTTGCAAATCCCGGTTTTGTTTTAGTGATCCCTGCTAAAGGGGAAATAAGAATGCCGCCCGTTTCGGTTTGCCACCAGGTATCAACAATCGGACAATTTCCTTTACCGATATTTTTATTGTACCAATTCCAGGCTTCTTCGTTTATCGGTTCGCCAACGCTTCCCAGCACTTTCAATGAATCCAACTTATACGGCTTTACATAATCCAGTCCGGCCGCTTCAAGTGCACGGATTGCAGTTGGTGCAGTATAGAACGTATTTACTTTATATTTATCTATCACCTGCCAGAAGCGCCCTGCATCAGGATATGTTGGGATGCCTTCAAACATCAGTGATGTAGCTCCGGCCAGCAATGGTGCATAAACAATGTATGAATGCCCGGTGACCCATCCGATATCTGCCGTGCACCAGTAAACACCTCCATTATATTGAAATACATTTTCAAATGTGTAATGAGTGAATACCATGTATCCTCCGCAGGTATGGACAACGCCTTTGGGTTTGCCGGTTGACCCGGATGTGTAAAGAATAAAAAGCATGTCTTCTGCATCCATTGGCTCTGCTTTACAAACAGGCGATGCATTTTCCATTTCGGACTTCCACATTAAATCCCTGCCGTTTTTTAAGCTGATCGGGGTTCCGGTCCGTTCAAGTACAATTACTTTTTTAACCCCGGGACATGTTTCGAGGGCTTCGTCAACCACCGCTTTCATCGGGATCACCTTATTGCCCCTGTATGCCCCGTCACTGGTGACAACTATATTGCAATCACAATCGGTGATCCGCCCGGATAATGCCGAAGATGAAAATCCGCCAAATACCACCGAATGCACAGCCCCGATCCTTGCGCATGCAAGCACTGCGATTGCAAGCTCAGGTACCATAGGCATATAGATACAAATGCGGTCACCTTTCTTAGCTCCGTTATTTTTTAAAACATTCGCGAACTTACATACCTGCCCGTGTAATTGTTTATATGTAAGCTGAAGGCCTGTCTCTGAAGGTTCGTTCGCTTCCCAATAGTACGCAACCTGGTCACCTCTTTCTTCCAGGTGCCTGTCGAGGCAATTCTCTGTTATGTTCAGCACACCGCCTTTGAACCATTTCACTTCCGGTTTCTTAAAGTCCCATTCCAGCACCTTATCCCATTTCCTGGTCCACCTGAATTGCTGTGCCTGCTCTTCCCAGAAGGCTTCAGGCTTTTCAACGCTTCTTTTATACTCTGAGTTGTATTGTTCGATTGATGTAATTCTTGACATATCTGCAGGTTGAATACTACCCAAATTTATCGAAATATTTCAGTACTTTTAGTAAATAAACAGAACACAAAAACTTATCTGCTAAACATACGGCCATGAAAAGATATATGATCCTTCTTGCAACAACATTCTTCTCGGTGATGATCACGTCTCCATCCTGTAAATGCAAGAAAGATAAGCCTGAAGAGAATGCTCCGGCACCCGTTGATCCGGGAGGTATTAATGCTTCCACCACTGTCATGGGCTATAGCATGCTGAGCCGGCTGGTCGGAATCTGGAACGGTCCTGTTACCTCTTCAACAATGCTCGGAAGCTATCCTGAGTGGATTGTTGATTTCCGCCCGGTTTCTGCAGCACAGGTTTCAGCAAAGAATGAGCTTGATTCATTAAATAATATATTAATGAGTTTCTTTATCGTAAAGCATTCCAACTCTTATAAAATGGCGTTCAGGAATGGCGGAGGATTTGCGGGCTCAAACAGGATCGCTTATGCTATGATCGACAGTGTTTCGGAAACTACGAACAATTATTTCTACCGCTTTTCCGATTTTCGCGCAGGGAAGAACCGTGTTTATACGAATGTTCTTTTTAAGGATGACAGCCTGATCGTTCATGTGTATACCAACGTTTACAATACGTTGTCATCACCAACAAGTCACATGATGTGGAGAGCAAAGCTACAGGATCAAAGCTCTGCTTCGGCTGCCGTAGCGAATTTCTCTTTCCCTCAAAAGCAACAGGTGAAGGACTTTTCCACTACGTTTGATTCAAAGCCTGAAGCAATTTATTATGATTCAGATCTTGCCAATGACCCTTACCCGGTAACAGCACAGCCATACCTGGGCAAAACCACTGTCAACATCAGTTACAATGCTTCTCACACTCCTGATCCTTCAAAGAGTGTTTTCCTGATGATTACAACACAGCCTTTATTCAGCGGCTTTGCTTTCAATCCTGCCCAGCTGAAATACCGTTCACGTTATGTTTTCCTCGCAGCAAATGATACCCAATTCACATTTGACTACATGCATCCGGGTACTTATTACCTGTATGCATTGTATGATTCAAATGGTGATGGAACCTTCAGTTCAGGTGACTGGATCGCATCCAACCTGAACAACACATTTACATTGAGTGCGGTGGGGACCAAGATTGTTAATACAATGATTGATTTTACGATACCTTAGTTTAGCAAAGGTGATAGTTGTACGACAATAGCTTGCTGGCCTTCCCCGGAAGTTACTTTACAATTTATCTTCGGTTACTCTCAATAAAATGGGTTTTCCACCCCCACGGATCTGACCGGGGCTCTATAAATATATTCATTTTTGATGGTGGGAATTATGTAACCATTCGTGAAAGTTATGTAATTAGTCACTACTCTTCTCTTCACACCTTTGTGCCGGTAAATAATTACTTAAACTTTAAAAATGAAAAAGCTACTATTGGCATTGTCTGCACTTTATTTAACAACAACAGCCTTCTCCCAGACCGAAGAAAAGAAATGGAATGTTGGATTCCACGGAGGAATCACTCAATATAATGGTGACAGAGGAATGAACTTTTACAGTACTAACCAATCTGCCACCTATGGATTTGCATGTGTTTCCATTTCCCGTTACTTAAATAATCATTTTGATGCCTCCATATTCTTCACAAGAGGTGAAGTAGGCAACAGGGAACCTATACAATATTGGACCCCGACAAATGATGCCAACCATTTCCATGTGAGGTTAAACACGGTTAATCTTGTACTGCGTTATAATATTTTATCACCCAGATGGGCTGTACGTCCATACTTATATGCCGGAGTTGGCGGCATCATGCATGAAGGTATCTTCGGGTTAAAAGAACGCTATGACTACGCTTTACCTTCATTTGGTGGTGGACTTAATTTCAGGTTGAATAAAACAATTTCCATTCAGCTTGAGGAATCATTCATGTATACTACCGCAGATGGAATGGATCATACAGTTGGTGGCGGAACAAATGACGGTTACCTCTATCATAAGGCCGGCTTAACTTTCAATTTAGGAAAAAAACAGGATGCCGATAAAGATGGTGTGTCAGATAAAAAAGACAAATGTGGAAACACTCCCGCTGGCATCTCTGTAGATGCAGCTGGTTGCCCACTGGATCGTGATGGTGATGGCACAGCTGACTATCTTGATGCGTGTATCGATATTGCAGGTATTAATTCCATGAAAGGTTGTCCTGATACCGATTTCGATGGCCTTACAGATAGTGAAGACCGTTGTCCGGCAATTGCAGGCCCAGCTGAATTAAAAGGTTGTCCGGATGCTGATAAAGACGGCATAGCAGATATTGACGACAAATGTTCGGGCACTAAAACCGGCTATAAAGTTGATGCGTCAGGATGTACGCTTGACAATGACAAGGATGGCGTTGTGAACGAAGAAGATGCTTGTCCTGAAACAGCCGGAATCCTTGTGTTCAAAGGATGTCCTGATACCGATGGGGATGGGGTATCTGACAACAATGATCGTTGTCCTGCAATCAAAGGCACAATCGAGAATAAAGGATGTCCTGCAGTTGCAAAAGAAGATATAGTTAAAATAACACTTATTGCAAGCAAGATCTACTTTGAAACAGGAAGTGATAAACTTAAATTGATATCAAATTCTCAGCTGGACGACCTTGTTGTGATCCTTAACCGCTATGAAGGAATAACGCTTACAATTGAAGGCCACACGGATGACGTTGGTGATGATGCTTATAACATGGATCTTTCTCAGAAAAGAACTGTTTCTGTGAAAAGCTACCTGGTTTCTAAAGGGATTTCAGCTGCAAGATTAAATGCGATTGGATATGGCGAAACCAAACCGGTTGCTGATAATAAAAAAGCGGCAGGGAAAGCAAAGAACAGAAGGGTTGAGCTTATTACTTCTTATTAGTAATTATAAATCATTTAAATAGCTTACGAATAAACCGGCACGGGTCTGATCCTGTTGCCGGTTTATTTATTTACCAACTCACTATTTAAGTGATCATTTTGACAGCTCTCTTGCCCTGTCTCTCGCATTTACAATTCCCTCCTTCAGTCCTTGCCCTACACCTTGGCTTTCAAATACAGAAAGTGCAGCCTCAGTTGTTCCTCCCTTGGATGCTACCGCAGTGATCAATTCATCCAGTGATTTATCAGCTGTATTCATTAAGTGAAAGGAGCCGAGCATTGTCTGCTTTACGAGCATGGCAGATGTTGCTTCATCAAAACCCATTTGTTTCCCCGCTTCAATCATCTGTTTAACAATATAGAAAAAGTAAGCAGGTCCGCTTCCGCTCAGGGCCGTAACCGCATCAAGAAGGTCCTCGTTCTCAAAAAAGACCGTTCTGCCTGTGGTTGCCAATAAATTTTCAGCTTTCCGGATCTGTTCTATGCTTAGAAATTTATTGGCCGTAAATGCCGTCATTCCCATTCCCAGTTCGGCAGGAGAATTGGGCATGGCACGAATAATATTATGCTTTACGAGTGTGGAAGCGATCCGTTCGATCCGCATGCCAGCCATTATTGAAATAATGATGTTATCAGCAGTCAGCACTTCACGGAGATCCATGCTCAGATCATTAAAATCCTGGGGCTTCACGGCAAGAATGATTATTTCGCTCTCAGAGATCCGCCTGTCATTAACAAGACATACTTCACCGATGTTGAGCTTCAGCAGCTCTTCTTTCCGCTTTTCGTTCTTTTCTGCAAGCAGCAGTTCTTTTCGTGATACTATATTGTATTTTAGAAATGCCCGGGCATATATAAGTCCCATGTTGCCGCACCCGATAATTGTTATTTTCATGCTGTTCTATTTATCATCAAAATTATGAGAAAATTGATTGCTGACATTTATTTTCTGACCTTTATACGGTGAAGAAATACCAATACATCTTATTCGACCTTGACGGCACGCTGACTGATCCCCAGGAAGGGATCATCAACTCCATCCAATATGCGCTCAAACATTTCGGAATAAAAAAAGAAGATCATGAGCTGATCCATTTTATCGGTCCGCCCCTGCATCATTCCTTCCGTGAAATATTCGGGACGGAGGCAAAAGCCTTCGAAGCAATTGCTGTTTACCGTGAATATTATGCAGAGAAGGGCATATTCGAGAACCTTGTTTATGAAGGGATGACAGGGCTTCTTGAAGAATTAAGCGCAATGAAAAAAACGCTTTTTGTAGCTACTTCAAAGCCAACTTTTTTCGCGGAGAAAATCGTGGCGCATTATAAGATCGATCATCATTTCAAAGCGGTGATCGGAAGTAATCTTGATGGTTCGCATGTTGAGAAAAAGGATATTATACAGACGATCCTTGATATGATCCCCGAAGCCCAAAAGGAAGAAATGCTGATGATAGGCGACCGCAAATTTGATATTATCGGTGCCAGGCAGCATGGTATTGATTGTGCTGCAGTAACGTTCGGGTATGGCACAATCGATGAGCTGCAGGCCGAAAATCCCACTTATATTGTCAATACTATTGATGAACTGAGAAAGTTGTTTTAAATGGTTCACTGTGCTATGTAAATAGTAAAGGCCGCAATCTGCGGCCTTTACTATTTAATTCTGATTGATCTGCCTCTCGTTCTGACCTTAACAATAGATCAGCAGCTTACGAAGACAATATTAAACCTTACTGATTACTCCGTGCAATCTGTTTCTCCGTTTCTCCATGTGAAAACTACAATCCTAATACAATTTCATTCGGGTCCTTCCCACCAAAAAGCATCTTAACCGGGTTCTCCAGCATCTCTTTTACTTTTACAAGGAAACCAACCGACTCACGACCGTCAATGATCCTGTGATCATAGGACAATGCAACGTACATCATCGGGCGGATCACTACCTGTCCGTTCACCGCGACCGGGCGCTCCACCACGTTGTGCATCCCAAGAATTGCGCTCTGCGGAGGGTTGATGATCGGTGTGCTCATCATAGAACCGAACACGCCACCATTGGTAATTGTGAACGTTCCGCCACTCATATCTTCAAGGGTAATCTTATTATCACGTGCTTTCAAAGCCAGGTTCTTGATTGCAGTTTCAATCTGTGCAAGGCTCATCTGCTCTGCATTTCTTACCACAGGCACCACAAGGCCTTTCGGAGCGCTCACAGCAATTCCGATATCAGCGTATTTGTGATAAACGATCTCTTCTCCATCAATCATTGCATTAACTGCAGGGTATAAGTTCAATGCCTCAGTAACAGCTT
>DASVUX010000014.1:0-50762 GCA_036386835.1 Bacteroidia bacterium
CATCATTGGCTATGATGATCCTTGAAAGGTTTCTCTTTGTTTTTGCGATTACGGTTCCTTTTGACATCAGGGATATGAATAGTGACAAAGAGGCCGGGCTTGTAACACTTCCCTTATTAATTGGTGAAAAAGTTTCTTTGAAGGTTGCGTATTTCAGTATAGCTCTGTCAGGACTGATCGGCTTAGTTCATTATTCGATTACTGCGCGTTATTACCTGGCCCTGGCTTTTGTGATCTCCAGCTTGCTAACATTGTTATGCCTTTACAGCAAGAGAATAAGATCCATGCGTTTATATCATTACGGGATCCTTGATGGGACCATGCTCCTGCAGGGAATCCTGGTAATTTTCCTCTGGTACTTACTCGGCTCATAATATCCCGCCTTTACAAAATGGCATATTTTTTTGATGCTTCCGGTAACCAACTAATTAAAAATGACCATGAAAAAGCTAATGATATTCTTGTTGCTGCCTGCCTGCGTAACAACATTCTCTTCCTGTATGACCAGTAAGACCGACAGTAAAAGAATGGCAATGGAAGAAAATAAAAGTAAGCTTCCTAAAGATATGTGCAGGGATGCAAAATTTGTAGTATGCGCTGCTGATGCGGGAATGTATGAAGTAAAGTTATCGGAACTGGCCCAGACGAATGCTTCTTCACAGGCTGTTAAGCAGTTTGCACAGACAATGGTGGGTGATCATTCGAAAGCGAATGCCGAATTAAAAGCTCTGGCTTCGCAGAAAAAGATCTCGCTCCCGGAAAAATTAAGTGATAAGAGCCAGAAAAGCTATGACTGGTTCACTAAAAAGCAGGATGTGGATTTTGATAAGGCTTATATGAAATGTATGATGAATGATCATAAACGGAAAGTTTGTGAATTTGAGAAAGAAGCTAAAAAAGGAAAAGATCCTGAAATACAGAAGTGGGCTGCAGCAAAAGTCCCGGCATTAAAATCACATTTGGAAACGTCTAAAACCGTTTGCCAGGAAGTGAAGAACAAAAAGTAATAATTCACTAAAAACAAAGAAGGATCTGCTTTTGCAGATCCTTCTTTGTTTTTAGTGATAACTGGCTAAAGTTTTACTGTCACACCCACGGCAGGGATGAACGGCCCTCCATAGCCTATTCCAACCTCGGCATTTATTCCCACAATTCCTTTAATGAAATAACTGAACCCGAAATGCGCATGAACGATTGCAGGTGACAGATTGAAATATGAAGCTGTAAGATTTGGCTCTACAGTCCGTCCTGTTGATTTAACAGAATAAAGATTGTATCCGAGACGAAGGCCCGTATATAAACTAATGTTTTCGTTTGCTACGATATAATAATCA
This sequence comes from Bacteroidia bacterium, assembly GCA_036386835.1. GTDB lineage: Bacteria > Bacteroidota > Bacteroidia > 2-12-FULL-35-15 > 2-12-FULL-35-15 > 2-12-FULL-35-15. The sequence continues at coordinate 1,335 of DASVUX010000014.1, forward strand.
CCTCTAACAGCGAAATAATAACGCTTCCAGAGATGTTCATAGTTGTAGTTGTTCCCGCTTGCACCATCATACCCGGTTATGCCTACACGTGCACCCTGGAAACCGAATCCTGCACCGACAGAGAAATTTTTAAGGAGGCCGTAATCAAGATTGAAGTTGAAAATAGGGCTTGCCTGCACAGTATTAATATTATAGTAGTAATTGAAGTTGTTGGATCTGACAGCATATTTTAAGGTCAGGGATGCCGCAAACAGGTTAAATCCTGCACCTGCAGTTATTATTGCTTTATTCTTAATCCCATCATCATCACCTTCTTTTACCGTGTTCCTGAAAATTGAATTTGACTTGTTTTCCAACGGCTTCAACTGGAATTTTTTGGAAACCGGACCTGCGATTATAAGCCCCGACATCATCATTGCACTTGTAAAAAGAATAAATTTTCTCATTTTATATAGTATTTGGTTAGCTAAAATAGGCATTAATATTCACCTCTGCCAATTCTGACACTTGATTATAATTTTCTTATGGAATCTTTTTGCGGACTGCATCTCTTCAGGAAACATTAACAACCATAAATATTATATCATGTCACGAAAAGAACAAACCTCCAAAATTTCAGGTGCTGTTTTACTTGGTACCGCAGCGCTTGCATTAGTTGCCTGGATCAGCCCGGGAAACTATTATCAGATGATGAGCGAAAATGAACTCATCCGCTCATTGAAGAAAAAGCTGGTTTCTTATAATGAACAGATGCCGCAGGACCGGATCTATCTTCAGTTCGACAAGCCAATGTATGAACCCGGGGATAATATCTGGTTCTCTGTATTTATAAGGGATGCTTCAACCATGAAAGCATCTTCCAAAAGCGATATAATTCATGTGGAGTTCCTGAATCCGAAAGGCACTGTTGAAAAAACGATCAACATCATTGCCAGGAATGGAGTTGCAGCGGGGGATCTTTCTTTGGATGCTGATGCACTGGGAGGGCTTTACAAAGTCCGGGCCTATACCAACTGGATGAAGAATGAAGGGCCGGAAAATTATTTTGTCAAGGAATTACAGGTCCAGGATGTGATTCTTCCCAATTTAAAGATGAAGCTGGATTTTGAGAAGAAGGCCTTCGGACCCGGTGATGAAGTGATAGCGAAGCTTGAATTGAATACGAATGAAAATAAACCGCTTGCAGATCACAAGATCAGGTTCGTGGCCAACCTCAATGGTAAACAAATCGTTTCAAAGTCAGATGCAACTGATGAGAACGGACTTCAATATCTGAAATTCATACTGCCCGGTGACTTAAAAACAACTGATGGTTTACTGAATGTCATGATTGATTATAATGGAAGCACTGAAAGCATTTCCCGCTCGATCCCCATCGTTTTAAATAATATAAAACTACAGTTGTTCCCGGAAGGAGGGGACCTGGTGAGCGGACTGGAAAGCAGGGTCGCCTTCCGTGCGCTGAATGAGTTCAATAAACCTGCGGACATTGAGGGAATAATAGTAGATGATAATGGTACCCGGGTAAGTGGATTCAGCAGCTTTCACCAGGGGATGGGTTCATTCAAATTCATTCCGAAACCCGGAGTGCGATACACGGCAAAAATTACAAAGCCGGAAAATATTAAGGAGACATTTCCTCTGCCACATGCACTTGACCGCGGGTATGTAATGACTGTGTCACCGGGTAAAACCGAAGTTGCATTAAACATACAGGCTGTAGAGGCAGAAGAGCTTTCGCTGGTAGCCCAGGTGCGCAATAAGATTTACTATACCACTGTAATTGAAGCAAAGAAAGGAAGCAATAGGATCGCATTTCCTACAACCAATTTCCCCAATGGCGTTGCCCAGATCACTTTATTCGACAGCAAAGGTATTGCACGTGCCGAACGCCTGGCCTTTGTGAATAAGGATAAGCAATTAAATGTAAGCGTGGAAACGGAAAAGGAAAAATATCTTTCGCGTGAAAAGGTGAAAATGACCATCACAGTTAAGGATGAGCGTGGGATGCCAATGCCGGCTAAATTTTCAATGGCCGTTGTGAATGATCAGTTCCTCTCATTTGCGGATGATAAATCGGGGAATATATTATCCGAATTATTGCTGCAGCAGGACCTGCAAGAAAAAATTGATGAGCCAGCTTTTTACTTCAATAGCAAAGAACCGAAGGCGGATGAGGCGCTTGATAATTTATTACTTACTTCGGGCTGGAGGCATTTTACATGGCAGAAGATCACCGAGGGTGAAATACCTTCGGTCGCATTCCAGGGCGAAAAAGCAATTGTTGCAGGAACTGTAATTGATGCAAATACAGGCAAGGTTGTAAAAGCAGCAAAAATAAAAATCAACAACGGTACGGAATACCAGGCTGATGAAAATGGAAAATTTATTTTTAACAAGCTGGAGTTGTATCAGCCTGTAACGCTGAGTTTCAGTGCAGAAGGTTATGGCGCCCACGCGCAAACCATAGCTGATTATAATCAAAACCTGAACATTTATTTGTATGATAATAACTATTATGAAAAGTATTACAGGGTAGTTCCTTCATCTGTTTCAAAGGCGGCCGAACATCCCGGATCGGCCGGCTTGGTTGCTGATGATCTTGTTGAATTAAATGATGTTGATTTGAAAAGGAATGAGAATCAGCAAGTGAAGTTTGAAAAAGAGAAACCAAAGCTAAAGGAAAACAAGGCCTCGAGTGATCCTGCTAAAGTGAAGTTTGCCGGAAATAATGAAAACAATATTCCCGTTCAAAAAGAGATGGTTTCGTCCAGGAAGAAAGACCTTCGTTCCGGCTTTTTCATCCTGGATGATAAAGAAATGGAAGAAAAGAACAAATGGGGAGTGATACAGGGGCAGGTGTATTACCGTGCAAAAGAATTTGCTTCTCCTGTGTATGATAAGCTGGAAAACGTTGAAGTACGGAATGATTTCAGGAATACTGTTTACTGGAACCCGGATATAGAGATCGACCGCTCAGGGAAGAAGATCGTTGAATTTTATGCATCAGATGATATTACTTCATTCAGGACCATCCTGGAAGGAATTTCTTCTGACGGCATGATCGGCAGAACTGAAAAAACAATTTATACCCAGCTGCCGTTCGCAATGAGTACTAAAATTCCTGTTGAAGTCGCAACGGAAGATCTTGTTTCGATCCCATTAACACTTAAGAATAATACAGACAAGCCGCTGGGCGGGGCCTTGACAATCATCGCGCCTGATGGTCTTCAGGCATTAGCAGCGGTTCCGGTTGTTCAGACGATAATGCCGGGAGCTTCTAAAACTATTTATCTTGATTACAAGGTCCTTGATAAGACCGGATATGGGGATTTCACACTCTCGTTCAGATCCTGCGGTTTGGGGGATGCCTTTACGCAGAAGATCAGGATTGCACCTAAAGGATTCCCGGAGCAGGTTTCATTCTCCGGCCAGGACATGGAGAAGGAATATTCTTTCAGCATGAGCAATGTAGTGAATGGATCTGTTAAGGCAAGTTTTACCGCTTATCCGAATGTTGTCAATGACCTTATGAAAGGAATAGAAGGCATCCTGAATGAGCCATACGGCTGCTTTGAACAAACATCCTGCACTGCATACCCGAATGCCATGGTGCTTGATTACCTCAGGTCGACTGACAGTAAGGATAATAAAACATTAGCACGTGCTGCCGATCTTCTTGACCGCGGCTATAAGCGTCTTATAACATTTGAATCCAGTGAGAGAGGTTATGAATGGTTTGGTGCCAACCCGGCTCATGAAGGTTTAACGGCTTATGGGATTATGGAGTTTACCGATATGAAAAATGCCGGGGCTGCGGTTGATCAGAAAATGCTGGATAGAACTGCCGAGTGGCTGATGAAGCAAAGAGACGGTAAAGGCGGATTTAGCAGGGAAAAGCATGCATACCATGATTTCGGCAGGATCAGTGATGAGATCCTCAATGCATATATCGTCTATGCGCTTGCTGAAGCAGGTTACACAAATATCAAAAGTGAGTTTAATGCTTCGTACGAAAATGCGATAAAAACCAATGATCCCTACATGCTTGCAATGATGGCGAATGCTGCGTATAAGCTCAAAGAGATAAGTAAGGCAGAGAACATGATGTCTCGTCTTGTTTCTAAACAGGATAAAGACGGGGGCTTCAGCGGTGCTACTCATTCCATTACTTATTCGCAGGGAATATCTCTAAGGACAGAGAGTACAGCGATAGCTATTATGGCAATGCTGAAATCACAGGGTAAACATGCATCTGCCCTTACAAATGCCGTACAGCACCTTATAAACTCAAGAAGCGGATCAGGAGTGTTTAGTTCCACGCAGGGAACTATCCTGGCACTGAAAGCGCTTACCGAGTACGCAAAGTTCAGTAAAAGGACAACGGAAGACGGCTCGATTGAAATTTATGTGGACGGGAAAAAAGTGGCTGAGCGGTCGTACAAGGCAGGTGAGAAAGGTGCCATTGAAGTACAGGGACTTGAGCAATATCTTTCTGCGGCAGGAAAGCACGATGTTAAAGTAAAGTATGCAGGGGTTAAAACTCCGTTGCCTTATTCTGTTTCTGTTAACTGGAATACATCTATGCCGGCAACTGACAAAGAGTGCAGCATCGATCTTCAGACCAGGCTTTCTGCAAAAACAGCTTCGGTTGGCCAGACAGTCAGGATGTCGGCTGTGATCACAAATAAGAAGAATACGGAAGTGCCGAGTACAATGGCTATAATCGGTATTCCTGCAGGCTTTTCAGTTCAGCCCTGGCAGTTGAAGGAATTACAGGAGAAGCATGTGTTTGATTACTACGAAATGAAGGGTAATAACATTGCAGTTTATTACAGGGGCATGGGGCCTTCGGCAATTAAGGAGATCAATCTTGACCTGAAGGCGGAAATGCCCGGAACTTATGATGCTCCCGCATCTTCCGCTTATTTATATTACATGAATGAATTCAAAACCTGGAGTGGGATGGAAAGAATAACAATTAAAAAGAATGGCTAAAAAAACACATGCAGAGAGGCCGCGGCTTCTCTGCTTTTTTAATCTTAAAAATGAAAGATCTCATATTTACCTGCGCCTTCCTGATAGCCGTATCTTTTGCGGCCTGTGGCCAGCAAGGGGTAAAGGAACCTCAATTTGATATAAATGATCCCAGGAATCCCCGGTGCCCCTGTCATAAATTGCAGAAGCTTGCAGAGGAACAATACCAGCAACGCCATAGAACCGTAAAAAGGCCAAGCTATCCCGGAAAACATGGATTCCGGGTGCAAAGATCAAAACTGGAAAAGAAGGTAACCGCGTTGAGACTCCGTTTCTTAAGAAAGAATTTGAATGGAAAAGTAAAGCCCGATTTCAGCGTATGCTATAAGTGGTGATCAGGGCATAAGGATGATCTTATATTTAGCTGCCATTTTTTTCAGCTGCTCATCCGGTACGTCATGAATGTTCGCACTGCCATGCCTGTTCTCAACTGTTATAACAAACACCCTGTACCCATACTCTGCAGCCAGTTTAAAGTATGGCTCGATCTCCCATTCAATCGTAAATGTATTATCAATAAAAATTTTAGGCATTCTATCCTGCATGCTTTTCCTCGCAAGAGATTCACATTGCTTATATGCAAGATGGTTCCGGTATGGATCGAATTCATATTTGCCGCTGATAGGATCTGTAAAGAAATCGTCAATGGAGAAGATGGGATATTTTCCATTTTCACTCAATACAGCAGCGAGTGTGCTTTTACCGCTTCCGGGAAGTCCCCTGATAAGGATCAGGTTCTTCAGGAACCCCTGATCATGCGTCTGCTCCATAACGGCCGTCTTCGGTTTCTATTGCTTCAGGAATGTAAACATTGAATTCGGCACCTTTTCCGGGTTCTGAATTCGCATTGATATAGCCTTTATGGTTATCAACTATCTTTTTACATATTGCCAGGCCGATGCCGGTGCCTTCGTATTCTGATTTTCCATGAAGGCGCTGAAAGAGCTCAAATATTTTCTCGGCATACTGCTGCTCAAAACCGATCCCGTTGTCTGCTATCGAGATGTGGTGATATTTCTTTTTGTCATGAACAGAATTTCCGGCTATAGTGCTCCCCTCGGTTAAATCATAAGTGATCTTTATAAATGGTGCAGTTTCCTCTTTTGAGTATTTAAGGGCATTGCTGATCAGGTTGGATAAAAGCTGCTGGAACTGGATTGGTATCACATTCATTACAGGAAGCTTATCCGCAATTATTTCGGCCTTCTTTGATTCGATCACTTCAGTAAGCCCTGCTTTTATTTCGTGCAATATCACATCTGTATCTGTTGGTATGTAGATCTCCTGTCCTTTATCCAGCCGGGAAAAATTGAGGAGCGCTTCAATAAGCTTCTGCATCCGGCTTGCAGACGTTTGAACCTTTGAAAATACATCTTTACCCCAATCAGATAAGTTATCATTTTCCTTTTGCAGGAGCCTGCTTGTAAAAGCCTGGATCTTCCTGAGCGGTTCCTGGAGGTCATGACTGGCTATGTAACTGAAGGATTCCAGCTCTTTGTTGGCCTGTTCGAGTTTTTTATTTTTTAATTCTATATTCTCAGCATACCTGATTAGCCTGTCTTCAGCCTTCTTCCTTTCTGTAAGATCGCGGGTAACTTTTGAGAATCCTATGATTTTTCCCTGGCTGTCATGCAGGGCAGTGATTACAATGCTGCCCCAGAAAACGCTGCCGTCTTTCCTTTTTCTCCATCCTTCCTGCATCGCCTTGCCTTTGGTCTGGGCAAGCTCTAACAAGGCTTCCGGGAGTTTATTGTTCCTGTCATGTTCTGTGTAAAAGCTCCTGAAATTTTTCCCGATAATGTCTTCGGGCTTGTAACCTTTGATTACTTCAGCGCCTTTATTCCAGTTTAAAACTATTCCGTCACGATCCAGCGAGATAATCGCATAATCCTGGATTTCGTTCACCATACTGTGATACAGCTCTTCGCTTTTTCTTAATTCATCTTCCGCCTTCTTCTGCAGGGTTACATCCTGTAAGGTACCGAATAACCTGATCACTTCTGAGCTCTCAGGATCTTCAGGCTGGCCCTTCGCATGCAGGTATTTTTCTTTACCGTCCTTCAGGATGATCCTGTAATACAAATCATGGGGCTGCCTGTTCTCGATGGATTGCCTCATGTGCTCATCAACCATAGGGAGATCTTCGGGATGTGTGAAAGACCGTATATTATAAGAGTTGGCATCCTCTACAGGCTCCAGTTCAAATATCCTGAATATTTCATTTGACCAGGTAAGGTGCCGGGTTTTAACATCCCATATATAATTCCCCACATGAGAGATCGCCTCTGCTTGTTCATACAGCTTTCGCTGAAGAGTAAGGAGATGTTTAAAACACTGTGTGTCAAGTTCCACTGTGAAAGTATCAACTTCTTCCATGATCTTCAGGGAGAGATGAAGATCCGAAGTGTAATGTGAAAGGTAGTTGCGGAAAAGCTTTCTCCTGGCGAAACTTATAAGTGTGATATCTTCCGGCTGCAGCTGTTCTCTTGAAATAAGCGGGAGCTGGTTTGCAAGCCATTCGGCAATGGATTTTTCAATATATTGATCAACGCTATTGGTCTTAAATGCAGTGAGAAATCTTTCGGTTCCTGCAACTCCTTGCTGGATCAATTGTTCGTCACTAATACCTTTAAAATATTTCAGAAGAGGAACATTCAGCTCTCTTAATATAGTTAGCTGATCTGTCGTAAACTCAAGGGACTTTTTCTCGATTAAAAAGTCCGCATAGCCTGGTAAAAATTTAAAATTTAATTTGTTTTTCATGCCTTATGCAATCCCTTAAGAGGGTTCTTCCTGTAAAAATAGCTATTAATTTCAATTAATTTTTATCCTAGTCCCAAACTCAGGGTTGGGGAAATAAATACTCGGATTGGGATGCTAATCCCATAAAATAAGGCCTCATTCAATAAGTTTATGTGGTTTTTTTTGTTGATTTTCAATTAATTATAAAAGTGGGGAATTCTAAAAACCGGTCGGGGGCAGTTAGCGCTCTTTCATAAATTAAAAATTTCGCGAAAAAAATAAGATATGGGATAGTCCTTGAAATTGATTATCTTTAATGATAGAAGCACTTTTGTGGGGAGTGGGGAAAATCAAACAGGGGGGAATTAAGTCATTTCAACATTTATTCCTGTTAAAATTTGGGGAATTTTTTGCTCAAAATTGATTGGTTATATATTTGCCATAGGCCAACCAAGACAAACTACATTCATTATGAAAAAACTACTGATCATTGAAGATGATATGGACATGAGCCAATTGCTCAAAAGATTCCTGACTAAAAACGGCTATGATGTTGATCTGGCGATAAACGGGGCGAAAGGTGTTGCAGCTTTTACTGCAAATCCTGCAGACCTCGTGTTATGCGATTACCGTCTTGGCGATATGGATGGAGTTGAAGTTCTTAAAAAAGTTAAAGATGTGGAACCTGCTGTACCTTTCATAATCATGACGGGTTATTCGGATATCCGCACTGCCGTTAATGTAATGAAGATGGGGGCATTTGACTACCTTGCAAAACCACTTCTGCCGGATGAAACGCTTCAGCTGATAAAACGTGCATTGAGTTCGCAGCAGCCACTGGCTAACATTGTTGATGATAAGAGTGCAAATGATGCTGTATCGGAATCTTCTGACAGTGTTCAGTCAATTGTATCATCAGCGCGTTCGTATGGCGGCAAGAATAATTATGTATTTGGTAAAAGCCCTCAATCAAAAGAGCTTATCCGCCAGATAGAGCTCGTTGCCCCGACAAACTACAGTGTTATAATCTATGGGGAAAGCGGTGCAGGTAAAGAAGTTATAGCACAAACGATCCATAAGAAAAGCAAGCGTGCCAAGCAGCCATTCATTGCAATGGATTGCGGGGCGATGTCGAAAGAACTGGCAGGAAGCGAATTATTCGGTCATGAAAAAGGTTCGTTTACAGGGGCCTTAGGAACAAAAATCGGGCACTTTGAACTTGCAAACGGAGGAACAATATTCCTTGATGAGATTGCAAACCTTCCTTATGATGTTCAGTCTTCATTATTGCGTGTAGTCCAGGAAAGAAAAGTGAAGCGAATCGGTGGTACTAAGGAGATTCCTATTGATGTAAGGATTATAGTGGCAAGTAATGAGAACCTCAGCGATGCATATAAAAAAGGAAAGTTCCGCGAAGATCTTTATCATCGCTTTAACGAGTTCCATTTAACGGTTGCTCCATTAAGAGAACGTAAAGATGATATACTAATGTATGCCAACTTCTTCCTGAGCATAGCAAACCAGGAACTTGAAAAAAATGTAGAAAGCTATTCAACGGAAGTAGAAGAGCTGTTTGTAAAATATCCATGGTACGGTAATCTTCGTGAGATGAAAAACGTTATCAGGAGAGCGGTTCTTTTAACCGAAGGTGCTGTAGTGGAAGCGAAGTCCCTGCCTTTCGAGATCTCTAATTTCACAAGGACAACCATGGGAATCCTTGATGACAGGTCGGAATCAGGCGGAAGCATGAGCGGTTCAGATGAATTGAAAGATGAGAAACCGGACCTTAAGTCTGCTGCGCTTGGTGCAGAATATGACCTGATCATTAAAGTTCTTAAAGATGTTAATTTCAATAAGAGCAAAGCTGCCCAGATCCTTAACATCGATAGAAAAACGCTTTACAATAAAATGAAAGCGTATAACATGGAAGAAAAACTTAGTGAATGAAATCACCTGAAGTAATAAAAATTTTATTGGTTGAAGATGATGCCGGGGATCATTTCCTTTTCAAGGAATACCTGAGCGACATTAAAAACTATTCCTACTCTCTTACCTGGGCTAATTCCTATGAACAAGGTATTGAGCTGATAGAGAAGCGGGAGCATGATATCTATTTCTTCGATTATCTTCTCGGTGCGAAAACCGGGTTGGATCTTGTTCAGCAATGCTTTACCGATATTATTGATGTTCCGGTAATCATTCTTACAGGACTTGGTAACCAGGAAGCGGATATGAAAGCGATGGAACTTGGTGTTTCGGATTATCTCGTGAAAGATGAGATTGACCCTGAAAAACTTGAAAGGACTATCCGGTATTCTATCGGTCAGAGCCAGATGCTGAAAAAGCTGAAGGCAAGCGAGACAAAGTTCAGGAGCATTTTTGAAAATTCTCATGATATTATTTATGTATCCGACAGGGCCGGTAATTTGCTTGATATTAATATGTCGGCTGAAAACCTGTTTGGGTATACGCATGAGGAGCTTCTGAAAATGAATATGACAGACCTTTATAATGATAAGGACGATCGATTGAAGTTTATGGAAACTCTTGACAGGACCGGGATCTGCTCTAACTTCGAAGTGACCCTTAAAGACAAAGAGGGAAATAAGAAATTCTGTACGATCACTGCGAGTGTCCAAAAGCGTGATGATGATGATGACAATATCTATTACCAGGGCATTATTCATGATATGACGCAGCGTAAAAAAGCGGAAACCGATCTGATGATCGCGGAAAAGCTTGCGATAACCGGTAAAATTGCCCGCATCCTTGCACACGAGGTCCGCAACCCGCTGACGAATATTAATTTGTCCGTTGAGCAGCTGGAAGAAGACCTGAAGACACAGGAAGAATACCAGCCGTATTTTAATATCATTAAACGCAACAGTAAACGAATTAATGATCTCGTGACCGAGCTTATCGAGAACTCCAAGCCGACAGAACTGAAAGCAAGCAAACTTACCCTGCAGTCTATTCTTCAGAGTACTATCGAGCTGGCGCGCGACCGTGCTGAGTTGAAGAATATAAAGATCATTACAGCATTTGAAAATGATAACATTGAAATAGATGCGGACGAATCCAAATTAAAGATCGCATTGCTGAATATTCTTATGAATGCGATTGAGGCAGTAGAAGCAAATGCAGGAGAGATAAGCATTAAGTACAAGTGCGAGAACAAGAAATGCCTTATTTCAATCGGTGATAACGGATGCGGTATCCAGGAAGAATATCTCCACAGGATCTTTGATCCGTATTTTACAGGAAAATCTACCGGTGTCGGGCTTGGCCTTGCAACTACACGCAGCATCATAAATATGCATAACGGCCGGATCGATGTGGAAACACAGGTTGGAAAAGGAACTGTTTTTCATATTGAATTGAATCAGATCATTGCTAATTAACCTTTCAGGCATACAATTTTAATGTTTCTTATAACATTGAAATTGTATGCAAAAATCTAATCCCAAAAGAAAGATCTTTTCTGCTCAGCCGCAGAACCGCCCGGGCCTCGAATATAAAATGAAGCCTGAGCCGGAATATGATTCGCTGACTCCCGGTGCCAATAAGCTCCCGGGAAAGAAGTGCGTTATAACCGGTGGCGACAGCGGTATCGGCCGGGCTGTAGCAATTGCGTTCGCTAAGGAAGGAGCCGATGTAGCGATCCTTTATCTGAGTGAAGATAAAGATGCGGATGAAACAGCAGACATAATTATAAATAAATACGGCCGCGAATGTCTTCTCATTCCCTGCGATATCGGCAAGGAAGCCCAATGTAAAAATGCTGCAAGGAAGATCCTGAAGAAATTCAGCAGGATTGATGTACTCGTTAATAATGCGGGCGTTCATTATCCTGCAGAAAGTATTACTGAAATTACAACCGAGAATCTATTGAAAACATTTTCTGTAAATGTATTTTCAGTATTCTGGCTTGTCAAAGCATTTATGCCGGGTTTTAAAAAAGGCGGGAGTATCATCAATACCTCGTCTGTAACGGCATACCGCGGCAGCGGTGGCCTCCTAGATTACAGTGCCACAAAAGGCGCGATCGTTTCCCTTACAAGAAGCCTATCGGCCAACCTCGTGTCTAAAGGTATCCGCGTGAACGGAGTTGCTCCCGGACCTATCTGGACACCTTTAATCCCATCAAGTTTTGAACCTAAGAAAGTAACATCGTTTGGAACGGAAACGCCAATGAAGCGCCCCGGGCAGCCCGTGGAAGTAGCCCCCTCGTTCGTTTTCCTGGCAAGCGATGATTCATCATATATAACAGGTCAGTTTTTACATCCCAACGGAGGGGAAATAGTCAATGGTTAATATAAAGAAATTATACGGTATGGAAACGAGTTCGAACGCAATGAGCAAAACCGAATTAAGCGGTAAGCTTACTATTACCCTTAACCCGGGGAAAACCCTGGACCAGTTTTGTGAAAAGCATTTTGATAACTATAACAGTGATCAGTATGAAGCTGTTGCGATCAGGCTGTTTTATGGGAAAGAAGTAGTTGTAACTCTCTATGCCCTTGATAAGGTAAGGCAGGAGGGAAGCAACTTTAATATAAATAAGATCCCGGTTAAAAAATTCAAGTCAACATCATTCGGACTGAATGAACTGCTCGGTTTTATTGAAGAGTTTAATTTCACGCTGACTTCGGGAAATTATCCGCTTGAAGATATGGAAGTTATTAATAAATAAAGAAAAGCTATGAGAGCAATGTGGACAGGAGCGATCAGCTTTGGGCTGATCAACATCCCGGTAAGGTTATTTTCAGCAGTTCAAAGCAGTAGTCTTGACCTCGACATGCTTGATTCCAGGGATAATTCCAATATCAAGTTTAAGCGCGTCAATGAAAAAACCGGAAAGGAAGTGCCTTATGAGAATATCGTTAAAGGTTACATGGTAGATGATGAATATGTAGTTCTTGATAAAGCCGACTTCGAAGCAGCAGATGCTGTAAAAAGCAAAACAATCGAGATCATCAATTTTGTGAAGCAGTCGGAGATTGACAGCATTTATTACGAACAGCCATATTTTCTCGAACCTGAGAAAAGCGGGCAGAAAGCTTATGCCTTGTTGCGGGATGCTCTTGCCGCCTCCGGAAAAGTAGGTGTGACAACTTTTGTTCTCCGGAATAAAGAGGCGCTTGCAATCCTTAAGCCTTATGGTAAGGCAATCATGCTTAACCGGCTCCGTTTCGAAGAGGAGATCCGAGACACGGAAGAATTAAATGTGCCGGCTGCTAAAAGCAATTCGAAAGAGCAGGCAATGGCTGCGAAGCTCATAGACCAGCTGACGGAGAAGTTCAGCATTGCAAAATATAAGAATACATATACTCAAAAGTTGTTGAAAACAATTAAAGATAAGGCCAAGGGGAAAGCTCCGAAGAAAGTCCATAAGATGAAAGTGGTTCATACCAAATCGGATGACCTTATGGATATGCTTAAAGCAAGCTTGCAGGGAAAGAAGAAAGCTTCATAATTTCCGGCGGGCATATATATTTATAGTTAATACATAACACCAAAACTTATTGATCATGAGAAAGTATGTAAACCCGGCTGCGGTAACAATGTTCCCGGGGCCCAATCCGGCAAATCCAGGTCGTCCCGGCAAGCCAAAGCATGACGAGCTTGATGAAGAAGCTGATATAGATCCTTTATTTGACGAAGAGGATGAGTTGCTGGAAAATTTCGAAGAAGATGATGAATATGAAATAAATGATAAGCGGATGAAGTCGCACATAAAGGATATTTGTGACTATATGTCCTCATCATTATAATATTATTTAAGGCGGGATATATCTCGCTTTTTTATTCTAAAAAGAAGTAACTATGAAAAAGATGATTTTAAGCATAACTCTGGTAGCTGCATTTTACAACCTGGAGGCCCAGGTAAAGGGAAAGGATACGGTAAAACCTGACAGCACCCACCTTGAAAAGATCAAGAAAATGCCGATGGATACGATGGATCATCAAACCCCCGTTAAGCCTGTACCACAGGACAACAAAAAGAAGGATGAGAAGAATAATGATGCAGTAATAACCCCCGGCAGGAAAAAATAGCAAAAATAAAAAAGCCCTTCATTCGAAGGGCTTTTTCTTTATTTAGAGGAATCTCTTAATAACTTAATCTTATCATGTGATTGCTGCAAGGTGCTTCTCTGGCGTGTAACAATGCTTCTGCATTCCATAGCAAGCTCATTTGATTTAAGAACATCATTGTACGTTTCTAATGCTGCATCTTCTCCGAATTCACAAGAAGCAATGATCGCTTTGCGGTCTCTTCCGGTTAATGCAGCTTTAATATCCATCCAGGCACGATAAACTTTTCCTGAGGTTGTTGTTCCTTCTGCCGGGCTTCCTCCCTGGTTTACTACTTCACGTACCAATTCATTTTTAAACTGGCGGCTTTCATCAGCCATGCTGGTGAATAATGATTTTAACTGAGGGTCTTCTGTTTCTTTTGCGGCTCTTTCATAACCTTCAATGCGGTCATGGTTAATAATAATAAGATCATTTATCAATGATACGGTGTTGTTGTTGCTAGTTGCTTCCATTTTTATTTTTTTTGTATTTATAATTATTAATTAAAGAATTCTCGTTGAGCTGATCCTTAAAATGTGTGAAAATGGTGTAGGATCAATGGTTTCACGTCTTTAAATAATTATAAAATTGTGCCAGCTAAAAAGGGTAACCAATTGCCACATTTAAAATAAGATTGTCACTTCTCCATGATGGATTTCCAAAATTCATATTGTCGGCAACCCAACGTTCACCCTGCTCCAGCCAGGGTTTCCTCAATGGTGTGGCAAGATCGAAGCGAAGAACAAAGAAGGACAGGTCTGCTCTCAATCCTATGCCAGCCCCGATCGCGATCTCGCTTACAAATGTGGAGGCTGAGAATGCGGGCACCTCATTTGCCGGGTTCTTTTTGGTCAGCCATATATTGCCGGCATCTACAAATAATGCCCCTTTTAAGAATTTAATAATATTAAAACGGTACTCTGCGTTAGTTTCTAATTTAATATCTCCGCCCATTTGAAGAAAGGCATTTCTTTTATCGGCCACCTGTCTGTAGGATCCCGGACCGACTGAATTGATTTTAAATGCCCGGATACTGTTAGGCCCTCCGCTAAAAAATTGCTTTATATACGGGAGGGTGGAAGAATTTCCATAAGGTTTCCCAATTCCTGCGAATATTCTGAACACTATTTTGTTTTTATCAGGAAGATTTAAATAAGATCTTCCATCCAGGCTGATCCTCGCAAACTGGGAATAAACCGAGCCGGCAATTCTGGCCGGTTCATCTGCATTTATTTTTTTGCCTCCCATAGCATTGACAGCCGAAAAAGCATTTCCGGCTATTTCAGTTATTGCCTGGAACAGGTATTGGATCTTTTTCGTTGCCAGCACCTGTTCATTGTAATTAAAAGAATAACTGGCCCCGGCAATGAACTGTTCTTCATAGCTCTTTTTTAAGAATGGGTTTTCTGCGAGCAGGGCTTCAAACTCTGCCGACTTGTTTTTCACCGAGGTGTAATTGATACTCACAGGATTTAGTTCGTGCTCCTTTAATGCATTTTCTTTCCACTTATATCCAAACAGGAATTGCATGGATTGCATATCAAAATAGGTCATGCGTTTCAGGTAATTATACCCGAGAGAAATCCTCGTTTTTGGAATATACATACTGCTTGTACGCCTTATATTGAAGGGGGTAAGAAATTTGGGTATATATAATTCAATTTTCGGGTTGAGCGAGTAAGAGTAGATATTCTGATTCCTTCCGCTGATCTGGGTTTCAAAGGACCCTGCCATATTCACATTGAGTAATTCTGCACCATTGAATGTATTCCGGTTCAGGTAAGTCAGATTCTGACGGGGACCGCTGAAGTCATTTGACTTTGTTACGAGGTCGATCTCACTGCGGAATGTCCGCTTAGGCATGGATGTGAGAAGGATCCTTGCATCGAGATACCCGGGAGTGCTGGTGTCGCTTTCAAAAAAGTTGATCCGGACGAACTTATAGTTTCCCATGGACATTAACCTGTTCAGCGTTATGTTATGGTTTTTTCTTGTATATACTTCATGTTTCCGGAGATATACCGACCGTAATATCACTCTCGGGCGGATCTTTGTCTCCCTGCTGAGAAAGTAATTGTTGTCTATATGCAATGTATCCACTTTCGAAGTATCCGAGGAACGGCCTTCCAAAGAATAATCAGTATGGATGAAAACATTATTGATGTGATATATGTTCTTCGCTTTGGAGGGTGTTTCTTCTTTAACCGACAGTTTTAATGTTACAGTACGTTCCGGCTCTGAAGTATCGGCTGCGAATAAAAGATAATCGGGGTTAAAATAAAAGTACCCATTGTCTTTGAGGATGCCATCTATCCGGGTGCGTTCATTCTTGAGCATTTCAAGATTGTAATCATCTCCTGGCTTTATAAGACTTTTCTCTTCGGAAAACCGCACCTGTTTTTCAAGGTCGTTGTCGCCATTGGGATATATCAGTGTTTTAATAGTATAAGGTTGATGGATTAGGCTGGTATAGACGATCTTAGCGGTTTTCTTTTTTTCAAGGACGTTATGCCTGGTTACACTTTTAAAGACACCATTGTTGAACAGCTTCGCATCAATAAACTGGGAAGTGGCAGTCGGCTTAACTGCACTGAGAAGCACAGGTGCCTCACCATTTTTTTTCATCCATTTTTTAAATTTGCTTTTTGGGTTTTCCCCCGCTTTAAGATACATCCAGAGCTTGGGTCTCATTCCCAGGAACCCTTTGTTGGGTTTTGGGCGTATCGCGCTTTCAGCCGCGCTCTTCAACGCCTTTTTATTTTTGATCTTTTTGTCCTGGTGCTCAAATTTCACAGATGCCCCTGTATATAATTTCTCTCCTTCAGGGAGAAGCCGGGTGCCGCTGCAGGCATTGAGGAGCATGCATAAAATGATAACTATAATACTTACAGCCGTGCTTTTCATTTTTTATCCTTTTTTTCCAATTCGCTTCTGCGCTTCCTGTTAGGCTTTAAAAAGTCCTTCCATTTGTCGAAATCTTTTATGTACAGCAGTCCTGCACCTGTCTCTACAAGCTGCCCTTCCAGTGCCCCTTCATACTGGTTGTGACGGAACCCTTTCAAACGGTAACGTCCGTCTTTTGAAAGTTTATATTCAAGGGTTACATCACTGGTGATATCACTCGCGGAATTTTGTTTGGCTTTTTCTCCTTCAACATCAACACTACCTCCTACCTGGACGCTGAGCCGTTCATCGAACAATTGTTTTTTTATTCCCACTTCAACTTCCGTCCTGCCTTGCGCTGAGCCTGAACCATAATCGTCATACGATTGCACATCGAAATTCAATTCTACTCCCGGAACCACTTTAGAGCTGAGTTGGTTTAGCTGGGCCGAAAGAAATTTGCTTACGGTTGTTCGCGCCATGGTGCCCGCAACATTGGAATTCTCTGTTTGAAGAGGGTCTTCCTGGATGAACCTGCCAAGGACAAGCAATGCGAATACCTGTTTATTCAGAGCAGATTCGTCCTCGTTCAGCATATTAAGCTTGGCATTCACGGCTCCTCCCAGGATGCCCTTTTCTTCGGGGGGCAGTTGGATCTCAAAGCTTATTTCCGGGTGCATGATCTCTCCTTTTAGCTTTAAATGCACATGGAAAGGATACCGCTGTTTGTAAGCAGCCTGTTCCGTTTCGCTTAAGCCCGACAGCTGGTCGGCAATTAATTCAACCGGTGCGGCACGTACTGAATATATCGCAGTGATATCAAGGTTAGCATCGAGAGGGTCTCCGTTCCAGATGATCGTGCTTCCGGGAACAATATCAAATTTGCGCTTAAGGACGGATTCAAGTGAAACCAGGTAACTCCCGTCATTAAGATCGTATGTGCCGGTGAGGCTCATTTTACCGCTCGGGTCAAGCGCAAAGCTGAGGGCTGCATCACCTCTTACAACAAGCGAGTCGCCTGAATAAGGATCAATGATAAGCTTTAAATTCGCTTCTTTATCCACTTCAATAATAGAAGAGATATCAAAACCTGTCAGTTCCGTTTTTTCTTCAGCGGCTGTATCATTCCTTGTAATGATCGGGTGAAAAGTAGCGGAATCAATAAATATAACCACACCTTCCCCTTTATCAGTGGTAAGCTTTTTCTCCGGTACAGCGAATGTGAAATTTGAACCTTTCTGCAATTTCACGCGTGCATTAACCACAGGAAGGTTCATGTCACCGGCCACCTTTATCCGGCTGTTCAGTATCATCTTTCCGTAATAGATCTTATTGTCTGATGAGCTTGTATTAAAAAGCAGGAAGTTCTTCGTATTAACGTTCAGGTCAAATTTTGGGTCTTTGAAATGATCCATTTTAACATTTCCGTTTATCACTGCCGGGTTTCCAAGCGTATCAAGTATCGTGAAAGTATTAAAGTAAAAACCGTCTTTTTTCAGTTCAACTGTTTCATTTTTTAGCTCCAGTTTGCTGTTGAGTGCGGCCGGAGTTATGAATGCATCCCTGAAAGTAAGTGAGCCGGTGATGTCAGGCGCTCTGGCGCTGCCTCTGACAGCAAATTTTCCTGTCGCTGTTCCCGAAGCAGAAGTGATCTTTTTCATAGAAAGTACTTCCACCGTTTTCAATGCAAGCGATTTGATGTCTATATCAAAATGCATTGCGTCAGATTCTGCTTTTGGGAGAAAGTACCCTTTAATACTGACATCATTGGAAGGCCCGCTCAGCTTCGCATCGATATTATATTTTTCCGTTGTAGGATTTTCTGCTCTGAGCGTAAAGTTTCCGACAGGAACTTCTTTAATAATTAAGTTATTAATGGAAGCATCGGCAATAATCCCGTATGAGTTATTTACTTTTTTCAGGAATACATGCCCGTCAACTGTTCCCCTTGCCAAACTTGTGTCTTTTTCAACTATCCTTGAAATATCCTCTATCTGCAGGTTTTTAATACTAATGTCTATGTCATCATTGTACCTGTTATTAACAGAAGTAACTTTAACACTGCTGCCTGATTTATCCAGTGCAATGTTATGGATCAGCACCCCGCCTTTATTGAACGCTACATAATTATCCTTACTAACATTCCATTTACTGTCCATGATATAAAAGTCATCCGGGCTGATCTGTACTGTGTATGTTTCGTTATCACGGGAAAATGAAGAAAGCACCTGGAGCTTTTTAATGTTGTCTTTACCCGTTATAGAAAGGGTGCTTGCAATTTTATTATTGGCTGCTGCGCCTGTCAGGCTGAGATTTTCAATCTTAACCTGGGGATTCGATACCAAACCGCAGTTAAGGCGGTAATTAAGGGAATTGATGTCAGAGCTGATATTAAATGAGAAATTATCAAGATGCGTACCGCCATAAGTTATTTCTTTAACGGTTGCATCAAATTTCAAATCTTGTTTTTCGCTGTTAAAGCTTCCTGTTATGGTCCCCGGTTCAAATGATTTAAGTTGGGGCAGGAAGACTTCTGATATCACCGGGTGGTTATGTAGCTCGATTTCGAAATCAAAATTCTGGGGGCGCGACCCTGCAGTATCTTTCCTTTCGTCAGATACAAGAAAATATTTATCAATAAACTTCTGAATTTCCTTTGGCATGTCGGCAGGGGCAAAACTGCCATTGTATTTAATTCCGATGAGGGCGCTGGATACATTCAGCTCACTTCTTCCTTTTTCATTAATGGAAGCGAAGAGCAGGGAGTCAAGGATGTACTTCTTTTCGTTATGGGCGATTACGATTTTCGTGATCCCCGCTTTACCATGCATAGTTGAGGCTGAATTTCCTTTCAGATCCGACACTGCAAGGAGTCCTATCCGCAGATCATCATCTCTGAGGTGAAGCTTTTTAAGGTCAGCCCCTTTCAGATCAAAACTAAATTTATACTCTTCCTGGTTCTTGTTAAGATTAACGAATCCTTTAAAATCAAATTCTGCATTCGGATCTTCAAGTTTTATTTCCCCGTCAAATTTCTGGCCGGTGATTTTTCCGTCAATAGTAAGGTCCTTGTATGTATATTTATTTAAATAGATCTCTGACGCTTCCGCTTTAACAGCCGCGGCAATTGTGTTCTTATCAAATCCTTTCCCTATGGCGCTCGCATTTAAGCTTACCGGACCAAACATGATAGGATTTTTCAAAAGTTTTCCGAGATCAAAATTGTTTACTTCTGCTTTTGCATTAAAGTTCTCCTTTTTGTCAGTTATGGCAAATATATTAGCGGAGCCAAAACTGCTCCCGATCCCGGCTTTTGCGGTAAATTCTTTTATAAATCCTTTGAAGTTGATCTGCAGGCTTATCTGTTCCGGTAACTCAATAGAGGATGGGATCACTGCTGTACCGGCTATCATAATAATGTCATTTTTACCTGTGTTCACTTTCAGATCCGGCAGGTTAAAATAAGCAGTCTCCGCATAGGGCAGTCCTGCAATTATAAAGTTGGTTTTAACAATTGTGTTTGAACCTGTATGGATTTCAATATCCTTCCCCGTAAGATTATTAAGTGTTCCATTCAGCTTACCGGAAACCGTGGTGATGTTCCTGGTGTTCGCGAAAAAGGGTTGTTTGATCAGCTGCGGACTAAAATAAATAATATCACTGTTCATAACAGAGATCTTCCTGAACTCGGAATTGATTTCCAGGAACTGGATGGAATCTTTTAATGAGCCAAGGGAAGAGAAGCCTAATTCGATCTTCCCGTTGATTGATGATGAGCCTGTTTTAAGTTTAAGATCCTTTGCTATTATTGATTTAGGGGTCATGGCAAATTCTGTTTCAAACTTTTCGATTCTGAATCCGTTAGCATCTGATGCAGAAAAACCTTTAACCTTGATGGCCGTGTAACTATTTGAAAACTGAAAATCCTTTGCTTTCAAGGTGAGCCCTTTATAATCAAGGTGAGATGCATTGAATGTTTTTGGGCTAACCTTTATGTATGCAAGATTATAGGAGATGCTGTTGTCAGCTAAGTCAATATCCCTGATGTGAATGCTCCAGCCTTTATCTCCGGGAACTGCTTTGTTTTCAGAAGCGGTTGTTGATGTACTATCCGTTTTTAGATAGCTTAATAACGATTTGTTAAGTTCAAGGTTATCTGCCTTTACCGTTTGAGATGAAAGGTCTGCGGATAATTTATCTACACCGAAGTCCGAAATCCTCGCGCTGATCAGCATCCTTGTCAATGAGTCTGCGAGAATAATCCCGGAGTTGGTGATCTGGATTCTTTTAGCAGAAAATACCGGTGACTTCGCTGGAACTTTTTTACTTTTAGGCGGTCCGGCCTTGCTGATGATAATATGCGTATAAAGCCTGTCGATCTCCAGCTTGCCTGCGGAAAAAAGCTGCTGTTCAAGGTCTGTTTGATCCATTTTCAGCTTCAGCGATCCAAGGTCGGCTTTTACATTTTGTCCTCCGAATTCATCATTGTACCTAAGCGAAATGTTTTTCAGATTGACATCTCCCACACTAATTTCCCAGGGTGTGGCAGAAGTATCCTTCTTTTCTGTTTTGGTCGGATCAGTAAATGCGGTTATTAGAAAATTATAATTGAACAGTGAATCATTTTCTTGCCTCTGAATGTTGGCAACGATGTTTTCTACAGTAATATCCCGGATTTCTATCTTGTTGTTTAATAGCCGGAGAAGGGAGATGTTCACTTCCAGCTTCCCGGCATAGAGGAGGGTGTCTTTATTGAGATCATCGAGAAAAACCTCGGTAAGGCTGATGGATTTCGGAAAGTTAATGAGTATGGATCCGATTTCAACCTTGGTATGTGTTTTTTTACTTACAAAGTTTGTCGCATAGTGAACGATCTTATTCTGGATGAATGGTACGCGGATAAGTAATATAATGGTTACCAGCAACAAGATGATGCTGAAAATAGTCCAGCCTATGGCCTTCAGTATTTTTTTTAATAGCTTATGCTTTGATACCATATTAAAAAGAATGTCCTGATCGTAACCAGGACATTCAGTTTATATTTAAATGTTTTTTATACCCTGTCACCACGGATCAGTCGCAATAATACTGCAACTACCGCAATCACAAGAAGTATGTGGATCAGGCCGCTTGCCTGATAACCTACAAACCCAATAAGCCATGCTATAATTAGAATGACTGCAATAATGTAAAGTAAATTTCCCATAACGTTTTTTTTAAGTTGTTTACTTCATCTTTAAATTATCCTGCCACAGGCAGGAGGAATGATAAGTTTTTTATTTTTGTGCAAAGGCTTCCCCACAAGCCTACTTATCGCCTTTGTAAACAACTTCGGGTTCTATTTCCTGGATGTCCTTGCTGATGAGTACTGCGTAATCGTTTGCGATAATTTTCTTTCCGTAATTGCGCGCATATACTTTAGTGAATTCTGCACCGAGGTATAATATAATGGCCGAATAATAGACCCATAATAAGATGAGGATAACAGATCCTGCCGCTCCGTAGGTGGAAGAAACAGTCGAGCTGCCCAGGTATAACCCGATTCCGAACTTGCCAAGTAAAAAAAGCAAGGCAGTAGATGCTGCACCCACAAGTGTATCTTTCATGGCTACTTTACCATCAGGTAAAGTTTTGAAAATGATAGTGAACAGGAAAGTAGTAATTGCGAATACTATAATAATATTCAAAATGTAAAAGACATATACCGCAATGTAAGGAAAATGATCCATTAAACGCTTATTTAAAAGATCCATTACCGAATTGACTATCAAACCCACCAGAAGAAGGAAGCCAAGAACGCCAATCATCGAGAAAGACATGAGGCGGTTCTTCATAAATTTGAAGAACCCGCGTTTGGGTTTTGCTTTTAATCCCCAGATATAATTTATAGAGCTCTGGATTTCACCGAAAATCCCCGAAGCGCTTACCAGTAAGGTGATCACACCAACGGTTGCTGCAAAGGCATTATCGTTTTTCAGCTTTACATTTTTGATCATATTCTGGATCTCAAGGGCTGCAACATTGCCGACAAATGAGTTGATCTGTCCAAAAATTTCCCCCCTTACAGCTTCCTGTCCGAAAAACACTCCACATAAAGCAATGATAACTATTATTAAGGGGGGCAGGGCAAAGATGGTGTAATAGGACAATGAAGCACTGAGTTTAATAGCATTGTCGTCAATAAATTCTGAAAAAGTTTCTTTTGCGGTCTTCACTGCTTTCTTAAAACCCTTACGTATGTCTTTATTATTGTACATTGGCATTCTTTTAAATAAACTCAGTTTCATGCAAAAATACACTAAGCTCCGGCTCTTTGCAATAGTTTCTTTAATTCTGCTTACAATTGTTGTATTAGCACTATTCCTGGTAAATGGCTTTATAAGCAAGAAGGTTCTCGTTGCCTTAAAGGAAAGGGTCAGTGCTGGCAGCCATGGAGAATATGTATTAACAGTTGATGATCTTTATGTTAACATTTTTTCCAGGTCTGTAAATCTTGAGAATATAGTTATAGCACCGGTTAGGAAAAACATTTCAAAGTATAAGGCTGGGTATGTTTTAAAGGCCAATTCCTTAAAGATTGTTGGATTTTCCTTGCTATCCTATTTTAAGACCAAAGACCTGCGCATTTCAAGTATTCAGTTTAATGACCCTCATATTGCAATCTACCAGAAGCAGCACCGTGGTATAAAGCCTAAGGAAGTGGTGTTGGAAGACTTTTCCCTGTTCGAGATCATATCACCGAGCCTTAGAACGCTTGTTATCGATGAGATCGATATAGAGAATTCACATTTCAGTATTTATAAGGGTTCGGAGGATACAACCGCATTGCTCTCTTCCGCGGATAACAGTATTTCTATCCGGAACTTTGTAATCAGTGAAGAAAGTGAAGGGCGTGATAACCTGTTTACAGCTGATAAATTTGAGATCGTAATGAACCGGTTCTCGTATCATCTTCCGGGCAATATGTACACTTTGTCCGGTAAAAAATTATATACCTCTTATACCGATTCAATCATCCGTATTGATTCTTTTCAGCTTGTTCCGGCATATCCTAAGAAAGAATTCGGAAAAATGGCCGGGAGGCAGACAACCCGCGCAGCCATTACTTCCTCTGTAATAAAATTTGGTCATATAGACGTGAAACGATTCCTGGAACAGAATTCTTTTATAGCACGCAACTTAACCCTGGAAGGATTTTATATTGACGCCTACAGGGATAACAATATACCTTTGGAGCAAGTGGAACGGCCCTCTGTCCAGGCCATAGTCCGCACCATACCATTTGAGATCGCTATTGATTCCATATTACTTGTAAATGCTTCCGCTGTTTATGAAGACCTTGCCCAGGGTGCCCAGGTGACGGGTATCATGTCCCTCGAAAAAATCAATGGCACGATCACCGGCTTTCATAATGATACAGCTTCCTATAATGAGAACAGTAAAATAACAGCATCATTAGACGCTTTGTTTATGAAACAGGGTGCTTTCAGGGCTCAATATGTTTTTCCACTGAACACACGGGAAGAAAAATGCTTCTGCAAAGGAAGCATGGCTGCGATGCCTATAAAGATCATCGAACCGCTGACTGCCCCAACGAAAGGCGTATATATCAAATCGGGACAGCTGGATTCCATGACATTTTCATTTTCAACGGATGGCAGGCGCTCCGATGGAAGGATGTCTATGGCTTACAGAGACCTTACTGTAAATGTTAATCCCGACAATAAAGATGATAAAACGTTCCGTGCAAAATTGACCACAGCGATAGCTAATAAAATTATCCTGATAAACAGCAACCCGGGGAGAAATGGCGAGTTTCGGACGGTTAACATGGGCGTGGAAAAGAATTTATACAGGTACTTCCCATACTTTTTTATGCAGTCGCTCCTGAGCGGGATCACTGCCTCGGTCCAGGGTGAGAAAAAGTCTAAATTTCTTAAACGAACGAGATTGTTTGAAAAAAAATAAGTCAAATCATAAGAGCCATGTTACGTATTATCATTCTCTTCCTTGCGGTTTGTTTTATTTCAAAGACCCACTATGCCCAGGTTAAAAATGATACAGTAAAGAAAAGTGAGTTTCCTGATTCCGCGTTTATTTATCAGAAACTAGAAGAATTTTCAAGCAAACGAAAAATCACCCAGCTCTTATACGGGCTTCTTTTCCGCCCGGTCAATCCAAAGCCCCAGTTATCCTCTGTTAATAAAGTCCAGGTTCTTGAGAAACCTGTTGTTTTCAGTGATTTTGAAGGAAAGGTTATCCGGAAAATCAATATAGTCACTTATGACCCCTTCGGTTATAACCCTCGTGATACAAGTGTTTCTCCACAGGGAATTGTAAAAGCCGGAAATGCAGTTCACATTAAGACCTGGCCGGTTAAAATCAGGAATATCATGATCATTAAAGAGCATGATACTTTCGATTCACTTCGCATTAAAGAATCAGAGCGGCTGATCAGGAGCCAGCAGTTTGTAAGGGAGGTGTTCATACATCCTTCCATAACGAAGGGTGATTCGGTAGACCTTTTTGTAAGAGTGTATGATGTCTGGAGTATTATTATTACAGGGGCATTAACACCTACACTTGGCAGTATAGATGGAAAGGACAGGAATTTCCTGGGTGCCGGACATCAGTTCGTAGGTTATTATAAGCAGAATTTTAAAACGGGGTTAAACACTTATATGGGGAATTATGTAATTCCAAATATTCATAATACCTATATAAATTCATCCCTGCAATATTATGCAGGTGAAAGCAGGAACTATCACCAGGGTCTCACATTAAGCCGCTCATTCTATTCAGTACTTACTACCTGGGCCGGAGGACTTTCGCTGCAGCGAAGCCTAACACGGGAGATCCTGATGGCATTTGATTCTTCGTCCTTTGAGCAGCGATACAGGTATAACAGCCAGGATGCATGGCTTGGGAGGTCCTGGCAGATCTTTAAAGGGGTCACCGAAGAGCGGAGGGCTACCAGCCTGATCGCATCCGGAAGATACTATAGGATCAATTATCTTGAAAGAGCTTCGGAGGCATATGATTCATTAAGGCTGCATGCGAATGAAAATTTTTACCTGGCAAGTATTGGTTTATCAAAGAGACATTATAAGCTTGACAATTATATTTTTAAATATGGGTTCATTGAAGATATTCCCACCGGCAGGGCATATTCGATCGTAGGGGGGTACCAGGTTAAAGACAGTGTGCCGCGATTCTACGCGGCTGCCCGTGCTTACATGGCCAACTTTTATAAATGGGGATATTTCAACATGTACGTTGAGTATGGTACCTTTTTCAGGAACCGTAAATCGGAAGAAGGGTGTTTCCTTACAGGAATAAACTATTTCAGTAATATCATAAGAATAGGCAGGTGGAAACTCCGGCAGTTTATAAAACCTCAATACACTATTGGATTTGACAGGAAATCATACGAAACATTAAGCCTCAATGATGATTACGGGATAAGAGGATTTAACAGTAACGGATTAAAAGGCACTGAGAAACTCACACTTACCTTCCAGCTGCAATCATACGCCCCGTGGAATATTCTCGGGTTCAGGTTCGGGCCCTTTGCAGTATGTTCTTTCGGTATGCTGGGAACAGAAAAGAGCGGCTTCACCAGGAGCCCTTTATATTCCTCATTTGGCATCGGACTTCTCCTGAAGAATGATTACCTCATCACCAGTCACTTCCAGTTTTCTATTGCCTTCTATCCTACGATTCCGGGAGTAAAAAACAATGTAATTAAGATAAATCCGGTTAAAACAACAGATTATGGGGTAAGAGGTTTTGATATCTCACAGCCTTCAGTTGTTTCTTATCAATAGAGATTTTAGCTGGCACCTATTTTATATTATATAGGTAAGCAACTAAAAACTCACATTATGGAATCATCTCAATTAGACCTTAACAATGATATGGATAAGGAGCACATGAAGACCTTATCTTCATGTATAAATTCATTGTTAGCCTCAGGATTTGCAACGCAGTTCAAGGCAATAAAACACGGATTAAAATCCCTCACCACTGAAAAAATATACGCCCCTGAAGAAGTCAAGATCACGAATTTTTACCGTTTTGAAGGTGAATCGGATCCGGCTGACAGCGCTGTGTTATATGCAATAGAAACGGTAAGCGGGGAAAAAGGAACTCTTACCGATGCTTACGGTGCATATAGCGATCCGCACGTTGCCAGGTTCATTAAAGATGTGGAAGACATTGAGAAGCGTGAGCATAAAAAGGATAACGAGGGCGGAAGTGCTGCCCAGGGTTAACATTAACTTTAAAACATATTTACTATGGAGAAGAATAAAAAGCAGAAGGGCGACCAGAAAAAGTCCTCTTCCAAACATCAGCAAGGTAATTCGGATGGGATCAATGATAAACCGGATTCTATTGTTTCCAAATTAAAAAAAGGCAGTGATGCCCAAAAAACTGATCTTCACTCCCGGGCTAAGAGAAGTTCTGCAGAATTTGCCAATGAAGACGGGATTTCGGATACGGACAGTTACAACAGCGAAAGAAATGCGCGGTATAGGAATGAGCATGGTCATGATGAGCCTTCAGGACACCGCGGGCAGCGTGGTAACAACAACCATCGTTCATCAAAATATGCTAACCAGCAAAGTGACCGGAATTACAATCAACGCAACAGCCAGTATGATAATCATGGATATAATGAGTCATACGGTGATAATCATGAGCAGTATAACGGCTCCAATATGAATAACAGGAACTCAAGAGGGAACTATGTTCCCGGCAGGGAAAGCGGTTATTCTTCCGACCAGAACTATCAGCGCTATAACGATAATAACAGCTACCGTAATGACAGCCGTAACAGCGGCAGGGATAATGACAGAGGGTATGGCAGGGGTTATGACAGCGACAGGGGCTATAACACTGGTGAACGTGGCAGTTATAACAGCAGCAGAAATGAGAATCATTTTGGGAACAGGGATGATTACCAGGGGAACTATAATTCCGGGCGTAACGGCAACGGTTACGATACCAGCAGGAATTCAGGCAATATGTATGGCAACCACTACAACGAAGGCCGGAATGAAAGAGGGAACCACCGGAATGATAATGGAACTGGAAGATCCTTTGGCGGACAGAGGAATCGCTGGAATGACATTGAAGAAGGCCGCAATGAATCTTACAACCATGATTCTTTTTTAAACGATAATTCAGAGCGTGATTCCCACAGGGGAGACCATTCTGATAGAAGGCATGACAGGAGCCGTGATACAAGAGGATTTGATAACAGGAGATACGATGAAGGCGATTACCGCACTCACCAGAACAGGGGAGGCCGTGGGTTTAATAATGATGATGAAGATTATTATTAAGAATTTAATTCATCCAGAATAAAAAAAAGAGCGGGTTTACCGCTCTTTTTTTATGCACGCCTCTAAAGCTAAAAAGCGCAAACGGATCTGATCCGGCTGCGCTTTTGGAATAAAGGTCTCCTTAAAGACTTTATTGTATATATAGAGTGTATGTACTTAAATTGTTTAAGGAATCATGCCAGACTGCTTTACAGATGATATGGGGAATTTTTTATCTGAATAGGTGAATGACTGCCACTGTAGCTGGTAGATTTATTATTAAGTAGTTTAATTCTAAGAATTGTGGACCGGCCTAAAAGAAGTATAGCAAGATCTTTTGGATCTTGCTATACTGAGAGATGGGACAAGTATTTTTTCAAATACCCTCGTTTTTTTTTACACAGAACATTTAGGTAGGTATTATCTATATTGTAAAAAGCGTGCCGGAATCAAATGCTGTTATTGTTTTTTTTATATTATTCCTAAACCTGTTGATTCTATTCGAGTTTAGCCATGTTGACCGGTCAGGGTTGATTTTGCAGAGTTTAAACTAAAAGCCAAGATGAGAAAAAAAATCCCCAAAACGGGGAAATATAATGAGTTAGTCTTTTGCAAGTATGGTGTTCAGCTGACTGAAACTGATTGGCTTCTCAATAAAGAAATCTGCGCCTTTTTCCAATGCCTCATTCCGGAGATTTGACATTGCACTGATGATGATGATCTTTAATGAATTGTTAAGCTTTTTAAACATTGAGATATTGTCGATACCATTACCGTCTGGTAAATTATGGTCAAGGATGAGGAGGTCGGGGTTCATCTTTTTAAACTTCTCAACTCCTGATTCCAGTGAATTTGAATAATCGATCTCAAGGGTCTTCTTTGCAAGGAAATTTTCCAACAGCACACAGAGCTCTTTCTCATCATCAATAATTAAAATACAGCGTGCATTCATTTCCGCCAGGCTTTCTTTAAGCAGTTCTTGATTCTTTTTATTCTTTATATCATACAAATAATACATGGCAAAGATATAGATATTATCAGGCTATTGATTAAAATCAATCATTTTAAATTATTTACCCGGATTGTTTATGCGTGTGGGATCAACCTTCGGAGGCTCGGGGATCCTTGTAGGATCAGTGCGTTTAGGGTCTTTAACCCCTGGTTCCGGGCGGGTTGAGTCATTATCATCATCCTGCTTTGCAGGGATATACTTTTCAGGATCATTAGGTGTAGGTTCCGGGCCCTTTTTTGCATTATCCGGATTATTTGATTGTATCATTTTTCTTGTCTTTTTTATTGAATATTTTTTTCAATAATCCGCTGTCATTCTTTTTGTTTGTATCCTGCGTCTTATTATCAGACTTATCTTCCTGGTTCTTTTTCTTATTCTTAAAGTAACCTCTGAGCAGGATATTATGTTTAGCGGCTTCCATATTTTCATCAAGCCCTTTTGTACTTCTTTTCAGGTTTGTAATGGTGGAATTAATATCAGTCGCCATGCTGCTGTCATTTATGAGCATCCCGAATGTCCCTTTCCCGCTGTTTATCTTGTACAAGATTTGAGCCAGCTGGTCCGATACTACTTCCGCATTCTCCCCTGTAACTTTAAGGCTGGCAAGGATTGCATCCGTTTCCAGGGGTTCATTGGAAGGAAGGAACTGTCCTTCATTCACAACCGTTACCGCACTTCCCTGTGTGATATTTATGATCTTATCACCTATAAGACCTTCAGAACCAATGGTAACATAACAATCGGTTTTTATGAACTTCTGTACATCCTTATCAACAATAAGGCTAACCTCTACCGTAGTATCATTGAGGATCTGTATGTTATCCACGGTTCCCACGTTGATTCCGGAAAAACGGACATTATTCCCGATCTGGAGCCCGTTGATGTTTTTGAACATACTATTGATCCGGAATACCGGGTTGAAAAGGTGCTTTTGTCTTCCGATATAAAATATTGTCGCTACAAACAGCACCAACCCGGCTGCGACAAATAATCCTAATCTTGTTTTAAATTTTGATGTAGTTTCCATAATTTGTTATTCTTTAAAAAATGACTGGATCCACGGATCCTCTGATTTCTGAATAGATTGAATCGTTCCCTCGGCATATACGCCACCTTCCTTCAATATTACCACCCTGTCGGCCACCGTTTTCGCGCAAGGCATATCATGCGTTATGATCAGGGAGGAGGTATTGTATTTGTTTTTAATATCGTTAATTAGTATGCTGATCTCCTGCGATGTTATAGGATCAAGGCCTGTTGTCGGCTCATCATAAAGGATGATTGAAGGGTCGAGGATAATGGTTCTTGCCAGTGCTATCCGTTTTCTCATCCCTCCTGATAATTGCGAAGGCATTTTGTTGAGTGCGCTGGCGAGTCCGACATTTTCAAGGGCTTCATTCGTTTTTTCCTTTATCTCTTTTTCAGTAATTCCCTTTTTGATCCTTCTTAGCGGGAATTCAAGGTTTTCTCTTACCGTCATCGAATCATACAGTGCCCCGCTCTGGAAAAGAAACCCTATCTTTTTCCTCATTTCGGCAAGTTCTTCCGCATTCAGCTTTTCCACATCATCCCCAAGCACTTTAATATTTCCGCTGTCGGCTTTCATTAATTGAACAATGCATTTTATCAGGACGGATTTTCCTGTGCCTGATTTTCCAAGTACAATAAGGTTCTCTCCCTTAAGAAGGTCAAGGGAAACATCTTTCAGAACATGCTGTTCACCAAAGGACTTCTTAAGGTTCCTTATTTCCACGACTTTTTCCATGTTGTTTCCCGGGTCGCTCATAAAATGATATCTGTAATTTGAACAACAATCAGATCGACCACAATGATAAGGAGCGATGAAAGGACTACTGCTGAATTTGCTGCTATTCCCACGCTTTCTGTTCCCCGGCCTGCATTGTACCCCTTGTAGCAACCCACCAGGCCGATAACGGCCCCGAAGAAAAATGATTTGATGAAAGCAGGGATAAAATCGATAAATTCAACCGCGCTGAACGCCCTTGCAAAGTAAAGAACAATGTTCAGGTCATCCTTTATATTAACACCTATCCAGCTTCCTACCATCCCGAGGGCATCGGCAAACAAAACAAGAATGGGGATCATAAGTGTGGCAGCCATTACCCGTGTTACCACGAGGTATTTCATGGGGTTGGTAGCTGAAACTTCCATTGCATCTATCTGTT
The DNA here is from genome assembly GCA_036386835.1 of Bacteroidia bacterium. GTDB lineage: Bacteria > Bacteroidota > Bacteroidia > 2-12-FULL-35-15 > 2-12-FULL-35-15 > 2-12-FULL-35-15. Next base: position 32,600 of record DASVUX010000014.1, read on the forward strand.
CGGTCACTTTCATAGACCCGAGCTCTGCCCCGATCCCCGAGCCGATCTTACCTGCGCAGATCAATGCTGTGATTACTGGCCCTATTTCCCGGATCAGTGAAACTGCTACCATTTGCGGCAGCATGCTTTCGGCACCGAAATCATTAAGAATAGGCCTTGACTGGATCGTAAGCACTAATCCCATAATAGCTCCCGTAATGCCGACAAGGGGGAGAGAACGGTTGCCTATCTCATAACACTGTTTCAGGAACTCCCTGAATTCAAAGGGCAGTGAGAAGGAAAGTTTGATTGCCTGCAGCGTAAAGATGGTCATGTTGCCGGTCCGCGAGAAAAAATTCTTCGCGTTTTCAGCCTTCTCGAGCGTTTTTTCACTCAAAAGGATAGAGCCTTCCGTGGCCAGGTTTTTAGCTTTTAATAGGGGACTGGAATCTTTCATTTTAAAAATATTACACTATATATTCCAAAAGAGATGCCTGAGTGCAAATCATGTAAAGAACGACATTATCCTGTTTAATGGAAATTAATTCTACACAATGTTGAGCCACTTACTCGGTTTATTTCCGATTGCCTTGATTCCAGGGACTTTTATGTTCGGCACGATTATTCATTTGTACAAGTAAAAATTTATAAAACAACTTAAAATAAAAACACTATGTCAGACAATGGAAAAATTTTAGGCGCGTTGGTGCTCGGTGCAGCAGCAGGTGCAGTATTAGGATTATTATTCGCTCCAAGCAAAGGAAGTGAGTTAAGACAAAAGATCTCTGATAACACAGGGGATTTAATTGACGAGCTTACAGACAAAATCGGAGAAGGTAAAGAAATGTTAGCCGGATTGAAAGAAAAAGCTATGACAAAAGCTGATGAATTGAAAGGGAGAGCAGAAGACGAGTTAAGCAATATGAAAAATAAAGCTAAGCAAACTGCGTCAAATGTTGCTTCATCTACTTCAAACAATTCTCACTAATTACAAGAAAACTAAAAACCTATGGAAGTAAAAGATAAACTGGAAAAGATGTTCACCGATATAAAAGATTATACGGAGACACGTTTAGATATCGTTATTCTGAATACACAGGATAAAGCAACAAGTGTGATCTCTTCAATGGCCGCAGGTGCCATTCTGGGAATGCTTGGTCTTTTTATCCTTATGTTTCTTAGTATCGGAGGAGCCTGGGCACTGGGTGAATACTTTAACAGTCCTTCCATAGGCTTTTTATCTGTCGGAGCTTTTTACCTGCTGATAGCAATTTTACTCTACGTTAACAGGGAGAATTGGATCAAGATGCCGATTATCAATGCAATCCTTAAAAAAATCACGATTCATGAGAACAATTAACACACTTGCAGAATTAAGGGAAGAACGCCAGCGTTTATATATGCGAAAAGTTTTTCTTGAAACGGAAATAAAAAAGGATTTCAGCGAAATCAAAGAATCCCTGAAACCGATGAATATTCTTGCCAGTCATGATAACAGTATTGTAGGCAGTTCAGCAGGGTTCCTGGCTGAGAAGCTGATTAAAAATGTTGTCCTGAGAAATTCCGGTTTTATCACCCGTTTGATCGTACCATTCCTTGCCAAGAATGTTGCAAGTAACCTTGCGGAAGACAACAAGCCGAAGATCACACACTGGATCACCGATCTAATTGAAAAATTCACACATAAAAAGGCGGAAGCCGGAATCAATCATTAAAAAGAAATTAAAATACGGCTAATACATTGCCATTCGCAATTGGTAACCATTCATTTTAATTTGAAAAGCATTATGAATCAGCAACAAAATCAGAAACAGAGCCAGCAGTTAAAACGCGGATATTATATGTCTCAGCAGCATATGAAACTAATGCACATTATGCATTTGTCGGGATATGCCCTGCAGGAATATATCGCTAACGAACTGGAGCAAAATCCGGTACTGGAAGCCGAAGACCAGGGTGATAACCAGGAAGAGCCGGAAACTCAGGTGGAAACTGAATTTGACAACGAGCTCATGTGGAACAAGGATGATGAAGATCTTTTTGAAAAGAATTATAAACAGCCCGTTTCCAATGAGGATTATTACGAAGCACCGGTTATCCAGTTCAGTTCACTCCAGGAAAACCTGAAAGAACAGATCCATATGATGAACCTCAGTGCTGAAATGACAAATATCGTTTGCTACCTCGTGGATGAGCTTGACGATGATGGTTATTTAAGAAGAGGCATCGGGGATGTAATTGACGATTATGCTTTCCTCAAAGGAAAAATGATGCAGGAAGAGGAGATGGAAGTTGCGTTGGATATTCTCCAGAAATGCGAACCTGCCGGTGTTGGTGCAAGAAGCCTTCACGAATGTTTGCTTCTCCAGTTAAGACGCAAAACAAAAAAATGCCCCACAAGGGATCATTGTTTAAAGATATTTGAAGATCATTATCAGAACTTTGTTCAGAAGAATTTTCAGAAAATCAAGAACGACCTTGGAATTACAGGCGAAGAGTTTGAAGCATGTATGAATTACATAAAGAAGCTGAACCCTAAACCTATAACCGAGGCCAATAAATATGAACTTATCAAGGAACAGATCATTCCCGATTTTGAGGTAACGATCGAAGACTCCGAATTATATATAGCTTTAACATCTTCTGAGTTTACAAAGCTCCGGGTAAACCCCGAGTTTTCCGCCCAGTCAATGTCAGCTGCCAATGCGAATGAGAAAAAACAGGCTGAGAACTATTTTCAGACCCTTGTTTCTGACGCGCATTCTCTGATCAATGCATTGAAGGAAAGAGAAACCACGATGCTGAAGATCATTACGGTGATTGTTCAGATGCAGCCAGACTTCTTTAAAAGCGGTGATATTCAGGAACTCCGCCCGATGATCCTGCAGGATATCTCAAACCGTACAGGTTTTGATATCAGTACAATCTCCCGTATTACCAGTAACAAACATGTTCAAACCCCGTTCGGGATCTTCAGCCTGAAAAATTTATTCATGAGGGCACTTGTTTCCGATTCAGAAGACGGCCCTGCATCTACAGCAATCCAGGTACAGGATCTTATTCAGAAGATCGTGAAGGATGAAAACAAGCAAAAGCCTCTTTCAGATACTGATATCATGAACCTCCTTAAGCAGAAGGATGTCAACATCGCGCGGAGGACCGTGGTTAAATACCGCGAACTGCTCGGGATCCCAAACAGCACGATGCGTAAAAAAGAACAGATGGTATTGAACTAAACCAGGATAAAATCAAAAAAAGGCTGTCATTTAATGACAGCCTTTTTTATATGTTATTTTTTTTATATGTTATTTTTTCTTTTTCGGATGAGTACGCCCTTTGGTGGTTTTGTGCTCGTGGTTCTCCTCCGCTTCATCAATAGAGTGTGATTTCTGCAGGCTTTTTTCTTCTTTGGATATCTGGCTAAGCTTCCGGTAGTATTTTTTTATGACTTTTAATTCATCCTCGGTCATATCCTCAACACTTACGAGCCTGTTGCTTGCATATTCATGTGCCGCTACAAGTTCATTCAGCTTTAACTGGATTGCAAGCGAATCTTTGTTCTGAGATTTTTGGATGAGAAACACCATTAAGAATGTGACAATAGTGGTGCAGGTGTTAATGAGCAGCTGCCAGGTTTCTGAATAGTTGAATATCGGCCCTGATATCGCCCAGGTAATCACTATTCCCAATGCAGTTAAAAATGCCGGTGTACTGCCCGCTGCTTTGCTGACATTGGTTGAGAACCGCTCAAAGATACCGAACTTTTTATTCCTGCCGTTTTTATCGAGCTTTTTCATAATCATAACTTGAAAACACTCATTTCTGGTGTTATTTTAATCCGGCAAAGTATTAATGTGTGCTCTCCGGTTATATCTTTTTATTAATCAGCAGCCATGCAACAACGCCCATAATTACAAAAATTGAAAAGAATATTACCAGGAATTTATTGACTCCGAATTCTGTAATGATCTTTCTGATAGGTTCAGTAAACCGCCTCCGTATGATTGAACGGATCTGTGAAAATGATTCGCTTTGTTTAACTACATATCCTTTTGCACCAAGCTTTATTGATTTTAATATAACTTTCAGGTCATCATTTGAAGAGTGGATGACCACTTCTGTAAGTGGATGCGTCTTCTTTATAAATTTCAACATTTCAATCCCATTGCTGGGTCCCTGGCGTTTTTTAAAATCATACGCCATAATTACCAGGTGGGTATTGTCATCCATATTTTCAATGCAGTTTTTTGCATCATTAAAAATCCGGATGTTTATATCAGAGCCAAAATGCTGTTTTAAGTCATTGCTTAATGCAGTAGTCATTATCTTGTCTTCATCAGCAATAAATACGTTGAGTTGAGTTTTATTCATAAGAGTCTAGTTATTGAGGTCAATACAGTTTTTAAATTTCTATGCCATTAGCTATCGATACTGGAATTGCAGGAACAGTGCGAAATCCCGCTCCGGAGTTGAACTGTTATTCTGAGGAAATTACGCCCCGGTTGTCAGTTGCTCCTGGTTGTTCTTGTATAGGGACTGTTAATGGTATAAACTTTTAAGTGTTGAAGGGGAATTGATTTTGAATGCAGATTATAAAAGCAAATGATTATGAGAAAGATATTGATTTCAGTGGCATTGATAGCATCAACAGGCTGTCTTGTAGCGCAGGATGAACCTAAAAAGGTGAAGACCACGGATGAAAGGAATAAAATGCATCCCGGAATTAAGATCGGATTTAATAATTCTAATGTATACGATGAAGAAGGAGATGAGTTCAGTACAGAACCAAAGTATGGTTTTGCAGGCGGAGTTTTCCTCTCTGTCCCGCTAGGAAAATATCTCGGTATCCAGCCCGGTGCCCTCGTATCGCAGAAAGGATTTCATGCAACAGGGAAATTGCTTGAGAACTCATATGATCTCAGCCGGACTACAACACACCTGGACGTGCCGGTTCTTGTAGAGTTTAAGCCGATAAGAGCTCTTACTCTGCTGGGCGGCCCTCAATATTCTTACCTGCTTGCCCGTACAGATGTATTTAGAAATAATACATCTGCATTTATTCAGCAGCAGGAATTTAAAAATGACGATATCCGCAAGAATGTTCTTAGTGCAGCTTTAGGTTTTGATCTTAATATCAAACGTTTTGTTTTTTCAGGACGTTACAACTTTGACCTTCAGCAGAACCACAGTGACGGCTCTGCTAATACTCCACGTTATAAAAACATCTGGCTCCAGGCAACTATCGGGGTGAGATATTAAATGTTTATAAACCAATACAAACCAAAAAAAACCATCATGAAAACAAAAACAATCATTATCGCTGCTGTCGCTGGTATAGCTGGCGTCTTAACTTCCTGCCAGACCAAGGAGCAAAAACTTGAGAACGCACAGGAAAATGTTGCTGAAGCAAATGAAGACCTACGAAATGCTCAGCGTGAGTTCCGTGAAGATTCGGAGAACAGGTTGCGTGAAAATGACCGGGATTTTGAAACTTACCGCTCTGACATCAAAAATGAAAAGGAAGATGTCCGCGTGGAGTATGAAAGAAGAATTGATTCTCTTGAGCAGAAAAATAAAGCTCTAAGGGTTAAGCTTAACCAGGATTATGATAATAATGACAAGTGGGAATCTTTTAAGCGTGAGTTTAATCACGATATGGATGAATTGAAAACTTCATTAAAAGATATGCGTAAAAATAATGTTAAATAAATTATTTGATGTTTTGTGATAAAAGAAAGTCCCTGCAGGAATGCAGGGACTTTCTTTTTATATTGCTCCGGCTTATCTCGCATCGGTGCTAACCATTCCTTCCGGTTTATAATTTGGATTGAGTACCTGGACTTGTACCCTCCTGTTTTCTTTATGCTGTTCTTCCGTACACTCGGTTCCATCCCCGCAGTTATTCACAAGGTCTTTTTCACCTTTTCCTTCGGTATTCCTAATCCTCGCCCGGTCTATTCCTTTATTCAGGATGTATTGTTTAACGGCAGCGGCCCGGTTTCCCGATAAATAGATATTATATCTTTCCTCACCACGGGCATCGGAATACCCGTTAATATCGATCTTTATATTGCTGTTCTTTCTTAACACTTCCAGGTTTTTATTTAGTACAGCCATTGCCTCTTCATTCAGTGAATACTCATTATAATTAAAGTAGAGTGGGGCATTATTCCAGCCCATGGCCTTTAATTCGGATTCATTTAAATACTTGTTCTTCGTACCTGTTTCAGGTTTCTTAGGATCTGTTCCAGCTGATTTTAACGGTTTTTCCAATTCTTTAGGATCTTTAATTGCAAGCAAAGGATCTGCAACACTGTCCTTTTTTAAACCGGGATCCAGGCTGATTTGATAAATATCAAGGTCACCCGAACCGCCTGGGCGTGCGGATGAATAATAACCTTCATTTTCGGTAAGAAGCGTAAGGAATATATCCTCACCTGGTGAATTGATCGGCTGACCGAGGTTGACCGGTTTTGTCCATTTCCCATTCTCCTGCCTCGATTTATAAATATCATATCCTCCAAAGCCGGGATGTCCTTCGGATGCGAAATAAAGCGTGCCGTCTTCTGTTATAAACGGAGCATCTTCATTAAATACAGTATTGATGGTAGAATCAAGCAGACGGGCTTCCGTCCATTCTCCATTACTGTTCCTTTGGGACATAAAGATGTCAGTGCCGCCATAACCATAAGCTGCTTCACTTGAAAAATAGATCGTGTTATTATCTTTCGAAATAGCAGCATGGTTCTGATATTTCGAATGGTTAATTTTCTTATCGAGTTTTTCGGGTTTTTTGCCGTGGTCTTTTACCGGCACGATGAAAATGTCACCGCCCCTGTAGATGAACATCGACCGCCCATCAGGTGAAACTGATACTGAAGATTCATTATATTTGAGGAACTTTGAATTTTTTTGAAGGTCAGGACGGGTGTATCTGACCGGAGCCGTTAGCTTCCCGTTATCAATTCTGGACAGATACATACTTTCAAAGTATTTCCCATCCCATTTATTTACTTTTTCTTTGCTGTTATCTTTTCTTTTAGAGGTGAAGAGCAGCTCATTTGGACTGAGCAGCACCGGTGCATATTCAGGATCGGTAGAATTAATGGTGTTCCCGGCATTTGAAACCAATACTTTTGTATTAGGTGCAGAGGATAGATGCTCAAGGGCATAATTGCAATCCGCGATGTTTTTATTGAGTTCCAGCGAGAACATCGGGTTGCCGATCTCCTCATAAGCATTCAGTTTATTATAGCAGAACAGGGCCCTGTTATAATCACCCAGGTAATGATAGCATTTGCCCAACGTGTAATAAATTGTCAGGAGGGTGTCCTTGCTGCTTTTATCAAGGGCTTTCTCCAGGTATGGTACGGCTTGTTCATACTTTTCCATCAATTCACCCAGGAGCATCCCTTTTCCTGCATTCGCTTCATAGCCATTTTCATTTTGAGCAAGCGCCTTGTCGTAATTTTCAAGGGCTTTGGGATAATTGACATGGCTCACAGCCCTTTCCGCTTTCCTTATATATTTCCTGTACTGCTGCGCATAGCATTGGCTGCACGCGGCAATTAATAGTATGATTCCCAGCTTTTTCATTGTAGATATTTTCTTTGGAAGTTTAAAATATGGTGCCATTAAAAACACATGATCCCTTCTGGCAAGTAATTTTATAGGGCTTTGGTATAAACTAAAAAATATTAAAAATGAGAGCTTTAGGAATTATTCTGATCGTAGTTGGAGCCTTGATGATGGCTATCACGGGCTTTAACTTTGTAACAAAGGAAAAGGTTGTTGACCTGGGCCCTTTGGAAGTGAACAAAGAGGAAAGCCACCCGGTGCAATGGTCTCCGATCATTGGCGGGATATTATTCATCGGAGGGATTGTAGCGCTGGCAGTTAATAAGAAAAAATAAATTTATTCATCCAAACACCTTCCTTAGTAATGAAGAAGGTGTTTTTTATTGCCCCGGTTATGCCTGAAGGTCCATCCATTGTTATTCTAAAAGAAGAGTTAAGCGGGTTTATCGGTAAAAAAGTCCTTGAGGTTTCAGGCAATGCCAAGATCGATCTTTTACGCATGAAGGGAAAGAAGATCTCGGATATTCAGAGCTGGGGAAAACACTGCCTTATATCCTTTGACGGTTTCTTTATCAGGATCCACCTGCTGATGTTCGGATCCTATCGGATCAATGAGCGTAAAGACGCGCCTCCCAGGCTTCAGCTGCTATTCAGGAATGGAGAAATAAATTTTTATACGTGTTCCGTAAGGATAGTGGAGGGTAGGACAGAAGACCTTTACGATTGGCGAACAGATACAATGTCCGATAAATGGAGCCCTGTAAAAGCTTACCGTGCTGTTATTGAACAAAAGAACGAAATGATATGTGACTCTCTCCTGGATCAGGAAATATTTGCCGGAGTGGGGAATATTATTAAAAATGAGGTCTTGTATCTTGCCAAAGTGCATCCTGAAACCCGGGTAAAGAATATTCCTGAGAAGAAGTTAAAGGAAATTATCAAGATCACCCGTGCTTATTGTTTTGACTTTTTATTCTGGAAGAAGCGGTTCGAGTTAAAAAAGAATTTCAAAATGCACACGAAGAAAACCTGCCCGGACTGCAACGGGAGTACTACCTTGAAATGGACGGGTAAAAGAGACAGAAGAAGTTTTTTCTGTAATAAATGCCAGGTAAAGTATAAGGTCAAACCTATTTAGACCGCAGGATTTTCATAAGGATTTTTTCATCTGCCGTAAGGCCGCTCCGGCCATCATCCTTTTCAATATTATTTAATTCCTCAAGATACTGGTCGAGACTTTTCTTTTCATAAAGATCGATGATCATTGGATGGACATAATATTTCTTACATACCGTTCTTGTATTCCCAAGCTTCCTGCTGACATAGTCAAGCACTTCGATAAGCTTTCGTTTTTTTTCGGTTTCAGTGTCCGCGTTACCAACTTGTTTAAAAGCGCGAAGGGCATTCAGCGTTCCGGCCCAGGTACGGAAATCTTTAGCAGTAAAATCCTCGCCTGTATTCTCATGGATATACCGGTTAACTTTTCCTGAGTCGATGGAATGGCGTTGCCCGTCCTGGCCGTAATACTGGAAAAGCTCTTTCCCCGGGATCTCACGGCACTGTTTCACTATGTGGGCAAGCCTCTTATTCTGCAAGGTTATTTTATGCGTGATGCCTTTCTTTCCCTTAAAAGCAAACAGCATCGAGTTTCCTTCAATTTTTACATGCTGGTCTTTAAGTGTGGTAAGACCGTAAGAGCCGTAAAGTTTTTCATATTCACTATTCCCTATCCGGATATACGTTCTTTCCATAAGACTGATGACAGTTGCGAGAACCTTTTCTTCACAGAGTGTTTTTAAGGAAAGGTCTTTTTCGAGTTTTAACCTGAGCTGCGGCAGCTTTTCACCAAAAGAAAGGAGCCTGCTGAATTTGGTCTGGTTCCGTAATTCATTCCACAGCTGGTGATACTTATATTGCTTTCTGCCTCTTAAATCTTCACCCGTTGCCTGGATATGGCCATTGTTGATGCTGCAGATCCATACATTTTTCCATGCAGGCGGTATCACGATCTTCTTTATACGTTCCAGCTCTTCCTTATCCGATAATTTTTGACCCTGGTATATGTAAATAAAGCCTTTCCCCTTCTTTACCCTTTGGATCCCGGGTTCGGTATCCGTTACATAGATCAGGTTCACCGCTTTGACACATTTTTTTATATCCCCCGCTATTGAGCGAAGCCTGCCGGGAGTTATTTTAAGTAACAAGGGTAACATGTTAATCGTTTTCAAAGTGGTGGCTAAAAATATGCCGGATAGTCCGGGTTTAGAGCGGGAATATAGTTTGTATAGATATGCAGGGCCGAAAGGGGAAAATTCATAGTTGGATGCACCGCGGAGGCCAGTGTTTTAAAAAGAAAAAAAATAAACAATGAGAGATCATATTATTTATCCGGGAGAACAGAAAACAGTTAGCTACTGGACGCGTAAATGGGGAATCAGCCCCTCGGAGCTTAATGAAGCTATCCTGGAAACCGGAAGCCTTCATGTAAAAGAGATCCGTCAATACCTTAAAAGTAAAAAACGCGAAATCTCATTACATGGATTATCACAATTCATAAGGCTCAGGCTAAGCCTGTAAAAAAATAAAACACTCCCTGTTACAGGAGTGTTTTATATCTAAACAAAACAATAATTATTTCGATTACGGATCGAACAAATTATGTTCACCGCATTAGAGAAAAATTAATACCAACTGTTTCTCTTATTGTTTGTTTTGTGAACAGATTTCCTCAGTGCTATCTTAAAACGAATTTTTCAATTCTGTGGTTCAGAATAAAGCTGTTCCAGTCAATATTCAATATTTTCTTTGCCATTCTTTTTAATTCCGGGAACGTGTTCGGTTTCGTAACATACAGGTCCGCACCTTCCGTATAGGCATTCTCAATATCCTTCACATTCGAGGATGTGGAATATATAATAATAGGAATATGCCGTAACCGGGGACTTTTTTTGATTTCTTTAAGGCATTCCCTCCCATTTTTACAGGGCATATTGAGGTCCAGGAAAATAAGATCCGGGAGAACTGTTTCCGGTTCATTGATAAGGGCCATGAGGGTGGCCCCGTTTTTTGCACAGCTGATTTTTACCTCGGGAGCAAGGTCAGTAATCACTTCCGCAAAAAATTCACGATCGTCATCATCGTCATCCGCGATAAGAACGTTAATATTTTTTCTATTTTCCATGGCGATCTGTTTTGAATGTTCTGAGATTACTTTTCCTGTCATCTCGTAATAAGCGATTGTAAAAGTTTCGAGTACGGGGTACCTGTAGTTGAGTGCCGCTTTCATAATGTGATCATTTGATGTTAAAATTATACTTTGATTATCTCCTGTCAAAACCATACTTTCATGGAAATACTAATCCCTTTTTTATTAAATTTGCATTGATTGTTTTCAAATCACTGATAATCAATTAATTTTATGTTTTTAAAGGTTGAAATAATATCAAACCCATGGATGATCTGGCCCGTTTAATAGGTTCCCTGAATAAGTCTGAAAAACGTTATTTAAAGATGTTTGCTGATCTTCAAAGCGGGGAAAAGGGATATATTAAGCTTTTTGATGCAATTGAAAAGATCGGGGATTATGATGAGAAGAAGATCAGGAAAATGTTTGCGGGCGAGGAATTTCTTAAGCGCCTGCCTGCAGTTAAAAATTATCTTCAGAACCAGATACTTAAAAGCCTGCGGATAATCAATTCCGGTAATAGCGTTGATTCGCAGCTGAGGGAAATGATGGAAGATGTAGCAGTCCTGTATAATAAAAGACTATATAAGCAATGTGCAAAAATCCTTGAACGCGCAAAGGAGCTTGCGATGTCTAATGAATTAATCCTGCCGCAGCTCGAAATTAATGTATGGCAGGAAAAGGTCCTGATAGAATTACTCCCGGTGGAGAAATATGAAAAAATGCTGGAAGGTGCCCTGGAAGAGGAAATGGACACAGTGGATGCCCAGAAGAATGCGATCCAGTACAGGCACTTATATAACCGGATAGTTTTGATAAACAGGAAAATTAAAGAAGCAAGGAATAAAGAAGAGCTCGAACAATTCCAATCTGTTATTAAGCATCCTTTACTCAGTTCGATCCTGAAAGCTTTGAGTTTTGAAGACAAGCAATACTTTTATCATATCCATCTCATTTATAATCATGCTAAGGGTGATAATGCCGCCTGTTTCCGGATCGCAAGCGAACAGATGAAGCTTATTGAACAGTATCCGAATAAGATAAAGGAAACCCCGAAAATTTATCTTACCGCCTTGTATAATGTACTTCTTTGCCAGATCCACCTTCACCAGTATAAGAATTTTAATACGACACTTGATAAGCTGAGATCATTTCCGGTAAAGTCGACAAATATAGAGGTCAGCCGGTTTGTGAACTCTTATATTTTTGAAATGGTGATGTACCTTGATTCAGGAGAATTTGAGAAAAGCAGTTCCATACGTGAAACTGTACTTGAGGGGCTGGAGAAATATCATGATAAGATCAATATAATTGAAAAGATCACGCTGCTTTATAATTTATTCTACTCCTACTTTGGAACTGCAGAATTTTCAAAAGCCCTCGGGATCATTAATAAGCTTTTGAATGATTACCAGAAAGAATTGAGATATGACATTCAAAGTGCGGTGAGAATCCTCAACCTGATCCTTCACTTTGAATTGGGTAACATCAGGCTGTTAGAATATAATGCAGTGTCTACCTACAGGTTTCTTTATAAGAGCAGGCGTTTATATAAAATGGAGAATATTGTTCTTCAGTTCATCAGGAAAAAAATGCCACGCATCCACACTTCCAGGCAGCAATTGGCTGCATTTATAGAATTAAGAAATGATTTCAGGGAGATTGCGAATGATGAATATGAGAGTAAAGCTTTTGAATACTTCGATTATATTTCGTGGCTTGATTCGAAAATTGAAAAAAGATCATTCGCAGACGTAGTAAAGGAAAAGTTCAGCGCCCAGGCACCCCAGGGGCTTGAAAGCAAACGGGGCCATGGGAAATAATCATTTCCCTTTAAGTGACTTTCCTTAACTGAGCAAAAATATCCCCGCTTTTTTCCGGACTGCAGTTGTGACCTTAAAATGCTGGTATGAGTTTTTAATAAGTTTTCAAAAAAACTATTAAACTATTAACCAAACTATTTTAAATCTTTTAAAAACTACAACTATGAAAAAAAATCACTTATTCATTGCGGGCTGCATAGCATCATCACTGGTTGTTCTTGGTTTCACAAGAACATCTGTTGCATCGGCAGAAGGTACTGCTGCAAAATCAGAAACAACTACAGAAGGTAATACAACAGGAATGGATCATGAGGCAACAACTCATTCAACTCATTCTGGTTCTACTACCCATGGTGATTCTACAAAGAATTCTGATAAAACAACTTCAGGAACAAACTCTACAAAAGGGGATAACAAAGAATCAGGTTCAACAACCAAAACGACTAAAGATTCCGGTTCTACTACTAAGAGCGGGTCCACAACAAAAAGCGGTTCTACAACAAAGAGCGGTTCTACAACAAAGAGCACAGGCACTACTAATGGTGGCGGATCTACAAATGGCAGCGGCTCAACAAGCGGCAGCGGTTCAACCGGTAATGGTTCAACTAACGGTGGCGGTTCTACCGGCGGAAGCGGTTCAACAACAGGCAGCACAAGCTCTACAGGATCAACTTCATCAACAGGAAGCACTGGCTCAACAAGCTCTACTTCTTCAACTTCATCTACAGGGTCAACAACAATGTAATATATAATTGACCTGATTATTAAATAAAGCCATCCCATTAGATGGCTTTATTTATGCTATGGCAATTCGCGTATGAAATACCTTTCATTGGATGTCCGTGCATTATCTCTGATGAGAATATGCATTGCAGCTGTAATTTTATTTGATATCGGTATCAGGCTCACCGACCTGGAGGTTTTTTATTCCGATACAGGCGTTGTTCCCCTGCAGATGCTCTTTCAGCATGCCTGGAACGGCTATTCAATATCGATACACACCATGAGCGGGCTGTGGCAGGTTCAGCTGCTGCTGTTCATGTTCTCCGCATTTTGTGCGGTAATGCTCTTTATCGGATATCGTACGCGGTTGTTTACGATATTGTCATGGTTCATGATGCTTTCCCTGCACAACCGTAATGGATTGATCCTTCAGGGTGGCGATGACCTGTTGAGAATGGTGCTTTTCTGGGGAATTTTTTTGCCCTGGGGAGCGAGGTATTCCTGCGACAGCATCATTGACCGGCCTGCCCGGGTCTATCCATTGATTATTTCAGCAGCCACTGTTGCTTATGTATTACAGATCTGCTATATCTATACCGGTTCAGCATTACTGAAAGGGCCGGAATGGAGCACTCACTTCACTGCAATGTATTATGCATACAGCCTGGACCAGATCGCCTTCCCGGTTATTAAAGCGGTTTATTATTATCCTGAACTTCTGAAGAAGTTTACCATGATAGCGTATTATTTTGAATTGCTCGTCCCGGTTTTATTCTTTATCCCGGTGAAACATCAGCTTTTCCGCACTATCGGGGTTCTCTCCATCATGCTTTTTCATTTTATAAATGCCTGCACATTATTTATCGGGTTGTTTCCGCTGATCGGAATAACCACTTCTATCGGCATCCTGCCAGCTTCATTCATGGATTGGTTTGAAGTGCGGACAAATTTCCTGAAGAAGAGAATCCAGAATTCTTTTGTTGCACTTTCATATTTCGCAGAGTTTATTATAAGATGGAAAAGGCCTGTGTATGAGATCCCTGCTTTCCGGGAACGGCTGAGGACAGCTGTTCTGATTTTCCTTATCTTTTTCGTTTTTGACTGGAACTTCAGTAATCTTTCATTTATAAGAAGCAAACTATCGGACAACCTTCGATGGATCGGCTATGGTTTGCGCCTTGATCAGAACTGGGGAATGTTCGCTCCCGGTGTGTTTAAGGATGATGGCTGGTATATCCTGGAGGGAATTACCGCTAAGAATGAAAAAATAGATTTGCTGACCGGTAAGGAGCCGCATTACAACAAGCCGGCAAGCATAGTAAGCATGTTTAGGAATGATCGCTGGAGGAAATATACGGAAAACCTGATTTTTTCGGACCATGAATTTATGCGCGGGTATTATTGCAATTACTCAAAAAGAATTTGGAATGAAAAGCATCCGGACAGGTCCGTAAAAACCCTTAGGATCATTTATATGGCAGAATTTACCCTGCCGGACTATAAATATTCTCTTCCACAAAGAACGATGCTTTGGGAATGTATTGAATAAAGCATTGTAGAAAAAATTCCATCTAAATTATCCTGTTTTTTTTGTTTTATTTTATATCCCTGATGGATCACCTGTAATTATTGACTTCCTGGCTTAATTATGCGTACTCCTGGCTATGGCATAATTATGATTTAGTATATATACTACTCGATGCCCATGGTTGATCAGTTACAAAGATTTTTTTTCACTTTTTGCAGAGTCCTTTTGGCATTTGCATGCCTGTGCTGTTTTACTGACCTGGCGGCTCAGCCAGTTTGGCAATGGGCAAAAGATGCTCATACGGGTTCCAATGAACACGGAGAAGATATTGCCATCGACTATCTTACCGGTAATGTCATCATTTGCGGGTATTATGAAGGTAGTGGCCTCGCTTCATTCTATGGCTCCTCGTTTTCGGGTACCTCAAAAGGAGGCTTTGTAGCGAAGTATGATGCAAATGGCAATGTGCTTTGGGGATTTAAAATCGGCAGTAATCATAATAATATCTGTAAAGGTGTCGCAGTAGATTCAGCGGGCAATATTTACGTGACAGGTTCATTTGAAGGGACCACAGATTTTCGCGGACTTTCCGCTACGATAAGCAACCTGTCATCCGTTGGGAATAAAGATGTTTTTCTCGCAAAGTATAATTCTGCAGGCCAGTTGATCTGGGCGAAAAGAGGAGGCGGGGGCTCGAATGATGAGGGTACTTCTGTTGCCCTGAACTCTTCCGGGGTATTTATTTCAGGGACCTATGGAAGTTCAGCTTCTTTTGATACTTATTCAACGGCCGCTCCCGGATCAAGCCAGAAGGTATTCGTTACAGCATATAACACTTCAGGAAATGTGGTATGGCTTGCTGATGCCGGTTCTTCTGCCTTTTCCAGGTGTAATGATATTTGTGCAGATGCGTCACACGTATTTATCTCCGGTGAATTTGAAGGTAGTACCCTTTCAATTTACAATTCCGGAGGAGCATTTGCAGGTTCATTGAGCAATGTTAACTCAGGGAAGACCGAAGGTTATATTATTTCATTGTCGGCTTCAGGTGTTTACAACTGGGGAGTAAGGGTAAGCAGTTTTGATGATGACCGTGTGAACAGCATCACAGTAAGCAGCAGTATGTTGTATATAACAGGTGCTATCAAACAGAGTGCTAATTTTCCGGGATACAGCAATAACCCGGTATCAAATATTGGCAGTAACTATGACAGCTATGTGGCTCAGCTCCTTAAAACTTCAGGTGTCACACAGTGGGTTAAAAGAGAGAACAGTAATGGTGAGGATGAAGGCCTTGCGATAGCTGCCGATACTCTTGGCAATGTTTATATAACAGGTTTTTATAAAGACGGGATCACATTTGCCGGTACCGGTGGAGGAACATTGTCCGCAAGCGGGGGGCAGGAAGAACAGGTTTTTGTAGCTTCCTATTCATCAGCAGGAACAATAAGGTTCGCACGTGATGCAGGGGATGATGACACCGATAAGGCTTATGGAATAGCAGTAGCCAGCCCGAGCGTTGTATATGTATGCGGTGAATATGAAGACGATGCGGATTTTGGATTTATTAGCTTGGCTGATAATGGTGGTTCTAATATTTTTGTTGCAAAAATGGCTTGCCCCGCCATAGTAAATAATAATATTTCCACTTCACAGACAATTTGTACCGGATCCACACCGTCATTATTAATTGGAACAATTCCAGGAGGCGGTGCGGCCCCCTTTACATATCTTTGGGAACAAAGCAGTGATAACATTAGCTGGATTGCAGCAAGCGGGATAAATAACCTTCCGAACTACAGTTCTCCGGCTTTGACAGATACAACTTATTTCAGAAGAACAGCAGTTACCGGGCCCGCTTGTTACGGTTCTTCGATCAGTAATACTATTGTTGTCTATACGCAGGAGCCTCCCACAATCTCAGCTGCCGGACCTAACCAGGTGATCTGCATTAATTCAGCCGCAACAGTCTTAAACGGAAATGTGCCTTCTATCGGAACCGGCTTGTGGACGCTGGTTTCAGGAGCGGGTAGTATTGCTTCTCCATCAGATCCTGCCTCGGCAGTTAACGCATTAGCGGCCGGTAATAATGTTTTTAAATGGACGATCTTAAACGGAGCTTGTCCATCTTCCTCATCAACTGTTAATATTTTTGTTGACCGGATGCCGGACATTGCTGCTGCGGGGAGTGATCAAACGGTTTGTATCTCGTCCGCTGCGGCATCCTTTAGCGGTAATGCACCTGTGATTGGTTCAGGGGTATGGTCGCTTGTCAGCGGAACAGGGAATATTTCGAATCCATCTTCAGCCTCAAGTCCGGTCAACAGCTTGTCACTGGGAACTAATGTTTTTACATGGAGTATTTCGAACGGGGTTTGTCCTGTTTCTGTTGATTCTGTAAGGATCTTCGTTGATCAATTGCCTTCCCCTTCTGTTGCGGGGCCTGACCAGGTGATATGCATTTCTTCACCCAATACGACTATGGCGGGAAATGTTCCGGTTGTGGGTAATGGTACCTGGTCCCTAATTACTGCAGCAGGGAATATCGGTTCGCCATCTTTGAATAATTCAGCTGTTAACAACCTGGCAGTTGGTAACAATGATCTGGTGTGGACAATTACAAATGGGGTCTGTGCGTCATCCAAGGATACAATCAGAGTACTGGTGCAACCTATGCCTACTGTTTCTTCGGCCGGAGCTGACCAGAATATTTGTATTTCAGCGGGTGGGACCACATTGAATGCCAACAGTCCGGTTATTGGAAACGGAATCTGGACAAGGGTTTCAGGTTCAGGCACAATAACCGCACCTTCTTCACCATCAAGTCCTGTGAGTGGGACCGCAGTAGGGTCAAATGTTTTTGTATGGACGATCAGCAACGGTGTTTGCGCTTCATCGCGTGATACAATGGTTGTATTTGTTGACGCATTACCTTCAACCGCATTTGCGGGAGCTGACCAGACTGTTTGTGTTTCATCCCCTTCAGCAATTCTTACGGGAAACAATCCATCGGTCGGAACGGGTATCTGGGCGATGGTTTCGGGGACCGGAAATATTTCAGCACCTGCTTCTTTAAGCACGAATGTGAATGCTTTGTCGGTTGGTAACAACCAATTCAAATGGGAAATAAGCAACGGTACTTGTCCTTCATCTTCTGATATAGTTTCAGTTTTTGTCGATCCCTTACCAACAGCTTCTTCGGCAGGTGCAGATCAGACTATCTGTATCTCAGCTGGTGGCACAACACTGAATGCGAATAATCCGGTTATCGGAAACGGAATCTGGACAAGATTCTCAGGCTCAGGAACTATTTTAACGCCTTCATCACCTTCCAGTAGTGTTGCAGGC
>DASVUX010000015.1:0-5133 GCA_036386835.1 Bacteroidia bacterium
TACTTTCACACACAACTAACAGTTTTCCAAAACTAATTAAGAAGCCCGGTGACCTCAGTCACCGGGCTTCTTTTTTTGCCTGTAATCGCTCTTTATTCTGTACTTTTGATGACTGGCTCTATGATCCGCTCTAATCAATTCATCCTTTTAAAAAAGATAGCTGCACTGCTTGGCCTCTACACCATCTGCAGGCTGCTCTTCTACCTTTTTAACAGTGTGCATTTCTCAGGATCGTTCTCTGCAAACCTACTACCCTCTTTTTTTTATGGTATTTACTTCGATGCTTCGACCATCATCCTTCTTAATTTACTGTTCATTGCACTTTTCCTTATACCTTTTCCCTTCCGGGAGAAAAAAGTATGGCAACACCTGCTGAAATGGATTTTTGTGATTATTAACAGCATTGGGCTTCTTGCCAACTGTGCCGACCTGGTTTATTTCCAGTTCACCTTCAAGCGCACCACTGCCGATGTATTCAATTTTTTCAATGGCGGCATCGGCAACGACCTCTTCAGACTGCTCCCGCAGTTTATAACAGATTACTGGTATGTATTTATTATCTGGGCTGCCTTTACCTGGCTCCTGCTTATTATATACAGACGCACCGGAAACGTGAAAGCCATTGAATGGAACAGGAAGCAGTATTTAACTCAATCAGCTCTCTTCCTGCTGAACTTTGCCATAGCTATTGTAATTCAGCGCGGAGGGTTCCAGCTTCGTCCTATCGGGATCACAAATGCCGGGGAATTTGTTGAAAGCAAATACGTCCCACTGGTACTTAATACGCCCTTCTCTATCATCAAAACGATGGAGGTAACAGGGATAGAACCCCGGACTTATTTCCTGCACGAGGAAGACTTAAAAGCGCTTTACAATCCATATCATAATGGCGAAAAAGGTGACCTGAGAAAACTAAATGTTTTCATTATTGCCCTGGAAAGCTTTTCCAAGGAATATGTGGGTGCTATCAATGGCGGCAGGCCCGGATACACCCCTTTTCTTGATTCCCTGATCGGTCACAGCCTTGTTTTTCCGAATGCATTTTCCAACGGGAAGAAGTCGATCGAAGGCATCCCCGCCATGGTTGCAGGAATTCCATCCTGGTCGGATGAACCGTACATTACCTCAAGATACGGCAACAACAGGATACAGTCGCTTGCGAATCTCCTGAAGGATGAAGGCTATAGCACAACATTTTTTCATGGGGGCACGAACGGCACTATGGGCTTTGATGCATTTGCAGGCCTGGCCGGGTATGAGGAGTATTACGGGCGTACTGAATATAATAATGAAAAAGATTTTGACGGGCACTGGGGCATCTGGGATGAAGAATTCCTCCTGTATTCAGCAAAGGTCCTTAACAGCAAACCTCAGCCGTTTTTCACTACCTTTTTCACGCTTACATCACACCATCCCTTCGTGATCCCGGATAGATACAAAGATAAATTTGCGGAAGGCCCCATGGAGATCCACAAGACCATAAGGTACACCGACTATGCACTGAGAAAATTCTTTGATGCCGCTAAATCAATGCCCTGGTTTAAAAACACCCTCTTCGTTTTAGCAGCCGACCATACCGGCTATTCACAGCATGGATTCTTCCAGAACCGCCTGGGGAACTATACTATCCCGTTAATCTATTACAAGCCGGGCTCTGAACTAAAAGGCATTGACAGCACTTTCACACAGCAGATTGATATCCTGCCAACCGTACTGGATTACCTCAATTATCCTAAGCCGTATTTTGCGTTTGGGACAAGCGCGCTTGATACTTCTTCATCCCATTTTGCTTTAATGTATAATAATGGTTTCCATGAGCTGGTAGAAGATTATTACATAAGCCAGTATTCCGATAATACCGGGTCCGATCTTTATTTCTTCCGGACTGACAGCCTCCTTCAAAAGAATATTGCCGGTGAAAAAACAAAGCAGCAGCAGTATATGGACCAGAAAATCAAAGCGATTATACAGACATACGAACACTGCATTATCCACAATAAAATGGTCGGCACAAAATGAAAAAAAAAATCTGCTTTATTGTGAATCCGATCTCTGGCGTGGGCCGCCAGAAACTGATTGAAAAGCTGATCGATGAATCGCTCGACAGGACAATCTATGAATACCAGATCGTATATACCAGAGCTGCCAAACACGCTATCGAACTTGCGCGGGAAGCAGCCTTCAACAGGACAGATGTGGTTGTTGCTGTCGGAGGTGACGGTTCCGTGAATGAAACGGCAAAAGGACTGGTTAATACGCAGACTGCAATGGCTATCATTCCAACCGGTTCAGGTAACGGGCTTGCAAGGCATTTAATGATCCCTCTCAAACTGAAAAAGGCGATGGAGATTATCAACCGCGGCAAGACCACGATGATCGACACCATCAGGTTAAATGATGAAACGTTTGTGAATGTGGCAGGCATAGGCTTTGATGCGCACATCGGATGGGAGTTCGCGAAATTCGGTAAAAGAGGTTTCTCTTCCTATGTGAAAGTCATCTTACGTGAATTTCCGAAATACAAAGCGCAGGATTTTGAATTGGTGATCGATGGTAAAAGCACTACAAAAAATGCTTACCTGATTAGCTTTGCAAACGGCTCACAGTGGGGGAACAATGCCTGCATAGCACCCGGAGCAGATATTTCTGATGGTATTATGGATATTGCGGTACTGAAAGATTTTAATCTCTTTACCGGCATCCTCATCGGGTACCGCTTATTTCAAAAAACACTTCATCTTTCTTCGCACCTCGAAACCATAAGGGCGAAAGAAGTAATCGTAAGACAAAAAGGGAATATCGCGCATATTGACGGTGAACCGATTGAATGCGGAAAAGAATTAAAAATAAAGGTGGATCATTTATCTTTGAAGGTAATAATACCTTAGTAATAGGGGAGTGGAGAACGATTTGAAAATTTAGCAAATTCATTTCTACCAAAAGGAGAAATTTCTTTAAAGAAAGGGAAACGCAAATTATACAAGATCTCTTGGCTTCACCCGACTAACACTCAAATCAACCAGAACATGAGCAAGAAAAACAATAAAGACGGATTCGTTTTTTCGACCAACAAGGATTTTAAGTTCGAACCCGAGCAGGAAGAAACACAAAGCTCACTTCCTCCCCAGCAGCAGAACCTGAAAATTTATCTCGACCGCATGGGCGGTGGAAAGCTGGTTACACGGGTGAACGGTTTTACTGGTACAGGAGCTGATCTTGAAACATTGGGTAAAGCACTTAAGCAGAGATGCGGTGTTGGCGGCAGCGTGAAGAATGATGAGATTCTTTTACAGGGGGACCACAGGGATAAAGTACTGAAGCTTCTTACCGATATGAATTACAAGGCGAAGAAGGCAGGTGGGTAATCAGTTTAGAGTTTGTAGTGATTGGTTTTTGTATCAGGTGTTTATTGCTTGCTGCCCAATTGCCCTACTGCCTGCTCTTCTGCGCATCAAGCACTTCTTTATAAAGCGTTTCATACATCGGCAATATTTTCGTGATCTCGAATTGCTGTGATCTTTCAAAAGCGCCTGCTTTGAATTTTTCCAACACTGCATTATCCTGCAGGATACTGATCGCATTCTTCGCCATATCTTCCACATCACCCACATTGCTCATATAACCGGAAACACCATGAGTCACAACTTCAGGTAAACCTCCCGAATTGGTGGAAATAACAGGCACTCTTGCTGCCATCGCTTCAAGGGCTGCCAGTCCGAAACTTTCCGTTTCCGATGTCAGCAAGAAGAGATCTGCAATGCTCAGCACCTGCTCCGGGTTAACGATCTTACCTAATGAGCGGATATCACTGCAGGTATCCAGTTCCCTGCACAGCTTCTCAATACTTGGCCTCTCTGGCCCATCACCAACAAGGATAAGCTTCGAAGGGATGACCTTTCTCACCTTATCAAAAACCCTCAATACATCTTCTACCCTTTTTACCTTGCGGAAATTAGAAACATGGATCAGCAGCCGCTCACCGTTAGGTGCATATATTTTCTTCTGGCATTTTATGTTATTCCCGAATTGATAATCCTCCAGGCAGATGAAATTGGGGATGACCTTAATCTCTTTTTTTACATTCGGAAAATTCCGGTAAGTATCCTGCTTCAGGCTTTCAGACACCGATGTCACGGCATCACTCTGATTGATCGCGAATGTAATTGCCGGCTCGAATGAAGGGTCTTTTCCTACAAGTGTAATATCGGTTCCATGCAAAGTGGTGATGAAAGGAATGTGTATGCCCTGTGAAGCCAGAATCTGCTTTGCCATATAAGCTGCCGATGCATGGGGAATGGCATAATGAACATGAAGAAGATCAAGCTTTTCATATTTTACCACATCCACGAGCTTACTTGATAGCACGAGCTCATATGGCTGGTATTCAAACAACGGATAATCGGAAACAGATACCTCATGATACACGAGGTTCTCTGAAAAAAATTCGAGCCGGACAGGCTGGCTGTATGTAATAAAATGCACCTGGTGGCCTTTCTCCACCAATGCCTTTCCTAATTCAGTTGCTACTACCCCGCTACCGCCAAAGGTCGGATAACACACAATTCCTATTTTCATATTCTTATTTTTACAAGGACGAAATTAATTAATAAACCACAAACGGGAACATTTGTTCGGGGCTATCTGAAATACACAAATCTGTCGGAATAAAACTGTTTGAAAATATGGTGTATCTTTGGGGCCGACAAAACACTAAAATAAATAGATAAACAATTCAATTCCACCTATTTATTCAAGAACAACAAAATGAAAAATAAAGCGTTCCGGTATCTGCTTTTTATACTCTTTATCCCGGTTACTTTTATATCAGTAAGTATTAAGGCCCAATCATCCCTTTACATGCCTGCGGCCACCAACTGGGTTTCTGTTGGCGACCTCAGCGTTGGGGGTGATCAGCTGACCGTGGAAGCCCTTATTTATTATACGGGTGCTTCGGTTGATATCGTATCCAAACATACTGATCCAAGCAATGTGAATTATTTGCTGCGGATCGGAAGTTTCGAGATTACCACCACTTCAGGCTTTGCTGCATTCGGGGGTGTTGCTGCAGCAGGTGTTTCAATTGTCCCGAACAGGATGTACCACGTTGCGGCCACTTATGATGGCGCTTCGCTC
>DASVUX010000016.1:0-97528 GCA_036386835.1 Bacteroidia bacterium
TCAGTTTTTATTTCAATCGTGATTGGAATATTAATGGGTGCTCTTGCCGGATTTTATCGGGGCAGGGTTGATGATTTTATTGTATGGTTCACAAATGTGGTGTGGTCGATCCCTACATTGCTCCTGGTTATCGCGATCACACTCGCCCTGGGGAAAGGTTTCTGGCAGGTGTTTGTCGCAGTAGGATTAACCATGTGGGTGGAGGTCGCCCGTGTGATCAGGGGCCAGATCCTGAGCCTTCGTGAAAAAGAGTTTGTGGAAGCAGGCCGTGCGCTTGGGTTTACCAATGCCCGCATCATATTAAAACATGTGATCCCGAATGTAATGGGCCCCGTGATCATTATTTCAGCTGCAAACTTCGCTTCTGCAATATTGACTGAGGCAGGCTTAAGCTTTCTTGGAATAGGGGCGCAGCCGCCAACTGCTTCCTGGGGTGCGATGATCAATGCACACCGTGGATATATTATAGGTGATGCACCGTACCTTGCCTTTCTTCCCGGACTTGCGATAATGCTTATGGTACTTGCCTTTGTATTGCTTGGTAACGGCTTACGCGATGCACTTGATGCAAAAGCGGTAGATGAAGACCAGGTGATGTTCTAGTGATAAGGGTTAAGTTTGGAATAAACAGCCGTATCTGAAAATTCTCCCATAAAGTAATAGTTGTCGCGGAAGTGAGCTTCCTTAACAAATCCTGTTTTTTCCAATACGCGTGAGGATGCAGTATTCTCCGGGGTGATGTATGCCTGGACCGTGTGAAAGCCAAGGTTTTTAAAACCATGTTCCATCACAGCTTCAATAGCCTCCGGAATATATCCTTTTCCCCAGTGATCCGGGTGCAGCATATAACCGATCTCTGCACGGTAATGTTCCTTTTCCATTCTCCAGAACCCGATAGTGCCAATGATCTTATTCTCATGCGGCAGTACTATTCCCCAGGTAGCACCGTCATTGTTCTTTAGCCCGTCAATAAATTTCCCGATCAGCTCTTTTGCTACTTCAATTGATGGTGCCACAGGTTTTCCAATGTATTTCATCGCTTCAGGGTGTGAACGGAATGCAAATACTTCAGTGGCATCATCAATTGTAACCTCACGCAGGACCAGGCGCTCAGTGGTTATGGTTTTAAATGGAAGCAGGTTGATTTCAAGCATACTTTTATGCAAATTTAAGGAACTGTATTTACTTAATGATTCACGATAAACTTTTTCACCTCACCGTTTGACCGGGCAAAATAAATTCCATTTGAATACGTACTGATATTGATTGTGGCTCTTCCACGAAACATTCCTTCAGCCATAACTGATCCCATTAAATTACAGACCTGGTAGGTTTGATCTTCATTGCTTCCAGTTTCTATTGTAATAAGATCGCTTGCGGGATTCGGATACAGGTTAAAATACCGGGACTGTTTAATTTCATTTACTGAGATGGGAGGTGAGTTCACCGCATTATAACTCGATGCAAGAAATGCGAATGGCCCGGTCCCGTTTGGATATCTTCCGTATGTAACATCAGCATTTATGCCCGGATAGGTGACTTCATCGATCAGCTGCATTGAAGGATTGCTCAGGAGGATCCTTTCACCGGAGGCCGATAATTTAAAGTTGGTGTGCAGGCCGGATTGGGTGCTGTCGCTGTCTGTCCAGATAATAAGGAAGTCATTCGGCCCAATGGTTGTTCCGGCAGGGATCATCCATTTGGAAGGGTTGGAGCCTTCATCACTTAAAAAGTAACCGCCAAGGTTTAGGGGAGAGGCAGAATTGTTGTACAGCTCTATCCAGTCATTATATTCATTGTAATTATCAGGCTGGGTCAATTGGTTGTCTGCCATCAGCTCGTTGATCACAATTCCCCTTTGCGTGTTTAAAGTATAATATTCATATTCGGCTCGCTGTGGTGAAAAGATCCCTGCATTGTTGTTTTCCGCGTAGATGTAATATTGAACGGCAGTGGCTGAAACCGGCAGGCTGGTGCCATACACATTATCACCTGCTGAGCCGTCTGCATGAAGCCCGTCATCAAACATCGGTATGCGTGAAAATTTATCCATTACTGAATAACGCGTTCCGAGAAAAACTGCCGATGCATTCGTCACATTAGCCGTGACATTAACCGAAGTATTTAAAAGTGGTAGGGTGTCAGATACTGAAACTGAATTAATAACGGGTGAAACCATTTGGAATTCGGGGGTAGAATTCAGGAACGCTTTCCGGGCTTCCATGAGGTTGGTAATGCCGGGAAGTGTTTTAGGCCCATCGATCACATCGGTGGTGATATTGGAAAGGAATTCCGAATGAGTATAAAATGCATTGGGATCAGCCTGGACTTCACTGTCAATGATCCCCTGGAGATGAAGTGCATTGAAGTAATAGCTTGAGTCGGCAAAATTCTCATTCAGTATTGTTTTCAGGTGTGCAATATACATTCGCTTGTACATTGGAACGGCCAGGATGTTCTTCACCAACGGCCACAAGGTATCATTTGCGTGAACCATTGGCTGCAAGACCTGCATCTGTGCTACATTCAGCTGAGGACCCATTCCAATCTTGCTGAACACACCAAACCCTCCGTTAAGGTCCCAGAGAATCGGGTTAAACCTGTTGTTATGATCCTGGTACAGATAATAGTTGTGTGTCGATTGCCCGATATAGCTGTCGAGTGTAACGGTAATGTTTGTAAAAGCCAGCATCCATAATGCACGGTCAACATCCAGGATGTTTTCTATCGAAGAGATGTTATTCCTTAGTGTTCCGCAAAGCGAAGCCAGGTTGTTCCATCCGTGGTCCGACTTCAAAGTGTAGGGTGAATAATACTGCGTTGTGTCATTACCTTTATATACGAGATTGCATCCCCCGTTATCCGCGAACACGAAAGTGTTATTATCTGAATAGAACCTGTCATCGAGAAATGTTTTTGTGATCGCTTCCACATTTGTGTACAATCCCATTAGAGAACCATTGATGCTCACCTGCGCATAATTTGCTTTGGAGGCGGGCATGTACTGCCTTGCAATACTATATAAAAGCACTTCCCTCACAGAAGAAGGTTCATGGAAGCCGTTGCTTAATTTAATGTCTTTTATACCATTATAATCCTGTTGCTTGAAATGATCCAGTTCAATGTGCAGTGGATTCTTTAAGTTATTCGGGTTGTACGAGCTGTTCCCCTTATATTTAACACCTGCGCTGTCAAACTGCACCCCGTTTATCTTTACCCATGTTGCCATGGTATAACTGTCGCTGCCCTGTTTGGCAGTATCCAGAATATAGTCCCAGTTTGATTGTGCGAAAAGAACCTCAATTTGCTGGATGGTGTCGATAGCATAGAAGCTTTGGGCTGTGCTTTTTGAAAAAGGAATAAGAAGAATTCCGGCAAGAAGTGGTAAGAACTTTTTCATATACGTGTACTGTTAAGTTTGCAAAAAATCCGGTCGATGGACTTTGCGTGTGCCGGAAGGTTTAACCTGTATAAAATAAAAAGGCGTATCCTGTACAAGAATACGCCTTTTTAAAATACTGTGCTATAAACTAGAAAGGAAGATCATCTTCCTGTGAAGCTGCAGTGAAAGTGGCAGCCACATCATTCATTGAAGAAGAAGAAGTGTTCTTTGCACCTGCTGCTCCGCCTTCGATTCTCCATGCTTCAAGCGTGTTGAAATATTTGATCTCGCCTTTCGGTGAGGTCCATTCGCGTCCGCGTAAGTTGAAGTGCACTTTTATTTCGTCACCTACATTGTACTGGTCAAGCAGGCTGCATTTGTCCTGTGTCAATTGAAATGATATGTGCTGAGGGTACTGTGATGAATTGTCCGTTAATACGAATTCTCTTTTTCTGAATTTGTCAGATACTTGCTGTGCTTCTGTTTTAAGCTTTAATGTTCCTGTGATGTCCATTTTATCTTGATTTTTAATTGTTTACTGTTTTATTATTATTGCCTAGGAAATTTTATGTTTCAGAAAGAAGCATTTTCCATGCGTCTTCGGGTTTATTATTATCGAGCAGTTCTTTGGCTGCCGAGTGGAGCTCCTTGCCGTGTTTTCCGGTAAGGCTTAAAAATGCAGGAGATGCTTTGAAAGCTTCAATATCTTCTTTGGACGGGAGCTTCTCCACGTTTCCAAGCTGGCCGAGATTATTTCCTGTCAGAACTTTCGAATTTCTTATCTGCTGGGGGATCTGGTCAACACCGATACCGAGGGTCAGGAGAGGTTTAGTAACTTCAAATAAGGAATTACCATTCGTCCTGCTGTACCAGTTAGCGCCAAGTCTTGCCACAAGGTCGATCTTATGAGGATCTATCTGTTTATTGGCATCAAGTACGTCTTCGCTGATATGCATGAGGATGACCTCGCAGATGATAAGGTTTCCGGCACCGCCTTCAGTTCCGAGCTCTATTACTTCCCGGACTTTACATTCAAGCTGGGCCGGTGATTCCTTCACCCTGAAAGGCTTTACTTTTTCAGAGGCGATAGGTGTGAACCCCGATTTAAGGAATTCATTAACACCTTTAGGGTATTCAGTGCTGGCAAGGCTCATTTGGTTTACCATGCTGTAATTCACCACATTGATCACCACTTCACCGGTTTCTTTAATATTATCGTATGTATGCTTTGTCGCGCCAGTCCTTCCGCTGCGTGCGGGTGAAAAAATGGCGATAGGCGGATTTGAGCTGAACACGTTAAAGAAGCTGAAAGGGGCAAGATTGGGGTTGCCATCCTTATCGATGGTGCTTGCAAAAGCGATCGGGCGGGGAGCGACTGCACCCAGCAAATACCCGTGTAAAACCGGGGATTTAACCTCTTTTGGATCTATTGTTAGCATTTAATGCAAAAGTACAGGATTATTCAGTTGTTTCATTCAAGATGTTATCAACGATTTTGACAATTTATATACATTCTACACTTCGTAGCAAGGTTTTTTTGAAAAGTCAAAAAAACAGGAAAATTATCTTGTATTGTAATAAAAGTCTTATCTTTGTCGCCCGATCACAACAAATGCGGATGTGGCGTAATTGGCAGCCGCGCCAGACTTAGGATCTGGTGCCGTGAGGCGTGGGGGTTCGAGTCCCTTCATCCGCACTAAAGAGGAACATGAAAATGTTCCTCTTTTTTATTTTTGTATACCTCCAGCTTTCTGTTATTTCTTTAGCCATTCCAATGCTTTGGTCTCTGATTTAAAGATCTGGGAGGGCACGGGTGGAGGCGTCAGATAAAAAGCGATCCTGTAAATAAAAGTAGGGAGAGGGTTATTGGTCACGATAGCCAGTTTAGTTGCGAATTTGCTGATGGTCGCATTCATAAAGGCTTTTTCTTCGGGGCCTAATCTTTTGAGGTGATCAGCATAGACCATTAAGGGAGATCGGTTCCCTTTTTCAATCTCCAGGAAAGCCACCAGGTGACGTTTAACTTCTGAAAGAGATAAAGCCTGATCGGGTTTGATGTCATACACAAGGATCCCGTCAGTACGCTTATAAATACTGCAGGATTGAAGTTCGATCCGCTCTGTGTAACTCGTTTGGGATATCATAATATTATAGTCTGATGGAAGCGCGGTTCGTATAAACGAATGTACGCATTTGAAATCCTTTAAAGAGCGGCTTCCTGCATCATAGTTGGCCTGATTTTGAATATTCTTACCAATTACTCCTAATTGTGGCTGATGTCAGGTTGTTGCAAAGAATTTTGCGGCCGGAGGGCTGGCATGTTTATTTTGATTTATGGGAAAAAGAGGACATGAAGACTGACGGAACCCTTCTGCTTATTGAAAATGATGAAGCTGATATCAGGATGTTTATGATTGCAGCTAAAGAACTTGGCTTTGATAATAAGGTACATGTTGTAAATGATGGTGTGGAGGCATTAAAGTATATCCAGGAAATAAGGACCGAGAAAAGCTTATTTATGATCCTTTGTGATATGAATATGCCATTAATGACTGGGATGGAACTTAAAAGGGAGATTGAGAAAACAATGAAGATGCATCATAAGGCTATTCCTTTTATTTTTCTTAGTACGTCCCGATCAGAAGAATTTGTTGAGGAAGCATTCGAATTGGGTGTCCAGGGCTGCTTTGTAAAGGGGAAAGATTACCAGGAATACCTGGAAACCCTCCAGATTATAATAAAATACTGGGACATCTGTGAACACCCCGGAAGTAAAAAAGATCATACAAAGGACAGTATCGCCTGATCGCTTCCACTTATAGCAATTTGTTATAACCGGAATTCTTTTATTACATTCGCTCTCGATGAAGTTATACATCAAATACATGGTTAGCTTGCGATGCAAGATGATCGTAAAAGCGGAGCTTAAGAAATTAGGTTTAAAGTATATCGTTCTTGATCTCGGTATGGCTGAAGTGATGGAAGATTTAACGGCAGAGCAGAGGAGCGAGTTAAAAGCTAATTTACTGAAGTCGGGCCTCGAACTCCTTGATGATAAGAAGAGCATCCTTATAGAACGTGTAAAGAATGTGATCACTGAAATGATCCATTACTCCGATGAGCTCCCGAAAATGAATTATTCGGATTACATCAGCCAGAAACTGGATCACGATTATACCTACCTGGCCAATGTTTTTTCTGAAGTAAAAGGCATCACGATACAGCAGTTCATCATCATAAATAAGATTGAACGGGTAAAAGAATTACTTTTATATGATGAATTGAACCTTACCGAAATTGCCTATAAGCTGCACTACAGCAGTGTATCCCATCTTTCAAAACAATTCAAAAAAATAACCGGGCTATCCCCTTCCTATTACCGGCAGCTGAAGCAAAAGCGCAACGGCAACCTGGAAAATATGTGAACTATGTAAGTTATTACTATAACTCTGCAACGCATTTCATATTAATTCATAGCACATTTGTACCGTAAGAATATTTATACTTAAAAAAAAGGAAACAAATGGAAACTCAGGGCTTAAATCTATTTATTGTTGATGACAATAAGTTAATGGTCAACGACCTTAAACACTATCTTCAAAATAAATTTGGGCAGGGCGTCCGGGTTTCAACTTTTAATGACGGGCAGAGCTGTCTCGAAATGGTAGATAAAAAAACGGATATAGTTATCCTCGACTATTTCCTGGAAGATGAAAGCGGCCTGGATGTTTTAAAATCGATTAAATCAAAAAATCCCAAAACCGAAGTGATCATGCTTTCAAGCAATGAAGATATGGCACTTGCAATCCAAACATTCAGGGAAGGGGCCAGCGAATACGTTGTGAAAGGTAAAGGTGCATGGAGTAAAGTTGCAAAGATGGTAACACATATAGTAACCAAACCTATCCGTATGATGGTGAAGGAGTTTGGTGTTTCAAAATTCATGGCTACCTTTTTATTCACTTTTGTTGTCATGGGAATTGTTGTTTATACCGTATTGCAGCTTATTAAGTAATACTGCTGAAAATATTTAAAAAGGCCGCTGTAATGCGGCTTTTTTAATTTCTACTCACCGGGAATTGTGTGATTTATACAACATTCAGGTATTTAAGTGTAACATACTTGGGTAATTAAAGATGACCTTTGTATTAAATAAAGAGGAGAACATTTGAAGTTATATATAAAATACATGGTCAGCACCCGCTGTAAGATAGTGGTGAAAGAAGAGTTGAAAAAGCTCGGACTTCACTTCATTGTGGTGGACCTGGGCGAAGTGGAAATCATGGAAGAGCTCAGTAAAGAGCAGCGGGCTGAACTGAAGTGTAACTTGTTGTGCTCCGGCTTGGAGCTGATGGATGATAAGCGTGCCGTACTTATTGAGAAGATCAAGAATGTGGTCATTGAAATGGTGCATCATGCCGATGAGGTGATCAAGGTAAATTTTTCCGATCATCTAAGTGCCAAGCTGAATCATGATTATACATATATGGCCAATTTATTTTCGGAAGTACAGGGTACTACCATTGAGCAATTTATTATTTGCCATAAAATAGAACGAATAAAGGAACTAATGATATACGGTGAACTTAATATCACCGAAATTGCCTGGAAGATGAACTACAGCAGTGTTGCCCATCTCTCCAACCAGTTTAAAAAAGTAACCGGCCTTTCGCCTTCGCATTTTAAGAAATTAAAAGACCAGCGAAGAATGCCGATAGAAGAAATCGGGAGTCCCGCTTGTTGAGATAAATAAAATGGAAACGACAAAACAAGAATCCCGGTATGCAAGAAGCCTGATTGAAGCCAGTCTTGACCCTTTGGTGACTATTAGTACCGAAGGAAAGATCACCGACATGAATGAAGCGCTTGCCAATATTACTGGCATAACAAGGGAAAAACTTACTGGAACTGACTTTTTTGATTATTTCACGGAGCCTCAAAAAGCACGTGAAGTTTACCAGGAAGTCTTTGCCAAAGGTTCCGTTGCCGATTCCCCCCTAACATTAAGACATAAAGCCGGTAAGCTGACTGACGTTCTGTTTAACGGATCAGTTTACAAGGATGATAAAGGAAATGTGCTTGGGGTAGTGATTGTAGCGAGGGATGTGACTGCACAAAAATTATTATCGAAGTATTCTTTAAGCCTGATCGAAGCCAGCCTGGATCCCCTTGTAACTATTAGCACTGAAGGTAAGATCACAGACATGAACCAGGCAACGGTGAATATTACCGGTGTTACCAGGGAAAAGCTGAGAGGCACCGACTTCTTTGATTATTTTACAGAGCCCCAAAAGGCCCGTGAAGTTTACCAGGAAGTTTTTGCCAAAGGTTCTGTAGCTGATTCACCTTTGACCCTTCGCCACACCGGTGGAAAATTAACGGATGTTTTATTCAACGGGTCAGTATATAAGGATGATCGCGGGAATGTTATCGGGGTTGTTATCGTAGCGCGTGATGTAACTGAGCAAAAAAGGATAGCTACAGAATTAACGGAAGCGAAAGTATTTGCAGAGCTTGCAACAGGCATTGCTGAAGAAGCAAAGATTAAAGCTGAAAGCGCTACGCAAATTGCAGAAGCTGCGGTAAAATCAAAGCAGCAATTCCTTTCCAATATGAGCCATGAGATCAGGACACCGATGAATGCTATCATTGGGTTTACAAAAGTGGTTTTACGTACAGACCTTAACCAGAAGCAGCGTGAATACCTGAATGCAATTAAGATCTCGGGTGATGCACTTATCGTCCTGATAAATGATATTCTCGACCTTGCAAAGGTAGATGCGGGGAAAATGACTTTCGCGCATGTGCCTTTTAAATTATCGTCTTCCATTTCTGCAATGCTTCATTTATTTGAAACGAAGATCCAGGAAAAAAACCTGACCTTAATAAAGCAGTATGATCATACGATCCCTGAAGTGTTGGTGGGTGACCCGGTGAGATTACACCAGGTAATTCTCAACCTTGTGGGCAATGCCGTAAAATTCACATCGGAAGGGAAGATCACTGTTAGCGTGAAGATGATAAACGAAGATGCCGAACAGGCAACAATTGAATTTGCCATAACTGATACCGGGATAGGAATCTCCGATCATAAGCTCGGGAATATATTTGATGACTTTCAGCAGGCTACCAGCGGCACATCCCGTTTATACGGTGGAACGGGCCTCGGGCTTGCAATCGTAAAGCAGCTGGTGGAGCCGCAGGGCGGTACAATTACCGTTAAAAGTAAAGTTGGGGAAGGATCTACTTTTTCCTTTGTCCTGAATTTCCTCAAAACAAAAGCGAAAGCTGAGATGGAAACAGACCTGGCGGTTGAACTGGAATCAGGAATTAAGAATGTAAAGATCCTGGTGGTTGAAGATATTGCGCTGAACCAGTTGTTGATGAAGACCCTTTTGGAGGATTTTGGCTTCGAAATGGACATCGCTTCCAATGGCAAAATAGCGATAGAAAAATTAAAGGATAATTCGTACGATATAATTTTAATGGACCTTCAGATGCCGGAAATGAATGGCTTCGATGCAACGGAGTACATCAGGAAAACACTGCATTCGGAGGTGCCTATAATAGCACTTACCGCAGATGTGACTACGGTTGATGTCCAGAAATGCAAGGCTGTGGGAATGAATGATTATATCTCCAAACCGATCGATGATAAGCTTTTATACAGTAAAATAATAAAATACCTGAAAAAGGCTGACGTGAAAAAAATGAGTGAATTAAACAGTGAAGAAGTTACAGTGGAACATCACGAAAAATATACCAATCTCGATTACCTGATGAAGCGCACCAAATCGAACCCGGTGCTGATGATGGAAATGATCTCGCTTTATCTTGAGCAAACCCCTCCTCTTATAGCTGCCATGAAAAAAAGCATGAAGGAAAAAGACTGGAAGATGCTGCACGCCTCGGTTCATAAAATGATCCCTTCTTTTTCAATCGTGGGAATTACCTCTGAGTATGAGGACATGGCGAAAAAGATCCAGGCGTATGCCGGAACACAGGAGCAGACTGATGAGATCCCGGAGCTGGTATCAGAGCTTGAAAATGTATGCCGGAAGGCATGTGAAGAACTTGTTATAGAATTTAATATGATCAAAGCCAAACAAACAAAATGAAAAACGAAACTAATACCGGATCCAAAATAAAAGTATTCCTTGTAGATGATGACGCATTGTTATTAAAGACATTGTACATGGAGTTTCTTGAACACGATGAATACTCAGTAGAAACATTCCCTACAGGCGAACTTTGCCTGGAACACCTGGCTTCTAATCCATCTGTGATCATCCTTGATTATCACCTGGATGGCATTGATAAAAATGCGATGAACGGGATCGAAACCCTGGATAAAATCAAAACTTACAACCCGGATATCCCTGTTGTAATGCTTTCCTCCCAGGATAAAATTGAGGTTGCTGTAAATTGCATGCATCACAAGGCATTTGATTACGTAGTTAAAAGTGAAACCGCTTTTATGCGTTTGCGCCAGATCATAGCAAGTATTATGCGCTATAAGAAAATGGAAAAAGAATTGAGCTGGTACATGGAAAGGATGTAAGAATGAATGATCAGGAACGAAAAGAATTAGTTGTTTGTAACAAGCAGCATGCATTACAACTTAAAGAAAAAAGCAAACTTGCAGAGGATCTTATATGGGTGAATTTCGAATTGGTCCGTGAAAATATTAAGAGAATAAAAGCGTTTTCTGCAGCTAATGAAAGCATCAGAGCCGAACTGGTATCGGTCAGGCAGGATCTGCAATTGACAAAAGAAGATCTGCAGGTACGGATCCAGTGGCTGAAGGAGATAATGCATCTGACAACGCATAATGTAAGGCAGCCGGTTGCAAGTATCCTGGGTCTTTCTAATTTACTCGAGCAAGCCGATATCTCTGTTGCGGAAGAAAGGGTTATTATTAATTATATAAAGGAGTCGGTCAGTAAACTCGACTCCTTCACTAAAGACCTTGTTAAAATTATTTCCTTAGCATCGGAATGTCCGATCGAAAAAGTTAGTCTTCCATATGTGATTAATACAACTTATTACTAAAGTTCTGTAACACATTTTGCCCGCCGGTTTCTCACTTTTGTGCTGAAAATATTAATCAGACAAAATGAAAACTAAACTACTTACAATTTTTTTATTTATAAACGTATCCCTGGTAATCGGGCGCGAAACAGACTTTAATCTGAAGTTTGAGCGGGCTCGTGAAAGCTACAAAGCAGGAAATTTCTTTGAAGCCCTTCCAATGTACCTGGAGCTTTATAACAGTGATACAACCAATGCCAATATGAGCTATATGGTTGGTGATTGTTATATGAGGGCACGCAGTGGAAAAGCGAATGCATTGCCATATCTTGAAAAGGCAATTCTTTCAGTTTCACCGGTTTATAAAGAAGGAGTTCCAACGGAAAGGAATGCACCGCTACTGGCCCATAAACTCCTGGGTGATGCTTATCACATTCACTCCAAATTCGATAAAGCCCTTGCTGCTTATCAGGTATACAAACAGGAAATGCAAAGGCATAAAAGAAAGGATAATATCAATATGAAGGATGCCGACAGGAAAATAGAAATGTGTTTCACCGGTAAAGAATTAATGTCGAAGCCTGTACGTGTAAAGATTGAAAATATGAAAAAAGCGCTTAACTCACCTTATGGCGATTATTCTCCCGTAATTACAGCTGATCAGTCATCCATGATATTTACCTCCCGCAGGAAAGAAAGTACCGGAGGTAAAACTTATGACGGAGGCCGTTTTTACGAGGATATCTACATTTCAAGATACAATGATTCAACGTGGAGTGTTGCTGAAAATATCGGCACACCGATCAATACTGAAGAAAACGAGGCTTCTGTTGGCTTATCACCGGATGGACAGGAGATCCTGATCTACAAGGATGATAATGGCGATGGAAATATTTATTCTACAACACTTGATGGTGATGTGTGGACTACACCCGTTAAATTAAACTCAAACATTAACAGTAAGAGCTGGGAGCCAAGCGCATTTATTTCTGCGGATGGCCATTTCATTTATTTCACCAGTGACCGTACCGGAGGCTTCGGGAAACGGGACCTCTATGTGAGTGAGAAAACAGCAAATGGTGATTGGGGGAAAGCTGTTAATATGGGCGGCCTCATCAACACTGCATTTGATGAAGATGCACCGTTCATCCACCCGGATGGAATTACATTGTTCTTCAGTTCCAACGGGCATAATACAATGGGTGGTTTCGATGTGTTTTATAGTGAATTGTCGGATGCAAACAAATGGCAGGCACCTGTTAATGTTGGTTACCCGGTTAATTCCCCTGATGATGATATTTTTTATGTTGTATCAGCGGATAAGAAAAAGGCATATTATTCTTCTTTCAAGGAAGGCGGATATGGAGAAAAGGACAATTATGTTATTTCTTTCCTTGATGAGCAGAAATCACCGCTCGTGCTCGTGAAGGGACAGATTAAAGACACAGAAGGAAATGTTCCGCAGGGGGTTATGATCACTGTTACTGATAATGAGACAGGAAAAGTGATTGGTGTATATAATCCAAACAAAAAAACAGGACAGTACCTGTTCGTTCTTACTGCCGGAAAAAACTATAATATCGCATATGAGGCTGATGGTTATTTGTTCTATTCAGAAAACCGTGAAGTGCCAAAAAAAGCGAATTATTATGCTGTGTACAAGGATATCCAGTTGCCGCCCGTAACTGTGGGGTCCCGCATGGTATTAAATAATATCTTTTTTGACTTCGATAAATCCACCTTACGCACTACATCCAATGTTGAACTCCGGAATATTTTAAAATTCCTGACTAAGTATCCAAAAGTGGTTATCGAGATTTCAGGTTATACTGATTCAAAGGGGGCAACGGAATACAATCAGAAACTTTCAGCAGAAAGGGCACAGGCAGTTGTAACGTATTTAGCCGGAAAAGGGATCGCATCTTCACGAATGGTACCGAAAGGTTACGGGGAATCTTCACCTGACGCATCGAACAGCAATAAAGACGGAAGTGATAACCCTGAAGGCCGCCAGATGAACAGGCGCGTGGAATTAAAGATCATTGAAATCAAGCAATAAGGCAGGTGTGTGAATCATGCAACTATAATATGAAGTTGTGTAACACAAAATGAGCATTTCATCATCAGCTTTGCACTGTGAAACTATCACAACTGGCCGTCAGTAAACGGAAATAAAATGCGGAAGCTTCGGCCTCTCAACTCAAAAACTAAACAATGAAAAAATCAAAAGTTATACTTTCGGCACTTGCAATAGTATCTATCGTATTTGTAACATCATGTAAGAAAGATAAGGATACATCTCCTTCATCGAACTCAACACCTTCACAAACACAAGCAATTCCCATGCAGAGTACAGTGCAGCCCACCGTGCCAATGGGTGCAGCGGCAGCAACATTAGCTATTCTTGCAGGTTCAGCGATAAGCAATACGGGCGCTACCAACATCACGGGGAACATGGGCTTAAGCCCGGGAACCTCGATCGGTGGATTTCCTCCTGGGATCCTGGTAGGGACACAACATATTAATGATGCGATAGCAACGCAGGCGAAACTTGACCTGACAGCTGCTTATAATAACGCAGCCGGAAGAACTGCCACGGATATTGTTACTATTGCCGGTAATATCGGGGGACTTACCTTAACCCCGGGGTTATATAAGTCAACTTCTTCACTTGCCGTTTCATCAGGCGATCTTACTTTCGATGCCAAAGGAAATCCAAATGCTGTCTTTATTATCCAGATTGCATCAACGCTGACTACAACACCCGGCAGGAAAGTTATCCTTGCAGGCGGAGCCCAGGCAGCCAATATTTTCTGGCAGGTGGGCACATCCGCCACTTTTGGAACAACTTCTGTATTTTACGGTACGGTAATGGCCATGCAGTCTATAACTTTCAATACGGGTGCCAGGCTTAATGGCCGGGCTCTTGCAAGGAACGGTGCAATAGTTATGGCAGGCAATACGATAGTGAGAGAATAAGAAATTGAAAGGAATATCAGAAGGGCACGTTGCGGACAGCAACGTGCCTTTTTTTTACCGCCGGATGCAGGAGGTGTGAATTATGTAATTCAGATATTAAGTTATGTAACACTTTTGCTCTTTAATGAGCGCATCTTTGCTCTGTGAAAATTAATTCACAAAATAAAAATTAAACAATGAAAACTAAACTACTTACAAAATTATCGGCAGCAATGCTTCTTCTTATACCTGCAGTGAACTTTGGCCAGGCGCCAACCCTGGGAACTGCAGCAGATTTTGCCCTGTTCAGCACGAATGGAGCAATTATGAATTCCGGTATTACACATATTACAGGAAACGTTGGGACTAACAATGGTTCAAGTACGGGTTTCGGTAACGTCAATGGCGGAATGCATGACCAGGATCTTGTTACTGCCCAGGCTGCAGCCGATCTTCTGATCGCATATAACCAGCTAAACAGCGCTACACCTACATTTTTCCTTGCTCCTTTGCTTGGTAACGGTGATACATTAACTCCGGGAGTTTACTCGGTATCAGGTGCAACTGTAATGAACCTTAACCTGTTCCTGAATGCACAGGGTAATCCAAATGCTGTGTTTATTTTCCAGATCCAGGGATCACTTTCAGCAAATGCAAACACGAAAGTAAAACTTATTAATAACGCTAAAGCCTGTAATGTTTACTGGAAAGTAGAAGGTCTTGTAAGCATTGGAGTTGCAACTTCCATGAAGGGAACAATTATCGCTAATAATTCAGCAATCAACCTGAATGTTAATGATTCACTTGAAGGACGCGCACTTTCTACAGCAGGAGCTGTAACAGTTGACGGAGTTCTTGTTTACACACCAATTGGCTGCGGCAGCCCGACACTTACGGGTCCAATGGCGCCAGCACTTGCGAGCACAGAATGCTATGCAATATTTTCAGCAGACGGTGCTGTAACAAATGCAGGGGTTTCTTATGCTACGGGTGACATCGGGACTAATGTAGGTTTAACTACGGGTTTCAATTCACTTAACGTAACAGGCATGATTCATCCAATTCCTGACGGTTCAACTGCTGCAGCTGCATCAGACCTTCTGAATGTTTATACTTACCTGAATACGTTGCCAACTGATATAGAATTGCTGTATCCTGCGCAATTTGGTAATAACCTTGTGCTTACTCCGCATACTTATCTTTTGAATGCAGCAACAGTATTTACCGATACATTGTTCCTGAATGCACAGGGAAATACAAATGCAATCTTTGTTATTAAGATCAACGGGGCTTTATCTACAAGTACCTACGCAAAAGTTGCCCTGATCAATGGTGCACAGGCAAACAATGTATACTGGAAAGTTGACGGAGCGATCGATATCAACGATTACTCTCTTTTGTCAGGTACTTTCATTGCAAATAATGGCGCTGTGGATGTAAAAACAGGTGCAACAATAAACGGACGCGTAATGACCACCACAGGAACATTAACAACTGCGGCAGTAACAGTAACTGTTCAGACGATCTGTACTCCAACAGGTGTTGATGAGAACGAAACGGAAATGACCGCTGTGAATGTTTTTCCAAATCCTTTTACTGGGTCTTTAACTGTTAAGCTTGATGAAAAATTCAATACGAGTGAATTACAGATATTCAACATACTTGGTGCGGTTGTTAAGCATACTACTTTAACAGCACAAACAACGGTGATTGCTACTGAAGAGTTACCGGCTGGTGTTTATTTCTATAAAGTAAGCACAAGCTCTAAGGTGATTGGTTCAGGAAAGATCATTTCACAGCAATAAAAGGCAGTTTAGTTAGTGGTACAGCGCCCATTGCAGAGATGCAGTGGGCGTTGCGCTGTTCGGTAAAGTGTGAATGATACAACTTATAGGTAAAGTTCTGTAACAAAAAGCCTGCTAAAGGATGCACCTTTGCGGGGTGAAAATAAATTCACAATAAAATAATTCTCAAAAATGAAAAGTAAACTTTTAACCATTCTTATAGCGATCGGGATCATGTCGGTTCCTAAGGTTAATTTCGGCCAGACGCCAAACCTGGGAACGGCTGCGGATTTTGTGCTCTTCACAACCGTAGGTGCAGTTACCAATACTGGTATTTCACACCTGACAGGAAACGTAGGGACTAATAGCGGTTCGAGTACCGGCTTTGGAAATGTTAATGGGGTGATGCATGATAATGATGGGGCAAGCGCAGCAGCTGTTGCAGATCTTACATTAGCATATAACCAGCTGAACAGCGCTGTTCCCACTTTTTTCCCTGCACCATTACTGGGCAACGGGCAAATACTTAATGCAGGGGTATATTCAATCGCGGGCCCTGCCACACTTAACTTAGTGCTTACACTGGACGGTCAGAATAATCCTTCTGCTGTTTTTATATTTCAGATCAGCGGAGCGTTCGCAACAAATGCTGCCGCAAAGGTAAAGCTGATTAATGGCGCGAAGGCCTGCAATGTGTTCTGGAAAGTGGAAGGAATGGTCAGCATGGCTACCCAGACTTCCATGAAAGGGAACATTGTTGCAAATAATTCGGCTATCGCAATGAGCACAAATGACACACTCGAAGGCCGTGCATTAGCGATCAACGGTGCAATTACACTGGATGGGACTCTTGCATATACACCTATCGGATGTGGCAGTCCTGTCCTGACAGGACCTAATCCACCGGCTTTAGCTTCTTCTGCATGTTATACTTTATTTTCGTCTGACGGTCCTGTCACAAATGCGGGGGTAACGAATGTAACAGGTGATATTGGTACAAACAACGGAACAGTTACCGGGCATAACCCGCTATTGGTTGTAGGTGCTATTCACGGTGTTCCTGATGCTTCAACAGCATTGGCTTCATCTGATATTCTTAATGTTTACAATTATCTGAACACATTACCATTTGATATTGAATTATTATACCCGGTTCAATTCGGGAACAACCTGGTCCTTACACCGCATGTTTACAGGATGTCGGCCGCGGCCACATTTACTGATACATTATACCTTGATGCACAGGGAGATCCGAATGCGGTATTCGTTATCCAGATCAACGGAGCATTATCCACAAGCACTTATTCGAAGGTTAACCTGATCAACGGGGCACAGTCGAAGAATGTATTCTGGAAAGTTGAAGGAGCGGTCAGTATTAACGATTACTCCATATTCAGGGGGACAATTATTTCTAACAATGGGGCGATAAGCTTAACAACAGGTGTTTATCTTGACGGACGCGCATTTACAACTACCGGTGCTTTAGCTACGGCAGCAGTTACGGCTATTATGCCTCCAGGCTGCGGACTTACAACTGCTCCGACAATTACAACACAACCCGGCGGACAAACCGTTTGTGAAGGCAGTTCAGCTTCTTTTTCAGTAGTTGCTTCCGGATCAGGTTTAACATACCAATGGAGAAAAGGGAATACCAACCTGGTTAACGGAGGGAATATCTCAGGTGCCACAACATCTACCCTGACAATCAATCCTGCAACAATTTCTGATGCGGCAATAAATTATAATGTGATCGTAAGCGATGGCACAACAAGCGATACTTCTGTAAATGTTTCATTAATTATTGATACAGCTCCTTCTATATCATTACAACCGTCTGACCAGGCTGCCTGTATTGGCGGGAGTGTAAGTTTTTCTGTAACAGCTAATGGTACAGGATTAAATTACCAGTGGAGAAAAGGCAATATTGATCTTATAAATGGCGGGTCGGTTTCAGGAGTAACAACTTCTATGCTGACTATTAATCCTGCAATCCTTACTGATACAGCATATAACTACAATGTAGTGATCACTGGATCTTGTGGAAATGATACTTCACAAAATGCAGCATTGGTGATGGCGGTTATGCCGGTAATTGTTCTTGATCCTATGGATCAGACAGTATGTGCAGGTGATTCGGTAAACATCTCTGTTACAGCAATTGGTGCAGCACTTACATACCAGTGGAGAAAAGGAACTGTGAATCTTGTAAATGGCGGGTCTTTTTCTGGTGTTAACACAGCTAACCTGGTTATCAATCCGGTAAGCGTTTCTGATACGGCATTTAATTATAATGTTATTGTAATGGGTGGTTGTTCAATGAATGATACATCTGTTAATATGGAATTAGCTGTAAATACAGCTCCTCAGTTAACTTCCCAGCCATCAGGCCAGATAGTGTGTGCAGGCAGCACGGTAAGTTTCTCAGTATCTGCAACAGGTACCGGCATCACTTACCAATGGAGGAAAGGGATTGTTAACCTTATAAATGGCGGGAATATATCAGGTGCCAATTCACCGGTACTTACTATTAATCCTGCAAGCACCCTGGATACAGCTTACAACTATAATGTAATTGTATCAGGAGTTTGTGGTCCCAATGATACATCTGTTAATGTTTCTTTGATCCTTGATCAGACAGTGATAAACTCACAACCTGCGAATGAGAACATTTGTGAAGGTGCAGCAGCATCATTCTCTGTTTCGTCTTTAGGTTCAGGTATTTCTTACCAGTGGAGAAGAGGCAATGTTAACCTTCTTAATGGCGGTAATATCTCCGGAGCGAACAGTTCAACGCTGAGCATTAATCCTGCGCTCGCTTCAGACGCAGCTAATAATTACAATGTGATCATTTCAGGGAACTGTTCCCCGAATGATACTTCTGTGAACGTTTCCCTTGCAGTTACAGCTTCACCTGTTGCATTGGCAAGCAGTAATTCTCCTGTATGCTCAGGCAGTGCGATAAATCTTTCTGCATCTGCAGTTGCGGGAGCATCTTACAGCTGGACAGCAACAAACGGGTATTCATCTGCGCTGCAGAACCCGGTTATTCCTGCCGCGACAGTTTCTGATGCAGGAACTTATTCTCTTGTTGTTACTGTTAACGGATGTAATTCCAGCACTTCCAATACCATTGTTTCTGTTACAAACTGCTCTGCGGATCTGAGTATTGTAAAAACAGTAAACAACACACATCCGATCTTCGGGAATAATGTTGTGTTCACGATTACAGTGACCAATAATGGGCCTGACAATGCAAATGGTGTAGAAGTGATTGACATTCTACAGGAGGGTTATGTATATGTCTCTTCAAGCGCTACAACCGGAACATATGATCCTTTAAGCGGTGAATGGACTGTTGGAACCCTTAATAATGGTGCAAGCGCTACTTTAAGCATTACTGTAACAGTTGTTGAAGGAGGTAATTATGTAAATACAGCTATCACGTACAGCGCTAATATCGAAGCTGACATGAACAACAACAGTTCTTCAGTTGAAACAATACCATCAGACTTTTTTATTCCTGAAGGCTTCTCTCCAAACGGGGATAATATAAATGACCGTTTTGTGATCAGGGGAATCTTAAATTACCCGGAAAACACATTTGTGATCTTTAACCGTTGGGGTGATAAAGTGTTTGAAGCAAGCCCTTATGAGAATACATGGACAGGAAAATGTGATAAAGGATTACAGGTTGGTGGTGATGAGTTGCCTGTAGGAACTTACTTCTATATACTTGATCTCGGTAACAACACTGATGTATATAAAGGAACCATTTATCTTAACAAATAAGCATTAATAATAACAAGAAAAATATAAAATGAAAAATATCAATATACCAATCATCCTGGCATTAGCTTTAAGCTGTTCGGGAATGCAGGCACAGCAGGCACCAATGTATACGCACTATATGTACAATACCCTTTCGGTTAACCCCGCATATGCAGGAAGCCGTGATGCATTAACTATTACGGGACTTCATCGTTCACAATGGGTGGATTTCAAAGGAGCACCGGTTACGCAGACTTTAACGCTGCATACCCCGCTCAGGAATGAGCACATTGGTGTTGGCCTCTCATTGACGAATGACAAGATCGGTCCTGCAAATAATACTTCTTTGTTTGCTG
The DNA here is from genome assembly GCA_036386835.1 of Bacteroidia bacterium. Classification (GTDB taxonomy): domain Bacteria; phylum Bacteroidota; class Bacteroidia; order 2-12-FULL-35-15; family 2-12-FULL-35-15; genus 2-12-FULL-35-15. The sequence continues at coordinate 20,280 of DASVUX010000016.1, forward strand.
ACTTCGCTTACATCATGAAACTGACCAAGAAATCCAAACTGGCCCTTGGGTTAAGTGCAGGTGCCAATATCTTCCAGGGACAAATGAATTCGCTTGCTCTTGATGAGCAAAGTGATCCCGTATTCCAGGACAATATCAGGAACCGTACAACACCTAATTTCGGTTTTGGTGTTTACTATTCCAGGGAGCGTTTTTATGCCGGGATCTCAGCACCGCACCTGATCCAGAATAATTATTCTGTTAAGAATATGGCTGACGGAAGCACCCTGATCGCTAAAGAGCAAAGGCATTACTTCCTGATAGCTGGTACGATGATCAGGCTTTCAAATAATCTTGAGTTTAAGCCTACCGGACTTGTAAAAGTTACACCCGGTGCTCCGATACAGGGAGATGTTACTGCCTCTTTCGTGATCATGAAAAAATTGCTTGTTGGTGCTATGTACCGTACTGGCGATGCATTCGGTGGATTGATCGGGGTGGACCTTACCGAACAGCTGCACCTTGGATATTCTTATGATTGGTCTTATGGCCTTGAAACCGCTAAATATAACAAAGGCAGTCACGAGATAGTATTGCGATATGATTTTATATACTCAAGCAAAAAACAGATCCATTCACCAAGATATTTCTAAGTAAAAAAATACAGTTAAAAACACACAAATGAAGAAGTTATATATTCCATTGATCATATTAACCGGTTTGGGCCTGAATGCTTTTGCACAGGAAAAATCCGCCAAGGAACTAAAAGGCGATAAATATGCATTCCGTTATGCTTACGAAGACGCTATAGGATCCTATACGAGTGCAAAGCAATTAACCCCTGAGGGGCAGAGGAGGCTTGCGGAAAGCTATCACAACATTAACCGTAATAAGGAATCTGAAATAGTATATGCCGGTTTAAGCAATAACAGCTCAGGAACCCTGGCGGAAGATCACTTTAATTACGCGATGATCCTGAAGATGAACGGCAAGTATGAAGAGGCAAATAAGGCGATGGACAAATTCAGCGCAATGAAACCTGATGATCTGCGGGCGAAAAGCTATGTAGAGAACAAAGAAGGATTTTCTGGTTTACTGAAGGATGATGGAAAATACAAGGTAGAGCATTTAAAGGTCAATACGGAAGCTAAAGATTTTGCGCCAACATACTACAAGGACAAAATTGTTTTCGCTTCTACAAGATCCGCAGCAAAAATGGTCAAAAGAAAAGACAACTGGACAGGCATGCCTTTCCTGAACCTTTATGTTTCTGACATTGACGGCTCACAGCTGAAGAAGCCCGAGAACTTTAATAAGGATATGAATACTAAAATGCATGATGGTCCTGCCAGCTTCAGCAACAATGGAACGTTCATGGCTTTCACAACTAACAACAGTGATGATAAAACTCCGGACAAGATAGTGGAGCTGCAGATCGCTTTCAGTACTTTTAAAGATGAGAATTGGTCGGAACCCGAAGCTTTTGCATTCAATAACCCCGAATACTCGGTTGGGCATCCGTGCTTAACCAGTGACGGGAATACAATGTATTTTACAAGCGACATGCCCGGTGGTTATGGTGGCTCAGATATTTACAAGTCAAGCCGGACCGGAACTACATGGAGCAAGCCGGAAAATCTTGGAGCCAATGTAAATACGGAAGGTGATGAAATGTTCCCTTTCCTTGTAGAAAGCAAAGGGACAATTTTCTTCTCTTCCAATGGGCATTTCGGCCTTGGTGGGCAGGACAATTTTTACTGCATTCCTTCAGGGAAATCCTACGCGAAAGCAGTTAATTGCGGATCACCACTTAATACGCAGTATGATGATTTTGCTGTAATTGCAGACGGAACCACAAATAAAGGGTACTTTTCATCCAACAGGGCTGAAGGGAATGGCGATGATGATATTTACACTGTTGATTTCCTTAAAGGAATTAACACAGGAAAACAGATCAACGGCTTCGCAAGGGATAATGACGGGAATGTTATCCCTAAAACTTTTATCACGCTTTCTAATGATAAAGGTGTAATGATCGATACATTAACTACTGATGATAAAGGAGAATTTACGTTTGCAGTTGATGCAGATAAAAACTTCAAGCTTAATGGAAAAAAGGAGAAATATACGGATGGTGACAGCACTGCCAATACATTCGGCAAAGATGCGGTTGTTAAAGCGGATGTTATCCTGTTAACCAGGAAAGAAGCAATTGCGAAGAAGATTGAAGTTGGGAAAGACCTTGGAAAGGTTGTTTCCTTTAACCCGATCTATTTTGATTACCATGAGTACGCTATCCGCCCGGATGCTGAGATAGAGCTTAAGAAGATAATTTCTGCCATGAATGACTATCCTAACATGACGATTGAGCTTGGTGCACATACAGATTGCCGTGCAACCCAGGAATTCAATCAGCTTTTGTCAGAAAGAAGAGCCAAGGCTTCGATTGACTATATTAAGAAAGGTATAAGCAATCCATCCCGCATAACAGGAAAAGGATATGGAGAAACAAGACTTGCCAATCAATGTGCTTGTGAAGGTGAAAATGTTAAGGAATATACTGAAGAAGAACACCAGATGAACAGGAGAACTGAATTCATTGTAATTAAAAAATAATTCTTTTTATTCTGATTGAACGGCATCCTGTTTAAGGATGCCGTTTTTTTTATGCCCGGGTGGGAATATTGCAAGTATTAGCTGGAGTTATGTAACGTAATCCGATAAGGGAAGCGCCATCTTTGTTCCGGTTAAGAAAACTAAATTAAACAACAATGAAAAATATAAAATCAATACTTATCGCTGTCATTCTTTTATTATCGGTAATGGTTCGCGCGCAGGTTTCTGTTAATGTTAATATCGGGACTCCTCCTCAATGGGGTCCTGTTGGATATACTGACGTACGTTATTACTATCTCCCGGATATAGAGTGTTATTACGATGTTCATACAACCATGTTCGTGTATAACAGCGGAGGCGTCTGGCTGCACCGGGCACATCTGCCAAGCCATTACAGCCACTATGATCTTTATGACGGTTATAAGGTTATTATCAATGATTACCGCGGTGATACACCCGACATTCATTTTCATAATCATAAAGTGAAATACAAAAAGGGTTACAGGGGTAAGGAACAAAAAACGATCGGGCAGAAGCCGGGTAAGGGGAATTCAAAAAAATCCGGCCCGGGAGCGAAAAATTCCGGCAAGCAGGTTGAAAACGCAAATCATAACCAAAAGGTTCAGAACAACCAGCCGCAACAGAAACAACAACAGCATCAGAAGAGCACTAACGGAGGAAAGAATAGCGGACCAGGTAAAGGCGGTAATGGAAAAGGCGGGGGCGGAAAGAATAAATAGGTATTTAATGCCCTGCATATCAACGTGTGAATGTTGTAAGATATTAAGGGAGTTGTGTAATACATGCACCGGTATGTTTCATCACTTTTGTCAAGTCAAATAATAGAATACTAAAATAAATATATATCATGGAAAATAATACATCAATCAAAACGAGTTGGGATGAAACAAAGGAAAAGCTACTTCAACGATTTGAGCGCCTCAGTAATAATGATCTTCGTCTGAAGATAGAAGAACAGGACGCTTTACTCCTTAAAATTCAAAACAAGCTTGGAAAAACCAAAGAAGAGATCCTGCATCTTATTTCAGCAAGGCAGGAAACAGTTATTCCTGTTGTATAATAAGTAATTAACCTAATAAATAAATATACCTTTTTTATGAAAACCACAATACCAGCATTGCTTACCATGAGCCTGTTAACGGCCTTAAGTTTCTTAGCCTGCAATTCATCAGCCGATAAAGTTAATTCAGCCAAAGAAAATGTTGCAGAGGCAGAAGTGTCTCTGCAGGATGCGAAGAATGATTATGACAGCGAATATGAAAAGTTCAAGCTGGAATCCAATGATAAAATTACCGCTAATGAGCAGATTATTGCTGACCTTAAGATTTATTCTAAGGATAAAAAGAAAGAAGTAAAAGATCAGTATGAGGCAACCATTAATTCACTCGAACAAAAGAATCAGCAGATGAAGAATAAGGTGTCGGAATACAAAAAAGACAGCAGTAACAGCTGGGAATCATTCAAGCGTGAGTTTAATCACGATATGGATGAACTTGGGAAAGCTTTAAGCGACCTGGGAACAAATAACTCTAAATAGTCAACTAACTAAAACACATAAAATAGTATGAAAAAAATAACAATGTTAACCTCGATATTCCTGGCATGTACAGGAGCAGGTTTTGCACAGGACGGTTCCAATGATACAGATAACCGTGAAAAGCTGCAGTTCGGATTAAAAGCCGGTATGAATTATTCGAATGTTTATGACGAAAGAGATGACGCGTTTAAAGCAGAGGCGAAATTCGGCCTTGCTGCCGGTGCATCACTAGCCATACCATTCGGTAAATATTTAGGTCTTCAGCCGGAAGCGCTTATCTCACAAAAAGGTTTTAAGGGAAGCGGTACAATGCTTGGCAACGAATACAGCTTTACCAGGACAACAACATACATTGACTTCCCATTACAAGTGGCATTTAAGCCAAGTGAATTCTTTACACTGTTTGCAGGTCCGCAGTATTCTTACCTGATCCATCAGCGTGATGTATTCAGTAACACTTCTACCAGCTTTGTTCAGGAAGCCGAATTTAAAAACGACAATATCCGGAAGAATGTTTTCGGAGCGGCAGGCGGACTTGATATTAACCTGAAGCATATAACCCTTGGAGCAAGGGTAGGATGCGACCTTCAAAACAACAATGGCGATGGGTCAACTTCAACTCCAAGATATAAGAACGCATGGTTCCAGGGTACTATCGGCTATGCTTTTTATAAATAATCAATTCATTTCAATCCCTAAAATTACATTATGAAAAAGATTTTTAATACAATACTGCTTTTAACAATATTTATCTCCGGCCTTAATGCCCAGGATAAGCCTGCCGCGGAAAAGTACGGCAACACATTGAACCTTGGCGCAGGAATAGGTTATTACGGTTATGTTGGTCATCCTTTGCCTGTAGCATCTGTGAACTTTGAATTTGACATAGCAAGGAATTTCACACTGGCGCCTTTTATTGGTGCATATACGTACCGGAATACTTATTACTGGGGCCAGCCCGGGAAGCCGCATTATGACGGATCATACCGTTACTATTCCTACCGTGCTGTAGCGGTTCCTGTAGGAGTGAAAGGAACATACTACTTTGACCAGTTATTCCGTGCGGGAGAGAAGTGGGATTTTTATGCTGCAGGATCTGTGGGATTTGTCTTCAGGAGCGTTGTATGGGATAATGATTATTATGGCGACAGGAATGTGTATCATAATTCAAGCCCTCTTTATCTTGATGCGCATATCGGAGCAGAATATCATATGACTCAAAAAGCCGGCTTATTCCTTGACCTGTCAACCGGTGTTTCAACTATAGGTTTAGCGATTCATTTTTAAAAAATAAAACATGAGAATATTATTCAAATCAGCAATAGCATTTATAGGTGTTTGTTTCCTGTTCAGCACAACTTCCTGCCTGGTTGTTGCTCACCGGGACCAAAAACGAGGCTGGACTAAAAATTCTAATAATCCGCATCATCCGAATACCACCAATCCTGGTAAAGGCAATAAAAAAGGAAAGCATTAATTATAACTTAACAAATCACAACAATCAACACAAATCATCAAATTATGGGAAATTTACTTTACACAATAGCGGTTATTCTTGTTATCGTCTGGGCAATTGGTTATCTCGGTTTTCATACGGGCGGAATTATTCATGTTCTGCTGATCATAGCGGTAATTGCAATTCTTATTCGTGTGATACGCGGAAACAGGCCGTTATAATTAAGTGTTAACATACTGATGTGCAGCAGATGTTTCTGCTGCACATTTTTTTATTTTGAAATGAAATATAGTCCCTCCTTTATAAACTTTAGTCTTGCGTGTTTCCTTTGCCTCAGCATCCATTCATATGCCCAGGTCAAAAATCCAATGAAGATTAAAGACATTCCCCATAAGACCTTTTTTGAAAAATGGATGTGGCCGCATAGAAGTGCCGCGCTGATCATTACCCGTGAGCGTGCTGTTAACTACGATACTGCCTACATACATAATTATTACAAACGAGTGGTCATCACACTGCCTGTTTCCACCAGGTTCCTGAAGTTCAGTCTCCGCGACAGGAAGAGTGGAAATAAGCTCACATTCTCACCAAACCTCCAATACAACCTTGGAGTAAGCATCAGCTCGAGATGGGCTACATTCATTCTTAATTCAGCTGTGAAGTTATATACAGGGGATACACACATCAAGGGAAAAACGACTTATCGGGATTACCAGCTGCAGTTATATGGCCGGAAGATCAATACTGATCTTTTCGTGCAGCAATACAATGGTTTTTTTATCCGCAATTCAAAATCATACAACGCATATCAAAACGATCAGCCTTATTCGATCCGTTCTGATGTGAATGCATTGAATATTGGAGCGAGCTCAGTATACGTACTTAACCATAGAAGATACTCCTATGGAAATTCCTTTGCTTTTATCGAGCAGCAGAAGAAAAGCGCTGGCTCCCTTCTCGTAGGAATATATTATACATATTTCGCAGCAAGTGGTGACCCCTCACTTATTAATGAACCTTTTCGCGACAGCTTTGACCCGGTTTCCAGGATCCGGAAGGGACATGCGCATAATGGCGGAATTAATATCGGGTACATTTACACCCTTGTATTACGTAAAAAATATTCTGCCACGGCATCAATTACCCAGGGTGTTGGAGCTGAACAGGCTGTTTATACACGTGACGACAATTCGAAGTATCACCAGCTGGCGGCAGGAGCAGGGAAACTCAGCGGAAGGGTCTCATTGCGCTATGATAACGGCCGGATGTTCATAGGTACCACAGGAATGTTTGATTACTTTCTTTTCCGGGGGAAAGTGAATTCAACTTTTGATTACAGTTTCGGAAAACTGATGGTATTCACCGGTTACCGGTTTTCTGTTCTTAAAAGAGAGAAAAATCTGCTCCGGAAACTGAAGCTTAGCGGGTACTGATCCATTGCTTCTGAAACATGGGAATAATACAACATAATTCCAATATGCTGTAACACCGGTCGCATAAAACAGCGCCATCTTTGTCGTATATAACAAACCCTTTAAAACAAGAAATCATGAACAACGGTAAATTATTATTAGGTGTACTCGCTGGAGCAGCTGCAGGAGCGTTATTAGGAGTTTTGTTTGCACCTGATAAGGGGTCAGAAACAAGAAAGAAGATCGCAAGAAAGGGATCGGATTCAGCTGATGACCTTAAAGAAAAGTTTGACGATCTGCTGGCTACCCTCACCCAACAATTTGAGGCTGCCAAACTTGAAGCAGAGGTGCTTTACGAAAAAGGCAAGGATAAAGCTGCAGAATTGAAAAAAGATATTAAAACAACATTAAACTAGTTCTGAAGTTATCTAACCCATTTAAAATTGGAAAATAAAAATTTTGCTGAACCGTTGCTTGAGCGTGCGGAAGAATACGCACGTACAAGCTACGAGTTGCTAAAGCTGAAAACAGTCGACAAGACGACAGAAGTTGCATCTGCATTCGCTTCACGCGGCATCGCACTCCTTGTGTTTGGTCTTTTTGCTGTAATGTTAAATATTGGACTGGCTTTGTGGCTGGGCGATCTGCTCGGGAAAGTATATTATGGCTTCTTCTGTGTTGCGGGCTTTTATGGTATTACAGCGTGTGTCTTATACTTCTTTATGCATAACTTCATTAGAAGAAAACTCGCAGATTCGATGATCGCTCAATTCTTTAATAAATAAATTAATTAATGGGAACTATATCAACTTCTTCAGAACTAAAAGCTGCGATTCAGTCATTGAGCATTCGTCAGGCAGAGGAAAGCGCTCTGCTGAAAATCCAGTTCAGGACGACCTGCGATCATCTGCGTCCGGTTAATCTTATAAAAAGTGCCTTCCGCGACCTGACATCCTCGCCAGAGCTTAAGGGTGGGATTGCATCAAACCTTTTAAGTATTGGATCAGGTTTTCTTGTAAAACAGGTGATTTCCGGTGGCTCGTTCAATCCATTAAAGCTCATCCTCGGCAGCCTAGTTCAAAAGGGCGTAACCAATCTTGTTTCAAAGAACAGTGATGATATAGGTTCTTTTCTTTCCGGCCTCATCAATAAATTCACATCAAAAAAACCGTAGTAATATTGAGGCCTGATCTTAAATTTCCGTTTTATGCAAAAGCCTCGCTGGTATTCATCGGGCTAATCGCTTTTATCAGTGTCATGTATATTGCGCAGGAGATCATCATTCCCCTTATCTATGCAACCATTATTGCCGTAGTGCTGAGCCCGGCGGTAAATTACCTGGCAAGGAAGCGCTTTAGCAGGCCAGTGGCTATTTCACTGGTGCTTCTTACCGTGATGCTCTGTACTATCCTTGTGATCGGATTGCTTTCGAGCCAGCTTATGGAGTTCACTGAATCCTTTCCTGCGCTTATAGAAAAATTTAACCAGATCTCAAAAGAGACTGTAGCATGGGCCTCTGAAAATTTTAACATCAGCACACGTAAAATAAACCTTTGGGTTGCCGCCAAAAAAACGGATATGATCGCAGGGGGGAATTCTTCGCTGGGTCAAACTATTCTTAATACTGGCAACGTACTGGTAGTGCTGATTCTTATTCCGGTTTATGTTTTTATGATACTGTATTATCAGCCTTTATTACTTGAGTTTCTTCACAGGCTTTTTAAATCAGGTGATCATTCAGAGGTTGATTCTGTTTTGAGCAGGATTAAAAAGGTGATTCAAAGCTACCTCGTAGGTTTGCTTCTTGAAGCATTAATTGTTGCTATCCTGAATTCAGCCGCTCTTCTTTTACTGGGAATCGATTATGCAATCCTTTTAGGAGTGATAGGTGCAATATTAAATGTGATCCCCTATATTGGCGGGTTGATTGCTGTCGCCCTGCCGATGATGATCGCCCTTGCAACAAAAGAATCAAATACATATTGCCTGCTTGTCCTGGGAGCATACTTTGTAATCCAGCTTATCGATAACAATTACATCATCCCGAAAGTTGTTGCGTCAAAAGTCAAGATCAACGCACTTGCTTCGATCGTTGTTGTAATTGCAGGCGGTGCGCTGTGGGGCCTCGCAGGGATGTTCCTTTCAATTCCCCTGATCGCGATTATAAAAGTCATTTTCGACCAGGTAGAACCTTTAAAACCATGGGGGTATTTATTGGGAGACACCATGCCTTCTTTCCCCGGACTTCGTCATTATTTTAAATCCATAGTGAAATAATACCTGTTTTATTCCAACCTGAAGTTCAGGTTTCTCCCTTCAGTATCAGAGTTTGAGCAATAAATCCGAAGTCCTTACTTTTTGCTACTTTTACTACTATGTTGCCCCGGTTAAAAAACATTCTTCTCATCGTCTGCCTGGTGCCTGTTATGGCCGGTAATACACAGTCAATAAAGATCGATTCCGTTTTAAACCTGATCAAAAAGGACCGCATTGACACTGCAAAGGTAAACCACCTTCATGAGCTGGCTTTTCTTTGCATTCGGTCGAATCCGGATACGGCATTGATTATTGCCCGTGAGGCGGGTGAGCTTTCCGTTAAAACAGGTTATCCTGAAGGTGTGGCCCTGTCACATTACCAGGCCGGGGTGATCCATGATTCAAAAGGGGATTATCCTGCCGCCATGAATAAATACAGGGAAGCGCTCAGGGCCTGGGATGAAATTGAAAAAAAGGTCCTGGTACCCGGAAAAAAAAATGCAGTCATCACAACCTACCGTACTAAAGCTCTAACGTATCTGGGTAATGATCATACCATGCAGGGGGATTTTCCCAATGCATTGAAATACTCCTTTGAAGCATTAAAACTGGCAACAGAAACCGGGAATAAATCCCTCCAGGCAAGTAATTTCGGGATCATTGCCAATGTGTTTAATAATCAGAAAGAATTTACAAAAGCGCTTGAGTATTATTTCAAAGCACTGGATATTTATAAGCAGCTTGGAATGCAGAATGGAGTAGCTTATTGTTATATAGGAATTGGGAATACATATAATGATAAGAATGAATTTGATAAGGCTTTAGAATATTATTTTAATTCATTAAAAATTAATGAGGCTTCCGGCAACAAGCCATACATTGCGGCTAACCTCGGGAATATCGGGAGTGCGTACTCACGGCAGGGGAAGGATGAACTGGCATTGGAATATTTTCTCAAGGCGTTAATAATTGACGAGGAACTGAATAACACCGTTGGAAAAGCTTACCGGATGAGCAGCATTGGTGCGGTTTATCTGAAACAGGAGAAGTTTAAGGATGCAGAGCGGTTCCTTCTTAAAGGATTGGAACTGTCTGAATTGATCGGATCACAAAACATGAAGCAAGACAGGCACAGGGAGCTGAGTGAACTCTATGAAAAGCTCGGGGACCAAAAACGTGCCTTAAATCACTTTAAGTTGTACACTGCTTTGAAAGACTCAATCTTTGGTGAAGAAAAGAACAGGGAGCTGACAAAGCATGAGCTGAACTATGAATTTGAAAAGAAAGAGGCGGAGCTGAGGGCAGAGCAGGAAAAAAAGGATGCAGTGGCGAATGCAGATAAAAAGCGGCAGGAAATATTTTTCTGGCTGCTCGCTTCCATTGCTGCTGCGGTGGGATTAATCGCACTTGTAGTATTCCGTTCCCTGCAGGTTACAAGGAAGCAGAAATCCATTATCGAGGAACAGAAGCTGCTGGTGGAAAGGAAGCAGAAAGAAGTGCTCGACAGTATTCATTATGCAAAAAGGATCCAGCAGTCGTTACTTCCTACAGAACAATACATCCAAAGGCACCTGGGCCAGAAGAAGCATTAATTGCCAGTTTGCAAAAAGAGACAGGAAATATCAGGCTTTCTGTTCCGGGATTAAAAAAGAAGATTAACTTTGTTCTTCGTCATCAATGCCCACGTGGCGAAACTGGTAAACGTTGCGGTCTCAGAAGCCGTTGTCATTTGACTTAGGAGTTCGAGTCTCCTCGTGGGCACACAAAAAAAGAATAGTGGGAGCTATTCTTTTTTTTATTGAGGTCATCCAGACGAGAAGCTTGTCCTGAGCGAAACGCAGTGGAGTCGAAGGGAGTCTCCTCGTGGGCACACTAAAAAAGAATAGCTGGAGCTATTCTTTTTTTTATTGATGTCACCCGTACGGAAGCCAGTCCTGGGCGAACGCAGTGGAGTCAAATGGGCTCCTCAGGCACTCAAAGGTTCTTTCGGGAACCTTTTTTTGTTAAAGGAAAAAGAATAAAAAAAATTTTTTTCAAAAAATATTCGGATAAATTTGTCCGAAATTAAAAACCTTCATATCTTTACAAAAAATTACAGGATGATCTTCTCAAAAGCTTGTGAATATGCAATAAGGGCTACAATGTATGTGGCGTTGCAGTCGCTTGAGAATAAAAGAGTCAGCCTGAAAGACATTTCCAGGGAAATCGATTCACCTGAAGCTTTTACTGCCAAAGTACTTCAACAGCTCACAAAGAGCGGGATTATTTCCTCCCTGAAAGGCCCGACAGGCGGCTTTGTGATTGATAAATTGACCATGGAAAGCACAAGCCTGAGCCAGGTGGTATATGCTATTGAAGGTGATGCATTTTTTAAAGGGTGCGGGCTGGGACTGAAAGCATGTTCGGAGATCAGGCCATGTCCTTTGCATAACAGGTTCAAGATCATCAGGGAAGAATTGCGGATAGCTTTGGAGAATACAAATTTATATGACTTGTCCCTTGGTGTAAAAGGGGGCTTGACATTTCTAAAAAAATAAAAAAAATTACAATAATAGAGGATAAAAAGGTCTTAATATATTAATTAACTAAAAACCAAAACAAATGAAAACTTCAGACTTAAACTCAGCAAACCTGCATTTGAAACAACAATCACAGCTCATTAACGCATGGCCTCAAAAGGCAATGTATTCAAAACAACAAACAAATGTTTCTGCTCTCCGGTCAGTATTCACTGTTCTTTTTGAAAAACATGCGCTTTGGTTTGAAGAAAGCAGGTTTGCAATGATGACATTGATGATCACTCTCCAGAGCTGCATTGGTTCTATCGCCTGCATGTATATTTTCCAAAGCGGAGCGCCAGACATTCAGTTTGTTTTGTGTGCCGCGATCTCCATGGGCACAAACGCGATGTTCATTTCACAGGCCCCGGCTAAAATATGCCTGGCATCCTTTTATCTTAGCCTAATAGTAAATATGATATTGATATTGATGAACTGTTAATGGAAGAGAAGAGAGATATCAGAAGTACCGGGGACATTAAAGTATTTGTGGATGCCTTTTACCTGAAGGTCCGAAACGATGAGCTATTGTCCCCGGTCTTTTCAGAACGTATCGGGGATCACTGGGAACCGCATCTTCAGCGGATGTACAGTTTCTGGCAGACACTTCTCATTGAAGAGCATACTTATAAGGGAAATCCTTTTGCTCATCATGTAAATCTCCCTATAAATAAAGAGCACTTCGACCGCTGGCTTGAATTGTTTCATCAAACCCTCGATGAATTGTTTGCGGGCCCTAAAGCAACGGAAGCCAAGGTAAAAGGAAGCCAGATCGGGGCCATCTTCCTTTCGAAACTGGGACAGATAAAAGGTACTTAACCCACTTTTCAGGTGGCATTTATTGCTGCTTCAGCTTACACTCCGGATGTTTCAGGTACTCGGAAAGTGTTTATTAAGGAATAAGCACTTTTAACCCTGATTATCCTGTTTTTCTGTGCTTTTTTCATGAGAATTTCGTACTTTTGTCTCCCTTTTAAAGAGAAACAATCAGTATCCATTAAATATATTTCAAAATGAACATTACGCAGGAAAATATTGACGAATTAAACGCGGTATTAAAAGTTAAGGTAACAGCTGAAGATTATCTTCCTAAAGTTGAAGGCGCACTGAAGAATTATCAGAAAAAAGCAACAATCCCGGGCTTCCGTCCGGGTAAAGTTCCTACAGGCGTTATCAAAAAAATGTACGGAAAATCAGTAATGGTGGAAGAGATCAACAAGCTTCTTTCCGATTCATTATACAAATACATTAACGAGAACAAGCTCGAGATCCTCGGTAACCCCTTGCCAAAGGCGGATGATAAAACTGTGATCGACTGGGATAACCAGAAAGAATTCGAATTCATGTACGAAATGGGACTTGCCCCTAAATTCGAAGTGGAACTTTCCCCTAAGGAAAAATTCACTTACCAGACTGTTAAGATCGATGATGACCTGGTAAGCAAATATGTAAGCGATATCGCTAAACGTTACGGTAAAGTAGAACAGGTTGATGCTGCGGCAGAAGGTGACCTGCTGAACGGTGATTTCGTAGAACTTGATGCAAACGGAGAAATCCTTGCAGGCGGGATCTTCAAAACATCGTCCGTGTTTCTTGACCGTGTAAAGCCTGAGGCTAAGAAAGCATTCATCGGGTTAAAAGTGGGTGATAAAACCGTTGTGAATGCGCAGGACCTTACTGCCAACCCGGTTGACCTTGCAGCAATGCTGGGCATTGAGAAAGCGGAGGCGGAATCATTCACTTCCAAACTCCAGTTCACTGTAAAAGGTGTGAGCCGTTTAGCAGCATCTGAGATCAACCAGGAGCTTTTTGACAAAATTTACGGACCGGGGAATGTAAACAGTGAAGAAGAATTCAGGGCGAAGATCCGTGAGGAATTGTCAGGTATGTTTGTAAACGACAGCGAGCGTAAATTCTACAATGATGTGGTTGACCGCTTAATGAGCAAGGTTAATTTCAACCTGCCAAGTGATTTCTTAAAACGCTGGATAGTTGCTGTTAACGAAAAACCTGTAACACCTGAACAGGTGGATACTGAATTTGACGGGTATGCAAAAGGCCTTAAATGGCAACTGATCGAGAATAAGATCATTAAAGACAATAATATCTCGGTTACCAATGAGGAAGTAATGGATCACACCAAGAACCTGATCCTTGCCCAGTTCGGTAAAATGCAGCAAATGCCTATGAGCGATGAGGACCTTGCGAATACGGCAAAACGCGTGTTAGGGAATGAAGAAGAGGCTAAGAAGATCTATGAGCAGGTTTATGGCCAGAAGGTTATGACCCTTTTCAAGACGAAATTCACCCTTGAGAATAAAGAGGTTGCTTACGATGAGTTCTTTAATTCTGCCAAATAGGCACAGAAATTTAAAGGAAAGATATTTGTTTGCTGTGAAGGAAACTTTTTAACTTTAAAACTTAAACTCTAAACCAGAAATTATGTTCGATAACAACGAATTCAGGAAATACGCTGTGAAGCACAAAGGGATCAGCGGAAATACTTTTGATTCTTATACAAAGCACAACATTTCAAACGTTACGCCTTATATCATTGAGGAGCGCCAGTTGAATGTTGCCCAGATGGATGTTTTTTCCCGTCTGATGATGGACCGGATCATTTTCCTGGGAACAGGAATTGACGACCAGGTTGCCAACATTATCCAGGCACAGCTGCTGTTTTTGCAGTCGGTTGATGCGAAAAAAGACATCCAGATCTACCTGAACTCTCCGGGCGGGTCTGTATATGCGGGTTTAGGGATTTACGACACCATGCAGTACATTACTCCTGATGTTGCCACGATCTGTACAGGTATGGCCGCTTCAATGGGTGCAGTATTGATGTGTGCAGGTGCAAAAGGAAAACGTGCAGCTTTAAAACATGCCCGTGTTATGATCCACCAGCCTTTGGGCGGTGCTGAAGGACAGGCATCAGACATCGAGATCACTGCACGTGAGATCCAGAAATTGAAAAAGGAATTATATGATATCATTGCCCAGCACAGCGGACAGACATACGAAAAAGTATGGGCAGACAGTGACCGTGACTACTGGATGACATCGGAAGAAGCCAAGGCTTACGGAATGGTGGATGAGATCCTTTTAAGAACGAAACAGATGTAAAAACAGGGAAACCTGTTTTTTGAATTGGAGATTTGTTGATTTGGAGAAGTTAAACGATTTCACCATTTAACAAGTCTCCCGTTTTTTAGAGCCTCCTCTAACCTGTATTTCTCCAATTCCCTAATTGAATTAAAAATGGCAAAAGAAGAAAAAGAAATAAAATGCTCATTCTGCGGGCGGACCAAAAAAGATTCTGAGATCCTTATTGCAGGGATTACCGGGCATATCTGCAATCATTGTGTTGCACAGGCACAAACCATCGTTCGTGATGAGGTGAGCCAGCGTACAAATGCTTCGGTTTTCAGCGGTGTTCATTTATTGAAGCCGGTTGAGATCAAAAAGCATCTTGATGAATATATCATCGGGCAGGATGATGCAAAAAAAACGATCTCTGTTGCGGTTTATAATCACTACAAGCGTTTAATGCAGAATTCGTCCAAGACCCCTGCAAAGGACGATATCGAAATCGAGAAGTCGAATGTGATCATGGTAGGGGAGACCGGTACCGGGAAAACACTGCTTGCAAGAACCATTGCAAAAATTTTAAATGTTCCTTTTTGTATTGCAGATGCGACTGTGCTTACAGAAGCCGGTTATGTCGGAGAAGATGTTGAAAGCATTCTCGCACGTTTGCTCCAGGCAGCAGAATACGATGTAACTGCAGCGGAAAGAGGGATCGTTTTTATTGATGAGATCGATAAAATAGCACGCAAGAGTGACAATCCTTCGATCACACGTGATGTGTCGGGAGAAGGCGTTCAGCAGGGCTTGTTGAAACTGCTTGAAGGTTCTGTAGTTGGAGTTCCTCCGCAAGGCGGAAGAAAGCACCCTGAACAGAAACTTGTGCAGGTAAACACAAAGAATATCCTTTTTATCTGCGGAGGCGCATTTGACGGGATCACCCGCCATATCGGGAACCGCCTGAATACCGCTGCGATCGGTTACAGCGTAAAGAAAGAAGAAGTTGTTGATAAAGACAACCTGCTTCAATATGTTTCACCGCAGGATATAAAATCGTTTGGTTTGATCCCTGAGCTGATCGGCCGCTTGCCGGTACTGACTTACCTCAATCCGCTTGATGCCGATACCCTGAAACGGATCCTCAGCGAGCCAAAGAATGCATTGATCAAGCAATACACTTACCTGTTCGAAATGGATGGGGTGAAGATCACCTTCGAAAAAGGCACATTGGACCTGATCGTGGAGAAAGCGCTTGAATTCAAGTTAGGCGCGCGTGGATTACGTTCTATCTGCGAAGCGATCATGACCGACCTGATGTTCGAAACTCCATCTGAAGAAGGTGTGAAGTCGGTGAATGTGACACTGCGTTATGCGAAGGATAAGCTGAAAAAATCAACACTGAATAAATTGAAAGTAGCTTAATAGTTGGAGTACGTAGTGTTTCGTTTCGAAACGCTTAACATTTAAAGATTGCTCTGTTTAAATAATTAAAAAGGCGAAACATTGTTTCGCCTTTTTAATTTGTAGGATACGTAGCCATGGCATAATCCTGTAAAGGCATTTTCATGTCAGGAATTACTTAGTAATGCTCTTCATTATACTTATTGTGCGCATCTCGTTCCTTTGCAAATTTCTCCTTCATGCTCAATTCATATCTGATCCCCGATATCAGCATTGGTTTTAAAGAGTCCTTTGTTTTTAATTTCACTTCCTCGCTTCCGTAGCGGACCTTCATCAAAGAATTATCAACCTGCCGGATGCTGGAAATAAAGATCCGGTAAGTTCTTATATTGGTCTGATGCCCGAACAGGTCACTCATTCCCGAACTTGCTATCTTCATGTACTCGGCACCTGTAGCCTGCCTGCCATTGTATTCATCATAATAAATGGCATTCAGGAATTCGATCTCATTCACTTTGTTTTCTAAAAGAAACTCCCAATAAGAAGGATTGAAAATATGAAGCTCTGTTTTTTCACCCTGGGAAATAATGCGGGTGTAAGAGAAGTTCTGCAGCTCCGCCAGGAAATTATATTTATTGAGTTGGTTATACTTTAACGAATGCAGCATTAAAGGTGTCCTCGACTTTTGAGTCAGCATTACGCTGTCTAACACAGGCTGCAGCACATTCTTTTCGTCCTCAGGCCTGTATTGTACCTGCACGCGCTCTCCGGCCTGCTGTATGTTAAACATGAAATTATTAAAGCAAAGCAGCTTCCGGTCATTCAGTTTTTTGGTGATGGTCCCCTCTTTGAGACAAACAGCAAAATCCCTGTGTTTAATATCGGTAAATGCGAGATATTTATCAATGAGCCTGTTCCTGGCTTCCTTGTCTTTTGTAAAGCTTAATGCATTTGTAAGAACGCATTCATGACAATTCAACGCCTGGCTTAAATTATAGAAGAAAACAAATGCTTCTTCGTAGGTGGTAAATTTTGGAAGATCCCTCCAGTAAAAACGCGCTTTAACTTTAACGGCTTCCGAAGGTGGGATCTTGAGGATGGTAAAGTCGAATTTCTTAAACAGGTGATCCGTCATCTTTTCTTTATGCCGGTGGTTATCCACTGAAATACTGTCGTAATAATTATCAGTGATGAATAATTTATTCCATTTGTCAGGTGCCAGGTAACACTTCCTTCTTATGGCTTCCATTAGGTAATAAACATACACGCTGTTGTCCGGGTCATAAAGATGAAAGCGGAATGCATTATCAATGCATGCGTTATACGAGATCCCATCCAGGTAATACTTCAGGATCTCGGGTTTGGCAGCTTCCTTAAAGGTGGTAAAGAGTGTTTCGCTGACAAGAAAATTCTTCCCGTTATTGCTTTTGTGTTTATTGTAAAATTCACGCATGGCCTCAAGCCTTTTTATTGACAGGGGATGCGAAGATTCCGTTAATTCCCAGTCGTCCTCCCGTTGCTTGATCACGTTCCTCTCGTTCCTGTGCATAAACTCAAAAGAGGAGATCATTCCTTCCACGCTGTACCCTGAATTATGCAGCCAGACCATTGCAATTGAATCTGCCTGTAATTCATTCCTGATCGAATTCAGGCTGCTAAGGCTAAACCTGGCTGAGCCGAAGAGCCCCATGTCGAATTTTCCATGCTCTCTCTTTATGAACGTATTAAGGGAATGACGTAAGTAATAATGTGCAAGCTCATGACAAAGGACAGCCGCAAAGCTGGCTTCATTATTAAAGTTCGGAAGTATGCCGATGTGAATGAATGTATGCCCGGAGGGAGTCATAAATGCGTTGGGGCTTCCGTCCCTTGTAACATATGCATGGATAACGGAATCCTTCTTTAATTCATCCGGCATGACCTTCGTAAGGATCTCATTCACGTAAGCCTCAATTTCAGGCCAGTCGCTGTAAACTTCACCGTTTGAGATCAGTTCAGTAATGCTGCAGGCATTGTTATGTGCAAACCGGACGGCATCCCTTTCATATTCACCTTCCTTGATGTTTTGCGGAATGCCTTTATAGATGTGTTCTCTCAGGGAAGGAACATCCAGAAGGAATTTTGCGGGCAATGTATCACTTGTGGGCCGGCCGAAGTTTGCGGTTTGGGCAAATGATAAAAATTGAAACAGTAGTCCAAGGACAATAGCAATGCATCTCATATTGATAAAAATAAGGCACGGCTAAAGAAGATTTACCGGTGTTTTGGCCGGATGGAATAATTTAGATAACCGAGGGTGTTTCGTTCTGTGCTGCAAAAATAATAATTTTTGCTCAGGTTTTCCCGTTATTTGACTTTGAACCGTTAGCCCTGGTCTTCGTCTTCGAAGGGAGCGGAAAAGGATCGCTCATTAAAAAGCAAAGGTTTTGAAATTTGGCTTCAAAGGTAAGAGAATTAACAATGAAATTCGTTCAGGCACAACGAGATCCTCTTCAAGCCCTCTGCTAATTCTTCACTTGCAGGCCATCCAAAACCGATTCTCATAAAATGCTCCGGCATTTCAAACCAGTAACCGGGCCCGACAAACGTTTCGTATTTTGAATTAAGCAAAGAGTAGAATTTCTTCAGGTCCATGTTCTCACCGTTTTTGATGCGGGGGAAACAAACAACACCACCTTGGGGGATCACCATTTCAATGCGGGTTTCCGATTTAAGCCAGTCGTGAAGAATGCTGAGATTAGCATCAATATGTTTCCTGATCGAAGCAAAATATTCATCCTTCTTTAAAAGGTATTGATAAGCGATCTCTTCATCGATCACCGAATTGCAAACAAAGATCTGCTCTTTGGCAGCAAGGAAAAGTTCATTGAGCGCAGGGTCCTGTGTTACCAGCCAGCCGATGCGGATGCCGGGCATACCGTAAGCTTTTGAAAGGGAGCAAACCGTAATGATCCGCTTATGCAGGGAAGCACCGATAGGGTAGATCTTTCCATGATTCAGTTCACGGTACGTTTCATCTACCAGTAAATAGCAATTGTGTTTGTCGGCAAGCTCCGCGATCTCCAGGAGAGTACCCTCCGGAATGCACATCCCGGTAGGATTATGCGGATGAGTGACACTGATAAGCCTTGTGTTCTTTTTTATCTTCGATTTTATATCGGCAACAGAGATCTGCCAGTCATCCTCGAATTTAAGGTCCACAAAATCCATCCCGCAGCCGATGGCTCTGGGTGTTTCAATATTGGAAGCATAATTAGGCCGGATCACAACCAGGTGATCTTCTTTTTCAAGCAGGGAAGTCGCAACAATGAACAATGCCGAAGCAGCGCCTGCGGTGATAAGGACATTCTCTTTATTTATATTCTCAGATTCATTTGCAATCAGGTCTCGTAGCTCTGTTTTCCCTGCATGGTCACCATACGCTAACTTAAGCGTATTTATATCCACCCGGATTTCACTGTAAACAGTATCCGTCACCGAGCTTTCCGTCAGGTTGTACTTTACATTGCCATAGCCCAGCTGTTCAGGGGCTTCTATTTCAATGGGCATCCGTTTGTAATCCATGCTTAAATTTAGGATTTATTTCCTGAAGGAGTCATCTGGCAGAGAGTGTTTGTATTATAATCCTGTATACAACTTATAAAGGCTTCCAATAATAAGTTATTCAAACCAGCCTTCCATTTTGGCAATTTGACCTACAGCCTTTACTTGTTTATTAGCATGTAATCTGCAAGATCGCTCCGCAAACGAGGCAATAATTCTAGGATAGTTTTTTGATTCGCTCATTATCTGATTTGCAATTTCAATTGGCAATTCCCTTATCTCGTTCCTATAATAATTATTATAACTTAAATGTCTTTCATCGTAATTTATTATGGAGGCATAAGTTTCTTTGACTTCCTTTAACAGGATTTCATCTTTATTATTGTTGAGATACTTTTCTACAAGGTATGCCAACCTGATGTCTTCAACGTCAGTGACTTTTGAACTGGAATTAAAAATATTTTCATAAATGAATTTCTTTCGGGATTCATCAGAAAATCTGTTACTAATTAAATATTTGGTTTCATTAGAATAATTATCTTTTATCAACACAGTTTCTAAGTTTTGGCGTTGAGAATTGTTTAAATAAGTTTGTCGGACGGCCTTTCTTAAACAATTATTAAGAGTTAAAAAATCTTCAACAGGCATTTTTTCTATAATTAAAGATAACTTATCTAATAAGTGTATAAGCGTTTTTGGAGTTGCCCAAGTAATCAGAACTAAGAGAGTCAATGTCATATTCTGTGAATTATCTAGCTGAGACTTCCAGTATTTAAGGTTTCCCGACTTCATCCTAGCACTTCTCACCCGTTTGCTAAGCGATTTAGTCGAATCTGTTAAATCATTAAATTCTTCGTATATTTCATCCTTTGATTTTATTCCAGCGGCAATTACTGAAACGATGATAATAGCCCATGTTTCTCCAAACGTTTTTTTGAAACTTTCAATATATAAGTCCCACGGCTCGATTTTACTTTTCCATTCAATAAGCTCCCTGTTTAGACAAGGTAAAATGGCTTTTGCAAGATGTGCAACTGATTCATCGATGTTGTCATTAACTAAAAATTCAGTGATAGGTTTTTGCTTCTTTGCTGGGGGAAAAGGTCTGATCCTTTCTGATATTGCATTTATAAAAGGGACGTTTGTTTCTTCTGAATTCAAGATGCTTGTTAGAAGAAATGGATGCAGAATTATAGTTAAGAATTGAAGACTGTGTTCGGAATATTTTCTTTGATGCACAGATATTCTGCTTTGTAGGATACCATTTAAAGTTATTTGTTTTAATCTACCCTCTGAATCAATCGCATCAAGCTTGTTTCCATCGATAAGTATTTGTAATTTTTTTTCTTGTTGACGTAAATCACCATTGTTCATTATTGAGATTAATTGGGATGGCTCTAGCTTGTGAATTATTTCTAACATGTAACCATACTCCAACCATTTGCATAATTGTTCTCCTTCTAATTTTTCGGCAATTTCTGACCAAAGTTCGATAGTTAGATATGGATTATTTTTAATCAATCCTATAAGTTCAGAAGCATAATCGTTGTGTGGGAATTTTTTCAATTGATCAAAACACTCGGTAGTTAATTCGGAACGACCACAATCATTTGGTAATAATATAGGCTCATTGTGATTTCTTCTCCCTTCTTGATTAATAATATTCCCAATGTTTATTCCATCTACAATAATTTTAATGACATCTTTTAATAACATGGGATATTGTGTAAAAACCCAATCTGATAATATTTGTGATGTCATTAATCTTGGATAATTGGTATGTTTTAATAAAGTATCATCCTGTAATTCTTTCAATTTTTGAATAAGCATCGGTAATTCACCCTTGTCAAAACAGCCAGCAAAAAATCTTACCACATTATGCCAATAAAAATTACGCGCAATAGCATCAAATCTTTCGGGTTTGGTTCCCTTTTTTTCTGCACCTAAGGGCGAGTAGGGTGAAGTGTTGTATAGATATTTAGCACAGAAATATTCTCTTAAGGGTTGAACTTCAAATTCATATGTTCCTTGAACTCTTGAAACTAATGCACACACACGTTCTTCCATTACATGGAATAATTTGTCAGCAATATCTGTTTTGTGGCCCTCTTTCGTCAAGTAAATTTTTAATCGTGATTTTAAATCATCAATATGAATACTGCCACTATTATTTAAAAGCTCTGCTTCTGAATGTAATATCCAAGCTAAATATTGATGAATGTCAATAATCAAATCCCGATGGTCTCTGATAGTTATATTTTTTTCGGATTCACGATTAAAAAAAAGTTCGATATAACTATCGTATAATGCTGTTCTTTTGTTTGGCAATGACTCACCTCTAGTTCTTAAAAGGCTAATAAATATAGCCAATTGCATAGGGCTTTTAGCGAGATCTTTTAAGTGTGGCATTTGAAGTTTCTCTTCAACTAGCCTTTTGATTTCATTCCCTTCACGCACGTCTAATCGGCTAGCTCGTATCCACTTGTCTACATATTCTTTGGTAATTGATGGGGTGATTTCTGTAAGTTCAAAATGTG
This sequence comes from Bacteroidia bacterium, assembly GCA_036386835.1. Taxonomy (GTDB): domain Bacteria; phylum Bacteroidota; class Bacteroidia; order 2-12-FULL-35-15; family 2-12-FULL-35-15; genus 2-12-FULL-35-15. The sequence goes on from DASVUX010000016.1 coordinate 42,680, forward strand.
GGTATATATCTACTGAGAATCCTATTGTATCCGAAAATGCTGCTGGACGGCTAGTTATTAGAACTTGAATAGATTTCGAATTTTCTGAGATGCGTGTAATTCCTTTGTTTATAAAATCAATTACCTGTTCTCGTATTACAATATCTGCTATTTCATCAAAGCCATCAAATACAAAAAGTACGGAACTTAGTTTGGTAATTGCAATGAGATCTCCTGAATTAAAATCATCCAACTGAGAATGATAAACTATATGACCAACCAAAAATGATTCTAATGAATTCTTCCAGATGCGGGTAAAATACTCGTCATTAAGTCTGCCCTGATATGGATTCTTATTTTCAACCCACGCAGCTATATGCCTTAAATCAATTTTAAATGGTAGCCTGATTGGGGTTTTGATTACACTCTCTGGTAACAGTGATAGATCATATGTTTTACTGAGTAGTCGAGCCCTGTGGACTTGGCATATGTATTGGGATATTGTTGATTTTCCTTGTCCTGGGCCGCCCTCTAATAATATTCTTTCTACCTCATTTTGAATTTTTGGGTGTAATAAAAAACTTGCAGCACCAACATTGTCGCGCTCTTCTACAATAAAAGTGTCCTCTATATTTACGATCTTTCTTTGACTATTATCAAAATCCCCAAGTGTCTTTTTTAAACCTTTATTCTTTTCATTAAACTTTCTAACTTTTAGGGGGACATCCGTAAATAAGTCGAATAAGCGGTTGTGCAAATCTATTTGACGGAATTTAACTTCGTTGTCAATGGAGTATTGGTCTGCTAAATAGGCCTTAACAACGCTTTCTCTCCGCTCTTTATTCTCATTGATATTTTGAAATAGGACAGAGTTAAGAACATCCTGGCCATTAAGTATTTCTGGAAAGGACCACTTAAATATAGGATCCTTTTCTAATAATCTTGAAAGGTCATCACGCCACCAACAAAGTGCAGGGATACGAATATTTTCTTCAAGAATTGTATTGACTTTATCTTTTGAGCCAGAATCTAAATGAGCAGTCCCTCTTACATTAGTTAAAAGATAAAATTTCTTGGCTCCTCTCGGTATTAATTTGTCAATTTTAGGCGCTTCGCCTTCTAAAGTTTCTATTAACCATTTATGTATATCAGGAATATTATTTGGATTACGGACGAATTTAACTTGGAACACAATGAACTCTTTTTTTGTAGAATCCATAACATAAACTAGAGAATCCCGTCCTCCGTCAGGTTGACCAACTGGAAATGACTGAGAGTCTTGAAACTCCTTTGCTACAATGCAATTGCAAAGTTCTTGAAATCTTTCATCTCCTAAATTTTCGTATAAATAGTCCATGTTGTATGTTTTGTAATATGAAATTCGATTCCCATTAAAGGGGTAAGCAGGATCCACCTTCAATAGGTAAAAAAAATTAAAAAATAATAAGATTAAAAAATATATATAATATGACCGCCCTACCGTTTTCGCTTTTGAGAGGAGTAGATAACAATGCGAAAAGACAATAAGACGTGTAATGTTCTGCACCAAATGTAGTGAAGTTTTAGAATATGCAAAATTTATTTTTTTTAAGGAGAGGGATAATGAAGGAGAAAATAGTGCGGAGAGTTTGCGAATTCAATGGTTGAGAGGCAGTCATGCTTACGCACATTCTCGACTCCGCTCGAAATGACAGCCACACAGTAGTATTCCAGAAATCCGAAGATAATGTTGAAAAATTAATTCCAAATTATAATCCGTAGCCGCGCGTGAGGCTTGAACCATCGCGATGCAGTGCAGCACGTGGGTGGAAATCGATGGTTCTTGATCTTTTGTTTCTTTTCTATCAAGAGAAAGAAAGAGGAAAGGTGATAGCTACCTCACATGTCTAATCGCTTGGAATGACGTACTCATGCTTACGCACTTTCTCGACTCCGCTCGAAATGACAGCCGCCCAGTGCACCCAGAAATTCGTATAGAATGTTGAACTTAAATCCAAATTATAATTCCGTAGCCGCGCGTGGGGCTTGAACCATCGCGATGCCGTGTAGCAGGTGGGTGGAAATCGATGGTTCTTGATCTTTTGTTTCTTTTCTATCAAGAGAAAAGAAAGAGGAAACGTGATAGCTGTTTCACATGTCTATCGCTTGGATGACGTACTCAAGCTTACGCACTTTCTCGACTCCGCCCGAAATGACAGCACTCACAGTAGTATCCAGAAATCCGAAGATAATGTTGAACTTAAATTCCAAATTATAATTCCGTAGTCGCGCGTGAGGCTTGAACCATCGCGATGCAGTGCAGCACGTGGGTGGAAATCGATGGTTCTTGATCTTTTGTTTCTTTTCTATCAAGAGAAAAGAAAGAGAAAACGTGAAGGCTGTATCACTTTCTCGACTCCGCTCGAAATGACAGCCACACAGTGCACCCACAAATTCGAATAGAAATGTTGAACTTAATTCTAAATTATATTCCGTAGCCGCGCGTGAGGCTTGAACCATCGCGATGCCGTGTAGTAGGTGGGTGGAAATCGATGGTTCTTGATCTTTTGTTTCTTTTCTATCAAGAGAAAAGAAAGAGAAAACGTAATAGCTATCTTCCATGTCTAATCGCTTGGAATGACGTACTCAAGCTTACGCACTTTCTCGACTCCGCTCGAAATGACAGCCGCCCAGTGCACCCAGAAATTCGTATAGAATGTTGAACTTAAATTCAAATTATAATTCCGTAGCCGCGTGTGAGGCTTGAACCATCGCGATGCAGCATGTGGTAGAAATCGATGGTTCTTGATCTTTGTTTCTTTTCTATCAAGAGAAAAGAAAGGGAAATGGGATTGCTGTTTCACTTTTCGAATCGCTTGGAATGACGTACTCAAGCTTACGCACTTTCTCGACTCCGCCCGAAATGACCGCACCCACGATAACACTTTCAGCTCGCGGAAGTGAAGTGCAGGATAGCTTGAAAAACGAAGACGAATTTTATAAACCCCTCTCTTTCGGAGAGGGGCAGGGGTGAGGTCATATGCACATGACTACGCACTTTCTCGACTCCGCTCGAAATGACAGCCATGCAGGGGTGAAATTATAAATTATCTCTGCGTAGAACAAGATCCCTCCGCTACGGTCGGGATGACAATCTGCGCGCCTCGTGATAATACTTCGAAAGCTCCTGCGCTTTCTCGATACATTTTCCGAAAAGGGAATACTCGAAATGACAGCCCACAGATAAACACACTACTTCCCCAGCAATAAAAAACTCCTGGCTCTCTGTGTTCTCTGTTCCTCCGGGGTGAAAAAGAGAAAGTTAATGCCCCTCCTCATTGCTGAACTGATACACCGCATGAAGATCTTCCGGTCCGGTTAAATTAACCTCCAGGTCTTTTATCACACCATCCTTCATGTCATACACCCATCCGTAAACATGCAAGGGCTGCTTGTTCTTCCAGGCGTTTTGTACAATGGATGTTTTACCAAGATCCTGCACCTGCTCGATCACATTGTATTCAACAAATTTTCTTGCACGCTCGTTGGGATCTTCGATCTTGTCCAGCACTTTGTGGTGATAACGGTAAACGTCTTTCAGGTGACGAAGCCAATTGTCAATGAGTCCGTATTGCTTGTTGCCCATTGCCGCGATCACGCCCCCGCATTCGTAATGTCCGCAGACAATGATGTGCCGTACTTTCAAAACTTCAACTGCATATGAAAGCACACTTAGCATATTCATGTCGCTGTGAACGATCATGTTCGCAATGTTGCGGTGAACAAAAAGCTCTCCCGGTGTTGTTCCCGTGATCATCTCTGCAGGAACGCGGCTGTCGGAACAGCCTATCCACAGAAAATCGGGGTTCTGTCCCAGGGAGAGCTCTTTAAAATAATCGGGATCATTCTTCTTCTTGTTAACGGCCCACTCTTTATTGTTTTTCAGGAGTCGGTTATATGATTTTTCCATAGTGCTTATAAATTGTGGGTCGTCCGGGATGTTAGTAGGTCATCTGGGCTTTAACATCATCCTTGTTCGAGATCATTGAATCCTGGTAGAATTCAACTTCTCCCGTCTCTAAGTTATGCATTGCCCCGATAATGGCGATCTGTCCTTTTTCAACCATCTGCTCAAGGATATAGCTGCGGTCAACAAGAGTTTTTACTGAACGTCTCACGTTAAGAGCTGCTACTTTTTCAACGAATTCGTAATTAGATGCCGTACGGTTTTCCTTTATCGTTTGTTCCTGGTACACAGCAGGCTGGATCTTTGCAAGAAGCTCTGTGAGGTTGCCCATTTCAACATGGTCGCAGGCACCTTTGATCGCACCGCATTTGGAATGCCCCATAACAACGATCAGTTTTGAACCTGCTACTTTACATGCAAATTCAAGGCTTCCGATGATATCCGTATTCACGATATTTCCTGCAATGCGGATCGAGAAGATATCACCTAATCCCTGGTCGAAAATCAGTTCAGCGGATGTGCGGCTGTCGATGCAGCTTAAGATCACTGCAAACGGCCACTGGCCTTCGCGGGTCTCATTCACCTGCTCAAGCAGATTCCTGTGCGCTTTTAAATTATTTACAAAACGCTGGTTTCCTTCTTTCAGGATCTGAAGCGCTTTTTCCGGTGTTGTTGAAGCTTGTGTTTCTTTCGTGTGTGCTTTCATAGTCATTTAGTTTTTATTAATGGCCGGCAACTCCCTTGAACTCAGGAATGTTTTTCAGCTCTAAAGTTATGTTTTTAAGTTCAGCGGTGTTTTTAAAATCGTGGATCATTTCAAGAACATCCAGGTCAATATTATGTGATCTGCTGCCGTCAATGATCACGTATGAATCTTCCGGCAGGTGATCAAGTGTCAGTGCAATGCTTCCTTTGTTAAGGAAAGATACATCTTCTGCCAGCTGTATCGTGATCTTCTCTCCTTCATGATGCTCTTCTTTCTTAAAGAAGTAAGCACGCCTGTAATTGACACGAAGGATAAAGAAGATGGCAACTGCCATACCGATCCCGATCCCTTTCAGAAGGTCGGAGAACTGGATCGCGATAACTGTAACGATGAAAGGCAGGAATTGTTCCCAGCCTAACCGGTACATGGATGTGAAAAGGGAGATCTTCGCCAGTTTATAACCTACCACAAGCAGCAATGCTGCAAGGCAGGCAAGCGGGATCCTGTTCAGCAGCGGGGCAAATGCAATTACGCTCAGCAGCAGCAGGAAACCGTGGATGATAGCCGATAATTTAGTTTTCGCACCCGAGTTGATGTTCGCGGAGCTTCTTACAATTACAGCTGTCAGGGGCAATCCCCCGATCATCCCTGAAACAAAATTCCCAAGTCCCTGTGCTTTCAGCTCACGGTTGGTAGGCGTGTTCCGCTTGTAAGGGTCCAGCTTATCCGCAGCTTCAATGCTCAGGAGGGATTCGAGGCTGGCAATGATCGCAATCGTGAAGGCAACGACATATACTTTGTAATTTCCAAACGCAGTGAAATCCGGAAGTGTGAACTGGTTTACGAAATCACCTGCCGAATTTGCAACCGGAAGTCTCACCAGCTTGTCGCCTTCAAGCAAAAGGACCGGCTGGCTCATCCTGTACCATTCATTGATGAGGATCCCGAAAACAACCACCAGCAAGGCCCCCGGAACTACCTTGAAGAACGTATATTTCTTCAGGAAAGGGCGGTCCCACATGATAAGGATAAATAGGGAAACAGCTGCAATAATCACAGCCCCCGGGTGTATATAATCCAGCGCTTTAAAAATTTCAGAGAATGTATTCTCACCATCCGGCTGGATGAAATCAAAATCACCTTCATTGTCCTTATCATAACCAATAGCATGCGGGATCTGCTTTAAAATAAGGATGATCCCAATCGCTGCAAGCATCCCCTTGATCACACTTGAAGGGAAATAATACCCGATGACCCCTGCTTTGAGGAACCCGAGGACAATCTGAATAAGACCAGCAAGTGTAACCGCCAGAAGGAATGTTTCATAGTTGCCAAGTGAATGGATCGCATTCAATACGATAACGGTGAGGCCGGCAGCAGGGCCACTGACACTTAACGAGGAGCCGCTGGCAAATGCGACTACGATTCCACCGACCATGCCCGCAATAATTCCCGAAAATAACGGTGCCCCCGATGCAAGTGCAATCCCCAGGCAAAGCGGTAATGCTACCAGGAATACAACAAGCCCCGAAGGAAGGTCATTCTTAAGGTATTTAAACGTGAGGCCTTTCGGATTTTTGTTTAGTTTGTCCATAAAATGTTAATAATGAATAGATGATGATAAACCCAGTGGTTTACCCGGTTATAGGAAAATAAAAGATCGCAGAAATATCCGTAATAAAGTATTAAGCCAATTCGGGAGGACAGTAAATCTCCAGGCTGTAATCGGATGAGGAAAAATTAGTGTTCTGGTTGGAACCTAATGTGGAAAGTTTAGTATTGCAGATGCGTTGCTGCTGTAAATAAGGGTCCGATGAAAGACTAATACCTTCTGATTTTTTTGACTCTTCGGTTTCTTTGCTTTTTTCCTCGCTTTTCTCTTCACACTCGTTATCATCAACCCAAACGATGCTCTTCTCGTCACCGATCGCTTTAATGAAATATTCCACGGTCTCATAGCTGTAAGCCAATGAGATCATAAATACCAGGATGCAGGAGATCGTGTTTTTCAAGCGCATGCAGTTAAATTAAAACCGTGCGAAATTAGTAATTAAACACGGATGAAGTCAATATTTCGAAGCTTAAATTAACTTTTTTTAAGAAAAGGTCCTGCCAGCTTAGCTGCCTAAGAATGCGAGGGCTGCGCCCATAATGATCACCACGAATTTAATGAGGTTAAAGCGGTGGTTCTCACTGGATTCGAAAAGGATGGTTGTGGAAATGTGAAGAAAAATACCCACTACTACCGCCATGATCCGGTCGAAGTACATCGCGATTCCACCCAGCATGTTGGCACCGATGGCATAGCTTACGAAGCTTCCGAGTGGTGTGATCAGCGCGAAAACGGTCAGCCAGACCACCGCCTGCTGCCTGCTGATGTGTGACTGGAGCAGCATGGTCATCAGTGCAATAGCGATTGGGATATTGTGAAGGACAATCCCGGTAAGCAGCGAGTCGTGTGCATGTGTATCGTTATTCGCAAGCGGCATACCTTCGAGAAAGGAATGGATAGAAAGCCCGATCATCATCGCGTAAGGGAATGCGTGATGGGCATGGTCGTGTTTGTGGACATGTATGTGACCGTGCTCGATCCCCTCGGAAAAAAATTCCAGGAGAATTTGGGCGAAAAAACCGATCAGGATATATACCCCGATGTGAGCGGTATCGGATGAATAGATCTCGGGGATCAGGTGAAGAACGCTGATCGCGAAAAGGAATGCACCGCTGAAAGAGAGAAGCAGCTTCAGGTTCTTACTGCTGATGTTAATGAAAAGTACACTTAATCCGCTGATGATGACGGATAAAAAAAGGAAAATGTACATAGAATAATTCATAAGCTACTCGTCTTTTCTTGCCACTATTATTAACCTGTCCGAGCCCTGGGGATCGAACGTGTCAAGGTTGTAATTTCCCCACAAATGTAATATTTTAAGATTGCAGGATGAAAAGTATCTTTCGAAATCCGATTGTTTTAAAGCCTTCACCCGTTCTTCAAAAAGATGGTCTTTTCCTCCAGCATTGAACCGGATCTGCTTGATGATAAAGCTGTCGTGGACCCTTTTGCTGATCCTGAAGGTGATGCCGTCAACGGTAATTTCCTTCTCATCGTTATTAATTGACGCGATCACTTTTTCGGAATTAAAGAAATCCAGGACGAAGGTACCTCCCGGTTTCAACCCTTTACATACCGCTTCAATTGTAGCCCGCTCATCGCGCTCACTTTCGAAATACCCGAAGCTTGTGAAGAGGTTTAGCGTATAATCGAAGTAGTTGGTCCGGAAAAGCTTCCGCATATCATGGACATAGAAATGCAGCCTGTCATTCTCAAACGTTTTTGCATGCCGGATGCTTTCTTCAGCAAGATCAAGCCCGGTTACATCAAAGCCTTTCCTGTTCAGAAACACCGAATGCCTTCCTTTGCCGCAGGCCAGGTCGAGGAAGCGTGCCCCGGGGGACGGTTTGAGGAAATCAATAAGGACACTGATGAAAGATTCCGCCTCATCATAGTTCCGGTGCTTATACAATGTATGGTAGTAAGGTGAATTAAACCACTCCGCAAACCAATCTTTATTCTGCTCACTCATACCCGATTTTTTTGTAAAAATACAAACTTGTATCTTAATTTGATTAAATTTGAATTTTAGGAGTTTCAAATAACAAATATGAAACAAACTGCTCCATCTGAGATCCCGGTTTCCTGGCAGGGCGAACTGAATGCTACGGCATACAAGTATCATGTTCTGATCGCCTGGGTGGCTGTAGGTCTGAATCCAATCTGGGCGATAGGTGATTATTACACAATCCCTGAGCATTTCAACGATTTCCTTATTTTCCGGCTTGCCGTTTCCGTTCTTACGCTCATCGTGCTGCTGATGAGAAAGCGGCTTAAAGATTTTCCCGAACTGATCGCACTTATTCCCTTTATCGGTATTTCCATTCAGAATGCATACATGTACAGCGTGATGAATATCCCGGAATTGCAGAAACATACATTTGCCTACATCGCTTTATTTATCGGTGCAGGGATGTTCGTCCTCTGGAAACCGGTATATTCCATTTCAATCGTTGTACTTTCATTTGTAGCGAACATCATATTCTTTAAATTTAACAGTCATCTTTATACAAGTGATATCCTGATCAATGGTGGCATGCTTACCACTTCAGTAGCACTGTTCACCATTCTCCTTATAAACACCCGCACCAACCTTACAAAGAAAGAGATCATTGCAAGGCTTGCCCTTGCTGAATCCTTCAAGCAGCTGGAAGAGAAGAACGAGATCATTGAAGAAAAGAATAAGGATATCAGCGACAGTATCAATTATGCGCAGCGGATCCAGCAGGCGGTTTTGCCGCCACTTGAAAAGCTGGATGCCGTGCTGAAAGAATACTTCGTGCTTTATAAGCCCAAGGACGTGGTCAGCGGGGATTTTTACTGGCATGCCAAGGTGAAGACAACACCGCCGGGTGGCCCTTCTCATGATATTGTTGTCCTTGCTGCCGTAGATTGTACCGGCCACGGTGTTCCCGGTGCACTGATGAGTATTATAGGCAGCACGATCCTGAACCAGACTGTAACCAACGCAGCGATCAATACACCTGCTGATGCTTTAAGCTTTCTCAATAAGGAAGTAACAAAAAGCCTCAATTCAATTAAGGATGGAATGGACATGGCACTGGTGGCGATCAACCTGGAAAAGATGGAGCTGCAGTATGCCGGAGCGAATAACCCGATCTACATTGTGAGAAATAAGCAGTTCATCGAGATCAAGGCAGATAAGCAGGCGATAGGTGCGGATACGGAAAATTCAGCAGACAAAGTGTTTAAGAATAATATCATTCCGCTTGAGAAAGGTGATTGCATCTATCTTTTTACCGATGGCTATGCAGATCAGTTTGGCGGCCCGCTTGGAAAAAAATTCAAATACAAAAAATTCCAGGAACTGCTAGTGGAGATCCAGGACAATACTATCCAGGAGCAGAAGCATATCCTCAATTATCATCATGAACAATGGAAGGGTGATCTTGAACAGGTCGATGATATTTTGGTGATTGGGGTAAGGGTTTGATTTTTTTTAATGGTTGGCTTCATCCTACCCTGATAGTATACTAGCCAAGCTTGAGAAGAGTTTTCTTTTACTCTTAACTTTTTGTCTTGAAACAATCGTGAAAAAATCAAGATCAGTCGATCGCTCCTCTCATTTACAGAATACAGTGCAGGAGAACTAAAGCTCCTTCTAAGATTTTTCATGTAAAATGATTTCTGTCATCAGGTGACTCTTTCTTTTCATTCAGCAATAGCGGTAAATGATCGCACCTAAAGAATCTTGGGAAGCTTAATGCCTGTACAGACCAAAAGTTTAAATCGGTACTTAAAAGCAAGGAAATCAGTATTCCCGCAATTTTATATCTTTACTTCGGATAAACCCCTATGCGTTTTATACAGCTCAAACATACTTTCCTAACCCTGCTGTTATTTCTGCTGTGCAGGGGTAACATCACCGCACAGGAGCTGAAATTCAGTCACATTACCGCGGAACAGGGCCTTACAATGGGGGTGGTAAACTGCGTGCTGCAGGATAGCCGCGGGTTCATGTGGTTCGGAACACAGGACGGATTAAATAAATATGACGGATATAACATCACTGTTTTTAAGCATAACCCCCTTGATACAAATTCCCTCTCCAATAATTTTATTAATTTCTTATACGAAGACAAAAACAGCATTCTGTGGATCGGTACGGATGGAGGAGGCCTGGATGCGTATGACCTGGTAACAGGCCGTTTCCGTCATTTCAGGAGCGGTGGTAAAAAGAGCAATTCCATCAGCAACAATAAAGTGCGCTGTATGCTTGAAGACAATGAGGGGCTGCTGTGGATCGGAACTGACGAAGGCCTGAATGTATTTGACAAAACGACCAATACATTTACAAACTACCTGAATGACAGCCATGATCCTTACAGTATTTCTAATAATGCGGTGTGGTGCCTGGCACAAACCAAAGACGGGATGATATGGCTTGGAACCTTTGGCGGTGGGCTTAATTCATTTGATAAAAGAACGAAGCGGTTTAAAAGATACCAGAAACTGGATGAACGGAGCGGACTACCTGTGGAGCATTCCAACCAGGTCCGCTCGGTTTTTAAAGACAAGGACGGGATCTTCTGGATTGGTACTTTCGGTGACGGGATCCAGGTGTTCGATCCGAATACAGGAACTTTCCTGAAGAATATTGTGAGTATTGACAACGATCCGAATGCACTTTCACACAACGCGATCACTTCCGTGGCAGAAGATGAGCAGGGGGTATTGTGGATAGGAACGTACGGTGGCGGTGTAGACCTGTATTTTAAGAAAACCGGTAAGTTCCGCCATTATAAATTTAATGAAAAGGACCCGAACAGCATTAACAGCGACAGGATCAAATGTGTGTACCACGATAAGACCGGGTCTGTCTGGATCGGGACCGAAGGCGGAGGTGTGAACTCTCATTTCAGGGCGAGCAGCAAGTTTGAATTCTATAAAAAGAAAGATGATTCGGAGAATTCATTAAAGAGTAATGTCGTGCTAGCACTTTTACAGGACAGGAGCGGGCTCATATGGATCGGTACAAGTGAAGGCGGATTGAGTACCTTGAACAGGGAAACGGATACCTATACACAGTACCCTAAATTGTCCACTGCGGGAAATAATTCTGTGCTCTCGCTCTGCGAAGACCAGGATGGGATCATTTGGGTGGGAACCTGGGGGCGGGGCTTGAATTCTTATGATAAAAGAACCAGGGAAATAAAAACATATTCTGTTTTTCAGCCGCAGAACAATGCAACTATCATTTGCATCATGCAGGACCGGAAAGGCCTGATCTGGGTGGGTACATACAAAGGTGGTGTGTTCTCCTATGATAAGAAAAAGAATGTGTTCACCCATTATACAATGGATTCCGGCTTAAGCAGCAATAATATCTATACGCTTTTTGAAGACAGCAAAGGCATCATCTGGATAGGTACCGAAGGTGGTGGTGTAAATGCGATGAATGTTGAGACCGGGCACATCAGGACGTATGCGAGAGATGAAAGAAACAACAGCATCAGCTCTAATTCAATCAATCATATTTATGAAGATGCATCACATAATTTGTGGTTTGCCACAGCGAATGGACTGAATAAGTTTGACCGCAGCACCGAGCATTTTGAGCATTATTTCGAAAAGGACGGACTTCCCAATGACTATATTTATTGCATCCTGCCGGATAAGCAGGGGATGCTCTGGATGACTACCAACAAAGGGATCTCGAGGTTCAACCCGGCTGTTAAGAATGTGAACGGTTCTGCCTTCCGCAACTATGACGTGAGCGATGGTTTGCAGGGAATGGAACATAACCAGGGTGCCTTCTTCAGGGCTAAAAGCGGTGAAATGTTCATAGGAGGTGTGAACGGTTTTAATGCGTTCGATCCGCAAAAGCTGAGTGAAAACAAGCATCTTCCGCCTGTCAGGATCATTTCCTACAAACGGTTTGGAAAGGAAGTTGAGCTGGACACACTTATCTATAATAAAAAATATCTTGAGCTTTCCTGGAAGCAAAACTTCTTCTCTTTTGATTTTGTGGCGCTTGATTTCCAGCTTCCCGGCAAGAATAGATATTCTTACAAGCTGGACGGGGTAGACGATGAGTGGTCACCGCCGGGGTCCCAGCGATATGCGAGTTATACCGAGCTGAGCGGGGGCGATTATGTTTTTCGTGTCCGGGCTGCGAACAGTGACGGTATCTGGAATAATGAAGGTGTTACCCTGTATATCCGAATCAATCCGCCCTTCTGGAAAACGAAATTGTTTTATGCTTCCTGCATTCTTTTTATCCTTGCCGGCTTCTGGGGTTTCCTGAAATACCGGACTTCATCCATCAAAAGGGAGAACAAGCTTCTTGAGGAGAAAGTCCAGGAGCGCACAAGAGAGCTTGCACAGAAAAATAAAGATATTACTAGCAGCATCCAGTATGCCAAGCGGATCCAGCTGGCGATACTGCCCCCATTGGAACAGATCTTTAAATATTATCCGGATTCGTTCGTATTCTACCGGCCGAAGGATATTGTCAGCGGTGACTTTTACTGGTTCGGGATCAAGAACGGCAGAAGGATCATCGCGGTAGTGGATTGCACAGGACATGGAGTTCCCGGGGCATTCATGAGTATGATCGGTCATAATCTCTTGAACCAGATCATCATCGAAAATGGGATCATCTCTCCCGGCGAGATACTCAATGCCCTTCATAAAGGCGTGCAGTCTGCGCTCAAGCAGGGGACTAATGTTGTAGATACCAGTGATGGAATGGATGTGGCCATCTGTTCAATAAGCGAGGACAACTCAGAGCTGCAGTATGCCGGTGCCTACAGGCCGCTTTTCATACTTAACGGCATCATGTTCGACCGGATAGAAGCGGATAAATTCCCTATCGGTGGTTCCCAGCTGGATGCACAGAGAAAGTATACCAACCATACACTAAAAATAAATAAAGGAGATACATTTTATATGAGCTCTGATGGTTATGCGGATCAGTTCGGTGGGGAGAAGGGAAAAAAATTCATGGTGAAGCGTTTCAATGAACTCTTGCTTTCTATCCAGGATAAACCGATGGAAGAGCAGGGAAGGATCCTGGAAGAAACGTTCAGCAGCTGGCGCGGAGAATTTCAGCAGGTTGACGATATCCTGGTCATGGGTATACGGTTTGATTGATGGTTAAACAGGGCGTGGCCGCCCGGGTTCCGCTCAAAACGCGGTTTCGGGAAAGCATGCCTGCAACGGAACTGTAACATTCAGCTTATTTTGGTATTCTCTAATTTTGTATAACTTTGTTCTTAGGATAAAACATGAACAGGGCCGCTGCAGGTCCTGGATTATAAACCCGTTAAAACCGTAATGAATATGAAATCTCTTATAATGGCTTCGGCTATAGCTGTTGTTTTGATAGGAATGACAGTATCATCCTGTAAAAAGGAGAAACCGGACACTGAAACCCAGTCCGCTGTAGATAATAACATCTGTGAAGCTGAATTTGGTAAATCGATGACCGCGGTGAATGGTTTTGCGATCAAGGAGAATGGGATCAAAAGTATGCAGGATGCAGCAAATGGAATGGCAGGAAGCCCCACGATCATTGTTGATCCTGCTGACACCCTGGATGGCTTTCCCGTAACTATGACCATCGATTACGGAACAGGCGGGGCGTTTACAACCGATCCTGTGGATGGAAAAGTGCGCACCGGAAAGGTTATTTGTGTGTTTTCGGATAACTGGACCAATGTAGGGGCGAACGTGAAGGTAACTTTTCAGAATTATGTAGCAGGTGGAATCGCTTATTTCTGCGACAGCATGAAGATTACTCATTCAGCTGCAAATGCATTCACGCACCAGATCTTTAAAGGGAAATGTACCAGCCCTAACTGGCCTAACGCACTTCAGTGGGAAGGGACAAGAATATTTGCACAGACTGCCGGCATGTCCACACCGCTTAACGCGATGGATGATGTTTACAGTTTGACAGGGAACGCAGCGGGAGTTAACCGTGACGGAAAATCGTATACCGTAGGGATCTCCCAGCCGATCATTAAAGCAACTGCCTGTAGCTGGATCCAGTCGGGCCGGGTTGACATAACACCGGAAGGGCTTGCTGTAAGAACAGTGGATTATGGTAACGGGACCTGTGATGCGCAAGCGACCCTTACAATTAACGGAAATACATTTACATTCAATATGAACTGATCCACGGAAACCCTTTATTCAAAGCGGTTTTTAGGGATGCAATAAAAGTTTAAGAAAAAATCAAAATCTGCTTGATTAATAAAACTTATTTATATATTTGCTTAATTAATAATCAGAATAATAGGCTTAATCGAATAAATTAGCGTTTTTATGATGTTAGATATTTACGATTTTTACGATAAAATGGAGCGTAATAACATTATGCTCTCTTTTAAGGGTGATATTACTTCTGAATTATTAACATCAATACTGCAGATCATGGAATCCAAACTTGATAATCTGCAGGAAGAGCCAAAAATCAAGAAAAAGGTTTACAATGTACTGGTGGAATGCTTGCAGAACCTTTATCATCACATGGATGAGGTTGCACCGGAACAGAATGACAAGATCCGCTCCGCAATCTTTATGATCGGAAAGCTTGATAATCAATACAACATCATCACGGGGAATTATATCAAAAACGAGAATGTTGCAGGATTAAAGAAGCGTTTGGAAGATATTAACCTTCTCTCAAAAGAGGAGCTGAAAGAATACTACAAATCTGTCCTGAACAATGGTGAAATGTCGCTTAAAGGTGGCGGTGGCCTTGGGATGATTGATATTGCCCGTAAAACAGGCGAAAAGCTGAATTTCAATTTTGCACCTGTTGACAATACATTTTCATTTTTCACATTAAATATTAAAATTTCACAATAAATTAAAGCGTATGGAAACAATTTCAATTGAAGGAACACCAAAGACCCCAACCATCACATTTGATACAGGTAAAGGTTTTTTAGAAATCAAAGGACGTTCAATCCCTGAAAACTCTATTGAGTTTTATAAACCACTTGTGGATTGGTTGGAAAAATATGCTGCAAAGCCTCAGTCTGCAACTAATGTAAATATCCAGCTGGAATATTTCAATACAAGCTCTTCTAAATGTATCCTTGATGTTTTCAAAAAGCTTGAAGCCATCAATAAAGGAGGAAGCCAGGTAGTGATCAACTGGTACTATGAAGAAGATGATGAGGATATGCTTGAAGCCGGTGAGGATTACCAGGCAATCATCAACGTGCCATTCAAAATGGTCCAGGTAGAAGAATAAATATTTTTTCTTTTAAAATAGCAGGAAGAAAGTCATCGTACTTTTTTCCTGCTATTTTATTTTAGGGTAGTGAGCTACCTTCAGATCTTATTCAGCCTCTTAAGGAAATCCTCTTTCTTCCTTTTTGAAACGGTGATCTCATCTCCGTTAGAGAGTGTCACCGAGCCGCCATCCCCTTTCGTATAGCTTTTAATATGATTTACATTGATCAGGTGTGCATGATGGATCCTGCAAAAGCCAAACAGGTCAAGCTGTTCTTCAAAGTCCTTCAGGCTGCGGGTGGAGTGGATCTTCCCAAGCTCTTTCGTATAACACCAGGTGTATTTGCCGTCAGCTTCACAATGAATAATATGATCGATATCAATGAACCTGAGCCCGGCATGTGTCGGTACGGCAATATTATTATTGTTCCGGGAAACGCCTGAATTATCAAAGCTGCTTACCAGGTGCTTTATGGAAAGATCATGCTCTTTTTTATGGGTTGCTGCAGACAGTTTCTTCACCGCGTTCATAAGCTCCTCGATATTAATGGGCTTCAGGAGATAATCGATCGCACTGAATTTAAAGGCTTTCACAGCATACTGGTCATAGGCGGTTGTAAAGATCACCGAGAAATTGCGTTGGGGAAAGGATTCCAGCAGTTCGAATCCTGAACCGCCCGGCATTTCAATGTCAAGAAAAACCAATGATGGATTAACCTCTTCAATAACCCTTTTAGCCTCTTTGGCCGAGCCGGCTTTTCCTACAACGGAAACATCCGGGCAATATTTCCTGATCAGGTTTTCCAGAACATTCCTGCCGTGTTCTTCATCGTCAACTATAAGCGCTTTTATCATTTTTTAAATAGGTATTGTGATGGTTGCCCTGGTGCCCTGCGGCTGACCGTCAGTTCCTGTTTTATCTTCTATTGTCAGTTCAATGCTGATGTTCTCAATGTAATTCAGTACCCTGATCCTTTCTTTGATAATTTCCATTCCTCTTGATGTATGCCCTTTGTAATATTCAGCGTTGATGATTTTAGCCTGTTTCCTGCCAATTCCGTCATCCTCTATTATCCCGATGAGGTGACTGTCTTTTATAGCGAAGGAGACACTCAGGGTCCCTTTCCGGTCAAGGTTGAGTAAGCCGTGTGTGATCGCATTTTCAAGGAAAGGCTGGAACAGCATGCTGGGGATCTCAATGTTGAATATGTCCACACCGGGTTCTATCCGTAGCTGGAAGTTGAATTTGTCTTTGCTGCGCATAGCTTCAAGTTCAACGTAGAGCCGTAAAAGCTCGATCTCATCCTGAAGTGAAACCATGTTGGATTTCGAGTGCTCCAGCGACCTTCGCATCAGCATGGAGAATTTCGTCAGGTATTTGCTGGCGGAGACTTCATCGTTCAGGATAATAAAGTGCTGGATCGAGTTCAGGCAGTTAAAAATGAAATGCGGGTTCATCTGGGCTTGTAATGCTTTTAATTCAATGTTCGCATACTGCCGGTTGATCTGTGTTTTCAGCTTTTCGCGTTTCCTGATCCTCCCGATGATCAGGATGGTGGCAAACAGGATGGTGAAGAGAACGATCACCCCTGCTGTTATAATGAACCGGGGTTTCTTCCAGAATTCCGTTTCCTGGATAATTCTTATTGATGCCTCTGAAATTGCCGTATTTCCCGCTGCCCTTATTTTCAGGAGGTAGCTTCCTGCCGGGAGGCCGGCAAGCCGGATCTCACGCGAAGTTCCGTTACTGATCCATTTTGAGCTGAGTCCCTCAAGCTTATATTCAAAGAACATTCTTGATGCATTATTGAAAGTAGGACAGGCGAAGCTGACAAGGACCGAAGTGTTTCCCGGTTCCGAAAGCACACTGTCCCGTATAACCTGTTCTCGCTCTCCGATCCGGATTCCCTCAATAATGATCCGGGTGCTTATGTTTTGCTTAAAAAGCGATGAAGGATCGATCACTGCAACCCCTTTCACTGTTGGAAACCAGAACTCGCCATTGGCGTTCTTCAGAACAGACGGCTGCGAGCCGCCATTGAATTCCATGCTCTTCAGGCCGTCTTCCTTCGTAAGCAAGACAGGGTTAAGCTCCTGGCTGATATTGTCCGCAAAATTACTGAGCTCTTTTTTATCTATCACATACATCCCGGAATTAGAAGGCAGCCAGAGATTCCCGTTTTTGTCTTCCGTGATGCTCCAGACGTTCTTGTTGAGCAATGGCGAATGGTCATTGAAATAAAAAATCCTGCCGTTCTTTATTCTTGCAAGTCCCTCTCCATGATACCCGATCCACAGGACGCCTTCGGCATCTTCATATATGTATCTTACAGAGGAGCGCTTGTAACCCGCTGCAGTATCCTTTAGCGTAATTTTATTATTTGTCAGGGTTGCCAACCCGGCACCAGTTCCGAGCCATAGCTGTGAAGTCCTGTCCTCGTAAACAAAACAGATCCCCTGATGGAAGCTTGTATCCACCCTTGTAAATGTTCCTGGTGAATAATAACACAGCCCGTTCGATGTCCCCATCCAGATGCGGTCCCGGGGATCGCGGTAAAGTGAAAAAACCAGGTTGCCGCTGAGACCGTCCGTGGTATTATAATAAGTTATCTTATTGTTTTTAATTTTACAGATGCCGTTCCCGTAAACACTTGCCCATAGGTTTGCCTCCCGGTCTTCCATGATCGTCCAGACGCATTTTTCTTTTGGTTGCGGGAGGTCCTGGAGGAATCGACCGTTTGAGAATTCGGAGATGCCGCCACAATTATGGCCTATGTAGATGCTCCCGTTACTTCCTGCGATAATTGAGGTGCTGACATCGGAAAGCATTCCTTCATCTTTTGAGAATGCTTTGAAAAGCTTATGTTTCAATTTATTTAGTCCGCCATTGTTTGTACCTATCCAGAGATTATTTTCGCGGTCGACAAATATTGCACGTGTACTGTTGGACGAAAGGCCCGATTGAGTGGAGATCAGTGAGCCATCGGGCAGAAGAAGACCGTTCTCTGTAAGAAAGCATAATTGTTTTTCTTCGTTATAGCCGATAAGGTTGTAGCCGCTTGATCCCGGGGTATGTTTTAAGTTCAGGACCTTACAGCTGCCTGCATGAACTTCGTAGAGCTTATCTTCAGCCGCAGCTATAATTTCTGAGAACGGGGAATAATAAAGGTTGGAAATCCGTGTTCCCTGGGTTTCAGGGAAGCTATAGTACTCGTTGTTGATATAGCTTACGAGCCCCTGGTCACAAGCGATATACAGCTGGTTGGTGTTAAGGCTGCGGATGGCATTCATCTTACCTTGCTCTTTTAAAGGGAACTGCACAAATTGATTGTTCTTTAGTTGATACAGCTTATTATCGGCACATAATACCAGCACCGATCCGTTTGTGTAATCGGTGATCACATTTGCATAAATGTTTAGCCTGGCAGGCAGGGTATAAGAAGTAAATGTATTCCGGGCGTATCCTGTTAATAATCCGTCAACTGTGATGATCCATAACCGGTCTTCGTAATCAATGAACAGCTGCTTGATGCCATTGCTTTTTAAAACGGGAGTATTGGAGGTATTGAAAGTGCTGAATTTTACACCATCAAACCTCACAAGCCCGTCAAATGTGGCGAGCCAGAGATAGCCGTCTTTTGTCTGTGCGATATCGTTGATGGAATTCTGCGGAAGGCCGTTTTCGGTGGTCCAGGTCTGGATGGAATACTTTTCTTTTGGCGAAAGGCTTTTTTCAGAAATAAAAGGGATCACCTGTGCATGCAGGGTAATACACTGAATAATTATAAATAATGACCAAAGCCGCCTGCAACGCATTAATTCTAAGTGATGTTCTGTTTAGCTAAAGTAAGAAAGTCTGAGTTAAGGAAGTGTAATAAAATGCATTTTTAATACCTGGTTTTGCTAGTATGAAGCATTACTGAATTGAATTGAGTCAGAACTAATTTCTTTAGGTTACTATTTCTTTTCATTCAGTAATAGCGGTAAATGATCGCCATTCGAAATAACCTTCTAAGCGGGATCTTCAGCAGCGATCAAATTTAGCGGGTTGTTCTAAAGCGATAGCGGAATAAGAAATTACCTTATGAAAAGAAAAGGTTTTGTAACTTTTTGCCTTCAAAAAAGCTAATAGGAAGGATCAAAAAAAGGGAATGCTGATCAGCATTCCCTTTTTTTGATGATTTAAAAAAAATTATCTCCTTTTCCTTCCGATACTGCTGAAAATATTCTCCAGCAAATTGATGAATTTTTTAAGGACATCGAAATAAAGTGTTATCGCGAGTATCAGTGACATTCCCCAGATCACACAGATATTGAACCAGAAAGTATCATAATAGGTCCCGAAGAACTTTTTACGTGGTGCAAAGAAATGGGCTCTTCCTGCATTCGAGGCCGGATCAAGATAAACGGGCTCGATCTTCTGAACATACTCCCCATCCAGGTCGAGGATTCGATAAGGCGTTGTGCGGTTCTTCACAAGATCGCTCAAGCTTTCATTCTGGTATTCATCTTTTTCTTTCAGGTAGTTGTAACGCGAAACGCTGTCCTTCATGAAAGTGCTCACTTCCTTGTCTTTCATTTCGGTTGCATTCTTGAAATTCTTCTGATAGTTCATCTTCAGGTCATCGAAGCATTTATGGATCTGTGCAGCAACCGTAGGGCCGAAAGAGCCGATATTCAGGTTGCTCAACCCACCGCATTTGATCCTGGAGTTGCTCTTCACCTTAAGCTCTTTATCAAGCTCATTACGGATCATCTGTAAAGCCGCTACCACTTCCTGTTTCTTATCAGGTTTCATGTAGTTAGCCTCGCAGAATTCCAGTTTTTTCACCATTTCAGGCAGCCAGAAATCTTTTTTATATGTTGCAATGCTGATCGCTTTGTCGTACTTGTAAAGATTCTTATCAAATCTATTATCCTTAAACTGTTTGATGGCTAAAGCTTCGAAAGCCCAGCGGGAAGTCATTACCTCCCCTGAGAAAGGAACATAGCTTTGTGAAGTGATCGCAGGGTTCAGCTTATCGAACTTAACGATAACACCACTCAGTAATAACTGCGGGATGATCAGGAACGGAATAAGGATATAAATTGTGACAGCTGAGTTAAAGCTTGCTGAGATATTTAATCCGAGCATATTTGCGAAGCAGGAAGTACTGAACAGTACGATCCAGTATGACAGGCCCATTCCCTGTACTTCAAGCACATAATTCCCTACAAGCACGAACATGAAAGTCTGGATTGCGGAAAGCACGAACATAATGATCACTTTGCTCCAGAGATAACTTCCTTTGCTCAGGTTAAGGAAAGATTCGCGTTTCTGGATCTTACGGTCGCGGATGATCTCTTCGGCACTCACTGTAAGGCCGATGAAAAGCGCAACCACAACTGCCATAAAAAGGTAAGCCGGTAAATTTTCGTTCTCACGGAAAATATAGCCCACCTTGTTGGAAAGGTCTGTGTTGTAAAACTTGATCAGGTAAGCAAGAATGAAAGCCAGTACAGGAGCTTCCAAAAGATTGATGGATAAGTATTGCTTGTTCGTTAATTTGGAAAGCACATCACGGGTAATGAATACCTTGAACTGGTTGAATTTGTTTGGGCGTTTAAAAGTGCTTTCAGGGATCTCGGTATAAATACCGTTCTCTTCAACTTTCTTCTCGATCTTTTCCTTATAGAAAGTGTTCCACTCTGCCGGTGATGTTTTCCGGTTCAGCGTTAGGTTACCGTATTCATCCAGTACCTTTGATTCAATGATATTGAATACCTGTTCCGGGTTTACGTTACCGCATTCGATACATTCGCTTTCGTTGCTGTTGGCGTGATTGACAACCGTTTTGAAATAAATCACCGAATCTACCGGGTTCCCGTAATAGATGGGGTAACCGCCAACATCCAGGATCATCAGCTTGTCAAACATCTTGAAGATATCGGAAGAAGGCTGGTGGATCACGACAAACACCAGCTTGCCTTTTAATGCAAGCTCTTTCAGCAAGTCCATGATATTTTCTGAATCCCTCGATGATAAGCCGGAGGTAGGTTCATCAACAAAAAGAACAGAAGGTTCACGGATGAGCTCAAGTGCAATGTTCAGACGTTTCCGCTGGCCGCCGGAAATTGTTTTTTCAAGCGGGCTTCCCACTTTAAGATCGCGTGTTTCAATAAGGCCGATATCAGTCAGGACTTTCACGACCATCTCAGAGATCTCTGCATCATTCCTGTCGCCAAAGCATAATTTTGCATTGTAGAACAGGTTCTGGAATACCGTTAATTCTTCGATAAGAAGGTCATCCTGGGAAACGTGGCCGATCACACCTTCGATCTGGTCTTTCTGGGTATGGATGTTTATACCGTTGATCTTAACAGATCCCCCGCTTGGGACCTCGTTGCTGTTCAGTACATTCAGCAGGGTAGATTTACCTGCGCCTGAACCTCCCATAATCCCGATCAGCTTCCCGGATTCTTCGCTGAAATTGATGTCGCGTAAACCGAGTTTGCCGCCTTTGAATTTATATTCAAGGTTCTGAACCACGAATGATACTTTCGCTTTGGAAGTATCACTCATGAATGTACTTAATATATCACTGTAGTAAACAGGCTTCACCTTGGAGCTTCTTAAAGAAGACCCGGGTGTAAGGATGTACATTTTTCTCTGGATGAGGATCTGCCCGTTCAGGAGAAGTTCACTCTTTCCAAAATAAAGAAGCGCGTACATGTTTACGCTGGGGATCCAGAGCACGCGTGCCTGCCCGGTTACACCTTCAGCATAAAAATGTTTGGTTTCTCTAAAATTATGGTTGGTTTTATTGTCAATGATAAGAACATACGGAGAATCGGGGATGGAATCCTCATTTGCCCGCACAAAGCTCATGCAGCGTTTGTACTCTTCGTCTTCAATGTTAAATGTCTCGGCAACAGTGGTGATGAACTCAAGCTCCTGTTCTGATATGTCGGAATTTGAATTGATGAATTCGATCAGCCTTATCAGCACGACCACCTTCTGGACCTGTGTAAGCTCGCTGTTGATCTGCGTACAGATCTTTAATATTTTAACGGAGTTCAGGGAAGTCCTTTTTGCAGTGCCGTCTTTTTTCTTTGTAACCTGGTGGTGCGCTTCGAGGAAATCATCGAAAATAGCGAGGTACTGATCCACGAGCTCCTGGTTCAGCTGCTGTTTAAGGAATGATTGTACAATTAGCCGGCCGTTATCATTGATCCCGTCAACCCTTGCGATGATGGCAAACATCTGCATGAGGGCCTTCAATATCCGTTCACTCATAAGAGGAAATTATTTAGATTTAATAAGAAAAAAAAAGACATTAATACCGTGGTAATTA
This sequence comes from Bacteroidia bacterium, assembly GCA_036386835.1. Taxonomy (GTDB): domain Bacteria; phylum Bacteroidota; class Bacteroidia; order 2-12-FULL-35-15; family 2-12-FULL-35-15; genus 2-12-FULL-35-15. The sequence continues at coordinate 65,467 of DASVUX010000016.1, forward strand.
ATGCCTTCTGATGATTCGTTCTGTAATATTATTTTGCTTGTTTGAAGCCTATGAGCACCACAGCCCGTCCGGAGCCCTGTGCGCCTCCGTCGAGCTTAGCTTCAATGATGCATTCAAGTGTGCTTACAATTTTAAAATCCCAGTAAGGAGCATTCTTAAACTCGCTGTTGGTGAATAATAAATTGTGTTCAGTGTCATAAACGGAAAAAATAAGGTTTCCATCGGACAGTCCGCTGCAGGCAGCAATGCGGTACAATGTCCCACCGTATAATGTCGTATGGAATTCAGCTGTTTCATCAGCGTTCATCAATAACGCACGGTATTGCTGTCCATCCGAAATGAAAGAGCTTTCAAGATGTTTTGCGCAGGAATTAGCTACCGTATCAGCGATCTGTGCAGATGAAGTATTTGTGATAAATAATCCGCAAACTGCTACGGCTAAAGTTAAAAATCCTTTTTTCATATGATATTCTATGGTTTTGTGTTCGTTCTGTATTGGTTAAGATCTTTTGATACTTATTTATCCTACTACCTGGCTCCTGATATTCTTGATCTTTTGTGAAATAGATTCGATCTGCTCAGGAGTGATCTTAACATCTGTTTTGCTGTTGATCGTTGTTACTTTTTTCTCAGCGTCAGTTGTAGGTTTTTCATATTTGTACTGGAATTCAACACCATCAAATACAGTAGAAAGGTCATTCAGGTTATCGATAAACTCTGTGTACTCCGGCTGGGAATAGAATGGTGTAAGTAATTTGATAAGGCTCTGTAATGAAGATTTTTGTTCAGCTATCCTGTGCTTCACATCTTCGCTCGGTTTTGTTTTGTAAACATTTGTGGCGAAATACAAGCTTTCGATCCATCCTCCTGCAAGTACAAGCCCGCTTACATCGCTGCGGTCGTTATTCTTCAGGTAAGAATCACTTGAACGGTAAGCGACACCTACAAGAACAAGCATTGAATCCTTGTTGCCAAGGTTCTTCTGGAAACGCTCAAGAGTGTTCATGTCGAATGCACCTGAAACGCCAAGCTCATCAGCAAGCTTCTTTGCAGAGTTCAGATATCCGATAGCATCCTGTGTCTGGTCATAGATCGTTACATAACCAAGGTCAGCACCATAAATGCCGAGGTTAAGGGCTTTGGAGAAATTGGTTGAATATTGAGAGGATTTGCTTGAGGCGTTAAGGATTTCCTTGCTGTAGCTTGCACCGCTGTTCTTGATCAGGAATGCAGTCTGGATAGGCGAAGGGATACTGAAGATCTCACCATTTACATTCAGTATAGTTGTCTGAGTACTGTCAACAGGAGGCAGGTCATCCCCGTCCTGCGGAGTATCATTGCTACAGCCTGAAGCTAAGATAGCGGAAACGGACAATAATAAAAAAGCTCCTTTTAATGTAGTAGGTTTCAATGTCATTTCAACGTATGTTTTATAGATGGTTGTGTTAAATGTCCTTCATCCGTAATTTGAATGAAAGTCCAAAAATAACACTTTATCTAATAAAACAAACAATTCATCCTAACATTTTTAAAGAAAAGCAGCTTTTGAAATGCTTTAATCAAAAGTGCTTGATAATGAGCATTTTTGCTGAAATAAAAAACAGGTCCCGGTATTTGCCGGGACCTGTAAATTACAAACACAAATAAAAATTTATTGAACAAGTATTTTTCCTTTTAAAAGCAGATTTTGACCATCTGAGATCACGTAAAGATAATTACCTTCTGACAGCCCGTCCACAACAATTACATTTCCTCTTACGGAACTTTCCCTGATCTTTTTCCCGCTTGCATCGAACACAGAAAATTGTAATCCCGAAAAATTATCCAGGCCACCATAAAGCTCAATCGTGGTAATTCCATTTGACGGATTTGGATAAGCATTGCCCCGTAATACCGCGGCAATATTATTGTTAATCCCTGCGGCCACATTCCCGGGAAGCATAATCCGGTCGATATACAGGCTCGGCAGTGCCATCGTTACCTCATCCCACTTGTAATGCTTGCTGGAATTGAACATGATGATGATGGAATCCGGGTTTTCTGTTGGAAGCAGGTAATTCATATTCACCGTGTACATGGTGTATGCCGCTGAAGCCGGCAATGCCTGGACCCCAATGCCGATGGTATCATGCTTCATTGTGGATGTATTGAACTTTTTCAGGATAATGGTTACTTCCGCTGAATCACCGGCAGTAACATCGGTGTACTTGTAAAAACCGCTTATTGCTGCTGGTTTCGAGGTGAATGGTGTCCCCCCCTCGATGATATTTCCATAACCCGCAGGCTGTGACCCGTTAACAAGGATCCCCGGTGCGATGCCGCAGGCAAAATAACCCTGCAGCCTTGTGGCATAACTCCCCTGGAATGCATCGGTGCTCTGGTGCGCAGTATAGCAATACATCGCATACCAGTTAACCGGTAAAGTGTCCGGTGCATAACCCTGAGTTATACTCCAGGTTTCAAAATCAGTATTTGTAAGCGTTTGTGCATTTAAGCCTGCACCTGTTATTATCATTAAACCTACGAGGATCTTTTTCATGTTGTCTGTTTTAAATTATACGACAAAGTTAAGCCAGTGCGGGGCGGAAGTCAGGACACAAAAAAAGGATATGCTGGTACTTTTTAAGGCTGTATAAAGAAGGGAATGAATATCTTTGCGTAAAACAAAGTCCGTGGAGAAAGAGAAAGATTTTAAAATGATCGCCAAGACCATCTTTGGCCTTGAGGAAATCCTTGCAACCGAACTTCTCCGCCTGGGAGCGAAGAACATAGAAGTACATAACCGTGCAGTAAGCTTTGAGGGAGATACCGGTTTTATGTACAAAGCCAACCTCTGCCTGCGAACGGCTTTAAGGATCCTCGTGCCGTTTGAAACATTCACTGTAACAAATGAACAGTCGTTATATGATTCCATCCAGAAGATCGACTGGTCGGGATTTATGGATGTGAGCGACACACTGGCTATCGACACAGTTCTCAACTCCGACCTGTTTACCCACTCGCAGTACATCTCGCAAAAGGCAAAGGATGCTATTGTTGACCAGTTCAGGGCAAAATTTGAAGAACGCCCTTCAGTGGATCTCGATAAACCAACCATCAGGATCAATATTCATATTTATAATGATAGCTGTACCATAGCGCTTGACAGCTCCGGGGAATCACTTCACAAGCGCGGATACCGCGACAAAACCAACCTTGCACCGATAAACGAAGTGCTTGCTGCAGGATTGGTGCTTCTCAGCGGATGGGATAGGCGTACTAATTTTATTGATCCAATGTGTGGTTCAGGAACGATCGTTATTGAAGCCGCACTCATTGCAAATAATATTCCTGCCGGTTATTTCCGTGAGGATTTCGGATTTATGCGATGGAACAAGTTCATGCCGTTTAATGAAGAGCTATGGAACCTCATTTTTGATTCTGCTGTTAACAGGATCACTGATCACCAGCAGACAATAATTGGCGGAGAGATTTCCCCGAATGTTGCAAAAAAAGCAAAGGAGAATATTAAACTTGCCAAAGTGGATGATGTGGTAAAGATCATTAACTGCGACATGAAAGATTTTGAAGTGCCTACAGGAAGAGGTGTAGTGATCATTAATCCGCCTTACGGTGAGCGCATGGTAAAGGATAATATTGAAGAGCTTTATAAAATGATGGGCGATACCTTCAAGGCGAAGTTCAGCGGGTATGATTGCTGGATACTGAGTTCAAACATCGATGCATTAAAGAATGTAGGGTTACGTCCGTCAAGAAAGATCACCTTATATAATGGCCAGCTGGAATGTAAGTTCATGAAATATGAAATGTACCAGGGGACAAAGAAAATCCACAAACTGGAAGGCAGACGTGAGTCAGGGGAACGGAGGGAGTAGTTTAGTCAGTAGCCTGACATCAGCATAATGGCATGTAAACAGTAACCATACAGGTTCGTAAATTCGTATATAATCAGTTATCCTACCATGAAAAAAATTGCAGTATTCACATCAGGAGGAGATTCACCAGGAATGAATGCATGCGTTCGTGCAGTTGTCCGCACCGCTATTTATCATAAAATAGAGGTAATGGGCATCATGCACGGTTATGATGGCATGGTAAAAGGTGAGTTTGTGAAAATGGATGAGAAGTCGGTTGCGAATATCATCCATCGGGGAGGGACCATTCTTAAAACCGCCCGCAGCAAGGAATTTATGACGGAATCGGGAAGGCAAAAAGCGCTTGCAAATTTATTAAAATATGAAATCGAAGGAGTGGTCGTAATTGGCGGGGATGGTTCATTCAAGGGTGCGCTCGAATTCAGCGGCATTTGCAAAATACCATTTGTCGGCTGCCCGGGTACAATCGATAATGACCTGGAAGGAACAGACTATACCATTGGTTACGACACGGCTATTAATACGGTGGTGGAAGCTGTGGACAGGATCCGTGATACAGCCGAAAGCCACGACCGCCTTTTCTTTGTTGAAGTAATGGGACGCGATTCGGGGATGATCGCGCTGATGGCCGGAATTGGCGCTGGTGCTGAGAATATTCTTATCCCGGAAACAAAAACAGATATCAATGATCTTGTAAACCGTTTAAAGAACAAGCGGAAAACAAAAACATCAAAGATCATAATTGTAGCAGAAGGCGATGAAGCAGGAGGAGCTTTCGAGATAGCGGAAAAAGTTAAACAGCAGCTTCCTGAATATGATACCCGCGTAACAGTGCTTGGGCATCTTCAGCGGGGCGGAAGCCCTTCCGCAATGGACAGGGTAAACAGCAGCCGCATGGGTTATGCCGCAGTTGAAGCGCTGTCTGCCGGAAAAAATAATGTAATGATAGGGATCATCGACAAGAATATTACTTATACTCCATTTGATAAAGCCGTTAAACAAAAGCAAAAGATGAACCCGGATCTTCTCAGGATGCTTGATATCCTTTCCATTTAAGTGTTCATTAAAACAACAGGCAGTTAAGTCCTGTCCAAAAAAATCCTCCGCCTTCAGTGTTTTTACGCGGATCTTGCTGGCATTTAATTTTAAGGATTGAACCAGGTTTAGGTAACCCTGCACATGCCAGTTTTCCTGTGCCAGAGGATCCTGAAACAATCCTGTAATCTATGTGTTAGTATTAAAAGAAAATGAAAGCGAATTACATTAAATATCTTTTCCTTGCAGCCGTTTTATTGAGCAGCTGCACTTTTTTCCGCCCGAGGCCGCATAAACTTTACCAAAGGGCATTAGTGAATGCACCATATGATGTGATAATCGTTCCGGGTGTTCCGTTTAATGGCAAAGAATGGAGCATGGCAATGAAAGGTCGTGTACTTTGGGCCAGTTACCTGGTAAAGCAGGGGATTGCCCAGAATGTGATATTTTCAGGTGGTGCAGTTTATTCCCCATATGTTGAAGCCAAAGTGATGGCACTTTACGCGGAAGCGCTTGGGATCCCGAAAGAACGTATTTTTATTGAAGATAAAGCAGAGCACAGCACAGAGAATGTATACAACTCATACCAGCTTGCAAAAAAGATGGGCTTCAAAAAGATCGCTGTTGCTTCTGACCCGTTTCAATGTAACTTACTCATGGGATTCACCAAAAGAAAATTCGAACTTCCAATCACACATATTCCTTATGTAATCCCCGTGCTGGCAACTATAGATGATGTTAACCCTTCTATTATTCCCGATTCGGCAAAGGTGTCCAATTTCCGCTCAATCGTTGAAACGCAAAGCAGATGGTACCGTTTCAGAGGGACAAGAGGAAAGAACATTAAATTTGAAGATGAAACTGAAACTCTCGTTGAAAAATAAGTTTTCGATTGGCATCGGATTATTTGTTATCCTTATTCTTACCGTCACTTCATGTGGCTATTTCCGTCCAAAACCGCTCAGCTTATATCAAAGGGCTGTCAAAGAGCAGCCGTATGATGCCATCATCGTTCCGGGGTACCCTTTCAATGGTAAACGCTGGGATACAATTATGAAAGGCAGGGTGCTTTGGGCAACTTATCTGTTCCGTAAAGGCTATACCAGGAATATAATTTTTTCAGGCGGGGCGGTTTACTCTCCGTATTATGAAGCCAAGATCATGGCTTTATACGGGGAAGCTTTAGGAATTCCTTCCAAAAATATTTTTGTTGATACTATAGCGGAACATAGTACCGAAAATGTTTATTACTCATACAGGATTGCAAAGAAGCAAGGCTTTAAAAAGATTGCAATCGCAACCGACCCTTATCAGTCGGCTAAGCTGATGGGTTTTTCACGGAGAAAATTCGACATGAAGATCGATCATATTCCATTTGTAGAAGATTCTTTACGCATTCTGAAAGACCTGGATCCTAAAATTGATCCTTCCTCCGCCATGGTAAAAGATTTCAGATCCATCGTGGAAACGCAAAGCAGATTTCACCGGCTTATGGGCACTTTAGGGAAGAACATTAAATTCGAGAAGGAATAGTTCCTCGCAAAGACGGAAATCGTGAGATAATAGAATAATCGTCATTTCGTGGTCGCGGCACGAATGACGATCATCTTGGAGTCTCTTTATCTAAAACATTATTGTTTCCCGTTGCTTAGTGTTTCAGCATCCCCGAGGCAAAGATTCGTTTTCAACAATCCCCGAAACACCCCTTTTTTTATTTAGGTTTGCAGTATGAGCCGCACCACTTTGTTTGTTGATGTGATTTTACCGCTCGCAGTCCCTAACCTTTATACTTATCGTGTTCCGCATGATTGGAATGAAATGGCTGCGGAAGGCAAGCGTGTGGTTGTGCAGTTCGGGAAAGGGAAATTATATTCCGCGCTCATCAGGAATATTCATGAAAATCCTCCTAAGCAATACGCGGCAAAATACATTGACTCCATTCTTGATGAACACCCCATAGTTAACCGCAAACAATTTGAATTGTGGGACTGGATGAGCCAGTACTACATGTGCAACATCGGGGATGTGATGGTTGCAGCTTTACCAGGAGGCTTACGATTGGCAAGTGAGACGAAGATCATCCTTCGTGACGGATATAAATCGCAAATGGAAAGCGCTGAGCTCAATGACAAGGAACATTCAATCATTGAAGCGCTGGAAGTAAGAAATGTTTTGAGCCTGAATGATGTATCACAGATCATTGAACAGAAGACTGCGTATCCGGCTATCAAATTGCTGATCGAAAAAGGAATAGTAATTATTCATGAAGAGCTGAAAGAGAAATTCAAGCCAAGACTTGAAACTTTCATCAGGCTTTCCGCTCATGCCGAGGTGGAAGAAATTTTGAAGGAGATTTTCGGTGTCCTTGAAAAAAAAGCGGCAAGGCAGCTCGAAGTGCTCATGGCATTTATTAATCTTTCAAAGCGCTATTCAAAAGAGAGAAGAGAGGTTAAAAAATCAGAGATCATTAAAGTCGTTGAAGGAGCTGAAGCAGCCATCCGTTCAATGGTAAAAAAGAACATCATTGAGTTGTATGAGTGTGAAACAGGCCGCTTATCTCCCTTTGAAACGGAGAATAAAGTTTCTTCCCTGAATGAACTCCAGCAGCAGGTGCTGGATTCAATCCGCTCACAGTTTGGTTGGATAGCTGACCCCGATCTGCCGGCTTCCGGCCCCGGACTTAAAAAAGATGTTGTGCTTCTTCATGGAGTTACTTCCTCAGGTAAAACGGAAATATATGTAAAACTCATTGAAGAAGCCATTTCAAAAGGCCGGCAGGTACTTTATCTTCTTCCTGAGATTGCGCTGACTACCCAGATCATCAACCGCCTTAAAAAATATTTCGGAGAAAGTGTAGGTGTATATCACAGCAAGTTCAATGAGAATGAACGGGTGGAGATCTGGAATAATATCTTGGGTGATAGAAATCTGAAATCTGAAATTTCAAACTTCAAATTAATAATCGGTGCACGCTCGGCCATGTTCCTTCCTTTTTCGGATCTGGGTCTTGTAATAGTTGATGAAGAACACGATACTTCCTTCAAACAATATGATCCTGCCCCGCGGTATAATGCACGGGATGCCGCGATCTACCTTTCCCACATTCATAAAGCCAAAACGCTGCTCGGTTCGGCAACCCCAAGCCTTGAAAGCTATTTCAACGCACAGGATGGTAAATATGGTTTTGCAGAAATTACCAAGCGCTTTGGCGGAGTGCAGATGCCCGAGATATTGGTTGCCGATGTAAAAGAAGCATTAAAAAGGAAAGAGATGAAATCGCACTTTTCTCCTTTATTGCTGGATACAATTACACTGGCACTTGATAAAAAAGAACAGGTGATCCTCTTTCAGAACAGGCGTGGATTTGCCCCCCAGCTGGAATGCAATATGTGCGCCTGGGTCCCGCAATGTACAAACTGTGATGTAAGCCTGACCTATCATAAGATCAGTAACCAGCTGAGATGCCATTACTGTGGTTATTCCGCCAAACCCCCATCAAAATGCAGTGCCTGCGGGGATGCTAATTTAAGAATGAAAGGTTTCGGAACAGAGAAGATCGAAGAGGAGCTGGCTATATTTTACCCGAAGGCAAGGATCGCACGAATGGATCTTGACACCACCCGGAGCAAGTTCGCGCACCAGCATATTATCCAGGATTTCGAAGAAGGAAAGATCGATATCCTTGTGGGGACACAAATGGTAACCAAAGGCCTTGATTTCGATAACGTGAGTATGGTGGGAATTCTTAATTCCGACAGTATGCTGAATTTTCCTGATTTCAGGTCTTTTGAACGCAGCTTCCAGCTCATGTCACAGGTTTCGGGAAGGGCCGGGCGCAAGGCGAAACGCGGCAAGGTGATTATCCAGTCACAAAATCCAGAGCACAGCATTATAAAGGAAGTGATCGCAAACGATTATTTATCAATGTATACGAACCAGCTCCTGGACCGGAAGAATTTTAATTATCCCCCGTATTATCGTTTGATCGAGATCACACTGGTCAACCGGGATCTCAACATGGTAAATGCTTCTGCAAAATACCTGGCGGATGAACTGAAGCAGCATTTCGGGAACAGGGTCCTTGGCCCCGAATTTCCCCTGGTGTCAAGAATCAGGAATCTTTACCATAAAAATATCCTGTTAAAGATTGAACGTGATGCTTCGGCACTACAGGCAAAGAAGATCATCTCCGGGCTTCTTGTTAATTTCAGGAATTCAGATTACCGCTCCGTGAAAGTCCAGATCGATGTAGATCCAATGTAATTAAACGGGCGGCTTTTAGGGCCGCCCGTTCTCTTCACCACCCCTAATTTATTTTTACGGTTAGCGGACTTAATTTGACCGCGGCTCCGTCAGGCCCGATCGACTGGATATCTTCAAACATGATCCTCGAGTTTTTTCTTACAAGCTGGATCTGCTGTTTCATCTCAGGAGTAAGCATGTTGCTTTTGGATTCAAACTCCAGTGCTCCATTCGGTGTGAATACAACCATGCGGAAAGAAGTGATTTTCGATATCACATTGAATTCAAAATTATCATACTGTGCAATAAGCCCGAGAAGCGAAGTGGCCTTACTTTTGGCCATTATCCCGCTGTCGGTCACATCTCCGAATTTAGCTTTTGGTTTAGGGATCTTTTTTACCCGGAAGCTCATTGTTCCCATGCTTTTCTTCTCCCCGTTTTCCATAGTAGCAAAAACATTCACATCCACTGTTTGTCCGCCCGTAACCTTAACATTATATTTCCCGCTTCCGGTTGTCCGCAGTGTGGCATTGCTTGCAGAAACACTCAGTTTTTCATTCGGAATACCGGGAACTGAAACTGAAATAGGATTGTCGAGGCCCTGGTAAACAACATTCATAGCATCAGCAGACACTGTCAGGGATGGCCTTGCTACAATGTATTGAGATTTGAAAGGAAATGTTACCTCCTTGCCTTTTGCTGATACAAGCCTGATGGTGCCAGAATAATCCACTATACCTTCCTTTTCCGCTTTTACGGTATATTTCCCAAGGCCATTCTCTACGTTTACGGGCTCATTTCCGCCTACCAGGATTTCCGGTTTTTTCGTCCTGCTGAATGCAGCCACAAAAATATCGGCTTTGTATTCGCTTCCCAGCAACACGTAATTGCTTTGCGGAACAACTTTAGCTGCGATGGTATCAAATTTCATTGCCTCCGCATCCGTTGACTTCAGAAGATAATCCACCACCAGTGATTCGGCATTCTTAACATCGTTGTTTAGTTTAGAAAGTATCGTTAAGCTGGCTACGAGCGGGCGGTCATAAAAATTATACATTTCCCAGTTCTCATGGTTCTCCGTGCCGGAAGGATCGTCTGTGCTGATTTCAACTTTCACTTTTTCCCGGTCTTTTGGTTCGATGCAGCCAGTCAGTAATTTCCTGTAAGAGATTAGTTTATTCTTAAGTGCTGAGGACGCGCCTGCAGAGCCATCTTCAGAATTTCCGATCATTATTCCGGTTGGTGTGGACTGATCATCCTTGCTTTCAATATACTGCATCTGCAAAGTGTCTGCTTCGTTTGCAGGTATCCCTTCTGTAGCTGCAATTAACTGCTTCTGAAGACTGTCGATATAAACAGAAAGCTGAGCAGATTCTTCCTGGATCTTTTGCGCTTTTTTCCAGCTTGGCATCACTTTTACCGGGTCTACGGTTTTTGCAAGATCGAAGTCGGCATAGAGCTTTTCATTTCGCTCGGTAAAATGAAGTGTGGATTTCTGCAAGCCATTATCTACGATGACAAAAGCGTCCAGTATGTCTTTGGTTACATTTAATGCTAATAGTGCGGTGAGTACAAGGTACATCATCCCTATCATTTTTTGACGCGGGGTTTCCTTTGCTGAGGCCATGATGAAAGAGTTAAGTGAATGAACGATTCTTTTTTGTACCGGTTACGGCCTCATAATGCAAACGGAGAAAAAAGATACAGAAAAAAAAACACCACTCTTTCGGGTGGTGTTTCAAGGAGTAGCAGAGGTTTACAATGATGTTCCTGCAATGCTGCCGTAGCCTGTTTTGTTCTGTGTGTCCATCTTTTTTTGGGTTTTAATGATCTTTGTGGTTATGGCACAAAACTCTTAAAACAATGGATACCGGACAATCCCCGGCTAAGGGTATATTCGTATCCGTACTGGTACGTAGATGAATTGCTGAAGGAAGACAGGTTACTTTATCAGCTTGTTCTCAATAGCGAATTTCATAAGCCCTACTACTGTCTTTGTATTCGCTTTACGGAAAATGTTTTTACGGTGTGTTTCTACGGTCCGCTCACTGATGAACAAAGCTTCCCCGATCTGTGCATTGCTGTATTCTTTTGCAATGAGCTGGATGATCTCTTTTTCCCTTTCAGTAAGGTGGACTTTGTCCTCTTCTTTCTTCTGTCCGCGCTCACTCATGGCCTTCATCATTTCAGCGGAGATCTCATCACTAAAGAACATACCTCCGGAAGAGATTTTATGAAGCGCATTGATAAGCTCTTCCTTTCCTGTGTTCTTTAAAATATAACCGGAAGCGCCTGCATCAAGGATTTCCGAAATAGTACTCTTTTCACCGAACATTGATAAAGCCAGGATTTTTATGGCGGGATGACTTTTCTTAAGCTCCCTTGTAAAAGCGATGCCATCCATTTCCGGCATGTTGATATCGGTCAGGACGATATCAGGAACATCTTTGGCAATAAACGCGAGAGCTTCCCTTGCATTATTGGAAGTGCCCGTGATCTCAAACTGCTTTTCGGTTATGATCAGCGCTTTCAACCCATCAATAAGCATTTGGTGGTCGTCCAGTATGAAGATCCTGATTTTTTTCATTAGGCTAAGATAGCTTTTTATAGCGAATTTTCAGGCTGATCTCTGAGTTGTTTCCGGGAGAGTTTTAATAGGGATCTCAATGCTTATGGTAGTTCCTTTACCCGGTGACGAATCGAAATTGACTGTGCCGTTTATAAATTCGATCCGTGAGCGGATGTTTTTTAAACCGATCCCGGCCGATGCCGATGAGGGATCAAAGCCTTTGCCATTGTCTTCGATCATCATGTTTAATTCATCTTCATAACGAATGATCTGGATATTTACAATACTTGCCCCTGAGTGTTTTATAATGTTGTTGACGGACTCCTGGATCACCCTGAATAAAATAGATTCAATAACACTTTCCAGCCGTTCGTTCAACCCGCTGATCTCAAGTTCGATCTTGATCTTCCCGGAATGGCTGATCCTGTTCAGGAATTCCCTTACCGCGCTTGCAAGTCCTGATTTTAACAATGCATTCGGCATCATGCTGTGTGACACAGCCCTGACTTCTTTTACGGAATCATTGATCATTTCAAGAGCATTCTTCATGAAAATCGCCTGCTCCGCGTCTTTTTTATCAAGGGTGCTTTCAAGGCTGCTGAGATTCAGCTTCACTGCTGAAAGCTGCTGGCCGATGCCATCATGTAATTCCCTTGCGATCCTCGTTCTTTCATTTTCCTCCGCTTCAATTATAGCTTTTGAACGGATTTCCTGCTGTGCATTCCGCTCTTCGTGAAGAAGATTCTCCTGTTTTAATTTATAGCGGTTATAAAGAAGCAGGCCGATAATTAACAAAACGAGGAGAGAGATCAGCAGGATATTCCGCTGTGTTTTCTGCTGGGCGATCTCCAGCTGATTCTTGGATAATTCGAGATCCTTCCTTTCAAGCTCAAGATCTTTTTTTTCTGTCTCATAGCGTGTCTGGAGCTCTGCGATCTGCCTGGCGCTTTCTTCGGAATAAATACTGTCGTTAAGCGCAGCATACTTCTCATAATAATTCAAAGCGGATTCATGATCATTCAGTTGTTTATAACAGTACGAGAGGTCGCGGTAAACGGTTTTTAGCTTTGATTTTGATTTAAGCTCATTGGCAAGCGCAAGCGACCGCAGGCTGTAATCCAGGGCAATCCGGTGATCTTTCTTTTTATTATAAGCACCAGAAAGGTTATTGTAAGTGGTTATGAGCCCGTATTTATCATCCAGTTTTATCCGGATAGGCAATGATCTTAAATAATATTTAATTGCCTCTTCGTAATTTCCTGCTTCACTGTAAACAACTCCCACATCCGTAAGTGAAATGGCAAGTCCGTACAGGTCATTGTTTTCCTCCTTTACAATAAGGGATTTTTTTAATGATTCAATTGCTTTTTCAGGTTCATTGATATTGCTGTAAGCTATTCCCAGGTTTGTCAGTGAAACCCCGATCCCATAATTATCACCAAGCTGCTCTCTTAACTTCAATACCCGCTGATGATACTGTAAAGCTTCCGGGTGCTTTTTCAGATCAGTGTATATCAGCCCGATATTGCTGAGTGTATTGGCCTGGCCTTTCTTATTGCCCAAGGTTTCAAAGATCTTCAGTGAGCTGAGGAAATTATGGAGGGCCTTTTCATATTCACCTTTGTTCCATTCCACCAGCCCGATATTATTGAGGGTGTTGGCTATCTGCTTTTTATTGTCAAGGCTTGTGCTGATTTCTAAAGATGAATTGTAATAAAACAGTGCTGAATCATAATTTCCTGTCACGTCATAAATAATCCCGGCATTATTGAAGGCTTTTGCTTTGCCGATCTGGAAGCCGATCTTGCCGCTAAGCAAAATTGCTTCCCTGCTGAATGCAAGGGCTTTATCGGGGTCATTTTCACAGTATTCGAAGCCAAGGCTGTTCAGCACATTAACCCGGGTCGTATCCGTTGATCCGGGTAGGATTTTCAGGAGGCTGTCGGCATTGGTCTGTGATCTTAAAGAAAGGGAGAACAGGAGTGCTAACGCTGAGAAGGATAATTTGTGTTTCATTTTCTTTTTGCTGCATAATTCATGATGCCGTTGAAATACGCATCAGCTACCTGCATCACCCGTTCATTCTTCGTTTTGTCAGTTTCCTTATTCAGCAATTGTGCTTCTTTTATATTGTCCTGGTAGATGCTTTCCCCGTAAACAAGAGGCGAGTGGATATATCGGGTAAGCTGCAGGTTCCTGCAGAAAACACCCCTTGCTTCCGTTGGCAGGCAGCCTTCGGTGATATAGGTGGCATCATGGTTCCCGCATGTGGGGATCCCTAGGGCACTCTCAAAGGAATTGATCACGGATGAACTTAATTCAACGGACCTTTCCAGGTCTTCTGTAATAAGAAGCCTCAGGAATTCAAATCTTTTTTCCGGGCTTGTAAGATCGTTCTTCATAAATGCGCCACCGACAAAAGCCATATTGAAATCTTTTTTACCTGGTTTTGTCCAGCCCGAATTGGTTTCATCAACATTGTAATGAATAATGATTGTAAGATCAGGCTTGTATCTATTGATCAGTTCAGCTCTCTTCGCAAGGTCAAGCTCACGGAAGACAACCCTGAAAATATCGCTGTTTTTTGCTTTTGCACTTAAAAAATAATTTTTTTGGTCAGGCTTTAATTCGCCAATCTTAGCCAGGCTGTCCACGGCTTTTTTGAGATCCTGCTTTTTCCACTGCTCAAATGTTTTTCCGAAAGCAGAGTAGCCTTCCGGGCGGGTTATCATCACTTCTGCGCCTTCGGCTTCCAGCTTGTCTTTCAGCAGCCTGGCGGTTGCAAACGTTAGTATCCCTTCCGAGATCTCAATTGAATCTACAAGTCCGTTAACCACATCTTTCCTGAATTTTAAATGTTTCATCTCCAGGCTGCCGGTTGCATGGTCATGCGCAATGTGTCCCGGATCAATCGCAATCCTGTACCCTTGTAAAGGCTTTTCCGGGGGAGGCTTTACTGTGTCCGCTGCCTTCACCGGAAATGGGTCAACCCTGCCCTTTTTATAATAGCTGAAGATCTCATCATAGTATTTATAATAAAGCCTGAAGTCCTCCAGCTGTTCCCACGCTAGGCTGAACTCCGGCTTTTTTTTTGTCTTATCGATAGCGTTGGCAAAGATCATAATACCTTTATCATCGATAGAATAAAATGAGGAAAGTGCTTTTTCTTTATCGAGGTATTTTTGGGCTTTCCCGGTATAGTAGTTTATGAGTTGCGGGGTGCCTGGATCCTGTGCAAATCCGTGGAAGCTGATAATGAAAAGGAAAAGAAATATTGATCTCATATATGGTACGAATGCTGGCTAATCAAATTTACTAAATAAACGTTCCCATTTAATTTTGCTAATTTTGTTTTATGAACATCAGGGGAATACAATTCGAACCGGAATTTACATTTAAGACCAGCAGGAGCGGAGGGGCGGGCGGGCAGAATGTAAATAAGGTTTCTACAAAAGTAGAACTGGATTTTGATGTAGTGAATTCTCAATTGCTTAATGAAGAACAAAAAGCTGTCATCCTTGAAAAGCTTCAGAATAAAATAAGTAAAGAAGGTGTGCTCCAGGTAATTTCCCAAACGGAAAGGAATCAGCTTGGCAATAAAGAGATTGTCATTAAGAAGTTCTACGAAATGATGAACGCCTGTTTTATTGTCAGGAAAAAACGGAGAGCGACCAAACCTTCCCGCTCTTCAAAGGAAAAAAGGCTTAGCGGCAAAAAGCGCGATTCTGAGATAAAGAAGCTGCGTAAAAAAGACTGGTAATGTTATCCAACCCTTTTAACAAATTCATTCCATAATACTTCATCCGGTGGCGGGGCAGTAATTGTTACAGGTTCCTTCTTAACGGGATGAATAAATTCGATCTTCCTCGCATGGAGGTGTATGGAAGCATCTTTGTTGCTGCGGTTAAACCCGTATTTAAGGTCACCCTTGATCGGGCAGCCCATACTGGATAATTGAACACGGATCTGGTGGTGCCGGCCGGTGAGAGGTTTGACTTCCAGCAGGTGGTAATTATCGGAACTGCATATCAGCTGGTAATCGAGCTCGCTTCTAAGTGTTCCGGGCTGTTCTTTGTCAAAGGCCTTTGACATGTTCTTCGCTTCATTCTTTTTTAAGTAGTGGACCAGTTTGCCGCTTTCCTTGGCAGGCTTGTCTTTTACCACAGCCCAGTAAGTTTTCCGGATCTCCTTGGTCTGGAACATCTGGTTTAGCCTCGCAAGCGCCTTGCTTGTGCGTGCGAACAAAACAATCCCGCTTACAGGCCTGTCGATGCGGTGTACCGTACCGATGAAAACTTCACCCGGTTTGTCATATTTCTTCTTTACGTATTCTTTTACGAAATCACTAAGCGGGGCATCTCCCGTTTTATCCCCCTGCACAATATCAGATGGCCGCTTGTTAACGGCAATGATGTGATTATCTTCGTAAAGTACTTCTATTTTGTTCACAGGAATTGAATTTTAACTTTCACACAGATCCTGACAAGTTCAGGATGACCAACAGATTGTAATCGTATAGTTAGATTCGTACTAATATTGTTCATTCACATTAGGGAAATCTTCCGATTTCACATCCTGGATGTATTTTCCAACGGCTCCTTTAATGTCATCATAAAGATTAAGATACCTTCTGAGGAAACGCGGATTAAATTCATGGGTAAGTCCTACCATGTCATGAAAAACAAGTACCTGGCCGTCAACACCACCGCCTGCACCGATCCCAATTACCGGGATGCTCAGCTCTTTGGCAACCTGTGCTGCAAGTTTTGCCGGGATCTTTTCAAGTACCAGTGCAAAACAGCCTGATTTTTCAAGCGCATGCGCATCTTCAATAAGTTTTTTCGCTTCCAGCTCTTCTTTGGCCCTCACGTTATAAGTCCCGAATTTATAGATGCTCTGGGGGGTCAGGCCAAGATGCCCCATTACCGGGATCCCTGCAGTCAGAATCCTTTCAATTGACTCTGTAACCTCCAGTCCGCCCTCCAGCTTTACAGCATGTGCACCGCTTTCTTTCATGATCTTGATGGAAGAATTAAGCGCCTCCTTTGAATTTCCCTGGTAAGTACCGAACGGAAGGTCAACCACGATCAATGCCCGGTCAACAGCCCGTACTACCGATGACGCATGATAGATCATCTGGTCAAGCGTAATTGGAAGCGTAGTTTCATGCCCGGCCATTACATTGGATGCAGAATCACCAACCAGGATCACATCTATCCCCGCGTGATCAACAATCTTAGCCATGGTGTAGTCGTACGCGGTGAGCATGGAGATTTTCTCTCCCGTGCGTTTCATTTCCTGCAGAACGTTAGTTGTTACCTTTTTTATTTCCTTGTGAACAGACATTAGCGTAGTTTTTCAATTGCCAACTGAAATATTGCCAATTGTATATTAGTCTGCAAATCTACAAATACTTTTCAGATGCGTAATTCCTGCCGCTTATCAGCAAAACCCCGCCACCTGCACATTTATTTAGAGAAAAATGAAATTATTTGATACATTTGTCCGTATTCAAAATTCTCAAAAAGTGAAAAAGAAATTAGGTGTTTTAACTCTTGCTATAACCGTCCTGCTTTCAGCTTGCAGCACGGATTTGGATGTGATTGGCGACTGGAAGGAAACAATGATTGTTTACGGACTGCTTGATCAGACTCAGTCAAAGCAATATATAAAGATCAACAAGGCCTTCCTGGGAGAGGGAAATGCATTGGAATTTGCACAGGTGAAAGATTCGGCCCAGTTTGCTAACGCTTTGAACGTGACCCTGAAACGTATAAAGAACGGAAATGAGATCGCATCTTATACCTTGACTCCGGATCATTCTATTCCGAAAGATGCCGGAACATTCTATTCAGGAAGCCAGGGGAATGCCATCTATTCATTCAATTCTACAGGTTCTAATGCTCTTAATAGTGACAGTCAGTATAAGTTGGTTATCAGAAACAATGAAACAAGCACTGAAGTTACTTCTCAAACAGGTTTAATTGGTGATTTGGGGAGCTTAGCTTCCCCCAATCCTACTGCAACGGTTGCTTCCATTGTAACAATTACCCCTCCTGCCAGTTCTACGCTTTGGACAAATCAAACCTATCAGATCAGGTTTAACAGTTCAGCGAATGCACGTGAATACCAGGTGGTAGTGAGATTGATGTACACAGATTCAACGAATACCGGGAATGTAAATGATAGTATCGACTGGATACTCCCGGCTCAGAAAACAAGTAATTTAAATGGACTTCAGCCAATGGACTTTAGCTTTAAAGTTCGCGATTACATGAGGTATTTGGGATCAACTTTAGGTGTGTACAGTGGACTTCAGCACAGAGTTGCCGGCAATATTAAAATAGTTGTTTGTGCCGGTTCCGATGATCTGGTTACATATATTGATGTAAATGAACCTTCTACGGGAATAATTCAGGAAAAACCTGAATACACTAATATTACAAATGGACTGGGCATTTTTTCTGCCCGTCTGAAAAAAATTGCTTTTGACCAGCCAATATCAGGTACAACCCGCGATTCCCTGTCCGGAGGCTACAATACACGTTGTCTTAAATTTTTAGGAAATAATGGGACATGGTTAAACCCTACCAATCTGCCTTGCAGGTAAGCTGACTCTTTGTCATATAACCAAGCGCTGTATCCAAAACAGCGCTTTTTTTATGTCATAATTTCGGCAAATACCCAATGGCATAATGATTGAAAAAAGGTGGCAGAGTTAAAAAAAGTAAAAAACAACTAAATCCAATATAACAATGAGTAAGATAATAGGAATTGACCTTGGTACTACTAATTCTTGCGTTTCCGTAATGGAAGGTAATGAGCCTGTAGTTATACCAAACAGCGAAGGAAAGAGAACAACCCCTTCAATTGTAGCTTTTGTGGAGAATGGTGAGCGTAAAGTGGGTGATCCTGCAAAACGCCAGGCTATCACAAACCCGACTAAAACCGTATTTTCAATTAAGAGATTCATGGGTCACTCATTTAACGAAGTGACATCCGAATTAACCCGCGTACCATACAAAGTTGTGAAAGGTGATAATAATACTCCCCGTGTTCAAATCGATGACCGGAAATATACCGCCCAGGAAATTTCTGCTATTATTCTTCAGAAAATGAAGAAAACCGCGGAAGATTATCTTGGACATGAAGTATCTGAAGCAGTTATTACTGTTCCTGCCTACTTTAATGATGCACAGCGCCAGGCAACAAAAGAAGCCGGTGAAATCGCAGGATTAAAAGTAAAACGGATCATCAATGAGCCTACAGCGGCAGCATTGGCATACGGTCTGGATAAAAGAGGCAAAGAAATGAAGATCGTGGTTTTCGACTGCGGTGGTGGTACTCATGACGTGTCTGTTCTTGAGCTGGGTGATGGTGTGTTCGAAGTGAAATCAACTGATGGTGATACTCACCTTGGTGGTGATGATTTTGACCATAAGATCATCGACTGGCTGGTATCTGAATTCAAAGCGGAGAATGGCCTGGATCTTTCAAAAGACCCGATGGCTTTGCAACGCTTAAAAGAAGCTGCAGAAAAAGCGAAGATCGAATTGTCAAGCACTGCTTCCACAGAGATCAATCTTCCTTATATCATGCCAGTTGACGGAGTTCCAAAACACCTGGTACGTACCTTAACAAAAGCGAAATTTGAGCAGTTGGTTGACGACCTGATCAAACGTACTATCGAGCCTTGTAAATCAGCATTGAAAAATGCAGGTTTAAGCACTTCTGATATTGATGAGATCATCCTTGTAGGTGGTTCAACGCGGATCCCTGCTATTGTTGATGCGGTTCAGAAATTCTTCGGTAAAGCACCTTCAAAAGGAGTGAATCCGGATGAAGTAGTTGCAATCGGTGCTGCTATCCAGGGTGGAGTATTGACAGGTGAAGTGAAAGATGTATTGTTGCTTGACGTAACTCCTCTTTCCCTTGGAATTGAAACAATGGGTGGTGTGTTTACCAAGCTTATCGAAGCAAATACGACTATTCCTACAAAGAAATCGGAAACGTTTTCAACTGCAAGCGATAATCAGCCTTCCGTTCAGATCCATGTACTCCAGGGTGAACGCGCCATGGCGAAGGATAACCGGACAATCGGGCAGTTCAATCTGGACGGAATCCCACCGGCTCCAAGAGGTGTTCCGCAGATCGAAGTGACTTTTGATATAGATGCTAACGGTATAATCCAGGTGTCGTCTAAAGATAAAGCAACAGGAAAATCTCAGCAGATCAGGATCGAAGCAGGTTCGGGCCTTTCAAAAGATGAGATCGAAAAAATGAAGCGTGAAGCAGAAATGAATGCTGATTCCGATAAAAAAGCAAAAGAAGAAGTAGAAAAAGTGAATGCTGCCGATTCTATGATCTTCCAGACTGAAAAACAGCTGAAAGAATACGGGGACAAGATCCCGGCAGAGAAAAAATCTGCAATTGAAAGTGCTTTTACAGATCTTAAAGCAGCACATGGTTCAAGGGATATTGCTGGTATTGATGCTGCAATGGAAAAGATAAACGCTGCATGGCAGGCTGCTTCCCAGGATATGTATAATGCTCAGGGTGGTGATCCGAACGCACAGGCAGGAAATGCAAATCCAGGCGCTAATGCGAACACTTCCGGTGACTCAGAAGTTACTGATGTGGATTTCGAAGAAGTGAAAGATGACAAGAAATAGTCTTGATTGTTTGTAACAGAAAGGGCTTCAGGTTTATACCTGAGGCCCTTTTTATTATCTTTGTGTTTTAAATCAGATCATGAAAAAGCCCTTACTTCTTTTTGTTTCCCTTCTCCTGCCATTTGTATTGACCGCACAAATCCCACCGGGATATTATAACTCTGCTGCCGGATTAAGCGGTCCTGCTTTGCAACTGGCACTCCATAACATCATCGACAATCACACAACCGTCAGCTATAACAGTTTATGGACGCATTTCCAGGATACCGATAAAAAGCCAAATGGCAAAGTCTGGGATATGTACAGTGATGTGCCGGGCGGAACCCCTCCTTACCAGTACACTTTTGTAAGTGATCAGTGCGGCAACTATGGCGGGGAAGGAGATTGTTATAACCGTGAACATTCATGGCCGCAAAGCTGGTTTAATTCCTCTACGGTTCCGTCCTCCGATCTTTTTCACTTATATCCTACCGATGGTTATGTAAATAACATGAGGGGGAACCTGCCTTACGGAACTGTAGGCACTGTTACCTGGACTTCCCAGAACGGAAGCAAGCAGGGATATTGCATTGATCCTGGATATAGTTCATTGGTCTTTGAACCGATCGATGAATATAAAGGTGATTTTGCGCGGACATATTTTTACATGTCAACCCGGTATCATACGGAAGATGCTTCCTGGTCAGCTTCAGGAGGCACCAATAAATCCGTACTCTTACCCTGGGAAGCATCTGTCCTGCTTACCTGGAGCCATATGGATTCTGTAAGCACCAAGGAGATCGACCGGAATAACGAGGTGTATGGGATCCAGAACAACAGGAACCCTTTTATTGATAACCCTGCCTGGGCGGACAGCATCTGGTCAATAATAATCAGCGGGATTGAAGAGAATGCCATCAACAGACCATCGGTTAATATCTATCCGAATCCTTCCGAAGATGCTTTCTTTATCAGTAATGCCGGAAATCTTGATTGGAACGGTAATTTGAGTATAACAAACGCTTTGGGCCAGGTGATTCAACAGTCCGGCAATGTCGGGTTGAAACCATTTGATGCGGAACCATTTTCGGTTTCATGCAGTACGTGGGACAACGGTGTTTACTATATCAGCCTTATTGGCCAGGAAAGTTCAGGCACTTTCATTTTTATAAAATTATAATTGATAAAAAAAATCCCCGGAGGCTGCTCCGGGGATTTTTTTATCTGTAAACTGAAGGTTAATACATAGAAATATTATAGGTAGTTCCGTCAAGCACTGCGGTTGCATTCCCGTCACAAACTCCGTTTCCATAATCAAAATTAATCGGATAGTTAGGGTGATTAGCAAGTATCAGGGTAAAAGACCCGCTAACGATCCACTGGCAGCCGATCTTTACAGTTAAAGGAGTGTTCACTGAAATTGAGTAGGACTCCCCGTTTGCAGCCGTACCGTGCGCGGTCCCGGTGATTTTGTAAACATCATCAAAAATATTCAGGTTGGTTGCATATCCATCAAAAAACTCACGGTTCTGGTTAGTACTCCAGGTGGAAGTTAATGTACCTGCAGGATTCGTAACAGTCGCATTGTTCACGACCACATTAAATACTCTATGGCCGGCAGAATTGCGCCCTCTGTTAGTAATGGTCTGCATGCCTACAACCTTATAATTGTTATGAAAGTAGTTGGTCAGTGTAACTGTAATTACGGTGTTGGAATCAAGGTAACGGCCGCTGAACACAGCAGTGATCTTCCCTCTTCTGTAATTCCCATCAGAGCCCAGGCAATTAGTTGTCCCAAAATCGATCACAACTGTTTTTGGCCATGTAGTCGTGTTCCATGGAGTAATAGTTGCAGTAGCGCATCCTGAAGCAGGCGCCCTTAAAGTTCCTGAACTGTCCGTTACCACACTTACCTCCTTCCAGATCCCGGCAAACGCATTATTCGCATTTGCGTTATCAGTAGAAGCCGAATAATCAGTCGGTTTTTCATCTTCTTTTTTCTTACAGCCGGTGTATAAAAATGCTGTAGTTGCCACTAAGGCCATGGCAGTAAATAAACGGGAGATCTTGATTTTCATGAAAGTTGTTTTAGAGTTCTTTTATCAAATTTAGACTATTTTTTCCAGAATGATATAGTCATGAGGGTATTTATTCTTTTCATCCTCAGGACCTTTGACCCTGGAGATTTCCTTCCATTCCTTCATGTCAATCTCTGGGAAAAAAACATCGCCCTCAAAAAAGTGATAGATCACTGTGAGATAGATGCGGTCGGTAAAATGAAGGCTTTGCCTGAAGATCTCTGCCCCGCCTATAATGAAGATTTCCTCATCACCGGTGGCTTTTGCTCTTTCGAGGGCCGCGTCCACAGAATTAACTACGATCGCTCCCGGAGCTTTATAATCATCCTGGCGTGTAATAATGATATTAGTGCGGTTTGGAAGAGGGCGGAATTTTTCAGGGATGGATTCGTAATTCTTCCTCCCGGTAATAATACAATGACCGGTGGTTTTTTCCTTGAAGAATTTCATGTCCGCAGGTAAATGCCAGATCAGTTTATTGTCTTTCCCGATCACATTGTTTTCACCTACGGCAACTATTAATGATATCATAATATTATTTTTATTTCAGATTGCAAATTTCATATTAGAATAACCAATCTGAAATTGTAATTTGAAATTTTAGACAGCAACAGCAGCCTTGATGTGAGGATGCGGATCATAACCTTCCAGGGTAAAGTCTTCGAATTTAAACCCGAATATGTCTTTTACCGCAGGGTTCATCTTTAAAACAGGAAGTTTCCTGAAATCACGTGAAAGCTGGAGTTTCGCCTGTTCGATGTGGTTTGAGTATAAATGGGCATCACCCAGCGTGTGAATGAACTCTCCGGGCTGAAGGTCACATACCTGGGCCATCATCAAGGTCAGGATCGCATAGGAAGCAATATTGAAAGGTACGCCAAGGAAGATATCCGCACTGCGCTGGTAAAGCTGGCAGCTCAATTTGCCGTCAGCGACATAAAACTGGAAGAATGCATGGCAGGGCGGTAGTTTCATTTTATCAATCTCACCCACATTCCAGGCGCTTACAATCATCCTGCGGCTGTCAGGATTGTTCTTTATCTGGTTTACGACCTGGGTGATCTGGTCGATATGTCTCCCGTCAGCGGCAGGCCAGCTTCTCCACTGGGAGCCGTAAACAGGGCCAAGGTTGCCGTTTTCATCTGCCCATTCATCCCAGATGCTCACACCGTTGTCTTTCAGGTACTTTATATTCGTATCTCCTTTAAGAAACCAGAGCAATTCATGAAGAATCGACTTCATATGAACTTTTTTGGTGGTCATCATCGGGAAACCTTCCTGCAGGTCGAACCGCATCTGGTATCCGAATACACTAATAGTTCCGGTTCCTGTTCTGTCTGTTTTGGTGGCGCCTTTGTCCAAAACATGCTGCATAAGGTCGTGATATTGTTTCATATCTGGTGATGATTTTATAGGGAGTTTTCTTTAGATAATATCCAAACGGGTTGCGTCATAGAGATTATGAATATGTAAAGGTAGTTTGAATTTAGTCGGGGGAGATAAAGGGCCTGATGATAATATTCACAACATATTAACCATGCTGGCTGTAATAAGAGGCGGGGGTTAATGTTTTACGGCAGCTACCTCGTCAGGGTCATGTTTATGCCTGAAAAACAGGGCAAATGCAATCGCGATAACAAGTGCATAACCCGCGAATGAAAGCCAGATGGTCTGCCAGTCTTTTACACCTTCCGATGTAAAATAAGTGTCGATCACGTACCCGCTGATGGAGCTTCCGAGGACCGCCCCGAAACCATTGGTCATTACCATGAATAAACCCTGGGCGCTTGATCTGATCTTTGAATCGGTTGAGGTTTCAATGAATAATGAGCCGGAGATATTAAAAAAGTCAAAAGCCATCCCATAAACAATGCAGGAAAGAATGATCATCCATAAGCCTCCCGCGGGATCGCCAAAAGCAAACAGGGCGAACCTCAATACCCACGCTATCATGGAGATCAGCATTACCTGCTTGATCCCGAACCGTTTCAGGAAGAAGGGGATTGCAAGAATAAATAATGTTTCCGAGATCTGGGAGATCGACATAATGATGGTGGAATACTTCACCACGAATGAATCAGCATATTGCGGCACATTGGCGAAGTCGGAAAGAAATGCGTCACCATACATGTTTGTAAGCTGCAGCGCGGCCCCAAGAAACATGGAAAACACAAAGAACAATGCGATCTTGTAAGTCCCGAAAAGCTTAAACGCGTCCAGGCCAAGCTTTTGGACCAGACTGGAATCCTTGGATATTAATTTTTGCGGGGGGCATTTGGGTAAAAAGAATGAATAGACGCCCAAAGCAATTGCAGCTGCCGCTGAAATGTAAAACATGTTGGCAGATGCCTTATTCCCGGAAAGATTTGTGATCCACATGGCGGCAATAAAGCCGATCGTTCCCCAAACCCGGATAGGGGGAAATACCTTTATCACATCGTAATTGTTGTTTTTTAAGATAGTATACGCGATAGAGTTAGACAGGGATATAGTGGGCATATAACAAAGCATTGCTGCAAAGATCACCCAGAAGAAAGAAGATGGGTTGTCGACCTGGGGAATATAACAGAGTGCAAACCCTCCGAGGATATGCAGGATCCCATAAAGTTTTTCGGCATTCATCCACTTATCAGCAATGATCCCTGTAAGTGCGGGCATAATGATAGAAGAAATTCCGAGTGTGGAAAATATCGCTCCGAATTCGGCTCCGCTCCATTGTTTTGTGCCAAACCAGTAGTTCCCCACCGTTATTAACCACGCTCCCCAAATGAAGAACTGCAGGAAACTCATTAAAGTGAGGCGACTCTTAATATTCATAGAGTTCTGATAAAGATCAGCTAGGATTTTTTGCGATTATTGATTTCATCGCGTATGCGGGATGCCTTTTCATAATCT
Source organism: Bacteroidia bacterium (assembly GCA_036386835.1). Taxonomy (GTDB): domain Bacteria; phylum Bacteroidota; class Bacteroidia; order 2-12-FULL-35-15; family 2-12-FULL-35-15; genus 2-12-FULL-35-15. The sequence goes on from DASVUX010000016.1 coordinate 90,812, forward strand.
TCATCGGCCAGGGCAGCCTCGAGTAATTGTTTAAGTTCTTCTGTGGATTTCTTTAAATAATCATTCACATCTGCTTCCACAAGGTCTTCCATTTCACCACCTTCTGCGGCAGCGTTAATCGCTTCATCATCAAGAATGATCCCGGCCTGTGATAAAATAAATTCATAGGTGTTGATCGGGCAGTTAAAACGAACCGCAACCGCAATAGCATCTGAAGTACGGGCATCAATCTCTACATTCTTTTCTCCGTTGCTGCAGATGATCTTGGCAAAGAAAATGCCTTCCACCAGGTTATAGATCAGCACTTCGCTGACAACTATGTCAAACCCTTCTGCAAAACTTTTGAAAAGATCGTGTGTCAGGGGGCGGCTTGGGGTCATCTTCTCCAGCTCAATGGCAATGGCTTGTGCCTCAAATCCCCCGATGATGATAGGCAGCCTGCGCTTTCCTTTTGACTCGCCCAGTACCAGGGCATAAGCTCCGGTTTGCGTCTGGCTGTATGATAATCCAACAATCTCTAATTTGACTTTTTTCACAAGTAATATTTTTAATACCCACACCTTTCGCTAAAAAAAGATGCCTGACACTATATAACTAAAGTACAAAAAAATTAAAAACGGACGATCCGTTAGTTATGATTGGCTTTGAAATTTTTAACAGCTGCCACAAGTTTTGGCAGTATTTCAAATGCATCACCAACAATACCGTAATCAGCAGATTTAAAGAAAGGTGCTTCCTTATCCGAATTAATAACAACTATGGTCTTGCTTCCGTTTACCCCTGCAAGATGCTGGATAGCACCGGAGATCCCGATCGCAATATAAAGGTTAGGACGGATAGCCACACCTGTCTGGCCCACGTGCTCATGGTGCGGACGCCAGTGCATATCTGCTACAGGACGTGAACATGCAGTAGCAGCTCCCAGTTCCTTGGCAAGTTCTTCAACCATTGCCCAGTTTTCGGGCCCTTTCATCCCGCGACCTGCAGAAACTACAAGTTCAGCATCTGTGAGGTTAAGCTCCGAAGTAACTTTCTTTACTTCTTTTACTTTTACAGGTGAGTTAACATTATCTAAGTTCACTGCAAACTCAACTTCCTCGGCAGTTCCTTCCCCTAAGGTAACAGGAAAGGAATTAGGCAATAGTGAAATGATCTTTTTCGCTGAATGGATCGCATACATTGCTGTAGCTTTTCCCGAAAATACGTTCTTCTTTACAGTGAATGAATCTCCTGCAATAACAGGGTCGCCCACTGCACCGGAAACAATTCCTGCTTTCAGTTTTGCAGCAAGCCTCGGTGCAATTTCTTTTCCTGTGAAATCACTTGAAAAGATGATCACATCCGCATTCTCAGCTTTAGCGGCCTGCTCTATGGCAGCAGTAAGATACTGCCCGTTCAGGTCAGACAATTTATCATTTTTAAGACGGAGCACTTTTTTTGCTCCGGCTTTTCCAAGCTCACTCAGGTCACCATCGCCAATAATTGCTGCAGTAACAGAAGTGTTCATTTGTGCTGCAATGCGGCTTGCATAATTTACAGCTTCAAGTGAAGCTTTTTTTATTTTGCCTTTTGCTATTTCGGTGTAAACTAAAACGGACATATTCAGTAATTTTTATATTTAAAATAAAAGTTTTTCAATAATTTAAATTGCCTTGGCTTCGTTGTGGAGCAGGTCTATCAATTGCTCGGGATTTGCCGCATCAATGAATTTACATTCAGTACGGCCTTTTGCAAGCTCATAGCTTTTAATGCTTGTCAGCTTGTCAGCCGCAGCGGCAGGAACAACTGTTAAAGGCTTTGTCCTTGCAGCCATGATACCGCGCATGTTTGGGATGCGGGCTTCAGCCATACCTTTGTTTGCAGAAAGCACCAAAGGAAGCGGGCATTCAACCACTTCGGTTCCCCCGTCAATATCATGCTCGATAGTAGCGGTAGTGCCGGCTATATCAAGTTTTGTGGTCATGGAGATGAAAGGCATGTCAAGCAGTTCAGCGAGCATTGCCCCAACCATTGCCCCGTTATAGTTAATGGTTTCTTTCCCTGCCATTATAAGATCGAATCCCTTGTCTTTGGCATAAGCAGCGATCTGTTCTGCAACAGCAAATGCATCATTCGCTTCAGCATCGATACGTACCGCATCATCGGCTCCTATCGCAAGCCCTTTCCTGATCGTTGCTTCGCTGTCAGCCCCGCCAACATGAATGATGGTGACATTGCCCCCGAGGGTTTCTTTCAGCTCCAGTGCACGGACCAAAGCATACCACTCATCGTAGGGATTGATTACAAACTGAACACCTGCAGAATTGAATGTTGAATTGTCGGAAGAGAAAGTGATCTTGGTAGTGGTGTCAGGTACGTTGCTGATACAAACTAATATTTTCATATGTAAGTAATTTGTTTTTTTATTGTGATATGGTTCGCCATCATCATTTTGGTTGTTCGCGGATGCAATGGCTATTTCATATATTGATATTTTATTTTTTTAATGAAGGGCAAATTTAACAAAATAAGGGATATAAAAAAAATGAATTTTGGCGGACGGAAATGCACAGAAATCAAGTTCTGGGAGCCGGTTTTGAATGCCCCGGCAGCCTTGGTTTTCCTGGTTCTCCGGTTTCATTGCTTCCTGATAGTATCTTTAACAATTAAGAATAGGGTTTTATCAGCTGGCAGGATTTTTTAAGTACCGGAGTTGCGGGATCATTTTTAAAATAGCGGATTTCGCAAAAATATCTATCTTTGTTAACTTATTATATACCACCTCAAACAATTGTAAATGGACTACAATACTGACCTGCCACAACTGATCATTCCTGAATACGGCAGAAATATTCAAAAAATGCTTGATTTCGCAATCACGGTAAATGACCGCGAAGAACGAAACAAAGTGGCACGTGCCATAATAGATGTAATGGGACAATTGAACCCGCACCTTCGTGACGTTACCGATTTTAAACATAAATTATGGGACCATCTTTTTATTATTTCCGATTTTAAACTGGATGTTGATTCACCCTACCCAAAGCCTACACGCGAAACATTTCAGACAAAGCCTGAATTATTAAAATATCCGCATAAGGATATCCGGTATAAACATTATGGTAAAACCGTTGAGCAGATCATTGAAAAGGCGAAGGAATTCCCTGATGGTGATGAGAAGAATGAACTGGTAAGCCAGATTGCCAACCTGATGAAGCGTTCTTATCTAAACTGGAACCGCGATAGTGTAAATGACGAGGTGATTATCAAGCAGCTTGTGGAGCTCTCCAAAGGCCAGTTAACCGCAGACGCTTCTGTTTTAAAGAGCACCCAGACCTTTGTGCCGAGGAACAGCAACACTAATAATAATAATCAGCATAAGGATAAAAAGAAGCACCAGGGTGGTGGCGGAAAACGTGACGGTGGTGGCCATAAGCATCATAAGAACAATAATAACAGCCAGGGCGGCTTTAAACGCAAGCCTTTCTAAAACATTCATTTCTTAAGCACCCTTCCGGGACCCGGAAGGGTGCTTTTTTTTGGATTGCTATTAACAATCTGTAGTTGGTAAATAGCGGTTCCCCTTAATAAAATCATTCTCTTTTTCAGCGTACTTCGTGTAAATGGTTAAGCCTTGTTTAACCCTTAACTGATAACCTAAATAACCAATTATATGAGTGTATTCGAGATCATAGGCGGAACCAGGCTGAAAGGCGAGATCATCCCGCAAGGCGCTAAAAATGAAGCATTACAGATCCTTTGTGCTGTTTTGCTCACACCTGAAAAAGTGGTGATCCAAAACATACCTAATATTATTGATGTAAACAAACTGATCGACCTCCTGAAAGATCTTGGTGTAAAGATCGAAAAGACCGGACACGAAGAATATACATTCCAGGCGGACGATGTAAATGTTGATTACCTCAACTCTGAAGAATTCAAGAAAAAAGGCGGAAGCCTTCGCGGATCGATTATGATCGTAGGACCGCTTCTCTCACGGTTCGGAAAAGGATACATTCCGCGCCCCGGAGGCGATAAGATCGGCAGGCGAAGGCTGGATACACACTTTATCGGGTTTCAGAACCTCGGTGCGAAATTTATTTATGATGAAGGAAATGATTTTTATAAAGTAGAGGCAAAGAACCTGAAAGGTTGTTACATGTTGCTGGATGAGGCTTCAGTAACAGGTACGGCAAATATTATTATGGCTGCAGTTCTTGCTGAAGGCCGTACAACCATTTTTAATGCAGCCTGTGAACCTTATATCCAGCAGTTATGTAAAATGCTGAACAGCATGGGAGCGAGGATCACCGGCATCGGTTCCAACCTGCTTTATATTGATGGTGTTGAGAAAATGAACGGATGTACGCACCGTATGCTTCCGGATATGATCGAGATAGGAAGTTTTATAGGGATGGCGGCCATGACGCAGTCGGAGATCACCATTAAAAATGTGGCATATGATGAACTGGGGATAATCCCAAATACTTTCCAGCGCCTTGGAATAAAAATGGAGCGCAGAGGTGATGATATTTTTATTCCCGAGCAGGACCGTTATGAGATCGATACCTTTATTGACGGCTCTATCCTTACGATAGCCGATGCTATCTGGCCGGGCTTAACCCCCGATCTTCTCAGTATTATCCTCGTGGTTGCCACACAGGCAAAAGGAACAGTCCTGATCCATCAGAAAATGTTTGAAAGCCGCTTGTTCTTTGTTGATAAGCTGATTGATATGGGCGCACAGATCATCCTTTGCGATCCGCACCGTGCCACAGTGATAGGTCTCAACCATGAACACCGGCTGAAAGGGATATCCATGACTTCACCGGATATCCGAGCAGGGGTTTCACTTCTTATTGCTGCGCTTTCCGCCAGTGGTAAAAGCACCATCCACAATATAGAGCAGATAGACCGCGGGTACCAGGACATCGACACACGTTTACAGAAACTTGGCGCACAAATTGTTAGGAAGTAGCCGAAAAAATGTAAATTTGTAATTATGAAGAAAGTTAATGTCCTGCTTATCCTTGCCGCGACTTCTGTCCTGGCGTATGGATTCATTACCAAGAAAAATCCTGCAACAAAACAATCCGGTGCCGTAGAAGGCCTTAATGTAGGGAATATCGCACCTGACCTGAAGTACGTTGATCCGCAAGGCAAAGAAATCGCACTCTCATCGCTCAGAGGTAAAGTTGTTCTTCTCGATTTCTGGGCTTCCTGGTGCGGACCTTGCAGAAAAGAGAATCCGAATGTAGTGGCCACTTACAATAAATTCAAGGACACAAAATTCAATAAAAAAGCAAAAGGTTTTACTGTTTACAGCCTGTCACTTGATTCTAACAAAGATGCATGGATCAATGCAATTGCAAAGGATGGCCTGGTATGGCCTAATCACGTGAGTGACCTTGGCGGATGGCAGTCAAAAGGTGCAGCAGTCTACAGGGTTAATTCAATTCCTGCCGGCTTCCTGATAGACGAGAATGGTATCATTGTAGCCAAAGGAAATGACCTTAGAGGTCCCGGCCTGGAAAATGAGCTTAACAAACTCGCAGGTAATAAATAAGATTTTCCTGATCTTAGTTAAAAAGACAGAATCCAAAAAGGGTTCTGTCTTTTTGTTTTTCCACGATTCTAAATTTGCTTAGCTTTGACATTATTCCATAGTTATGATAAAAAAATTAATCCTGCTGATCTTAATTCTTCTTCCTCTTCTTTCTGCCGCTCAGAAAAAAGACCTGGGCATCCACATGGGCTGTTTTGCCAATGGCGATACACTTACCATTGCATCAGTTAAAAAGACGAGCAATGTCAGCCTTTTTGGAGAAGGGTCTGAGAATTATACTCTTAAAAACTGGAAGATGGTTGTCACGCTTAAGAATAGAAAGACGTACGTATTTAAACACAATCCCAAAGCGCTCAATGTGCTTTCCCCGCAAATGAAAGATGCGATGCTGGATAAATACAAGGCGATAACAAGTGTGGTTCTTACAGATGTAATAGCTGAAACTAAGGGACAGGAAGTGAAGCTGGACTCGGCTGTTTTTTACCTGAATGACAAAGCTATAAAAAAGTGTGATGAGAGGACTGCCCGTGCGAAGGACGACCTGGTACTGAAGTTTTCCTGTTTTAAGGATGGGGATGTAGCAACTGTAAAGGACCTGCTTCATTACCCCACTTTTTCCATCATAAATTTTAATCCTAAGGTGGATGTTAAAATCCTTTCTTACACTTTTGCTGTCCCTAAGATGGATGTTAGAAGAAATCCAAAGGGAATTGAAGGCATCGAAAATACCGGCATTGAATTGAATGCCGAAAGCTATGAAATGGCGAAAAAGCTGCTGCCGGAAGAAGAATTCATTATTAAGAATATTAAGATCGAATTCAGTAACCCGAGGTCAAAAACTACCGAGGTGGTAACCGTTGCACCAATTGTTATTAATATAGGCAGGAAAAGTTCCGAAGTTTGCGGTGAAGCAGGTTCTGATACCCTTTTTGTACTGGAATACTCAGGAAAACTGCTTACAGGTAAAGACAGGAATGTGCCGCTTTCAGGAGAAAAAGTCATGCTGAAAGACCAGCGCGATTCAGTGGTGCAGGTTACTGTGACCAATAGTTACGGGGATTTTACCTTTCGTAACCTGAAAGCAGATGAATCATACAGGATCAGTGTCATGGCTTCAGATAACCCCAAGCTGAAAGACCAGGTTCTTTACCTGGCAAAAGTGGACGGGACAA
>DASVUX010000017.1:0-21037 GCA_036386835.1 Bacteroidia bacterium
AACAGGGATAATACCTCCTTACACCACGGTGATCTATGAAATAGAGCTTTTAAGTATCAATAAAAAATAAATAAAAATTAAACTTTAAACATGACAAATTCATTTTCAAAAAAACTTGCAATTGCTGCTGCCGGATCTTTGCTGGCATTTACTGCCTGTGATAAATCAGACCGCCCAGGATATGAGAAATCCGAAAGCGGTTTATATACAAAATTCCATAACCATGATGAAAATGGCGTAAAGCCTAAAGAAGGAGATGTTGTGAGAGTTTCTCTTGTTGTAAAAAATGATAAGGATTCATTGCTTACAGATTCAAAAGATCCGAAGTTCAACCGCCCCGGTATTACGTATTATGAATTTCCTTTGATGAAATCTGAGTTTAACGGTTCATTCGAAGAAGCCTTGAGCACAATGGCCGTAGGTGACAGCGCAAGCTTCCTCATCAATGTTGATTCCATGTATAAGGGAAAAGACATGCCGCCCTTCATGACCAAAGGGTCTTATCTGACTTATGAAGCAAAGCTCGAGAAGATCATTTCCAAGGAAGAAGTTGAAAAAGAAAATAAGAAACGTGCTGAAGAAGAAAAAGTGATGATGGAAAACAGAAAGAATGCTGAAGGCAATTCACTGGCAAATTATCTTGCAGAAAATAAAGTAACAGTTAAACCAACTGCAAGCGGATTGTATTTTATCGAAAGGACAAAAGGAAAAGGCCCTAATCCTAAAGAAGGAGATAAGTTACTTGTGAATTACACAGGCAGGCTGCTTGATGGAACTGTTTTTGATACCAACAACGAAGCTGAAGCGAAAAAAGCGGGATTATACGATGAAAGAAGGCCATACGAGCCGGCTGAATTTGTAGTAGGAGGGCTTGTACCGGGAATGAACGAAGCATTGACAATGATGTCGGAAGGCGGAAAGGCAACGATCATTCTTCCGTCAAATTTAGCTTACGGTGAAAGAGGTGGCGGGCCAATCCCTCCATTTTCTCCAATGGTCTTTGAAGTAGAGATCGTGAAGTTTGTCAAATAAAATATTAATTCAGATAGAAAATGAAAAGAACATTAACAGTTCTTCTTGTGATGCTCACTTTAGGGGCTGCAGCACAGGATAAAGCTAAAAGCGTTAAAGTTAAAAAGCCAAAAACAGTGAAAACAGCATCAGGATTAGAATACACCATTACAGAAAAAGGCAGCGGTAAAAAAGCGCAGTCAGGTGATAAGGTAAAAGTTCATTATACAGGTAAGCTGACCAACGATACCATATTCGACAGTTCCGTGCAAAGAGGCCAGCCGTTTGAATTTAAAATTGGTGCGGGCCAGGTTATAAAAGGCTGGGATGAAGCCTTCCAGCTTTTGCAGGAAGGGGATAAAGCCACTATTAAATTCGGGCCTGAGCTTGGATATGGTGACCGTGCGATGGGAAAGATCCCCGCAAATTCGGTGCTTATTTTTGATGTGGAGCTGATCCAGGTAATCGAAGGTGTGCGCCCGTTTGATGTTAAAGGAAAAGATACTGTTAAAACTGCCAGCGGTTTAAAACTGATCACGGTACAGACAAACAAATCAGGTGAACAGGCAGTCAGCGGCACTAAGGTAGTTGCCAATTACAGTGCTTTTTTCACAGATGGAAAAATGTTTGATTCATCCATTGAAAGAGGACAGCCTTTAAAGGCGAATATCGGGAAAGGACAGCTTTTTACAGGACTTGAAGAAGGTATAGCATTAATGCGCAAAGGAGAAAAAGCCAGAATGATCATTCCTTCCAAACTAGCATTTGGAGAAAAAGGAAGCGGTCCTATCCCTGCGAATGCGGATCTTGTTTTTGACATCGAACTTGTGGATGTGCAAAAAGTTGTCCCTCCTGTAAAATACGATATTGCCGGAATAGAAGGAAAAAAGACAGCTTCCGGGATTACATATTATGAAGTGAAAAAAAGCGGAAGTCCCGTAAAAGCAACTGCAGGTAAGACGGTGAAGGTTCATTATTCAGGATATCTTGCAGACGGAACCCTATTCGATTCATCTGTGGAACGCGGTGAGCCAATCGAATTTCCATTAGGCCAGGCGTATGTTATCCAGGGCTGGGAAGAAGGAATCGCATTAATGAGTGTTGGTGATAAGCTGAGACTTGTTATTCCTTACCTGCTCGCTTATGGCGAAGAAGGCCGCCCGCCACTGATCCCTGCCAAAGCAGATCTGACATTTGATGTAGAGCTGGTAGAGGTGAAAGATGCCGCTCCGCAGCATGGGCCGAATGACGGACATAACCACTAAAAAAACTGCTCCTTAACAGGGGCATTTTTTTTGCGATTTATTTTTTAGCCGCAGATAGCTGTGCCTGCCAAAACAGTATCTTTACATGGTTTTCCAATATGAACCCAGGCAACAGGCTTTCACAACCTTTTATTATGGTGCTCGCAGTCAGCGGGGCTTTGCTTGTCCTGTCGCAGCTAAATACCGAATTCAATCTCTACGGCTTTAAAACTAAAAAAGTAGATCCGCTGGGAGATGTAATTCTGAAGGGTAAAGCGAAACATGTCCCTCTTCCCGGCAAGGTCCTTCATGATTCGATTATTGCAAAAGACAGCACTGCTGTTGCAGCCCGTTCAGCTGACCCCACTAACATTATTGATTTTGTAAATGACAGCAGTTCCGCGCTCGTTCATTTTTTCGGAGCGCTGAATGAGATCAAAAAGGAAAAGCGGAAAGTACGGATAGCATATTTCGGGGATTCAATGATAGAAGGAGACCTGATAACACAGGATCTCCGCAGTGAAATGCAATCCGCCTTTGGAGGCTCTGGTGTTGGATTCGTACCTGTAACATCTATTGTTGCCGGGTTCAGGACAAGCATCATTCACCAGTTCGGTGGATGGACCACTCATACACTTCTCGATAATGTACCACAGGGACATGTCCTTGGAATTTCAGGTTACAGCTTTGTGCCTGAAGCAATAAGCAAAGGAGATACAAACAGCAGCAGCGGAAGCTGGGTGAAATATACTGCAGTACAGAAAAAGAACCTTGACAGGTTTTATCAGACCCGCATTCTTTTCGGAAGATCATCGGGGAATAACCAGGTGATCATTAATAATGCAAGACATGACCTTAAAGGTTCAGAGCCTGTCAATCAGCTGCTGATCGATCACGGCAAAGGGGTTCAGTCGCTTAAAGCGGTATTTCAATGTACAGCGCCATTGGATGTTTTCGGCTTCAGCATGGAGAGCGACAGCGGGGCATTCGTTGATAATTTCTCTTTCCGCGGCAATTCAGGTTTTCCCCTGGTGAAGGTTCCGCAAAGTGTATACTCCGGAACAGATTCACATCTCGGGTATGATCTGATTATCCTTGAATACGGCCTGAATGCAGTAAGCCCGGGTGTCACCGATTTTTCATGGTACGACAGGGGAATGGAGAACGTGATCCGGCATATAAAGCAGAGTTTCCCGGAAGCAAGTGTGTTATTGATCAGCGTGGGCGATAAAAGCTACAGGAAGGATGGAGAGTACCAGACAGATCCAAGCGTTCCTTTGCTGGTGAATGTTCAGAAGAACCTTGCAGAACGGACCGGCTGCGCTTACTGGAGTTTGTATGATGCAATGGGCGGGAACGGCTCCATGGTCAAATGGGTTGAAGGCGATACAGTTTTGGCGAATAAAGATTATACCCATTTTAATTTCCGGGGTTCACATAAAGTCGGGAAGTTGTTATACACTAAGTTAATGAGTGAGTATCGTGATTTTAACAAGAAAAATAAATAAGGGATCCATCAGGCTTCAGGGTTGCAGAGGTCTCCTGGCTTTTGCTTTTCTGATGTGTACCTTATCCGGATTCTCCCAGACGATCGACAGTTCGGCTTATAAAGTCTATAAGTTCATTAGGACGGGGATAAACAAAGTAGAGAATGACAGCAGCTCTCTCGCTTTTTTTTATGAAAAGCTGTATCAGCTTGAAAAGAACAGGCAGGGCCGGGTGAACATTGCTCATATCGGAGATTCACATATCCAGGCGGATATCTTTTCGGGGCTTGTACGCCAGAAAATGCAGCTTAAATTCGGTAACGCGGGAAGAGGATTGATATTTCCGTATAGGGTTGCAAAGAGCAACGAGCCTTCGAGTTATAAAACAGTAACCAATGTAGTCTGGGATTCAAAGCGGAATGTGTTTGTCGATAAACCTCTTCCAATAGGGATTTCTGGGTTTACCGTGGAAACGCGTGATTCCCTTGCAGAGATCAACCTGGTGGTGAAAGATCAGCCGAAGCTGGGCTACGCATTTACAAAATTCACTTTGTTTCACGAAAGAGGCCTGCATAATTATGATATTACCATATGCGATGACCTTAACTGTGAAATAGGTTTGGTACGGCCTATTGATAAATCACCAAACCCTTTCGTTTCCGAACTGAGATCTGAAAAGCCAATGAGACAGATTTATTTAAGAAATAAATCGGCAGATACCGCCGGAAAATACTCCACCCGCATTTACGGAATGCTTCTCGAAAATGACTCTGCCGGGATCTTATACAATATGATCGGGGTGAATGGTGCGGAATACAGGCATTATAACCTCTCGAAATATTTTATGCAGCAGTTCTCCTACCTGAACTCGGACCTGGTGATCATTTCAATGGGAACAAATGAGGCATTTTATAACGGATTTGACAAGGAGCTTTTTTACAGGAATATTGACAGCCTGGTAATAAATATCAGGAATGTAAACCCTAATGCGGCTGTTTTGCTGACAACTCCGGGAGATTCGTTCAAGAAAAGCAAAAAGGGAAGGATTAAAAACCCGGATATGAAGATAGCGAAGGAAACGGTAATCCGCTATGCACTCGATCACAACCTTGCTTACTGGGACCTTTATGAGGTCATGGGCGGATACGGCTCTATGGCAAAATGGTACACTGCCAAGCTATCGGCAAAAGACAGGGTGCATTTCAGCGGCAGAGGTTACCAGATCCAGGGAGATCTGTTATATACGGCACTGATGAAAGGATATGAGGAATATAAGAGGAAGAAGGAAGGGAAGCAGTAGGCAATGACAATAGACAATGAAACAGTTGACAAGCAACACAAAGACAATAAAGCAATTGACAATAAATAATTAACAACAATCCACACAAATCACCAATAAACTACATACTAAAAGCTCTGCGTGCTCCGCGTCTCTGCGAGAAGAATCCTCAATGAACCTCCCGGGCACTGTGTCTCTGTGGTAAAGAAATATGTTCAACGACATCGACATAGAAAAACTTATAGGCCAGCTGGCTTACAACTCAAAGGATCCTTTGCTGTTCAACAGCGGCTTCTTCCTGTTTTTCTTCCTCGTGTTTTTACTGGGTTACCAGTTCCTGTATAAGCGCAAGCTTTCAAGGGTCATCTACTTTACGTTGTTTTCATTATTTTTCTTTTATAAAGCCTGCGGTTTTTATTTTTTATTTATCCTGCTTTCTGCGGTCGTAGATTTCAATTTATCCAACCTGATGTACCGGGTAAAGGGCAAATCCAATCAGAAAATCATCCTCATCATCAGCATCCTCATTAACCTGAGTCTCCTCTTTTATTTTAAATACACTAATTTTTTTATTGAGATCATCAATGATTTTGAAATGGGGCATGTGGAACCGCTCAAGCTGATTTTGCCTATCGGAATCTCCTTTTACACATTCGAAAACCTGAGCTATACAATTGATGTTTACCGCGGAAAATTTAAACCTGTAAGCAGCTTTCTTGATTATTGCTTCTTCCTGACCTTCTTTCCAAAGCTGGTGATGGGGCCGATCGTAAGGGCTTCCGATTTTATCCCGCAGATCCGGAAGGATATTTTTGTAACCGACAATGATATAGCAAGAGGTTTGTATCTTATCCTGGGCGGGCTTTTTAAAAAAGTAGTGATCTCCGATTTTATATATGTCAATTTTGTTCAGTATATCTTTGATGACCCTTCACGGCATTCAGGAATCGAATGCCTTTTGGGCGTTTATGGTTACGCCATGGTTATTTATTGCGACTTTTCCGGTTATTCCGATATGGCTATCGGTATGGCCAAATGGATGGGATTTACCATCAACGAGAATTTCGATTCGCCTTACCAGTCAAGCAGCATTACCGAATTCTGGCGCAGGTGGCACATGTCGCTCTCTGCCTGGCTGAAGGATTACCTGTACATTTCCATGGGAGGCAACAGGGTAGGGAAGTTCAGGCAGTATTTTAACCTGATGGTAACGATGCTTATTGGCGGGCTTTGGCACGGGGCCTCTTTTAATTTTATAGTCTGGGGCGGAATGCATGGCGCAGCGCTTGCAATTGATAAGGCAAGGATTTCATTAACGGGGAATTCTAAAATCTTCAATTCTAAAATTCTGAAAATTGCTGGAGTGCTCATAACCTTTCATTTCGTCTGCTTCTGCTGGATCTTTTTCAAGGCTTCTTCATTTGCGGATGCGGGGATCATCATTTCGCAGATCTTTCATAATTTTAACGGTACTGCCTGGAGGGCGATGATGGAAGCTTATGGAGTGGTTTTCGGGATAATGGCGTTGGGTTACATCATTCATTTTATTCCGAAGTCGTACCAATACTATTCGGAAATAGTCCTTTCAAAGATCACGCTTGTTGGGCGGATTCTTGTGATCCTTGTATTTCTCTGGGTGATTATCCAGGTAAAGCAGGCCGACCAGGTGATGCCGATATATTTGCAGTTTTAAACACCACAAACAGCGGGAAATGTCATAAATTAACGAGGGGTTTAGGATCAAATGAGAAAAAAAACTTAAAAACCGCAATATTTATTCGCGATATTTGGTCAATTGAATAAAAATTCCGTTATTTGCAGTCCGAAATTTTAAAAGATATAAAATCTAATACAGAATACAATGTCAAGAGTTTGCGAAATCACAGGAAAGAAAGCGATTGTAGGTAACAAAGTATCTCACTCGAATACAAAAACTAAACGTAAGTTCAATGTGAACCTGCAGGTTAAAAAATTCTTCCTTCCGGAAGAAGATAAGTGGGTAACCCTTAAAATTTCTACTTCAGCTTTGAAAACCATCAATAAAAATGGTATTTCTGCTGTAGTTAAAGAAGCAAGAGCACAAGGCTTTTTGAAAAAGTAATTTTTCATTAACACCTAATATATTTATTGGAAAACGTTGCTACATTCGTAGTGACGTTTTTTTTTAATGAAACTTTGCTTTTGTTCCAAAAGCTTAGTTTCATTTATCCCGTGCTTGACACGGATCTTATAAGTTTTAGAGGGAGTAATCCCGATGAAAATCGGGATCTGTTACAAATCTTAATTATTTGCAATATGTCGTCCCGGGCTTGCCCGAGGGATCTCTTTCGAAATAACAGCTCCCGCACAGAGTAAGATTCCTCCGCTGCGGTCGGAATGACAAGTTAAATATAACATAAATGACCCTTAGACCCTTATTATTCCTTTCCCTTTTCCCTGTAATGCAGATCGCAGCCCAAAGCTATGACACGGATCTTCTTACAAAGGAATTTCACATGGGCAGAAGGGAAGAGATCCGCAAAGGTTTGCCCGACAGTTCATGCGCGGTTTTCTTCAGCAACCCCGAACGCGTAAGGGCCAACGACACCAAATTCATTTACCACCAGGACCCCAACTTTTATTACCTCACAGGACTGAATGAGCCTAATTCGGTGCTGATCATTTTTAAGGAGCCGCAGAGGTTTTATGATACGATCATTGCTACAGAGCTGATCTTTGTCCAAAACAGGAATCCTCTCCAGGAGGCATGGACGGGCAGATTAATGGGAACAGAAGGTGTGCAGGCCCGGCTCGGATTTAAAAATGCACTGCTTAACACCCAATTCAGCGATTTTAAGATCGATTTTGAGAAATTCTATAAGGTATATCACCTGGAGCTCTTTGATGATGCTCATGACGATAAGAACAATAATGGCGACCTCGCCAGCCTGATCAGGCATTTCAGGCAAAAGACGGATTACAAAAGAAAAAACCTGGATGGCTTTAACCTATACGGGCTCATGGCTAATCTCCGGGAGATCAAGCAGCCGGAAGAAATGGTTTTGATGCGCAAAGCCATCGATATGACCTGTCTGGCACATGCTGAGGTAATGCGGGCATTGCAGCCCGGAATGAAAGAATACCAGGCACAGGCAGTGGTAGAATACATGTTCAGGAACGCAGGATCAGAATATGTGGGCTATCCGTCAATAGTCGGGGGCGGAGAAAATTCCTGCATTCTTCATTACGAAACCAACCGGAAAATGCTTGATGGTGGAAACCTGCTGGTCATCGATGCAGGTGCTGAATATCATGGCTATACCGCAGATGTTACCCGTACATTGCCTGTTGACGGATCATTCTCACCGGAGGAAAAAGCCATTTATTATGTTGTCCTTGAAGCCCAGGAAGCTGGAATTAAGGCCTGCAAAGCAGGGGCTGAATTCAGGGCATCGCATAAAGCAGCCGTGGCGGTGATCCAGAAGAGGTTGATGGAGCTGGGGATTATCAAAAGGCCCAACGATTTTATGGAATATTTTTTCCATGGAACCTCGCATTACCTAGGCCTTGATGTGCATGATGCAGGCAATTTCGGGAAGCTAACGCCCGGGAATATCATTACCGTTGAGCCGGGAGTGTATATTCCGGCAGGATCGCCCTGTGATCCCAAATGGTGGAATATCGGGGTGAGGATCGAGGATGATATTCTCATTACTGCAGGGGAACCGGAGAATCTGTCCGGGAAGCTGCCGAAAACAGTAGAGGAGATAGAGGCGTTGATGAAAGAGGAAAGCCTTTTTAATAAAGTGAAGTAGCTCCTGTTTCCCTGAAGGCAGGATAGTGAAGGTTTTAGCTGAAATTTTATTTTAAAATATTATGCAGATCAATTAAAAAGTATTACATTTGCATCCCAATTAGTAAAAAAGAAACAAAATGGCATCAAAAGGCAATAGAATTCAGGTTATCATGGAGTGTACCGAGCATAAAGACAGCGGTAAGCCGGGAACTTCCCGTTACATCACTACCAAGAACAAAAAGAACACTACTGAGCGTTTAGAGTTGAAAAAATACAACCCTATCCTGAAGAAAGTAACTGTACACAAAGAAATCAAGTAATAAAAAGTTATTGGAAACAATAACATTTAACACATAAGAACATGGCAAAGAAAGTTGTTGCGACACTTAAATCAGGTAAAGGAAAAGACTTTACAAAAGTGATTAAAATGGTAAAATCACCAAAAACAGGTGCTTACACTTTTAAAGAAGAGATCGTTCATAACGATCATATCAAAGATTTTTTAGCTTCTAAATAATTTTTAGCTAACATCGTATTTAAAGGCTCCTCAATAAAGGGAGCTTTTATTATTTAGGGTTACAGTTAAAAAGGTTAAAGCCGAAAATATTATTTGTTCCGGTCCGGCTTATCTAACCTCATCAACTAATAACAAGGATATGCTTAACTGTTAACGATTGACCACTCCACCAATTCACCAAATTACCAACTATGGGTATCTTCAGTTTTTTCAGTAAAGAAAAAAAAGAAAGTCTTGACAAAGGCCTTTTCGTCACCAAACAAAGCTTTTTCAGCAAACTGGCAAATGCCATTATGTTTAAAGCCAATGTGGATGATGAGGTACTGGAGAACCTTGAGGAGATTCTCCTGACTTCTGATGTTGGGGTAGATACTTCTTTGAAGATCATTGACAGGATCAGGAAACGGGTTGCGAAAGAACGCTCCGTGGAAACTTCAAAGCTCAACGCCATTCTTCGTGATGAGATTGCTGAGATGCTGGTGTCTAACGGCATGGAAGACAAGGCCGATTTTTCTGTTCCTACATCCAAAAAGCCCTATGTTATAATGGTAGTAGGCGTGAATGGTGTCGGTAAAACCACAACCATCGGGAAGCTTGCGCATCAGTTTAAAAAAGCTGGCAAGAATGTGATCATTGGGGCTGCGGACACATTTCGTGCTGCAGCTGTCGACCAAGTGAAGATCTGGGGGGAGCGGACAGGTGTTCCTGTTGTATCACAGGGCATGAACGCTGATCCTGCATCAGTAGCCTTTGATACCTTAAGCTCAGCTGTAGCTAAAGGATCTGATATTGTTATTATTGATACGGCCGGCCGTCTGCACAACAAGATCAACTTAATGAATGAGCTTACCAAGATCAAGAACGTAATGCGTAAGATCGTTCCTGATGCTCCTCATGAAATATTATTAGTGCTGGATGCATCAACAGGGCAGAATGCCATAGAGCAATGCAAACAATTTACCGCAGCAACGGATGTGAACGCGCTTGCACTTACCAAGCTTGATGGTACTGCTAAAGGCGGTGTTGTGATCGGGATCTCCGATTCATTCAAAATTCCGGTGAAATATATCGGAGTAGGAGAGCAGATGGAAGATCTGCAGGTATTCAATAAGCATGAGTTTGTTGATAGCCTTTTCAAGCAATAATGGATGATTTCAGTTGGATCAGATCCTGAAGCCTACTATGCAGATATCATCCACTTGTTCAAATACGCCTTTCCACTCATCAAATTCTTTCGTCAGCCTTTGTTCCTGCTCCTTCATAGGTAATTCCGAAATTTCAAGGAAAAGGCTCTTCAGGTTTTTGAACATGAATTTTTTCCCTTTTGATCCTCCGAACTGATCGGGAAAACCATCGGTTAATGTATAAATAACATCGCCTTTATACAGCGGTGTTGACTGTAAAGTAAATGATTCGGAATCTTTATCGTGCTTACCGACTGACATTTTATCTGCCTTAAATTCGATCAGCTCTTTATTTCTTACAATGAGCACAGGGTTATGGGCTGCTGCAAAACTTAGCTGCGTTTTATGCGGATCCATTACTAAAAGCGAGCAATCCATCCCGTCCTTTCCACCTTCAGCACTGCCGTCATTCTTTAAACGATCTATAACGATCCTTCTTGTTTCATTCAGAATCTTATTCGGCTCCGTTTCTTTTTCAATCGATTTTTCAAGACTTGAAATATTCAGGATGCTCATGATAGCTCCGGGAACCCCATGCCCTGTACTATCTGCAACTGCAAGCGCAAAGTTCCCATTGTTAAGCCGGCCAGCCCAGTAAAAGTCTCCGCTTACAATGTCTTTCGGCCGGAAGAACACAAAATAGTCTTTCAGGTTTGCATCCAGGATTTCTTCTGTTGCCAGAAAACTCCGCTGGATCCGCTCCGCATAGTTAATGCTGTCCGTGATCTCTTTGTGCTTTTCTTCTACTATCTTCCTTTGGTACTCAACGATCTCTTTTTGTTCTTCAATAAGGGCTTTTTGCGTTTTCGCCACCCGCAGAGAACGGATCACTATCACCAGGATTAGAGCTACAAGGAGCAATCCTACTGCACCAGACCAGATCACCAGCTGCTGTCTTTTTTTATCTGCTTCTGCTACAGCGATCTGCTTATCATGTTCCGCTTTTGTGGCTGCTTCTTTTTTCTCGAAAGCAAAATTCATCTCCTTGCGGGTTATGTCTTTGTCCCTTTCCTGGTTGAAGAGGGTATCATTAATATAGATCGAGTTTTTATAATGATGTATGGAAAGCCGGTAATTCTCTGTTGCGCCCGCGAAGTTCCCTCTGGATGCCTGTACTTTGGCAATGGTGTCATAGAGCAGGGAAAGTGATTCTTCCGACCGCCACAGGCCATCAAGCGCCCCGATCTCTTTATTGACCTCTATTGATCGTTTAAGATATTTCTCTGCTTCATTGAATTGCCCGGTGTACGTGTACAGCGATCCGATGTTAGCCAGGTTCTTTGCAATCCCGAACTTATTGCCGACTTCTTCACGCATTTTCAGTGCCCTTAAGAAATAATCAAGTGCTTTCGGATAATCACCCTGGTCGGCATAGATGGTTCCTATATTGCCAAGCCAGATGCCGGTCATGTTCTTATTCTTAAGCTCTTCCGAAAGTTTTAACGCTCTTTCCAGGTGATCCAGCGCTTTTTGATAATCAGGAATATCAGAGTAAACAATCCCAAGATTACCTAACTGTATCGCAGCACGGTTCTTATCCCCGAGCTTTTCAGCTATCGCAAATGCTTTCTGATAATAATCGAGCGCTTTCAGGAAATCAGCTTCGCTGTGGTAGATGCTCCCTATGTTCCCGTAAGCTGAAGCTACACCTTCCAGGTCCTTCAGCTCTTCATATTGTTTCAGCGCTTTTAAATAATGATCGATGGCAGTAGGAAATTCACCCTGCCCGGAAAATATATTGCCCAGGTTATTATGTGCATCCGCGATACCCGGCCTGAAGTTTAATTTCCGTGAAAGATCCAGGGACGCTTTTCCGTATTTCAAACCATTTTCGAAGTCCCCGATCTCTTCGTATTCACGGTTAAGCTGGTCGAGATGGATCGCTTTGGTGGTGTCTTCCTTGTCTTTTTCAATAAGGTGAAGCAGTGAGTCTATATTCTGTGCAGAGGAAAAGGAAATATTCAGAAAGACAATGATACAGGCAAAAAATACTTTTTTCATATGGTAAATATCATCCGCGCTTAATTACGCAGGTATTTCAATGATAACGGTAGTTCCCTTTCCGGGATTCGAATCGAAGTTCACAGTTCCGTTCAGGAATTCGATCCTGGAGGTAATATTCTTTAAACCTATCCCGTTAAATTCATGCATCTTACTTGTATCGAAGCCAACACCGTTATCCTCGATCATGATTGTGAGTTCCGATTCATATTTCATGATTTGAATGGTGATATGGTTCGCATTTGCATGTTTCACAATATTGCTTACTATTTCCTGTAATACCCTGAAGAGAACGGTTTCGGTGGATGCCTCAAGACGTTCACTGAGACCTGTGATCTCGAGGTCGATCTTCAGGTTGTCAATGGCTGACAGCCTGTTGATGAATTCCCTGACTGCAGCAACCAATCCCTGTTTTAACAAGGCATTTGGCATCATGCTGTGAGAAACGGCCCTGACTTCCTTTACCGATTCATCCACAAGATCAATCGCATTCCTGAGTGCCGATTGAGATTCGATCTCTTCCAGCTTTAATTTATTTTCCAGGCTGCTTAAATTAAGTTTCGCAGCAGAAAGGCTTTGCCCGATCCCATCATGGAGGTCCCGCGCGATCCGCATCCTTTCTTTTTCTTCAGCTTCAATGATAGCCTTGGAACGTAGTTCCTGCTGTTTCAGCAACTCAGCATCAAGGATGGCCCTCTGTTTCAGTTTATAACGGTTATAAAAAAGGTAGGAAAGTAAGAGTATAAGAATGATAGCACCTGCAAGCGTCCAGCTAATAATGTTCTTTCGCTGCACTTCCAGCTTTGTACTCTGGATCTCTGCGGTCTGCTTGGCAATCTCCAGGTCTTTACGTTCAGTATCGAACTTGGTCTGCATCTCCGCGATCTGTGATGTAACTTCTTTATTAAGGATGCTGTCCTTAAGCACTGTGTATTTGGAGAGGAACTCAAAGGCTTTTGTATAATTATTTTGCGCCCTGTAGCTTTCTGCCATTGAGCTGTATAAATCTTTCAGCAACGGCTTGGCATCATTATCCGTACACAGGTTCTCTGCTTTGGTAAAGTTGACCAGGGCATCATCATACCTTTTCATTTCTTTATAAGCGTTGCCTACATTGATATAAGAAAGTATCATTCCATACTGGTCGTTTTTCTCAATGTCTATTTGCAGTGCTTTTTCGAAATATCCAAGAGCTTTTTCCGGCTCACCTCTTTTTCCATAAGCCTCACCAAGGTTAGAGTACGTTGTTGCAAGCCCGCTTTTATAGCTTATTTTCTCTGCTGCCGTAAGTGCCTGGTTGTAATAAAATAACGCGCTGTCATCCTGGTCAAGTGCGGAATGTATAGTGCCTATATTATTCAGGGTCATGCAGATGCCCTTGTGCATTTTTCCCATGACACTATACTTGTAGGCAAAGCGGTAATTAATAAGCGCTTCAGGGAAATTCTTCATGCTTTTATAAAGGATCCCAAGATCATTGTGGCAAATCGCCAGGCCGACCGTATCTTTATTTTCCTCCTTGTATTTTCTTCCCTCAAGGTGTTTTTTGATAGCTGCCGGGTATTCACCTTTATTCTTGTAAACAACTCCCTGGAGGCTGAGCGCCTCACCTTTAAAATGACTCTTTTTCAGCTTGTCGGCAAGCTCGATTGTTTTGTCAGCATACTCCAGCGTTTTAGCATCATTGCTATACAGGTATTCGTAAGCCAGGCCATAATAAACCTTAAGCTTCACTGAATCATGCAGGTTTTGGGTCTTCAGGCAATTTTCAAGCGAATCGGCCTTGCGCAGATCGCCCTGTGCAGTGAGCCTGTTAAACAGGATGAAAAGTAACGTGAAAATTATGATCCTTAATGACATGTGGTGTGCTGTGAGCCCGCAAAAGTAGGAAAAATCAAGCATCTTTCCCAATGTTTCCGTACCTTTGCAGAAATGAAAACGAAGACATTAAAGAAGAATAAAGTGAATGTTGTTACACTTGGCTGTTCAAAGAACATATTTGACAGTGAAGTGCTTATGGGACAGCTGAAAGCCAACAACTTTATTGTTGAGCATGAAAGCACGGATGATGATTCCAGTATTGTGATCATCAATACCTGTGGATTTATTGATAATGCGAAACAGGAGAGCATCGATACAATTATCCGTTATGCAGATGCGAAAACCGCCGGACGTGTGGATAAAGTGTATGTTACGGGGTGCTTAAGCGAACGCTACAGGCCCGAGCTTGAAAAGGAGATCCCGAACGTTGACGGCTACTTCGGAACACGCGAACTGCCCCGTTTATTAAAAACATTAAAAGCTGATTACAAGCATGAGCTGGTTGGTGAACGACTCCTTACAACACCACATCACTATTCCTATTTTAAGATCGCAGAGGGCTGTGACAGGCCTTGTTCATTCTGCGCAATTCCTTTGATGAGAGGTAACCATACTTCAACGCCCATTGAGGAATTGGTTAAGAATGCCAAGCATCTTGCAAAGAACGGGACTAAAGAACTAATGCTTATTGCCCAGGACCTCACATATTATGGCCTGGACCTTTATAAGAAACGGAACCTTGCTGATCTTTTACGGAACCTTTCCGATGTGGAAGGAATCGAATGGATCCGCCTTCATTATGCTTTTCCTGCTGGTTTTCCTATGGATGTACTTGATGTGATGAACGAAAGAAAGAACATCTGCCGTTACCTGGATATGCCTTTGCAGCACATTACCGATAACATGCTCAAAAGTATGCGCAGGGGGACCACCAAGCAGAAAACAATTGACCTGGTGAACCAGATCCGTGATAAAGTGCCGGGGATTGCGATCCGTACTACGCTTATTGCGGGTTATCCGGGGGAAACAAAACAGGACCATGAAGAAATGCTGGAATGGGTGGAACAGACCCGGTTCGACCGTTTGGGGATTTTCGCCTATTCACACGAGGAAAATACGCATGCATTTTCATTGAAGGACGATGTTCCGGCTAAAGTTAAGCAGGCAAGGACAGAGGCTGTTATGGAACTTCAGCAGGGAATTTCTTTTGAACTGAATCAGAAGAAGATAGGAAACACATATAAAGTACTGGTTGATAAAAAGGAAGGTGAATATTTTATTGGCCGTACCGAGTTTGATTCTCCTGAAGTGGATAATGAAGTGCTGTTGAGATCCGACAGGGATTTTGTCAGGATAGGTGATTTCGCCAATATAAAAATTACTTCCGCGGAAGATTATGACTTGTATGGAGAGCTGGTATCTTAATTTATATAGAATAGTAATTCCCCTTTGGAATCGTATCTTAGTCAAAGAGCTTAACCGGATTGAATAAGGAAATCAAAATAAAGCGTTCAGATATTTACCCGGATATTATCCTGGATAAGGAGAACGGTATATTTGAGATCAAAGGAATTTCCCTTCCGGAGAATGGCAAGGAGTTCTACCAGCCGGTATTGGATTTTCTATCTGAATATATCCAGGCCCCGAATGAAATCACTCATTTTGTTTTTAATCTCCGGTTCTTCAATATTTCTTCATCCAAAATGCTGCTGTTTATCCTGTACAGGTTAAAGGAACTGCATAATTCAGGGCAGCGTGTGCTGGTAACCTGGTGTTATGATGATGAGGATATACTTGAAGCAGGAAAAGACTTTGAACACATGGTTCACATCCCGTTCCAGTTTAAAGAGGTTTATCCGGAAAAGATCCTTGAAAAGTCCTGAAACAATCAGATTTCGCCATTCAGGATCATAAGCTTCGCTTTAAGCACTGCCGTAACCGTAAGGCTGTCGGTTACCTCACCGCTTAAGACCATCTCATAAAGCTCATTGAAGTGGAGCTTTCTCACTTCCAGCTTTTCGTCATCTTCCGGCTCCGATTCCCCGAAGCTTAAATCCTGTGCAATATAGAGGATGCAGAACTCATCAGTCGCAGAATTACTGAGATGCATTTCCTGGATCTTGGTCCAGCTTGCTGCCGAAATCCCCGTTTCTTCATGTAATTCACGTTTCGCGGAATCAAGGGGAGGAACATCAAGTTGTCCGCCACCTTCCGGGATCTCCCAGGAATAACGGCTTATCGGGTAACGGTACTGTCCCACGATGTATGTGTTCAGATCTTTATCAAGCGGCAGGATACCGATTGCAATATTCTTAAAATGCACAACCGAATAAGTCCCGGGGTTGCCGTTCGGGTTCAGCACATCATGTTTTGTGATCCCTATCCAGGGGGAATCATAGATCGCTTCTGAAGATAAAGTTTTCCATGGGTTAATATCATTCTGCTCGCTCATAAAACTAAAAATAAAGTTAATTGTTTCTTCTTCCGGGGACTCACCGAAGAGCCTTCAAAATTGTTATCTTTACATAATATTTATGCCATATAAACAAACGAATATCAAGCTGTCTGAAACCGGTTGGTTCTCTAAACTATTCATTGACTACCTGGCTGGTGACGATAAGCTGAAACCTTTTTATACTTACCCGCCTGATGCAGGTTCTTTTGCCGGTGCGATAGAGGCCCGATCAAAGTTAGCCATAAATCGTGAAGTCCTGGCGGATGTTATTTCCGGACAATACAAAGAGAGACTGAATGGGAATCCTGGCATTGAGCTGACAATAAAGAACATTGACCTTCTTCGTGAAAAAAACACCTATACCGTTTGTACCGGGCACCAGTTATGTTTGTTTACGGGACCTTTATATTTTGTCTTTAAGATCATCTCAACAATAAATCTTGCTGAAACCTTAAAGAAGAAGTACCCGGAATTTAATTTTGTACCCGTTTACTGGATGGCTTCGGAAGATCATGATTTCGAAGAGGTACGTTCTGTAAATTTATTTGGGAAAACGCTCAGATGGGAACATCCTTCTCCAAAGGGGGCTGTCGGAAGATTAAATACCGGCTCCCTGGCTGGCCTGCTTGATGAATTATCAGCAGTTCTTGGTGATTCGGCAAATGCAAGGGAACTGATGCAGGTTTTCAGGAATGCCTATGCCGGACATGATAACCTTGCTGATGCCACCCGTTACCTAGTGCATTCCCTCTTTGCTGAATACGGACTGGTGATAATTGATCCGGATGATAAAAGGTTAAAGGAAGAGTTCAGCGATATAATTAAAGACGATATTCAGAACAATACCAATTTCAGGATAGTTAATGAAACCATTAAGCAGCTTGATGTTATTGGAATAAAGCCCCAGGTAAATCCCAGAGAGATCAATCTTTTCAGGTTAGGCAATGACCGCACACGGATTGAGAATTCAGATGCTGATAAATTATCGATCCCTGTTGAAGAGTACAGCCCGAACGTTGTGCTCCGTCCATTATACCAGCAGATGATTCTTCCGAATCTCGCTTACGTTGGAGGGCCGGGGGAACTGGCTTACTGGCTGGAGTTCAAAGCGATGTTCGATCATCACAATATTCTTTTCCCGGTCCTGGTTCCAAGGAACTTCGCAATGCTGTTAGATAGTAAGTCTGACCAGCAATTGCAAAAAATGGGTTTCGATGCCGCAGACTTGTTTAAAGACCATGAAGTGCTCATTAAAGAGTATATCGGCAGGCACACCGAAAATGAATTGTCGCTTCATGAACAGGAAGCAAAAATCACCGGGATCTATAACGAGATCGCTGTGAAGGTGATCGCGGTTGATCAGTCGCTGAAAGGCTCCGTGGAGGCAGAACTGCAAAAGACACTTCATTCGTTAAAGAATATTGAAGGAAAACTGCTGCGTGCAGAAAAGCAAAAGCAGGAAACAGGGATAAATACGGTGAAGAAACTGAAAGACAGGTTTTTTCCGGGAGGAAATCTTCAGGAACGTTATGACAATTTCTCTCCGTTATATCTGAAACACGGAAAAGAGTTGATAAGCGGATTAAAAGAATCTTTCGATCCGTTTAAATTTGAAATGCTGATCTTAGAAATAAATTGAATTGGAAGAGGTAAAAAATAATACATTATTGGAAAAGGGAATGGAGCTTCCGTTAATGGAAGAGTTCTATACGATCCAGGGTGAAGGTTATCATTCGGGCAAGCCTGCATACTTTATAAGGGTTGGCGGTTGTGATGTTGGTTGCCATTGGTGCGATGTTAAGGAAAGCTGGGATGCATCCCTTCATCCTCTTACAAATACTGATGTGATTGTGGAGAATGCTGCACTTTTCCCCGGCAAAGCAGTAGTTGTAACAGGCGGTGAGCCCAGCATGTACAACATGCAATATATAACCATGCGGCTAAAGGAAAGGGGGATTCAAACTTTTATAGAAACATCAGGGGCCTACAAGCTCACGGGTGATTGGGATTGGGTGTGCTTATCACCTAAAAAGACCAGCCCGCCTATGCCGGAAAATTATCCTCTCGCAAGTGAATTAAAGATAATTATTCATAACAAAAATGATTTTGAATGGGCTGAGAAGCATGCGGCACTTGTAAGCAAGGATTGCAAGCTGTATTTACAGCCGGAATGGAGCAAAGCCAAAGAGATGATGCCTCTTATTGTCGAGTATGTCATGGCACATCCGCGATGGAACGTCTCCCTTCAAACCCATAAGTATATGAATATTCCTTAGTGGAACGATTTGTGCATTTGATTAACCGAGATTAACATCTTCATACATGAAAAAGTTTCTGTTTCTTTCCTCTTTACTTTTTGTTTTGTGTACCTGTAAGGCACAGCTTCCCCCGGGTGAATATTCAAGCAAGAACAAAAAAGCGATCAGTCATTTTGAATCTGCAATAAAATCCTTTCAGTCCGGCAAGGACGATGATGCTGTAAAAGAACTGGAAAAAGCCATTGAAAAGGATCCCGCCTTCATTGAGCCGCATTTGCTTTATGGAGAGATATTATATACACAGCATAAAATCGAAAAGGCCATTGATGAATATGCAAAAGCTATTTCCATTAATCCGACTTTTAATCTCAGCAGCTTTTATAATATTGCAACTTTAGAGTTGGCTATAGGAAGATATGAAGATGCAAAAAAGGATTATGAGCGTTTCCTGAAAAAATCCTATGTACATCCTGATTCAAGAAAGACAGCAGAAATGGGAATTGCCAACTGCGATTTCGCTATTGCAGCAATGAAAAACCCTGTCGCTTTTAAGCCTTTAAATATGGGAAAAGGGATCAATACTGCCCTGGATGAATATTTTCCGGCAGTGACAGCTGATGACCAGACATTCTTATACACAAGGAATAACAGGACGGAGAAGGTAGACCGGCAGGAAGACTTTCTGATAAGTAAAAAAGAGAATGCTGTATGGCAGCCGGCAGCCCTCATAGGGTTTGGAATAAATACAGAAGGCAATGAAGGAGCCCCAAGCCTTTCCGCAGACGGACAGTTGTTGTTCTTTGCTGCTTGCCAGGAAAAAGCAGACGGGACTTATGCCGGTGGAAGGAAAGGTTTCGGAAGCTGTGATATTTTCTATGCAGAAAAAACAGGGGATAAGTGGGGGAGGCCTTACAACCTGGGACAATCAATCAATTCAAACCAATATGAAACACAGCCTTCGTTTTCGGCTGATGGCAGATCTTTGTATTTCGTGAGTAAAAGACAGGGCGGCCTGGGAGAAACAGATATTTATGTTTCTGTTCTAAGTCCCGATAATATCTGGGGAGCACCCAAAAACCTGGGCCCAGTGATCAATACTCCCGGAAAAGAAGAATCGGTTTACATTCACCCGGACGGTAAGACGCTGTATTTCGGCTCTAACGGTCATCTTGGAATGGGCGGACTTGATCTCTATGTATCACGCAAGAATGATAAAGGAGAATGGTCGGCACCTGTAAACCTTGGTTACCCGATCAACACATATGGAGATGAGAACAGCATTCTTGTCGGTCCTTCGGGGGATGTTGCATATTTTGCATCCACCAGGCCCGGTGGCGAAGGCGGATTGGATCTCTACATGTTTGACCTTTATGAAGGGGCCCGTCCCGGTAAGATCACTTATATTAAAGGAAAGGTGTATGATATCAGGTCAAAAGCTCCGTTAGCCGCGCATTTTGAACTGATCGACCTGGAAACATCCAAAATAGTTATTGAATCGGATGCAAATTCAGGTAATGGAGAATTCCTGGTTACACTGCCGGTTGATAAGAATTATGCATTGAATGTGTCAATGCCCGGTTATTTATTTTATTCGGAAAATTTCGCCCTGAAGGAACTGGCTGATAAAAACAAGCCTTTTAGCATGGATGTTCCCATGCAGCCGATTGATACCGGTTATGTGATAGAGCTGAAGAATGTTTTTTTCGAAACAGCTAAGTTTGACCTAAAGCCTGAATCAAAGGCGGAACTGGACAAGCTGATCGGATTTTTAAATTCTAACAAAAGCATTCGCGGAGAGTTAAGCGGGCATACAGACAATGTAGGTGACAAGAAGCTTAATATGACCTTATCGCTTAACCGCGCCAAAGCGGTTTATGATTACCTGGTAAAAGGCGGTATTGATGCGAAGAGACTAACGTATAAAGGTTATGGCGATACGCGTCCGAAAGTAAAGAACGATTCCGATGTTAACAGGGCTACGAACAGGAGAACAGAGTTCAGGGTC
>DASVUX010000018.1:0-25912 GCA_036386835.1 Bacteroidia bacterium
AAAATGCACATTTAGGATACCCGAATTTCGCTACATCCCTTGTCAGATAAGCAGTTCAGAATTTGAACATCTTGTTTGATAGTTTGAATGAAACTAATTTTACAAACTAATAAAGGAGGTATCTATGCAAACAAAAATGTCTATTCTTTTTTTACTAAAAAGAACAAAATCCACAACGGACGGATTAACCCCAATTTATTTACGCGTAACAGTCGATGGGAAACGAATCGAAATAAGTACCAAGCGGTATGTTGAAGAATCCAAATGGTCAGTTCCTGCCGGAAGGATGAAAGGAAACAGCGAAGAAGCTAAATCAGTCAATGCATATTTAGACATGCTCAGGAGCCAGGTATATGACCATCAAACCGAGCTGATCCAAAGAGGTCTATTTGTAAATGCTGATAACATGCGGAATAAAATCCTTGGTGTGGAAGAACGCCATCGGTCACTGATTAAAATATTCGAGCAACATAATAAGCAAATGGAAAGTCTGATCGGAAAAGAATTTGCCTTGGGAACTATGAAGCGCTATGTTACCTCTTTGAGGCACACAAAGAACTTTCTAAAATGGAAATTTAATGTTTCGGATATCGATATACGATCCATCGACCATGCTTTTGTGAAAGATTATGAGTTCTATCTCCGAAGCATAAAAAACTGCAATAACAATTCGGCAGTAAAGTATATCAGAAATTTTGGTAAAATCATTCATATCTGTATAGCAAACGAATGGCTTGAAAAAAATCCGTTGAAGAACTTTAAAACCAATATTAAAGCTGTTGAAAGAGTGTTTCTTACCGAGGAAGAGATCCAAACGATGGTGGATAAGCAATTTGCTACGGAACGCCTTAACCAAGTGCGCGATATATTCGTTTTCAGCTGCTTCACGGGTCTTGCCTACATTGATGTCAAAAACCTCCGGAGATCGCAAATTTCGATGGGGATTGATGGTGAAAAATGGATTTATACCCACCGCCAGAAAACCGGAACAAAATCTAACATCCCATTATTGCCAATTCCAACGAGCATATTGGAGAAATACAAAGATCATCCTCAATGTATCAATCAGGATCGAGTACTGCCTGTATTAAGCAATCAAAAAACGAATAGCTATTTAAAGGAGATTGCCGATTTATGCGGAATCAACAAGGAGTTGACCTTTCACATTGCCCGTCATACTTTTGCCACCACTGTAACCCTGAGCAATGGCGTTCCAATTGAAAGCGTTAGCGAAATGCTCGGCCATAAAAATCTTCAAACTACCCAGCATTATGCAAAAGTGTTGGATAGGAAGGTAAGTAATGATATGTTATTGCTTAGGGCTAAGCTCACACCTCAGCTACAGGTTGTTTCAGAAATTAAAACAGGGAGTTGATTAACTCCCTGCTCATTTATACCTCAATAATTATGACAAAACTAAAGTATTATTTAAAATATATTATCATTCTTCTCTTCGTTTATCCTACGAGGAAGGAATACGAGCTAAGAAAACTTAAGAAACGAGCAAAGTCGGAAACATTATCATAATTCAATCTTGTTTTGATTCTTCTTTCCAAAGTAACCTTTCAATGCCTTTTCTCCGAACAGGTAAAAAACCACTGGAGTAACAATCATATCCAACAAAGTAGAGCTTATTAATCCTCCTAAGATCACCACAGCCACCGGGTAAAGAATTTCCTTTCCTGAAGCTTGTGCATCCATTGTCAGAGGAATTAATGCAAGAGCAGCAACTAAAGCTGTCATTAAAACAGGCACTAATCTTTCCAATGATCCTCTGATGATCATTTCCTTTCCGAATTTCTCCCCTTCATGCTCAACCAGGTGAATATAATGTGAGATCATCATAATCCCATTACGTGAGGCGATCCCGGTAAGAGTAATAAAACCCACCAGTGTTGCAATGGAGAATGTTCCTCCCGTAAGCATGACCGCAATTACACTACCGATCAAGGCCAAAGGAATGTTTAGCATGATCTGAGCAACAATACGTCCTGATTTAAAGTGAGAATACAAGACAAGGAATATTCCGAGGAATGCGAAAATGCTCAGTATTCCGATTAAGCGGGAAGCTTCCTGCTGGCTTTCAAACTGCCCTCCGTACTTTATGAAATAACCTTGGGGCAGAATAACTTTCTCTTTTAATTTACTTTGGATTTCTTTAACGGTGCTTCCCAAGTCTCTTTCCTGAACATTGCAGGAAATAACTATCCTGCGCTGGGTATTCTCATGATAGACAGAATTAATGGCATTCGTATATTCTATATCCGCGATCTGCTGCAGAGGGATCAGATTGCCTGAAAGTGTCCCAATCAGGGTATTCCTGATCTTATCAATATTGGTCCGTTCTTCATCTGTTGTCCGGAGAAGTATATCAAAAGACTTTTGCCCTTCGAGTACCTGGCCGGTTACTTTGCCATTATGAAAGATTTCCAAATCTTTGGTTATCTCTCCTGCCTGAATCCCATACCGCTGTAATGCCTCCCGTTTAACTTTGATTACTAACTGAGGTACCAATACTTGCTTTTCGATCTGAACATCCACGACACCTTCTATATTGCTGATCGTTTCCTTTATTTTTCCTGCATTGATTCGAAGATCGGTAAGGTCGTTACCAAATAGCTTAATTGCCACTTGTGCCCTGACACCGGAAAGGAGGTGATCCAACCGATGGGAAATAGGCTGACCAACATTTACAGATACACCTTTCAAAACACTAAGTTCTTTCCTGATATCTGCCAAGATTTCATCCCGGCTTCTTTCAGGCTTCTCAATTAACTCAACCTCGATTTCGGAATTACTTACAGGCTCCACATGCTCATCAAGCTCCGCACGACCCGTTCTTCTGCTTACAAATTCAACTTCCGGTACCTTCAGCATTAGCTTTTCAGCCATTGTACCTATCTTATTGCTTTCTTCCAATGAGGTTCCAGCGGGAGTAGATAAATTGATTGTAAATGATCCTTCATTGAAAGGAGGAAGAAACTCTGTGCCAAAGAATGGGACAACACTTGCAGCCGCGATAATTAGGATAACCACAACACCTATAACCTGCTTTGGTTTACTTAATCCGAAATGTAATAGCCGCGTATCTTGCTTTTTAAGCCAGCGAACCATCATGCTATCATCTTCCGTTTCGTTTTTCGGCTTCTTTTTTAACAACAAACTACATAGTGCGGGCGTGACTGTTAAGGAAACAATCAAAGAGGCTACAATGGAAGTGATATATGCAATTCCTAACGGAGCAAATATCTTCCCTTCAATTCCTTGCATCGAGAAGAGCGGAATAAAAACCAATACAACGATAATTGTTGCATATACAATGGAGTTACGGACTTCGCTGCTGGCATCATACACAACCTTTAATACTGATTTAGGAGATCCTTTCTGCCTGTTTTCCTTTAATCTCCTGAAGACATTCTCTACATCCACAATCGCATCATCAACCAATTCACCAATTGCGATGGCTAAACCACCCAATGTTAATGTGTTGATCGAGATATCAAACAGCTTGAAGATAATGGCTGTAATGATAAGGGATAAAGGAATCGCTGTAAGAGTAATAATCGTTGTCCTGAAGTTCAGAAGAAATAAGAACAGGATAATAATGATAAGTATAAAACCATCACGCAAAGCCTCCTCAACATTATTCAATGAATTGACAATGAAGTTCTTTTGCTGGAATATTTTAGAATTCAACTTTACATCTTTCGGCAGCGTTTCTTGAAGCTCAGCCAAAGCCTTTTCAACTTCACCTGTCAGTTCAACAGTACTTGCACCCGGTTGTTTTTCAACAGTCAGAATAACAGCCGATTTTCCATTTATACTTGCATCCCCTCGTTTAACTGCAGGACCAAATTTAACATCCGCAACCTGGGACAAGAGAACTGGTAAACCTTCCTTATTTGAAACAACCGTATTCTTCAAATCATCGAGAGTGATAACTCTGCCAATGTTCCTGATCAGAACCTCGCTTCCGTATTGATCAAAGAACCCTCCGGTTGTATTCTGATTGGTTAATTGTAAGGCCTGATCAATATCATCGATACTAAGATTGAATTGTTTCAATTTAGCACTTGAAATAAGTACTTGAAACTGTTTTCTTTCTCCACCAATTGGAATGACCTGCGAGATTCCCTTTATACTCATTAATCTCCTGCGGATCGTGAAATCTGCTAACGTTCTAAGTTCCGAGGGACTGGTTGTATCTGAGCTTACCCCGACCAGCATAATCTGTCCCATAACAGAGCTGATCGGACCCATAACCGGAGTTATACCATCAGGTAGTTGAACCGTTTGTAATTTCTCGGCAACTAACTGCCGGGCTTTCAAAACATCGGTATCCCAATCAAATTCTACAAATACCATCCCTATACCAATCGCTGAGCTGCTACGCACAACTTCAACACCCGGTGAACCATTCAAAGCGGTTTCAACGGGTAAAACCACTTGGGTTTCTATCTCTTCAGGAGCCATACTATTAGCTTCCAAAAATATAGTTACACGCGGACGGTTCAGATCCGGTAATACATCCACAGGCAGGTTAATAATAGTGTACGCTCCATACACCATTATCAAACATGCAAATGCGATTACGAATAAGCGGTTTTGTAACGAAAATTTTATAAGCCTGTTAAGCATTCTGATTAATGTTTATGCTCATCATTAGCAGTATGGCTTCCATTCTCAGCCTTTCCTTCTTCTACTTTCAATGTAAATTCAGCGGTATGTAATTTTCCGTTCGTCTGGAATTGTAACCATCCACGATAGATTCCTGGCTTATCAAATGTGGTATGCAAATGGAAATTTCCGTTTTCTACTTCCGGGTGCACATGCAGATAAGACATATCGCTTGCTCCAATAATTACCATATGAGCCTTAGCACCTAAATAATTCTCTAATGTATTGGCATCAATAGACTTCCCGTTTTCACTTAATTTCCCATCAAAATGAATTCCTTTACCTGAATAAAACGTACCGTCATCGGGTACCAATTCTACCTTATAACCATCCACAATGCTAACTCTATTCTCTTTTGTGTAAACAATAGCAGGTTTCGCTTTACCAACTACATTGAAACTGATTTTTTCTAACTGGTGATTCCCTCCGCTTGGATTATAATCTGCAAAGGCTGTATAATCCCCTCCATTTTCAAATGTAGTTTCGTTATGACCTTTTCCGTTAGTGAATTTTTTACCACTGCCCAGCACTTTAATATCATAATTTCCATTTGCATTAAATTCAGGATGAATATGCTCAAAATAGGACAGATCATTACTAACTATTATCAAATGGATCTTTTTCTCATGATGCAAATCTAAAGGAACCTGTTCGTTCTCTTTTCCTTTAATTTTTGGAATGAAGGACATCATACCTTCCTTGCCAGCTTCTAATTGTTCAGGAATACTGGCATACTGCATCAAATAAGTATTGCCATTGCCTTTACCGGCATTATCATTATGCTCCAGTTTCATTCCGCATTTAGGGCATTTGTCGCCTTCTTTTCCCGTTACTTCTGGGTGCATAGGACATGCATAAATGTGTTCACCACTATGCGCAGTGGTATCAGCATGATCTTTATGGTCTCCATTCTCTTCATGCTTTGTTCCATTTCCGCATGATGCAACGAATAATGCTGCACTCATAGTTACTGTAATTGCTACTACTTTTAATATTGATTTCATTTGTTTTGTTTTTATTAATTATTGATTTAGATAAATCATTTTTAACTGATAGGTTCCATTTACGACAACCCTTTCGCCTTCTTCTATTCCTTTGTTTATAACGGTATGCGTCCCGTTATTTTCTCCAAGAGATACATAACTTAAGCTATACTGTTCAGCTGCATCTTTAATGAACACAATGGGTTTACCGTTCAGTTCACTTATTGCACTATTTGGTATGGCAATCTGCCTGTTTGATTGAGAAGCAAAGACAGAGATATTTACAAATTCCCCGATCTTAAATTTCTCGTCTTTGTTTTCAATTTCGAACAAAACACGTTGTGACTGATTTGTCGGATTAATGCTTTGAGCCAATGCCAGTAATTTCACCTCCGCACATTTGTGATTGTCATTTATACACTCTACTGAATACCTCACACCTTCGTTAACTTTGTCAGCGTCTTTATCAAACACCTGAGCTTCAACATATACCCTTGACAGGTTGGTTACAGTAAAGGCTGTTTCATTGGCATTGATTGTCGAACCAATGGTATAGGTAAAGTTTCCTACAACACCATCAATGGGCGATCTTAAAACAACTGATCTTCCACCGGAAGAACTATAAAGCTTTTTATTTTCAGCAGCTTTCTGATAACGAGCTTCCGCCTCAGCAAAATCCTTTTTAGAAGCAATGTCTTGGATCGTTTTTAAGCGCTCGTATTCTTTCTTAGCGGCTTCAAACTCGGCATCAACATTATTTTTTTCCGCCATAATACCCACTTGGGCTGCAGCATCAATATTTTGCTCGATTACCGCCAGTTGTTGACCCTTTGTTATTTTTTGTCCTACATTAACGCTTAATGACACTATTTTGCCACTTTGTGCAGCACTTATGACCGCTTGCCCGTTCGATGATGGAATGATAGTCCCGAATAATTTTGTACTCTCCGTAAAATCGCCAACGGATATTCTTTGTGTATAAACACTAAATAAGAACTGTGTTTCCTTTGGCACTTCAAAAGATTCAGAGTAATTGCTTCCTGATTTACCATTTTCATTCCCGTGATCCTCCCCGCCATGAGCATATAGTTGTTGGGTAGGTAGAGGTGTTGTTCCGAACAAAAGAACAAATATCAAAAATGTAGAATTCGCCTTTTTACTTTTTAATTTACTTAATACAAAAACGATCAATAGAGCAAGTGCGAAACCTCCACCAAATAAGATCCAGGGATTGTTAAAGATTGATTTTTTTTCCACTTGGGCTTCTTCGCTCACAGGAAGTTCTTTCCCCGGTTCTATGTTCTTCAGCACCATCAAATCTGCACCTGCCGATGAATTGATACTTACATTCAAAGAATAAGGTTTATTATCCGGGAAAGAGGTTGTGATATCATATATCCCTATATCCGTTTGCTTCACAGTAAACTTCAGGCTTTTATCTTCACTGCTGATCTTAATATCAGCCTTATCAATTGGTTTGTTGGTGTTAAATTCACTAACGAATAATTGCATTACAGTTTCTTCTTTGGCTTCAATATGCTTATACTTGAGGAAAAGCTCGTATTTCTCTGAATTTGCAACGGTTGAAAAATAAGTTCTTGGAACAATAGTATTATGTGGTGCATCACCGTGATCTTCTCCTCCGTGAGCAAATACCAGCTGAGTGCTGATGAGCAAGATTAAAGAAAGAAGGTATTGAGCTAATCTATTCATAGGTTGCCTGATAAATAATTTATATTAATGACCGACTGGTTATAATTTTTGAGGCTTTCAGCATATCGTAGCTTGATAATATATGCTTCGTTTAAATTTCTCAAATAGGAAACAAAGTCCTTCTCTCCGCTCTCGAAAAAGCGAGTAGAAGCTGATATGATCTCATCGGTTTGCTTCAAGCCTGTTGTTTCATAATACATAAGAGATTGATTGTACTTTAAATAATCTCCCTGGGCTTTCTGCATTTCAATCGATAATGACTGCTGTTGAGCAATGGCTTTTTGCTCCGTTATCTTCAATCCAGTTTTAGCGGCACTAATGCTACCTGTGTATTGCCAAAACCAAAGAGGAATATTTATACCTGCCCGGAAACGAAGATCCATTGGAGTATTTCTACCAGCCTGATTCAAATAGCCAAATGTAAATCCCGGTAAAAATCGGTTTCTTTCTAAAGAAAGGGTCTTTTTGCCTATCACTTGCTGTTGTCTTGTAAAAAGCAATGAGGGGTTGTTTTGAATAATGGAAGTATCATTTTTGATCAGGAGTATACTAATTGCCGATTGAGTCCTTTTAAGGTCAACCGCAGTAACTTCCTCTTTTAAACCGGTGTAGGTTTGTAGTTGCATTCTCGCTACCTGAAGATCTGTTTCGACTTGGGCAAACTGATTATGAATTTCTCCATATTGAGTTTCGGCAAGCGTTTTTTCAAGGAAATCTATTTGACCTGCATCAAACTGACGCTGAGCTGAAAGCATGATCTTGTTATAGATACTATCTTGAGTCTTGTAGTGCTTAAAAATGAGCTCCGAATATTGTACAGAGAGATACAATGATTTGATCTGATACTTAATATCGTTTTCAGTTATTTTTTGCCCGGTTTGAGCCAGTATGGTTTGTTGTTTATACAGCTGGTGCTGTTTTACATATACAGTAGGGAATGCGATGGACTGTGTTACACCCACCGTTTGAAATTCACCTGTGGGACTTTCCATCATAATTTCAGGATTGTCGAAATTATATGCTGTTTTTTGCAATTGTTTATTCTGGGCAACCTCCAGGGATGAGGCATTCAGCAAAGCACTATTCTTTAGAGCAAGGCTTAGCGCTTCATCCTCGGTTAGCTGCTTCTGACACAAACAAACAAAAGGGGCAATAAAAAAAAGTATGAAAAATTTTAATTTCATTATTTACAACAGTCTTTCTTAGTGAAGATGGCTTTAAGTATTTTAAATAAAACTGATCCGATACTCTTTACCAATTCCATTACATCATTTTTATAAGCATTAAAGCACTCATACCTATCATTAGAGCATCTTCAATAATTGTAATCGTGCTCATCGGAAGGTTAAATACTGCTCCAAGGCAAGCACATTTTATTTTCTTGTTATCCATTACACTTTGTAATACCCCAACAATACTTACACTCATTACAATTAGGGTAACAGCATTAGTAACAACTGGGTTGAATCCGGTTAAATAAGCGATTCCCAATGCCAATTCAATGAAAGCATATAAATAACCGTAACCGTTCCATCGCTTCGCCACAATATCATACATGGCATAGCTCTCAGCGAATCCAGTTAGATTCAGAATTTTGAAGAACGAGAAGACTAAAAAGAAGCCAGCCATAAAATGATTCATCCATTCCATCCAAAGGAATGATTCATTTGTAAGCTGTGCGAGGAGTGTTATACCTGTTATATAACCAAAAATCAGTAAAATGGGTTTATAGGTCTCTAACCAGCTTTTTTGATCTTCTTCAAAATTTATAGGCTCAAACTTATGCTTAGGGGCTTCCTTTTCAGTTAATTGATATTTTGGATGATCCTTTAAAGCGGTTTTTAGTGTCGCGGTATCAATGTGTTTGCTCATTGTGATTTTGGTATCACCAGTAGTCAGATCAATATCCACTGATTGTACTCCATCCACTTTGGATATTAAATGTTTGACCTTTGCCTCGCATCCGGTGCATGTCATTCCTGTTACATTGTAAGTATGTGTCATTTTAAAATAGTTTATGGTTAATTATAACACAAAGGTATTTTACATGATAGCAACAAGCATTATATCTTACCGCATTGATTTTATATAATTTACAGTTCATCAATTGGCTTCCTCTTATTTTCCCGGATCTTCTTAAAATGAGAAGGTGTTAAGCCGGTTACTTTTTTAAACTGTCCGCTTAAGTGCGCGGAACTGCTAAAACCAGTCTTTTCAGCAATTTCATTCAAGCTCAATTCGTCATATACCAACAGTTCTTTAACTTTCTCAATCCTTTGCAGGATCATATACTGTTCAATCTTCTGCCCTTCAACTTCCGAAAACAGGTTAGTCAAATAGGTGTAATCCTTTTTTAATTTTTGCTCTATGTGAGCAGAGAACTTTAATGGAACAGTCTGAAAGTTATAATCTTGAATCCATTTTATTATCTCAGCTTTTATTCTGCTGATCAGCTGTGCCTTCTTATCATCGATTACAGTGAAACCGTATCCGATAAGCTTAGCGTTTATCTGCTCAATCTGCTGAAAGTTTGGTTCTTCTGCCAAATGCACTTCACCCAGGGTGACTTTCATTGGCTGAACTCCTTCTGAGATAAACACTTGTTCAACAACCATGATGCACCGGTTGCAAACCATATTTCTCACGTATATCGTATTCATTTACTTCCTCTCATATTGACAGCATTCCGGAAGGTCGGCATAAGCCTTATCATCCCCTTTATATTTCTCTGTGTCGTAACCAACCGATGAAATGTTTTTATGGATCTGGTCAAGAGAAATTTTGGAAGCATCATAGGAAACCGTGATCATATCCGTTTCTGTGTTCCAGTCCGCTTTAGTGATACCATCTGCTTTTAATGATCCTTCTATTGTTTCTTTGCACATATCACAATTTCCCCACACTTTAAAAGTGGATGTGGCTTCGCCATTAACTACTTCCGTTTTACTTTCTGCTGTATCTGATCCGGATTTATTTCCGCAAGCGGTAAAGAACAATGCTACAAAAGCAACTGCTACAAGGTGATTTATTTTCATTTTTCTATGATTATTTTTTTGTGAATACTATAATTGCGTTGAGTCAGGCTGATAATATAAACACCCGCACTCCATTGGGATGTATTGATAAGATGATCATTTGAATTAAACTCATTTATTAGAACAGTTCGCCCCACAGCATCAGACACCTTTAGGACTGCGGGCTGATTTGAATCAAATCCCTGTAACAAAATTCTTACGCTGTTTTTAGCAGGATTTGGAAAAACATTAACTGCTACATTACTGCTTTGTTCTTCAATTCCCATGGTTGAAGGATCAATGACTAAAAAAGTCCCCATCATTCCATCGTCTTCATGATGCAGCAAATGGCAATGGAACATATATGGTACAACCGGATCTGAGAAGGTTGTGAACTGAGTTATAAAACGGACAGTATCGTTGGGTTTTACAAGAATTACATCCTTTAAACCTTGGTACTCAGGTGGCGGAGGCGTTCCATTAATATCCAGAACATAAAATTCAATATCATGAATATGAAATGGATGCGCAACCATTGTACTGTTTGTTAAGGTCCATATTTCCACATCATTTAGGTAAGTGACGATATTGATTGAATCCATATCGAAAGGAGTGTCATTCATGAAGAATGGCCCGTCAACATAACCCTGACTTCCACTTGTAACCGTGTCAGGAGAGAAATGTATTGAACGCGCTACATCCATACTTGACTCAGGTAAAGGAATTTTAGGGGCAAACAATGCCGGGATAGTTGTTATTGGACTTGACGTGGGTGGTGTTACATCAAAACGCAAAACATCAAAATCAGCTCCATTCAATGAATTAGAATAATATCCTTCCATTATTACAATAGAACTTGTCCCGACAGAATCAGCCCCTATAATTCCTCTTGTTAGTTCTGACGCATAGCTTTTCAGGAACAACTGTGAACCGGAAGCATATGCACCAAAGTCGATAAGTATTTCAGCACGTTCACCGGTAGATAAACGAACACGGTTGGTTGCATAAGGCTGAGACAATAATCCTCCGTCACTTCCAATCAGGTAAAAGTTGGAATTATCCGATAACCCGAAATTAAAAGTACGGTCAGCAGAAGCGTTTAGCAATCGTAAACGTACAACCTGACTTGGAACCTGTAAATAGGGATCAATTGTCCCGTTCACCATCATTACACTATCCTCATGGGTAGCGGTAGCAAACTGGTACAATATATCAAATGCCTTAGACTGGACTATCAGGGGAAAATCGTCAATTCCATAACTACGTGGTAAAACATAGTTTGCTTCCGTGGTATCCCGTACTATGATCATCCCTGCAAGTCCTTTAGAGATTTGAATTTCTGTTTTCCCTTCACCATGAGGATGATACCAAAAGGTAGCGGCTTCATTTCTCATCTTAAATGAAGGACTCCATGTAGCTCCTGCGTTAATGATCTGGTGCGGGCCACCGTCATTCATAGCAGACACATGGAAGCCATGCCAATGCACAGTAGTCGCCACGCTTAAGTTGTTCGTTACATTAAGAGTAATACTATCGCCTTTATTGATAAGTAGAGTCGGTCCGAGAAAATTACCATTATATCCAAAGGTGGGAGTGTTATTCGTTCCAATGAACTGCTCTGTTCCAGTCTGAACCGACAAATTAAAGGTTGTACCACTTAATGTATCTGGGATAAAAAGTTGGTTTTGGGATAGAACAGGCAAAGCGCAGAAAATTGCACCCGCAACTAATGCGAGTGCTATTCTATTCTTTAATCCAACCGTTTTCAAAGCAATATCTTTCATAGTTAACGGATCACATTCAATGGTTTTTGTGAAACTATTCCATCAGCTTTGATGCTGATATAATATAATCCCTCAGCTAAGTTGGATATATTAATTGCTTTGTTAAAAGCGCCTGCAGACACATTTCCGCTCATTACGCTTTCTACCCTTCTTCCTGTCACATCAATAATCTCAATAACGACATTAGTTGATTTCGTTATATTAAAAGACAGGTTTGTTTCAGTGGTCGAAGGGTTAGGAAAAAGAGCAATCTGACTAAAAACCTCATTTTCATTTACACTGGCTGTTGCTCCCAAGAAGTTTCGGATATCAGCGGCCATTGTTGTTGTATCGGAAGTGGTAAACCCCACATAAGGAGAACCCAGAACAGAATGAGCCGTTCCGCCTCCAAGTATTACAATTGTTGGCATTCCCATTCCTCCATAATATGCTACCTGAGCAGCACCACTGTCAGCAGGAATCGATGTAAAACTATTGGTAGAAACCCAATTGTTTATCGTAGTGCAGGTATATGTATTATTATATCCAAAAGCATAAGCCTTTACCATACCTGGATATTCAGCTAACAGATCTGCTTTCATCGATTCAAGTTTTCCTCCGGCTGTGATACATGGAGAGCAGCTATTCATAAAAAATTCAAGGATTACCGCTTTACCTGCATCCAGGTCAGCAAAAATACTTTGTGAGTTACCTGCACAGTCAATAAAGTTGTAATTCATGGCTGTCGTTTGGGCCTTCGAAGAATTAGCTATAAAGGATAGCATTACAGCAAAAACGATGTAGATTGTTTTTTTCATTGGATTAGGTTTTAAGGATTAGTACAAAAGAAAAACACGCATTTACAGAGAAGTAAAAACGCAAAAAGCCCTCTGACAAAAATATCAGCGGGTTAATACAATTAAATCAAATAATAAGTACCCTGTGATTCAGGTATATGGGGGGCTTGTTCAACAAAGGTGGGGCATGATAATTAGGACATATCAGTTCACCATAAGTACTGGATAATAAAAGGGTTTGTTGAGGAAAAGTATAATTTAAGTTGATAAAATTATTTGCAGGTAATTTAAAATCTAAGGAAGAACGATGATCGTCTTCAATTTTAAGTATAGTGGATTTGTTATTGCAACAGCCTTTGCTTCTTTTTTTGCTGCCACAGCATCCTTTTTCCTTATCCCCGACTTGAAAAAAGGAAATATCCTTAAGCTTTCCACCACAATAGTGAAAATTTAAAGATAACCCAGATGCCACCAGAAGGTAGAAAAAGGTTAACAATAATATGGGGAAGGACTTTTTCATTATTTAAGCAAAGATATAGCATTCCGACATGAAAACCCAATCCGTACAATAAATTGTTATATCTCAAGGATTTATACGAATTGACATTTAAGGGATCATTGCGTACTTTTAACTTTTATAAAGCAACTCACCCATGAAAAAAATTTACTTCTCTATATTATTTAGCCTCTGCTACTCGGCAAGCCAAGCACAAACCAGCATTAACTGGAATGCACCTCTAATTGTTGCTTCAGGGAGTACATACAGTAACATTTATCCACGAATTACCTTAATGACAGGGGACAAGCCTCTTGTTGTTTGGGAAAGCGATGCTACCGACAAAGTATATCGTTCTAAATACAACGGTACTTCATTCTCAATGCCGATGCCGGTTAACCCAGCAGGTGTAACACCTTTTGTGGCCAATTGGGCTGGCGCAGAAGTAGCCTCTTCAGGAGATACTGCGTT
Source organism: Bacteroidia bacterium (assembly GCA_036386835.1). Lineage (GTDB taxonomy): Bacteria > Bacteroidota > Bacteroidia > 2-12-FULL-35-15 > 2-12-FULL-35-15 > 2-12-FULL-35-15. The sequence goes on from DASVUX010000018.1 coordinate 13,915, forward strand.
TGTAGTTTTTACTTCAATGCCTGCAATGACCGGAAAGGCTTATATCGTACGGTCGATTGATGGTGGCGTCACCTTTGGTGATACAGTGCGCATAGATCCGAACGGCACAATGGATATTCCAAGATTTGCTGCGGTTGCTGTAGCTCCCGGTGGAAACCCTGTTGTGAATTACATGCAGATCAACTCTTCAATGACAGATGCAGAATATGCTGTAGCCCGTTCAACCAATGGAGGAAATAGCTTTTCCGCACCCAATGTAGCATCAGCCGGTGCTCCGGGTTTTGTTTGTGATTGCTGCCCTGGTACTATGGTGGTCAATGGTGACAATCAGGCATTACTATACAGGAATGCAGACATGAATATTCGTGATATATGGGGCTCCTTCTCGTCCGATGCAAGTCTTACTTTTCCTACCTCAGCTGCAATAGATGAAACTGGCTGGTATATTACTTCTTGCCCTTCAAGCGGTCCGTCCGGTGTTATCATCGGAGATTCTCTTTTTTATACCTGGATGAGTGATGCAACAAGTGATGCGCGGATTTATATTGGATCAGTAAATATTAACGATCAGCAGATTGGCCAGAGCCGACAAATATTTCCCGTAGGCACTTACACTCAAAATTATCCGGTTATTGCAGGAAAAGGAGATACATTAGGAGTAGTATGGCAAGGGTATAGTTCAGGCGCGCAGGAGGTCTTTTTTAGTTATTCTGTAACAGGCTTAGCGGGATTAGGTGTAAAGGTGGATACTTTAACTAAAACCTTCTCCGGAAATCAGTCTCGCCCTGATCTCTCTTATTCCAATGGTAAATTTCACATTGTTTATAGCGATGACGCGGGAACAGGTGTGAAATATTTAGCAGGAAGCATAAGTACTGTTTTAGGAATTGAGGATTCTTCAAATAATCCATTCACAATCACTTCCCATTTTCATAATAATGGAATTAACTTATTAGTCAATTCAAAGGTTAAAACAAATGTAGCTTGCGAAGTATTCAACAACCTTGGGCAAGCAGTTTACGTCACAGGTTTAGAGATAAACGCAGGGCAAAATAGTTTCATCCTTCCAGCTAATTTCACAAATGGTATCTATCACATTAATATTTTAAGCTCTAAAGGCGAGGCATGCAGATCTAAAGTTATTCTCATAAAATAATTCTCGTTTTTTTGTTAGAATAATTATAGAAGTTTCAAATTAAAAATAAAAATCATTTCTTTGCCAATAATTAATTGGCTTTATGAGCGACTACCCGGATTGTATTCAACTAAAAGACCTACATAAGGATGCTGCGCTAACAACACGCGCTTTTAACCTATGTCTGCTTTTGATGATTAAGGATACAAAAGAGCTCAGCAAATACATCTCAAAGTATAAATCCTTTTCAAATGTGCGAGCATGTGGATATAAAACAAACAAAGAGTTGTTATTATTGAATAGGACATTGACACCTGAACGGATTCATTTGTATTTTCATGAAAGAGCTGAACGAGAAGGTTATAAAAGTGGTCTTGATTTTATTACAACCTTTGAACTCAAATTTAAAAGCAAGCTTGGCGCCAGGGCGCAAAAGGCTCTGCTCTCCTACTTTGATAATAAGATTCCTAATGAAGACCAGATTGCTGAAGAACTAATTTGCACAAAATTAAATATTTCCAAACTTCGTAATATAGGAATTAAGACTTCAACAGAAATAAACAACTTCATTCGTGAGATTTCTGATGATTATAACGAAATGATAATTAGCAATATCCAATAAATCTCTACAGAATAATTCTCAATTTTTTATTTCATTGTAACTTTTCTAATGTTAGTACGTCATAATATCAGAACAGTCGAAAATACTGTTCAAAGCAAGACGCATTTAATAAACATGAAAGTTGATTAAATAATCAAAAGCCCGCCACACTCTCCTGCGGGCTTTTACTTAAGAAAGCTATTTTGCGAATGATTTTATGGAGAAAATGTTTACCACCCTTGAGAAACAACTCAATTCTATTGCCAGTTCAGAATGCAATATCCTTAGAAGAGAAGAAAAATCAGTAGAACTTTGTGTACTCGCACTCACTGAGCTGAAAGCTATCATCCTTAAAAATGGCTTTCAGTCTAAGAAAAGTGAAATCGACTTCTTTAAAAAAATTAAACCGCGCTTTGAATCAAGGCTGAAATATCATGTCGCCTTATTTGATCTTGAGAAGCATAAGCCCCGTGGTAGTGAATCACAACAGCGCAAATATTATGAGAAGAAGCTGAAAGAGATTGATGACTTCACAAAAGCTAATTTAGAATTCTATACATACTATAAAACTGGGGCAGTTCACTTTGATGACCTCTACTTTGTCCGGGGTAAACATAGTATACAGCTTGCCCTTCAGTCTTGTGTTTTTGATATTGACATCAAATTCAGAACAAGTCATGATCATAAAATCTCCCGAATCCTTGCTGACGAAATGCTTCAAACATTTTTACTGGAGCAGCTTGCGGTTTTAGATGGCAGAAAACTGACGGTTTCTTCCCAAGTTGATACCAAGTTTCAATTAACCTGGACGGAGAGCAAAGCCGCATTGATAGAGCTTATTTACGCTCTTTGTTCCCAAGGTGTATTTGAAAATGCAAAGGCAGATATTAAAGAAATAGCCGCTTATTTCGAGATCATCTTTAATGTGGACCTTGGCGATTATTACCGCACCTACCTTGATATTAAGACACGTAAATCTGGTCAGACAAAATTCCTCGATGGCATGAAGGAAAATCTTCTCAAACGAATGAATATGGCTGAAGAAATGCACTCTCCTCAAAAGCCTTTATTCTAGGTCACTTCTAAAAAAATCTTTCCCAAGTTGGTACCAACTTGGGAAAGAATCACATCAAATCTTATGAGTTTTGCGCCATAACCAATTAAACAAATTATATGGCACTCGAAGTAATTACCCGTGAAGATCTGCAGGAGTTCAGATCTCAACTCTTGGAAGATTTCAAAGCAATCTTATCTGACAAACAAACAAGCACTAAAAGAGAATGGCTCAAAAGCTTTGAAGTCCGAAGACTCCTGAAGATCTCTCCAGGCACTTTGCAAAATCTCCGAATCAATGGAACACTAACCTATACCAAAATAGGCAGTATTATTTTCTATAGTTCACAGGACATTGAAAAGCTAATGGAGAAGAACAAGATCGATCATACAAAATCCTAATCCCGATGAACTATATCAAACACCTTTCCGGCTTCTTTGACAAAGTGAGCAAAGACGACCGGCTCAACCCCACGCACATCAGTTTGTACGTTTCGCTATTTCAGTTCTGGAATGCTTGTCGGTTTCATAATCCGATCAGCATTTCCAGGAGCGAGGCGATGAAAGTTTCCAAGATCTGCTCAAAGGCTACATATCACAAGTGTATCAGGGAACTGAACGACTTCGGATACCTGAGCTATCACCCTTCATATAATCCATTCAAGGGTAGCTTGGTTTACCTGTTCAATTTCAGAACTGGTAATGAACAGGTAATGAACGGGAACCATACTAAAATTGAAACAAGCACTGAACAAGCGCTGGTACCATATATAAACAATACAAACAATAATAAACTACAAACAGAAGTAAACGAGAGTGCACACACGCATAAAAACTCAACGAAACGAATTCTAAAAAATGAGAATGCTCAGGAAAAGAAAAAAGTTGCGCCAAAAAAGAAAAGCATGATCGTTCCCGAGATTACCGAAATTCGGGAATATTTTGTTTCACAAAAGTATCCGGCCATTGAAGCCGATAAATTCTTCAACCACTTTACCTCCAATGGCTGGCTGGTATCAGGTAAAACGCCTATGAAGAACTGGCAAGCCGCGTCAAACAAATGGATGCTCAACAACCAAGCATTTAACACCCTTTCTAAAACCACACATTTACATGCAAACACAGGAAAAGACTACAGTGAAGCACTCTGAAATTACCGAGATCCAAAGTTCTCACGATTATGAAAATGCATTGCTGTGGCTCGAGAAATGGGGACAAAAGCAATATGGGAAGCATTTCAGTCTCCGGGAAGAAGACAAACCGGTACTTTTCCGACTGCTTTCTTACTTTCTGAAAGATGAAACCGTAGCTTCTAAGCTTAACATCAATCTAAACAAAGGCATATTGCTTTCCGGACCGATCGGGGTTGGCAAGACATCAATTCTTAGCCTAATGCGTTTATTTGAACCCGCCAAAGATCGATTCATTTTGAGATCTTGCCGGGATGTCAGCTTCGAATTCATCAAAGATGGATATGATACCATTCACAAATACAGTCGACACAGCTTTCATTCAAACACCCATGATCCTAAAATATACTGTTTTGATGATCTCGGAACGGAAAACACTCTGAAATACTATGGAAATGAATGCAATGTAATGGCCGAGGTGCTTTTGTCGAGGTATGACCTGTTCGTGAGCCGGCAGCTGATAACACATCTTACTACCAATCTTTCGGCTTCTGAGATAGAAGAAATTTATGGCAGCAGGATAAGATCGAGGATGAGAGAAATGTTCAATTTAATTAGTTTTTCATCAGAAACTCAGGACAAACGTAAATAAGTATAGTCCCATGTTTGTAGACAAAATTCCACAAGTCCTCATAAAAATAATATCTTTGTATTTAATGAGGGATCAACAATTGTATTTAACTAAAAAAGGCTATAAATCTTTTCTTTCTTACACTAAAAGAAGAGAAAAATTTAGGCAAAAAAAAGCTGGCTACCAAAGGTATTTACTTCACATGAAAAGGAGGGCGGAGGCCGAAGGGAGATCATATAAATCTTCCTTATCAAATCCCTTTATACATAAAAAAGCTCTTCCACCTAAACCAGAGTATCCTCTAAATATAAAATATTTATTAAGTATCCCTGATTTTTTTTCAAAGAAGCAATTTACACATAAGGATGATGGTGTTTTTTACATCCCCGAATGCTTTTCGTTACTTGAAAATTATGAAGAGAGTTTTGATTTTCTAAAAAGACTTTTTGTTGTACTCCATAAATGTAAATGTCGGAGTATTACTCTTGATTATAGCAAATGCAAAAGAATTGATGTTGATGCATCTATTTGTATGGATGTTTTATTGATTGAATTTATCAAACATGTTGAAAAATGCCGCAAACTAGGGTATCGGAACTTATTTGATGGTGGAATCACCCCAATTAACTTTCAGAATCCGGACATAATGAAGGTTCTATTTTCTATTGGTGCATATCGCAACATAAGGGGATTCTCTATAAAGTATGCCGATGTTGAAGCCTTGCCAGTTTTAGTAAATGATCACAGGAAACCTGAAGTTTGGGAGCGCAGCGAGATCGATCAAACAAAAATTGTAGAATATATTAAGCGCTGCTTAAAAAGATTAGGAAGAGAATTGACAATAGAAGCTGAAACAAGTTTTTATAAGGTAATTGGTGAAGTAATGAGTAATGCGGAAGAACATGCTACAATGCCCTATAGATTTGCGATTGGTTTTTTTCAAGAAACACATAATGAGGAAGAGCATTTCGGGATCTTCAATTTTTCGATATTTAATTTTGGAAATACTATTTATGAAACATTTAAATCTCCAGAATGTCCGAATCAAAAGACTGTTAAGCAAATGACCGATTTATCCGAGGACTATACAAAAAAAGGCTGGTTTTCAAAGGCTGATTTTGAAGAAGAAACATTATGGAGTCTATACGCTTTACAAGATGGGGTCACAAGCAAAAAGAAAAAAAGAGGAAATGGGTCAATTCAATACTTAGAAAACTTTTTTAAATTAAAAGGAGACCTTAACAAAGACAATATATCTAAGTTTGTGATCGTTTCAGGTAATACAAGGATTATGTTTGATGGTTCTTATGAAATTAAAGAAAAGCTTAGGATTGAGGAAAATCGTAAATATAAGTCGATTACCTTTAATGACAGTGGCGAGATTTTTGATCAACCAAATAAGAAATATGTTACCTTTGCACCCCATTTCTTTCCAGGAACCTTGATTTCTGCAAGAATTTTAATTAAATTTGACAATACTACAAGCGAACAACCAAATGGAGAATAACACTTATCATATTGACTTGCAAGACTTTAGAACCCAAGGCTCTAAGGTTTTTACGACTCGTCCAAGAGGAGTTGAGGTAAGAAACAAGTGCCAAATAGACTCTGTAGAGCCTAATTATGAAAAGATTATTATTACTATCCCACCTGACATATCTTCCATTAATCCTTCCTTTTTAGAGGAATTTTTTGAAAATATCGTAACTAAGCTTGGTGAAACTGCTTTTTATAACAAATTTTCGTTTGTTAATGAAGGCAGATACAAGATAGACACGGATCTGGCCGAAGCAATAGAAAGAATTTTGCGTGAAGAAAATGCTTTAGCATAATGCTTTTATTATGTTGCGACAAGTCACTTGCATTATCCTTATCGGACTTTTCTGATATTTCCCAGATTATCATTGCACTTGCAAATCTTTTCTTAGCCGGTTATGTAATTTTTTATCAAATTAAAAAAGATAAGAAAACTGAACATGAAACCGCCTTATTACATGAGCAAAATATAAAATTGCAATGGTTTAAGGAATTGATCGTTCAACCGAACATGATCTCAATCACTCATTTTTATAGTAATCTTCATACAATCAAGGAGAAGATCAATTCTAACGATTTAACCATTGAAGAAAAAGAAGATATTAATAATTTTGTTAAAAATGAATTGGCGACAATTCGTAAATCATTTGTTGATGCGATCCAAATGATTGATAAAAAATTTGCCGAACAGTTATTAAAGAATCTTGATGAATTAGTTGATGGAATAACAAACTCAATTTTTGATGATGAATTAAAATTGAAGAATTCTACTGTTTATGAAAAAAATATTGGATCCAAGATTTCGTATTCTAAAAATGATCTAATTTCCCAACTATATAATTATAAAGGCATTTCTTTATAATAAATTTTCCCCATTTTGTAAAATTGATACCTGTCACAGGTTATAAGGTGTTCGCCCTTCAGTCGTCAGCAAAAAGATACGCCAAACCAATGCCGCATTTGCTAATACTGCTTGTTATCCTAATGTATTAGCAAAAGCGGCATTGCCGGGAGCCAGGCACGTGAAAAACGTGCTTGGCTCCCGGTGCGTTTGTCATACTTTTTGCGCTCCTCCTTCAGTTCTCACTACAGCCTTCGTGTCCTTCAAGCAGCTTCATTCATTACTTTCACTCACCCGCTCCGCTGGGTTTCGTTCACTTCATTCATTTCAGCAGCTTTCAGTCCACCGGCTGTAATAATTTGGCTCGCCTGCGGGTCGCCTCGGGCTGCGGCAGATCTTGTTTTATTTGCCACCGCAAGCGTTGGCTTTCTTTAAGGTTTGCCTTGTGTAGTGCATTTTCGCTTGTGCCGTTTACAGCGGAAATAATTAAATCATTTCGCACAAGCTCCAATTTCCACAAAGGTCGCAAGCGCACTCACTCCGCTGCGCTTCATTCCGTGCTTTCTGCTCCCTCCCTCGGCTCCGCTCGCGGGCGGCTCGCCACACAGCGGATTGCAAACCGTTCTGCTACGCTCCACTAATTGCAACCGCTCTCCCTCGCTTGCTCAAGGCTGTATAACCCTTATTACCCCCGGAATCCTTTCTAGATAAGGCTTTTATAATTGACAAAACGACCTGTCCTTTCATAATCAGATGCTATAATTTACACTTGCATCTTAAACCAATTAAAAACTATAATTATGAAAAACAAAAATTATCATGGCATCGGAATGCCATTCGAAGGTTTCATGCGAAGAGCATTCAGAACACAGGAACGTTCAATCAGTAAAGGAACTTGTGCCTCCATTTATGAGACATTAGTTCGCATTGAAGATGGTACCGCACTTGTTAAAGTTTCTTACAACAAACAACTGCGGGTAGTCAAATCATCCTTAACAAAAGGAATCAATGCTTTTCTGAAACAAAAAATTCAACCTGCCGAAGCATTACAGTTGGAAAAGCTTGTACAGGAGCTAAATTCAGCAAATCACACTGTTGAGGTGGATTACATTATTAAAGAGGCATTAAGAATAACATTGCCTTACAAAGAGTGGGATAGTATTTAAAATAAAAAAGTAAGCAAAATTAGGTGGCCACACCCACCAGCTTACTGTTCCGGCTTTCAAGGTCAAGATGAATTTTGCAAAAAATCTCCACCGGTTTCCGGTAGTATTTTTTGCAAAAACCTTGACAGCCTTGCCATGCCACCTTTTATATGGCTTTCTTTTTTATTTTTTTCTCCTTTTTTTCTTTTTTCTTTGTCAAAATTTATTGAAGGAAGTGCGTTAATAGGATGGATTACCCGGGTGATCAGATCCTGCACTCTTTCAGCTTTCTGCTCTGTTTTTTGCATGATTAAATTTTTATATGCAAAAATAGCAGGCGGTCCCACGCGCAGAAAAGCTGCCATTAAAAAGCAAAAGACTACAGCATAAACCCACAAGCCCACGCACCTGCTATTTATTCCGTTTCCTTTTGCTTTTTAATTTCCGCCTGCTGGTGTAATGCATATAAAATTTTAATCTTATGCAAAAACATCCAATCATCACAGCAAGCACATCAGCCGCATCAGCGCATTGCCCATTTACCGTCCAGGTGCTCATGAAGCCCCTGCAGTTATCACCGTATGCATTTCAGCGGCATCTACGTAGCCACACACTTCGGGTATCGTCAGCCAGTCTTAAAGTATATGCTCTGCCATGCGGTTGTTTCGTGTGGGTATATGCCTCGGGCAAGCGTCAGCTTTCAGCACTCCCGTTTTAGGGTTTGCTGCAAACAAAAATGCCGCTCATTCCTGGGCGGCATTCTTCGAATATGTTTCAATGTTTACTTTGTGGAAACAAGGAGCTCCCGAACATCTACTTTTAGAACCTCTGCAACTTTTACCAATGTTTCCAATGAGGGTTGCATTTCGTTTGTACACCAGCGCGAAACAGTTGCGGTATTTTTTTCCAACTTCTCAGCGAGCCATTTGCTTGTGCGACCTTGCTCGACCAGCACTATTTTTAACCGATTAATTACCTTCTTAGCCATTTACATTGCAATTTCCATAAACTTATTGTCTATATCAGTCAAAAATATGATTTGATTTTCAATTAGTTAATTGACTTAAATTGCAATGTAATGTATAATTTAGATCAATTTATTTGCTTAATTTATCTTAATGTTATAAATTTACATCAATTAATATTGACCTAAAACGCAAATAATTATGGTAAAGATAAATCATCAAAAACTGATCGTGTCCCTGATTCGGGACAACCTGGTTAACACGAAACTCCTGAATGGCTTAGATGCCCTCGGTCTGAATGCCGATAATTATTCTCTCCGCCTAAGTGACACCATTTTTGAACTCATGGGCTTTGAAGACAATAAGGACTCCGACAAGGTTTTCGAGTATTATATAGGAGAGCTAAAAAAAGCTCATAAAATCAACATTGCTGCCCATCCTGAACGCCTCGACAGCCTGGCAGACAGTATCTATTTTAATCTCGTAATAAGGAAGTTGAAGAAGAAACCGGCAAAGCAAAAAAAAAGGCTGCCCATTTCTGAGCAGCCTCTTAATCAGCCAGCGATCACTTCCGCAGTCGCTTAACAAGCCATTTGAGCGAGAAGGATATGCAAAAACTTACCACAGCACCAATCGCGGCTAAGACCACTGTTTTAAGAATATCCTGTGAATCAATGTTCACAGCTACGGTTAATACCGTTCCGGAAACGGTCCCCATGAGGGTGCTATGTTCGTTTATCGCTTGCATACCTATTTCTTTTTCTTCTGTACTACTGTTTGACTGATGGCAGTTGCCACACTACCTGCCACGATCAGGTAACCGCCAGCGGCTACTATTGCAGCAGGAAGCGCAACCGGTGCAGCTACTAATACTCCGCCTACAGCTGCTAAAACTAATCCGGCTGTTCTCAATTTCTTGAAGAAAGGCGGAGTAGGGCTTTTTACTCTTTGAATGATGTTCATTTCTGGTTCCTCCTTATTGCACATCCACAATGCACAGGGCATTGTAAGCGCCATTTTTAAGTGAATACTGATTTCCGTTCACCTCCTGGAAGAATTCGATCATCAGCAGGGTCAACTTCACCCCGGCACCCGAAGGCACAGCAGGAGGCGTTAAAGTGACGTTTGTAGATGTTCCGTCAATCGGTAGGTTCACCGTGTTGGAGATCTGCACATCATACAAGCCACCGCCAAAATCAACATCGGCATAAGCACCGCGCAAGCTGATGTGTGTTGCACCAGCCGGGAAAGCGATGTCATTTGTCGGAACAAGTCCGGTAATGTCGATCACTCCTGTACCGGCTGTAACTGCATACGGTTTGAACAGCACACCGCCCAGGATTGCACGTTTGTTGAAGTTGAAGCCCTTCAAAGTAGCTTTGCCGGTTGGTGTTCCAATTCCCACCTGAACAATGCGTTTACCGCGTGCGCTGGTACCGTCAAAATTCTTGATGTCGCTCATAACTTTGGTAAGGCGGGAAGTCACACGCCCGTCAGAAGCAGTCATCATCATGCTTCTAAACGCATCTCTTACCAGCTTACCGGAAGCTGCTGCGGCTCCGAACTCGGCACCGTTCTCCCGGGTGCGGACAAAAGCCGGATCGTTGGCAATTCTGCTACCATCCACACCGCCCTTTTCACGGGCCAAATGCCCATCCTGGGATTTGTAAAAGGAAATATCTCCGATAGTTCCTTTCAGTTTAATAATACCTTTTTGTCTTGCCATTTCTTTATGGTTTTTACAAGGTTTAACACTAATTTATTTTCCGTTATCGATAACTGAAGCAAAAGTATATTGCCTTGTATCCATTGTCAATGAAGTGTTCCGCTTCATACGTATTGGTACATTTTGTTCCGTTTTCGCTCTTTTATTCCTCAATTACTTGGAATAACTTTGCACGTACCAAAAGGCAGTCATAAGCATAGATAAAGCATAGATAGTGTATGAAAAACCAAAACCGCATTTGTATATACCCGAAAGACATCGCTCGTATTACAGGTAGAACCGAGCGTTACGCAAGAAAAGTACTTGATAAGATCAAGGAGAGATATTCAAAAACAGAAGATCAATATATTTCCATTGATGAATTTTGTCAGTTTACCGGCCTGAAGATCGAACAAGTTCAACCCTTTCTTGTTGATTAGCTATAATGTCTTAAATTTGATAAAACGCTGTAATTATGGAAGACAAAAAACAACATTGGGAGAATGTATTTGCAACCAAAGCTGAGAATGAGGTGAGCTGGTTTCAGACCTACCCTAAAACTTCGGTAGAGTTCATTGAGCTGTTTAATTTGCCATTAGAAGCCAATATTATTGATGTAGGCGGAGGTGACAGTCATTTTGTAGATGCCTTGCTTGATAAAGGGTATAAGAACATCTATGTCCTTGACATTTCAGCAAATGCCATTGAACGCGCAAAACAACGCCTGGGTGATAGAGCCAACAAAGTAAATTGGATCGTAAGTGATATAACAGAGTTTGAACCCAAAGTAAAGTTCGACTTCTGGCACGATAGAGCAGCCTTTCATTTCTTAACCTCAGAGGATAAAATATATAAGTATGTTTCAATAGCCGAGCAGGCTATCAATGAAAAAGGATATTTAATACTGGGAACCTTTTCGGAAGACGGACCTACTAAGTGCAGCGGCTTGGAGATAAAGCAATACAATGAATCTTCCATGTCAGCTCGTTTCGAAGTCCGTTTTGATCGAATTAAATGTATCCGGGAAGATCATAAAACTCCTTTTAACACAGTTCAGAATTTTTTATTCTGTAGCTTCAAAAAGAAGTAATTCATAAATTGTAACAGATCAGGACATATGATGATTAAACGTTACCTTTTTGCAATGAATTTGTATATTTGCAAAAACAATAAAAGCTCACCTTTTTAACCCATTTAGAGCGCAAAACATGACCACAGAAAGCATAACTCAGGCTTGGGCAGCTCTTGGGGGGGGG
>DASVUX010000019.1:0-61944 GCA_036386835.1 Bacteroidia bacterium
AGGTAAAGCAACCGACCGCAGGAACCTGACGGCAATAGCAACCCCGGCCCTGAGGTAGATCGCGATATTAATCAGGAAGGAGAATAATTTAGCATTGTTCTGTGAAAAATGCTTGTTGGCGAAGATTACCATTGCCCTGTAAAACACAAACACGTAATTAACACTGCTTTTTTTTGTGCTTTCTCCCTTGTAATGTATAATGCGGGTTTCAGGATAATAATAGTTCTTATAGCCGCCTAAGATGATCCGGTATGAAAGGTCGATGTCTTCTCCATACATAAAAAAAGTTTCATCGAGCAGCCCGACCTTGTTAAGTACCGTCTTCCGCATCAGCATGAACGCACCGGAAAGGATTTCAACTTCATGCGTCTTGTCTTTATCAAGGAATCCAAGATGATACTTCCCGAACGTTTTTGAGCGTGGAAACAGCTTGGAAAACCCGAAGATTTTAAAAAACGCTACAGAAGGCGTTGGCAGTCCGCGCTTTGATTCAGGCAGAAAATTCCCTTTTCCATCAAGCATCTTAACACCTAATCCGCCTGCCTTGGGATGCGCATCCATAAAGGAAACCACCTTGTGGAAAGTATCTTCTTCTACGACTGTATCGGGATTAAGTAAGAGGACGTATTCACCTTTTGAAACTTTTATTGCCTGGTTGTTGGCATAAGAAAAGCCTGTGTTCTTTTTATTTTCAACCAGGATGACTTCAGGGAATTTCTCTTTCACCATCTGGACTGAACCGTCCACTGAATTATTATCCACCACAAAAACTTCAGTGCTTAGCCCTTTGGAAGCCTTGCGGACTGAATGCAGGCATTGCTCAAGGAAATGCTGCACATTGTAGTTGACAATGATTACGGATAATTTCATGGTTACGATGTGGGAATATGCTGATGTACCGATTCCTGATCTCCCACAAACTTGTTTTTTAATAATGGAATTATTTTACCGGGAAATTTGAGTAAGCGTTGTGATTGAAGGATAAGAGGATAATTCAAAATCATAATTAAACTGCGCATCAAATTAGTACAGGGGTACATTTTCACATTATTTAATCAGCAATGAATTTTCGTACGGGGTCCTGTTGATGATCGATCTTCCCAGGGTTACTTCATCAGCATATTCAAGCTCATCGCCAATTGCAATACCTCTCGCAATTGTGCTCACTTTAAGATCAAAGCTTTTCAGTCGTTTGTAGATGTAGAAATTGGTAGTATCACCTTCCATTGTGGTGCTTAAGGCCATAATGATCTCTTTGATCTCACCGGATGCTGATTTCTGCACAAGGGATTCAATATTAAGATCGCTCGGGCCGACTCCGTCCATAGGAGAAATAATTCCGTTCAGTACATGGTAAACACCCCGATACTGCTGCGTGTTCTCTATTGCCATTACATCGCGGATATCTTCCACCACGCAAACAGTACTGTGATCACGGTGAGGGTTGAGGCATACTTCACATAATGGTTTGTCGGAAACGTTATGACATTTGGCACAATACCTCAGTTCCTGGCGGAGCTTGATGAACGTGCTCCCAAACTGGTTTACATCGGCCGGGCTCTGCTTCATAAGGTGCAGTACAAAACGCAATGCAGTACGTTTGCCAACGCCCGGGAGTTTGCTGAATTCATTTACAGCATCTTCAATAAGTTTGGAGGAAAAATTCATATTTCAAAAATACGAAATTTTAGTAAGTTTTCATAGGCATTGTGGGCGCTCAATACGTATTTTTACACAATCATGATGTTAATAAAGCTTAGATGAAATTGCACAGGACCCTTGTTTCCGCTGTGACCGATTCGCTGAATGAAATTTTTTCTGCGGGCGTTTATGCCGATAAGGCGGTCGAGCATGCTTTGAAAAAAAACAGCAGGTTCGGATCGCGCGACAGGCGCTTTATCGCAGAGAATATTTATGGAATGGTTCGCTGGTGGAGACTGATCAATGAAGCTGCAGAAGCTTCGCAGCGGAGCGACTATTTCTCTCTTTTCGGAATTTGGCTGATCATTAAGGAAGAGGAACTTCCGGACTGGGAAGAGTTTTCCGGGATCGATGAAGAACGCGTAAAAACCAGAATTGAAGAATTAAAGAAGGTAAGGAAGATCAGGGAATCCGTGCCTGACTGGCTGGATGAAACAGGTTCTGGCGAGCTGGGGGAAACAGTTTGGGAAAAGGAATTGCATGAGCTTAACAATGAAGCGCGCGTGGTGTTGCGTGTCAATACATTAAAGGCTGATCTTAATACGTTGCGTTCAAAATTAATGAAGGACGGAATAGAGACCGGAATCGATTCACGTTATCCCGATGCTCTTATTCTTAAGAAACGCCAGAATTTACAATCATTAATAGAGTACAAGGAAGGCCTGATGGAGGTACAGGATGCTTCTTCACAGCTGATAGCGCCATTTATGGGGCTTGAAGCGGGAATGAAGGTGGTCGATGCATGTGCCGGTGCAGGCGGAAAGTCCTTGCATATTGCAGCCATGCTGAAGAATAAGGGCGCAGTGGTTTCAATGGATATTGAAGAACGGAAATTACAGGAGCTTGAAAAGAGGGCGAAACGGGCCGGTGCAGCTATCATTAAAACACGTGTGGTCAACTCCCGGGCGGTATCGGAACTGAATGATTTTGCAGACAGGGTTCTGCTGGATGTGCCTTGCTCCGGGCTTGGTGTGCTCAGAAGAAACCCTGATGCGAAATGGAAACTGACGAAAGAATTTATTGAAAACATCCGGCTAACGCAGCAGGAGATCTTAAGCTCGTATTCCAAAATGTTAAAGCCTGGCGGAGTTCTGGTGTATGCCACCTGCAGTATCCTGCCTTCGGAAAATGATCTCCAGGTAAAAAAATTTCTTGAAGGCAATACGGGCTTTGAATTTATTGAGGACCGTAAAGTGATGCCTTCAGAAGGGTTTGACGGGTTCTATATGGCTAAATTAAAGCGTTTTTCATGATAAGTTTCGAAACGGATAATTCAATTATTTATTCTTTTTTAGAAAGCACCGACAATCTTTTCGCTGATTTTGAAAATGATCATGTAGGAGCTTTTGACCTGGGTGATGATCACTATCTTTTCATTTACCAGGCGCACAACCGTGATTTTATTCTCTGGAAGGCTGCGGGTGCAAAGCAGTCGCATTCGGTGCTCCTGATGCTCGGGGAAGCAGTACAGCTACAGGAAGGCTTGTCCGTATCAGTTACAGAGATGGCAATAGCCCTTATTGAAGACAAGATAATCTCCGGTACCCGAACCAGGTTTTTTGACGCTCATTAAAAAGAGAACCCGCCATTCCGGGCGGGTTCTTTATTCTTAAATTATAAAATCATGTAAGGCCTACATGTGGATCACTTCACCGTAAGCCGCAGCTGCAGCTTCCATGATCGCCTCACTCATTGTAGGATGAGGGTGTACGGTTTTGATCAGTTCGTGGCCTGTAGTTTCGAGTTTACGGATAGCAACGATCTCTGCGATCATTTCCGTTACATTCGCACCGATCATGTGTGCCCCCAGTAATTCGCCATATTTTGCGTCAAAGATAAGTTTTACAAAACCATCTTTGGCTCCTGCTGCGCTTGCTTTTCCGCTTGCTGAGAAAGGGAATTTCCCGATCTTGATCTCCCGGCCTGTTTCCTTCGCTTTCGCCTCTGTCATGCCCACAGAAGCGATTTCCGGCTGGCAGTAAGTACATCCCGGGATGTTATTGTAATCCAGCGGTTCAGGATGATGGCCTGCTATTTTTTCAACACAAATAATTCCTTCTGCGGAAGCAACATGCGCCAATGCCTGTCCGCCAACGCAATCACCAATGGCATAATAGCCCGGGATGTTTGTCTGGTAATACGGATTAGTAAGGATCTTGCCTTTGTCAGTCGCAATACCGGTTTCTTCCAGTCCGATATTTTCAATGTTCGCCTGGATGCCCACAGCAGAAAGAACAACTTCAGCTTCAATGGTTTTTTCACCTGACTTTGTTTTGATCTTTACTTTGCAGTCGGAGCCTTTTGTATCAACACTTTCCACGCTTGATTCCGTCATTACATCAATCCCGATCTTTTTGAACGACCTTTCAAGCTGCTTGGAAACTTCTGCATCTTCAACAGGAACGATACTCGGCATAAATTCAACCAGGGTAACTTTAGTTCCCATGGTTGCATAAAAATAAGCGAACTCACTTCCGATAGCACCTGAGCCAACTACTACCATTGTTTTTGGCATCTTCGGCAAGGTAAGCGCTTCACGGTACCCGATGATCTTTTTACCATCCTGCGGAAGGTTCGGGAGAGTTCTTGACCGGGCTCCTGTTGCAATAATTATATTTTTGGCTTCATAGGTAGTTGACTTACCATCGGCAGTGACTTCCACCTTTTTTCCCGCTTTGATTTTCCCCGTACCGGTAATTACATCGATCTTGTTTTTTTTCATCAGGAACTGAACACCTTTGCTCATTCCATCAGCCACATCGCGGCTGCGTTTCACCACTGCACCGAAATCAGCTTCTCCGCCTTTAACGGTGATGCCGTAATCGGATGCATGATTGAGGTATTCGAATACCTGTGCGCTTTTCAGCAATGCTTTTGTAGGGATACATCCCCAGTTCAGGCAGATCCCGCCAAGGTTATCCCGCTCCACAATTGCAGTCTTTAACCCTAATTGAGATGCCCTTATCGCTGCAACATAACCACCGGGTCCGCTGCCTACTACTATTAGATCGTAATTCATTTTATGGAAATTATATAATTATGAATGATTTTAATTTTGTGCTTTGCGAAAGTAATAAAATAATTTTGTACTGTTAAGGAATAAACGTCCCGATAGCGATCGGGATTAAGAATCTGTCATGGACACTCATTTTAGCCAATACAGATTCGTATATTCGCAGCATATTAGACTCGTACACATGAAGTACATTATTTCCTACACCAATCCGCATCAACGGTATATCGACATAGAATTTATTGCGGGGGCAGTCACCGGGGATGAGGTAATTATCCAGCTTCCGGCCTGGAGGCCGGGGCGTTATGAACTTGGTAATTTTGCAAAGAATGTTCAGAAGTGGGCTGCGTTTGATGAGAAAGGGAATATGCTCGCTTCGCGGAAAGTCAGCAAGGATTCCTGGGCTGTCAATACCAAAGGTGTTTCAACTCTTCATATCCGGTACAACTATTATTCTGCGGAACTGAATGCAGGTTCAACTTATCTTGACCCTTCGCAGATCTATATGAATCCTGTCAATTGCTGTGTTTACATACCGGAAAGAATAAGTGAACCCTGTGAGATCTTCCTGGAAGTGCCGGGTAATTATATCTTAGCCTGCGGACTTGATTCGAAAAAGGTTAAGAACGGATACGAATTAAAAACCAGGGATTTTCATGAATGGGCCGATTCCCCTTTCATAGCTTCGGCCGCACTTCAGCATAACAAGTTTGTTTGTGAAGGTATTGATTTCCATTTCTGGTTCCAGGGTGAGTGCAGGCCTGACTGGTCCAGGTTGAATACCGATTTTATGAAATTCTGCGCACACCAGCTTAGGATGATGAAAAAAGCACCTTTTTCTTCCTATCATTTCCTGTTCCAGATCCTTCCGCAAAGGACTTATCATGGTGTTGAACATGTTACTTCCACGGTGATCGCGCTTGGCCCGGGATATAACCTGATGAAGGGCGATCTTTATGAGGATCTTTTGGGAGTAAGCTGTCATGAGCTCTTTCATGCCTGGAATATCAAAACAATCCGGCCGGCTGAAATGATGCCTTATGATTACACAAAAGAAAATTATTCCAGGTTAGGATATGTGTGTGAAGGGGTAACAACCTATTATGGTGATTACCTTTTGTACCGAAGCGGGGTTTTTAACCAGGACCAGTATTTCGCAACTTTTAATGAGCGCCTCCAAAAACACTTTGATAATGGGGGACGGTTTAACATGTCGGTTGCCGCATCATCTTTTGATACAT
The DNA here is from genome assembly GCA_036386835.1 of Bacteroidia bacterium. Lineage (GTDB taxonomy): Bacteria > Bacteroidota > Bacteroidia > 2-12-FULL-35-15 > 2-12-FULL-35-15 > 2-12-FULL-35-15. The sequence goes on from DASVUX010000019.1 coordinate 5,956, forward strand.
GGCTTGACGGTTATTCACCGGGGATTCCAAACCGAAAGACAAATATTTATGATGAAGGGAACCTGCTGGCGTTTATAACGGATATGTTCATCAGGAAAAACACCTCGAATAATAAATGTCTGGATGATGTAATGCGGCATTTGTATGAAGAGTTTGCACTGAAAGGAAAAGGTTATACGGAACAGGATTACAGGGGGCTTGTTGAACATTACGCGAATGCATCCTTTGATAAGATCTTTAATGATCATTTCGAGGGAGTAAAGGATTATGAACCTGTGCTTGCTGAAGCTTTGGATTATATCGGTTGTGAGCTTGTCCGAACCAATCCGCCCCGTTTCCATGAGCATGCGCTCGGTATCAAAGTTCAGGACGCGGCAGGGAGCTGCAGGGTGGTTTCGGTATTTCCCGGATCAGCTGCCGATCTTGCCGGATTATCCCTGAATGATGATTTATTGAGTATTAATGGCATTCAGGTCAGGCCGGATAGCCCGGCGGTCAATTTTACGGAATGGTGCAATTATTTTGGAGACCAGCCATTGACTTTAACGGTTGCAGGCGGTAGTATTGTACGAACAGCTGAACTGATCCCGCAAACGGGAAAATACTTCAGGGTGGTGAAGATCCAGAAGCAAAAGGATGCAGATGATGTCCAAAAAATGAATTACGAACACTGGTCTGAAAATAAATATTAATTAAAATGGAAGAGTTTATACCAGTTGAGCCCGAGGGGCAGCCAAAAAGACCTGTTTTTCTGACCGTGCTTTGTATTCTTACATTCATTTCCACCGGTTTTTCAATAATTGGTGCAATGATAATTCCCGTGATGGCTGATTTTATGATCGAGGTGATTACCCAGTCCCGTGAATATGATCCTGCAGTTTATACTGATCTTTTTAAAGTATGGAAGGCTGGCTGGGGTTTCTATATAACAGTACTTGCTTTTACGGTGCTTTCACTTGTCGGTGCGATATATATGTGGAACCTCAGGAAGAATGGTTTTCATTTTTATACTATTGCCAATATTATCCTGTCCTATCTTCCAATAGTATGGCTCGGGCTTCCTGTTAATATTGCGGGTTTCTTTTTCCCGGCGGCTTTTATAGGAATGTATGCCCTGCATCTTAAGTTCATGAAATAATGAGTGGAGCGTTAATAACAAGAAGTTTGTTAATAAGTTCTGAATATTAAACTTTTGCTCTCCTGTTTTTTTCACTTAATTAGCTTAACAAACAGAAACAAAATTCATTCATCTTAAAAAACAAATCTCTTATGGAACAAACAAACATTGAAGCTGGAGTAACAGCAAAAAGACCACAATTTATTACAGTATTATGTATTCTTACCTGGATAGGATGCGGGGTTGGACTTATCGCATCGGTAATGGGGTATTTCGCTGTTCAAACAGCAGGTGCAATGATGGATGTTGCTTCTGCTTCTGATCCTGAAGCTATGGATATGGCTGCAACTATGCCCGGCATGGAAGAAGCTATGAATGCTATGAAATATGCAGGTGTAAGCCTGGCAGTTGGAATCCTTGGAATTATCTTGTGCTTTGCAGGATCCATGATGATGTGGAAACTTAAAAAAGCAGGTTTTTATTTATATGCTGTCGGACAAATTGTTCCTCTGGTAGTGAGCGCGGTATTGATAGGTGCTTCCGCTTTCGGTGGATTTGCTTTGGTAATGGGTGCTATTTTCCCTGTTCTTTTCATCGTTCTTTACGGATTGAACCTTAAGCACATGAATTAATAATTCAGATTAGTAATAAAAAAAATCCCTCTGAGAAGAGGGATTTTTTTTGTTATTGTATACCTTTTTTATTTCATGGCAATTACACTGATCTCTACATTTACATTCAGCGGCAATTTTGAAACCTGCACAGTTTCCCGTGCTGGGAAGTCGGAACTGAAATAAGAACCATACACTTCATTAACTGCCGCAAAATTATTCATGTCGGTAAGGAATATCGTGGTCTTGCATATATCCGTGAAGTCCATTCCTGCATCCGTAATAATACCTTTAATATTTTCCATTACCTGCCTGGTTTCTGTTTTAATATCTGCAAGCATTAACTCCCCGCTTACCGGGTGCTTACCTACCTGTCCGCTCACAAAAAGCGTGTTTCCCATTAATATGCCATGACTGTAAGGACCGATGGGTGCAGGGGCGTTCTTGGATGTAATTGTCTTTTTCATATAAGAGTTTGTTTGTCGCTAAATTAATAAAATTTCCGGTTTTGGTCCATTAGAGCCTTGTTCTGCGGATATAATTCCACATGAAGTTAAAGTGAAGGCCTGCACTTCTTTTCATCCGGGGGGCTCCGCCTCTTCCATTTAAAATACAGCGAAAATAAAGGATTACAGCGTTTTTTCGCTGGTCGAATCGAAAATTACCCCGAAAGAACAGGAACCCTGGCCGGTGGGGTATGGCATAATAATTTTAACACCTCTAACGAGTAAATAAAACTATAAATAAACTAAAACCTTATCCTATGTTACGTTGGTCACTAATATTTCTTGTAGTAGCGCTGGTTGCAGCGTTATTCGGATTTACAGGCATTGCTGCAGGTGCAGCTTCTATTGCTAAGATCCTGTTCTTCGTTTTCCTTGTGCTGTTCGTTGTTGCTTTAATTGCAGGATCATCACTTGTAAGAAGAAAATAGCATTTTTAGAATCCTATTGAAACCGCTCCGGAAATGTTTCTGTACTTGAATGCTACAGGGGCTTTTTCGGGCGGTTTTATTGTTTGGTGGAGCCAGTCCCGCTGCCGGTCGTAATTTCTTTTAATTTCAAATCCATTTCGTTACATTTGTTTATTACACAACAGTACACGAATGAAAAAAATTACGATCCTTTTTGTTTTGGTCGGCTTTGCAGTGGGTTTCAAATTCCTTAATTCCGCATCTTCCAAAGTTTCTTCAACTACATTTCACAGCCCTGAACAGATCGAGGCTTATCACGATACCATGCTCCGCGCTCCTATTGCGGCCGGGGAATATTTCCTCCCGTCTTCCAGCTGTGCCGGCTGCCACGGCTACGATTCGGCACACGCGGCAAGCATCGATGAGGCGGGGAATGACGTAAACCTGGTTGACCGATGGACAAGCTCGATGATGGCACTTAGCGCAAAGGATCCGTTCTGGAAGGCGAAAGTCCGCCAGGAAATTATGATTAACCCGGGCCATGCAGGTGAATTACAGAACAAATGTCTCGACTGTCATGCCCCGCTCGGAGCATATACATCAAAATACCACGGTCAACCATTTTACGGCCTGAGTGACCTTGAAACGGATACGCTCGGGAAAGACGGGGTTTCGTGTGCCTCCTGTCATGCAATTGGCCCGAACGGACTGGGCACAGGCAACTTCTATTCAGGGAACATCCCTTATGATACCAACAGGGTAGAGTACGGCCCATTTACAGCGCCATTTGTAGGGCCGATGCAGTTGTATGAAGGCCTTACCCCGGTGTACAGCCCGCATATGGACAATGGTAAAGTTTGCTCATCGTGTCACACACTAATCACTCAAACCTCGGACCTCAGCGGCAATTATACAGGAGGACATTTTGTGGAACAGGCCACCTATCATGAATTTGTAAATTCAAGTTTTCCTGCAAACGGGATTTCCTGCCAGACCTGCCATATGCCCCAGCTCCAGGAAGCTATTATTCTTTCTAACAGTACAAGCGGGCTTACTCCGAGGGCACCTTTTAACCAGCACACGTTCCAGGGCGCAAACATATTCATGCTTAACCTGATCAAAAATAACAAGGACAGTCTTGGGGTCTATGTCCCTTCCGATAAGTTTGATTCAACTATTGTCGCTACCGAGGTGATGCTCCGTCAAAAGTCGGTTGATATGAATATTATCCTTGATAGTGTAACAACGGATACCGCATATTACCGGGTGAAGATCAAAAACAAAGCAGGCCATAAATTTCCTTCGGGTTACCCTTCAAGAAGAGCGGTTCTTCAGATGGTAATTACAGATGCGAACAATGATACTGTTTTTCAGTCCGGGATCTTTAATGCGCAGCAGCGGGTAATAGGAGAGAACCCTGCATATGAGCCGCACCATTCAGTAATTAAGCAATCCAACAAGTCCCAGATCTATGAACTTGCCCCGGGTGATGTAAACGGTAATTTTACGTCCGTACTTGAAAGGGCTGCTGTGGTATTGAAGGATAACAGGATTCCCCCGGCCGGGTTTACGACAGCTTCCCCCGTTTATGATACCACAATTGTATCTGCTGATGCCCTTGCTGATGCAGACTTTAACAGAACAGGTATGGTGGAAGGCAGCGGGACAGACTATGTGGAGGTACATGCTCCTGTGGCAGGCGCTTCAGGTGCATTGAAGATCCGGGCTAAAATGTTTTATCAGCCGGTACCTCCCAAGTGGGTGGATCTGCTGTTCTCCATGTCAGCTCCCGAGATCGATAAATTTGAAGCAATGTACCAGACCGCTGACCAGCGTCCTTTCCTGATGGTAGCTGACAGCCTTACAAATGTGGGACTTATAACAAATGTTAATGTGGGGCCCGCTAACAGTGAACTTAAGGTATGGCCTACCATAACAATGGATGGGAAAGTCAATATCTCAATAGATAATTCAGACCTGATCAGGGAAATAGATGTGTACTCAGCTGATGGAAAACACCCTCTTCATATTGCAAACAACCTTTATCAGCCTGAATTGTCCATCAACCTGCCGGATGCCCGGGGAGTGTATTATCTTAAGATCAGGACCGGTAAGAAAACATACTATAAAAAAGTTGTTAAATCATAAAATATTCATTTACTTTATCTGAACTAATTAGCTAAATTAATAATCTAAATCAGGCAAATGGTAAAAAATACTTTTTCACGCCCGTTTGTATTGGCATCCTGTATGTTCGGGGCAGTAAGCGCTTTCGCACAGTTTTCCTTTACAAATTCTAACAGTCTCATTCCAACCGCCACGCATAGCGGAAATGCAATTTCTGTTGTTGATGTTAATAATGATGGTCTGGATGATCTTGTCAGGATGGATCAGTCGGAAGTACTTGTTGTAAGTCTTCAGAAGCAGAACGGGACCTATACTCATTACAACCTGGGGAGTATTACCGGTGGAGATAATGTATGGGGAATGGCTGTGGCTGACGTGGACCATAATGGCTGGAAAGATGTTGCGACTGGAACGGTTGACCAGATGTACCTTGTAAAGCTTGGCTGGTCGGGTACTACAATAACTGCAAGCACCACGACCCTGGCTGGTTCTTATTTCGTCCAGAATGTTACTTTCGGTGATATGAATAATGACGGGTGGGTGGATCTTGCCGTTTGTGATGATGTTGATTACATGAAGATCTACAAGAACAATGCGGGAACCATGGTGCTTCAGTCGCCAGGCACTGCAATGATCCCTACCCAGGATTACCCTGGAATGTTTTACTCCGGTGATCCTTATGATTCGGGAAACTACGGCAGCGTTTGGACTGATTTCGATAACGATGGGGATATGGACCTGTATGTGGCTCATTGCCGGCAGAGCACTTCCAGCAGCACTGATCAGAGAAGAAGGGACCGTTTGTATGTAAACAATGGAAGCAATGTTTATACAGAGGCTGCGCAGTCTTACGGTATAGAAGTGACAAATTTCAGGCAGACATGGACTACCAGCTTTGGAGATATCGATAATGACGGGGATTTCGACATCCTGATGATGAATCATACAGGTGCCAGCCAGATCCTTGAAAATACAGGAAGCGGTCAGTTTACAGATATTACTGCTTCTACAAACTTCAATTTTAATGATGATGGCATCGAGTCGATTTTAGAAGATTTTGATAATGACGGATACCTGGACATATTATTGTCTGGCGGTGGAAACGGTGATTCATACTGGGTTTACCGTAATAACGGAAATAAGACATTTGACCAGCTTTCCGGGACTTTTCCTTCCCAGTCGAATGGAATGCTTTCATTTGCAACAGGGGATCTGAACCATGATGGCCAGATAGATGTTCTTGCATCCTACGGGAATGTTTATAATAATCCGTCCTCTACTAACGATGTACTATACCTGAACAACACCAATAACGGAAATCACTTTATCACGTTTAACCTTACAGGAACAACAAGCAATCATAATGCAATCGGAGCACGTGTCACCATCACAGGTGCATTCGGTACGCAGGTAAGAGAAGTTAGATCCGGTGAAACGTATGGGACGCAGAACTCAATGCAGCTGCATTTTGGATTAGGTGCAAACACCTCCGTAACAAGCGCGGTCATTGAATGGCCTGCAGGCGGAACCACTAATTTAGGTTCTCTTGCTGCAGACCAGTTTATTACGGCCGTAGAAGGCGGATGCACTATAACCGGAAATGTTATCCCGGGGCCGGTCATCCTTTGTACAGGTCAATCAACCACCCTTACTGCAGTGAACGGCCATACGTCTTATTTATGGTCCACAGGGGCTACAACCCAGTCGATATCTACTTCATCAACCGGGAATTTTAATGTCCAGGTAACTTCCGGCGGCTGCTCGAACATCTCTCCAACAGTAGGTGTAACGTTAAATCCAAATCAAACACCTTTGATAACATCTTCCGGTGCTTCAGCATGCGCGGGAACTTATACACTGAGCACTGATGAGGCTATGGGTTATACCTGGACAGGTCCGAATGGCTTTACTGCGAATACCCAAACGATCACACCTCCAACCTCAGGAACTTATTCACTTACGATTCAGGGGAACTGTGCAAGCTTTGCAGGGGCTCCCGTTACGGTTAATCTTCTTGCCACACCTTCTTCTCCTTCAGTAACAGGGGCTTCAGGTTTAGGCCCGGCTTCATTTAATTTATCGGCAACCGGTACAGGCGGAACCATGTCATGGTATGATATGCCTACAGGCGGTACATTGCTCACAACCGGGAGCAGTTATACAACACCGGTGATTAATACAACAACAACTTACTATGTGGAGAATGCAACTACTTATCCCGGTTCTGTTTACACAGGAGGCGGGCAGAAGTTCCATACCGGCAGCAGCGCATTCAGCCCGACAACGGTTAGTGGCGGTAATGACTTCGATGTGACTGCAGCATGTATCCTTAATACTGTAAAAGTTTATACTACAGCTTCTACTTACGGAATCCGCCAGATCAGGCTTCTTAATAATGCGGGCATGGTAGTGGATTCTTTAAATATCAATATTACGGCAGACACAACTGTTGTGACACTTAATTTTAACATTCCTGCAGGCAACGGATATCGCCTGACAACAAATTCAGCTGTTAATACTGCCAATTTCGGGTATGCTTCACCGAATCTCAGGAGAAGTACTTCGGGTGTTAACTACCCTTATAGTATCGGTGGAGGCCTCCTTACCATCACTAACGGGTGGACAGGTTCGGCTTTCAGCTCTGTAGCTTATTATTATTTCTACGATTGGAAAGTGTCAACCCCCGCAGTGGTTTGTACAAGCCCAAGAGTACCTGTTACTGCAACTGTTACTAATTCAACTGGGGTAACGGAAAATGCATCTGAAGCAGTTGCGGTAGTTTATCCTAATCCTGCAAGTGACAATTTAACCGTTAGCTTAAATGCAGCAGTCAGCGGTAAAGTCCTTATTTCAATCGTGGATCTTGCAGGAAGGATCGTTTCTGAAAAATCCTGTAATGCTTCTGATAAGATAGAAATGAATATTACCAGCCTTGCTAAAGGTACCTATATGATCAGGGTTACTACTGAAACTGCCCAAAGTGTTCAGAGGATCATAAAGAACTAAAGATCATGAGTTGATTGAAGCCCCATGCAGACAGCATGGGGCTTTTTATTTAAGGCCTCCGTGTGATTAATGCTCCCGCTGCGGAATGGTGAATGGCTTGCAGGATCATAAATCCTCACCGAACCTTGTCTATGTACTGATCCGTGGCGTACGGAATGATGAGTATCGTTTTATTAAGGTTGCTTACTGGTAATCCTGCCAGTCTTTCCTGCGGCTAAGCTTCAGGTCCTTCAGCACAGATGCCTTCACGTTTATATCAATGGAAAAGCTCTGGCGAAACCCGAAAGGAACCCAGTTGAAATGCATTTCCCAGCAATGAAGATCGCGGTAGATGTTAATGGAAGTGATGGTCATTTGCTTGTTTGTAAAGTCATAACCGGAAGATAAACTCAGCTTCCATTTTTTTGTAAGACTTACATCCCCGTTAAACGTAAGGGATTGTGTGGTTAATTCTGTTTTGGCTAATCCCGGGCGGCTGTAATTTATATTATAGAAAAAACTGAAATTCCACGGCACATTAAAATCTACGTAAGCCTGTGGATTCTTGTTGATATAATCGAGCTGGTCCTGGGTAGCAGCATTGGTGACCGGTTTTGGCCCCTGGTTCTCCTTGCTCCGGAGGCTGGTGCTTAATGAGACATTTACATTCGTCACCCGGCCGACCCTACCATTGTTCCATTCGAACTTTTCGATTTGAGCACCTGAAGTATCCAACTGGTAAGGGTTCAGCGCAGCATTCGCAAAAATGTCCATCACCCTGAACAATCGCGTACGGCCCGTTAAGTTAATATTACTCCAGTTGTAATTCCTTACGGCCATGTTATAAGAGAAGGAAACACCCAGGTTATCTATAAGTGCGATTTTTTTAAATACAGATCCTGAATCACTCTGCACCTTTTTCTTTGCATCTATCGTGTTATTCAGGCTGAAACCGATTATCCCGGATTTGCCTGCCTGTGGTGAACCATAGATCCCGTTCTGGAAGATCGAGTACTGCTGTGTGTTGGTAGCCTGCGAGTCAAGCGCGACAGTCCTGTAGTATCCGTATTTTGCTTCACCAAAATCAGGACGGTAACTCGCTGTAAGGGTAGGCACGGCCACATGACGGATTTGTTTCAGTCGTTTGGTCCGGAAGAAATAATCCCCGTAAAGCCGCGTGCTCAGGCCGGCAGAAGCTGTAAAGTCATTGGCTACCACTGTCCCCGGTACCGTATCTGTTACAACAGTATTGGTTTCAGGGTCAAAACGCTTGTTGATGGATTCGAAATAAACATTGCTTGATCCCGTGACTGTAGGTGTAAGTGTAAGGTATTTCAGGATGTTAAAAGAAGTGCTGAGGGGTACTGTAAAACGAAGCCCGTTCCGCATCTGCTGTAAGGTCTGATCAGTAAACAGTAAAGAGTCGTAGGTGCTGATGTCATTCCTTGCATTCGCAGTGGCGCTTAATCCGATCTTATCATACCATTTGTTTGTCACCCGCTTTTTGTTTTTGAAAGGATAGATCCTGTTCATTGTAAAGTTCAGCTCAGGAAGAGTGATGTCCATTTTCTTTGTAATGGTGTTCTGGTTATGCCTTGCATTAGCTGAAAAGTTAAATGGGGTCCCGGTGAATGTTTTTGAATAGGAGATATTGGAAAGAAAATTACTCTGGAGGTAATCAGTGGTGATCGCACCGTTATACTTGTTGTAACGGCTGCTTCCTGCATTGACATCAGCGGAAAAGCGGCTGCTGGGATGAGCTTTTGGGTCCTGTGCATGTCTCCAGCGTACAAAGAAATTGTTCTCGACTGTCGTGGTCGGTAATTCTTTATCACCGCTGAGGTTTCGTGAATAATTCAGGTTCAGGCCTCCATCAAACCTGTACCTTTTCCTGTAATTAGTATTGGCTGTCCCTCCATAACTCCCGTTGGAATAAATATCTCCTGTAAGGGCCAGGTCGATGTATTCATTCCCACCGAAATAAAATCCTCCGTCTTTTAAAAAGAACCCCCATGCCTGCGATTCACCGTAAGCGGGCATTAATATCCCGGAGCGCCTTCCTTTTTTATTTGGGAAATAACCGAACGGTAACACAAGCGGAGTAGGGATGTCAGCAACCTTCATGATCGCAGGGCCCGTAATGATCTTGTCTTCGGGTATCACCTTTATCTTTTTAGCCCCGATATAATAATGCGGATGCGGGAGATCGCAGGTTGTATATTTCCCATCCTTCACATAGTAAACATCCCCGGTGTCTTTTTTAATATCAGTTCCGTGGATATAACCTTCATCCTGCTGAGTGATCACATCTTTGATCTTGCCTTTCTTTGTATCGAAGTTATAGGCGATGTAACCGGCAATGTACTGTCCGTCTTTGTTCTTAAAGTCGGGCCGCTGGATCTCTTTGCCTGTGCTGTCTTTGATGCCGTAGGCATATACGATGTTGTTCTTGAAATCGATCTCGATATAACCGGCTTTTAAAGTCATATCCTGGTAAACAACAACAGCATTTTTAAAGAGGTAAGCTTTCTGATTTGTAAGGTCGGTGATCATCGAATCGTCCGCCTGGTAATCTACTTTGTCATCCAGGAAAGCTTTTGGAACGGTTTTAGTAACGGTATCAGCCGCTTGCGAGAACAGCTGCGTGTTTGCAGTTATTAACAGGCAAACGAGGATAAAATATGTTTTTACCGGGACTGAGCGCAATTTATACCGCTATTTTTGTGTTTATAGTAACAGTTTAATTAAAATCCGATAAACAATCGGGTCACAGGCCTCAAAACTACTCAAAAAAAACAAGAAAAAGTGTTGCCAGGTATCAATCAGGAGATGTTAAAATTCAACATGAAAAAGTTAACCGTACTATCATTGATCCTTGTTTCCGCAATTTTTTGGACCTCTTTCTGTCCAAGATTCACGCCAGTATTTACTGTAAAGACTATTGTTATTGATGCCGGCCATGGGGGGAAAGACCCCGGGTGCCATGGCAGTAAATACAAGGAGAAGGATGTGGCGCTTGCCGTGGCGTTAAAGCTCGGGAAGTATATTGAGGACAATATGAAGGATGTAAAAGTGGTTTACACCCGGAAAACAGATGTTTTCCTTGAGCTTCAGCAGCGTGCTGAGATCGCCAACAGGGCCAAAGCGGATCTTTTTGTCTGCATTCACTGTAATTCCGCCTGTTACCGCGATAAAAAACTAAAAAAGGATGTTTGCAACGATAATGCGCATGGTGCGGAAACATATGTGATGGGGATCAAGAATGAAGCAGGGAAGCTGGATGTGGCAAAGCGTGAGAACTCTGCGATCCTCCTCGAGGATAATTATGTAAAGAAATATGATGGCTTCGACCCGAATTCAGACGAGTCCTACATCATCATGAGTATGTTTACCGATACATACCTGGAGCAAAGCCTGAGTTTCGCCTCTAAGGTTCAGAAACAATACCGCGGTAAAGCCGGCAGGGCGGACAAAGGTGTAAAACGCGCCAGCTTATGGGTTTTGTGGAGAACCTTTATGCCTAGTGTCCTTACAGAAATAGGCTTCCTGACAAATCCCGAGGAGGAACAGTTCCTTGGTTCAACCAAGGGACAGGATTACATTGCTTCCGGATTGTTCAGGGCATTCAGGGAATATAAGGATGAGGTGGAAGGAGTTGCTAAAAAGTATGATGATGATTTTGAAAAGCAGGACAGTTACCAGCTTAGCAGGGAGGATTCACTTGAGATCGCGGAGATGAAAAAAGCAAAAGAAGCTGTGAAGCCAGCTGCTAAAGATACCGCGAAGGGAAAGCCCAACACTAAAAAAGAAGAAGCAATTGCAAAGGAACCTAAAGATACCAGGACGGAACAGGTAAAGAAAGCAGACCCAGAATCTCCGGTGGTATACAAGGTACAGATCGCATCTTCAGACAAAAAAATCCCTTTAAATTCCGACAAATTTAAAGATGTGGAAAAGCCTGCGGAATACGAGGACAAAGGCATCTATAAATATACTGCAGGGGAGTTCACCAAACAGGAAGACGCTGCAGCACTTCAATCGAAACTCCGGAAAAATGGCTTCAAGGATGCATTTGTAATTGCAATGCAGGACGGGAAGAGGGTGCCATTGAAGTAGCTCATCATTGTCTGATTTGATTCTGCCTGGCTTTGCGAAAAACTATGTTCATAATTTTAAGCAGTGTGTCATCCTGAAAAGAACGAAGTGCAGAGAATCTCCTACGGATCGCGATATTTTAAACAGAACCCCGGTGCAGCGGGGTGGCCCGATCTTCACAGATTTTAAGCAACGTGTCATCCTGAACGGAACGAAGTGCAGAGAATGGATCTCCTGCGGATCGCAATATTTTTTAAACAGAATCCCGTGCATCGGGCAGATCCGATCTCCACAGATTTTTAAGCAATGTGTCATCCTGAACGGAACGAAGTGCAGAGAATGGATCTCCTGCGGATCGCAACATTTTTTAAACAGAATCCCGTGCATCGGGAGCAGTGGGGCATTCTTGATCCTGACGAAATACAGAGAATGGATCTCCTGTCGGTTTGCCTTAGTAATGTAGGGTAATGCTTTCTGTTTATTTCCCGAAGATTCAGTAAAACGGGATAAAATAACGCTCATTTCCTAAAAAGCGCAATAATTGCAATAAATCATTAAATTTGCATCAGCACCAAGCTAAAAATTGTGAAACTATCAAAAGAGGTTAAAGTAGGTTTAGTTACAGCAATCGCCATCGGATGTTTCCTTTACGGATTCAGCTTCTTAAAAGGCAAGGATTTCTTTAGTACCCAGCGTAAGTTTTATGCCGTATATAATGATATTGACGGATTGGTAGAAGCGAACCCGCTTTTAATCAACGGATTTACAGTAGGTATGGTTGGTGATATCCAGCTGGCCAAAGATGCCCACCGCCAGGTCATTGTTACGCTTATCCTAAATGAAGAAGTAGATGTACCTAAAAATTCCATTGCAAAAGTAATCAGCTCCAATATACTCGGGTCAAAAGCCATCCAGCTGGAAATAGGCAAAGGCACGGTTATGGCTCAGAGCGGTGACACATTGGAATCGGCACAGGAAGAGAACCTGAAAGCTTCGGTAAATAAAACGATCGCTCCCTTGCAGGAAAAAGCATCCGAGTTGCTGTCCTCGATTGATTCGGTAATGATCGTGGTGCAGCAGGTATTTAACGAGAATGCCCGTGCTAATCTTTCCAAAAGCTTTGAAAGTATAAAGCTCGCCATTACTTCCCTCCAGAATACTGCTTATCGCCTTGATACGCTTGTTTATACGGAGAAAGCGAAAATCTCCAGCATACTTACAAAAGTGAATACTCTTGCAAAGACCCTTGCGGATAACAGCGACAACCTGAATAATATCATTACCAATTTCTCGAACATCAGTGATTCATTGGCCAAATCCAATATCATGTCAGCCATCAACAATGCTGATGTTGCTTTGGGCCAGGCATCCGCCATCCTTACCAAAATTGAAAAAGGTGAAGGAACGATGGGAATGCTGATCAATAACGACAGCCTGTACCGCAAACTGGATAAGTCCTCCGAAGACCTTGATAAACTATTAAAAGATCTTCGGATCAATCCTGAACGCTATGTGCATATCTCTGTGTTCGGCCGGAAAGACAGGAATAAACCGAAGGATTAATCCGGAATCAGGGTTGAGCATCGGGTGCTGCGGGAAGGTCATCCTGTATGTTTCAGGATCTGCGGGAAGCGAAATAAAATAAACGTCATACCTTGCCTCCTTCGTCTCCGCTCAGGAAAGGCCTGGTATCTCATAAAAGCAGCAATATTAATTTAACAGATCCTGTGTGTCGGAGCACGGAATGACAGTAAAAATATGGTCTCAATTATTATTTTCATTTTACTTTTTGGTGGCGGATTTGCGTTTTTCTTTTATAATGTGAGCAAGATCAGGAGAAATATACTTCTTGGTAAAGATGTGGACCGCACCGATAACCCCGGTGAACGTTGGAAAACAATGATCCTGGTGGCGTTCGGACAAAAAAAGATGTTCAGCCGCCCCATTCCCGCCATCCTTCATCTATTTCTTTATGTTGCTTTTGTAATTACACAGATCGAACTTATCGAGATCATCCTTGACGGAGGTTTAAATAATCACCGGATGTTCCGTCCTGCACTTGGCGGTTTCTACACATTCATGGTAAGTTTTATAGAGATCCTTTCGGTGCTTGCCTTTATCGGAACCATCGCATTCCTTGCAAGAAGGAACCTTTTAAAAGTTCCACGCCTCGTTAAAAGTGAGCTGAATGGCTGGCCGAAGCTGGATGCCAATTTTATCCTTTTGGGTGAGATCACCTTGATCTGTTTTATTTTCATGATGAACGGAGCAGATGAAGTGTTATATTCAAGAGGAGTTTCTCATGCTCAGAATATGGGTGATGGTTCACTGGGATTAAGCATCAGCAGTCATTTAGGGCCCATGATCTTCGGAGGAATGTCGGACCATTCGCTGCATATTATTGAACGCATCGGCTGGTGGGGACATATAGTCATGGTACTTGGTTTTCTGAATTACCTGCCGTATTCCAAGCATTTTCACATTCTTCTTGCATTCCCGAATGTGTATTATTCAAACCTTGAAGAAAAAGGAAAGTTTAAAAATCTTGAATCAGTTACCAATGAGGTGAAAGCGATGATGGATCCGGCATTTACACCACCCGCAGCCGACCCGAATGTGCCTATGCGTTTTGGTGCAAAAGAAGTAACCGACCTCACCTGGAAACAATTACTTGATTCATACACATGCACCGAGTGCGGAAGGTGTACTGCTGCCTGTCCTGCTAATATAACCGGGAAAGTCCTTTCGCCCCGCCTGATCATGATGAAGACACGTGACCGTCTTGAAGAGGTTGGGAAGAATATGGATGCAAACAAAGGGGAATTCAGGGATGACGGCAAATCATTGCTGCATGATTACATCACCCCTGAAGAGCTTTGGGCGTGTACAAGCTGTAACGCATGCGTCCAGGAATGCCCGGTCAATATTGATCCGCTTGGGATTATCATGGACCTGAGAAGATATTTAGTGATGGAGCAAAGCGCTGCACCAACTGAACTTAACATGATGTTCACCAACATGGAGAACAATGGAGCTCCATGGCAGTTCTCACCGTCTGACAGGCTGAACTGGAAAAACGAGTAGTACGGATACGAATAAAAACCAATTTCCGAATCAGGGTTTAAAGTATCCGGATATTAAAGATTGAATTATTAAATACAGATTCGCCATCCCGATAATTATCGGGACGATTTGAATTCGAATTGGTACAAAAAAAGAAGATATGTCTGAACCACTATCAGTAAAAACAATGGCCGATTATATGGCAAGCGGTGAAACACCTGAAATTTTATTCTGGGTTGGTTGTTCCGGCAGCTTTGATGACCGTGCTAAAAAGATCACCAAGGCCATCGTAAAGATCCTGAACCATGCGAATGTAAAATTTGCAGTATTGGGTGCCGAGGAAAGCTGTACAGGTGATCCTGCAAAACGGGCGGGGAATGAGTTTCTTTTCCAGATGCAGGCAATGACTAATATTAGTGTGCTCAATGGTTACGAAGTGAAGAAGATCGTGACCGGTTGCCCGCATTGTTTCAATACACTTAAGAACGAATATCCTTCCTTAGGCGGTAATTACGAAGTGATCCATCATACCCAGCTGTTACAGGACCTGTTAAGTTCAGGCCGCATTAAAATAGAAGGCGGAAGCTTTAAAGGGAAGAAAATCACCTTCCATGATCCTTGTTATCTCGGCAGGGGGAATGATGTTTATGAAGCACCCCGCTCCGTGATGATCAATCTGGACGCAGAGCTTGCTGAAATGAAACGCAGCCGCCAGTTCGGTTTATGCTGCGGGGCAGGAGGAGCGCAAATGTTCAAGGAAGCTGAAAAAGGCCATAAAGAAGTGAACATCGAACGTACCGAAGAAGCGCTTGCATTGAACCCGGATGTGATAGCAGTGGGATGCCCGTTCTGCAACACAATGATGACCGATGGTGTGAAGCATTTCAATAAGGAAAATTCGGTAAAGGTACTTGATGTTGCTGAGCTTATAGCGCAGGCGAAAGATTTATAAATACGGATTCTAACCTGAGCGCTGACGTCATCTTCTCCCACTATTCAGATAAAAAACAATACAATGGACTCAATCAACACCATGCCTTCCGATGCCCGTGTCTGGGTGTATCAAAGCAACAAAGCCTTATCTGCTGATGAGGTGATGGCAATACGTGAGGCAGGTGAAAAATTCATCTCCGGCTGGAGTGCCCATGGGGCTGCATTGCGTGCATCCTTCGACATTCTCTATGATCGTTTTGTGGTTATAGGTGTTGACGAAAAGCAGGCGCTAGCCAGCGGCTGCAGCATCGATAAATCGGTACACTTCATAAAAGACCTTGAGCAGAAACTTAAACTGGATTTCTTTGACCGGATGCAGGTGGCGTATAAGGATGCGAATGATATTCTTGCATGTTCGCTTAATGAATTTGAGAAGCTTGCGAAGGATAATAAAGTAAATGAAGAAACAATCGTATTTAATAATATGGTTTCCAGCAAGACTGCTTTTGACAAAGAGTGGGAAGTCCCTTTAAAACAAAGCTGGCAGAGCAGGGTATTGAAATAGGAATTAAAATCGTTTCGCGCGTTTGAGTGCCTAGAAAGATTCCGTGTCATGGCACGGAATGACAATCATATAAGAAAAATGATATTACGATCCGGCTTATTTGCTTGTTTTTGCATAATAATTCATTCCTGCACAAAAGAGAAGGGCGCAGTTCCCTTCCAGGTGAGTGACAGATCGCTTTTCAGGCTGGTGCAGGAAACTGCAGGTTCAGGTTATTATCAATCAGGGGCAGTATTGCCGGGTGCCGGCAACAGTCCGCATGGCAGTTTTAAATTAAGAATGAACAGCGTGGCCCAAAGGGTTTTGAATGTTTCCGGTGAACTTCCTGCCGGTGCAGTGTTCCCCGACTCTTCCTTCCTTGTAAAAGAAATACAGTCTGCCGGCCCGATCCAGTATGCGGTAATGTATAAAAACGGGAAATCATGGGACTGGGCTGAATTCAATTCAAGCGGGGAACCCTATTATAGTGTGGCTAAGAAAGGTGGAGCTTGCATTTCCTGTCATTCAGGCGCCTCCAACCGTGACCTGGTAAGGACATTCGATCTCCATTAACTATTCTGCCTGCTTTACTTTTTCCCAGCCTTCACTATCTGCAATTGCATCAAGCACTTTTTCTATTTCTTTTAATTCTGCGGGTGCGTTATGCCGGTCCTTGATCTTTTTTGACTTGCCATTATAGGAAAAGCTTACGTATTTTGATGGCAGATCGGTCATTGCACCATCGTATTCATCCTTCAATTCGAAGAATTTGTTTTTCTCAAAGACTTCGGAAAGCATTGCAAGGTCCTCGTCTGAAATATTCTTTTCATAGCTGCCCATCTTTTCAACATTCGAGTCGCCCTTATAACTTGCTTTATTTGTTTCACCGTTTATCGTTAGTGTGAATGCCGGGCATTTCCCGAAGCACACAGTTTTTTCATAGCCAATGATCATTGTCTTTAAATTATTACCGCTGCCTGCTGTTGATGTTGCGCTGGTTTTCGGTGCATTGCAGGGAGCGAGAAGCAGTAAGAATGAGGAATACAGGATGAATTTCATATTTTGTTTTTTACCAGGTAAAAATATCTTTATACTTCAGGGGCCTTTCTTTCTGCCTCCAGTTAAAATCTTTTAGTTTAAGTTCTTTTACATCAATTTTATCGAGCGGATATAAGTTGGCTTCCGGCTTTGTAAGAAAAGTGATCTTGTCGATCTGGTTATTCTTCAGCATGATCCTGAGATTGCTGCAGTCGGCCCTGTTTACTGCAGTTACCTGGTCTTTCTCCTTTGCGAAATAGATCGTCTGGCCATTGCCTTCCACGTTTACGCGATATAGGTTGTTGTCCTTGAAAAAGCCTTTCATGTATTTCCCCCTGATTTGATTATACCGGAGGCTGTCTTCCATGGAAACAATAAAACTGGATCCGAAGAGCTCAATGTGTTTTACGGTTTCATCACCCATCGTCACCCTTATGCTGTCAGAGGTCAGCTGGTTCTCATCTGACCACAGCACAGGCTTGCCAAATAACTTCATTAGTGAATCATAAGTGGTATAGATCAGGGAATCACATTTACCCTGGAGGTCATTGCGGAAGAATTTAACATGATGATAGGCAAAAAGCCGCTGGTCATCATCAAACTCCGTGGTATCTTTAGGGTTATTAGGGTCCTGTCCAAGGAGAGGTGCCGGGTCCCCTGGTCTCTTTTTTTTGACAGGCAGCCTGAGCATACCGCCTGAAGCCGCAGCTCTTGCATAAAGTTCTCCCCATGCTTTCAATGTATCTGCATGAATGTAAAGCGTGTCATTGGAAGTGCTATCCTTCTTATACACCTGGGTGAGAAGCGCATTTCCGGTCATTACGGAAAGGTCCTGGAATTCGTAATAGAGGGCAAGGTCCCCGCTGATCGTTGCTTTTTGTGCAGTATCTATGATCTGGACGTTCTGCTTTGCTTTGCCAATCCCTTTTTTCCGGTCGTAATATAAGCTGTCGCCAAGCATTTTCTGCCCTTTTGTAAGAATGTATGAATTCCTGCTGAAACGTGAAAGGTCATTGAATGTATCATACCAGCCATCTTCACAATAAATCAGGTTCTCTTTGCTCTTGATGGTTGTAGGGCCGGTAAAATAGGTGATCCTTGACGAGGTGTTGTATCTCATCGTGTCACAGTTAATAATGAACTGTGGATTGGTCAGCACTACATTCCTTTTAAAAGTAAGATCATTTGACTTCGCGAAGAAATAACCCTGGTCACTGGTAAGCACATTTTCCTTGTTAACAATCCGGGCAGGAGTAAGGTAAGAGCCTATGCCGGATGTTACATCATAATGCAATTCATTTGTGGTCAGCTGCATGTCGGTTTTATTCACCGTCACATTTTTAGTCAGGATCGCCTTTTTTGTATTTCCATTGTATTTAAGGAGGTCCCCGTAAAGATGAATGGTATCGTTTTGCTGGATATGTACATGTCCGAAGGCATCCATGGAGTTGTCGGAATACAGGTAAGCGCTGTCGCAGAACATAAGGATTGCATCATGCCTGAGCCTTACGTCACCGATCAGGCGCTTTGCACCGTTGCCGATCTCGTCATCAAATTTTAGTGCACCTGCATTAAGAATTTCGATTTTTTTCCCACCGGCTTTAACGGAACTCTGTGAAAATAAAAATGAGGGAAACAGGAAAATACAAAATGCAAAAACAATGAATGAGTATTTATTTTTTGTATTTCGGAACATCCTTTTTGAATCGGTTTTTTCATCATCCGTCTGTAATGACGGATGATGCTGATGGGTTCAAATTCTATACCAGTTCCTTTTTCCGGATAAGCGTTTGGGTGCGGTCAGGGCCGACAGACACAACCGAAATAGGAACACCCGTTGCGTTTTCAATGAATGCAATATACTCATTGAGGGCTTCCGGCATCTGGGATGGGTCGTTAAGCCCTGTGAGATCCTGTTTCCAGCCTTTTAATTCAGTGTAAACAGGGGAAAGTAATTCCGGGGAATAATCATAAGGAAGGTAATCGATCTGTTTTCCCTGGTAAGTGTAAGCGGTGCAAACTTTAATGGTGTCGAGGCCGCTCAGGATATCAGCTTTCATCATCAGGAGCTCGGTAACGCCATTGATCATAACGGCATATTTCAGTGCAGGAAGATCAAGCCAGCCGGTACGTCTCGGACGGCCTGTAACAGAACCGAACTCACGGCCGTTATTCCGGATCTGGTCCCCGGTTTCATCATGAAGCTCAGTAGGGAAGGGGCCGCTTCCGACCCGGGTACAATATGCTTTAAAGATCCCGAATACATTTCCAATCCTGTTCGGGGCAATACCAAGCCCGGTACACGCTCCTGCACAGATGGTATTGGAAGAAGTTACAAACGGGTAAGAGCCAAAGTCGATATCCAGCAAAGAGCCTTGCGCTCCTTCAGCAAGGATTGCCTTGTTATTTTTAAGCGCATCATTGATGTAATGCTCGCTTTCTATTTGTTTGAAGGATTTTAGTGATTCAATCGCATTGAACCATTCCGGTTCCATGTCTGAAAGGTTATATTCAAAGTTATGATGACTAAGGATCTGCTTGTGCTTTTCCACCAGTGCGGAATATTTATCCCTGAAGTTAGGAAGCATAATATCCCCGATCCGGATGCCGTTACGGCCGGTTTTGTCCATGTAAGTCGGACCTATGCCTTTTAGTGTAGAGCCGATCTTTTCCTTTCCTTTTGATGCTTCGGAAGCAGCATCAAGCAGGCGGTGTGTTGGCAGGATGAGGTGGGCTTTCTGAGCAAAGAATAATTTGGATTTAACATCAACCCCCATTTTAACAAGCGCATCAATCTCGGCCATCAGCACTACAGGGTCGATCACCACGCCATTCCCGATGATATTGATTGAATTACCATGAAAAATACCTGATGGAATAGTTCTCAGGACATGCTTGATGCCATTGAACTCAAGCGTATGCCCTGCATTCGGGCCGCCCTGGAAACGGCCTATGATGTCATATTTGGGTGTTAACACGTCAACTATTTTCCCTTTTCCTTCGTCTCCCCACTGAAGACCCAGTAATACATCTACTTTCATTTAAAACTAATTAGGAATTTATACTGATTTTAAAATATTGGCGATAAAATGTTCAGCTATTTATTAAGAACAGCTGCAGCTTTTTCAGGTGAATCACATACATTGAATACACTGTTCAGCTTCGTGATCACTAAAAGCTCATTGATCTTTTTGTTTACGCAGCAAATCGCAACATCACCACCTGATTTACGTGCTTTGGTGAGGATGTTGATAAATACATTCAGGCCGCTGCTGTTGATGTATTTCAAGTCCTGGAGGTTAAGCAGGACCTTATTGCTGTTCTGGGAAATGGAATTATCGATCTCTTCCAGCATTTTCACTGCCTGGTCGCGGTCGATCAGCTCGCCCGAAAGCTGGTAAACTTTAATGCCGTTCTCTGATGAGGATTTGTAATCGAAGATCATAATCAGTTTTTATTTTTAGGTTTCTGATGTTCGCAAATCCCTTTAGCTGCAAGCTTGTTGCATTTTCCGTAAAGGTTAAGCGAATGATGTGAAATGTTAAAATCAAGGATATCCCCTGCCATTTTCTGGATCTGCTGGATCCTTGGATCGCAGAATTCAAATACTTTTTCGCAATCCTGGCAGATGAGGTGGTCATGCTGTTTGTATTCGTATGACTTTTCAAATTGTGCGAGGTTCTTCCCGAACTGGTGCTTGGTTACAAGGTTTGAGTTCAGCAATAATTCAATCGTATTGTATAAAGTTGCACGGCTCACACGATACTTTTTATTCTTCATGTGAATATAAAGTGATTCAATATCGAAATGCCCACCGTGTGAATAGATCTCATTTAAAATAGCGAAACGCTCAGGTGTTTTCCTGTGCCCGTGCGTAGTAAGGTAATCTGAAAAAAGTTGTTTAACTGTTTCTTTTGTGTCAACAGCAGCCATGTTCCCAAGCGGTTTAGGATATAAAAATACAAAAAAAAAGCCATGGGGTTTTATAAAATATTAACAAAAAGAAAGACCCGAATGCCCCTGTTTACGGGGAGTCGGGTCTTTTTTGTTTAATAAAAGGCCAAAACTAATTGCTGTCCATTCTTGTAACAGTCAGCACACCGTGTACCTTTTTCAGCTTTTTCATTAACTCTGTAAGGTGATGCGTGTCGTGAACGAAGACCGTGACGCTCCCTTCAAAAGTACCGTCATTGGTATCAAAGCTGATCGAACGCATATTTACATTAAGTTCATTTGAAATGATCTTGGTGATGTTGCTCACAAGCCCAACTTCATCGATCCCCGTGATCCTGATGCCTGCAAGGAAAGAAATCAGCTCCTGGCTTGTCCATTTAGCCTTCACCACACGATAGGCGTAGTTGGAAAGGAGCTGCACTGCATTAGGGCAATTCACCCTGTGGATCTTAATCCCTTCATTTATTGTTACAAACCCAAAAACATCATCCCCCGGAATTGGTGTGCAGCAGGGAGATAATTTATAGTCGATCTTGTTAAGGTTTTCACCGAGAACAAGCATGTCTGATTTACCGCGGGCATTCGCTACCATTTGCTCCAGGGAAGGAGCGGCTTCGGTTTTCTTGATGCTTCCTGTCTTATGAACGATCTTGCCCTGTTCCTGGCGGAAATCTTTAAGGTGTTTCAGGTTGATATTTCCAACGGCAACACGGTAAAAAAGTTCCTGGCTGCTCGGAAGCTTGAAATAGTTGGCAAGTTCATTTATATTCTGAACAGTAAAGTCGATTTTAAGATGATTGAATTTTCTTTCAAGCATTTCACGTCCGTCTTCCGCAACTTTTCGCCTTTCTTCCTTGAGGGCATTTTTTATTTTTGCTTTGGCACGCGCTGTAACTACATAATTCAGCCAGTCTTCCTTAGGAGTTTGTTTGCCTGAAGTGAGCACTTCAACCTGGTCCCCGCTTTTAAGTTTGTAGCTTAAAGGAACAAGCTTGTGGTTTACCTTCGCACCGATACATTTCTCACCAACCTCCGTGTGGATATCAAAGGCAAAATCAAGAGCGGTGGCATTAACCGGCAATGTCTTCATCTCGCCTTTGGGTGTAAAGGCGAAGATCTCCTCAGCAAACAGGTTCAGCTTGAAATCGTCAAGGAACTCAAGTGCATTTTCCTGGGGGTTCTCTAGGATCTCACGGATCTTCCTGATCCATTCGTCCAATTGGCTTTCGTTTGCACTGTCTTTATATTTCCAGTGGGCGGCATACCCTTTCTCTGCAAGCTCATCCATTCGGACAGTACGGATTTGTACTTCAACCCATTTTCCATCGGGGCCCATAACAGTAGTATGGAGACTTTCATAACCATTTGCTTTCGGGGTAGAGATCCAGTCGCGCAACCTTTCAGGGCTCGGATGATAAAAGTCGGTTACAATTGAATATACCCTCCAGCAATCAGACTTTTCATTTTCAGGGGTAGTATCAATAATGATGCGGATAGCAAACAAGTCATAGATCTCTTCAAACGGAACCCCTTTTGTCTTGATCTTATTGTTTATCGAGTAGATTGATTTCGGCCTACCGATGATCTTTGCTTTCAACCCGGTTTCGTCCAGGATTTCCTTGATAGGGACCATGAAACGGGTAATGAATTTCTTGCGGTCAGATTCACCTTCTTTTAACCGGAGCTGGATGTCATTATAAACATCAGGTTCAGTGAATTTTAAACCAAGATCTTCCAGCTCTGTCTTGATAGCATTAAGGCCGAGCCGGTGTGCAAGCGGTGCATAAAGGTAAAGCGTTTCAGATGCGATCTTCAGCTGCTTGTCGCGTTTCATGCTTTCCAGGGTGCGCATGTTATGCAGCCTGTCAGCCAGCTTGATAAGGATCACCCTTACATCCTCCGAAAGGGTAAGGAGCATTTTGCGGAAGTTCTCTGCCTGGAGCGAAGAGCTCTGATCGAACACGCCTGAGATCTTTGTAAGACCATCAATAATCTTTGCTTCTTTTTCCCCGAACAATCCGCGGATATCATCCAGCGTAAGGTCTGTATCTTCCACAACATCGTGAAGGAGTGCGCAGACAACGGAAGTAGTACCGAGACCGATTTCTTCCGCGCAGATGTGGGCAACAGCGATGGGATGATAAATATAAGGTTCTCCTGATTTTCTGCGCATGTCTTTATGCGCTTCAAGAGCTATGTCAAAAGCTTTACGGATCAGTAATTTATCACCTTTTTCAAGGGTGCGTTTGCAGGCCTGGAGGAGTGCGCGGTAACGCTTAAGTATCTCTTTCTTTTCAGCCTCAACGTCAATGGTTCCCTGTTTTTGCATAAAAGTTAATTTACCGCGTAAAGGTAGCAAATAAAGCTGTTTTATGAAAGGCTGCCCCTGGGGGAGCTATTTGGTGAAATAGGAGAATTTTTCTTTGACCCTGAGAAAGGGAGATTCAAAATACCGGAAGCTCAGGCGGCTTAATAAAATGGTAATTACCAGGGCAGACAGGGTTTCCAGGATAAGAACGTTCCAAAGATTTTCATTTAAATGGAGCTTTTTTGAAATCGTAATTGTTATGAGGATCCCTATAAAATGGAGGCAGTACAGGCCATAACTAATGGTCCCGAGCTTGCTGATACGTTTATAATCAGACATTTTATAAAACGAATTCTTTGAAAAATTCTGTTCCAGGATGATCATCAGGATGAGACACGCTATCAGGGAACGCTCGAAAATCTTTAAATAAAAGAATGAATTGAAGATCTCATCCCTGAAAAAGAACACAATGAAGAAAAGAACATAGATAAGCACAATTAAGCTCCTGCTCATATTTTCAATGCACTGCTTAAACCCGGCCCCCCGGCATAAGCAGGCACCCAATGCCCCGATGGTAAGGTCTCCCATGCAGGAAAGCGTATGATATTCACGTATGTCCTCACCGGGAAATACCGTACGGAACACCAGTGAGCACGCAATGATCAGGAGGAAGGCTTTTATATAATGTTTTACGGGCAGGAAGGATAGCAGGATCGGCCAGGTGAAATAGAATTGTTCTTCTATCGCAATGCTCCATAATACGCCCAACACGGAAGCATCCGGCAACCCCTTTCTTATGAAATCAAAATTGTTGGTGAATGTCAGGTAATAAACCGGATCAGCTGTTTCACTGGAAGCTTGACCGAAGTATGCTTTGATCATCGGAAAAACCACAAACCCGAAAAAAACGCAGAAGAAATATAAAGGCCAGATCCTCAGGATCCGTCTTATCCAGAAATTTTTAATGTGAATTTTACCATTAAGTTTTTCTTCAACCAGGAGCCATGTGATCAGGAAACCACTCAGGACAAAAAAGAAATTCACACCAAGGTTTCCATTTCCAAAAAGGTCCTTTTTAACCAGGATGTAAATGCTGCTTGCTTTGAAGCTGCTGTATTCTGTATGAAAACTATGAAAAAAAAACACCGACAGGAAACAAAAGAAGCGTAAACCATCAAGGTTAGGAAAGAAGATCTTTTTTTTTTCTGTAAGTAATGACAAAATCTATCCCTTTTGTTTTTCAAGTTCCCATTTCCAGGCGGTTTCCATCATTTGTTCAAGCGTGAACTGAGGTTTCCATCCAAGTTCCTTCTCCGAATAGGATGTGTCGGAATATATAGCGACCACATCTCCATCCCTTTTTTTTCCGATGGTGTAATTAAGCTTTACTCCGGATATTTTTTCGAAAGCAGTAATTGCTTCCAGCACACTAATGCCTTCACCGGTACCAAGGTTAAAAATGGAAAAGTTGCCTTTCTGCTTTTTGTTAAGAAGGTATTCAAGTGCCTTGATATGGGCGGTTGCGACATCAGTCACATGGATGTAATCTCGGATGCAGGTGCCATCACGGGTTGGGTAATCCTTTCCGTAAACGGTCATTTCGGGTATCTTTCCAATTGCTGTTTGAGTGATGACAGGAACAAGATTGCTGGGTTTATTTATCGGTGATTCACCTATGCGTCCGCTTGTATGCGCTCCCACAGGATTGAAATAGCGCAGGGCAATTATATTTAAGGAAGAATCCGCGCGGCAATAATCTTTCAGCATCTCTTCACCGATCTGTTTTGTATAGGCATATGGCGATTCAGCCGCATTCAGCGGTGTTTGCTCCACAACAGGTAAAACTTTAATATTTCCATACACCGAACAGGAAGAGGAGAAGATAAAACGAGATATCCCGTATTTACGACAGCACTCCAGCATATTCAAAAGTGAGTTAATATTATTGTGATAATATTTATGCGGATCAGCAACTGATTCGGAAACCGATTTGTATGCTGCGAAATGGATAACACCTATTATGCTCTTTTCTTTCTCAAAAATATTTTTTGTTTCAGAAAGATTGCACAGATCAACTTCGTAATTTTTTATTTTTTTGCCGGTAATGGCTTCTATTCTTTTAAATGTATCAGCACTTGAATTAGAATAATTGTCGGCTGAAACAATATTATAAGTAGTTGTTTCCAGCAATTCAATGATGGTGTGAGAACCAATGTATCCTGCCCCGCCCGTGACAAGGATTGTTTGAGTTGAATCCATATTTGTTTTTATCTAAATTGAATTATAAACTGAATCATAAAGCCGAACACCATTCTCCAGTGAAAAATGCTTTTCCGCAGCATTAACAAATTTGGTTTTATCGGTCCCTAAAAATACATCAATTTGGCGGATTATCCGCGTATATTCCAACTCTGTAAATTCCCTCACCAGCAGTCCGGTACCGGACTCAGAGAGGATCCTGTCACTATCCCCGATGCCTGAATTTGTAATTATTGGAATCCCCATCGAAAGGATTTCCCCGGTTTTAGTGGGAGAGGAAGCTTTTTTAGAATAAAGAGGCTTTATAAAATACAGCGAGATCTGTGATAGACCAAGGTAATAAGGGACCAGATCCCTTGATGCTTCCACCACCCGGATGTTAGCAGCTTGAATATTTTTACGCCTTGCTTTTTCCAGGATATGTCCTGCATCATCCGGTGTGATAAAAAGAAATCTGGCATTGGGTTTCTCCGCAGACAGGCATTTAAAGAAATCGAGCATTTCATCAAGCATGTACCATGTGCCTATTGAGCCAAGGTAACTGATCACCAGGTCTGATGCTTTGAAACCCAAGGTATCCCGGTTAGGATCAGCTTCCTTGTTTTCTTTTTTAGCGGAGAAATGTTCCAGATCCGCGCAGCAGGGGATCACAGCAATGTTGACCGGTTTTTTACGGAATACATCCCAGGAGAGGATCTCGCTCTTTGCATTTTCAGTCAGTGAGATTGTAAAATCGGCATTGGATATAAATTCAAGTTCCTTTTTTTTGAAATACTTATAGAGCAAATTGTGTATGGGATTTGAACGGCTCCAGATCTGACCGTCAATCCTCTCATCAGCCCAGAACCCCCTCATGTCAAAAATAAATTTTAAACCGTATTTTCTTTTGAGTTTTAAACCAATGAGTGCAGCCATGTAACTTCTGCAATGAACAGCATAGGGTTTTTCTTCCAGGCAGATCTCCCTGCTCTTTTTCTCAATTAACCGGAGATTCAATTGCTTCGAAAGGATTGAAGATAATGGTGAGTAGCTGACCGGGTGCCAGTTGATCCCTGATAAGCGAAGCAATTCACTGATTTTTGAATAAAGTTTTTCAAATCTTGCTTTCTTTTCACAGCTGATGAGGATCACTTCATGACCCAGCTCTGATAAACCCTGAAGGTAGGGGATTACCTGGGATTGCCCTAAAGGATCGGTCATTCCATCATAAGAAATATACAATACTTTCATTTACCTTGCAAGTTTAAGATAATATTTAAAACAATGTAGTACTTTTGTTTAAATAAAGCAGATACAGCGCATCAGACAAATAAATGGTACTATCGATTTTTGACCTCTTATTGGCTCCGGTCTATCTTCTTTTTATCTGGTTCTTCTCCACTTACATCCAATATAAAAACAGCGTAACAGAGCCCTTGTATAAATGGTATACAAAAGGCCTCATGGTAAAACTCCTGGGTGCGGTTCTGATCTGTTTGATTTACCAGTTCTATTATAAAGGAGGCGATACCACTAATTATTATGAAACAACCCGGACGATAGCAAATCTTTTAAACAAGGATTATACTTATTTCTTTGATGTCCTGGCGGGTGATAACAGTCAGGAAAATTATAATTACTTTGATTCAGGTACGGGATATCCTGTTTATTGGAAAGACGGAAAAGCGTTGTTTGTTGCAAGGCTTTTTGTCCCCCTGTATTTCATTTCCTGCGGCAGTTTTATCGTAATGTCCCTGGTGCTTTCCTGGATCTGCTATACCGGCATCTGGCGGATGTTCCTTTTGTTTAACGAACAGTTCCCCAACATGGAAAAGCAATTTGCCATCGCATTTTTGTTTATGCCTTCCGTTTTCTTCTGGGGGTCTGGTTTGCTGAAAGATACCATCACACTTTCGGCTGTAGGCTGGTACACTTACCACTTTTATTTTTTCTTCATAAAGAAAAAGTACAAGCTTTCCAGTGCGGCCTTTATATTTATAAGCGCCTATTTGCTGATCGCGATCAAGCCATACATCTTGTTTGCATTACTTCCCGGTTCAATCATATGGCTTTCCAATGAAAGGCTCAAAAGAGTGCAGAGCAAAGTATTAAGGTCCCTCGCAGCTCCTTTCTTCATTTCAATCGGGGTGGGACTTGGCTTTTTAATACTGTCTCAAATGGGTGAGGTGCTGGGTGTTTATTCAATAGATAACGTGCTTGACAAAGCGGTGGAATCAAACCTTGATCAGAAACAGGCATATTACGGGGGAAATAGTTTTGATATAGGTGATTTCGATGCTACTTTAACGGGGGTTATGAGCAAGGCGCATCTTGCAATTGCAGCAACACTCTTCAGGCCTTATCTGTGGGATGCGAAAAATCCGGTTATGGTAATTTCGGCTTTAGAGAATACTTATATCCTGTTACTCACATTATTTTTATTGATCCGTTTAAAGTTTTTTGGTTTCTTCGACCTGGTTGGAAAAAATCCGCTACTTCTTTTCTCAATATTGTTTTCGGTATTCTTTGCTTTCTCAGTTGGCCTGGCTACCTCTAATTTTGGATCGTTAGTAAGGTTAAAGATCCCATGTATCCCATTTTACATAGCAAGTTTGTTTGTGCTGAAATATTTTTATGATCAACGGGTGAAACGGAAAAAATAAAGCAAGGTTATTGCATTACTTTATATTCTTTTCAAGCCATTTATGAAGGACAATAAGTATCCAGAGGCGGTTATATAAATAATTTTTCCCCAGGAAAAAATCGATTTTCAGCCTTTTTACATATTCATAATCCACAAAGTTGTATTTTTCAATGACTTCTTTGGAAAGGTTCTCTTCAATTAAAAAGCGTAGTTCATTCTTCAGCCAGCTTTCCAGCGGAATTGCAAATCCCTGTTTAGGCCTGTCAAAAAATTTCTGAGGTACATATTGATATAAAATTTCCTTTAATAAATATTTGGATGTACCATTCTTATATTTAAGATCAGGCGAAAGATTAAGCGCAAATTCAATTATCCGGTGATCAAGATAGGGCACCCTGGTTTCCAGTGAAAAATGCATGCTGGCCCTGTCAACTTTTGAAAGAAGGTCTCCCTGGAGATAAAAATTAAGATCGAATATTGCCTGCTTTTCCATTGAATTCAGATCCCGTGCGAGATTATTTATTTCAATGCCGAAATTATTCAATACCTCAAGATTCCGGCTGCCAACAGTGGATGTAAAATTATCGGTTAGCAGATTATCCAGTTCCGACAGTGAAAAATAATATTGTTCCTGGGAAAGGATATGGCTGTATTGCAGGTTGTTGTCGGGATACCTGAAGTATTCCGCATGTCTTTCAAATTTTGTCGAGGAGGCCAGGACTTTTGCAATCTGGTGGCGGAACATGCTGATAAATGGGTTGTTCAGGCGTTTAGCCCACTGGTATGCCCCATAACCCATAAATAGTTCATCGCCTCCTTCACCGGACAAAGTAACAGTTACATATTTTTTTGCAAGTTTTGAAACCAGCATTGTTGGGATGGAGGAGGAGTCGGCAAATGGTTCACTGTATGCATCAAATACGGTATCTATGAGGTCAATGGCATCCTTATACGATACAATAAATTCATGATGATTAGTCCCGAGGTAATTGGCGATTGCTTTAGCATATACCGATTCATTAAAGCGGTTTTCTTCAAAACCAATTGAAAATGTATTGACCTTAACACCGGATAAATTAACGGCATTCGCAGTCACGAGGCTTGAATCAATACCACCGCTTAAAAAGACCCCGAACGGCACATCGCTTTTTATCTGGTATTGCACAGAGCTCATGAGTAAATCGCTGAGCTTTACAATAGCTTCTTTTTCTTTCGTAATGACTTTCTCTGTCACCTGCTGGTTTATTGACCAGTATTTTTTCGACTCAAGACCATTTCCGGATATTTTAAGCCAGGTGCCTGATTCAAGTTTTTTTACAGATTGATAAATAGAATGCGGGGCGGGAATAAAACCGAGGTGAAGAAAATGATATATTGCATTGCGGTTAACTGTTTGCGGTATACTCTTTACCTGCGCCAGGGCTTTCAGCTCAGAGGCAAAAGCGAAATTCTTCCCGTCCCAGTGGTAATAAAATGGCTTGATTCCGACCCTGTCAGTACAAACGAACATTTCTTCCTTCCGGATATCATAAATAGCCAGGGCAAACATCCCGTTTAACTTCTGAACGCATTCAGGGCCATATCTTATATAAGCTTCCAGGATCACTTCGGTATCCGAAGATGTACGGAACTCAGATTTAAATTTTTGTTTTAATTCAGTAGCTATTTCCCGGTAATTATAAACTTCACCGTTATATATAATTAAAAAACGGTTGTCGGAGGAAAACATCGGCTGGTTGGCATTTTCGGAAAGGTCGATAATGCTTAACCTGCGGTGGCCCAGCCCGGCCTTTTTGTCGAAGTAATGGCCAAAAGCATCAGGTCCTCTGTGAGCAATCGCATTCGTCATTTTCAGAAGATCGTCTTCTGAAAATTTATTGTCTGTTGAGAAAAAACCTGCGATTCCACACATTAGCTTACGACTTTTTTTAAGATCTTTTTGATGTTCAGCGGATAGTGCAGCAGAGCCATAATGACATAGAGCATTCCTTTTGCCTTGTTATTCCCGTTTACCCACCAGCTGCCACCGATGATCAGGTAATTGTTTGAATAACACTTTCTCTTGAACCAATAGGATTTAAACAGTTTTTGTTTACTTACATTCTTATAGATAAGCAGGTGGTCATTTTCCATCAGACTTATGTTTTTGCTCATGCTGGTAGATAATACCCTGTAGATCCATAATGGCTCGGGTATTCGCCT
Organism: Bacteroidia bacterium; assembly: GCA_036386835.1. Taxonomy (GTDB): domain Bacteria; phylum Bacteroidota; class Bacteroidia; order 2-12-FULL-35-15; family 2-12-FULL-35-15; genus 2-12-FULL-35-15. Next base: position 36,728 of record DASVUX010000019.1, read on the forward strand.
TCCCTTAAAATGAACGGCTAACTGGATGCAGAAATCAAAATCAGCAGTAGTTGAAAGTTTTTTATTAAAACTGATCCCGGAGAGAAGGCACTTCTTTCTGAATACAATATTGCTGCATGGCCCCGGAACCACTTCTCCTTCCCATAAAAGCAGGTTATTCAGGATGTCGGCATCTGTGCCCGGCTCCGACATCTTTATATCCTTCAGGTCTGCGTCAGCCATGTACATATCGCTAAAAACCCAGTCTGTATCCTTATTCTGTTCAAGGAACCTCACTTTCTTTTCCAGGTTGTCCTTGCACCAGATGTCATCTGCATCGAGCAGCGCTATATATTCGCCTTTGGCAATAGACATTCCTTTATTCCTGGCAGCCGAAACTCCGGCATTCTGCTGATGTGTATATATGATCCGGTCATCCTTTTCAATTAAGGAGCGAAGGATCTCAGATGAACTGTCAGTTGAGCCGTCATCAATAACAATAATTTCAAAATTAGAATATGTTTGCGACTGGACAGATCCAATTGTTGCCTGGATAAACCTTTCACCGTTATAACACGGAATGACTACAGAAACTAAAGGCTGGTGATTGCTGTCTCCCATCTTGTTATTTCTTTTTGCACACAGCAAGGAGCGTTGTGCATTTTAAAATTTCTTCTATATCGTCAGTCAATCCGAAATCAGCAGGGGAAGGGTAAAGGTCCTTTTTCAAAATGGCGTTCATCAGTTTATTCTGAAAGGACAAAGGAAGCTTGCGGATTCCCCTGGAGTACAACATCCTTTCAACAATTTGGCCGATGCGATCAGTGAAAGAAGCCCCTTTGGAATACCGGGTATATTGTTGACCGGATATTTTAACGTCATCAAATACACTGTTCAATAATGCCTGTAGCTGTTCCAATGTAAACTCCTGGGTATGATAAGGATTCTTAATGATACCGTCAGGGCTTGTAACCGCTTTGTTGGGTGTGCTGATAAGAACGGTCCCGCCTTGTTTTACTGTTCTGTAAAATTCCTGCAGCATTTTTATATACTCCGTAGTATGCTCAATAGTTTCAAATGAAACCACCATGTCGAAATACCCGTTTGGATAATTCACCGCAGTGCCGTCAATGACACGGAATTCCAGGTTAGGTTCACCTTTATACCTGTTTCTGCATATTTCAACCGTTTCAGCAGAAATGTCCCCACCGGTAACCATTCCTTTTGTCTTCCGGCTTAAAAGGTATGAGCCAAAACCATTCCCGCAGGCAATGTCCAATACTTTATCCTCTTCTTTCAGATAGGGATAGGCCACCTGGTACCGGTGAATATGTTCTCCCCACCATGGAGTATTTTCGTTATGATCCTGTCGTTCTGAGGACATTACATTATGGTTTTATACATTTGGATAATTCTCTCCGAATGAGAAATGTCGAATTTCTCAATTATTTCTTTTTTCAGCAGCGTGCCCATCTGACCGGTATTATGGGTGCCTGCATATATTTCCTTTATGATCCTTTTAAGATGCGATGCTGTATCATTCACCGGCATTAAAAATCCGTTCACATTGTTAATTATATAATCATTATAGTCACCCACCTGGTCGCACACGGCTACCGGTTTTCCAAAAAGCGCCATTTCTTTGGCGGCACTGTTACTCGCATCAGTTAATGAGGGCTGGACCAGCAGGTCAGCAGCAGCCATAAAGTTAACAAAATCAGTCCTAAAACCGAGCATAATTATGTGCTCTTTCAAATTGTTCTGATCAATGTACCTTTCAAGCTCCTGCTTTTCCGGGCCTTCATCCATTACAAGCAGCCTGATATCATATCCTTCCTTAACCAGTTCATTGATCACAGGAAAAACAATGTAATGCCTTTTTAAGCGGATCAGCCTCGAAACCATGATCAGCCTTAACTTACACGGATATTGCTTTTTTATGGCATTTACCTTTTCCTCATCATGTTTCTGATACTGTGAGAAATCATATATGTAAGGGATAACTTTAATTTTTCCCATGTTAACCTGCTCATGTTTCTTAATTCCGTTATAAACCCCGTTTGAAGGGACCACAATTTTTTTTGCATAGCGGTTAATGATCCTGTCGAAGAACATTTCATTCTTATTAACTGCAATTTTCTCATCTAATGAATCGGTGAACCTGAAATGATGCCTGAATACTATTACTCTTGCCTTAATGAAGAATTGTCCTAAGGTTGCGATAAAATTGGTGTGCTGCAGGTGAGAATGAACTACCTGTATTTTTTTTTGACGGCAGAACTTTATAAAGAAAAACATCTGTTTAATGTAATACCTGTATCCCTGTTCCTTTATTTCATTTGTAAATGTTGTAAAGCCTATCGATTCAAGATAGAAATGGAAATCGCCTTTGGCACAGGTGGTCAGGATGAGAACCTCATAGCCGGTTTTCCTCAGTTCAATCAGGAGCGTTTCTAAAGCAATGGTCCTCTTGTTGGAAGGATAATAGAATAATAATCTTTTACCAGTCATTTATTTGCAGCTCCTCTGTGATTTTCTCAAAGGTACGCTGATAATGGAGAATAGCATTCTCTTCAGTGAAATTTTTAACGGCTTCCCGGCTTGCGTTGGATAAGATTATTTTCGCCTCATTGCTTAAGGCAAAGTACCAGAGGATCTTTTCGGAGATACTCTCTTCATTAAGCGGTGAAATAAGATCGGTTGAGATGTTCTTTACAATTTCTTTCGTCCCTGTCCACTCAGATACCAAGACAGGAACTCCCGCTGCCATCACTTCCATTGTGGAAGTAGGGAAAGCATCACCCCGTGTGCAATGGATGCAAAGCGCTGATCCTGAGATAAAGCGGACCAGGGCCCCGGTATCATTGATCACACCTGTGAAATTAATAGCGGCTGCAGCGGCCATTGAAATATCTTTTAAGCAATAATCAATGATTTCACGGTTCCAGTTGCCGACCACCGTTAATTTTAAGGCCTTGTTCCTGGAAAAAGCACGGTCAAAGCTTTTAATCATTAAGTCCAGTCCCTTGTAAAACATCCGGAATTGGGCAGGACCGCTCCCGATTATTATAATGTTGTTGCTGCTTAAGTCAGGGATTTGTTTTTGCAACTCCTTTATTCGGTGCGAATGGGGACCAATAAAAGTAACGTAGGCAGGAGGACACTGTTCTTTGAGAAGCAGGACGGAGAGTTCTTTTGCCATCATCCCTTCACATAGAATCGCATCATAGTTTCGCAGGGCATATTTATGAAGCCGGAGATTTAACGATGCAAACCGGCCTGAATACATAAAATATAATGTGTGGCTTCCCATGTGAACGATCAGCTTCTGCTTTTTGCTGATAAGCCCCAGCTTCCGCATAATTATTGGCGTTACATGTAAATTGTCGACCAGGAAAATGTCATACTTCTTTTTGTCTTTAAACAGGAAAGCATTGAGGACCCAGGAAAGAATATCAAATATAATATGCCGGTTCTTATCCTGCCACCTTACCGGGGAATCAACAAATTTAAATTCCTTTGCTACAGATGCGGCAAGTGAACTGTGAAGAGAATGTGCTGAGGGACGGCCGTGAAGATAAACAACATTTAAATTCTTATTTTTTCCTTCCGACATATATAAATGTATTTCCCCAACCGGTAAAAGATGAGCTTACAAAAATACTGATTTTAGCGATGAGCGCCTTGACTTTTCCACCAACCCCGCTTGCCGATGAAAATGAATTTGGATAGGGCCACGGAGATTCCTGGGTTTTAAATTCCAATGGCAGAAGTTCGAATTGGCTGAAGAAACGGAGCTGGTTAGTTGAGTTTGTAAATGTAATATGAGTAGGGGTATGGTCAGCGATATATCCTCCTTTTGAAATATTCTTTAATTTGAAATAGAGTTTCCTGCTCAGCATGGCAAGATTGGTATTCATTTCGATAGGGCCTTCAATTAATAATAATCCTCCCGGGTTTAATTTCCCTACAATCGCTCTTATTGTTTCCACTGGTGTGTCAAGATGTTCAAGAACGTTACTGAGCCGGATGATATCATAGGTAACCTGAGGTGAATTCAGAAATTCATTGATCGTATAAAACTTACTTGTTGGGATCTCTTTTTTCAGAATGTCCACATGCTCCTGGTTAAATTCCACGCCATCGCAGGTAAACCCGTGCGCTGAAGCATTGAGCAGGAAGTTGGCATTTCCGCATCCATAGTCAAGCATCCGGGGAGAACCCTTAAAGTGTTTTTTTATAAGGTCAAACTGCACTCCATAGCTGAATCGGAGCCCTGATAATTTTTTGTATGGATCAGGAAGAATGGTTCTGTCAACACCCTGCTGATAATCCGGGGGATACATTTTGTAGTAATCGCTTTGTTCCGGCAGCGGGGTTATGTAAACAACTTCACAGTTATCGCATTTTACATACCTGAATATTTTATCGTTGAAACCCGTGGAAGGAAGATAGCTTTTACTTGAGCCGGAATGATTACAATAAGGACATGGCATGGATAAAACAGGTTTTGACAAATTTATGTTAATCACTCTGATTTTAACACCTTTTCATAAAAAAGTTCATTCGGAAGCGCGATATTCAGGCTCCCATACTTTGTGCTGATCGTTTCCCTTGCCATCAGGCCAAGCTTCAGCCTTAATTCGCGGTTTTTCAATAGAAGGGTTATTTTCCCCGCAAGGTCGTCCGTATCCCCGCATTTAAAATGCAGGCCGTCAACTCCGTCAGTTACAATCGTCTTTAATTCAGGAATGTCAGAAACAATAACAGGTAATTCCATCGCCATTTTTTCAAGCAGTGAGATCGGCAAACCTTCATTGAAAGAAGGAAAAACGCCAAAGTCGCATTCCTGCAAAATGTCAGCAATCAACAATTGCTTACCCATAAAAACTACCGAGTTGTCTTTCACAAGCTCTGCGGCCAACTGCTGGATCTTATTGTTAAGACTATCCGGGCCGATAAGTAGCAACCGTTTTTGGAGTTTCGGATCAATCTTGCTCCAAGCCTCTATTAATTCTGCATGGCCTTTGGGATATCCTATCCTCGCAATATATACAACGGTTACAACTTCTTTGTTTTCCCTGGGCTTTGGCTTGAATAATTGCAGGTTGATCTTATTGTCGATGACAGTAAGCTGCTTTTTTTTTCCAAGGAAGCCATTGGTTATAATGTCCTTGTAAATTACCCCGGAAACAGCAATCAGGTTATAATGCATAAGTACTTTCCTTAAAAGCAGTTTAAGCAGTGAGAACGAAAAAGGATTGATCTTCAGCAGTGCAAGATGCTGTGTGAAGATAAGCTTGCAGGCGGTTGCTTCCCGGATCATTAAGCCTATTCTCAGTTCCCGCATGATCGTATGCATATGAACGATGTCCGGTTTTTCCTTTTTTACCGCTTCAATGATAGGACGCGCCTTTTTAGAAATTGTCCAGGGAATAAAGAGGTGTTTAAAATAACCCAGGAGTGAAAAATCCTCACTGTAAGAATAAGTAAAAGCCTGTATTTTAATTGCAGGGGAAAGGGTATATGCTTTTAAAAGATCGGAATTGTTATTTAAGGTAAAAATGGAAACCTCATATTTATCCAGGTTTGCTGAGGAGCAAATGTCCAGGACAACCTTTTGGGTTCCGCCAATCCCGAGGTCATCCACGAGGTGTATGATCTTGGTTTTAATCATGTGAATAATTTCTTCAGAAGGCGGTCCCGTTTTGCAAGGAAAGTTTCTTCTATTATAATTGTTGAAAGCATAGCTGCGGTAAAAGTAGTTACAAGATAAACTAAAAAGCCCGGAATGGTGCGTCCAAATTTATCAGTAACCAGGCAGACAAAAATGGTATGCCAGAGATACCAGTTGTAACTATAATATGCGATGAATCTAAGGATTTTGAGCCGCGAGAGGTCAAAGTAGTAAACTCCAAGGAGAACAAGGAAGAAGGATAATGGAAGCAAAGAATGGAAGCCAGCCTTTTCAAATGCCTCGGAATCCGAATAAATATGTGCCAGCAGAGCAGCTAAAAAGAGGGCGCTTCCGGCTGTGAGCGAAGAAAGAACAATCTTCGCATTCTTTAACCTGTGGCCATACTTTGTAATTAATAAATTAAGCAACACTCCCCAGGCCAAGGCATCCAACCTGTTATGTGTTGCAGAAAATGTATCTTTTCCCATATTGTAAGAAAGAAACTTGAAAGCGATTCCGGCAGCAATGGTTAGTATGACACAAATAAACAGAAGCCTGAGGTTATTTCTGTCCTTGTTAAATGCCTGGACAATAACAAAAAGAACAGGCAGGAGAATGTAAAAATGTTCTTCTACACAAAGTGACCATACATGGTCAAAGCTCCAGTGATAAGGCGCACCGGTATAGTTCTGATAAAAAAAAAGGTAACGCCACATGTCATTTAAGGGAATGGTATGCCCGCCGGAGTTTTGGTAGATGATGGCAGATGCCATATTGCCAAAAATAAGGAAGGCGTAATAGCTTGGCCAGATCTTTAAACCCCTCTGGAAAATGAATTTTACAGGATTGGTTTTTGTTCCTTTTACGAATTCCCGTGTTAATATACCTCCCACAAGAAGGCCTGAAATAACAAAGAACAGATCGACCCCAATGTAGCCATATGGGAGAAAGGCATTAAAATGATAGGCAACTACAGCAATAATAGCAATGCACCTGAATACGTCTATGCTTGAAATCCTGCGGGGATCATTGATCACATCAAAAACTTTAAGCCTCATTGCAGGATATTTAGTTCTGATGGCTTAAACTGATTAAACCTTTATTTAATTTATAAATGGTATCGCAATACTTTAACGTTTGCATTCTGTGGGCCACAATGATAATGGTAAGGTCTTTGTGGGAAATATTATTAATTGCTTCGGTAAGCATTTCTTCCGTTTCTGTGTCGAGAGAGCTGGTGGCCTCATCAAAAATCAGGATCTGGCCCCCATGATAAAGGGCCCTGGCAATGCCGATGCGCTGCCGCTGTCCACCGGAAATACGCATTCCTTTTTCACCGATCTGGGTTTCACAGCCCAGTGGCAAGGTCTTAACAAATTCTTCCAGCTGCGATTGATTGATCACTTTTTTCAGTAATGCTTCATCCACTTCATTAACGGGGACTCCGAAAGCAATATTTTCGGTGATCGTACCATCAAGCAATGTTATGTTCTGGGGGACATAACTTACAAGGCGGTACCAGGATGAAACATTCGACCGGTCCACTTTGGTGTCGTCAACATAAATACCCCCGCTGCTTTCAGAATGCAGGCGCAGTAATATATTAAGAAGCGTTGTTTTTCCCGTGCCCGATGATCCTATTATTCCGATTGTCTGGCCTTTTGTAATCACCAGGTTCAGCTTATCCAGGACCTGAACATTTTTTTCGCTAAAGCTGAAGCTAAGGTCTTTTATGACCAGCTTCTCCCTGAAACTTATAGGCGGGCTTAATGGCATTTCCGCTTCCGGTGTCACTTCTTCGATCGAAGCATCAAAATGCTTGAATATATAAGAACTTGACTTGATATAATTGGATGATAATATGATTTTGTTCATTGAGGGGATCAGCCTGAAAGCTGCAATAGCAAACAGGATGAGGAACTGGGCCAGAACAGCAAGGTCCTTGTTCAGCAGGAACCCTGAAATAAAAATTGAAAAAATAGCAAGGACAGCAACCGTTTCCACAAATTTCGGTGAAAATGCATTCATGAGGTAGGTTTCTGACAGGGACTTGCTGTACTTATCAACTGTATTTTTAAAGAGGGGCTTAAAATAACCGGTTTTATTAAAAAGGGTGATTTCCCTGAAAGCTTCCATCGACTGAAGGCCGAGCTTATACATGTTGGCACTTTCTTCATCCCGTTTCAGCGAAACCTCCCTTAATTTTTTCTTGTAGATTTTATTGTAAATCAATAGAAAAGGTGCAGTAAATATGATCAGGGACCAGAACAGCAAAGGGTCGTAAATCGTAATACCGGTAATGATCAGCAGGAGCACCAGCAGCTCGTTTAAAATCGCTATAAACGGCAATATGATGTAATTAATGAGCTCAAAAGGCATCTGGGTGAAATTTCTTAAAAGCACAGCGGTATTATTGTCGGAGTGGAACCCGTAACTTTTTTTGAGGTAGGAATTGTATTTCTCAAGTGATAACCTGTTCGCCAGGCTAAAGGCAATAGCGATCTGCCTTTTCGAGATCAGGTAGATCAGGAGGTTTTTAAGAACGAACAAAAGTGTCACTGAACTGAAAAGAAACAGAACAAAACTTGTATTGCTGGTAAAGTGAAGTGTAGAATAAATATAATTCACATACTTATTCGTGTGAATGATCGAAGGGTCAATTATCACTTTTATGACAGGGAATAATATAAAAAGCCCGAAAATTTCAAAGATGGATGTAATAAGATAGATGGGTATAAGTTTGATGATCGATTTAAGTACATACGAGGGAAGCTTGTGTTTTATTTTCCTGTATGTATCAAATAAAAAGAAACGATTATCGCTCATTACCTTGCTCACTTTTATAGGGGTGATATTCTGTTAACGCGGTGGCTAAATTAATTAAATAAACCTTATTAATGCTACATTTGTATTCATATCAATATACATATGAAACTGGTATTTGCGACAGGAAATAAGAATAAAGCGAACGAGATTCAGGCCTTAATTCCTGCTCCTGTCAGGATCTTAAGCCTGACCGACATCAACTGCACAGAGGATATCCCTGAAACCCGGCCAACGATTGAAGGGAACGCTTCCCAAAAAGCATTTTATGTGTATGAAAAATACGGCTGCGATTGCTTTGCGGATGATACAGGTCTCGAAATAGAAGCACTGGACGGGCGTCCGGGTGTAATGTCTGCCCGTTACGCGGGAGAAGCGAAGGATGCCAATGCAAACATGGACAAGATCCTCTCTGAACTGCAGGGACTAAAGAACAGGTCAGCACAATTTAAAACCGTTATATCCCTTGTAGTCGGAGGAAAAGAAATGCTGTTTGAAGGGGTGGTTAAAGGGGTGATATTAACTGAAAAGAGGGGCACGCAGGGTTTCGGGTATGATCCCGTTTTTCAGCCTGAAGGAAGTTTAAAGTCCTTTGCAGAAATGAGTATAGAGGAGAAAAATAGAATATCTCATCGCGGAATAGCTGTTAGTAAACTTGTTGAATACTTGAAGCAGCTGGCCTGAAATCACCCTGACATCGGGTTAAATTTGTAAAGCAATTATCTGAAGCATCAGATCCACGCTTACATTTCATTTATATATACAACACTATGAAGATCAGGACAGGCATTATATTCGGAGGTTTTTCCAAGGAACGTGAAATATCTTTTGCCGGCGGAAGGACCGTTTACGATAACCTGAACAAAGCATTATTTGATCCAGTTCCGGTGTTTGTTGACAGCTTCGGGAATTTTGTGCTGCTGAACTGGGAGTTTGTTTACAAGGGAAGTGTACGGGATTTTTATCCGCCTGCGGAATTCATCCCGGCAAAGGATGGCGATTTCCAGATCTATGCTGAGCAGATAGGTGCTCTTACGGAGAGTGAACAGCTGGAAATGATAAACAGGATCGGTAAAAGAATAACAGCAGGGGAATTAAAAGATCATTTTGATTTTGCTTTTCTTTGTCTTCACGGACCTTTCGGGGAAGATGGCAAAATCCAAGGCATGTTCGAATACCTGGGAATACCTTATTCCGGTTCAGGTATCCTGCCTTCTGCAATTGGAATTGATAAAAGCATTCAGAAGCAGTTAATGGTAAATGCAGGTTTTAACAGCCCGAAGTTTTTTACTATCGATAGAGAAAAATACATTACAGGCAAGTGCAGGGACCTCTTTAGCAAGGCAAAAACTGAGATCGGGTTTCCCCTCGTTATCAAGCCGGCTAACCAGGGTTCTTCCATAGGAGTAAGTATTCTACATGATGAAGATAATTTTAAGTTCATGGAAGCCGTTGAAAAAGCCCTTTTTACAAAATGGCTGGATGCTTCTGAATGGACTGCAATGACTGCCGAGGCAAAAAGCTCCTATGTACGCAGTCTTTCCGATATCCGCGAGGGGATCAGCATGCCGCTTGAAGTTATAAGCGGAACATTAAAATCCGGTAACATCGTTTACCATCCTGCAGATCTTATCTCTTTTCTCGACCAGGTTTTCAGGACGGAGAAGGAGGGAGTGGTGCTTGCAGCAACAGATGGTGAGAGCAAGGTATTGGTTGAAGGTTTTATCGAAGGAAAAGAGTTTTCCTGTATCGTGGCGCAGAACGAAAACGGTGAACCCGTGGCTTTGCCCCCGACAGAAATCAGGAAAGGCAAGGAATTGTTTGATTACCGTTCCAAATATCTCCCGGGATTATCACGGAAAATCACCCCGATCGATCTTCCGGATGAGCAGATCCAGGCAATCAGGAAAGAATGTGAACAGCTTTTTAAAGCACTCAGCTTTGACGTATATGCACGAATTGATGGTTTCCTGTCAAGCAGCGGCAAGATCTTTCTTAATGATCCCAACACAACTTCGGGAATGATGCCCTCTTCATTCTTCTTTCACCAGGCAGCGGAGATCGGCTTGAATCCATCGCAGTTTCTTACATATATCATCCGCACTTCGCTTGCACAAAGAATAGCCGGAAGCCGCAACAACAAATCTTTTGGTAAGCTCCTCACCTGGCTGGATGAAGCGATTGAAAAAGACAAGCAGGCGAATACAGGCAAAATCAAAGTCGCTGTTATTTTAGGGGGGTATTCTTCCGAGCGTCATATTTCAGTGGAGAGCGGCCGTAATATCTACGAAAAGCTCGCTTCTTCATCAAAGTATGAGCCGGTTCCCGTTTTTCTTACCGGCAGTGCGGAAGAGCACATTATGTACCAGATCCCTGTAAACATCCTCTTAAAAGACAATGCAGACGATATCCGTGAAAAGATTGAGAATTACAGGATCCACGAGGTTGTGAAGGGGATTATTGCTGAATGTGCCGGGATCACGTCAAAGTATTCCGCGCCCGACAACCTCGCTAAACCAAAACGACTGACTTACCAGGATCTTGGAAATACCGTGGAGTCTGTTTTTATTGCGCTTCATGGCCGTCCGGGGGAGGACGGGGCAGTGCAGGCTGAGCTGGAAAAAATAGGTTTGCCTTACAACGGCTCCGGGGTTGAAAGTTCGCAGATAACTATAGATAAATACAAAACCAATGAGCTGCTGCAGCAAAACGGATTCCTGGTTGCAGAACACCTCCTTATAACTGAAGAGCAGTGGAATAAGGATAAACCAGCAGCCTTACAGGCTATTAAAGAGAAAATAAAATATCCTTTTATCGCCAAGCCTGTAGATGACGGCTGCAGTTCTGCCGTCCGCAAAGTGAAAACCCCTGAGGAATTTGAAGCATTCGCGAAACTGATATTCAGGAAGCAGGAAGTGCTGGACGTGGCTGCTGCTGAATTACTGCACATTAAAGACAAAGAAGAATTCCCCAGGAAACGGGTGATCCTTGTGGAGGAATTGATCAGTAAAAAAGATTCTGCCCATTTTATTGAAATCACAGGAGGGATGCTCACGAAATATGATGCCCGTGGAAATCTCGTATATGAGGTGTTTGAAGCTTCCGAAGCCCTGAGTGAAGGAGAAGTTTTATCTTTGGAAGAAAAATTTCTTGCAGGACAAGGCCAGAATATCACCCCGGCAAGATACTCCCCTGATCCTGCAAGCCGCCAGAAAATCTCCGATAAAGTAAAAGAAACATTAGGCGCAGCAGCAAAAGTGCTCAATGTAAACGGCTATTGCCGCATTGACGCTTTTGTACGGGTTTATAATCCTGATAAAGTGGAGGTGATCTTTATCGAGGTAAACTCGCTGCCCGGGATGACGCCCGCTACTTGTATATTTCACCAAACGGCCATTAACGGGTATAAGCCCTATGACTTTATTGACCGCATCCTTGATTTCGGGGTGAAAAAACAAAAGCTCGCAGTTCAATAAGGATAAAAAAACACTAAGACGAAGACATTCCGTAAAGGTTGCCCGGATGCATGGATGGCTTGATTTTAAAGCGGATCATGCAATTAAATCGGCCTTTTACCGTTCCCTTAAAATTCGTACATTCGTGATCTAATCCGCAGCAGATATTTTATGTTCAAGGGCATATTCCAGTTTCTTAAAAGCAAAGTTTTCTTAATAAATCTCGCGGTTTATATAATAGTAATCTCTTTATTGTTCTGGGGATTGATGTCCTGGCTTAAATCCTCTACTAAGCATGGAGAATCCATTAAAGTACCGGATTTTAAGAATATAAAACTTGCTGAGCTTGACAAATTCGTTTCCGATAAAAATGTCCGCTACCTGGTAATAGATTCTATTTACGATATAAAAGCGGAAAAAGGAACTGTAGTAAAGCAGGAGCCGGAACCGGGAGCGGAAGTTAAAGAAAACAGGATAATATTTCTTTATGTTACATCCCTTCACCCACCGAGTGTAAGGATGCCAAAACTGGTAGACCGCTCGTTGAGACAAGCTGCTTCCATGATCACCAGTTACGGGCTCCGGCTGGGAAAAACGAAATATGTCCCGGACCAGTGTGCGAACTGTGTTCTTGAACAGCTGGTCAAAGGAAAAAAAGTGGCAGCCGGTGAATCAATTGAGAAAGGAACCGTCATAGATCTTGTGATAGGAAAAGGGCTTAGTGATGAAGAGGTTGGCATTCCTTGCCTGTATGGCCTCACAAGGAAAGAAGCAATGAGCAGTCTTGCTGAAAGTTCCCTCAGCCTTGGTTCAGTTGTCTTTGATGAACCAAAAGATTCAATGATCTCGAAGGTGTATAAACAAACACCTTCCTGCGGAAAAGATAAATCTGTTAATATGGGTGCCGCGATTGACTTGTTTTTTACGGCAGACAAAAATAAGATCGTAAAGCCCGATACCAACTCAGCTAAAAAAGACCTCAATTTTGATGATCTGTAAACAATTACTCACAGCAGTTTTATTTCTGCTTCCTTTCAGCATCACCTCACAGGTTTGGGTGGAAGGTATTTTAAACTCGAATGCCGCACTTGTAGAAAAGAGCACTGAATTAAAGGAGCGCTCCCAATACCGGAGCGGTGGATCAATAACGGATACACTTTCCATTGATGTGAAAGGGTTCCGGGATGATTTTTCTTATGAAGGCCCATATCCGGACACGGCCAAATGGCTGAATAACTATGTTTTTATAAACAGGACACTCCCGATTGCCCCCCCTACACTGGGTGTAGCCACATTTGACGGCTTAAATGCAAGCGGTTATCCATACAATTTCAGTTCATCATCGGGCTCTACAGGCAAAGCGGATACGCTAACCTCAAAACCCATCAACCTGGATTTCCCGGGTGATACATCAGTTTATTTCAGCTTTTATTACCAGGCCCAGGGACGGGGAAACTACCCTGATATCGCGGATTCGATTATCCTGGAATTTAAAAAGCCTGTGGCAGGAAGCTGGCATCATGTATGGGCAAAGAAAGGCCTGACTTCTGCAGTAAGTGATTCTGTATGGAAGCTGGTAATGATAAAAATAACTGATCCGGATTTTCTGAAAAACGGTTTCCAGTTCAGGTTCAGTAACTGGGCAACGCTTAGCGGTAATGGTGATCACTGGCATATTGATGAGGTTTATCTCAACAGGAACCGCTTTGCTGCTGATACTGTATTTGAAGATGCAGCTTTTGTTTATAACACACCATCACTTATTAAAACATATTACGCTATGCCCTGGCGTCAGTATGATTCAACCCTCTACAAGAAGACGAGGTACACCACCTATATCCGGAACAATGATAATACACTGCATTCTGGTGCATTCGGATATAGGATCTATGATGCGAACAATAACCAGGTGAATACGACTTATACAGGTGGAGGACTTGATTTTTATCCCTTTTCATCCGTTGGATATATTGATGGGGTGAATGATTCCGCATGTGCTTTCCCGCGCCTGAATTATGTAATTCCTTCGCCTCTTCCGGGGAGGACTGAATATACTATCGAGTCGTTTATTGATTCTTCTCCGAACGACACCCTGCCAAGTGATACCGTACGTCATGTGCAGGTCTTCGATAATTATTTTGCTTATGATGACGGCTCAGCCGAAGGAACATTTGGACTTGCCGGTGTGCCTCATGCCCAGATTGCCAATAAATTTTTAATTAATGTTCCGGACACCCTTCGGTGCATTGATATATACTTTAACCCACAGTGGGTAAATGCCGAGCTTTATACATTCAGATTAAAAGTATGGCTTGCCTCCGGGAACGGCCCGGGAACAGCTGTTTATATTAATCCTTCATTGAGCACACCGGCATATAATGAAACGGGACATGATAAATTTACCCGTTATTGCCTTGATCAACCCTTGTTTTTATCTACAGGTAACTTCTTTATAGGCTTTGATCAAACCGGTTCAGATCCGATTAACATCGGTGTAGACAGGAATACTAATACCCAAACTAAAATATTTTACCAGACAACAGGTGGATGGTATAACCCTCCATATACCGGATCATTAATGATGCGGCCTGTAATAGGCTCTTCGGCTGATCTTGTAGGCATTAACCCGGCAGAAACAGATCAGGCCGTTGCAGTGTTTCCCAACCCCGCAAATGATTATTTATTTGTAAATGCGGAAGCGTTTAAAACCTCATCCGCAAGATATTCCATTCTCGACCTTGCAGGGAGAACGGTAATTGAAAATGGCCTGGATACAGGAGGAATTGATGTGTCGGGTCTCGTGAACGGTATTTATTTCATCAGGATACAATTCGTGAAGGCATCAGCAGTCAGAAAGTTTATTATTTCACGATAATTTAAAGAGTAAGCAAATGAATGAAGAACCTGAGTTGCAGGATGAGCCCATTGAAGAAGAAGAGCAGGGTCTTTTTGAACATTTTAAATTAACGGTTGATAAAGGCCAGTCACTGCTCCGGATCGATAAGTTCTTAATGAACCGGATCGAAAATGCTACAAGGAGCAAAATCCAGCAGGCTGCGGAAAACGGAAATATTCTTGTTAATGATAAAGCTGTAAGGTCCAATTATAAGGTAAAGCCCTTTGATGTGATCACGGTTGTTTTTGCCCATCCCCCAAGAGAAATAGAACTGATCCCGCAGGATATTCCCATTGATATTGTTTATGAAGATGATTCACTGATCATAATAAATAAGCAACCCGGAATGGTGGTGCATCCGGGATACGGCAATTATAAAGGAACTTTAGTAAACGCATTGGTTTATCACTTCCAGCATCTTCCTGTGAATAATAAAGGGGTAACAGGGGAAAAAGGCGGCAATCCCATTACACCCTCCATGCGGCCTGGTTTGGTTCACCGCCTGGATAAAAATACAAGCGGCATCATGGTTGTGGCAAAAAGCGAGCTTGCAATGACAAAGCTTGCAAAGGATTTTTTTGATCGTAACCTCGACAGGCAATACATCGCCCTTGTCTGGGGTGATTTCAAGGAAGATAGCGGGACTGTTGTAGGGAATATAGGGCGCCACCTGAAAGACCGTAAGTTAATGGATGTTTTCCCGGAGGACAGCGAATACGGGAAGCATGCCGTAACACATTATAAAGTACTCGAAAGGTTCGGATATGTTACACTTATCGCATGCAAGCTTGAAACGGGGAGGACGCACCAGATAAGGGCACATATGCAGCACATAGGGCATTCACTGTTTAATGATGATACTTATGGAGGAAACAGAATTTTAAAGGGTACAACCTTCGCTAAATACCGGCAGTTTGTCGAGAACTGCTTTGAGCTTTTACCTAGACATGCGCTCCATGCCAAATCCCTTGGTTTTGACCATCCGGTAACCGGTAAGCGTGTTCATTTTGATTCGGAGCTCCCACAGGATATGCAGGCTGTGATTGAGAAATGGCGGGGATACTCTACTTCAAATAAGCTGGATGAGGAATAAACCCTTTAGTTTGTCTATTCTGTCCTTTGACCGAATATTCCCTGAATATGGCGGATTCATTAGTAATTTTACGGTAGAATCATTAAAACGAAAGGAAAGGTAGATTATGAAAACGATTCTTGCTTTATTGATAGGAATAACAATAATGCAGCAAATTGCGAAGAAATACAGTGTTAATTCTTATTCGCAATTCAAAGAATTCACACGGCCAAGCAAATAAGGCTGCAGGACACCGATAGAAAACTATCGGTGTTATTTTTTTAGCTTCTCTTTAAAGACCTTCCGGAATTTCTCCACTTTGGGCTGAATTACGTAGCTGCAGTAAGGCTGATCCCCATTTTCTTTAAAATAGTTCTGGTGGTACCCTTCCGCTTTATAAAAAACAGCAGCAGGGCTAATTTCGGTAACAATAGGCTTCTCCCAGGCACCGGAAGCATTTAACTCCGCTTTATATTTTTCTGCAAGCGTCTTCTGCTCATCATTGTGATAGAAGATGACCGACCGGTATTGTGTCCCGATGTCATTACCCTGTCTGTTCAATTGAGTTGGATCGTGTGTCTGCCAGAAAGCCGCAAGCATTTCTTCATATGATATTCTTGATTCATCGTACACAATCTTTACGACTTCAGCATGCCCGGTGGTGCCATTGCAAACTTCCCTGTAAGCGGGGTTCTTTACATGGCCGCCTTCAAATCCTGATTCCACGGAGATCACCCCGTCCAATAACTGAAACTGAGCTTCTACACACCAGAAGCATCCTGCACCAAAAGTTGCCGTATCCATTTTTGTTGAGTTTAATTGTTGGTTGAGCGGATCATTTGCTGTATTGTTTTTCTTTTCAGCACAGGATGAAAACCCGCTATTTAGAGTAATAACGCTTAGAATAAGAATTAGTTCTTTCATCTTAATATTTATTTCATCTACGAAAGAAAGCGAATGTGGTTTGGCTGCTGAAACCTGGAGTAAAAAAAGCCCTTCCGGCCTTCTTATTCTTTTGGAGCGGTAGTGGTTGTCCCTTCAGGAGATGAGGCGGGGGCCGCTGCACTTTTATTTTTTTTCTTGCTTTTGTCTACCCCTTGTTCGGTGATAGCCATCTTTTGTGTTCCGCCTGCCGGGGCCTCGTTTTTATCAGAAGCAGGAGCGGGGCTTCCAGCAGGTGATGAAGTACTCTCCGCAGCTGGTGCCGCTTTTGCATCTTCATGCCTTGCCGGTTCCGAGCTTGTTGCTTCATGCACAGGTGCAGCAGGTGTTACCTTAGTAGCCGGTGTGGCTTGAGGGTCCGATGTTTTTGGTGCAGTATTTTGTGCACAGATCTCATTAGCGGATAACAAAACAGCGAACAGGAAAAAAGTTTTAAAAAGGACTTTCATTGAAGTAGTTTTTATGGTCATGTTGCATTGACAAAGATAATGCCACTATAATGTTATTTGGCGAGCTCAATCGCTTCCTGGATGGAGATGTATTCCCCGTTAAAAAAAGCAATGATGAACGCATCCGGAAGACCATTCTTAGCAAGTTCGGCCTTTAGTTTCTCAGCTGATTTGTAATCATTGAACGACCCTACCACGTAACGGTTCAGACCTGCTGATGTGACTTCCCTGGATATCCCTTTGACCTTATTAAACTGTTCCTGTTTTTCGGCAGGAGGTTCATTCTTAAAAGCGCCAACCTGTACCTTAAATGTAACAAGGTTTTTATCAGCCCCATTCACCGCGCTGCTGTCGGATACTTCCGGCTCCTCATCTTTCTTCGGCATGGTTGCACCTGCTTCTGCAAGCGAAACGCGTTTACCATCCTTGTAAGCAGCAATGAAAGCACCGTTATAACCTTTCAGGAGCATTTCCACTTTATGTTTGGCGGCAGCATCAAAACTGGTAAATGATCCGGTCAGGTATTTATACAAGCCATCTTCGGTTTTGATCTCGATAAGATCATTGATATCCTTGAAAACTTTCTTGGAAAGGCGGTTACGGTATGCGCCAAGCTGAACACGCAAAACAACACCTGCCTGGTTGCTGATTTCTGAAGATCCGCTACCGGTATTGTCAGAATTATTACTGCCGGACCCAGCATTATTGTTTCCTGTATTGCCGTTACCTCCGGCAACCTTATTCTCTCCGGCATTATTATTTCCGCCCGGGTTGTTCCCGCTGTTATTCCCAGTCTGATTCCCCTTGTTCGCTTTATTGTCATCAGCTGCCATTGTATTAGCTTCAGGAGTGCCATATTTCGGGGCTGTATGATATTTTCCGTTCTGTTTGTAAACAACTTTCGCGTCTGTTAATCCCTGGCTGGCTAATTCCTGTCGCCTTTTCTCCGCTGAAAGAAGATCAGGGAATTTACCTGCAGTATAGATCGTGGTGGAATCATCTATCAGTGTGCTGGAGATATCGTTTACACTAAGGAATTTTGTCATTAGTTCAGGCGGCAAGCCTTTTTTAAAGGTGCCAAGCTCGACAGTATATTCTTTCTGCAATGCTACATTACGATAACTGTTACCATTATGGTCATGATGCTCCACTTTTGCAAATAAGCCCGTAGAATCCGTATAATAGCTATACTGGTAAGCGATAGTGGAATCATTTAATGTTACCCCGCGTGTATCAACCAATGCACCTTTTGGTGTTGAAGGTTCATCATCGGAGTTATTAGGAACACCATCCCCGTCATCATCAAGCGGGCAGCCAAAGGCATCAACGGGCACACCAGCCGGAGTTCCCTGGCAGGAATCCTTCGTATCAGGAACCCCATCTTTATCAAAATCTTCGAGATCGAGAGCGAAAAAGTCTATATCACTGAAGTGGTCATCATCAAGGGTGTCAAGGCTTTTCTTCTTGGTCCCAAGATTATAATGGACTGAAAAGGAGCTCATCATGAAATTATCATTCCTGCTGTTGCCTGTTCTGCCTTCAATGCTTTGAGCGGTAACACCGTCAATATAATCGGTGAATGTAAAATGCATTGTAGCCCCGATCTTGAATGTCCAGTAATCGTTGATCTTCATGAGAGCACCTGCCCCGACAGGGAGTGCCCATGAACGTTCTGCATATTTTCCGAACCCATCCAGATTCATTGTCCTTATATCGGATTCATAGGTATAATCACGTTTAATCTCAATAGCATTTGCAGCATTAGGATCATTTTCCGGAAGATTACGGATTGTACCGTCCGACCAGTAATTGTAAAGATTACCTTCCGAATCCCCGAGATCGGTTTTGGAAAGAAATTCAAAGGACTCTATACCTGCGCTTATATACGGACTTGCCCAGCGGTCTGCCGGAAGGAAATTGCCGAAATTATACAGTAAGCTGATTCCGCCGGCCCTGATATGGGAATTGAAATTGAGGTTCCTGGAACCGGCCACCATATGCTCATTCGCCCCAAGCTGTCCAAAGATCACATTAAAATTGAACTGAAGATATTCGGTAAGGCGTTGAGAAATACCAAGATCGTATGCGATGCGGCTAACGGATGGGTTTTGAAAATTCTTTCCGTATAAATCACCATAAAAGGAAAAGAGGCCCGTCCCTAAACCGATGGTCGGCTTAAATACAAAGACATTCTTCTGTTTAGGTTTAACAGAGATGGTGGTGTCTTTCGAAGCGCTATCAGCAGGGACTGTTCCGTTCTGAGCAAAAATTGAGCAGCTCAGGAGTAATAAAAATGAAATAACTTTCAATTCCTTTACCATATTCACAAATATAACAAAAAACTCAATTTAACATAGTTCCGATGCTAAATTGAGTTTAGGCTAAACGTTCATTGCTATTATCGATACCATTTCTGACTGGTGATCATAAGGGCTTCCTGGACAGTGATCCGCTTTCCGCTGTTGTATGCGGTAACAAAAGCATCATTCACCCCCTTTGACCGGATGTTCTCACGGGAATCACGCGCAGCCTTGTATTCAGGGTGTGAGCCAACAATGTATTTGGTATAGCCTTCTGCCATTTCAAGGTCGATCTTTTGATCGATATTAAAACGTGCTGCAAGTTTATTGGCATCTGCTGCATTTCTGAGAGCTGCTATCTGCACTTTATAATTTACATTACCCTGTGGTGACGGTATAGTGGTAGCTGAAAGATCTTTCGTGGAGTTATCTGTGTTAGTGTTGGCTGCAGTATTGGTCGAAGTATTCGCAGCAGTATTATTCGCAGTATTATCTGTTGTATTGGCGGTATTATCTGCTGTATTCGTTGTCATAGTATTATCCGGTGTCCTGGTGTCAGGAACAGCGGTATTGGTGTTAGTATCAGTTGTTGTGTTTGCAGCCATTGTCCCGCCAATTGTTACTGTTGACGCAGGAATAGTGTACTTCTTCGTCTCATCATTTTCAATATAAGAGAAAACCCCTTCAATGGTTTGAGCTCCGCTTACAGATCCGGCATTGACTTTATAACTGATTTTAATTTCCGGTGTTGCAGGCATGGATACCCATACAAATTTTACTTTACCTTCACTGAAACTGAAAGAGGCTCCCTGGGATTCTCCTTCGGTTGCACTCATTCCCGCAGGCAGTGTTTCAAGCAGCTTGGCGAATCCGGCAACATTCCCTTTGCTGATGGTTAGCTCAACTGTGAAGTTTCCTGAAGCATTTCCCGGGACGTTACGTGAGCATGTTATAGAAGCCGGTTCATTAGCTGTTGTAGTTGGAGTAGCCGCAGTGGTATTATCTGTTGCCGGTTGGGTGGCTGCTGTATTATCATTGGTGCCGGCATTATCCGTTGCAGCAACTGCTCCCGGATTTTCAATGGTAATATTTGAAGGAACGATATCAATTGATTGTTTAACGTTATCAACTACGTAAGAGAATTTCCCTGCGATGCTTTTTTGTCCGCTCACTCCCGATGCAACTTTAACTTTGTATTTTACTTTGAATTCTTTATCATTAGGAAGCGACATCCAGATAAATTTAACTGACTGGTTGCTGAATGTGAAAGAAGCCCCGTTGTTTTCATCCTGCACAGCAGTAAAACCTTCGGGCAGGTCCTGCTGAAGTTTAGCAAAACCGCTTGTTGAGCCTTTATTAATAGTTAACTCGACAGTAAACTCTGTGTCGGGTTTAGCACTGGAAGGGATTTGTTGAGTGATTACAACGCCATCAGCGAAGAAAAACTGATAGATCAACAATGCCAGAGTATTGAATAAAAGTGCTCCGTATTTTAACATATGTTTGTTGTGTTAGTTTCTGTTTTGGTTTATTGTTCAAAGAAATAATCAATAAGGTCATTAAGCCTTTCTACTGTGAAAGCGGAATCCCCGTCAAAGAAAGAATCAATCGCTAAACCGATCTCTTCAGAAGAAATATAACCGTCATTGTTTTTATCAGCAGGCTTAAGCGCTGCAGGTATTTTACTGTATGCAGCTGCATTCGGGTTGGCTTTCCTCAATTCAGCAGCTTTTTCATCAACGCTTTTCAGGTATGCGAGGCTTGGGTTTTCATTGAACAATTCACTTCTTTCGGTAGCAAGTGAATCCCATTGCGTTTGCCTGTCAGCTATAGCTTTATCTGTAACTGTTACACCATTCTCATCCACAAGCAGCCCTTTAGCGGTCTGGAGCTCTTTATCCCGATAATCAGGAACACCATCTTCATCATCATCAAGCGGGCAGCCGCGGTTACTTACTTTAACACCTGCAGGTGATCCCGGGCACCTGTCATTTCCATCATTTACGCCATCACCATCAGTATCAAGCTTGTCAAGGGAAGAAAAATCAACGGACTGGTAGATCTCAGGGCTGTCGTCATAAGGCTTGCCAAAGCTGTATTTAAGGCCAACATGCGCAAAGATGTAATTGTCATTAGCTCCGCGTTTGTAATTGTCGATATAATCGCTCATGGTCATGCAATACGTTGCAGCCAGGTTGATGCTGATATTATCGGAAAGCTTGAGATTGAACCCTAATGTTAATGGAATAGAGAAAGTACTGCGTGAATAATTCACTGAAGAATCCTTCAGTTTGCTTTCATACGTATAATCCCTCTGAATAATTGAAGATGCCAGTGAATTCGTATCTGTTTCAGAAATATTCCGGATTGTTCCATCGGACCAATAATTATATTTTACACCATTCTTGTCTTTAAGATCACCATGAGGATCAAACATAAGGTACCCGAAACCTGCAGACAGGTAAGGGGCGAAAGCACTGTTACGTTTGAAAATAAGGTCATTGTCGAAATGGAGCACAAGGTTAAGGTCGCCCTGGATTATCTGTGATTGAAAGTTCCTGTTGCTGGTTTTCAGGTTATCGCTGTCGGCCAGCTTACCGTATAATCCATTAAGCGAAACACCAATGTATTTTCCGATCCGCTGCTCTATAACAAGATTGTATCCGCCACGGATGCGGCTGAATGAACTCAGATTAACACCATTCCCTACATCACCGTTAAACGAAAGTATTCCCACACCAAGGGCAACTGAAGGCAACTGCTTTTGTTTCGGGGCTTTTTGCGCATTTGCCGAAAAGCAGATATTAAGCAACAAAGTGAAGGAGAGTAAGATTTTCTTTATCATTATTACTTTAATTTAGATGTAGAATAATTCTGCGTTTAATTCTGCACAAACTCCCATTTTCCTAATATCGGTGTTGAACAAAACTATTCTAATTTAGAAAAGGTTTGGATACCACCATGATTGTAATTACAAACAGGGTTTTGTTAATAACCCCGGATTTTGTGAATAAGTTATAAGCATAAACACCTGTTCGGTTTTCGAATAATGAAAACTGAACAGGTGCTTGCAAGAAGGTTGGAAGTTAAGACATGAAAGGGATCTTAACAGGAAATTAAAAATTGGGCTTGAGTAAGTATTTAGAATAGAATTCAGTGATTATTGTAACAGCTTCATCCGCCTCATCAACGATATGAAAAAGTTCAAGATCCTTGTCACTGATATTATGTTCCTGGAGAAGCATAGTATCTTTAACCCATGCGAGAAGCCCTTCCCAATATCTTTTCCCGATAAGAACGATAGGGAAGTGGGCCACCTTGTTTGTCTGGATCAGGGTGATCGCTTCAAAAAGCTCATCAAGAGTCCCGAAGCCTCCTGGCATTGCAATAAATCCCTGTGAGTATTTCAGGAAAATAGTTTTGCGTACAAAGAAATAGTCAAAGTTTATATTTTTGTCGTTATCAACAAATGGATTAGAGGATTGCTCAAACGGCAGAACAATATTTAATCCCACTGATTTTCCGCCTCCGGCTTTCGCACCTTTATTCGCAGCTTCCATGATTCCCGGCCCACCGCCAGAAATTACACCGTAACCTTCTTTTGTGAGTTTATAGGCAATTTGTTCTGCAAGCTTGTAATAAGGGTTTTCAGGTTTCGTGCGTGCTGACCCGAAAATGGAAACACAGGGACCAATCCGGCTCATCTTCTCAAAGCCTTCAACAAATTCACTCATTATTTTAAAGATCTGCCAGGAATCAGTCGCTTTTATATCGTTCCAATCCTTGTTGGCAAATGCTTTCCGTATTTTATCTTCATCCTGATTCGTCATGAGTCTTATTACTGTTTCGATTAATGCAAATATACAAATTGTGCCAACTCAGGAAGAGCCGGCCTTATCATCCCTTTTTTAAGGGTTTTAATTCATCTTTCAGGAACTTCGCGGTAAAGCTTTCTTTGTTCTTTATTACTTCTTCCGGGGTGCCCAGACAAAGAATCCGGCCGCCACCGCTTCCGCCTTCAGGACCAAGATCTATAATGTGATCTGCGACTTTTATGATATCCATATTGTGTTCGATCACCAGTACTGTGTTTCCGCTGTTGACCAGGCGGTCGAGCACTTCGAGAAGGATCCTGATGTCCTCGAAATGTAAACCTGTTGTTGGCTCATCCAGTATGTAGAAAGTGTTGCCTGTGTCGCGTTTCGATAACTCTGTGGCGAGTTTTACACGCTGTGCCTCTCCGCCCGACAATGTGGTGCTTTGCTGGCCTAGTGTGATGTAGCCTAACCCGACATCATGAAGGGTTTTAATTTTCTGTATAATAGAGGGGATGCTTGAAAAGAATTCCACAGCATTATCTATTGTCATGTTTAATACATCGCTGATCGATTTTCCTTTGAAGCGGATCTCAAGGGTTTCTTTATTATACCTTTTGCCGTTGCATGCCTCACAATTAACATAAACATCGGGAAGGAAATTCATTTCGATAGTGCGGAGGCCGGCTCCCTGGCACGTTTCACACCTGCCTCCTTTTACGTTGAACGAAAAGCGCCCTGCTTTGTAGCCACGGA
Source organism: Bacteroidia bacterium (assembly GCA_036386835.1). Lineage (GTDB taxonomy): Bacteria > Bacteroidota > Bacteroidia > 2-12-FULL-35-15 > 2-12-FULL-35-15 > 2-12-FULL-35-15. Next base: position 60,892 of record DASVUX010000019.1, read on the forward strand.
TCTTTGCCTCAGGTATTTCCGCAAATAAGTTACGGATATCGGCAAAAACATTTGTGTAAGTGGCGGGATTGCTTCTTGGTGTCCTTCCGATAGGCGACTGGTCAATATCAATGACCTTATCAATGTGTTCCAGTCCTGTAACAGATTTATAGGGCATCGGTTTTTTTTCTGAACGGTAAAAATGCTTGTTCAGGATCGGATATAACGTTTCATTGATTAATGTTGATTTACCGCTTCCCGAAACGCCTGTAACGCATATTAGTTTCCCTAAGGGAAGCTCCACAGAAACATTCTTCAGGTTGTTCCCTGTTGCCCCTTTCAGAACAAGGGATTTTCCGCTGCCTTTCCTTCTTTCGGCCGGGATCTTTATTCCCTTGACGCCATTTATATAATCAGCGGTAAGTGTATGGAATTTCAGGATCTCCGTTGGAGTGCCTTCCGCGATCACATGTCCGCCATGGACACCTGCACCGGGCCCGATGTCGAGAACATGGTCTGCTGCAAGTATCATTTCCTTGTCGTGCTCTACCACAAGCACGGAATTTCCTATTTCACGCAGGTTGCGGAGGGCATTGATCAGGCGGACATTGTCACGCTGATGAAGGCCAATGCTGGGTTCGTCAAGAATATACAGGACACCGACAAGCTGTGAACCGATCTGCGTTGCAAGCCTGATCCGCTGGGCTTCACCGCCTGACAGTGTACGGGAACTCCTGTTGAGGGAAAGATAATCAAGGCCTACATCAAGAAGAAAATCGATTCTAGCCCTAATCTCCTTCAATACTTCTTTAGCAATAAGATTCTGTTTGTTATCGATCCGCTTTTCAATTCCTTTGAACCAGTCGCGAAGTTCGGCAATGCCCATCATGGAAAGTTCCGCAATGCTCTTCCCGTCAATCTTAAAATGAAGTGATTCTTTCTTTAGTCGGGAACCATGGCAGGTCGGGCAATCCACTTTATTCATAAAGCCCTGCACCCACTTTTCAATGGTAGGAGAGCTTTGTTCATCGTTCTGTTTTACGATAAAATTGGCGATCCCTTCAAATGCTACAC